>NZ_LJRO01000207.1 GCF_001401155.1 Pseudomonas tremae
AGATGTGTATAAGAGACAGGTGTTGACGCCGATATCGATACGCCCGGCGGCTAATCCCGACAGGCAAGCGCATTTGGGCCGCCCGGCCCAAACGCTTCTCCTGCCATGTTCAGCGGCTGCCCTCCTCGCTGATCACCTGCACCTGATACGCTAGATCAGCCTTGATTTGCTGTTCGGTGAACGGCAACTCACTCCACTGCTTTTTCGAAAACGCCTCGGTCTGGTCCCTTGAGTGGGCAGACTGCGGGTTGCTCGATTCAGAAAATGCCAGCAGACCTTGCGCTCTGGGCCCCTGCTCATCAAACGTCACGACCTGCAGATAGCTGGTGGCGC
>NZ_LJRO01000463.1 GCF_001401155.1 Pseudomonas tremae
CTCTCACCGGGACAGGCTAGCGATATCGCCCACGCCCGGCCGTTACTGGATCAGGTGCGCATTCTCGGTAAGCCGGGGCGACCGCGAAAGCGCAGTAGATGGTTACTGGCTGACAACGGCTATGACGCAGAACACCTGCGTTACTACTGCGACCGTTATCGAATGCAGCCTGTGATCCCGCTACGCGCCATGCCACGCAAACCCGGCCTGGCTTGCCCAGACTCTTTGATCGTCCAAAGTATCGGGAGCGCAACATCATTGAGCGGATGTTTGGCTGGCTAAAAGAGAACCGCCGAATCGGCACTCGCTACAACAAGCTGGCCAAAACCTACGCAGCCATGGTCACGCTGGTCTGCAGCCTACGTTGTAGCGGCGATACTTTTCGTACAAAACCTAGGCGGGCTGATTTGCCTGATGGGATTTTTTTCAACCACCGTGCGCCGTCTTGAAGACGGCATACACCAATGATGTTCACTTAAAAATAAAGTTCATGGCATGGAACCGATAACAAATTTTTGGCCACATACATGTTTTAAGGACATTCTGATGAAGCTGTTCTAGGTTTGGCAGAGTGTTTGATCTCCACAGCTTAGGCACACCAAGGACGCAGATGATATTCCCCGACGCCGATTATGCTGGCAAACGTAAGCAAGTCCCTAAAGAGCGTTCTGGTCAAGCCTCAATGTCCGAAATGCGAATGGGGACGTATGGCAGTTCTGTCGACGGCCGTGTTGCGCACGAAGCATGAGTAAGCAGGCGGGATAAGCGGTAATGCGGGTTACACCGCCGTGGACAAGTGTCAGGAACATCAGGATTGTCAAATTAGCTGGCCGATGCGGTACGTCCGAGCCGCTAAAAGCGTGGTGAGACAAGTTGGATCGTGGAGGTGTCCGCAAAGTCGAGCATTCGTTCTGCGTGATCAAGTGCCAGTTTGCGTACACAAAGTTGCGGCTCCGCGGTTGGGCTAAAACCACCGGGCAACAGGCCGCGCTATTTACCCAGTCTAATATTTGGATGGTGCGAAAGAGCTGCTTAGGATGGGAAACCTGCACCTAAATACGAAAAACGTCTTGGGAAGGTGCTAATCGACAAAAATTAATGAGTTAAACACGGGGAAAGTCTGATTATCTGAAAGTAAGGAAGTTTTTTAAATCTTAGGTCAAAAGCTGAACAAAAGCTGATGGCTACTTCAGAACCTTCCTAGGTTCTGACACCCAGTTCATCTGCGAAAAATTGTGCTGTAACTACCCATCTCTGTATGAAACTTGGCCAGCACTACAGGAATTCGGTAGGGCCGCGAACATCATCATTCAGCTGCCGGAAGAATATTAAAATCATGGATGTTTACGCATGAAGCCATCAAATCAAAAAGCATCGAAAAACTCAAATTTCTCGTATGAACTGTCCTCTGTACAGCAGGGTATCTGGCTCGGTCAGATAGCGGATTCGAACATACCACTGTACAACATTGGCATGAGACTGGAGATCAATGGTGATCTCGATATTCCGATGTTCGAGAAGGCTATCAATCTGGTTGCCAAGCATAACGATGCACTACGGCTTGCCTTGTTCCATGAGGGCGATATAGCCAGGCAGAGGGTGCTGCCATCTGTCGATATCAGACTCGCACTCGTCGATTTTTCAGACTACGTTGACAGTGTCGAGCGAGCGCTGGAATACCTTCAACAATCATTTTCCCGACCGTTCAATCCCTTGGAAGGCATTCTTTGGGAGGTGCAGCTCGTACGGTGCAGTGCATCCCATCATTACTGGCTGGGGCGGTGCCATCATTTGGTCATGGATGGCGCAGGGGTAACGCTGTTCTGCCATGCAGTGGAGAAAGCCTACAATAATTTGTTGGCGGGCATCGACGAGCTCGAGGAAGCCCCTTCCTACAGCGACTTCCTGATCAAAGACAAGGCCTATCTGAGTTCGTCGCGCCTGGAGCGCGACAGGGCGTTTTGGCGCGAACGCTATACACAACTGCCGCCACCTCTGCTGCAGTGGTCCGGCGATCATGCCGTGGGTTCAATGTGCAAGAGCGGTCATATTCGCTCGACGATAAAGCGTGACCTGTTCAATGCCCTGGTCGCCGTTGCCACCGAGCATGACCTTTCTCCTGTCGCGATATTCTTTGCCGCCGTAGGCGCCTATTTTTCACGTGTTGGTGATGCTGAAGAGGTCATCATCGGCATGCCCCTGCATAACCGCACGACGGCCTGTCAGAAAAAGACGATCGGTATGTTTTCTTCCGTTATTCCGATCGGCGTACGGGTCGACCCCAATCGCTCCCTGCTCGAATTGATGGGCAATGTGGCCGCCGAATTGCGACGCTGCTACCGCCATGAGCATTTTCCAATCGCGGAACTGAATCGCGCCCTCAATATTGGGCATTCCAGGCGCAAGCAGATCTTCGATATCACGCTTTCATTCGAAAAATTTGACGCGGACTTTATCTTTGGCGGCTCCCCTGCGCAGGCGATCAGGATGTACAGCGGCTTCGATCAGACGCCACTCTCAATCGCTATCTGCGATTACTATTCAGACGATGACATTGTCGTTGACTTTAACTTCAATCTGACCTGCTTTGGCCAAGACGAAATTGAACGGATTCGGGACCGCATTACGCTGCTCCTGAAGTTGGTTGCCGCTCATGACTCAACACCGATTAGCCAGCTTGCGCTGATGGGCGAAACCGAGCGCCGGCAAGTGCTCGTCGAGTTCAACGCAACACATCAGGCATTGCAGCAGGATCTATTGGTCCATCAGCTTTTCGAACAGCAAGCGCAGCAGCAGCCTCAAGCGCTTGCACTGGTGTGCGGCGACGAGTGTGTGACTTACGCGGACCTCAACAGACGCAGCAGCCAGGTGGCTCATGTCTTGCTGTCACTGGGCATTGTTGCCGACGACCGCGTGGCGATCTGTGTGGAACGTAGTGTGGAGATGGTGGTGGGCTTGCTGGGGATCCTGAAGGCTGGCGGTGCATATGTGCCGCTGGACCCTGGGTATCCGCTGGAGCGGTTGCGCTACATGCTGGAGGACAGCGCGCCGGTGGCGGTGCTGGTGCAGCCCGAAACCCGGGAGCTGCTGGGTGCGCTGGCGATGCCGGTGCTGGATCTGCAAAGCGCGAACTGGGCGGTTAAGGCCGAGCTTGATCGCGTGTCGCCGACAGTCACGCCACAGCACCTGGCTTATGTGATCTATACCTCGGGTTCGACCGGCCAACCCAAGGGCGTGATGATTGAGCATCGCAATCTCGTTAACCTGGTGGCTTGGCACTGCGATGCATTCGATCTGACCCATCACAATCGCGTTTCGAGCGTGGCGGGAGTCGGTTTCGATGCCTGCGCCTGGGAAATATGGCCAGCTTTGTGTGTGGGAGCCAGCCTGTCGCTGCTGCCTGGACAAGCGCTTGGCAACGATGTGGATGCACTGCTGTGGTGGTGGCGTCGGCAAGATCTGGATGTGAGCTTCCTGCCTACGCCGGTTGCCGAGATGGCATTCACCCAAGAGATCGAACCGGCCACGCTGCAAACGTTGCTGATTGGCGGAGACCGGTTGCGTCGGTTTCCCAATCCGGATAGTCAGGTCGCGCTGATCAACAACTATGGTCCGACCGAGACAACGGTTGTGGCGACATCCGGTCTGATCGATGCAACACAGTCGGTATTGCACATAGGCCGTCCTATAGCCAATACGCAGGTTTATCTGTTGGATGCCCACGGCCAGCCAGTACCCATTGGGGTCAGCGGCGAGATCCANNTATCGGCGGTGCGGGGGTTGGCCGTGGCTATCTGAATCTGCCGGAACTGACGGCGGAGCGTTTCGTCGAGGATCCGTTCAGTGCCGAGCCGGCAGCGCGGATGTACAGGAGCGGCGATCTGGGGCGCTGGCTGGCGGACGGTAATATCGAATACTTGGGGCGCAACGACGATCAGGTCAAGATACGAGGCTTGCGTATCGAACTGGGCGAGATCGAGACGCAGCTGAAACAGATAGCGAACATCAGGGAAGCGGTGGTGGTTGCCCGAGAGGACACGCCGGGCGAGAAGCGTCTGACGGCGTATTACACACAGCAGGAAGCGAAACAGGCGATTACGGCGCAGACATTGCGTACTGCCTTGCAGGCGAGGCTGCCTGAATACATGGTGCCGGCAGCGTATGTGAAATTGTCGGAATGGCCGCTGACGCCCAATGGCAAGCTGGACCGGCGGGCATTGCCGACGCCGGGGGACGACGCTTACGCCAGTGGTGACTACGAGGCGCCGGCAGGCAAAGTCGAACGTGCACTGGCGGATATCTGGCAAGAGCTGCTCGGTATCGATCGGGCAGGGCGCCACGATCACTTCTTCGAGCTGGGTGGGCATTCGTTGCTGGCGATGAGACTGATCTCCCTGGTCCGACAGCGTTTGAACGTAGAGTTGCGATTGGCCGAGTTATTCGCACATCCGCAGCTCGAGGCGCTTGCCTGCGTGGTTGAGCAGGCACAAAGCAACGCGCTGCCGCAGATTGCGCCAGTCTCACGAGAGATGCCATTGCCGCTGTCGTTTGCTCAGCAACGGCAGTGGTTTCTGGCCCAGATGGAAGGTGCCAGCGTTGCTTACCACATACCGGCGGGGCTGCGCATACTCGGCGCGCTGGATGAGCCCGCCTTGCAACGATCGTTGAACCGGATAGTGGCGCGTCACGAAGTACTGCGCACAACGTTTGTCCAGCAGACCGCGGACCAGTCCGTGGTGCTGCGCATACATCCCGAGGAAACAGGCTGCCCCTTGCGCAAGTACGATCTCACGACGCATGCCGATGGCTCGCGTGAGTTGGCACGACTGGTGGACGAAGAAGCCATTAGGCGCTTCGATCTTCAGCAGGGACCGCTGATTCGAGGGAGCCTGGTTCGTCTGAGCGATGAAGAGCATGTGCTGCTGTTGACCATGCACCACATCGTATCGGATGGCTGGTCGATGGGCATTTTGACGCGCGAGTTGGGAGCGCTCTACGCGAGCGGTTGCCAAGATGAGGCAGCCCCGTTGCCGCCGTTGTTGATTCAGTACGCGGACTACGCGATGTGGCAACGAAGTTGGTTGAGCGGCGAGGTATTGCACAAGCAAAGCACTTACTGGCAGACGGCTCTGCTCGATGCGCCGGCATTGCTGATGTTGCCCGCTGACCGTGTACGTCCTGCGCAACAGGACTATACGGGTGCGTCGGTAGCTGTGGTGCTGGATGCGACGCTGAGCAATGAGCTCAAGACGTTGAGTCGGCGGCACGGCACCACTCTTTTCATGACACTACTGGCGGGCTGGGCAACGGTATTGAGTCGTTTGTCAGGGCAGGATGAGGTGGTAATCGGTTCGCCGGTGGCGAACCGGATGAGCGCGGAGGTCGAGGGCCTGATCGGTTTTTTTGCCAACACCCTGGCGTTGCGGGTAGATGTGTCAGACGACCCGACGGTCGAGGCATTGCTGAGTCGAGTCAAGGCCTGCACGCTGGCGGCGTATGAACACCAGGATCTGCCGTTCGAGCAGGTGGTGGAGTTGCTCAAGCCGGTGCGCAGCTTGTCCCATAGCCCGCTGTTCCAGGCGATGCTGTCGTGGCAGAACATGCCGACGGCGGAACTCGCGATCGACGGGCTGGAGCTGACGCTGCTGGATTCGGTAGTACGCACCACCAAGTACGATGTGTCGCTCGACTTGGCGGAGGTAGAGGGCCGGATCGTCGGTTCGCTGGAATATGCGACGGCGCTGTTCGACAGAGATACGGCGCAAAGCTACGTGGCGTATCTGGAACGGGTGCTGCGTGCAATGGTCGAGAACGAGCGCCAGGTAGTCGGAGCGATCAAGCTCTTGGGCGAAACCGAACGCCGGCAAGTACTTGTCGAGTTCAACGCAACACACCAGGCCTTGCGACAGGATTTATTGCTCCATCAGCTTTTCGAACAGCAAGCGCAGCAGCAGCCGCAAGCGCTTGCGCTGGTATGCGGCGACGAACGAGTGACTTACGCCGATCTCAACAAACGCAGTAATCAGGTTGCTCATGTCTTGCTGTCACTGGGCATTGTTGCCGACGACCGCGTGGCGATCTGTGTGGAACGCAGTGTGGAGATGGTGGTGGGCTTGCTGGGGATCCTGAAGGCTGGCGGTGCATATGTGCCGCTGGACCCTGGGTATCCGCTGGAGCGGTTGTGTTACATGCTGGAGGACAGCGCGCCGGTGGCGGTGCTGGTGCAGCCCGAAACCCGGGAGCTGCTGGGTGCGCTGGCGATGCCGGTGCTGGATCTGCAAAGCGCGAACTGGGCGGCTGAAGCTGAGCATGATCGCGTGTTGTCGACGGTCACGCCACAGCACCTGGCTTATGTGATCTATACCTCGGGTTCGACCGGCCAGCCCAAGGGCGTGATGATTGAGCATTGCGCCATTGTGAACCGCCTGTTATGGGCGCAGGACCACTATCGGCTGAGTCGCGAAGACCGCTTCTTGCAGAAGACACCGTTCGGGTTTGACGTGTCGGTCTGGGAGTTTTTTCTTCCTTTGCTCGCCGGTGCGCAATTGGTGATCGCACGTCCGGCAGGCCATCAGGACCCCGAGTATCTGGCCGAGTTGATCGCAGGCTCGGGAGTGACGATATTGCATTTTGTACCCTCCATGTTGCAGAGCTTCCTCAATCAGGTTGGCCCGCTGGCATGTAGCACATTGCGGCAGGTGTTCTGTAGCGGCGAGGCGTTGCCCTATAGTTTGCAAAAGCACTTCGAGCAACGCTTTGCGCATGTGCAATTGCATAACCTGTATGGCCCTACTGAAGCCGCTGTCGACGTCACCTACTGGCACTGCGTGCCCGACCTGCATACGGGGATCGTGCCGATTGGCCGGCCCGTCGCCAATACCCGGCTGTATCTGTTGGACCCGCATATGCAACCGGTCCCGGTTGGCGTGCGCGGCGAGATTTACATCGCGGGTATACAGCTCGCTCGCGGCTATTTGAATCGTGATGCGCTGACCGCGGAGCGATTCGTGAAAGACCGTTTCAGTAACGACCCGACGGCGCGGATGTATAGGAGCGGCGATCTGGGGCGTTGGCTGGCAGACGGTAATATCGAGTATCTGGGACGCAACGACGATCAGGTCAAACTCCGTGGGTTCCGTATCGAGCTGGGCGACATTGAAGCGCATCTGGCTGGGTGTGCTGGTGTCGGAGAGGCTGTGGTGGTTGCCCAGGAGGACACGCCGGGTGAGAAACGCCTGATCGCTTATTACACGACGAGGGAAGCGAAAGAGATTATTGCAGTGCAGACGCTACGTGCGGCCTTGCAGGCGAGTCTCCCTGAGTACATGGTGCCGGCGGCGTATGTGAAATTGTCGGGGTGGCCGCTGACACCTAACGGCAAGCTGGATCGCCGGGCGCTGCCCGCGCCGGAGGGTGATGCTTATGTGAGCCGCGGCTACGAAGCGCCTCGCGGGAAGGTGGAGATGGCGCTTGCCGAAATCTGGCAGGAGCTGCTTGATGTCGAACGGGTAGGGCGCCACGATCATTTCTTCGAACTGGGCGGGCATTCGCTATTGGCCGTCAGTCTGATGGGCCGGATGCGTCAAGCGGGACTGTCGGCGGATGTACGGATGCTGTTTGCTCAGCCGACTCTTTCGGCGTTTGCCGAGGTTTTGGGTAACGGTCATGAGGTGGAGGTGCCCGCCAACGGAATCGTGGTCGGGTGCACACGAATTACCCCGTCGATGTTGCCGCTCGCAGACCTCAGCGAGGACGCCATCGAGCGAATTGTGAGTACTGTGCCGGGCGGTACGGCGAACGTCCAGGATATCTACGCACTGGCGCCACTGCAGGAAGGGGTGTTGTTCCACCACCTTGCGTCGCTAGAGGGTGACCCCTATTTGCTGAATACGCGTTTTGCGCTGCCAAGCGAAGACCACCTGAAGGCTTTCGTGCGGGCACTTCAGGGCGTGATTGCCAGGCATGACATCTTGAGAACGGCGGTGCTGTGGGAGGGGCTGGACGAGCCGGTCCAGATAGTCTGGCGTGAAGCGCCATTGGCCGTGGAAGCATTGGAACTGAAGGCGGCTGACGGAGACATCGAACAGCAACTTCAGGAGCGCTTCGATCCCAGGCATTGCCGGCTGGATTTGACAAAAGCCCCCTTGATGAAGATGGCTTACGCCTACGACGACGCAAATAGTCGCTGGGTGGCGATTCTGCTGTTTCACCACATGGTGCTGGACCACATGGCGCTGGAAGTGGTGCAACATGAGGTACAGGCGGATCTGCTGGGGCAGGCAGCGCGACTGCCGACGCCGGTACCTTATCGTAACCATGTTGCGCAGGCGCGATTGGGAGTAAGCCAAGCGGCCCACGAAGCGTTCTTCCAGGAAATGCTCGGTCAGGTGACGGAGCCGACGCTGCCATTCGGTTTGCACGATGTGCAGGGTGACGGTCGGGACATAAGGCAAGCCAGGCAGGCAGTGCCCGCAGAGCTGGCGGGCAGGATCCGTCGGCAAGCCAGGAGTCTGGGTGTGAGTGCTGCCAGCCTGCATCATCTGGCGTGGGCGCACGTTCTGGGACGCACGTCGGGCAGGGAAGAGGTTGTGTTCGGTACGGTGTTGCTGGGGCGGATGCAGGGTGGCGACGGTGCCGACCGCTCGTTGGGGATGTTCATCAATACCTTGCCGGTGTGCTTGAACGTGGGTGAGCAAAGCGTAAGTGAGGGGGTGAAGGCCACGCATGCCCGCCTGACTGCGCTGCTTGGTCACGAACATGCGTCGTTGCCGCTGGCGCAACGCTGCAGCGCCATTGCCCCGTCGTTGCCGCTGTTCAGCGCGCTGCTGAATTATCGGCACAGCGCCCAGCCGGAAATATCGGATCAAGCAGACCGCCCTTGGGGCGAAATCGAGGTCTTGGGCTGGAATGAGTGGACCAACTATCCGTTGACGCTTGCCGTGGACGATCTGGGCGAGGGCTTTGCACTGACCGTTCAATCCACGGCGGGGGTCGATCCGCAAAGGGTATGTGCTTACATGGAGACGGCGCTGGAGAGTCTGGTCGAAGCGCTGGAGCACTATCCCGAGTCGTTGCTGCGCCGTCTGGATGTGCTGCCGCGAGCCGAGCGTCAGTTGCTTCAGGAGTGGAATGCGACGGCCGTGGATTACCCGCAAGACACCTGCGTCCATCAGTTGTTCGAAACGCAAGTGGAAAAGACGCCAGAAGCGATTGCGCTGGTATTCGAGGCGCGCAAATTCACTTATGCGCAACTGAATGCGCGTGCCAACCAGTTGGCGCATTATCTGATCGGCCTGGGCATCGGGCCGGATGACCGGGTGGCGATCTGCGTGGAGCGCAGCCCGGAAATGGTGGTGGGCTTGCTGGGGGTTTTAAAAGCGGGCGCTGCCTATGTGCCGCTGGACCCGACGTATCCGGAGCAGCGGTTGCGCTACATGCTGGAAGACAGCGCGCCGGCGGCGGTACTAGTGCAGCGCATGACCCGGGCGTTGCCAGGCAAGTTGGCAGTGCCGTTGCTCGACCTGGAAGGCGGGGGCTGGGAGTCTGAGGCTGACTATGATCCAGTGGCGCGAGCAGTCAAGCCGCATCATCTGGCCTATGTGATTTATACGTCAGGCTCAAGCGGCCGACCCAAGGGCGTGTTGATTGAGCAAAAGGGTTTTCGCAATCTGATGCACTGGTATCTCGACGAGCTGAAACTGGCGTCCGATGATGCCGTACTGCTTGTTTCATCCTATAGCTTCGATCTGACGCAAAAAAACATTCTGGGGCCGTTGTTGGTCGGTGGAACGCTGCATCTGGCCAGAGAGGCTTTTATTCCCGACGTGCTGCTGAAGCAGATTCAACGCGAGCGTATTACCCACATCAATCTTTCACCCAGTGCGTTCAACGCGCTCATCAATGCAAACGATTCAAGGCAACTAGACAGCATTCGCCGGGTGGTACTGGGCGGAGAGCCTGTTCAGTTCGCCAGATTGGAAATGCTTCCCGAGCCGAGGCCGGAATTCATTAACAGTTATGGGCCCACGGAGTGCAGCGACGTGGTGGCCTGGCATAGACTGGTTGAGGATATCGACTGTTATCGGTCTTCGGTGTTTCCGATCGGCCGTCCGATCGCGAATACACGGATTTACCTGTTGGATGTGCACGGCCAGCCAGTGCCCATCGGGGTCAGCGGCGAGATTTATATCGGCGGTGCGGGGGTTGCCCGTGGCTATCTCAATCTGCCGGAACTGACGGCGGAGCGTTTCCTGGATGACCCGTTCAGTGCTGAGCCGGCGGTGCGGATGTACAGAAGCGGCGATCTGGGCCGCTGGCTGGCGGACGGTAATATCGAGTACCTGGGGCGCAATGATGATCAGGTCAAGATCCGGGGCTTTCGTGTCGAGCTGGGCGAAATCGAGTCGCAACTGGCGGTTTGCCCCGGGGTCAGGGAAGCGGTGGTGCTGGCACGCGAGTATAGCCCCGGAGACAAGCGCCTGGTGGCGTACCTGACGGCGCAGGAAGGTGCCGTATTGTCAGCAGCGCAGTTGCGCGAGCAACTGTCGCAAGGGTTGACGGAACACATGATCCCGAGCGCCTTTGTGACGCTGGCGAGTTTCCCGCTGACGCCGAACGGCAAACTGGATCGTCGGGCATTGCCGGCGCCGGAGGACGACGCTTATGCCAGTCGTG
>NZ_LJRO01000058.1 GCF_001401155.1 Pseudomonas tremae
GCCCTGGCGCGCCAGGGCGGGACGGCTTCCAGCGCCTTCTAGCCGGGCCAGCACTGCCCGGCTACGCGGCGTTCTGCCCCGCACCCGGTCACCAGTTGGGGTATAACGAGCTCAAGGCACTGGAGGTGCAGGCATTGATCCTGGCGGTGTGTGGCCAGGGCAGCCGCGGCCCGGACTTTGAAGAAGCCTGGCAAATCGAGCGCCTGGCCAGCGCGATTCGTCGTGCAGCGACAGAACAGCGCTGGGTCGCGCTTGCCGATATCTGACTTCCTGAGAGCACGTGCGAACGGGTAGAATGCTTGCCGTTCCGGCTGGCGTTCCAGCCCCTTCCCGCGCTCTCTCTAAAAGCCCCCGTGCCATGCCTTTCGAACTCAGCGTTGACCTGACCACCCTTGCAATCCTTGCTGTCGTTGCATTCATCGCGGGCTTTATCGACGCCATTGCCGGGGGCGGCGGGCTGCTTACCACCCCTGCCCTGATGACTGCAGGCCTGCCACCGCATCTGGTGCTCGGCACCAACAAGCTCAGCTCGACCTTCGGTTCGGCGACTGCCAGCTACACCTTTTACCGCCGCAAGCTATTCCACCCGCGACAGTGGTTGCACGCGATCGCCGGCACGGCGGCAGGCGCTGCCATAGGGGCAGTCATCGCTCATTACCTGCCTGCCGAATGGCTGAATCAGATGCTCCCGGTGATTGTGTTTGGCTGCGGGCTCTATCTGCTGTTTGGTGGTACGCCCAAGGCGCCGCTGGACATCGATGCGCCGATGAAAAAGAAATGGCAGTTGCCACAAGGGCTGGGGCTGGGCTTTTACGACGGTGTCGCAGGCCCTGGCACTGGCGCTTTCTGGACGGTCAGCACCTTGCTGCTTTATCCGGTAGACCTGGTCAAGGCCAGCGGTGTTGCTCGCAGCATGAACTTCGTCAGCAACGCCGTGGCGCTTTCGGTGTTCATGTTTTCCGGTCAGGTGGATTACATCATCGGTCTGAGCATGGGCCTTGCCGTGATGGCGGGCGCCTACTTTGGCGCCGGGACGGCGATCAAGGGCGGTGCCAAGTTCATCCGCCCGGTGTTCATCACCGTAGTGCTGGGCCTGACCGTACGCTTAGCCTGGCAACACTGGTTCGGGGGCGCCTGAGCACTGGGCCAGATACGCTTCGATCAGATAACGGGCAATTGACCGGCTGGCCGGAAGCGGTGGCAGGTCATTGACGTGAAACCAGCGTGCGTCTTCGATTTCCTCAACCTGGGGAACGATCTCTCCGCTTTCATATTCAGCATGAAAACCGAGCATCATCGAGTGCGGGAATGGCCAGCACTGGCTGCCCATGTATTTCAGGTTCCGGATACGCACCCCGACCTCTTCCATCACTTCGCGGTGCACACAGTCTTCAGCCGACTCGCCTGGCTCTACAAACCCCGCCAAGGCGCTGTACATACCTGTGACAAAACGCGGCGAGCGGGCCAGAAGCACTTCGTCGCCCCGGGTGACCAGCACGATCATGCTCGGGGAGATACGCGGATACAGGCGCAGGTTGTCGTGCTCGCAGAACATTGCCCTCTCGCCGGGAATCTGCACTGTCGGGCGACCGCACGCCCCGCAAAAGCGGTGCTCCCTGGCCCAGGTGCTCACCTGCGCGGCATATCCGAGCATCTGGAAAACCGCGAAATCACCCTCAAGCATGAACTGACGCAAGCCTTGCCAGGAGCATCCCTCCACTGAAGCAGGGCCTTCCAGTACCAGCAGGTAAACAGGCTCGCCGTCGAGATGACCGATGCCGTGTTCGCTCTGCACCGGCAAACCCAGCGCTTTAAACCATTCTCTAGGAAACATGACCCCATTGGCGTCCAGCAAAAAACCCTGCTCCCCCTGAACCACGGCCAGACCGCCACTGGCTTTGATATCCAGGACTGCAGTTGTCCAACGCTCCGGGCGTGTCATGAAAAACTCCTCTGTTCAAACTCAGGCACTGTTGTGCATCAATTATCGAAAACCGGCTTCTGCTTGCTCATCTGCGCGACCATTGCCAGCTTCAGGTCAGGCGATTGCAGCATGGCTGCGTTCCAGATGGCAACGTGCGCAAGCCCGTCCTCTACGCTGTGATCACGCATGTAGCTGATCATTTCCTTGGTGCCTTCGACGGCAATCGGGGACTTCTCTGCTATTTCCCGTGCCACCGCAAAAACACCCTCCAGCAGACCGGCAAGATCATCGAAGGTGCGATTTACCAAGCCGATTCTCTGAGCTTCATCAGCCCCCACAGTACGCCCGGTGTAAGCAAGCTCACGCAACATGCCGTCACCGATGATCCTCGGCAGACGCTGCAGGGTGCCTACGTCAGCGGCCATGCCCATGTCGATTTCGCGAATTGCAAATTGCGCATCGGCAGCGGCATAGCGGATGTCACAGGCTGAGATCAGGTCGATGGCTCCTCCAAGGCAATAGCCCTGAATGGCAGCAAGAACGGGTTTACGGCATTTGTCTACCGCCGTGAACGATGCCTGCATGTCGCGAATCGTGCGCCTGAGCAAGCGAGCGTTACGGCCCGCATCCTTGCCCAACTGACTGGCCACCGAGGCCAGCAAGGCCAGGTCGATACCCGAAGAAAAATGCTTGCCTGCGCCACTCAGCACCACGACACGCACTTCGTCAGTGCGCTCGACCCAGTCGAATATCTGAATTATTTCACTCCAGAACGGCTCGTTCATGGCATTGAGCTTTTCGGCCCGATTGATTTGCACATGGGCAATGCGCTCTGTCAGTTCGACCCGGAAGGCATGGTAATCGGACACGATTCGATCCTCGGAGATTTTTATTGTTCAGGCTCAGGACTATAGCAACAGCAGCCGATGAACTGTAACCGCATCGGATTGGCTGACTGGTCACCTCGTTTGAATGCGTCCTATGCTGGCAGCTGGCTTCAATCAGGCTGAACGCTGGGAACTTGCAGTGGTCCAGAGTTAAGTACTATCAAAACCTATACAGGTTACTAGAGGGCGATACTTGAATACGTCAAAAGCGGCAACCGGGATTGAAGGTCTGGATGACATCCTCGCGGGGGGTCTTTCACGCAGTCATGTTTTCCTTCTTGAAGGAGAACCCGGAACCGGCAAGACAACAATAGCGCTGCAGTTTTTGCAGGCAGGCGCTGCGGCAGGCGAGATTTCGCTATACATCACCCTGTCCGAGACCGAAAAAGAGCTTCGCTCGGGAGCCGCCTCTCACGGCTGGGAGCTTGACGAGCAGATCAATATCTTTGAACTGACGCCGCCCGAAAGCCTGATCGATGCCGATCATCAGCAAAGCCTGCTCTACTCTTCCGATCTGGAGCTGGGTGAAGCCACTCGCCACATATTTGAAGTGGTAGAGCGAGTCAAACCTTCCCGTGTGGTAATTGACAGCCTGTCGGAAATCCGCCTCCTGGCGCAAAGTTCGCTGCGCTACAGAAGGCAAATTCTGTCAATCAAGCATTACTTCACGCGCTACAACGCCACGGTGCTGTTGCTGGACGACCTGACCACCGAAGCGCTCGACAAAACCGTCCACAGCGTTGCCCACGGTGTCATCCGTCTTGAGTGCGTGACGCCCGTGTATGGCGCGGAGCGCAGACGCCTGAAGATAGTCAAATATCGCGGTCAGAAATACCGGGGCGGCTACCACGATTTCACTATCGCCGAAGACGGCATTCATGTGTTTCCACGCCTGGTCGCGGCCGAACACCGCTCTACCTATGCGCGGACTCAAGTGAGCAGTGGCATCGCAGAGCTGGATAAATTACTCGGCGGTGGCATAGAAAGCGGCTCGAGCACGTTGATTCTCGGCCCTTCAGGCACCGGTAAATCGCTTATTTCACTGGTCTTCGCAGTTCAGGCCGTGGCGCGCGGTGAGCGAGTCGGGCTTTTCATATTCGATGAAGAACTGGGCTTGCTGTTCGAGCGCATGCTCAAGCTCGGGATCGACCTGCGTGCGCTGCAGGACACCGGTAATCTGGTCATAGAACAGGTTGACGCCGCAGAGCTGTCTCCTGGCGAATTCGCGCATCGAGTGCGAAGTGCGGTGGACAGTAAACATATCAAGACCGTGATCATCGACAGCATCAACGGTTATCAAGCGGCAATGCCGGAAGAAAGCGCCCTTGTTCTGCATATGCACGAGCTGTTGCTGTATCTCAACCGCTTGGGGGCATCGACCTTCATGACGGTTGCGCAGCATGGGCTGGTAGGCGATATGCGCTCGCCGGTGGACATCACTTACCTTGCCGACAGCGTCATCCTTCTGCGCTACTTCGAAGCGATGGGCCAAGTGCGACGAGCCATTTCCGTCATCAAAAAGCGTACTGGTACTCACGAGTCGACCATTCGCGAATACCGTATCGGCTCCACCGGTTTGACGATCGGCGAGCCGCTTGAAGCTTTCCAGGGTGTATTGCGCGGTATTCCGACTTATCACGGCGGGCATGAACCTTTGTTGGCGGATAAAGGGCTGTGAATACCCCGGGGCAGGTATCGGAGCGTTCGATCATCCTGGCGCCGAGGGGCCGGGACGGTCAGATCGCGCTGCGAATTCTGGGTGAAGCCGGCTTTCCCGCTTTCGTCGTCAATGACCTTGAGCATCTGGTCCGCGAACTGGCTGCAGGTGCCGGTGTTGTGATCATTGCCGACGAAGCCCTGCGTGCGGGTGACCTCAACCCGTTTCTGGAGCTGTTGAGCATTCAGCCCGCCTGGTCTGACCTGCCTATCGTGCTACTGACCCATCATGCCCAGGTGGATCATGTTCCGCCCGCGCGCATGGGCAATCTTTTAGGCAACGTGACCTTTCTGGAGCGCCCCTTCCACCCGACAACGCTGGTAAGCCTGGTGACGACCGCCGTGCGCGGCCGCAGGCGCCAATACGAAGCCCGGGCTCGCATGGAAGACCTTCATGAAAGTGAGGGTCGCCTGCAAAACGCACTAAAAGCCGGCAGACTGGGGTCCTGGCAGCTCGAAGCACAAGGTCTCAGGCTTACCTGCTCGGCAATCACCAAATCCCACTACGGCCGTGACGAACAGAGTGATTTCAGCTACGACGACTGGCTCGCCGCTGTCTACTTCGAAGATCAACCCAGAATGCAATCGGCGCTCCAGCGCAGCTTGGACACTGGCGTCGATTTCATCATCGAATACCGCAATGTATGGCCTGACGGCTCACTGAGCTGGGTGGACGTGCGAGCCCGCGCGATTCGCGGCAAGAACGGTCTGGTGGCGTCGATGGCTGGGGTGACATCGGACATTACCGAACGCAAACAGGCTGATTCGCAGCTGCGCCGCCTTAACGAGACGCTCGAACAACAGGTCGAAGAGCGCACTTCGCAGTTGCGCCACAAAGAAGAGATTCTGCGCCAGTCGCAGAAAATGGAAGCTGTCGGCCAGCTGACTGGCGGGATTGCCCACGATTTCAATAACATGCTGACCGGTATCATCGGCAGCCTGGAGCTGATCAGAAGACGTGTCGCACGTGGACGCATCGAAGACCTGGACAGCCTGATTGATCTGGGCGTGACTTCGGCGAACCGTGCTGCAGCGCTCACCCACCGCTTGCTGGCGTTTTCGCGCCGCCAGTCGCTGGATTCCAAGCCGGTCGAGATGAACCAGCTGGTGGATTCCATGGACGAGCTGCTGCAGCGCAGCGTCAATGAAAGCATCCATTTGCAGTTACGTCTGGCCAATGATCTGTGGACCGCCGAAGCAGATCCAAACCAGCTGGAAAACGCCTTGCTCAACCTGGTGCTCAATGCCCGCGATGCCATGCCTGACGGCGGCACGCTGGTGGTCGAAACCTTCAATCAGCAATTGGACAAATCCTTCACCAACGCCCACGAAAACCTGCTGCCGGGCGACTATGTGGTACTGAGTGTCAGCGACAACGGCTGCGGCATGCCTGAGACAGTCATCAACCGCGCGTTCGATCCGTTCTTCACCACCAAACCCATTGGCCAAGGCACGGGCCTCGGTCTGTCGATGATCTACGGCTTCAGCAAACAGTCACATGGGCACGTCTCGATCAGCAGCGAAGTTGGTCACGGCACGACCGTGCAGCTGTTTCTGCCTCGCTTCCAGGGCGCCGCCGATGAAACAGAACAGAGCTTTCAGAGCAATGCAATCTGCGCCGAAGATGGCGAAACGGTGCTTATCGTCGAGGACGACCCCGCCGTACGGGCGCTGGTCAGCGAAGTGCTCAGTGAACTGGGTTACCTCTACATAGAGGCCGGCGAGGCAATGAGCGCAGTGCCGATACTCGAATCAAGCCAACGAATCGATCTGCTGATCAGTGACGTAGGCCTGCCTGGCATGAACGGTCGGCAATTGGCGGATATTGCCAGGCAACTGCGACCAGAGCTCAAAGTCTTGTTCATTACCGGGTATGCGGAACATGCTGCGGTGCGCGGAGGCTTCCTGGAGACTGGCATGCAACTGATTACCAAACCCTTCGCCTTCGACCACCTGACCTCGAAAGTCCGTGAAATGATCGAGGCCAGAGAGGTGGTAAGGCTTTAGGCGTTCATCCATCCGACTGAACGCTGCATGGTCAGGCCAGCAGGGCCTGAATCTGCGATTGCAGGGTTTCCATGGTGAACGGTTTGGCCAGGATCGGCGCTTTCAGCGCAATGGCGCTTCCGGAATCCAGAATTTCTGCCGGGTAGCCACTGATGAAAATGACCTTCAGCTCAGGCCGCAGCATCACGGCAGGCTCGGCTATCTGCACTCCCGAAACGCCACCCGGCAAGCGATAATCCGTAATCATCAGGTCGAGATGTGGCTTGGTAGCCAAAATCTCGAAGGCCTGCTCACCATTCTCGGCCTGCAGGACACGATACCCCTCACCCGCCAGATAATCGGCCAGCAACATCAGGATAAGAGGTTCGTCTTCGACGATTAGTACGACGTTTTCTGCATCAGCGCTCATTGAACTGCCTTCGATCTTATAGATAGCTGCCATTACGACCACGGCATGCATAGGAGGTTGCGCCGACCTGCGATTAAACTTGATTGCCAGTGGCTATCATCCTCGGCAGCGTCTCATAAAGGGAGACAGATACGGAAGGTCGAGCCCTTGCCCTCCTCGCTTTCCACTTCGATACGACCGCCATGAGCTATCACGATCTGTTCGGAAATAAACAGCCCAAGACCTAGCCCGGCAACCGCATGACCACTCGAAACCCTCTCGAATTGCTGGAAGATACGCTTCTGGTTTTCAGCCGTGATGCCGATCCCCTGGTCCCTGACCTCTATGAATGCCTCACTGCCACGGCTGCCGACATGAACTTCGATGGGCTTGCGCGCGCCGTAACGCAGGGCATTGGTCAATAGATTGGCAACCACCTGCTCGATGCGAAACTCGTCCCAGACCCCAATAACCGGCTCATCGGCAAACAGCGTGATGGACGAGCCGACAGAGGCAATCTGAGCGGCGAAGCTTTCCAGCAACTGATTCAGCAGCTCGCTCAGGTCAAATGCGCTGGGCCTTATGGAAAGTTTCCCGGTACGGATGCGCGAGACGTCGAGCATGTCTTCTATCAGGCGGATAAGACTTTGAATCTGTCGTTCGTCGCGATCCACCATCCCGCGCAGTTTTTCCATGGTGAAGGCCGCTTCGTTATCCTTGGCCAGATGCAGCTTGCGCAGCTGGGTTTCGAGAATCAGCCCGTTGAGCGGCGTACGTACCTCGTGGGAGACGATCGACATGAAGTCGTCACGCATACGGATGGCATGTTCCAGTTCGCCCTGTGTCGCTTGCAGACGCTTGAGCAGCGCTTCCTGCTCCTGTCGGCTGCGCTCGAGTTCTTCGACCTGCAGCTTTACGGCTTTGCGCTGCCGGTACAAATCAACGAATACGTTGACCTTGCTCTTGACCGCATGAATATCCAGTGGCTTGTGCAGAAAGTCCACGGCACCGCTCTCATACCCCTTGAAGGCATAATTCAGCTCACGACCGGCCGCACTGACAAACACGATTGGAATGTTTTTAGTCTTTTCGGTGCTGCGCATCATTTCGGCCAGCTCGAATCCGTTCATGCCAGGCATCTGAACATCCAGGATCGCCAGAGCAAACTCGTGTTGCAGCAGCAGTGACAACGCTTCATCTGCCGACAACGCCTTGTACACCTCTCTGTCCCCACGCTTTATCAGCGCTTCAAGGGCAAGCAGGTTTTCCGGCAAATCGTCGACGATGAGCAGTTTTGCCTGAATTTCACTTAACATGCGGTTTTTTCCAGCTCGACCAGCAAGCGACCGATATCGGTCAGGGAGAGAAGATAATCCGGCTGATGCAACGCCAAGGCTGCTTCGGGCATGGTAGATGCCTGAGCCTGCAAAGGATCCTGAATCACCGTGAAACCACCATAGTTCTTGATCTGCATCAAACCTCGCGCACCGTCGCTGTTGGCGCCTGTCAGCAAGATACCCGCCAGCTTCGAGTCATAGGCATCAGCTGCCGAACTGAACAGAATGTCGATACTGGGCCTTGAATAAAACACCCGATCCTCCTGGCTCAATGACAGAGAGCGATCGGACTCTACTGAGAGGTGATACCCCGAAGGCGCGAAATACAGCGTGCCCGGTACGATATTCTCTTTGTCATCAGCTTCCTTGACCGGGATCGACAGACGATTCTGAAAGACTTCGGCCAACTGGCTGCGACGGTCATCAGGCACATGCAGTACCGTCAGAATCGGCAGGCTGAAACCCGGCCGCAGCCCACTGAATATTTTCAGCAGCGCTTCCACACCACCTGCAGACGCACCCACAACAATGGCATCGACAATCGGCAGATCGCCAGGAGACGAAACTTCAGCAAACGTGGCTTTCATAATTTTCGGTAAATGCGCTCCGGTTTTACCAACGTCTCGAATGCGTCTCCATAGGCGGAGAAATCCACGGTTTCCTTACTGCCAAGCGCCAGAAAGCCGCGATGACACAACGATTCATGAAATAACCCAAGCGCTCGATCCTGCAACTTTTTATTGAAGTAAATCAGCACGTTACGGCAGGATATGAACTGGGTTTCGGAGAATACACTATCTGTCGCCAGACTGTGATCGGCAAACGTCACGTTCTCGCACAGGGTTTTATCAAATATCACATGATCGTAAGCCGACGTGTAGTAATCGGCGAACTGACGTTGCCCACCTGAGCGGCGATAGTTCTCGGTGTAATCGCGCAGGTTGTCCATGGAGAAAATACCCTGCTTGGCCTTTTCCAGAGAAGTCGGGTTGATGTCGGTCGCATAGATAATAGTCCGGTCCAGCAACCCTTCCTCGCGCAACAGAATAGCCGTCGAATAGACTTCTTCGCCGGTGCTGCAACCGGCTATCCATACTTTGATCGACGGATAAGTGCGCAAGACAGGTACAACTTCTTTGCGAATGGCCAGAAAGTGCAACGGATCACGAAACATCTCGCTCACAGGAATAGTGAGTATCTGCAACAACTGCATGAACGCGGCGGGTTCGTGCAGCACACGTTCCTGCAGGGCGGAAATAGTTGCGCAATCAAAGTGGCGCAACGCATGAATCACGCGACGCTTGACCGACGCGCCTGAATAATCGCGAAAATCATAGCTGTATTTAAGGTAGATCGCCTCGATCAGCAGGCGCACCTCGATCTCCGCGTTTCGGTCAAGTTGCATGATGCCGCCCACAGCGGTCGTCAAGGCTGAGCATTTGGCGTGCACTCACTCAGATGCGCTCCATCTTCGGCAACCAGACGCGAATCAGCGAGAATAGCCGATCCAGATCAATAGGTTTGGCCAGGTAGTCATTGGAACCCGCCTGCAGGCAACGTTCCTGGTCATCTTTCATGGCTTTTGCCGTAACAGCGATGATCGGCAGTTTGCGCCAGCGCGGGTCCTTGCGAATCTCGATGGTTGCTTCGTAACCGTCCATTTCCGGCATCATCACGTCCATCAGCACCAGATCAATGTCCTCGACTTCATTAAGGCGAGCAATCGCTTCCAGGCCATTACGAGCGATTTCCACCACAGCACCCTTGTGCTCCAGGGCACTGGTCAGGGCAAAGATGTTTCGCACGTCGTCATCGACCACCAGGATCTTGCGCGCCTCGAATACCTTGTCACGACTGCGTGCTGTCTTGAGCATTTTCTGACGTTCACTGGACAGTTGCGACTCGACCTTGTGCAGGAACAGCGTGACCTCGTCGAGCAGCCGCTCCGGTGAGCGTGCGCCCTTGATGATGATCGAGCGCGAGTACTTCATCAGCTCGGCTTCTTCATCACGCGTCATGTTGCGCCCGGTGTAGACGATCACCGGGGGGAAGGAACGAATGTCTTCGGTGGACATGCGCTTGAGCAATTCATTGCCAAGCATGTCAGGCAATTTCAAGTCGATGATCATGCAGTCATAAACATGCTCACGCAGCAGATCCAGGGCCTCCTGAGCGAACCCTACAGCAGTGATTTCAATGTCATCGTCACCGATCAGACGCGCAATGCTGTCGCGCTGCAACGCGTCGTCCTCGACCAGCAGGATGCGTTTGACCTTCTGGGTCAGCTTGGCCTCAAGCTTGGCAAAGACGTCCTTGAGCTCTTCACGGGTCGTCGGTTTGACGGCATAGCCTATCGCGCCCATGTGCAAAGCGGCCTCTTGGCGGTCCTCGACGGATATCACATGCACCGGAATATGACGCGTCGGCGCCAGTTCCTTGAGGCGTTGCAGCACCGTCAACCCGGAATGGTCTGGCAGGCGCATGTCCAGCAGGATCGCATCGGGCGTATACCGTGCGGCCAGGTTGAAACCGTCGTCCGCAGCATGCGCAACCAGGCAGTCGTAACCGAGCTCGTGGGCCAGATCGAAGAGGATCTGCGCGAAACGTACTTCATCTTCGATAACCAGTATGCAGCGACGCTCGAATGGCGCTTTGTCACGGTCATCGTCAAACACAGCCACGGGTATCTCCACCGGCACAGGCTGCGCAACGACAGGCGCAGCAATCACCGGCAGAGGCGGCACGGAAGTCGAGGCAGCAATGACAGGATCGCTTCCCGACGGCTGAGGGCCTTGTTCGAGGTATTGCTCCGGCAGCACCAGCGTAAAGATGCTGCCCTGCCCAGGCGCGCTGGTCACGCTGATCGACCCACCCAAGAGCGCTGCCAGATCGCGGGAAATCGACAAGCCCAGCCCGGTGCCGCCGTAGCGGCGGTTGGTGGTGCCGTCGGCCTGGCGGAATGCTTCGAAAATCCCCTGCTGATGCTCCTCGGCGATCCCGATACCGGAATCTCGCACAGAGAACACGATCCCTGCGCCCGGCTGGCGCGAAACGACCATGCTGACGGCGCCGGCCTCGGTGAATTTGATGGCATTGGACAGCAGGTTCTTGAGGATCTGCTCGAGGCGCTGGCGATCAGTAAACAACATGGTCGGCGCACCCGCCTGGATGTCGACGGTAAACGCCAGTTTCTTCTCCGTCGCCAACGGCTGAAACATGTTGCGCAGCCCTTCCACCAGGCGCGACACACTGCTGTTTTCCGGACGCACTTCAAGCTTGCCGGCTTCAACCTTGGATATGTCCAGAATATCGTTGATCAGGTTCAGCAGATCGTTACCCGCCGAATAGATCGATTCGGCAAACTTGACCTGTTCTGCAGTCAGATTCTCGCTCGGGTTCTCGGCCAGCAATTTGGCAAGAATCAGCGAACTGTTGAGCGGCGTGCGCAGCTCGTGGGACATGTTGGCAAGGAACTCGGACTTGTACTTGCTGGAACGCTGCAACTCGTCAGCCCTGGCCTGCAACTCGGCCTGGGCGATATTCAGCTCTTCATTATTGCGGTCTAGGGCGTCACGCTGATCGGACAGCGCCTGGCTCTGCTCGGCCAGTTGTTCGTTGGTCTGCTCCAGTTCGGCCTGCTGGGTTTCCAGGTGAGCCTGGGACTCTTTGAGAATGCGTGATTGCTCTTCAAGCTCTTCGTTGGCGGTGCGCAGTTCTTCTTGCTGCACTTGCAGCTCTTCATTGAGCTGCTGGGTTTCAGCCAGTACTTCCTGCAGGCGCTGACGGTAGCGAGCGGCTTCGATCGAAGTGCCGATGTTGTCCGACACCAATTCGAGAAATTCGACATCCCGTTCGGTAAGAGGGCGCAGGAAACCCAGTTCTATAACGCCATTGACCTGATCGTCATTGCTGGTCGGTATAACCGCTACGGCACGCGGCGAACCTTCGCCCAAGCCAGAGGCGACCTTGAAATAATCGTCCGGTAATTCATTCAGCGTGATGATCCGGCCCTGTCGGGCGGCTTGCCCAACGATCCCTTCGTCGCTGTGGATGGTCTGGTTGCGCTCTTCCTGCTCACGCGAAAAACCATACGCAGCCACCCGGGTCAGGCCTCCGTGATCCTGCCTGATGTATACCGCAGCAACCGAAGCGCCCAGAAAATGGGTCAGAAACTGCAGAATATTCCGGCCCAGCATGTTCAGCGTCAGTTGCCCCAGCACTTGCTCGGCCAGCTCGCTTTGGCCGTTGCGCAACCAGGCAACTTTCTGCAAGCGCTCGGAATTGAGTTCCTGCAGCCTGAGGTTTTCGCTGTAGGTGGTCGAAAGCGACAGCAAGTCACGGCGGCCTATATAGGCGAGAATCGCACTGACAATGACCACGAAGATCAGGTACAGAACCACTGAAAGAATGGTACTGCGCGTGACCTCGGCATTGCGGGTCAGGCGAAGCTGCTGTTCCATCTCCACTGCCTGGTCGTACTCGGTACGGATCTGGTCAGTAATTCGCTTGCCACGTCCGGCCAGCACCGGCGTCTGGTAATCGCCGTTGGTGCGCCGCAGATCGATCATGTCCTGCGCAAAAGCGTTCCATTCCTGCTGCAGGGTAGACAGACGCCGGAACCGGTCGAGTTGCGTGGGGTTGTCCTCTACCAGCGTCATCAGGCTGTCCAGCTCGGCCTGCAACAATGGCTTGGCCACCTCATAAGGATCGAGAAAATGCTGATCCCCGGTCAGCAGGAAGCCGCGCATGCCGGTTTCCATGTCTATCGACAGTTTCATGGAGCGATTGGTGTTGTTGATCACACGGTCCGTGTGTTCGACCCACTGTATGGCCGAGAGCAGATAACTGATCAGCAAAATGAAGAAGACAGCGCTCAGTACGCCAACACCCAATGGCAAACCAACGTTACGTCCCAGCAATTTACGAAAGCGCTGCTCATCAACGGCTGACGTCCTATTCATGAAATATCCCTGGCAAATGGATCAAAACCATAGAGTTTGCCGTAAAGCGGCAAAAAACACTCTTATTTCTGACACACAGGATTGAAATTTCTCTCATAAATCGGCGATAAGCTTGCGCACGCCTTGCACGTCTGACAATTGCACCGTGGATCAATGCCTTGAGCTCGAGTTTGCGTATGAATTGAACTTCACTCATTGTTTATTTACTGATGCATAGACTGTATTGCCAGCGGACAGACCGTGCTCAGGTATGCTGAGCCCCAAAGCAGGATACAGGTCACTCCTGCAACGTCTGTTCTGCCATTTTTTCAGCTTTCTTTATTAAGGAGTCAACCATGCCGGACACAGGCAGCACCATTCTCGTTGTCGAGGACGACGCCATTGTGCGCATGCTGATTGTCGATGTGCTCGAAGAGCTGAATTACAAGGTGCTGGAGGCAGAAAATGCCGAATCCGCCCTGGCCATTGCCACCTTGGAAAATAATCACATCGACCTGCTGATGACAGACCAAGGGCTGCCTGACATGAAAGGCACAGTGCTGGCGAAAAAGATCGTCGAACTGCGCCCCGCGTTGCCCGTTTTGTTTGCCAGCGGCTATTCCGAGAATATCGACGTCCCGCCGGGCATGCACTCGATTGGCAAGCCATTCTCCATCGATCAGTTGCGTGACAAGGTAAAAAGCATTCTTGTCTGATATCAACGTTATTACTCATCGTGACGACGCAAACGGCGTAACCCGCTTATTGATCATCGGCTACGTCTGGCCAGAGCCCCGCTCGTCGGCAGCCAGCGGGCACATGATGCAATTGATCCAGTGTTTTCTCGAACAGGGCTGGCAGATCACCTTTGCCAGCCCGGCCACTGAAGGCGAACACCGCGCCGATCTGGTCAGCCTGGGCATTCGTGAAGTTCACATAGAACTCAACAGCAGCAGCTTTGATGTCTTTGTCGGCGAATTACAGCCAAACATTGTGCTGTTTGACCAGTTCATGATCGAGGAACAGTTTGGCTGGCGCGTCGAGCAGCAATGCCCGGACGCCCTGCGCATTCTTGAAACTTCGGACTTTCAGAGCCTGCGCCACGCCAGGCATCAGATGATCAAGGATGCACCCGACAATCTGCGCGATGTATTTGAACACTCGCACAGCAGGCTTTTCCCGCTGATTGCTGCGACTGACCTGGCGCAGCGCGAGGTCGCCTCGCTGTTCCGCTGCGACTTGAACCTGATGACATCAGATGTCGAGATTGAGCTGCTGACCAGCGAGTTCGGAGTGCCCGCTTCGCTGCTGCACTGGTGCCCACTGATGATCGATGGCGTACCGGACGGCTTCAGGCCCTTCGCCGAGCGCGCGCACTTTCTCAGTATCGGCAACTTTCGGCATGCGCCTAACTGGGACGCCGTACTTTGGATGAAAACGGCGATCTGGCCGTTGATCCGACAACAATTGCCAGACGCGCAATTGCACATCTACGGCGCCTATACCCCACCCAAGGCAGCTGCCCTGCACAAGGCCGCGCAAGGTTTTCATGTGAAGCACTGGGCGGAGGATGCGCTCGACGTCATGTCCAATGCGCGCGTCTGCCTGGCGCCGTTGCGCTTTGGTGCCGGGATAAAGGGCAAGCTGATGGACGCCATGCTGTGCGGAACGCCATCAGTCACCACCCCGATTGGCGCCGAAGCCATGAGCGGAGGCTTGCCCTGGCCGGGACTGATTGCCGACAGCCCCGAAAGCATTGCGGCGGCTGCCGTCAGGCTTTATCAGGATCAGGAGCTCTGGCTTGAAGCACAAGACGCTGGTCGAACGCTGCTGCAGACGCGGTTTCAGCACCGGCCACATTGCGACAGCCTGGTAGCGCGCATCCTCGCCATGCTCGACCGCCTGCCAGCCCACCGCCTGGCAAACTTCACGGGCAGCATGCTTCGGCATCACCACCACAAGAGCACCAAATACATGGCGCAGTGGATCGAGGCCAAGAATCGGGTCAAGGACGAAAGCCCGACTCAGGCGCTGCCCGAAACGCCGGCCAGCGAAGGCCAGACTGGTTAAAAAGGTCGTTAACAGCTGAAGTGAGGCCTGGCCTGTTTTGCGCGGCGTTACTGAACGCCGCCCTTTACATATAGCCTGGTGTGGTATTTCTGAAACACCACACTAGGCCGGCTTGCGCAACAGATACGTGTCCATGATCCACCCCTTGCGCCCGCGCGCTTCGGCGCGTAGCCGCTGGATCTGCTCGCAGACCTCATCGAGCCTGCCCGCCACCAGTATCTCGTCATCCGTGCCCAGGTACGCGCCCCAGTAAATATCCAGGCCCTGCCCGATGTAGCGTTCGAAGGTGCAATGCGCGTCCAGCATCACCACGACGTTGGCAGGTTGCGTCAGCGGGTCTGTGGCCAGGCGGCGCCCCGTGGTGATGTGAATCGGCTCGCCAATGCGATTGAGCGGTATCCGGTGTCTTGCCACCAGGCTCTGGACACTGGTTATACCGGGAATCACCTGATAATCGAACACAACGCGGCCCCGCGTCAGGACTCGGTCAAGGATACGCATGGTGCTGTCGTACAGGGACGGATCGCCCCAGACCAGAAACGCGCCGACCTGATCGTCACCCAGTTCATCGCCCAGCAATCGCTCGAACAGCGCAGCGCGTTGCTCATGCCACTGGTCCACTCCCCGCTCGTAGACCTGCGGATCGTTCTCGCGTCGAGGGTCCTGAACCTGAACCAACCGATAGCGCTGGTGGGTGATATAGCGTTGGCACAGCGCCTTTCGCAGCCGCAGCAGCTCATCGTCGGCATAGCCCTTGTCGAGAATGAAGATAACCTCGGCACGATTCAGCGCTGTAACCGCCTGCAGGGTGATCTGCTCGGGATCTCCGGCACCCATGCCGATTAGCAGGATCTGTTTCATCGAACGACGGCTCCAGTGTGACAAGTCATGTCAGAGGTGTGATCGTAGGCGATTTTTGGCAACGATCGGGCATGGAAGCAAAAAATCAGGCACATTACGGCTCTGGCAATTGCTGAACACGACCCGGCCATGAGTAAAACAACAAGAATCGCAGACCCCTCCTACGAATTGATGGACGACCACAACGGCCTGTCGATCATTTATCGCGAACACGGTTTCCCGTGCCCGCTGGTACGCTGGCACTTTCACAAGGAGTATGAGCTGCACTTGATTGTTGCCAGCTCCGGCAAAGTCTTCGTCGGCGATTACATCGGCAACTTCAACCCCGCGAGCCTGTTTCTGACCGGCCCCAACCTTCCGCACAACTGGATCAGCCAGATCGACGAGGGGCAGGTAGTGCCCAAACGCGACATGCTGGTCAACTTCACCGACGAACTCCTGGAAAGCGGCAACCAGGTATTTGCCGAGCTCAAGACCCTCAACCCGCTGCTGGATCGGGCACGCTACGGCATCGAATTTCGCTGCAAGCGCACAATTCGCCAAGCCATGAAGCAGATGCAGAAAATCGCCGACTCACGCGGTGTTACCCGCCTGGGGCACTTTTTCATACTGCTGGAGCTGCTTGCAGCCAGTGACGATTACCAACTGCTGTCAGGAACGGCCGTCGCCCATACCGCCGACGAACACAGCGTCGATCGCACCAACCGCGCAGTGGATTATATCTTTGCGCATTATGGCCGAGAACTGCCGCTGGAAGAGGTCGCCGAATACCTGGGGATGAAACCCACTTATTTTTCCAGAGTATTCAAACAGGCCACAGGGCGCAGTTTTGTAGAGTTCGTCAATCGCCTGCGTATCAGCAAGTCCTGCGAGTTGCTCGCCGATGGCGAAAAACCGGTCACTGATGTGTGCTTCGAGTCAGGCTTCAATAACATTTCCAACTTCAACAGACGCTTTCAACAGCTCAAAGGAATGACGCCGTCGCACTATCGCCGTCTCGCCGTTCAGCGCCTCACCGAACAAAACCTGTACTGATTCGCCCTGCTTTCGCTCACGTCGTCTAGGCTCCGATTGCGCCAACGCTTGCCGGAGGGCGGTTGAGGATTGAAGCCGTTGATCAGCTCAGTGCAAAAAAGTATCAGTCAGAGTGCTGCGCAGGATTTGTCTTTAAACCTGAACGCCGTTGTAATCAGTCGACATCTTCCTCACCTCCGGAAGAGAAAAAAACAATAACCGTCCTTCTGCCGCTCACCGAGCGTGGAAGAGGAGTGATCAATGAAGACCCCAGCAAAACTTCTGCTCGCCAGTTCCGTCCTCAGCACCTGCTTTGTGTTCAGCGGCGGCGCCACGGCCGGTGACGTGACCATCGCTACCGTCAACAACAGCGACATGATCCGCATGCAACGCCTGTCCGGCGAATTCGAAAAAGCCCATCCGGATATCAAGCTCAAGTGGGTGGTACTTGAAGAAAACGTGCTGCGTCAGCGTCTGACCACAGACATCGCCACCAAAGGCGGCCAGTTCGATGTATTGACCATCGGTATGTACGAAGCCTCACTCTGGGGGCAGAAAGGCTGGCTGCAGGAAATGAAAGACCTGCCTGCCAGCTATGCGCTGGACGATGTCTTCCCGTCAGTGCGCGACGGCCTGTCAGTGGACGGCAAACTGTTCGCACTGCCGTTCTACGCCGAAGCGTCGATCACCTACTACCGCAAGGACCTGTTCAAAGCCGCAGGCCTGACCATGCCTGAGCGCCCGACCTGGACCCAGATTGCCGAGTTTGCCGGCAAGCTGACCGACAAATCCAAGGAGCAGTATGGCCTCTGCCTGCGTGGCAAGGCTGGCTGGGGCGAGAACATGGCGCTGATCACTACTCTGGGCAACGCTTACGGCGCGCGCTGGTTTGATGAGCAGTGGAAACCGCAGTTCGACCAACCGGAATGGAAGGACGCTCTGAACTTCTACGTCAACATCATGAAACAATCTGGCCCGCCGGGCGCCTCGAGCAACGGCTTCAACGAAAACCTCGCGCTGTTCAACAGCGGCAAATGCGCAATCTGGGTCGATGCCAGCGTTGCCGGTTCGTTCGTGACCGACAAGAAGCAAAGCAAGGTAGCCGACGACGTTGGCTTCACCTATGCACCTCACGAAGTCACCGACAAGGGCTCGGCATGGCTGTACTCGTGGTCGCTGGCGATCCCGACCAGCGCCAAAAATACCGATGACGCGAAGACATTCACTCAGTGGGCAACGTCGAAAGAGTACGCCAAGCTGGTTGCCGACACCGACGGCGTGTCCAATGTACCGCCAGGCACCCGAGCCTCGACCTACACTGACGAATACAAAAAAGCCGCGCCGTTTGCCAACATCACCCTGGAATCGTTGAAAGCAGCTGACCCCAAGTCACCGACGCTCAAACCTGTGCCTTACGTCGGCATCCAGTTGGTGACCATTCCTGAGTTCCAGGCAATCGGCACCAGTGTCGGCCAGCAATTCTCTGCCGCGCTGATCGGTCAGTCGACAGTGGACCAGGCGTTGAAAAATGCGCAGACCGCCACCGAGCGGGACATGAAACGAGCCGGTTACCCGAAGAAGTAATCGCCTTGCCTCAGGGTGAACGCCAACGCGTTCACCCTGATGCTCAACTGCGCAACCCCTCTGGTGCAATCCGGTTCGGAGCTCCCAATGACTACCTCAGCCTCCCCTGAACGCACGGACGTGTCCGGCGCTCAGCCCCCGATCAAAAACCGTCGATTCAAACCGGGCTGGTTTCTGGTCAGCCCTTCGGTAGCGCTACTGCTGGTATGGATGATTGTGCCGCTGGGCATGACCATCTACTTCTCGCTGATCCGTTACAACCTTTTATCACCCGGCGAAAATGAATTCGTCGGGCTGGAAAACTTTCAATATTTTGTGACTGACAGCGGCTTCCTCCCGGGTGCAGGCAATACCCTGCTGCTGGTCGGCAGCGTGCTGGCGATCAGTGTGATCCTCGGCGTGCTGATCTCGGCCCTGCTCGAAGCCAGCGAGTTTTTTGGCAGAGGTATCGTCCGCGTACTGCTTATCTCGCCTTTCTTTATCATGCCGACAGTCAGTGCGCTGATCTGGAAAAACCTGATTTTCCACCCGGTTTCCGGGGTACTTGCGGCCGTGTGGAAGTTCTTCGGCGCGCAACCTATTGACTGGTTCGCCCACTACCCGATGCTGTCGATCATCATCATTGTGTCCTGGCAGTGGCTGCCGTTCGCGATCCTCATCCTGATGACTGCCATGCAGTCGCTGGACCAGGAGCAAAAAGAAGCAGCGCGTCTGGACGGTGCCGGCCCGCTTGCGATCTTCTGGCACCTGACCCTGCCGCATCTGGCTCGTCCGATTGCGGTGGTGGTGATGATCGAAACGATTTTCCTGCTCTCGGTGTTCGCCGAAATCTTCACTACCACCAACGGCGGGCCGGGCTTTGCCTCGACCAACCTGGCGTACCTGATCTATATCCAGGCACTGCTGCAATTCGACGTCGGCATGGCCTCGGCGGGCGGTTTGATTGCCGTCGTCATTGCCAACATAGCGGCGATCATCCTGATCCGGATGATCGGCAAAAACCTCACCGACAAGTCATGAGGACCTTGCCATGATGACTCTCAAACAGTCCCGCCGCCTGCAAAGCCTGTTGCTTGGAATCCTGTCCTGGCTCATCGCCGCGCTGGTGTTCTTTCCGATCTTCTGGATGGTTCTGACCAGTTTCAAGACCGAGATCGACGCCTTCGCGACGCCGCCGCAGCTGTTTTTTACCCCGACCCTGGAAAACTACCTGCACATTCAGGAGCGCAGCGATTATTTCCACTTCGCCTGGAACTCGGTACTGATCTCGTTCAGTGCCACTGCCCTGGCGATGCTGATCGCCATCCCGGCAGCCTACTCGATGGCTTTTTTCGAGACCAAACGCACCAAAAGCACCCTGCTGTGGATGCTCTCGACCAAGATGCTGCCGCCTGTGGGCGTGCTGATGCCGATCTACCTGCTGGCCAAGACCTTCGGCCTGCTGGACTCCCGCCTGGCGCTGATCATTATCTACACGCTGATCAACCTGCCGATTGTGGTCTGGATGATCTACACCTATTTCAAGGACATACCCGGCGAAATTCTCGAAGCCTCAAGGCTGGACGGCGCCAGCACCCGCCAGGAAATCTTTCGCGTGCTGATGCCGATCTGCAAGGGCGGTCTGGCATCCACCGCGCTGCTTTCACTGATCCTGTGCTGGAACGAGGCGTTCTGGTCGCTGAACCTCACCTCGTCTGCCGCTGCGCCGCTTACCGCACTGATCGCCTCCTACTCCAGTCCTGAAGGGCTGTTCTGGGCCAAGCTTTCGGCGGTGTCGACCCTGGCGTGTGCTCCCATCCTGATTTTCGGCTGGATCAGTCAAAAACAACTGGTTCGCGGCCTGTCGTTCGGCGCTGTCAAATAGCCCCGACCCAAAGAATAAAAAGGAGTCCAAAATGGCTAACCTGAGCATCCGAAACCTGCAAAAAGGCTTTGACGGTCACCAGATCATCAAGGGTATCGATCTGGACGTGAAGGACCGCGAATTCGTCGTCTTCGTCGGGCCGTCGGGCTGTGGCAAATCCACCCTGCTGCGGCTCATCGCCGGGCTTGAAGAGGTCACCTCCGGCACCATCGAACTCGATGGCCGCGATATCACCCAGGTCACCCCGGCCAAGCGCGACCTGGCGATGGTGTTCCAGACCTACGCGCTGTACCCGCACATGACCGTCGGCAAGAACCTGTCGTTCGCGCTGGACCTTGCCGGCGGCGACAAGGCCGAGATCAAGAAGAAGGTCGATGAGGCCGCACGCATTCTCGAGCTTGGCCCATTACTGGAGCGCAAACCCAAGCAACTGTCAGGCGGACAACGTCAGCGCGTCGCCATCGGGCGGGCCATCGTGCGCAACCCGAAGATCTTCCTGTTCGACGAGCCACTGTCCAACCTCGACGCCGCGCTGCGTGTACAGACCCGCCTCGAATTGTCGCGCCTGCACAAGGAATTGCAGGCCACGATGATCTACGTCACGCACGATCAGGTCGAAGCCATGACACTGGCAGACAAAGTGGTGGTGCTCAATGGCGGCAAGGTCGAGCAGGTCGGCTCGCCTCTGGAGCTGTATCACCACCCGGCGAACCAGTTCGTCGCCGGTTTTCTCGGCACGCCGAAGATGGGCTTCCTCAAAGGCAAGATCAGCCGTGTCGACAGCGCCAGCTGCGAGGTAGAACTCGACGCCGGCACCCGTATCAACCTGCCGGTCAATGCCACAGGCCAGAGCGTCGGCGCGCCAGTTACCCTGGGTATTCGTCCTGAACACCTGAACCTGGCCCAGAACGGCGATTGCCAGCTGCAGGTCATCGCCGATGTCAGCGAGCGTCTCGGCAGCGATACTTATTGCCACGTGCGCACCCATTCCGGCGAGCCGTTGACCCTGCGTATTCGCGGTGATCTGGCAAGCCAGTACGGCGAGACGCTGAACCTGCACCTGGACAGCGCCCATTGCCACCTGTTCGACGCTCAGGGCCTGGTCATTGCCAAGGCCCTGCAGACTGCCGCCGCCTGAGTTCCGGAGAGCCTTTCATGAAACTGAACAAGAACAATCTGTCGCGACTCGATGCAGACATCGCCCTGCCTGACTATGCCGTGGAGAACACCCGTCAAGGGATCGCCCACATCGGCGTCGGCGGTTTTCATCGGGCGCATCAGGCGTTTTATACCGATGCCCTGATGAACAGCGGCGAAGGTTTGGACTGGGGTATCTGTGGCGTGGGCCTGCGCCCCGAAGACAAAGCCGTTCGGGACGCACTGGCGGAGCAGGACTACCTGTACACGCTCTATGAGCTGGGCGACACGCCGGACACCAAAACCCGCATCATTGCCTCGATCAGCGGCATGCTGCTGGCCGAAGACAGCCCGCAGGCGCTGATCGACAAGCTGACCAGCCCGGACATCCGCATCGTCTCGCTGACAATCACCGAAGGCGGTTATTGCATCGACGACAGCAACGGTCAGTTCATGGCCCACCTGCCGCAGATTCAGCATGATCTGGCGAACCCGGAGCAACCGGCGACTGTTTTCGGTTTTCTCTGTGCCGCGCTGGCACGCCGCCGCGCCGAAGGCACGCCGGCCTTCACCCTGATGTCCTGCGATAACCTGCCGCATAACGGCGCGGTGGCCCGCAAGGCACTGCTGGCCTTTGCCGCGTTGCGCGATGCCGATCTGCATGACTGGATCGCTGCAAACGTAAGTTTCCCCAACGCGATGGTTGATCGCATCACGCCCATGACCAGTGCGGCACACCGGCTGCAGCTGGCCGACGAGAAGCACATCGACGATGCCTGGCCCGTGGTCTGTGAACCGTTCGTGCAGTGGGTACTGGAAGACAAGTTCGTCAACGGTCGCCCGGCCTGGGAAAAAGTCGGCGTGCAGTTCACCGATGACGTGACGCCTTATGAGGAAATGAAGATCAAGCTGCTCAATGGCAGCCATCTCGCCCTGACCTATCTGGGCTTTCTGAAAGGCTATCGTTTCGTCCACGAAACCATGAACGACCCGCTGTTCGTCCGCTACATTCGCGCCTATATGGACCTGGACGTCACGCCACAGCTGGCCTCGGTGCCCGGCATCGATCTGGAAGGCTACAAAGACACGCTGATCGAGCGTTTTTCCAATCAGGCCATTGCCGACCAACTGGAGCGGGTCTGCTCGGACGGCTCGTCGAAATTCCCCAAATTCACCATCCCCACGATCAATCGCCTGATCGTCGACCAAGGCAACCTTGAACGTGCTTCGCTGGTGGTAGCTGCGTGGGCGCTGTATCTGAAGGGTGTTGACGAAAATGGGGCGGTTTACCGGATTCCCGATCCGCGCGCCGAGTTCTGTCAGGCGCTGGTCGCTGACGACGCCCTGATCACCCAGCGCTTGTTGAGCGTTGAAGAAATATTCGGTCTGGCCATTCCTCAATCGGCCGAATTCGTGGCGGCGTTCGAGCAAAACGTCAATAATCTGCGCGAACTGGGTGTCAGCGGCACTCTGGAAAAACTTCTCGCCAAAGGGCACTGAGGGACACACCATGTTTCTTGGAATCGACTGCGGCACCCAAGGCACCAAGGCGCTGGTGCTTGATGCCGAAAGCGGCAAGGTACTGGGCGAAGGCTCGGCGCCACACAGCCTGATAAGCGACCATAATGGCCGCCGCGAGCAGGACGTGCAGCAATGGCTGGATGCGCTGCAACAGGCCGTCCGCGAGGCACTGGCCCTTGCCGATGTTTCCGGGCAGCAGATTCAGGCCATCGGTGTGTCCGGCCAACAACATGGTCTGGTGCTGCTTGATGATCGAGGGCAGGTGTTGCGTCCGGCCAAATTATGGTGTGACACCGAAACCGCTCCCGAAAACCAGCGCCTGCTGGATTATCTGGGCGGAGCACAAGGCTCGCTGGACCGTCTGGGTCTGGTGATTGCTCCGGGCTACACCGTATCCAAGCTGCTCTGGAGCAAAGAGCAGCATCCGCACGTGTTCGAGCGCATCGACAAGGTGTTACTGCCCCACGACTACCTCAACTACTGGTTGACCGGGCGCAGCTGTACCGAATATGGCGATGCGTCGGGCACAGGCTATTTCAACGTACGTACGCGTGAATGGGACTTGCCACTGTTGGCCCATATCGACCCGAGCGGGCGTCTGGGCAAGGCTCTGCCGCCACTGATCGAAGCTGATCAGCCGGTTGGCACCCTGCGCCCCGAGATAGCCCGATTGCTGGGGCTCAATCCGGACGCGCTGGTTTCCAGTGGCGGTGGCGACAACATGATGGGCGCAATCGGCACCGGCAATATTCAGCCGGGGCTGATCACCATGAGCCTCGGATCGTCAGGCACCCTGTATGCCTATGCCGATCAGGCGCAGGTCAGTGAGCATCAATCTGTCGCGACGTTCTGTTCGTCATCCGGCGGCTGGCTGCCATTGATCTGCACCATGAACCTCACCAACGCAACAACTGCCTTCCGCGAGCTGTTCGCGCTGAGCATCACTGAGTTCAACCAGAAAATCGCCAGTGCCCCGATCGGCGCTGAAGGCGTGCTGGTATTGCCCTTCCTCAACGGCGAACGCGTACCTGCCCTGCCCGACGCCACTGGCAGTATCGTCGGGCTGGACAGTACCAACCTGACCCAGGCCAACCTGTGCAGAGCGGTGGTCGAAGGCACCACCTTCGGTCTTCGCTACGGGCTGGACCTGCTCCGCGACAGCGGCATACGCAGCGAAAAGATCCGCCTGATTGGCGGCGGTTCGAAAAGTGGCGTATGGCGTCAGATAGTGGCAGACATCATGGACACACCGGTGATCTGCACCGACCACTCGGAAGCGGCGGCGCTGGGTGCTGCGATCCAGGCCGCCTGGTGCTGGTCGAAGGCCAGCGGCAAGACCCTGGAACTGCAACAGATATGTGAGCGCTGTGTGAGTCTTGATCAGGCCAGCGAGACCCACCCCGTTGCGCGCAATGTGGCCGCGTACCAGCAGGTCTACCAGTCTTATCAGGCACAAGTACGTAACATCTGACCCCTGTACTTTTTCATGGAGCACTTATGTTTCTGGTTTGCGGCGAAGCACTGTTCGATATTTTCACCCGCGCTGACGACGGCAGCTCGCTCAACAGGCTGGGGTTTGACGCGATAGCCGGTGGCTCACCGTTCAACGTTGCCATCGGCTTGCGCCGTCTGGGCGTGGAAGCAACGTTTTTTGCCGGGATCTCCACCGACTACCTGGGCCGCCGTCTGCGCGCGGTGCTTGAGGAGGAAACGGTCGACACCGCCAATTTGGTCGATTTCGACTCGCCCACTACGCTGGCGATGGTTGCAGTGGGCAATGATGGCTCGCCCACTTACAGCTTCCGCGGTGACGGTTGTGCGGACCGGCAGTTGCGCATGGAACACTTGCCTGAAATGAACGAACACATACGCGCAATTCATGTGGGTTCGTTCTCGTTGGTGGTGCAGCCGATTGCCGACACATTGCTGGCACTGGTGGCTCGCGAAAGCTCTACGCGCCTTATTTCCCTGGACCCCAACGTACGTCTTAACCCTGCGCCGGATATCCAGCGCTGGCGCAGCCAGATTGCCCTGTTTGCCGAGCACGCTCACTTGATCAAGGTAAGCGACGAAGATTTACACCTGCTGTATCCGGAAAGCGACCCACAGCAGATCGCCGAGGGCTGGCTTGGCAAGCGCACGCAACTGGTGATCGTCACACGCGGCACTCAAGGCGCCAGCGTCTTTACCCGCCAGCACGGCACCTGGTCGGTACCGGCCAAAACCGTGGTGACGGCCGATACCGTCGGTGCCGGAGACACGTTCCAGGCCGCCCTGCTGACATTTTTGAGCGAAAGACAGCTGGACACGCCAGAGGGTCTGGCGACTCTGTCTAGAGAAATGCTGGGCGAGATGCTGGAGTTTGCCGTCGGTGCAGCCGCGCTGACCTGCACGAAAGTAGGCCCGGACCTGCCGTATCGGCATCAGTTGGGTTGAAATGGCTTATTAAATGCTACCGCCATACATCCGCTCCAGCTGCGGTGCATGGACGATAGTCTTGGTGAGCACGCTCACTGCCACATTGACAGAGCATTCCAGTCGAGAAGGCCAGAACCCTCTCCTTACAGAATGGACACTCGGATTATGGGAGTGAGCTTACTTACGAAACGGCCATCACAGCTGCCGGACAAGCCACTGAGTTCAGTGACTGTCAGGCCACCATGCCGGCCTTGATACCTCTGATGCGCGTATTGATATCATCAGCAACATCATTCTGCTTATCCTTGAGCGCGTCCTGGACTTTCTGGTCGATGGCCAGTTGGTCCTGTGGCGTCATGGCGTCGTAGTTTTTCTGGGTGACGCCCGTCAGCTTCTCGCGCACTTTCTCTTCGGCTGTCTGCTTCAGAGAATCCATGAATTTCTGTTGTACCGAATCCGTCGATGCCGTGTCAGAGGCGCTGGCGGCGTTGGCCACTGAACCGATGAACCCGTTATCGCGGTCTCCCGTCTTCTCCGACAGTGACGTATCACCGGCAGACTTCAGGTTGATCATCATCCGGGCAAAGGATTCGTTGTAACCATTGTTGTCCTGCTTGCTGTCCTGCGATGCTGTATCGCTGGCTTGCGCAACGACCGGTGCCGGACCTGAACTCAGGCCAGCGGAGGCAACCGCGCTGAAAGCATCCTGAGACACCTCATCCACGGTCTTGCGCCCGACGACCGCTCGGGAAACAAGTTGCTCAAGCGCACTAGTGCCAATAATCATTTCTTCACCTCTTGATGAACATGCTGCGCAAGTTCAACAGCAAGTCCAGTGCCAAGTGTGCAATAAACCATCAACCGCTTGATTTCATTGATCTTGATTTGAAGACACAGCACGCCGACCGTCAAAAACCGGGTGTAACTTGCCGACTGCGGCAAGCCTTCGCCGGGAAAACAACGTTGTCAGTCCGATTCGCCGACCGCGTCGAATTTCAGTTGCCCGATGGGCATTGGTGCAGAGAAGTAGTAGCCCTGGGCTTGCGCGGCGCCGATTTCGCGTAGCAACTCCAGGGTTTCAAGGTCTTCGACGCCTTCGGCAACCACTGCCAGGTCAAGGGATTCAGCCATGCGCACGATAGCGCGGACGATGGCCCGGCTGCGCACGCTAGAAACCAGTCCGAAAATAAATGACTTGTCGATTTTCAAACCGCTGAAATGGTACTGATGCACGTAGCTGAGGGACGAGAAACCAGCACCGAAATCATCCAGCATGACCGACATGCCCTGCTCTGCCAGCAGCTTCATCGACAGCCGTGCTTGATCCGGATCAGCTACCAGAGCGCCCTCGGTCAGCTCCAGACACAAACGCCGAGGGGCTACCCCGTGCTCGGCAAGCATCGCCAGAACTTCGGCCGAGAAGGTCGGCCGGGTGATGCTGTAGCTGGAACAGTTCACGTGCACAGGCGGCCAATGGCTGTTTTCCGGCTGCGCCAGAATGGTGATGACCTGCTTGAGCATGTAGAGGTCGAGACGTCCGATCAGGCGCAGGCCCTCCAGTGCAGGCAGAAAACTCTCCGGCGCGATGATCTGGCCATCGGGTGTGCGCCAGCGAATCAAAGCCTCGAGCGCTCGCAATTGCCCGGTTTTGACGCAGACAATTGGCTGAAAATAAGGGATCAACTGATCCGTGCATTTCAGCGCGGTGCGCAGTGCACCTTCCTGCTCGACCTGGTCAAGAACCTCTCGGCGCAGTGCCTGATTGAACACCGCGAAGCTGTCACGTCCGCCATTCTTGACCCGGTACATGGCCGTATCGGCATCGCGCAGAAGGTCCGCCGGCTCTTGATGGAACTGGCTGTCGGCGCCCACGACGCCAATGCTGCAGGAAGAAAAAACCGTGTGGTCGTCAATCACGAACGGCTGTTCGAACGCGCTCAGAATGCGTTGCGCGATGTCAATGCCGGTCTGCAGCGGCGCATCGATACTCAGTACCGCAAACTCGTCACCGCCCAGCCGCGCGAGCAAATCACCCTCGCGCATGCAACTGCGCAACCGCTCGGCCGCCTGAATCAGCAGAATGTCACCGCAGTGATGACCAAGACTGTCATTGATCATCTTGAAACGATCCAGATCAATGAACATGACACTCAACTGCTGGCCGCTCAGGCAGAATTCCTGCCAGGCCTGCTTGAGGCGATACTGCAGATGACTGCGATTGGGCAGCCCGGTCAACGAGTCGTGGGCGTTTTCATATTGCAGCCTGGCATTGGCCTGATCGAGCTCGCGGGTCCTGTCGCGCACCCGTGCTTCGAGGCGCAGATTGGCCGTATGAATGGCTTCTGCCGCATTGCGGCGAGACAATGCGGTATCGATATGGCGGGATACAAATGTCAGAAGCTCCTGATCGCGCTGGGTATAGCTGACGTCCTTCGAGTAGCTCTGGACCACCAGTACACCACGCACCTGATCGCCATCGAACAAGGGGATGCCCAGCCAGGAAAAAGAGGGCGTCGGGTCCTTCTGTACTTCGATCTCTCCGAGGCTTTCGAGCCTGCGGGCATCCTGGTAATCGATAAGGCAAGGTCGCCGCTGACCGATCACATACTCCGTGAAGCCTCGCTGCCCGCGCCGGGAGCGAGGCGGTACAGGTCGGTATTCGTCGATGTAATACGGAAACGTCACCTCGCCTGTGGTGCTGTCGTAAAGCGCGATATAGAAATTCAGTGCAACCAGCAATTCACCGACGATCATGTGCAGGCTGTGGAACAGCTCGTTCATGTCGCCAGGCTGACTGGAAAGCTCGGCAATCTGGAACAGCGCATTCTGCAAATGCTCGGCGCGCTCCCGGTCTTTCACTTCCTGCCTGAGCGCATCGTTGGCTGCGCAGAGCTGCTGCGTGCGCAGTGCCACCATCTGCTCCAGATCGTTGCGTCGCAGCAGACGCTCCAGGGCCATGGCGACATAGCGCGAGACAACCGCGAACAGTGCCCGGTCCTGGGCGCTATACACACGAGCCACGTCATACACCTGCATCGCCACCATGCCGAACACTTCATCCGAGGCGTTTTTCAACGGAACGCCCATCCAGAACTCGGGGAGACGTCCGTAGCAGAAAAAACGGCCCTCATTTGCAGCCAGTTCGATGCACGAAGCATGAAGAAACAAGGGCTGGCCTGTACTCAGGACATACCCGGTCAGGGAGATCCGCTGAGGATCGATGAACTCGAACGTCTCGGGGGCCATCGCTTCGTCATCGAAACGGTCGATGTAATAGGGGTAGGTGATCTTGCCGCACTGTGCGTCGTATAACGCCACGTAAAAGTTTTCGGCATCGACCAGCGTGCCCAGTTGCTGATGGATACCTTGCAGAAAGGCACGACGATCAAGCGGCGAGCTTGCCAGAAGGCTGATTTCATAAAGCGTCTTCTGGGTATTCTGTGCCCTGATCAATGCCGCCGTCTGCAACAACGCACCCAGCCTGCTGGCCAGTTCCACAAGTTGCGGATGATCTTTCTCGGCCATCGGTGCCAGCACCCAGCCCAGCGCGCCTTCCCCATGACCGGCGATGCGGCGGTAAAGCTGCAACTGATCACAGAATGCATCGAAGTCCTCTAGCGCGATATGCCCCGGCCATACAACGCGGTCATCCCCCTGACCCAGCAAGCATTTGAGCTCACCTGCTGCGTAGGCCGCCCAGGCGATATCCGGCATGTGCGCTCGCGCTGCGTTCAGAACCGCATCGATGGAGCCATCATCCGAGCCGTCGGAGCTGTCATTCGACGCCTCTTCGCAATTGGAGACAACGCTCGGGCACAACTCTATGGCCAGATTTGAGACAGTCATTGAAGCACCAGATGCATAAACCGACGGCAGTCATTTTTGAAAACCATGACCAGAGGTGACAAGCGTGTTGCCACATTGTTGCAAAGTTCATTCCTTTTTGGCAGAGCTCATTCATTCGCTCATGCGGGTATGTGACGCCGGGCACTATCCGGCAACAGGACCGGTCAGATTCAAGTGTGATGTGAAGCCCGTAACAGCCTTGAAGCACACGATGCTGCGCTGCCCCGCGCGGCCTCACGCTCGATTCCCTTACTGAACAGGTGACAGTGATGATCAAGACCTACAGCTATGCAGCGCAATCCGCAAAAGAAGCGCTCAAGCCCTACCAGTTCGAACGCCGTGCTCCTGACGCCGATGATGTGCAGATCGACATTCTCTACTGCGGCGTGTGTCACTCGGACCTGCATACGGCCCGTAATGAATGGCACAACACGCTGTATCCATCGGTTCCCGGTCACGAAATCGTCGGCCGGGTGACAGCGGTCGGCGCCAGCGTCACGCAATTCAAAGTCGGCGATATTGCCGGCGTCGGCTGTATGGTCGACAGCTGCCAGCAATGCGCATCCTGTTCCGAAGGTGACGAGCAGTACTGCGAAAGCGGTTTTACCGGTACCTATAACGGCCCGGTATTTGGCGGCGAAAACACCTTTGGTGGTTACTCCGACACGATCGTGGTCAAGGAAAAATTCGCTCTGCGCGTGTCGCACGATGCCAATCTGGCAGCGGTCGCGCCTTTATTGTGCGCAGGCATTACAACCTATTCGCCGCTGCGCCACTGGAAAGTCGGTCCGGGCATGAAAGTGGGTATCGTTGGCCTGGGCGGCCTTGGCCATATGGGTGTGAAGATTGCACACGCGATGGGCGCCCATGTCGTACTTTTCACCACATCCCCCGACAAGCGCGAAGATGGCCTGCGCCTGGGTGCAGATGAGGTAATCGTGTCCAAGGATCCCGAGCAGATGGCAACTCAGGTCAACCGTCTGGACTTCATTCTTAATACAGTCGCTGCGCCTCACGATCTGGATGCCTTCCTGTCACTGCTCAAGCGTGACGGCACCATGACACTGGTGGGCGCACCGGCTGAGCCGCACCCCTCGCCCACCGTTTTCAATCTGATATTCAAGCGCCGCAGCCTGGCGGGCTCGTTGATCGGCGGCATTCAGGAAACCCAGGAGATGCTGGATTTCTGCGCCGAACATGGCATCGTTTCGGACATTGAAGTGATTGCCATGCAGGACATCAACGAAGCTTATGAGCGGATGCTCAAAGGTGACGTCAAGTATCGATTCGTCATTGATATGGCCAGCCTCAAACAGGAAGCGTCTGCTGCCTGAATGTCGCCCTTTTGAACGGAGAATAGGTGCCAGGGACGGCAACTTCTGCAAAAAAACTTCGCCGTACGTCGCACAACAGGAACTGCTCCACCGCATCTTCACACTTACGTCCCATACTCTGAAAACATATCAGCGATCACACGCCGTTTTGATGGCGCCTATGCCTGTCCTGAAACTTCCCCGGCGATGGACAGCTGATAACAATGAACTTTTTATTACAATTCAGTGACTACAACTTAGCCCCAATGGGGTCTCAAGTTCACAGAGTCCTTGCAGATATTGATGTGAATGGACGTTTAACAGGTGAATGGATTATGAAACAGCGCGCGACAGTCATCTGCAAACGTGACGGCCAAGTGCTTTACGTACGCAAACCGAAATCCAGATGGGCGTTGCCTGGTGGCAAGATCGAATCCGGAGAAACACCCGTTCAAGCCGCGGTACGCGAATTGAGCGAGGAAACCGGCCTTGAGAATCTCGACCTGCTGTACCTTGCGGCCTATGAAAAAGACAAAGTCACTCACTATGTCTTCGTCACGCAGGTTCCCAGCTCCATCGAGCCCTCGCCGCAAAACGAAATTTCCGCCTGCAAATGGTTTGCGCCGAAAAACCTTGGCGACCTCAAAGCCAGCAGCGCTACCAAGACCATCGTCAAATCATACGCCCTGCAAGCCTGAGCCTTGCCAGGCAAGACAGGCGGCATTAAAGGGAACTGCACTGATCGGGTTGAACCGCTGGGCCTGATGCTGTTCTGAAGCAGCAGACGGTCCATTTACTTCACCCCCGTCTCAGGAGATCCCCATGACTCAGACCGCCCTGGTTGTTGGCGCAAGTGGCATTGTCGGCAGTGCAATCACCCAATTGTTGCTCGAACATGATTGGCAGGTAGCCACGCTCTCCCGCAATCCATCGGCCCGACCCGGCGTGATTCCGGTTTCCGCCGACCTTCAAAACCCCGAGTCCGTCAACGCGGCGCTGGCAGATCTGAAGCCCACTCACGTCTTTATTACCACCTGGTCGCGTCAGGCCACCGAAGCTGAAAATATCCGCGTCAACGCCGCCATGGTGCGCAATGTGCTGGATGCTCTCCGGCCTGCAGGCAGTGTGCAGCACGTGGCACTGGTCACCGGGCTCAAGCACTACCTCGGCCCGTTTGAGGCTTACGGTAAAGGCACGCTGCCGCAAACTCCGTTCCGGGAAACTCAGGCGCGTCTGGACATCGAAAACTTCTACTACGCGCAGGAAGACGAAGTCTTTGCCGCTGCCGAGAAGGATGGCTTTACCTGGAGCGTGCATCGCCCACACACCGTGACAGGCGTCGCCGTCGGCAACGCCATGAACATGGCGACCACACTGGCTGTCTACGCTTCCATCTGCAAGGCCACTGGCCGGCCATTTGTGTTCCCCGGCTCGCGCGTGCAGTGGGACAGCCTGACCGACATGACCGATGCGCGTCAGCTGGCCCATCAGCAGTTGTGGGCTGCCACGACACCGGCGGCAGCTAATCAGGCTTTCAACATCACCAACGGGGATGTATTTCGCTGGAGCTGGATGTGGGGCCAGATCGCTGAATACTTTGGTATCGAGCCTGCAGCCTTCCCGAATCAGCCTGCCCCGCTGGAAACCCAGATGGCCAATGACCAGGCAGCATGGACGGACATCGTCCGTGAGCATCAGCTCAAGGAAGCGGATATCAACCGACTGATCTCACCGTGGCACACCGACGCCGACCTGGGTCGTCCGATCGAAGTGGTCACAGACATGTCGAAAAGCCGCAAACTGGGCTTCACTGCGTTCCAGGCAAGCGATGATGCGTTTTTCAATGTCTTCGAGAAACTGCGTAGTGACCGGCTTATTCCCTGAGACAGGGTGACTGCTGGTCTGACGACTCCCTTGCCAGCAGCTGGCATGGGAGTCACCATCGCTTAGCGTAAAAAGCGCACAAAAAAAAGGGTCAACCTCTCGGTTGACCCTTTTTTTTACCGCCCAGCAGAGCGGATTTTGTTTGGTAGGCGCGATTGGACTCGAACCAACGACCCCCACCATGTCAAGGTGGTGCTCTAACCAACTGAGCTACGTGCCTACTGTGGGTCGGCATTCTACGGATATTCGAATACCTGTCAAATTCTTTTTTGCAGTAACTCTCTGAATAATTGAAAATTTTTAGCCTGGTCAACAAACGTAAAACATAAAAAAGGGCCAACCTTTCGGTTGACCCTTTTTTCACCGCCCAGCAGAGCGGATTTTGTTTGGTAGGCGCGATTGGACTCGAACCAACGACCCCCACCATGTCAAGGTGGTGCTCTAACCAACTGAGCTACGTGCCTGCTGTGGGGCGGAATTTTACGGATATGGACATATATGTCAACCTGTTTTTTGCCTAACCCTATGAATTAAAGCGTTTTTTGCAAAATTCTGCGCCTCGACTGTTTTCGCCGGACGCTGGCAGAGCCTTGGCATCTCGGGTACGATCAGCGCCATCGTCAAGAATATTAAACGGAGCATCAGGATGGCAAATACGCCCTATCCCCAGTCCTATTACGCCGCTTCAGCCAACGCTGCGCCGCAACGCCCAGCCCTGCAAGGCGAGGTCGAAACCGACGTGTGCGTCATAGGTGCCGGCTACACCGGCCTGTCCAGCGCCCTGTTCCTGCTGGAGAACGGGTTCCGGGTGACGGTGCTCGAAGCAGCAAAGGTCGGGTTTGGCGCATCCGGGCGTAACGGTGGTCAGATCGTCAACAGTTACAGCCGTGATATAGATGTGATCGAACGTACGGTAGGCCCACGCCAGGCGCAGCTGTTGGGGCAAATGGCTTTTGAAGGCGCGTCCATCATTCGTGACCGGGTTTCGCGCTATGGCATTCAGTGCGACCTCAAGGATGGCGGCGTGTTTGCAGCCATCACCAGCAAGCAACTGGCGCATCTGGAAGCTCAGCAGCGATTGTGGGAGCGCTACGGCCACAACAAACTCGAGTTGATGGATAAGCGACGGATCAACGAGGTGGTGGCCTGCGACCAGTACATTGGTGGTTTGCTGGACATGACCGGCGGTCATATTCACCCCCTTAATCTGGCGTTGGGTGAAGCTGCTGCCGTTGAAACGCTGGGCGGTACGATCTACGAGCAATCTGCAGCAATCCGCATCGAGCGCGGTGCCAGCCCGGTGGTCCATACCGAGCAGGGCAAAGTCCGGGCGAAGTTCATTATCGTCGCCGGCAATGCCTATCTGGGCAATCTGGTCCCGGAGCTGGCTGCGAAATCGATGCCGTGCGGCACCCAGGTCATTGCCACCGAGCCGTTGAGCGATGAGCTGGCTAAAACCCTGTTGCCGCAGGATTACTGCGTCGAGGACTGCAATTACCTGCTGGATTACTACCGACTCAGTGCCGACAAGCGCTTGATTTTTGGCGGTGGCGTGGTCTATGGCGCGAGAGATCCGGCCAATATCGAGGCGATTATCCGGCCGAAAATGCTCAAGGCGTTCCCGCAACTCAAGAACGTCAAGATCGACTACGCCTGGACCGGTAACTTTCTGCTAACCCTGTCGCGCCTGCCGCAGGTTGGAAGGCTCGGCGAAAATATCTACTACTCACAGGGTTGCAGCGGGCATGGCGTGACATACACCCACCTGGCGGGCAAGGTGCTGGCCGAGGCGCTGCGCGGTCAGGCCGAGCGTTTCGATGCATTCGCCGACCTGCCCCACTACCCCTTCCCCGGTGGCCAGATGCTGCGCACGCCGCTCACTGCATTGGGCGCGTGGTATTACAGCCTGCGTGATCGACTGGGATTCTGACCAGCAACCGGCAGATCAACGGCACCTTCAAGATGCCGTTTTTGTTGATTTCATTTAACGCCACGCTCCAGCGTTCTTCTGGCCTCGCCTGCCGCCTGCTCCTGACCCGCCTTTGCCAGCGCGTCGGCCGCCTGCAGCCATCGTTGATGATCGACATTCGCAGGCAGCTGGCGAGGTGCTTGCACCAGCACCGCCCAACCGCCTGCGTCTTGCCAGGCTGAGGCAAAGCTGCTGAAGCTCATCGAGTAACGACGGTCCATTCCCGCGTTCAGCAAGACGGTTTGCTTGATCCGGTTGTAGCCGATCAGCACCGCATAACGCGGCCCTTTCCAGAACGCGGAACCCTGCGCAAAACGCAGCATGACCGGGTAGCCTGCCGAAACCTGAGCCAGCAGCTCCTGCAACTGGCTGTCGAGCGGGTAGACCATGAAGCCATATTCCCTCGCGACCTTCTGCATGTTCTGCTCCAGCCGGTCTTCGGCACCGGGCAGTTGCAGTGGTTTGTCGAGCAGACCGGGAGTGGTCTGTACCTGCTGATTGGCCAGCATGCTTGCCAGCACCATTGGCCCGCTCTGGTACGCGTTACCCCGGAAGAACGGCACCGACGTCAGTTCGACACGGTCAGGCAGGCGTTTCATCTGCGTCGTAACCATGGATGAACAACCAGCAAGGCTGATGATCAAGGCCAGCACCAGCCATGAACGTCTGGCGCCAGCGGCGCCGTCAATTAAAGAATCCGACAACATGCTTACTCACTTCAACTGATGTCGGGCAACCTGCGACCCGACCTAGGCTCGGATAATAGAGCCGTCCGGGGCTCGGGTATAGCGTTGTGCAGAGGCCCGTTGAGCGGTCCGCAACTAAATCGGTCATAGCCCGATGCCATTGGTCAACTAACCGAAACATGCTTCGTACTAGAATGTCAGTTATCAAGACCGTAGCAAAAGCAGGATGTGGAGGCACTTATGAGCCTGGAACTGACAATCGTGATGCTGATCGCTTCGTGGCTTGCTGTGTCGAGCGCCATGCTGTGGGGGGTAATGCGCATCTCGCGTCGCCATCATCCACGCAGCAGCAGGCCGCTCTTGGTGCAGAAACCCGATCTGACAAAACATGTAAAAAGGCAATCTGCCGTGGCTGGCTGAACACGCTCGCCATGCCAGGGCGTACGCAGACGATGCCTCGAACGCAAAACGGTCGACTCAGTTGCCTGGGTCGACCGTTTTTTTTCAGCCAGTTCGTCTATCAGCCATGTGATAAACGAGCAGCCTTTCGGCGTCTTGCTCTGCGCACCAGCATGTTCAGCCCTTCAATGGCGGCCGAGAACGTCATGGCAGCGTAGATATAACCTTTCGGTACGTGGGCACCAAACCCTTCGGCAATCAACGTCATACCGATCATGATCAGGAAGCCCAGCGCCAGCATGACTACCGTAGGGTTGTCATTGATGAACTTGGCCAGCGGGTTTGCAGCTACCAGCATCACCACCACGGCGCTCACTACCGCAATGATCATGATAGGCAAATGCTCGGTCATGCCCACAGCGGTGATGATGCTGTCGATAGAGAACACCAGGTCCAGCATAAGGATCTGCACGATCGCCGCGCCCATACTCAACGCCACCACCGAACCCAGGGCTTTCTCTTCGTCCGTCTTGACGTCCATGCTGTGGTGAATCTCAGTGGTCGCCTTCCAGACCAGGAACAGGCCACCGGCAACCAGAATCATGTCTTTCCAGGAGAACGCCTTACCGAACACCTCGAACACAGGTTCTGTCAGTTGCACGATATAGGCGACAGTGCTGAGCAGGCCCAGACGCATGACCAGCGCCATGCCGATGCCAAGCTTGCGGGCCTTTTCTCGCTGATGTTCCGGGAGCTTGTTGGTGATGATCGAAATGAAGATCAGGTTATCGATGCCCAGCACGACTTCCATCACAACCAGTGTCGCAAGGGCGATCCAGGCTGCCGGACTTGTCACGAGTTCCAATAGGTATTCCATAGATCACTGCCCTGCCTGAGCCAATAGTTTCACGTTAGATTTCTTTATCGGACTTTTTATCGTTTTCAGCCGAGCCTGGTAGCGGCTCGAGTACTGAAAGTTCCTGTTCGGCCTCGTCAAGCAACTGGGTGGCGGCTTTGTGAGTATCGTCTACTGCTTGTTTCGCCGTATTTGCAGCGGTATCAAGCACCTGCTTTGTCGACGACTCTATCTGATCGCATCCCGCTATGACCACCAGCGAACAGCTCAAAAATGCAGCACAAATGGATTTATTCATGGATTCCTCACCAGACAAGGCCGGACGATATTTCTGGTCCGGCGTTAGAGGCGCATTCTAGACATCTTGAAACATCAGTAAAATTCGATTTTATAACGCGTATACTTCGGTTTTACCGAATCGGCGATTCTTATGCTCAACTACCGTCAGTTGCATTATTTCTGGGTGGTGGCCAAAACCGGAAGCATCGTGCGCGCTTGCGAGCAGTTGAACCTGACCGCTCAGACCGTCAGCGGACAGATCAGCCTGCTGGAGGCTTCACTGGGCGTCGACCTGTTCCAGCGCGTAGGTCGACAACTGGAAATGACCGAAGCTGGCCGACTCGCCCTACCCTATGCAGAACAAATGTTTCAACTGGGCAATGAGCTGGAAAACCTGCTGCGCTCGCAACCGGATGAACAACAGCTGCTGTTTCGTATCGGCGTCGCGGATGTGGTACCCAAATCAATTGTGTATCGATTGATTTCACCGACCATGAACCTGCAGGAATCCATCCGCATCACCTGCCGGGAAGACAAGCTGGACCGGCTGCTGGCGGACCTGGCGATTCAGCGCCTTGACCTGGTGATCTCGGACAGCCCCATGCCGCCGCATCTGGACATAAAGGGCTACAGCCACAAACTGGGCGAGTGTGGGGTCAGCTTCTTTGCGACTCGTGAAGTGGCCGAACGCGTTGGCGACGACTTTCCGCAGTGCCTGCACGGCGCGCCGTTGTTGATTCCGGGTCAGGAAACGGTGGTGCGCGGCAGGCTGATGCGCTGGTTTGCCGAGCAGAAGATTCAGCCGCGTATTGTCGGCGAGTTCGATGACAGTGCGCTGATGAAAGCTTTCGGCAAGTCCGGCAGCGGCATCTTCGTCGCGCCGAGTGTGATCGCCGCCGAAGTACAGAGCCAGTATGCGGTACAGGTGATAGGCCAGACCGACGCCGTGAGCGAGTCCTTCTATGCCATCACCGTTGAGCGCAAGGTCAAGCACCCCGGCGTTGTCGCCATCGCCGAAAGTGCTCGAAACCAGCTGTTTACCGACGCAGGTTAAACAGCGAGCGGACCGCGATCATGCTTGATCAGTAACAGTGCAAGCACGATGGCCAGAACGATGATGCCGGCGGCAGCGAAACCGACGCTGCCCAGCCCCAAGTGATCAATGACCCTGCCGCCGATTACCGCACCGATGCCGATGCCCAGGTTGGCACCTGCAATGTTCAACGACGCCGCGAACGCGGGTGCCTCCGGCGCTGCCTTGATCAGACGTACATGACTGACCAGAAACAGCGCGGCCTGAGTGATGCCCCACACCGCCAACGCAAGGGCAAGCGCTACCACCGACTGGATGCTGGGCACCACTGCGATCATGCTGACCACCATAAAGGCGCAAAACACCAGGCTGGCGATCAGCGGATGACGGTCGACCATACGCCCGCCCAGAGAGTTGCCGAGCAGACCGACTGCGCCAAACCCCATCAGGCACCAGCCGACCAGATTGCCATCAAAACCGGCCAGACGTTCAAGCATGTCCGCGAGATAGGTATAAGCAGTGAACATGCCGCTGAATACGAGTACCGACAGCAACACGTGACCTTGCATCATCGGGCTGCGCAAAATGCCTAATTGTTTGAGGATTGAAACCGGGTTTTTCTTCGCAGCGGTTCGTGGCAGATAAACTGCCAGCAGCAGCGCCTTGGCAAACGCCAGGCCCGCCAGCATGAAAAATGCGCTGCGCCAGCCGAACGCATCAGAGATCAGGGTGCCCACGGGAATGCCGAATACGGTGGCACAGACGATCCCGAAACCGATTTTCGCAATGGCTCGTCCAGCGAATTCCGGGCCGACGATGTCCACTGCGGTCTCACTGGCCAACGCCCAGAATACGGGCAACCCCAGCGCGGGAACCAGGCGCGCAACACCCATGACGGCAATGTCGGGCGCCAGCGCTGCCAGGGCATTGGAAAATCCGAACAGGATCAGAATGCTGATAAACAGACGCTTGCGCTCGAAGCGCGAGAAATACGCGGTCAGAAACGGCCCGAAGGCGGCAACGGTAAACGCAAACAGCGTCACCAGCAGTCCGGCCTGAGAAACCGTGACATCCAGGTCACGGGCGACCGCAGGTAAAAGACCGACAATAATGAACTCTGTGGTCAGCACGGTAAAACCGGCGGCTGACAACAGCAGTATGGGCAACAGCATGAACACTCCAGAACAACGACACAGGCTGCCGGACAGCAGGGCCTGCGGGGGGACTCAGAACAGGATGTAACGTATGTCGCTCAGTACGTCCGGCACGACAGCGGACTTTACAGAAGCGCTGGCTTTAATGGCACTGCATCTCGTTCGGCCTGAAGCAAGCGTCAAAGGCCCACGCGCGCAGCGTGTGGGAATCTGCATAACCTCAGGCCAGTCTTCCGGGCTTTCAGCACTTGGGCCCGGTCAACTCACACAAGAACGATTAAAACTTGCCCATGAAATCACGCTTGCCGATTTCGACGCCATTGTGGCGCAGCAGGTTGTAAGCGGTGGTGACGTGGAAAAAGAACTGCGGCAAGGCATAGCTGAGCAAGTAAGCCTGACCGTTAAGACGTTTTTCCTTTTCGGTGCCTGGGCGCAGCACGATCTCGATACCTTCCTTTCCATCAACCTGCTCGGGCGTGATGCTGCCGATGAAGGCGAGGGTCTTGGCCAGCAATGCCTTCAACTCTTCGAAGGTGGTTTCGGTGTCTTCGTATTGCGGGATCTCGACACCGGCCAGACGAGCCGAGGCCCCCTTGGCGAAATCGACGGCAATCTGCACCTGGCGGGTAAACGGCAGCATGTCCGGGAACAGTCGGGCCTGCAACAACGCGGGTGACTGGATCTTCTTCTCGGTCGCGTGGGCTTCAGCCTTGGTAATAACGTCGCTCAGCGCATTGAGCATTTGCTGAAAGACAGGAATGGAAGCGGCGTACAGGGAAATAGACATGACGTATCCTGAATGAGAAAGGCGCAATTATAGACCGTCCTGACGCAAAACAGCGTGACACTTTCACTGTGCGTGCAGATGCCTGCAGCAGGTGCTGGCAATAATTCCTGCCACACCCTACGCTGATCCCCCGCCATCACTCAGGGAAGCGTCATGTCCATTGAACCCTCCACCACCGAATCCTCCACCGATGCCGAGGCGTTGCAGCTGAACAGTACAGAGGTGCGTATTCTTGGCTGCCTGATCGAGAAGCAGGCGACCCATCCGGAAACGTACCCGCTGACCCTCAATGCTCTGGTCATTGCCTGCAACCAGAAAACCAGCCGCGATCCGGTGATGAACCTGACGCCGGGCCAGGTTGGCCAAAGCCTGCGTGCGCTGGAAGGCCGTGGCCTGACCCGGTTGGTGATGGGCAGCCGCGCTGATCGCTGGGAGCACCGGGTCGACAAAGGCCTGGAACTGGTACCCGCGCAGGTTATCCTCAGCGGTCTGTTACTGCTGCGCGGTCCGCAAACCGTCAACGAGCTGCTCACTCGCAGTAACCGCATGCATGATTTCGAGGACAGCGAGCAAGTCGTCCATCAACTGGAACGCTTGATCGCCAGAGGCCTGGCGACTCTGGTGCCTCGCCAGTCAGGCCAGCGCGAGGACCGCTACATGCACCTGATGGGTGCCCCCTCCGACCTGCAGGAGCTCCTTGCATCCCGGCAACAAGCGCCAGAGCGCAGCACGATCAGCCCTGCCGCAAACCAGCGCATCGATGAGCTGGAAGCACGTGTCGCCGCACTTGAAGAACGCTTGGCCAGGCTGGAGTAGACAGCACGCCCTGCCCTTGCGGACAGAGTGTCATCAGCCGGCTCTGGCAAAAGCCGCTGCTCGCTGATACTGCTCATCTGTAGGGCGAACACCGGTGTAAAGCACAAACTGCTCGAGCGCCTGGATCGCTGCCACTTCGTCACCGCTGATGACGCGTTTGCCCGATTGAAGGGCGGCACGTATCAGCGGGGTATCGGCCGGCGTCGCCACAACATCGAAGATCGTTTCTGCAGCATCAATGGCCTGTTGTTCAAACGCCAATTCGGCAGACTGTGCCCCCTGCATCCCCAATGGGGTGACGTTGACCAGCAAAGGCGGACGCGCTGCACCCAATTGTGCCTGCCAGCGGAAACCACAGGCTTCTGCCAGCCTTCTGCCTGCACTCTCATTGCGCGCAACAATCAGACCGTCGATGAAACCGGCGTCACGTAGCGCGAATGCGACCGCCTTGGCCATGCCGCCACTGCCACGCAGAGCGAATTCGCTACGCGGTACGGCATGGCTGTCCATCAACTGCGCAACAGCGATGTAATCGGTATTGAACGCCTTCAAGTGCCCATCAGTGTTGACAATGGTATTGATCGACTGGATGGCCGCGGCAGAGGCATCCAGTTCATCGACCAACGCTATACAGGCTTCCTTGAACGGCATCGACACTGCACTGCCGCGAATCCCCAGCGAACGTATACCCGCCACGGCTGCGGCCAGATCATTGGGCGAAAATGTCTTGTAATAGAAGTTGAGACCCAACTGCTGGAAAAGGTGATTGTGAAAACGAACGCCGAAGTTCCCCGGGCGTGCGGCCATGGACATACACAACTGCGTGTCCCTGTCAGCCGTTACAAGCATGCTGTTTCCTCCAGACGGTAATGGCTTGAATCTTCGACAAAAGCGTAAGCTATGCAGCCATGAATAGTGAAACGCACCTTACATAAAATTTACTCAGCGCTTTCGCAGATTCTTACAATTTCGGTGTCATAGTGTTATCCCGTGGCAGTGCTTGAGAATGATGCAGGCGCGCGACAACGGGTTGAGAGCGAGGAACAGTCATGATTCGTCAAATCCCCAAAATTGCCTTGTTTGTAGGTGCATTGGCCATTGCTGGCCAGGCGAATGCTGACCGTGGCTGGGGTGGCCCTGCCGTGGTGGGTGCTATCGTAGGCGCTGCCGTTGTCGGGGCGGCGGTATCTTCAAGCCATGACAGGACGGTTTACGTAGAGCGTGAGCCTGTCTATGTACAGCAGCGGCCGGTCTACTACGCACCGCCGCCGGTTTACTACCAGCCGGCGCCTGTGTATCAGGTTGTCGAGCGCTACCCGCCACCGCCGCCTCCAGGCTATTACTACCATCGCTATGGCCCACCGCCACCTCCAGGCCCGGGCTATTACTACGGCCCGCCACGCGGTCGCTGGTAACAGAACAAAAAACCCGCCTTTTCAGGCGGGTTTTTCGTTGATGTGCGCACAACATTGCCTACCGTTGCAATGCAGCCAACCGTTGTTGACATCAATGACCACTATTGAGAGCGTCGATTTCTACCTGACCTGCTCGCCCCCTACAGTAGCGACATGGATTGAGGAGGCAGTTATGAACAAGGTAAACATCATGTCCGTCGTCGGCAGCGCAGTGCCTGAATCGCTCAGAGCACGAGGTCTGCTGGCCTGCTGGTATCTGATTCAGGATGGCGAACCGGTCAGCGGCCCGCTCGCATCCCTGCCTGTCGCAGAAGCGCTGTCCAGGCAAATGCAGTGCCGCCCCCTCAACAGCTGATTTTTCAGAAACTCGTGTGTAGCCCTGTACATCCCCTTGCCCGCCTCTCTAGGCGGGTTTTTTTATGGCTGTCAGTCTTGCCGTCCCGCCTGCAATTAACCTCTCAGACGCGCTCGGCCATGGCCGCGTTGACCTGACAGCGATGGGTCAGCTTTTGCAGGCGCTTCTCCAGTGCCAGGAACACCACGCGGTCGTTGCGCCCGCTGTCTAGTTCGTCGATCAGGTCATTGGCCACCTGCCGCAATTCATATGCCAGCACCACACGGTCGTCACTGAGGTCTTGCTTGTGAGACTCGAACAGGCGGTGCAAGTAGTCCTGCAAGGTAAATTTCAGACTGTGCCGGTCGCTGGCACGCAAGTGAGCCAGGTTAAGGCTGATACGGCCCTGCAGTTCGCTCAACTCGCCACACAGATATTGCATGCGGCGCGCATAGCCCACTTCGCGATCACGCAACTGCTTGTGGGCCAACTCTGCGTCCTGCTTGCGCTGGATGGCCGGGACCGCGATGGCAACTATCAACCCGACTATGAGGCCGATGGCCTGCATCCAGCCAGCCCAGTCGGACGGCCGTGAGGTAAACCCTGCACCCAGCAACAGCACAACAACCAGCGAGGCAACGATTACCAGTACCAGATAATCCCTGCCGATAAACCCCTTGAGCATTGCATGACTCCTTGAATCGCTGACCTGAATGGCATGGAATGCTAATCGGTGCAGGCCGCGCGCACCACGAATATTAAAACTCCTGAGTGTTTTTAGACTGCTTTGTGAGCAAAAAGCCACTTAACGACTGCTTAACGGAAGCCCGATTCCCGTATTTATAAGTGAATTACCCTGCCCAGCCATCGACACACGACAAAGCCTGCTCATAAAATGCAGCCTTTTGACGCGATCCCTTCCATTAACACACTTTATCGAGTGAGCCTTGCTCTTGAAAATTCGTCTGTCTGTTCTGGGCCTATTATGTGTACTTACAGGTCCGGTATTTACTACACCCGCATTTGCCAATGAAACCGCCGCGCTGAACCGTGACCCCTCCAACCTGCACCTTGCCTCCGGCAGCGCACTGGTCGTCGATTTGCAGACTGACAAAGTGCTGTACTCCAGTAACCCGGACGTCATCGTACCGATAGCTTCGGTGACCAAGCTAATGACCGCCATGGTCGTGCTCGACGCCAAACAATCGATGGATGAAGTGATTCCGGTCAATATCTCCCAGACACCGGAAATGAAAGGCGTCTTTTCACGCGTCAAACTCGGCAGCGAAATGAACCGCCGAGACATGCTGCTGATCACCCTGATGTCCTCGGAAAACCGTGCTGCCGCCAGCCTCGCGCATAGCTACCCCGGTGGTTACCCGGCGTTCATTCTGGCCATGAATGCCAAGGCCAGGGCGCTGGGCATGAAGCACACCGCCTATGTCGAACCCACCGGCCTGTCGGTGTTCAACGTGTCGACTGCCCGCGACCTCACCAAGCTGGTGATGGCGGCGCGCAAATACCCGATGATCAGTGAACTGAGCACCACCGAGCAGAAAACGGTTACGTTTCGCAAACCGACCTACACGCTAGGCTTCAGCAACACCGACCATCTGGTGCGCAAGGACAACTGGGACATCAAGCTGACCAAGACCGGCTTCACCAACCAGGCAGGTCACTGCCTGGTGCTGCTGACTTCCATGGCTAATCGTCCTGTATCCGTGGTCATCCTCGATGCGTTCGGCAAGTACACCCACTTCGCCGACGCCAGTCGTATCCGCAAGTGGCTGGAAACCGGCCAAAGCGGTCCGGCACCGGAAGTCGCGCTGCAGTACAAGAAAGAGAAGAATCTGGTCATGAAGCAGACCGGTATTCAGGCCAAGGACTGACCGGCTCGGTAAGTGGAATGAAAAACGGTCGCGATGCTTGCACATCGCGACCGCTTCATTTATCAACCCCCGCCCGCACTCAGTTGTATTGAGTGACCAGCTTGGTGTTCAGGTACGCCTCGATAGCTTCGATGCCGCCTTCGGAACCATAGCCAGAGTCCTTGATGCCGCCGAACGGCACTTCGGGCAAGCCCATACCCTGATGATTGATCGACAGCATGCCCGCTTCGATGTAGGTGCTCAGTGCCTGCGCGGTCTTCATCGATGTGGTAAATGCGTAGGACGCCAGCCCGAAAGGCACTCGGTTGGATTCGGCAATCGCCTCTTCCAGCGTATCGAACGGCACCAACAGCGCGACAGGGCCGAACGGCTCCTCGTTCATGATGCGCATGACAGGTGTCAGACCACTAAGAACGGTCGGTTCGAAGAAGTAACCCGCCCCTTCAATAGCCTTGCCACCGACTGAAAGCGTTGCACCGCCGCCCACTGCATCCTTGATCAGATCGATCAGCGCAGGGATGCGTCGATCATTGGCCACCGGCCCCATGGTCGTGCCTGCCTCCAGGCCGTTGCCCACCTTGATCTCGCGAGTCAGACCGACGAACTTCTCGGTGAACGCGTCCAGCACCTTGCGCTGCACCAGAATTCGCGTTGGCGACACACACACCTGCCCGGCGTTGCGGAACTTGGCGGTGGCCAGCACACGGGCAGCAAGGTCAATATCAGCGTCATCGAAAACCAAGGCCGGTGCATGCCCGCCCAGCTCCATGGTCGCGCGCTTCATGTGTTTCCCGGCCAGTGCAGCGAGCTGCTTGCCGACCGGTGTCGAGCCGGTGAAGGTCACTTTACGAATGACCGGATGCGGGATCAGGTAGCCGGATATCTCTGCCGGATCACCGTACACCAGCCCGATGACGCCCGCAGGCACGCCAGCATCGGCAAACGCCCGAATCAGCTCGGCAGGCGATGCCGGCGTTTCTTCCGGGGCCTTGACGATGATCGAACAGCCAGCCGCCAGCGCAGATGAAAGCTTGCGCACCACCTGGTTAATGGGAAAATTCCAGGGCGTGAACGCCGCCACCGGACCTACTGGCTCCTTGATGACCTTCTGTTCGATGGACGCGCCGCGCGATGGCACGATCCGGCCGTAGCTGCGACGCCCCTCTTCAGCCAGCCAGTCGATGACGTCGGCAGCGGACAAGGTTTCCATGCGCGCCTCGGCCAGCGGCTTGCCCTGTTCCTGAGTCATGATCCGCGCAATGCTGTCTGCACGCTCGCGAACCAGGTTCGCGGCCTTCTGCATGATCTTGTAACGGTCGTATGCCGAGGTGTTGCGCCACGTGGCAAAGCCGCGCTCGGCTGCCGCCAGTGCTTCGTCAAGATCGGCAACACCCGCATGCGCCACATTGCCCAGGGACTCACCGGTCGCCGGGTTGAAGACCGGCAGAGTGCGGTTATCGCGACTGGCACGCCATTGACCATCGATATAAAGCTGTACGTCTGGATACATGAGAATTCTCCATGATGATGTGGAGGGAATTGCAGAGGGCGCAGGATGCTCTGCGCTCGAGAAAGCCGAGTGGCATTTAGAGAGGTAATACGCTGCGGGTCAAGTAACATCGAAAACGGCGTGGGAGTCACGCCGCCCCAGTCAGGTACCCATATTGATGAGCATCTGACTGGATGATGTGTCGCGCTTTACAGAATCGGCTTGCCGCCGGTTACCGCATAACGCGAACCGGAAATGTAGCTGGCTTCGTCAGAGGCCAGCAGTACATAGATCGGCGAAACCTCCACCGGCTGACCAGGGCGTCCCAGCGGCGTTTCACTGCCGAAGCTTTTGACGTCTTCGTCGGTCATGGTCGCAGGAATCAGCGGCGTCCAGATCGGACCAGGTGCCACGCTGTTGACGCGGATGCCCTTGTCACCCAGCAATTGCGCGAGCCCGCCGGTAAAGTTGGCAATCGCGCCTTTGGTGGTCGCGTAGGCCAGCAATGTCGGCTTGGGCATGTCCGAATTGACCGAACTGGTGTTGATGATCGAGCCGCCTCTGGGCATGTGCGGAACTGCCGCCTTGCAGATACGAAACATCGCCGTGATGTTGATATCAAAGGTTTTGACCCACTCTTCGTCAGAGATTTCTTCCAGTGTTTCGTGATTCATCTGGAACGCTGCATTGTTGACCAGCACATCGATACGGCCAAACTCGGCAACAGTCTTGCTGACGATGTCCTCGCATTGCTGCTTCTGCGCCAGATCGCCAGGCAACAGCAGGCACTTTCTACCTGCCTCTTCAACCCAGCGCCTGGTTTCTTCAGCGTCCTCATGCTCATCAAGGTACGAGATCGCAACCTGCGCACCTTCGCGAGCAAAGGCGATCGCGACAGCGCGACCGATGCCGCTGTCAGCACCGGTGATCAACGCGATCTTGTCCTTGAGGCGACCCGAGCCGGTGTAGCTCTTTTCACCACAATCAGGATAGGGGTCCATCTTGCCCTGCAGACCGGGGACTTTTTGCGGTTGGCTGGCAAAAGGTGGTTTTGGGTATTCTTCATTCATCTGGATATGCCTCCTTGAATGGTAATAACCCTTGTCGGTAGCACAGGCCTTACACGACAAGGGGGACTATTACGACTTGGGCCTTAGGCACCTGGCTTGAGCACGACCTTGGTCCAGCCATTATCGCGCGCATCGAAATGCTGGTAAGCCGACGGGCCCTCTTCCAGCGTCAAGCGATGGGAAATGATCTGCGACGGCTTGGCGCGGCCATGGTGGATCAGCTCTGCCAGGCGACGGTTGTAGACCTTGACGTTGGCCTGTCCGGTACGAATCTGCTGGCCCTTGAACCAGAACGAACCGAAATCGAAAGCCATCTTGCCTTCTTTCGCCAGGTCGTTATGAGCACCCGGATCCTGAGGTACGAAGACGCCCACGACGCCGATCCCGCCGGTAGCCTTGGTCGAAGCCACAAGGTTGTTCATGGTGACGTGATTGGCCTCGTGACCGTGGCGGTCGCAGCACTGATAACCAACGCACTCGCAACCACGATCGGTGCCTTTGCCATCGGTCAGGTTAAGGATCTGGTCTACCGCGCCCTGCTCCAGCGAATTGATCGGCGTCGCGCCCATCTTTGCAGCGAGTGCCAAGCGATCCGGATGGTTGTCCACCACAAACACCTGTGAAGCGCCCTTGATCATCGCGGAGTGTGCGGCCATCAGTCCCACTGGGCCTGCGCCATAGATCGCCACACTTTCGCCCGGCAGCAGACCTGCCAGTTCGGTGGCATGCCAGCCGGTGGGAAAGATGTCCGACAGCATGACGTAATCGTCTTCGCGCTCGACAGCGTCTTCAGGCAACAGCAAGCAGTTGAAGTCCGCGTAAGGCACACGCAACAGTTCAGCCTGGCCGCCTTCGTGGGTACCCATGTCGGCAAAACCGTAGGCAGCGCCTGCACTGCCGGGGTTGGCGGTCAGGCAATAGCCGGTCAGACCTTTTTCGCAGTTTTCGCAGAATCCGCAGCCGATATTGAACGGCAAGCAGACCCGGTCGCCGACCTTGATACGGTCGACGCCCGCGCCGACTTCGATGACTTCGCCCATGTTTTCATGGCCGAAAATACGGCCGGTCTCGAACGATGTACGGCCTTCGTACATGTGCAGATCCGAACCGCAGATATTGGTAGTCGTCACTCTGACAAGAGCATCTGTCGGCTTCTCTATCTTCGCATCCGGCACGTTTTTGACGCTGACATCGCGCGGACCGTTATAGACGATGGCTTTCATTAGTGGCTCTCCTGACGTGAAAAATACAACGAGCTTTCTGTAGCTCACGGTGTATCTGTCACGAGACACACAATCGCGTTCAAAACGATTGCCTGCAGAGCTGACGAATGGTCATCAGGGACAGGACGCTTGTTTACGCACAAGCAAGTTGGCCGCGATCAAACTCAGGTTGAAAGCGCCTTGGCGGCCTGTAAATAAAGCATTTGCACGAGGGTCTGATGAGTACAAGGACGGAACCGGGGCTCTGGCGAGTGCCAACGACTCACGGTCTGATCTTGCTGCCGGTGTCTGGACGGGAGACCTGAGCAGTGCTCGCAGGCTGGCACGAGATACCCGCTCGGGTATCATCTGGTTCAACACCTTTCGCGCCGTGTCGGCGATGACGCCTATCGGCGGCTCAAAAACAGCGGCCACGGTCGCAACGGCGGGATAGACTCCGTCTATGGCCTGCACCGAACCGAAACGGTGTGGATCAACCTTTCGCAGGCGCCCCAGCCTGATCCATTTGTCATGCGTTAACGAGGCCGCTGCGATGATCGAACCGAGTATCTACAAAGAAGTCATGGCGTCATTCCCGTCGGGCGTCACCATTGTCACCACACTGGACCCTGAGGGTAACTTGGTCGGCATTACTGCCAGCGCCTTCAGCGCGCTGTCCATTGACCCTGCACTGGTACTGTTTTGCCCCAACTATGCGTCGGACACCTACCCGGTGCTGCGCGAGAGTAAAAAATTCGCGATTCACTTGCTCTCCGCCGATCAACAAGTCGAGGCTTATGCGTTCGCCAGCAAGGGCAAAGACAAGACCAAAGGTATCGAGTGGAAGTTGAGCGAGCTGGGCAACCCGCTGCTGGACAAAGCCACAGCCATCATCGAATGCGAGCTGTGGCGCGAATACGATGGCGGAGACCACGCGATCATCGTCGGGGCTGTAAAAAATCTGATTCTGCCTGCCGTACCCGTTACCCCGATGATCTATCACCGCGGCAAGATGGGCGCGCTCGCGCCGATCGTCTGAGGCTACGTCCGGCCGTTTTGGTGGTGGCGCGCATCGGTAACGGTATTTAAATGGGTATTGCGCGCCTGTCAGCGAATCCCGGGTGACGGATGCAGGGCAAAATACTCACGCAGAAACTCAACCGTCACACGGACCTTGGCCGAACTCATCAACGGTGAGGTGTGAACTGCCCAGATGTCTGCGTCCTGCCGATACTCCGGCAGCACCTGAATCAATCGACCTTCAGCCAGATCTGTACGAACATCCCACAACGAACGCAGCAGCACCCCACGCCCGTCCAGACACCATTGACGGGCAATTTCGCCATGGTTGGTGGAAAGGCTGCCGGTCACCTTGACGGTTTCGGCACCCTGCGAACCGTTCAGATGCCAGATACCGAACGGTCGGTCGCGCTCCTTGATCACCAGACAGTCGTGATTGGCCAGTTCCCCCAGACTGAGTGGCACACCGCGCTGCTGCAGATACGCCGGGCTCGCACACAGCACTCGCCAATTAGTGGCCAGGTGCCGGGCGCGCAGATGCGGCGCTATTTCGTTGCCGACACGGATATCGAGGTCCACCCCCTCCTCGATCAGGTCCACCAGCCGGTCCTGAATATCCAGCCGGATGTCGAGCTTCGGATAGCGCGCTGCCAGTTCTGACAAGGCAGGCGCAACAAAGCGGCGGCCAAAACCCTGACTGCTGACCACTCGCAACAACCCGCTAGGCTCGCCGTGCAACGCCGCGACCTCATCGCCCATTTGCTGCACGGACTCAAGAATGCCTCTGGCCCATTCGTAGACCCGCTCACCGTCTTCGGTAATCGATACCTGCCGGGTGGAACGATGCAGCAGTACCACCCCCATGCTCTGTTCCAGCAGCTTGACGCGCTTGCTGACGTACGCGGGAGACATGCCCAGCTCATTGGCAGCCCCGACAAAGCTGGAACGTCGAGCGACGTGAATGAATACGTTGAGGTCATCAAGGTTTGGATAGTTCACGATTCGTGTTTTCTCAATCCATAAACTGGCTGATTATCTTTGTATCGTGTGCTTATAGCATGCATTGAACTGTGCTGAACCAGTCACTGCATGCTGTCCAAAGAGAGAGTGCCCTGTCATGAACAACAAGAAACTGCGCATTGCTGCCATCGCCGGGGACGGCATCGGCCTTGAAGTCCTGCCGGAAGGTGTAAAGGTTATCCAGGCTGCCGCCGAGAAACACGGGCTGGAGCTGGAGTTCGAGTACTTCGAGTGGGCCAGCTGCGATTACTATCTCGAGCACGGCAAAATGATGCCGGACGACTGGTTCGAGCAATTGAAGGGCTTCGATTCGATTTTCTTCGGTGCAGTGGGCTGGCCGGACAAAGTGCCCGATCACATCTCCCTGTGGGGTTCGTTGCTCAAGTTTCGTCGCGAGTTCGATCAATACGCCAACATCCGCCCCGTGCGGTTGTTCCCCGGCGTCCCCTGCCCGCTTGCCAATCGCAAACCGGGTGATATCGACTTCGTCGTGGTTCGGGAAAACACCGAAGGTGAATACTCGTCGCTGGGCGGGATCATGTTCGAAAACACCGAAAACGAGTTCGTGTTGCAGGAGTCTGTATTCTCCCGTCGCGGTGTCGACCGCATTCTCAAATTCGCCTTCGAAATGGCCAGCAAGCGCGAGCGCAAGCACGTCACCTCGGCGACCAAATCCAACGGCATGGCCATCAGCATGCCCTACTGGGACAAGCGCACCGAAGCGATGGCCAGCAAGTACCCTGACATCACTTGGGACAAACAGCACATCGATATTCTCTGCGCGCGTTTCGTACTGCAACCCGATCGCTTCGACGTCGTGGTGGCGTCCAACCTGTTCGGCGACATCCTCAGCGACCTGGGCCCTGCGTGTGCGGGCACTATCGGCATTGCGCCCTCCGCCAACCTCAACCCGGAACGCAACTTTCCGTCGTTGTTCGAACCGGTCCACGGCTCGGCCCCGGACATCTTCGGCAAGAATATCGCCAACCCGATCGCGATGATCTGGTCAGGCGCGCTGATGCTGGAATTCCTGGGGCAAGGCGATGAGCGTTTCACTACAGCTCACGACGAGATTATTACCGCTATCGAGCAGGCAATCGCCAATGGCGAAGTGACGCCAGACCTGGGTGGCACACTGTCGACCCAGCAGGCAGGTGCGGCAGTCGCCAAGCGTGTTGCTGCAGACGCTTAAGCGTTTTGTCCGACGTTTGCCTGCTCGCTGCGCTGCTCCAGCAATTCGACGAAACGCGTCAGGCTGCGCGACACCGTGCCCCGTCGCCAGATCAACCAGGTGTGCAGGTAACGAAACTTCTCGGACAAAGGCCATATGCTGACCGTCGCGCAGCCGGGCATGCTTTCGAGCATGCTGCGCGGCATCAGCGCCAGCCCGGCACCGGCGCTGACGCAGGCCAGCATGCCGTGGTAAGACTCCATCTCGTGGATCTTGCCCGGCACTGCGGCGTCGTCGGTAAACCAGCGTTCGAAGTGATGCCGGTACGAGCAATTGGCACGAAACGCATAGATGCTTTCGCCGCTGACATCTCGCCCACGCTTGACCGGCGCATGGTTGAGCGGCGCAATAATGACCATCTCCTCTTCAAACACCGGCACGCCTTCAAGAGAGGGATGCAGCACCGGCCCGTCGACAAATGCGGCAACCAACCGCCCGGCTAAAACGCCGTCGATCATGGTGCCGGAAGGCCCGGTGGAAAGGTCCAGCTCTACCTTGGCATTTTGCTGATTATAGGCAGCCAGCAGTGCCGGGATGCGCACAGCGGCCGTGCTTTCCAGCGACCCCAGTGAGAAAGGGCCGTGTGGCTCCTCGCCCGACACCGCCAGTCGCGCCTCCTGAACCAGATCCAGAATGCGCCGCGTGTAATCGAGAAAATTCCAGCCTGCAGGCGACAGACGCAGGCGATGCTTCTCACGAATGAACAGGTCAACGCCCAGGTCCTGTTCCAGCTGCTTGATTCGCGTGGTCAGGTTCGATGGCACGCGATGAATATGCTGCGCGGCGGCGCTGATACTGCCGTGCTCGGCGACAGCCTTGAACATCTCGAGCTGAACCAGATCCATCTTCATTCTCTATTTGTGAACGATGCGATCATTATTATTCAGTTTTAGAAAGCATGTCACGCCTATATTCTGGTCGCACTTCCCACCTCAACAGGATGGCGCAATGACTACAGTCTCCAGCAACACCCACGCGATCTCGATCAACCCGGCTACCAGCGAACAGATCGGCCATTACCCTTTTGAATCCGAGGCGTCGCAGGACAGCACGCTTGCTCGCGCAACTACCGGCTTTGATGGCTGGAGGCGCAAGCCTGTGCAAGAGCGTGCGCAGTTAATTGTCGCAATGGGCAAGGCGCTGCGCGATGACGCAGAAAACATCGCTGGCATGATCAGCCGTGAGATGGGCAAGCCGGTAACGCAGGCCAGAGCCGAAGTCGAAAAATGCGCCCAGTTGTGTGACTGGTACGCAGCGCATGGGCCGGCAATGCTGGTTGCTGAACCGACCCAGGTCGAACATGACAAGGCACGTATCGAATATCGCCCGCTGGGTCCGATTCTGGCGGTCATGCCGTGGAACTTCCCTATCTGGCAGGCGCTGCGTGGTGCGATTCCAACCCTGCTGGCGGGTAATACATACGTGCTCAAGCATGCGCCCAACGTGATGGGCTGTGCTTATCTGATGCGTGACGCATTCCAGCAAGCGGGTTTTCCGCAAGGCGTGTTTGAAGTGCTCAATGTGTTGCCAGAAGGCGTTTCAAAGGCCATTGCCGATCCGCGCATTGCTGCGGTGACGCTGACGGGTAGCGTACGTGCCGGTCAGGCGATTGGTGCTCAGGCCGGTGCGGCGTTGAAGAAGTGCGTACTGGAACTGGGCGGCTCTGATCCGTTTATCGTACTCAACGATGCGGACCTCGATCAGGCAGTGAAAGCGGCAGTCATCGGTCGCTTCCAGAACACCGGACAAGTGTGCGCGGCGGCCAAACGTTTGATCATCGAACAAGGCGTGGTTGAGGAATTCACCCGCAGGTTCGTTGAACAGACGCGCCAACTGGTGGTGGGTGACCCTCTCTCCGGCGACACCTACATAGGCCCGATGGCGCGCGTTGATCTGCGCGACGAGCTGCACGCGCAGGTCCAGGCGACGCTCACTGAAGGCGCGACGCTGCTACTGGGCGGCAAGAAGGCGGATGGTCAAGGCAACTATTATGAGCCTACGGTGCTGGGTGACGTCACCGATCAGATGACTTCATTCAGACAGGAACTGTTTGGCCCAGTGGCGTCGATCATCACCGCCCGCGACGCGCAACACGCGCTGGAGCTGGCCAATGACAGCGAGTTCGGTTTGACCGCAACGGTGTACACCCAGGACCTGGAACTGGCAGAACAAATGACCGCAGAGCTGCAAACTGGCGGTGTATTCATCAACGGTTACAGTGCTTCAGACCCACGCGTCAGCTTTGGCGGCGTCAAGAAAAGCGGCTTTGGCCGCGAGCTTTCACACTTCGGCGTGCGCGAGTTCTGCAACGCTCAGACCGTGTGGAGGGACCGCAACTGAGGGTCGCAAGAACCCTCGTGGCCATGCGGCTCGGCGCAGATATTTGACGCAGAGCGTTACGACAGGCATTCCCGCGCTAGAGCGTGAGGACCGACTGTCGTGCGACGCTCTGCGCCCGTTGTTGCGCAAGTCAGGGGCGATTATTTGTCGCCCACTGCCACAATCGCAGGCTCGCCAATCGTGTAGAAGTGTCCGCCTGCGACGTAGTGCAGGCTGCGCCATTTCGGGTCGGCTTTCTCAAATTCCCAGTGCCCGTCGTTGAACACACGGGTGTCGGCCCAGGCACCTGTTACTTCGCCAATGAACAAGTCGTAGGTCTGCTGGTTATGGGGCTCCGGAATGACCTTGCAAATCAGCCAGGCAGAGCATCCGGCCACCAGCGGGGTGTTGTGATCCTCGATACGAAACAGGTCCACGTTAGCCTTGTCCAGTTTGTCCGGGATGAAGACTTTGCTCTGGGTGCCAACATCGAAGGTCATCTGCAACTGATCCAGATTGGGCACCTGCAAGGCAAAATATCCGCTTTTCTCAACCAGACCGCGTGTCTTGGTCATCTTGTCGATCACCAGCGTCACCTTGGGCGGCGAAAAATCCAGCGCACAGGCCCAGGCCGCAGCCATGACGTTATGAACGCCTTCGTGGCTGGACGAGACCAGCACGGTCGGCCCGTGATTGAGCAGGCGGTAGGCTTTTTCCAGCTCGACAGGACGAATGTGATTGTCCACTTGAAACCCTCGCAAACATGATTCGTACCGCTACCGGCAGAGCAGCGAAATAAGGCATCCTGCGTGCGATTGAAACGCACCGCGATCCCCTTCTTTCACACCTACTCATAAGGCATCGGATTGAGCAGCATAGACAGCCAGAACCCTGAAGTGTTCGCCCTGATTCTCGCAGCAGGCCGCAGCAGACGCTTTGGCAGCGACAAGCGGCAGGCGCTGCTGCCTTGCGGACGAACGCTGTTCACGGCGAGTGTCGAAAACGCCTGCGAAGTATTCAGCAATGTGGTGGTGGTGCTTCGCGCAGACGATGACGCCCGGGCAATGGGTGTTCCGGCAGGCGTAACGATCATTCGCAGCGAACACGCTGATATGGGTATGGGCCACAGCCTGGCCAGCGCAGTTGCAGCGGTATCGAACTCGCAAGCCGATGCCGTAGCGGTACTGCTCGCGGACATGCCCTGGATAAAGCCGCAGACACTGCGCGATCTGGTCAGGCTGGCAGACCCTTCACGCATTGCCCTGCCGATGCATGAAGGCAAGCGAGGCCATCCGGTGATCATCGGGCGACAGTTCTGGACGACGCTGGCGACACTTGAGGGCGATCAGGGCGCCAAGGCCCTGATCATCAGCAACCCCGAGTTGTGCGATGTAATGGATTGTAACGACTCCGGCGTACTGCGTGATGCAGACACCCCATCAGCCCTGGCAATGGCCTGCCGGCAAGCCCTTACAGATCACCGCGACTGACACCGTTGGCAACCCGCAGAATATCGGCCATTACCGCGATCGCAATTTCCGCAGGTGTCTTGCTGCCCAGATTAAGGCCGATGGGAGCATGGATGCGCTCCAGCGCATCGGCCTCCAGCCCACCGATTCGCGCCAGACGCTCGATGCGCTTGCTGCTGGTACGCATCGAGCCCATCGCACCGATGTAAAACGCTTCGGTGCGCACTGCCTCCAGCATGCTCAGGTCGTCCAGCTTCGGGTCATGAGTCAATGCCAGCACCGCAGTCGAGCTGTGACAGCCACCTTCGGCAATGAAAACGGCGGGTAACACGCCGCGCACCTCGACGCCTGGCATCGAGAATCCGGCAGTGACTTCGGTACGCGGGTCACAGACGATCACTTCGTAGCCCATCGCGACAGCAAAACTGGCGCAGAACTCGGCCACCGGTGACAACCCGGCAAGCAGCACGCGATAAACCGCCCCCATCCGGATGCTGATGCGCTCACCGTCTACCTGCACCCGCGCCTCGCCCAGAACGGCGGGCCCGACGTTTCTCTGCGCGCCGCCCAGTTGCACCTCTCTGCTCACCAGCTCACGTCCGGCCAAGGCTTGTTCGAGGGCCGCCAGATGCGCGTCGGCTTCGGGACTTGGCGTAATGCATTCAATCAATACATCCAGCACACCGCCACACGGCAAGGCGCGCGTGGGTGCGTACCCACCGTCGCCATAACGAACCACCTGATTGACTGGCTGAAACTGCCCGGCGGCGACGCGTTCGAGAAAATCCTCTTCCACACAGCCGCCGGACAACGAGCCGCGGTGCTCGCCACTATTCAGCGCCACCAGCATTGCCCCCGGGCCGCGCGGCGCCGAGCCAAAGGTCGAGAGCACCGTGCACAACCAGACAGGTTTGCCGCCTGCCAGCCAGTCACGTGCTTGTTGCACAACCTGCAAATCGAGCTGCTTCATCGTTACAACCCTGCCATCAGTTTTTCCTTGGTGATGGGCAGACTGCGCACCCGTTTACCAGTAGCGTGATAGACCGCATTGGCCACTGCGGCGGCCAGACCGGTTACACCGATCTCGCCAATGCCGCGTGCGCCAAATTCGCCCAGGTTGTAATCCGGGTAGTCGAGCAAAAGCACATCAATGTCTGGCTGATCCGCATGCACCGGCACCACGTATTCGGCGTAGTTGTTGTTGACCGGCATGCCACTGCGCGGGTCGTACTCAGCAGCCTCGAACAGCGCCATACCGATGCCCATGACAATCGCGCCCTCGACCTGATTGCGTGCTGCCAGCGGGTTGACTACCTTGCCAACGTCGATTGCGCTGACCACCCTAGACACCCGCAGGCTGGAAATGCCCGGGTCCCAGCGCACTTCGACAAAATGCACACCGAATGACCGAAAAGAATGCTTGCCCGCCTCGGGCATACCGCTGTGAAAGTTGCCTTCGGCGCGTGACAGACGCTGCCCTTTCAGCACGTCGACAAAGCTCGTGCGCTGTTCGCCCAGCACCAACTGAGCGTTTTCGACCTTGATCGACTCAGCGTCCTTCCCGGCAAACATCGCATCCTTGCCGACTGCGTACTGGCGCAGCTTCTGCAACGCCTCCCGCGTGGCACCGGCAACCGCCGGCATCACGCTGGCCGTCACCCACGAGCCACCGGAAACCGGGCCTGCCGGGAACGACGAACTGCCCAGTTCCACTTCGACCTGCTCCATCGGGATGCCGGTCAGCTGGCTCACGGTCTGCGCCACAATGGTGTAGGTCCCGGTGCCGATATCCTGCAAACCGCACTGCACCAACGCTGTGCCATCAGCGCGCAGGATGACCCGTGCCTCGGTAGGCACCTGATAGGCCTCCCAGTTACACGCGCCCATGCCATAGCCGATAATCTCGTCGCCTTCACGCATCGAACCGACTTGCGCCTTGCGTGCCTGCCAGCCGAAACGTTCGGCGGCCTTGTCGATGGCTTCCGGCAAGTGATTACTCGACCACGGCAGCCCCATGCTCTGGTCCATATCAGACAGATTCAGCTTGCGAAACGCCAGCGGGTCCATGCCACTGGCGAGGGCCATTTCGTCGATCGCTGACTCCAGCGCAAACAGGCCAGGCGCTGCGCCCGGCGCACGCATCGATGTGGGCGTACCACGGTTGATAGAGCTTATCTTGTGGCTGACCAACACGTTGTCGCAGGAGTAGAGGCTTTTGGTGACACCCCCACAGTTTTCGGTGTAGTCATCAAGCATGGAAGTGTTGTTGAACGACTCGTGGCGGATCGACACCAGCTTGCCGCCGGCATCGGTGGCCAGGCGCAAGCGCTGACGGGTTTCCGGACGATGGCCTACGGTGGTGAACATTTGCGCACGAGGCAGCACCAGTTGCACCGGGCGACCAGTCACCCTGGCGGCGGCACAGGCGGCCACCGAATGCGGCCACGGCCAGAGCTTGCCGCCAAAACCGGAGCCTATGAATGGCGCTCGCACTTCCACCCGGTCAGGCGACAGGTCAAAAACGTTGGCCAACAGGTTGCGATGGTTGACCACGCCCTGAGTGCTTTCATAAACGAAAAGCTTGCCGTCCTGCCACCATGCAGTGCTGGCATGCATCTCCATCGGGTTATGCACTTCAACCGGTGTCGTGTAGGTCTGGTCGAGCTGATTTCTGGCGCTCTGAAATGCGGCGTCCGGGTTGCCGCGGTCATGTCCCGCGCCGCCATCACGAACGCCATTGACGCGCATGCCTTCCTGCAAATCCCTGACCGCCGGGCGCTCGTCATAGTCGACGGCCACACGCTGCGCCGCTGCCCTCGCCTGCTCGAAGCTTTCAGCGACCACCAGTGCGACAAACTGGCCAGGATAGTAAACCCGATCATCCTCGAACGGCAGCCGATGCTCGTCGGCTTTGCTTGCCGAAAGCATCTTGTCGAAGCTCAGCTTGGTATTCGGGGTGCGGTGCAGCGTGGGGAAATTGCCGTGATGAAACACGTCGACGACCCCGGGCATGGTCTTCGCTTGACGATCGTCGACAGCAACCACACGGCCATTGGCAATCATGCTGTAGACCCCGTAGGCATAGAGCATCTGGCCCATGGGGTGGTCTGCGGCGTAACGTGCCTCACCGCTGACTTTCTTGCCGCCGTCGATGCGACGCTGCGGCGTACCGATAATGTTTTCGCTCATGAGAAATTCCTAGGCCGTAAGGTCGCGAAGATTGCGGACGATGACCTGCTGACCCAGCGGGATCTTGAAGGCGTTGTGTTCATGTGCACGGGAATCCTTCATAGCCAGCTCTGCCACTTTGGCGAAGGTGGCCAGGTCGGCGCGCTGACCAATCAGCGCCCGCTCGGCCTCGACGGCGCGCCACGGCTTGGTGCCCACTCCGCCCAACGCAATTCGCGCATCGGTGATGCGCTTGCCGTCCATCACCAGAATCACGGCGCTGGATGCCAGTGCGAACTGGTAGGAAGTGCGGTCGCGCAGCTTCAGATAGGACGAACGTCCGCCTGCCAGCGGCGCATCAAGCGTCACATAGGTGATCAGCTCATGAGGAGCCAGCGCATGTTCGCGCTGCGGCGTATCGCCAGGCAGTAGATGGAAATCGGCAAAGGGTATGTCCAGAGTACCGTTGGCACCCTGAACCGTAACTTGCCCACCAATGGCCGCCATCCCCACGCACATGTCCGACGGGTGTGTTGCGATACAGTGCTCGCTAGTGCCCAGAACTGCATGAACGCTGCGATTCATACCGCCTATGGCTGCACAGCCCGAACCAGGTTGACGCTTGTTACACGCCGATACGTTGTCGCGAAAATACGGGCAGCGCACGCGCTGCATGAGGTTGCCAGCCGTAGTGGCCTTGTTGCGCAACTGCGTCGATGCGCCAGCGAGCAGCGCTTCGGACAGCACCGGATAACGCTGCTGCACCAGCGGGTGACTGGCCAGGTCGGTATTGCTGACCAGCGCCCCGATGCGCAGACGCCCGTCAGGCAGTGATTCGACCTGTTTCAGCGCAAGGTGATTGATGTCCACCAGTTGCTCCGGCTGCATCACATCGAGTTTGACCAGATCCAGCAGCGTAGTGCCGCCAGCCAGGTAAAAACGCTGGCCCTGACCTGACGCCGACATGACAGCCTGTGCGGGCGAAGCAGCCCGCGCGTAATCGAAGGTTCGCATCAGGCAGCCCCTCCCATTTTCGAACGCGCCGACTGCACGGCCGACAGGATGTTCTTGTAGGCCCCGCAACGGCAGATGTTGCCGCTCATGGCTTCTCTGACGCTGGCGTCATCGGACGGAATATTCGGGTCCTTGAGAATCGCGACAGCGCTCATGATCTGCCCTGAAGTGCAGTATCCGCACTGGAAGGCGTCATGCTCCCAGAAGGCTTCCTGAACCGGATGCAGCTTGCCGTTCTCGGCCAGCCCTTCGATGGTGGTAATGCTGTCGCCCTGATGCTGCACGGCAATGGACAGGCAGGAGTTGATCGCCACGCCATTCACCAGCAGCGTGCATGCACCGCACTGGCCATGATCGCAGCCCTTTTTGGTCCCGGTCAGTTGCAGACGGTCACGTAACACATCAAGCAAAACCGCGTTGGCCGGCACATTCAGGGTGTGAACCTGGCCGTTGACCTTAAGCTGGATACGATGCTCCCCCGCCGCAGGTGCATCGCTGTCTTCTACCACCGGGGCGACCGCTGCAGCGGGTGCTGCCTGCAGCATGCCGTCGGAAGGCATCCAGGTAGACAACGTGGCGGCGGCGATACCCGACGCACCGAACTTCAAAAAGTTACGGCGCGAAGGCTGCACGGTACTGTTGTCGGCAACAGATTCCTTGTGCTTTTCAGATTGGGTCATCAGGATCACTCGGTAATAGCCGACGCTGCCATAAAGCGTCGGGCGTTTTTAAAGATCAGCAGCCCGGGCATGTTTGCGCTCGTTGACCTGTTGTTTTTCTCAGGGGTCATGGAAGCCAAAAAGCTATCACCGGTTACTGTTTAACTGGTCAGCGCAACTAAAGTTCCAACTCATTGACGAGCGTCTGTATCCGGAGATTGCAGCCGTTGCGCGAAGCCAATCGTTGACCCTAACAGCCGGCCCAGGCACTGATTAGCCAGCCTTGCTTACTAGCGGTAATGAGAAAAACTCATGAATAGGTCACTGAATGTGACCAAAGACGTGGCGGAGCGCACCCACAGGCGTCACTGCCCCTTTATGGCGGGATGGCGGGCAGGCGCGTGGCAACGTAGCGTGTAGTTGTCTGTTAAAGACTGGCAGGAAAGTGACGATATATAGCGTCAGTAATGTCTTGAGGCTTCTAAATCGGGGCATTGATGCCCGATGTGGTGATGGCACCTCGCAACGGAGGCCCGGTTTATGCGAAAATGCCGCCTATTGGCTCAAGGGCACCCGGATTTACGCACCATGCATAAAAAATATGCATCCCGCGTGTCTCCGAGCCCAAATGCGGCGTCTCAGACTCCGTTAACAGGCTGACCAGGTGTGTCTCCGCTCAAGTAAGACCGGACAGGCTTCCGGACATTGCAGCACACCGACAGAGCAAAATGTCACTCATGACGCTGAATCTAACGATGATAAGAAGCCAGCGCAGCAGGACATCAATTGAGGTCTCGAGCGGTATTATATTGGCCTTGTATGTCCACCTCTAGTCCCTGCAGGTGCGAGAGTTTGTCGCATGCGTTGAAGCGTGTGACGGGCCAGATCCTCAGGAGCAATCGGCGGATGGCGTTTATCAGATGGATGACAGAATGTTTAAGAAAGTGAACACGGCCCTGCTGGGTATGGCCATCTCCATGGGCATCATGCCCGTGCACGCAGCTGAAACCAAAAAAGTCGACGTACTGCTCGTTGGCGGCGGCATCATGAGCGCAACCCTCGCGGTCTGGCTTAATGAGCTGGAGCCGAGCTGGTCGATGGAAATGGTCGAGCGTCTCGACGGCGTTGCAGAAGAAAGCTCCAACGGCTGGAACAACGCCGGTACCGGTCACTCGGCACTGGCCGAGCTGAACTACACCCCGGAAGACAAGAACGGCAACGTCGATATCTCCAAGGCTATCGAAATCAACGAAGCGTTCCAGATTTCGCGTCAGTTCTGGTCCTGGCAAGTCAAGACCGGTGTCCTGAAGAACCCGCGCTCGTTCATCAATTCCACGCCACACATGAGCTTTGTGTGGGGCGACAACAACATCCAGTTCCTGCGCAAGCGTTACGCAGCATTGCAAGCCAGCCCGCTGTTCAGCGGCATGCAGTTCTCCGAAGACCACGAGCAGATCAAGAAGTGGGTTCCGCTGATGATGGAAGGTCGTGACCCGGCGCAGAAGCTGGCCGTGACCTGGAGCCCGATCGGCACCGACGTCAACTTCGGCGAGATCACTCGTCAGTTCGTCGGCAACCTGAAGGCCAAGCAGAACTTCAATCTGCAGTTGTCGAGTGAAGTCGAAGACATCAATCACAACGACGACGGCACCTGGCGCGTCAAGTACAAGAATCTGAAAGACGGTACTGTCACCGAAACCGACACCAAGTTCCTGTTCATCGGTGCCGGCGGTGCTGCTCTGCACTTGCTGCAAGAGTCGGGCATCCCGGAAGCCAAGGAATACGGCGGCTTCCCGGTCGGCGGTTCGTGGCTGGTCACTGAAAATCAGGACCTGGCCATGCAACATATGGGCAAGGCCTATGGCATTGCTTCCACCGGCGCGCCACCCATGTCGGTTCCTCACCTGGACACTCGTGTCCTGGACGGCAAGCGCGTAATCCTGTTTGGCCCATTCGCAACTTTCTCGACGAAGTTCCTGAAAAACGGTTCGTACTTCGATCTGCTGACCAGCACCACCACGCACAACGTGTGGCCAATGACCCGCGTTGGTATCGAACAGTATCCGCTGATCGAATACCTGGCCGGCCAGGTGATGATGTCTGACGACGATCGCTTTGCTGCGCTGAAAGAATACTTCCCGAACGCCAAGAAAGAAGACTGGCGCCTGATGCAAGCCGGTCAGCGCGTACAGATCATCAAGCGTGACGAAGAGAAAGGCGGCGTACTGAAGCTGGGTACTGAAATCGTTGCTTCCAAGGACGGCTCGATTGCCGGTCTGCTGGGCGCATCGCCAGGTGCTTCGACTGCAGCGCCAATCATGCTGGGCGTGCTTGAGAAGGTCTTCAAGGACAAGGTAGCAACTCCGGCCTGGCAGGAAAAACTGCGCCAGATCGTGCCTAGCTATGGCACCAAGCTGAACAACAACCCGGATCGCGTTGCCGAGGAATGGGCTTACACGTCCGAAGTCCTGCAACTGACTCCACCACCGCCGGTCAACAAGGCTGGCGCTGCGCCAACGCCAGCTGCCCAGCCAGCGAAAAGCAATCCAGCCGGTGACATGGCACTTTAAGGCTCGTACAGCTTGAAGCAAAGCCCCGCCAGACCCTGTCTGGCGGGGCTTTTTTTTGGCGGCCAGTTTCCGGCCCTTTCCAGACAGACTGAAAATATGCCGAACTCTGCGCGTCTCCTGCGCCTCAAATAAAAACGACACACAGCGAGGAACTGCAATGAGCAATCGTATCGACACGCCGTCCGGTGGAAGTGCTGAACACTCTCCCTCTATACCGACGCCAGCGAAAGACCAGTCCGGAAAGCCGGTTGACGTGGTTCGCAAGGATATTGCACGGGAGCATTCCGACACAGAGGGCGTCGACAAGGTCATTACTCCGACCTCGACCAAGGAGAAGGAGCAGGATGCCGAAACCCTTCGCGCCAAAAACCGCGAGCTGGAACGCAAGTTGAACGGTCAGGACTGAGAGGTCCATCGCCCTTCTCAGCTTTTTTCGGCTTCGGGAGAGCAGGCAGGCAGTGCCGTAAGCGGCCAGACCTGCCTTTTGGCGGGAATCTTCCGGTAACAGGTCGTTAAAGCCACGCATCACACCGGCACCTGTTATGGTGGCCTCACTTCCGCCAGGCTCTCGCTTTCGGCAGAGCCATACGACTCAAGTCTTTACGCCGCAACTTCGCGGCAACCTCGCAGTTCCTGCGCTGTCCATTCGCACCCTCGCCGCCCGCCCTCGCTGCTGCGGCTGATTGAACCTGTCCAATCCACTTGTCATGCATCAAGACTGCCCAACGCACAAGAGCAGCGACTGGCTGTTCCCGGCTGAAACACCCTTGGAGTTCACCTAAATGATCGAGCAGACACTCGACGCAAGCCCCGATGCAGCTCTCGAAGCCGCGCTTGCCGAATGTGCGCGTGAGCCGATCCGTGTGCCCGGTGCGATTCAGCCTCATGGCGTATTGCTCAGCGTGACAGGTGCCCCGCTGCGCATTGAACAGGTCAGCGCCAATTGTGCAAGGGAGCTGGGCCTGAGCAGCGCCGAGCTGTTGGGCCAGCCGCTTTCATTGCTGTTATCACCCGATCATTCGATGCTTGTCGATCAAGCTTATGGCCACCTCAGCGTCACAAACAGTGACCCCATAAAGCTGACAGTGGGTGACGTCGAGTACAGTGCTTCGCTGCATCGTGCCGGTGACGTACTGATTATCGAGCTGGAACCCTTTGTCGAAGCGGCCCGGGAACAGTCCAGAATCATTACCCGCGTATTGCGCAACCTCCAGGCAGCCACCACCCTGGAAACACTTTTCGATATAGGCGTGCACGAGATTCAGGCGCTTACCGGTCACGACCGGGTCATGATTTACCGGTTCGAACCCGAAGGCCACGGCAAGGTTGTTGCGCAGGCATTGACCGGCCCTCTGCCGAGTTACAGCGGCTTGAATTTCCCTGGTTCGGACATTCCTGCCCAGGCGCGAGAGCTGTACCGCTTGAACTGGATTAGGGTCATTCCGGATGCCGCCTACGTTCCGGTCCCCTTGGTACCGACGCTGCGCCCGACCACCGGGCAACCACTCGACCTTGGCTTCTCGACACTGAGAAGCGTGTCTCCGGTGCATTGCGAATACCTCAAGAACATGGGCGTCCGCTCATCGATGAGCATCTCGCTGTTGGTGGGGGGTGAACTGTGGGGCCTTATCACCTGCAGTCATCCCGAACCGCTGCTGGTGCCCCGAGAGCTGCGCGATGCCTGTGCGATGATTGGTCAGCTGTTGTCAGTGAAAATTTCTGCCATCGTCGCCACCCAGATCCAGCGTGAGCGGGAGGAGAAAGTCGTCTTGCTACGGCAGCTCGCGGAAGTCATGAGCCGGGCCGATCACGATATTCTGGACGGCCTGCCGAGCAGGCCGGAACTGCTTCAGTCACTGACACTGGCGGACGGTGCCGCTGTGCTGATTGACGACCGGCTCCACCTGTTCGGCAATTGCCCGACAGCCGATGAAGTGCGCGCACTGTACCTCTGGATAAGGGACAAAGGCCTAAGCAGCCAGCGGCTCACAGAGCAGGCCAAAGGCTTGCAGGGGCTGGGGGTTTTTCATACAAACTCCCTGCAGAAGATCAACCCGGAAAGCACAACGTATCGAGCGGTGGCGAGCGGTGTCATAGCATTCACCCTGCCCAAGCCGGTCGACAATGCAGTCATGTGGTTTCGCGCCCAGCTCACCTCGACCATGAACTGGAGCGGCGACCCGGCCCATCATGTCAGCGTCAGCCCTGTAGACTCTGCGAGCCATCGCCTGCGCCCGAGGCAGTCTTTCGACGTATGGGCGCAAGAGACCACAGGCATTGCCATGCCTTGGTCACAGGGAGATCTGTACGGCGCTGAAGATCTTCGCCGCTCTGCCCTGGAAATCGATCTTGAGCGCCAGGTACAGCGTGAGCAGGAAGCAGTCCGCTTGCGTGATGAACTGGTTGCCGTGGTTTCCCACGACCTGCGTAATCCGATGTCCATCATCATCATGCAGTGCGGCATGATGCAACGCTGGGCAATCGGCGACACGACCATCGAGAACCGCAACATTCGCAGGGCGTTGGGCACCATCGAGAAGGCTACGACCCGGATGAACAGCCTGCTCGAGGATCTGCTGGACACTGCGCAGATCGAAGCCGGGCGTTATCAGCTGTCTCGCCTGGCACTGAGTGTCACCAGCCTGCTGGAAGAAGCCTGCGGCCTTCTGGTGATGCTGACGACGGAAAAGAACATCGAACTCAACTGCACCTCTGCACACGGTCTGGTAATCGACGCCGACCCGGAGCGAATCTTTCAGGTGCTGTCGAACCTGGTTGGTAACGCGATCAAATTCACCCCGAAAGGCGGTCGGATCAACATCGATGCAGTCGCCGAAGGCAACGAAGTTCTGTTCAAGGTCAGTGATGACGGGATCGGTATCCCGAAAGAACACCTGCCGTATATCTTCCAGCGCTACTGGTCCGTGAAGGAGGGCAACCCGCGTGGCAATGGTCTGGGGCTGTATATTTGCCAAGGGATAGTCACCGCTCACGGCGGGCGCTTGTGGGCCGAAAGCTCGCTCGATTCCGGCAGCATATTTTCATTCACTCTGCCCATGCACCTGGGGCAGGACACAGTGGGCGAATCGACGTTCCTCAAACAGAGCGGCACGACTCAGCGCCTGGCGCAGTCGATATCGAGCAAGCTGGAGCGCCAGCAAATGGAAGACCGCCTGGCACGCGCAGGACTGCTGAACGAGCTTAACCACCGGGTCAAAAACACTCTGGCAACCGTTCAGGCCATTGCTTCTCTGACCGTCAACAGCTCCGCCTCACTTGATTCCTTTCGCAAAAGCTTCGATGCACGTCTGTTTGCGTTGAGCCAGGCGCACGATGCGCTGGCGCGCGCGGAATGGATATCAACGGAACTGATCGATCTTGTCGAACAGCTACGTGGTGTGGACGGCGATCGGAGCAACATCACGTTCAAAGGTGATCCGGTAACCCTGGAACCGCGGGTTTCCCTGACGCTTTCAATGGTGTTTCATGAATTGATGGCCAATGCCCTGCAACACGGCGCGCTCTCCTCATCGACAGGCCAGGTAACAGTGGCTACTGCCTTGAACACCGGAGACAACCCGCCCACTCTGCGAATCGACTGGCTGGAAACAGATGGCCCACCTGTCGTTGCGAGCACGGCGAGAGGCTTTGGCTTTCGTCTGATACAGCGCAGCATAGAGCGTGAGCTCAAGGGCCAGGTCGATATTCAGTTCGCCAGCACAGGCATAAGTTGGTCATTGCTGATCCCCTGGCCAGACAAACCGGAAGATTGCGCATGAGTTCGGAATCAATTGAAACCTCGCTCCCCAAAGTGCTGCTGGTGGAAGACGAGACCATACTCGCGATGTTGATGGAAATGACGCTGGAAGACCTTGGGTTTATCACCGCCTACCATGCAAGCTCGCTTGGCGAAGGCATCGAGTACGCTCGGGACGGCGACTACGACCTGGCGATACTGGACATCAATATTATCGGCGGTACGTCGTTTGCGATAGCAACCGTGATTGCCGATCGCGGTATCCCCTTCATGTTTTGCTCCGGCTACGGGCGTCTCGGTATTCCGGAAGCCTGGCTGGACCGGCAGTGCGTTACCAAACCATTCAGTGCCGAGCAACTGGACAACGCGTTGACCAGCCTGCTGCAGGGTTAACCAGTGCTCTGATGAGCATCAGGACTCAAGCCGGGGCGCTCCGGCCTGCTCCGACTCAATCAGGAAGCGATAGTGGTTTCCTCGGGGCCCGGCCATTCGCTATCGGGGATGTCATAAACGTCGCCGTTCTTGACGCCATCGATCTCGTACTGGGTCAGGTAGTCTCTGAGGTGGTCAGAGAAACGATCGACGCGGGTCTCCTGCTTGCCTTCCTCGATCATGCCGGGAATCAGCAACGCCAAAGCGCCCACTCCGGCGGCGGCAAGCCCAAGGCCGCCGGCGATCAACGGCAAGGCGCGGACCACACTGCCCGCCAGTTGCATGACGCCCGCCGCGCCTTCCGCTGCAGATGCAAGACCTGCCATGGCGCCCAGCGAGCCAGCGGTAATGCTCATGCCACCAGCCACAAGCTCACCTCGTCTGATCGATTTCACACCATCGAAAATACCGTAGGCTCCGGCCGCCACCCCGGCCAGCCCGCCCAGCCCCTTCGCGGCGTTTTCCAGTTTCGACAGGTTGGTAGTAATTTTCTTGTAAGCTTCCGGTTCAAGCGTGTCCTTGAGGTCCTTGTACCTCGTGATGACATTCTTGACCCCGCCCTCGGTCAGCAATGTAGCGCTTTGCACTGAACCGGTAGTGATATCGACGATCTGCCGATCCGTCAGGGCTCCAGCACCATTCGCGCCCTTGGCAATGGTGATGCCGGCCATGAACAGACCGCTGACACCATGCAGGACTCCGGCACTGGAGGCGGCCTTGATCGATGAGTTATCACTGAACAGGCCCAACTCGGAAATGGACTTGGTGCCTTGGCGCAACAGATCCCAATTACCCCGGAATACGCCCAGAATCTGATCGGACGTGGCCGGTTTGCCGTCAGCGTTGGTCAGCAACTCGGGATTGCTCTCTCCGATCTGGTCGATCAGCGACCTGACCTTTGCTTCGTCGAGTGTGTCGCTGCCATCCTTGCCAAAGGCCTTCTTCAAGTCCTCGAAGCTGGCGTCCTTGAAGACGCTGTCCTGGGCAATGGTGGTGTAGTTTTCAGTCAGTTTGTCATCGTGTTTGCCAGTGAACTCCGGGTTCAGCGCGGCGTTGTACATCGCCACTTCCATGCTGAACTGGCTGGTCGCCACTTCGAAGCTTTCGGTCTTCAGCAACTCTTTGAGGCGCTCACCAGACACCAGAGACTTTTCATAGAACGATTCGAAATCCTTGTTGTGAGTGGACTTCTGCACGGCCTCCTGAATCTTGCCTGGATCGCTTATGCCCAGCGACTCCTGAACGCTTTGCGCCGAGCTGTAGAACTGCGCCAACGCAGTCTGCTGATCGGTCTTGCCGTCCTTGGTATTGGCATCCCACAGCTTGTCGAGGCCCTTGCCGGTCATGATTTCATTGTCATAAGTGCTCTGCAGCGCGTTCTTGAGACCGTCGCTGCCCTCCAGCACCTTGCTCAGCTCGCTGGCGGCGTTATCGTTGTAAAACTTGACCACCTCAGTGTCTTTTTCGAGCGTTGCAATATGCTCGTTGACATCATCGAGCAGCTTTTGCGGGTCTGGATGACTGCTGACATTGTTGGCAATCTGGACCTGAGACTTGTCGTCTTTCCACATGCCCGCACCGCTGCCCTGAATGATCAGGCTTTGAGCGGCCTTGAGTTCCTGAAGCACGGCAGCCTTCTGTTCTGCAGTGTAGTTTTGCGGATGCTCGAACACGTCCTTGTTCAATGCATCGGTATTGACCTTGTGGAGCAAGTTACCTTCTGAAACAGCTTCAAGTAGCGTCCCCACCGCACCGACGTCTTTCGGTGCGGCGTTCTTGATGAAGGCCTGAATATCACCACGGCTGGCCTTGCCATCGCTGCCCTGTTCAAGCGGACTTTTGGCATTGTCGAGCAGCGCAAAGGCTCCGGGCTGAGACCAGAAGTCCAGAGCCTCCCTGACCTCTTTGTCGAGTTGCGGATGCTCGTCCTTGTAGGCCGTCAGCGCTTCGGCGGTCATGTCTGCGGAGCCGGTCTTACCCTTGATCGCATCGTGGTTCTCGTCAAGAATCGCAGCGTATCTGGCGATCTGTTTCGAGGCATCATCAGCATCGGGGCTGGCTTTCAGAAAGTCTTTGTAACTGCTGATATCTTCGTTTTTCTTGAGTTCGGGCAATGACTCGAAACCCAGCTTGCCAAAGTCCTGCAGACGGCCCGCTTCGGTGCCATGCCTGGCCTCGGCACCTTTGGTGAAGCCATCGACCCTGCTGTTGAACGTATCGCCACCTGACTGGATTTCGCCCTTTTCGTTGTACATCGTCACCCGGTCAAGCACCTGAACGGCACGAAAAGCCGCATTGGCATCTTTTTCGAAATCCCCGACCCGCTCTTTGAGCATATCCTTGACGCCGCTCTGGTTACCGAGATCCTTCAGCAGCGGGTTGGCATCGATAATGTCCTGAGCCGAGCGCTTGTCGTCCTTGGGCAATTCCCACAGGAAGCCGAGTTTTTCGGCCTGCTCGCGAGCCTGGGTGTTGTCGCCAGCAACCGACACGTTGCTCATTTCGCCTTTCAGGCTGGAGAGACCCTCTTTGCCGAAATCCTGCAAACGACCTGCTTCAGTGCCGTTGCGAGCCTCGCCGCTTTTGGTAAAGCCATTGATGCTGCCATTGGCGACGTCGCTGCCGACAATCCGCGCACCGTTGCCGTCGAACTGTTCGATATGCGCCAGTACCTGAGTGGCCCTGTAGGCGGCATCAGCGTCGTTATCGAAATCGCCGACCTGCTCCTTGAGCATGTCCCTGACGTCACTCTGATTACCAAGGTTCCTGAGCAACGGATCGCCGTCGACGATGCTCTTGGCATCGCGTTCATCGCCTTGTGGACGCTGCCATTGAATACCCAGTTTCGCGGCCTGCTCGCGAACTGCGGGGTCGTCGGCAGACGATTTGATTTCATGCAGCGTGCCCTTGAGACTCGCGAATCCCTCCTTGCCGAAATCCTTCAGGCGACCGGCTTCAGAACCGTGCCGTGCTTCGCTGCTGCTGGTGTAGCCGTCAATGCGGTTGTTACCGATGTCCTTGCCGGCAAGGCGATTGCCGCTGGCGTCGAAGGTTTCAATGTGTTCAAGCAGTTGCACGGCACGAAACGCGGCATGCGAATCCTTGGTGTAGTCACCGACTTGCGCGATAAGGTTTTCCTTCGCTTCTGCGCGGTCGCCACGTCCGCCCAGGTTTTTAAGCAACGGGCTATCGTCGATGATTTGCTGTGCAGAGCGTTTGTCGTCGGCAGGTAACTGCCACTGGATACCCACCTCCCTGGAGTGCTGTACAGCCTGTTCCCAGGCTTGAGCGTCCGCAGGGTTGGTGGGTTTTTCGGTAGTGATCTTGCTGACAGTCGTCATTGTTTTTCATTCCATTGGTCATCAGTCGTTCCATGCGTTGAAACACCGCTAGTGCAGGCAGGCGATAACCGCTACGGATTGACTGATGCGAGACGGGCCTTTGCAGGCAGAGGCGCGGCGCCCGGGTAACTGCCAGGCGTGCGCTATCACGTTCAATTAGAACGACTTTGCATTAAGGAGGGATGACACCCGCCCGCAAGTTACGAATGACTGACGACCGGCGATCAACTAACGCACTGTCACTTAATGGTTAATGGCGTTAAGTAACAGCGCATCACCGATTGCAGCGCCGCTGGCCGTATTATCGAATATGCACCATGTTTCAACTCCCGCTTCGGCAGACGTCAGCATCTGTCGGGCCAGAGGCTCCAATCGGTCAGCACCATAGGTGCTGTGATAGATAGTCGGTGAACCATGAAGCCGCCAGTAACGGGCTCCAGGCCAGCCACCCGGGAGCTGGCCCATGCTGACAGGCGAAGGATCGGCGGCGACTCGCGCAATACGCTGCTCGATCATGAGTGCCTCGGCCTGGTGCCAGGACTCATGACGCGGTTCGATCACAAGCGTACCGCTGTAGCGACTGCGCAACGCTGTAAAAAAACGTGTAGCAACGCCTGGAACATAATCGAGCGAGGGCGGCAATTGAATAAGCAGGCAGCCAAGTTTTTCGCCGAGCTCACAGCACTGGGCAAGAAACATATCCAGTAACACTTCACAGTCTTGCAAGCGTTGTTCATGGGTTATTGACTTGGGGATCTTTACCGAGAAGCGAAACCCGGCGGGCACTGATTGCGCCCAATGCCTGTAAGTCTGCGGACGGTGCGGGCGATAGAACGAACTGTTGATTTCGACGGCGTCGAATCGTGATGAATAGCGTTGCAAATGAGTTCCTTCAGCAGGAAACTCAGGCCAGTATTCGCGTCCCAGGCTCCAGCCCGCACAACCGGTGCGCATTATTGGCGCGGCGCTCAATACAGCACCTTGCCGGCCTCACGCATGAATATTTCTACGGTCTTCGGCCCCACGCCGTCAAAGGCAGCAAGACGCTTTTCGAAGTCCGCGCGGTCTTCGCTGGCCTTATGCACGCTGCCAAGGCTGCCGGCGTATTCAGTGTTGAGCTTATTGCACAGCGCGAGCAGCGCGATCGGCAGTGGACTCGTCATAACGCACGTAATGCGCCTGGCCGAGCATTTTCACCAACTCTCGGTGGGTGCAATGAGCAAGCTTGCGTGGTGTATCTCGGTCATGTTGTTCGATGATCACCCGGTAAGCCTCACACGCGATCGCCGACTGAATTCGTTTGCCCATCAAAAAACTTGCGATGAACCACTTGAACAAGGCTTTTTCCGGATCTTTAGAGAAGTCGATATTCAATTCTGCAGCGTCAACGGTGCGATTCATGGAAACCCTCAATACAAAGCCAGCCCCGTACATTAGTTATGGCAAGTAATTGTGCTAGAGACAGTTCGAGCGAATGGCGGGTTGATAAAAAATCGTGACAAGTCGACCAACGGTACTCAGAGAAACGGCCCGCCGCTGTCGATTAACCCAGGCGCGATTTGTGCATCTCTATCAGAACAGTCATCTGATGTCGCTAGACTTTGCTCTTCCCGAGAAGTCGGCGCTCTAAACCGGGGATGCGATAAAACAAGTAGTACATGCCCGGTAACACTGGGCGTCCGATGAGTAACAGCTTGCCTTTCGGAACTCATCGGCCTTGGCAGATAAACAGAATACTCATCAATACTCGGATACCTATCGGGACCTTCATGCTCCTGCACGGTGCGGCGGCGCAGTCATTACTTCTGACACAGGTATAAGCATGGATTTCGAAGCAAGCGGCCAAGATGCAGTGGCCACTCAGGAAACAGGCGATTCTTCACACAACCATGAGGCGATCCACTTCGGCTCTTTCACTTTGCTTCCACGCGAATATTTGCTACTCAAGGATTCACAGCCGGTGCCGCTGGGCAGCCGCGCGATGGCGTTGCTCGTAGCCTTTGCCACTCGACCAGGCGAGCTTCTGGAAAAAGCCGAACTGCTGACGCTGGCCTGGCCCAGGGCGGTGGTTGAGGAGTGCAACCTGCGCGCGCAGATTGTCGCCCTGCGCAGGGCG
>NZ_LJRO01000501.1 GCF_001401155.1 Pseudomonas tremae
GAGCGGCGAGTTCGACAACTACTACCTCCGCCCGCAACGTCTGCCGATGTGCTGACGGGTTGGAATATTAATCCGCAGTTGTCACGTTTTTGGCTGTACGCGCAGCTCGAGCTGATCAGCGAGAGCGTAGGGATCTAAATGATCTTTACAGCTGCTTGCAAAAATGGCCACTTTGCCTCACTGTAAATACAAATGTCATTACGCTGGAGGATGCCCACATGGCGTCTATCAACGTTCGTATCGACGACGATCTCAAAGCGCGTGCTTACCTCGAGCTGGAAAAGCTTGGCGTCACCCCCTCGGAGTTGCTGCGCCAAACCCTGCAGTACGTAGCTGAGCGTGGTCAGCTACCCTTCAAGACGGTTCTGATGACAGAGGAAGACGAAGCGCTGTTGGCAACTGTGCGCGAGCGCCTTGCAGCTCCGCAGCGGGTCAAGGTTTCACTGGATGACCTATAACCTCGAATTCGATGCGCGGGCTCTAAAGGAATGGCACAAATTAGGAGATACCG
>NZ_LJRO01000510.1 GCF_001401155.1 Pseudomonas tremae
GTCTTATCCAGTGCGGCCAGGCAGATGATTCTGCTGTCTATCACCTGCGCTCTTACACGTCACATTTGCATCGTGACGGCACTGTCGAATATCTGCGCGATGGCAGGGCGGGTGTGATAGACCGTGGCGATTTCGTCCACGTAAATGCGGGGTTCAATGACGACGATGAGTTGGACAACCATCGGCTGGCTGCCAACCTGGTATCCACGAAAAGCGGTGACGCTGTGAGTATCATTGGTGATGACCAGTTCGTAGACCAAGTGCTTGATG
>NZ_LJRO01000181.1:0-111130 GCF_001401155.1 Pseudomonas tremae
AGGGCGTGGGAGCGGACTTGTCCGCGAACTGTCGGGAACCGACAGTGAAACCGAGCAAGCTCGCCCCCACGCCCTGCGGGCAGAATCAAGAGCGGACTTGCGTACCGCGCACGAAGGTCCTCACGCTGCAGGCGCGCGCCTTGGGTCGGGTTGCTTCCAGGCGTCTGCCGCGCTTTCTTCGATGGCCTGCTGAATCGCACGCTTGCGGTTGTTTTCGGCGCGGCGGGTAAAGAACCAGACCAGAAACGTCGCCAGTGAAACGGCCAATAGGATCAGGCTCGCGACGGCATTTATTTCCGGCTTCACACCCAGACGCACAGCAGAGAACACTTCCATCGGCAGCGTCGTCGAACCAGGCCCGGAGACGAAGCTGGCGAGTACCAGATCGTCCAGCGACAGGGCAAAGGACATCATGCCCCCGGCTGCCAGCGACGGCGCGATCATCGGGATAGTGATCAGCAAGAACACCTTCCACGGACGCGCGCCCAGGTCCATCGCCGCTTCTTCGATCGACAGGTCCAGCTCACGCAACCGCGCCGAGACCACAACAGCCACGTAGGCCGCGCAGAACGTCGTGTGGGCGATCCAGATGGTCATGATGCCGCGCTCCTGCGGCCAGCCGATCATCTGCGCCATCGCCACGAACAACAGCAGCAGCGACAGACCAGTGATCACTTCCGGCATCACCAATGGCGCGGTAACCAGCCCGCCGAAGAATGTACGGCCCTTGAAGCGGCTGATCCGGGTCAGAACAAACGCAGCCATCGTCCCCAGCGCCACCGCTGCAACAGCTGTGTAACAGGCGATTTCCAGCGAGCGCATCACTGAACCCATCAGTTGCGAGTTGTCCAGCAGGCCGACGTACCATTTCACCGACCAGCCACCCCAGACCGTCACCAGTTGCGAGGCGTTGAACGAGTAGATGACCAGAATCACCATCGGCGCATAGATAAACAGCAAACCCAGGACCAGCATCAGGTTCGAGAATCGAAAGCGGTTCATGCCTTGCCCTCCAGTTCTTTGGCCTGACTGCGGTTGAACAGGATAATCGGCACGATGAGCACCAGCAGCATGATGACCGCCAGCGCCGAAGCCACCGGCCAGTCGCGGTTGTTGAAGAATTCCTGCCACAGCACACGGCCGATCATCAGGGTTTCCGGGCCACCCAGCAGCTCGGGAATCACGAATTCGCCCACCACCGGAATGAACACCAGCATGCAGCCAGCAATCACACCGTTCTTGGACAGCGGCACGGTGATTTTCCAGAAGCTGTTGAAAGTGCTGGAACCCAGGTCGGACGCAGCCTCCAGCAGGCTGGTGTCATGCTTCACGAGGTTGGCATACAGCGGCAAAATCATGAACGGCAGGTAGGAATAGACCACGCCGATGTACACCGCCAGGTTGGTGTTGAGAATCTGCAACGGCGAGTCGATCAGGCCCAGCCACATCAGGAAGGCATTGAGCAGGCCGTTGTTGCTGAGAATACCCATCCAGGCATAGACGCGAATCAGGATCGCCGTCCAGGTCGGCATCATGATCAGCAGCAACAGCACGGTTTGCAGGTCCTTGCGGGCGCTGGCAATGGCATAGGCCATCGGGTAACCGATCAGCAGGCACAGCAAGGTGCTGATGAAGGCCATTTTCAGCGAGCCAAGGTACGCTGAAACGTACAGGTCATCGCCACTGAGCAAGGTGTAGTTGGCGAAATTAAGGACCATCTGCAGCTTTTCGTCGGCGTAGCTGAAAATCTCGGTATACGGCGGGATCGCAACGTCTGCTTCGGCGAAGCTGATCTTCAGCACGATCAGGAACGGCAGCGCGAAGAACAGGAACAGCCAGAGGAACGGCACGCCGATGACCATCTGCCGCCCGTTGGGCTTTATGCGCTCGAAAGCGCGCTTGATCTTGCGGATTTTCATGAGCGCAGTACCACGCCGCTGTCGTCTTCCCACCAGACGTAGACTTCATCGCCCCAGGTAGGTCGCGCGCCCTGACGTTCGGCGTTGGCGACAAACGACTGCACCAGCTTGCCGCCCGGCAGCTCGACGTAGAAAACCGAATGGCCGCCCAGGTACGCGATGTCGTGAACCTTGCCGCGTGACCAGTTGTATTCGAAACCCGGCTGTTCCGTGGTGATCAGCAGTTTCTCCGGGCGTAGCGCGTAGGTGATGTGCTTGTCTTCCACCGACGTACTGACGCCGTGGCCGACATAGATATTGCGCTCCAGCTCGGGGCTGCGGATCAGCGCGTGTGCTTCCATGTCCTCGATCACGTCACCTTCGAACAGGTTGACGCTGCCGATGAATTCGCAGACCAGGCGGCTGGTCGGGGTTTCATAGATGTCGATCGGGCTGCCGATCTGCGCGATCCAGCCCAGGTGCATGATGGCGATGCGCTCGGCCATGGTCATGGCCTCTTCCTGATCGTGAGTCACCATCACGCAGGTCACGCCCACGCGCTCGATGATTTCCACCAGCTCCAGCTGCATCTGCGAGCGCAGTTTCTTGTCCAGCGCGCCCATCGGTTCGTCGAGCAGCAACAGCTTGGGCTTTTTGGCCAGCGAGCGGGCCAGAGCGACACGCTGGCGCTGCCCGCCCGAGAGCTGATGCGGCTTGCGCTTGGCGTACTGGGTCATCTGCACCAGCTTGAGCATCTCGGCCACGCGCGCATCGATTTCCGACTTGCCCAGTTTGTCCTGCTTGAGGCCGAAGGCAATGTTGTCCGCCACGGTCATGTGCGGGAACAGCGCGTAGGACTGGAACATCATGTTGATCGGGCGTTCATACGGCGGCATGTCGGTGATGTCGACGCCATCGAGGTAGATACGCCCCTCGGTCGGACGCTCGAAACCGGCCAGCATGCGCAGCAGCGTGGACTTGCCGGAGCCCGAGCCGCCGAGCAGGGCGAAGATTTCGCCCTTGTTGATCTGCAGGGACACGTCGTCCACTGCGATCGTCTCGTCGAACTTCTTGGTGACCCGATCGATCCGGACCAGCACCTCTTTGGGTTGCTGACCGCCTTCGATGGCTTTCTTGTAGGCGCCGGAGGCAACTGCCATGGGTGAAACTCCCAACAGGTAGGCAACCCGGCCAAAACGACCGGGTGCTGAATAGTTATTTGCCCGACTTGACCTTGGTCCAGCTGCGGGTCATGAGACGTTGCACCTTGGGCGGCAACTCGCTGTTCACGAACAGCCGGTCCAGCACTTCCTGAGGTGGATAGACCGCTTCGTCAGTACGGATACTCTGATCCATGAACTCGCCGGCGGCAGGATTGGGGTTGGCATAGCCGACTTCATCGCTGACCTTGGCGATCACCTTGGGGTCGAGCATGTAGTTGATGAAGGCACTGGCCGCCTTGACGTTCTGCGAGTCCGCGGGGATAGCGAGCATGTCGAACCACAGGTTGCCGCCTTCCTTCGGAATGCTGTAGGCGAGTTTCACGCCCTTGCCTGCCTCTTCGGCCCGCGCCTTGGCCTGGAACACATCCCCCGAGAAACCGGCTGCAACGCAGATATCGCCGTTGGCCAGGTCGGTGATGTATTTGGACGAGTGGAAATAGGTCACGTAAGGACGAATCGCCATCAGCTTGGCTTCGGCCTTCTTATAGTCGGCTTCCTTGGTGCTGTTGGGGTCCAGCCCGAGGTAATTGAGCATGGCTGGCAGCATCTCATCGGCGGAGTCGAGAAACGCTACGCCGCAGCTGGACAGCTTCTTGATGTTCTCGGGCTCGAACAGCACGGACCAGGAGTCGATCTTGTCGACGCCGAGCACTGCCTTGACCTTGTCGACGTTGTAACCGATGCCGTTGGTGCCCCACAGGTACGGCACAGCGTACTGGTTACCCGGATCGTTCTTCTCCAGACGCTTGAGCAAAGCAGGGTCGAGGTTTTTGTAGTTGGGCAACAGCGACTTGTCGAGCTTCTGGAACGCACCCGCCTTGATCTGCTTGCCGAGGAAGTGATTGGACGGCACGACCACGTCATAGCCGGTACGCCCTGCCAACAGCTTGGCTTCGAGGGTTTCATTGGAGTCGAACACGTCGTACATCGGCTTGATGCCGGTGGCGGCTTCGAAGTCCGCCAGGGTGGTCTTGCCGATGTAATCGGACCAGTTATAAATATGCACAGTGGATTCAGCCTGAGCACTGACCGTCAGTGTCAGCCCGACAGCCACCAGCAAGGCTTTGGACAAGATAGAAATAGACAAAGAACGCATCCTTTTAAACAGAGGTGCCTGAGCGCCGGAGGGCGATCGGAAAACAAAACCGGCGCGCAACTTACCGTCTATGAGCCAAACCAGCAAAGTGTCAGACAATATTCCTGTCTGCTGGATGCTGCGCAGCCAAAGCTACGCAGCATCCACAGGTTTCATGACAGGCTTATTTACCTGACTTTATCTTGGTCCAGCTGCGGGTCATGATGCGCTGGGTAGCCGCTGGCAAGTCGGCAATGGCATACAGCTTGGCCTGTACGTCGGCTGGCGGGTAAACGCCAGGATCGCTGGTGATTTCCTTGTCGACCAGCGCCGTGGCCGCCGCGTTACCGTTCGGGAAGCGCACCGCATTGGTGATTTCAGCCATGATTTCCGGCTTCATCAGGAAGGTCATGAACTTGTAGGCACCCTCGACGTTTTCGGCATCCTTGGGGATGGCGACCATATCATAGAAGCTGCCAGCGCCTTCTTTGGGAATGTTGTAAGCCACTTTGACCTTGCCACCGGCCTCGGCAGCGCGCGACTTGGCCTGATAGATATCACCCGAGTAGCCGACCGCGACGCATATGTTGCCGTTGGCCAGGTCCGAGATGTACTTGGACGAGTGGAAATAACCAATCGACGGACGAATCTTCATGAACAACGCTTCGGCTTCGGCGAGCTGCTTCTTGTCCTGAGAATCGGTCGGGTAACCGAGGTAATGCAGCGCAATTGGCAGCATCTCGGTTGGCGAATCGAGGAAGCTGATACCGCACGACTTCAGCTTGGCAGCGTTTTCCGGCTTGAACAGCAAGTCCCACGAGTTGACTGGCGCGTCAGCACCCAGCGCGGCCTTGACCTTGTCCGGGTTGATGCCGATACCGATCGAACCCCACATGTACGGGAAGGCGTGCTTGTTTTCCGGGTCGCTGACCGACACGGCCTTGAGTAGCGATTCGTTCAGGTTCTTCCAGTTCGGCAGTTTGGACTTGTCCAGTTCCTGATAGACGCCAGCCTTGATCTGCTTGGCGAGGAAGTTGTTGGACGGTACGACGATGTCATAACCGGACTTGCCGGCCAGCAATTTGGCTTCCAGCGTCTCGTTGCTGTCAAAAACGTCGTAGACCACCTTGATGCCCGATTCTTTCTCGAACTTGGCAACGGTGTCCGGCGCGATGTAATCGGACCAGTTGTAGACGTGCAGCACTTTGTCATCGGCCTGCGCAGCAGTGGCCACGACGCCCATCAGGGACAGCGCGAGAAGGGTCTTGCCAAATTTTTTCATGCGTAGCTCCAATGTGTTTTTTTATCACTGACCGTCGGTTAGCGGCTTGTAGCCATTAGTCTGGCAAGTTCGAGGGCAGGCTTTCAAGCTACCCTTGTTAAACAACGCACATCCCGCGCTTTTTTGCGGATTCAGCCCTGCAAGGCAGCCAGCGTCAGATCCAGGCATTTGCGAGCCTTGCTCACCAGTTCGTCGATTTCCGCAAAACTGATGACCAGCGGCGGCGCGATGATCATGGTGTCGCCTACAGCACGCATGATCAGGCCATTCTCGAAGCAGAAGGTTCGACAGATCATTCCCGCGCCCTTGTCGGTATAGCGCTCGCGGGTGGTCTTGTCCTTCACCAGTTCAATGGCACCCAGCAGCCCGACACCGCGGACTTCGCCCACCAGAGGATGGTCACTCAGCTCACGCAGACGCTTTTGCAAATACGGTGCCGTTTCCGACCGGACCCGCTCGACGATTCTTTCCTGACGCAGGATACGAATATTCTCCAGCGCGACCGCTGCAGCCACGGGATGCCCGGAATAGGTGAATCCGTGATTGAAATCGCCGCCCTCATTGAGCACAGCGACAATTTCATCACGCACGATCAGGCCACCCATCGGCACGTAACCGGAAGTCAGCCCTTTGGCGATGGTCATCATGTCGGGCTTGAGGCCATAGAAATCGCTACCGAACCACTCACCGGTACGCCCGAAACCACAGATCACCTCATCGGCGGCGAACAGGATGTCGTAGCGCGACAGAATCTCCCTGATTTTCGGCCAGTAGGAATCAGGCGGAACAATCACGCCACCAGCGCCCTGGATCGGCTCGGCAATGAACGCGCCGACGTTCTCGACACCCAGTTCGAGAATCTTCTTTTCCAGTTGCTCGGCAGCCCACACCCCGAATTCGTCGGGCGTCATGTCGCCGCCTTCACCAAACCAGTAAGGCTGCGGGATGTGCGCAATACCCGGAATCGGCAGGTCACCCTGCTCGTGCATATAGGTCATGCCGCCCAGGCTCGCGCCGGCGACAGTGGAGCCGTGATAGCCGTTGATGCGACTGATGATGGTTTTCTTGTTCGGCTGGCCTTTCAGTGCCCAGTAATGACGAACCATGCGCAGCATCGTGTCATTGCCTTCAGAGCCTGAACCGGTGAAGAACACGTGGTTCATGCCTTGGGGAGCGATCTCGGCAATGACCTTGGCCAACTCCAGTACTGGCGGGTGGGCGGTCTGGAAGAACAGGTTGTAGTAAGGCAGCTCGCGCATCTGCTTGCTGGCAGCATCGGCCAGCTCTTCGCGCCCGTAACCAATAGCCACACACCACAGGCCGGACATGCCATCGAGGATTTTATGGCCCTCGCTGTCCCACAGATAAACGCCCTCGGCGCGAGTAATGATGCGCGGGCCGTTTTCCTTGAGTTGCTTGTAGTCGCTGAACGGTGCCAGGTGGTGCTCGCTGCTCAAGGCCTGCCATTCGAGGGTTTGCGGGTTTTTGTCGGCACTCATGCAGCACTTCCTTGATTAAGGTCAGTTATCAGAGCGCCGCGCAACGACCTGCGGCGGCGCTCTGCGTAATCAGACGGCAAAGAGCAGGAATTCCCGCTCCCACGAGCTGATCACGCGCTTGAAGTTTTCATGCTCGGCACGCTTGACCGCGACGTAGCCGATGATGAACTTCTTGCCTAGGTACTTCTCGATGGTCTTGCTGTTTTCCATACGCTCCAGCGCGTCTTCGATGGTCAACGGCAAGCGCAGATTGCGGCGCTCGTAACCGCGTCCTACCACCGGCGCACTCGGGTTGATGCCTTCAACCATACCGATGAAACCGCACAGCAGGCTGGCGGCAATCGCCAGATAAGGGTTGGCATCTGCACCCGGCAGACGGTTTTCCACACGGCGGTTCTGCGGCACTGCATCCGGTACGCGCAGGCCGACGGTGCGGTTTTCTTCGCCCCATTCGACGTTAACGGGTGCCGAGGTGTCGGGCAGAAAACGGCGGAACGAGTTGACGTTGGGCGCGAACAGCGGCAACAGCTCGGGGATGAACTTCTGCAGACCACCAACGTGGTTCAGAAACAGCTCGCTCATGGTCCCGTCGTCGTTGGAGAAGATGTTCTTGCCGGTCTCGATGTCGATGATGCTCTGGTGCAAGTGCATGGCGCTGCCCGGCTCGCCGGTCATCGGTTTGGCCATGAAGGTGGCAGCAACGTCGTGCTTGAGAGCCGCCTCGCGCATGGTGCGCTTGAACACCAGAATCTGATCGGCCAGCGACAGGGCATCGCCGTGACGGAAGTTGATTTCCATCTGTGCCGTGCCGTCTTCGTGAATCAGCGTATCCAGGTCCAGATTCTGCAGTTCGCACCAGTCATAGACGTCTTCGAACAACGGATCGAATTCGTTGGCAGCCTCGATCGAGAACGATTGACGCCCGGTCTCCGGACGCCCGGAGCGACCGACTGGCGGTTGCAGCGGGTAATCCGGGTCGTCGCTGCGCTTGGTCAGGTAAAACTCCATCTCAGGCGCCACGATAGGCTGCCAGCCTTGATCGGCGTAGAGCTTGAGCACCTTCTTCAACACGTTGCGCGGCGACAGCTCGATGGGGTTGCCCTGCTTGTCGTAGGTGTCGTGGATCACCTGCGCAGTTGGCTCGACGGCCCAAGGCACCAGATACACCGCGTTCTGGTCGGGGCGGCAGATCATGTCGATGTCTGCCGGGTCGAGCAGCTCGTAGTAGATGTCATCCTCCACGTAGTCGCCGGTCACTGTCTGCAGCAACACGCTCTCGGGCAGACGCATGCCTTTTTCGGCAATGAACTTGTTGGTCGGCGAGATCTTGCCGCGGGTGATACCAGTGAGGTCGGATACCATGCATTCGACTTCGGTAATCTTGTGTTCTTTCAACCAATCGGTGAGCTGGTCGAGGTTGGTACTCATAAATACCTCAGGGTTTTCTTGTCCTGATCGTGATCAGGCGTTTTTTCGACGCATCCGCGTCATGGTGTACAACTCGTTTCGGCAGGCGCCGATTAGGGGTAAGGTGACACCTGTAGAGCCGGATTTCCAGACGGCGACGGTCACACTGGCGACGTCGTTAAAGTGGTAATGTCCGGCCTTGAGCGTAGGACAGTAGGGCCTTGATGGCCGTCGGAGGATGGCGCAATGTGCGTCAATCCACCACGAACACCGATATCACAGGCATGATGACCACCGTGCAGGCTCACTGACGGACGCCAGGCAAAAAGCGGTGAGGCGTTGAACACCCGCTGCTACTGTTTCCATATGGGTTGCGATCGAGCTTAGCCTCGTTCATTTTTTTATACAACAGCCCGTCATGTATAGAAGAAGGGCCGCTTTAGCCCATATTCGACATTGGCCAGAAACACGATAAAACGCCCTAAATAGCAGCAAAAAAGGCCATCTGGCGCAGTTTTAGGGCAAAAAAGGCTCTATTGACTTCATCATGGCTTTCGGATTGACTGAGATCCGCAATCATTGATGATTGATATTTTTAACAACAAAGGTGTTGCATCATGTCGGTACCCCCGCGTGCCGTTCAGCTTAACGAAGCGAACGCGTTCCTTAAGGAACATCCTGAGGTTCTGTACGTTGACCTTCTGATTGCAGATATGAATGGTGTGGTGCGTGGCAAACGCATCGAACGCACCAGCCTCCATAAGGTTTACGAGAAAGGCATCAACCTGCCGGCCTCTTTATTTGCTCTGGATATCAATGGCTCGACGGTGGAAAGCACCGGCCTGGGCCTGGACATCGGCGATGCTGACCGAATCTGCTATCCCATCCCCGACACCCTGTGCAACGAGCCCTGGCAGAAGCGCCCTACCGCGCAATTGCTGATGACCATGCACGAACTCGAAGGCGACCCGTTTTTCGCCGACCCGCGTGAAGTCCTGCGCCAGGTAGTCGCCAAATTCGATGAAATGGGCCTGACCATCTGCGCCGCATTCGAGCTTGAGTTCTACCTGATCGATCAGGAAAACGTGAACGGTCGGCCGCAACCGCCCCGCTCCCCGATCTCCGGCAAGCGCCCGCATTCGACTCAGGTCTACCTGATTGACGATCTCGACGAATACGTCGACTGCCTTCAGGACATTCTTGAAGGTGCCAAGGAGCAAGGCATTCCTGCTGACGCCATCGTCAAGGAAAGCGCCCCTGCGCAGTTCGAAGTCAACCTGCACCATGTCGCCGATGCCATCAAGGCGTGCGACTACGCCGTTCTGCTCAAGCGTCTGATCAAGAACATCGCCTACGACCATGAGATGGACACCACCTTCATGGCCAAGCCCTATCCGGGTCAGGCAGGTAACGGTCTGCACGTTCACATCTCGATTCTGGATCGCGATGGCAAGAACATCTTCACCAGCGAGGATCCCGAGCAGAACGCCGCATTGCGTCACGCGATCGGCGGTGTGCTCGAGACCCTACCGGCACAAATGGCGTTCCTGTGTCCGAACGTCAACTCGTACCGCCGGTTTGGTGCCCAGTTCTATGTACCCAATTCACCGACCTGGGGCCTTGATAACCGCACGGTCGCGGTTCGCGTCCCGACCGGGTCGGCTGATGCCGTACGTATCGAACACCGCGTTGCCGGTGCCGATGCCAACCCGTATCTGGTGATGGCCTCTGTTCTGGCGGGCGTGCATCACGGCCTGGTCAACAAGGTCGAGCCGGGCGCCCCGGTTGAAGGCAACTCCTACGAACAGCATGAACAGAGCCTGCCGAACAACCTGCGTGACGCCTTGCGCGAGCTGGACGACAACCCGGTCATGGCCAAGTACATCGATCCGAAATACATCGACATCTTTGTCGCCTGTAAAGAGAGCGAGCTGGAAGAATTCGAACACTCCATCTCCGACCTTGAGTACAACTGGTACCTGCATACGGTCTGATTGAGGCTGAGTAATACAAGACGCCGCAAAGCCTGGAGCTTTGCGGCGTTTTTGTTTGGCGTGCATTCCCGAACATCTATCGTTCCTCACTCCAGCGTGGGAGCCGTAAACGTGTGGGCGCACGCTCAAGAGCGACGACAGCGATTCCTCCAGTCAGAATCCCTTACAATGCCGCCAGCCCAATCAAGAGCCACGCCCATGACACGCGCCGCCGCCCCTCGCAAACCTCAAGCACGCAGCCAGGCCAGAATCGATTCGATTCTCGACGCCGCCCGTACGTTGCTTGCCGAACAAGGTGTGGCCAGCCTGTCGATCTATAGCGTTGCGGAGCGCGCTGGCATTCCGCCATCGTCGGTGTATCACTTCTTCGCCAGCGTACCGGCGCTGCTCGAAGCACTGACCGCCGACATCCACGCGACCTTCCGCGCATCGCTGCAAGCGCCCATTGATCACGATCAGCTCACGACCTGGCGCGACCTGTCACGCATCGTCGAACTGCGCATGCTGGCCATCTACAACGCCGACGCCGCCGCCCGCCAGTTGATACTCGCCCAGCATGGCCTGACTGAAATCAACCAGGCCGACCGCCAGCACGACATCGAACTGGGGCAACTGATGCTTGAAGTGTTTGATCGTCACTTCCAACTGCCTGCGCTGCCAGACGATGTAGACGTGTTTGCCTTGGCAATGGAACTGGGCGACCGGGTGTATGCGCGTTCGGTGCAGTTGCATGACGAGATTACACCGCGCATGGCTGAGGAAGGGATGCGAGTGTTTGATGCTTACTTGGGGTTGTATTTGCCGGTATTTTTGGGGAAGAGACTGGTCATCGCCAAAGCGTGATCTATCGTACTTATGTAGCTGACCCCGAATTAGGTGGGTCAGGGTTTCGTATGAAATTGGGATGACTGACATAAAGAGCTTCGCTGTAAGCTTTTAAATCATGCCTCTCGCGCTTTAAAACCTCTTTGAAGCGCTTAAAAATTTTAATGTCAGAGCCGCGGTAATATTCTTTTATTTTTTTAGCATCCGCCACTCTGTTCTGATGAATTGTTAAAGTATTTTTTGCAGTATGCTCACTGTCAGACACACCACCGACCAGACTATATCTCAGTCTAGCCCGAGTTTTCTTCAATTCCTGTTCGGATAATGACGCGCCCCTTGGAGAGCTTGCGCCCGCTCTGTATCTTGAGGTTGAAGCAATAGGAGAGTCAGGGCCTGCTGAGGTATGTGCTGTTGTCGCTGCCAGCTCATTTACTAATGGGCTTGGCGTATTTCGATTGAGCGCCTTGACGTTGCGCATGATCGGAGCGTTCCAAAATCTATAAAGTTCAATACTTCCTCCACGGGCCGTGGAATTGTGTGTCGCGAACTTTCGTAGGTTATTCGAGAGGTCAAACGGCATATGCCCCGTCTCATCTCCAAACCCGACCGGATCCCCACCCACATACCCATACGCATTCAACCCACCCTCACCAAACGGGCTCAAACTGTCCGGGCGGTTAAACCGCATCAACACCGGGTTATAAGCCCGATACCCATTCCCCAGCAGATAATGCCCCGTCACCGGATCGCGTCGCTCGCCATTGAACCCCAGCAAACTGGTCAAGCCGCTTTCAGCCGGATGGTGACCGTAGGGACTGTAAGCAATAGGCTGAGTGCCAGCCTTGTCCACAAGCTGCAAAACAGAACGCTGCTGATCGGTCGCCAGCAGCGTGGTTTCGATCACACCCTCAATACGCCGTTGCTGGGCCAATAACAGGTCGTCATGCTGAAAGACCGTGCGTCGTAACGCGCCCTGAATCTCGATCGTCAGGCGGCTCTTCTGATAGAAACGCAGAATGTCCGCCTGGCCAGTCGGCATGCTGGAAGCCAGTCGGTCCAGTGGGTCGTAGCGATACTTGCAAAATACCGTCTGATTTGAAGGAATCATGATAGAAATTTCAAAAGGAATATTGAGGGTTATTTATAACTTATCAAGATCCACCCACGGGGCCTCTGACAATTAATACGGAGTCCGCTAACGAATCATATTCACGCTGGTACCCATCAGCCAGTCCAGTATATTTGAAAAACTTGTCACGCATGCGCTCATTTTTTTTATAGTTCATCTGATAATGACCCTGCATAGCTCTCGCAGATTCAAATTTTTCCTTGTAAGCATTTTTTATACGTTGCGCTGATACAGGAAGCCCATGCTCATCGAACATATGTATAGGTTTTCCTTGCACATATCGATGGTGAACCAACCCTTTATTACTCAGAAGCTTTGAAGGCGAAGAATCAAGGACCGCGTGCCTTGCCCCAGATGTTGACGCAGTGGTTATTTCACCGCCTGACCAGCCAACAGATCCTGATTTATCAAAAGAGGGCTGTACACGCGTAACGGGGGGCAATGGGCGGGTGTAACTAAGTTCACTAATTGAAGGCATTGATGCGACGAGTTTTGGCGGACCTTTCATTATGGGTGTCCGCTTGATCACACGCTCCAGAGATCTGTTTGAATTACGCCTTGCAATATCAACTATAATGCGTAACTTTATATGCCCCGTCTCATCCCCAAACCCAACCGGATCCCCACCCACATACCCATACGCATTCAACCCACCCTCACCAAACGGGCTCAAACTGTCCGGGCTGTTAAACCGCATCAACACCGGGTTATAAGCCCGATACCCATTCCCCAGCAGATAATGTCCGGTCACCGGATCGCGTCGTTCGCCATTGAACCCCAATAGACTGGTCAGACCACTTTCTGCGGGATGATGGCCATAAGGGCTGTATGTCACGGGCTCGGCTCCAGCCTTATCCACAAGCTGCAGTACAGAGCGCTGCAGGTTGGTTGCCAATAGTGTTGTATCCACCACTCCATCAACCCGACGCTGCTGAGCCAACAACAGGTCTTCATGTTGAAAGACAGAACGTTGTACCGCACCCTGGATCTCGGTCGCCAGACGGTTTCTCTGATAGAAACGTTTAGTACCGTCCTGGCCGGCTGGCGTGCTGGATATCAGTCGGTCCAGTGGGTCATAGCGATAGCGGCACAGCACTGCTTTAGTGGAAGAGGTCATGGCTGGATGCATCAAAAGGAACCAGCGTTCAGCATCCGGCAAAACCGGAAAGCTGCCTACCTCGCAAAACTGCTAGGTAAAAAAGCAAAACACCCCGGAGGGCTGCAACCGTCCGGGGTGTTTTTGTACATTGTTTACAACTTGGCAATGGAGACTTCTGTCGACTTCACGAAAGCAATAACTTCGCTGCCGACGACCAGCTCCAGCTCTTTTACAGAGCGGGTGGTGATGACTGAAGTTACGACGCCCGATGCAGTCTGTACGTCGATTTCCGACAGTACGTCGCCGTGGACAATTTCCTTGATGGTGCCTTTGAACTGGTTGCGAACGTTGATGGCTTTGATAGTCATGGCGTGTCTTCCTTTGGGGATCAGGGTTAATTTGCCCAGCGCAGTTGCGTAGGCAGTGGCGAAAAAGGCTCAGGGTCGGGTGGCGAGCCGGGGATTGCCAGCACGCGGTTGAGGACTTCAGCTTCCAGCGCGGCAAGACGATGCGAGCCGCGGACACGTGGGCGAGGCAGATCGATGAGCAGATCGAGCCCGATCTGCCCCTCTTCGATCAGAATCACCCTGTCAGCAATGGCAACGGCCTCGCTGACATCGTGAGTAACCAGCAGAACCGTAAAGCCATACTGGCCCCACAGTTTCTCGATCAGTTGCTGCATTTCGATCCGGGTCAGGGCATCCAGCGCCCCCAGTGGCTCGTCGAGCAGCAACAGACGCGGCTTGTGAATCAGCGCGCGGGCCAGGGCAACGCGTTGCTTCTGGCCGCCGGACAAAGCAGCCGGCCATTCGTTGGCCCGCTCGGCAAGGCCCACAGCCTCAAGCGCTTCAAGTGCCTGCGCACGCCAGTCGCCACTCAGACCAAGACCGACATTGTCGATGATTTTCTTCCAGGGCAGCAGGCGCGCTTCCTGGAACATCAGTCGTGTATCTTCGCGGGCATCGTCCAGCGATGAAGAGCCCGCCAGAAGCTGGCCTTGCGTCGGCTTGTCGAGACCGGCGAGCAGCCGCAGCAAGGTGCTTTTGCCGCAGCCACTACGGCCGACAATGGCGACAAACTGGCCGGCAGGAACGTGCAGGTCGATGTCCTTGAGCACTTCGCGGGAGCCAAAGGCCTTTTTCAGGCTTTGCACCGCCAGCGGGATACCACGCAGTAAATGGGAAGGCTGCTGTTGTTTGAGACTGGTCATGCGGCACCGCCTTTACTCGTTTGATAGGCCGGATGCCAGCGCAGGCAGACGCGTTCCAGGCCTCGTGCTGCCAGATCGGCCAGCTTGCCGAGGACCGCATACAAGACGATGGCCAGTACCACGATGTCGGTTTGCAAAAACTCCCTTGCATTCATTGCCAGGTAGCCAATACCGGAGCTGGCCGAAATGGTTTCCGCCACGATCAGCGTCAACCACATGAAGCCCAGCGCGAATCGCACGCCGACCAGAATCGAAGGCATGGCGCCCGGCAGAATCACATGACGAAACAGGCTGAAGCCGGACAAGCCGTAGCTGCGGGACATTTCTACGAGTGCCGGATCGATGTTACGGATGCCATGGTAGGTGTTCAGGTAAATCGGGAACAGCGTGCCCAGCGCGACCAAAAATATTTTCGCGGTCTCGTCGATGCCGAACCACAGGATGACCAGTGGAATAAGCGCCAGGTGCGGAACGTTGCGGATCATCTGCACCGAACTGTCCAGCAGGCGCTCGCCCCATTTGCTCAGGCCGGTAATAAAACCCAGTGCCAGGCCAATGCCGCCACCGATGGCAAAGCCGATTCCGGCGCGCCAGCCGCTGATGGCCAGGTGAGTCCATATCTCGCCACTGGCGACCAGATTGATCCCGGCTTCAATGACTGCGCTGGGCGCTGGCAGGATGCGTGTGGACAGCCAGCCGGCGCTGACTGACAGTTGCCAGACCGTCAGCAGCAAAACTGGAAGTGCCCAGGGCGCCAGTCGGTGAACGATGCGTTGGGAAGCACTGAGGCTCATGGAGTGTTCTCCTCGAAGGGCCTGAAGATCACTGTGCTTGAGCAACAGTTGCTGGAGGCGTCCAGACCACATCAGCGATACTGAGCGGCTTGGGAATCAGTTTGAGCTGATAGAAGGTGTCAGCAATTTTTTGCTGCGCCGCAACAACCGGCGGTGTCATGAACAGTGCGCCGTAGCCTTGGCGTTTTACCGAAGTCAGCGTGATGTCGGCAGGCAGACCCAGCAACGGCGCGACCTGCGTGGTCACCTCACCGGGATGGGCCTTGGACCACTCGCCCACCGCACGGACCTCTTCGATCAGAGCCTGAATCACCTTCGGGTTCTTCTGCGCATATGGCTTGGTTGCCAGATAGAACTGGTGATTGTCGACGATACCGGTACCGTCTCTCAGCGTACGTGCCTGCAATTGTTTTTCAGCTGCGGCCTGATAGGGGTCCCAGATAACCCAGGCATCCACACTGCCGCGCTCGAATGCAGCACGTGCATCGGCTGGGGGCAGGAAGACTGTCTGGATATCGGTATATTTCAGGCCCGCATCTTCCAGCGCCTTGACCAGCAGGTAATGGACGTTTGAGCCCTTGTTGAGGACGACTTTTTTACCTTTCAGATCTTTTACAGACGTGATCGGCGAATCCTTGGGCACCAGGATAGCTTCACTGGTCGGTGCTGGCGGCTCGTAAGCCACGTACAACAGATCCGCGCCCGCTGCCTGCGCGAAGACCGGTGGTGTTTCGCCGGTGACGCCAAAGTCGATGGAGCCTACGTTCAAACCTTCAAGCAACTGCGGGCCACCGGGGAACTCAGTCCACTGAACCTTCACGCCCTGCTCGGCCAGACGCTTTTCCAGCGAGCCCTTGGCTTTGAGCAGCACCAGCGTGCCGTATTTCTGGTAACCGATGCGCAGGTCTTCAGCCTGGGCCTGCATGGCGGCACCGAGCGCAACCGCAGCAGCAACCAGCGCAACAAGGCCTCGACGCAAAATGACAGTGCGCATATGCGCTCCTTTACCTATTGGGGTGGCCCCATGCTCGACCGGTGACGATGGAACGAGGTGGGAATAGGCACGACATTAACAGCCCTTTTTTATATCCATAAATCTTATTTATTCATTTAGTTATTCCATAAATGAATATAAGTAAAGATTCGTCGATTGCATGCCACGGACCTGTGACGCCGGAGCGGTTGGCGGAGCAGGTGGCTATGGGCATAAAAAAGGGCCGATAAATCGGCCCGAATAACCCCACGCTTGGTAGATCGAAAATCAGCGGTTTGGCTGTGGTGTCAGGCGTAGATAGGGCGTGACTGCTTTGTAGCCCTTGGGAAAGCGCTCCTTGATTTCGGCTTCATCCTTTATTGACGGCACAATAACTACGTCGTCGCCGTCCACCCAGTTGGCGGGCGTGGCGACCTTGTAGTTGTCGGTCAATTGCAGCGAGTCGATAACACGCAGAATCTCGTGGAAATTACGTCCGGTACTGGCCGGATAGGTAATCGTCAAACGCACCTTCTTGTTCGGATCAATCACGAACAGCGAGCGCACAGTCAATGTGTCGTTGGCATTGGGGTGAATCAGGTCATACAGGTCAGAGACCTTACGATCAGCGTCGGCCAGGATCGGGAAGTTGACCAGCGTGTTTTGCGTCGTATTGATGTCGTCGATCCACTTGATGTGCGAATCAACCGGGTCCACCGACAGCGCAATAGCCTTCACGCCGCGCCTGGCAAACTCGTCTTTCAATTTGGCAGTGAAACCCAGCTCGGTGGTACACACCGGCGTGAAGTCAGCCGGATGAGAAAATAAGACACCCCAGCTGTCGCCGAGCCATTCATGAAAACGGATACGACCCTCGCTGGATTCCTGTTCGAAGTCAGGGGCGATGTCGCCAAGTCGCAGAGTCATGGTGTTACTCCTTGTCTGTATCGGGTAAGCCTTGGTATGGCAGTACTGTGCGCCCTGCCCAGAGAAGTTAAAAAGAATAAATAATATGGCTCATAGACCTGCCAGGAATATCAAAAAACGGGCAAAAGAAACCCCGCACAGGGCGGGGTTCCTTTAAGCTTCAGTACACTTACATGAAGTTGTAGGTGTAGTTAAAGATCACGCGAGCCTGGTCGGCGTTCGAAGAGTTGTTCAGACCGTCATCAGCACGGTAAGTACCGTAGCGGACGCTGGTACCGAAACCTTTCAACACACCGCTTTGAACGACGTAGTCAACACGCATGTCGCGTTCCCACTCGGAATACTCTTTACCGAACGAGGTGGTTCCACGTGCGCCTTTGATATCGTCAGCATGCAGGTAGGCAATAGCTGTTTTCAGGCCTGGAACGCCAAGCTTGGCGAAGTCATATGAATACTGACCGAACGTGGTGTTCTCGCCCGCACGGTTGAAGCTGTTGATCATCGAGTCAGTGAACAAGTAGAAGCTGGCGCCGCCGTTGCCTTCTGGACGATTGTTACCGTTACGCAAGGAGCCTTGGTTCAAGTTCACGAAACCACCGTCATCACCAACTTGCTGATGACCGACCATGAAGGCGTGACTGCCCAGAGAGTAGGTGAACATGGCAGACCAGGTTTGGTTGTCAACTTCACCAGGCGTCTTGGCATAGCCGCTGTTGTTGTTGAAGGCATAACCTGAAGCGCCGCTGCTGTTCTTGCCGTCAGAGCTGCTGTTGAAGTAACGCAGGTCAGTCTTGAAGGACTGGTTAGCGTCAATCTGATAAACGTGGACCAGACCAAGGAAGTGCTGCTTGTAGAAATCTTCCAGATTGGCGTAGTAGTACTGCAAGGTCAGGTCTTTGGTGACTTTCCAGTCAGCACCACCAAAGCGGAATTGATCACTGCCTTCGGTTGCGCCATTGACCGAGAGATCGCCCCAGTCCGACGACGCACGGCCGATAGATTTGTTCAATTGACCCGCGGTAAAGGTAACGTTATCCAGTTCCTTCGAGGTCACGATGCCGCCTGCAAACGCCTGAGGCAGCAAACGACCATCGTTGCTGACCAAAATCGGAAGGTTCGGGGCCAACGCGTTACCGAGTTTCAATTCGGTTTTGGAGAAGCGCACCTTTGCGTTGGCTCCGATACGGGACCAGTCGCTGACGGAAGAGCCATCGGTGTCGGTCGGAACAACGGTGTTAGCTGTGTTGGCATTATGGTGATCAATGCCGCCACCCAAGTGCAAGCCGATCAGGGCTTGTGCATCAAGACCGAAACCGACGGTGCCCTGAGTAAAGCCAGAGAGGTAGTCGAATTTCAGACCGGTAGCGGTTTCACGCTGGTCGGAAGCGCGAACGCCTTCACGAAGATCGTTGTTGAAATACAGAGTACGAGAACTAACGGACGCTTTGCTGTCTTCAAGGAAACCAGCTGCACCGGCCTGCTGGGCCAATACACCGACGGTTACGGCCAAGGCCAGGGTGGACTTCTTCATTAACTACGCTCCTCGTGAATCTAATTTTTTATGTCCTTGGTGCCGAGCGTTGCTCTGACCCAAGGATTTCGCGAAAGGCGACAGTCCCGACCTGGAGGTCAATGGATTCTGTCTACCCCGACTTTGACTAGACCGCGCATGTCGTAGGCCGCACCCGTGTGAAACCTTAATATCCATAAAGCCCGATGCGGCAGCTTTTTCAGAACATTCAGGTATATGTCACAACTCGTGTCAGCCCGGACGTCACGGAGTGTATCGACCTCACTGAGCATTTCCCAAAATTTATTTTGGTACCGTTCGTCAGATCTGTTGTTTTAATGCCTCAGATCGATCAAATGTCCCTCAACCGATCACAGTCACCCGCGACAGCGCGCAATTAGCCTGCCAGCAAAAGCCTTGTAAAACGGGCACTTCGGGGAGATTAGTGACTAAATGTGACAGTTGTCACCACTTTGACGCCAACCACTCCCTGGTCGTGAAAAAAATTCGGAATATCGCCTTTCAGACTGCTTTAAGGGCCTTTTTCAAGGGTTATAACGCCTCGTTGACTGTAGTCCATATGAACAAAAGTGCAATTCGGGTGTCGCCCTCGTTCTGCACAGGCGGATAACGCCTACAAGAAAGCTACCGACTCAAACAGTGCTGGCGCAAATTTCGACAATGGGGCCGACGTCATAACCACACCGTTGCGCTGGCACGGGCAGCCCATTAAATGCATCAGTATGGGTTTTGCATCGCCGCTGTGCGCAAATTGAGTGCACACACCAAGGCTGCGAGATCGGGAGAACACTGCCCTCCCCGAGAGGAGGCGGTGTGACAGCAGAAGTGCCGGGGGGACGTTGAAAAAGGCGAGCAAAGATAGTCTAGAAAAATAAAATCATATTAATCAAAAGCTTATGAAGCACAAGCCGACCGAACACAGGCAGTATTTAATCCGACATGGCTCAATACACGCGTTCTTTTTTCTTAATTGTCAAAACTGGCATGCCCTCTGCAATAGGTATTACATCACCAGTTTTGGGGACCTTGGTACAGGCAGGCCGGGGATTCCCCTCTTTTATTCCTCCCGGAGACTGACCTCCAGTCTCCAGCGCCCGTCCACTTTCTCAGTGCGCCAGTCGCCATGAAGCGGACGGGCTGCCAGGAGAGTCAGCACCAAGCCCCTCTCCCCTCGCTCCACCTTCCAGCGCGCCACCTTGTTGTCGAACCTCAGCTGACCGTTCCATGGTCGTCCGGACGCTGCGACGTTAAGCACCACCGTCCCATCGACTGTTGCGCCCTGATACATAGGTTCTTCGTTGAACCAGAGCGCAAGGCCCGCAGGCAACTCTTCAATCTGTTCGAGCTCGACAGGGTCCGGTTGCTGCAAGCGACCGATTATTGTGCCCACGGTAAAGCCGACAATCGCCATCGAACCCAGAACACGCGGCCATAGCTTCGGTCTCGGGTCCTCTTCGGGGGTAGAATGCCTCCCGTCCTTTCGTTCGGAGCCGTGCATGTTTCACGTCATCCTTTTTCAACCAGAAATTCCGCCGAATACCGGCAACGTCATCAGGTTATGCGCCAACAGTGGCTGCACCCTGCACTTGATCGAACCCTTGGGTTTCGAGCTGGACGACAAGCGCCTGCGGCGTGCCGGCCTCGATTACCACGAGTATGCCACGCTGCAGACGCACGCTGACCTGGCAACCTGCCTGGAGAAGATCAGCAACCCCAGGCTATTCGCGTTTACCACTAAAGGCTCGCGCCCTTTTCACGATGCGAGCTTCGAGCCGGGTGATGCGTTTTTGTTCGGCCCTGAAAGCCGTGGCCTGCCCGCCGATATTCTCGACTCGCTGAGCAGCGACCAGCGCCTGCGACTGCCCATGCGCGAAGGCTGCCGCAGCCTTAACCTGTCCAACACCGTTGCCGTCGCTGTTTACGAAGCCTGGCGCCAGCATGGGTTTGCCTGATAACGATCGCGCCTGCATCGGGTGATTTGGCAAACACAAAAAAGCGCCCCGAAAGGCGCTTTTTGCTTGCTGCGATAACGCTTACTGAACGGTCGGCGTTTCGCCAGCTTCCTGCATACGCTGAAGCTCTTGCGCATACAGTGCATCGAAGTTCACCGGAGCAAGCATCAACGCAGGGAACGAGCCACGTACCACGAGGTTATCGATGGCTTCGCGCGCATACGGGAACAGGATGTTCGGGCAGAACGCGCCCAGCGTGTGGCTCATCGCGCCGTCGTCCAGGCCCTTGATCAGGAAGATACCGGCCTGTTGCACTTCAACGATGAACGCAACTTCGTCGCCGTTGTTGACGGTCACGGACAGGGTCAGCACGACTTCGTAGAAATCGCCTTCCAGCTGCTTTTGACGGGTGTTGAGGTCAAGGCTGACGGTCGGGGTCCATTCCTGGCGGAAGATGGCCGGGCTTTTTGGCGCTTCGAACGACAGGTCGCGGACGTAGATACGCTGCAGAGAAAATTGTGGGCCGTTTTCTTCGTTTTCAACAGCGCCGGTGTTCGGTTGATCGGTCATCTCGGATCCTTGTCAGATAGGGCTGAAAGATTAAAGGGAATCAGGCCAGCAGCGCATCAAGCTTGCCGGCACGCTCCAGAGCAAACAGTTCATCGCAGCCGCCCACGTGGGTCGAACCGATCCAGATCTGCGGAACAGATGTGCGACCGGCCTTCTTCGTCATCTCGGCGCGAAGCTGCGGCTTGCCGTCGACCCTGATTTCCTCGAAGGCCACGCTTTTGCTCTGCAACAGCTGTTTGGCACGTATGCAATAGGGGCAGTAGTCGCTGGAATAGACGATGACTTGAGCCATTTTTACTTCACCAAAGGAAGGTTTTCGCCGCGCCAGCTGGAAATGCCGCCGGACAGTTTGGCGGCCTTGAAGCCGGATTTGAGCAGCTCACGGGCGGTAGTGCCCGCATGCTGCCCCATTGCATCAACGATGATCAACGTCTTGTCCTTGTATTTCTGCAGTTCAACGGTGCGCGTCAGCACCTTGTCCTGCGGAAAATTCAGGGAACCAACGATGTGGCCTGCAGTGAAGTCCTTTTTCGAGCGCACGTCGATGACCACAGCCTCATCGCGGTTGACCATCGCAGTCAGCTCGCGCGTACTCAGGCTGGCACCGCCTTTGCTCAGTTCGTAGGCAATCAGCAGTGCCAGCAGAATGACGAAGGCGCCGGTGATCAAATAGTGGTTAGTGGCGAATTCAAGCAGGTGAGCAACCATCAGTAGGTTCCAGGGCGTTAAAAAGTCGGCCAGTATACACAGCAGCCAAGGTCGGCCAAAGTCCGTACGGCAGTGACGCCGTTTGAACTTGTCCTTAAAATGCCGTTCCCTTGTACTTTATCCAACCAGCATCGAGTGGGTTCTATGACTGCCACGCCAAAACCTCTGGTTCTTATCATCCTGGATGGCTTCGGACACAGCGAAAGCCACGAAGGCAATGCCATCCTGGCGGCGAAGATGCCCGTCATGGATCGCCTCTACCAGACCATGCCCAACGGCCTGATTTCAGGGTCTGGCATGGATGTCGGTCTGCCGGACGGGCAAATGGGCAATTCCGAAGTCGGGCACATGAACCTCGGCGCTGGCCGTGTGGTGTATCAGGACTTCACTCGCGTGACCAAAGCGATTCGAGACGGCGAGTTTTTCGAGAACCCGACCATCTGCGCTGCGGTAGATAAAGCCGTGAGCGCCGGCAAGGCTGTTCATATCATGGGCCTGCTGTCGGATGGCGGCGTTCACAGCCACCAGGACCATCTGGTCGCCATGGCCGAACTGGCCGTCAAACGCGGCGCCGAAAAAATATACCTGCATGCGTTTCTCGACGGTCGCGACACGCCACCACGCAGTGCGAAAAAATCCCTAGAGCTGATGGATCAGACCTTTGCCCGCCTCGGCAAGGGCCGCACCGCCACGATCATCGGCCGCTATTTCGCCATGGACCGTGACAACCGTTGGGACCGGGTCTCCTCTGCCTATAACCTGATCGTCGACAGCACCGCTCAATTCCACGCAGACAGCGGCGTTGCCGGCCTTGAAGCGGCCTATGCACGCGACGAGAACGACGAGTTCGTCAAAGCCACGCGTCTTGGCGAACCTGCCCGGGTGGAAGATGGCGACGCTGTGGTGTTCATGAACTTCCGCGCCGACCGCGCCCGTGAACTGACCCGCGTATTCGTCGAAGATGACTTCAAGGACTTCGAGCGCGCTCGTCAGCCCAAGGTCAATTACGTCATGCTGACTCAGTACGCAGCGAGCATTCCGGCGCCCTCGGCATTTGCCGCTGGCAGTCTGAAAAACGTGCTGGGTGAGTACCTGGCAGACAATGGCAAGACGCAATTGCGCATTGCCGAAACCGAAAAATATGCGCACGTGACCTTCTTCTTCTCCGGTGGTCGTGAAGAACCGTTCCCGGGTGAGGAGCGCATTCTGATTCCATCGCCAAAAGTCGCCACCTACGACCTGCAGCCTGAAATGAGCGCGCCGGAAGTTACCGACAGGATCGTGGATGCCATCGAGCACCAGCGTTATGACATGATCGTCGTCAATTACGCCAACGGTGACATGGTCGGCCACAGCGGGATCATGGAAGCGGCGATCAAGGCTGTGGAATGCCTGGATGTCTGCGTTGGCCGTATTACCGCAGCGCTGGAAAAAGTCGGCGGCGAAGCACTGATAACGGCCGACCACGGCAACGTCGAGCAGATGACTGATGACTCCACAGGCCAGGCACATACCGCTCACACATCCGAGCCGGTGCCTTTTGTGTACGTTGGCAAACGTCCGCTGAAGGTCCGCGAAGGTGGCGTTCTGGCTGATGTGGCACCGACCATGCTGCACCTGCTGGGCATGGAGAAACCGCAAGAGATGACTGGCCACTCGATACTTGTGGCAGAGTAAACCGCTAAAAACCGGCCTATAGCCATCAGGCCAGGCCGGTTTTTTATGTTTCAAGCCCTAAAGCAATGGCTGCGGGGCGTTTTTTTTGCAGCGCATGGCGGGCATACTAGGCCTGACATTTTTTCTCACAATTCCTCGGTATCGCCCACCCACATGCTCCGCGCCTTGATTGCCCTTGCTCTGATCTGCCTGCTCAATCCGGCGTTTGCCGAAGATGAGCGTGTGCAAACCCAAAAACAGATAGATGCTGCGCGTCAGGATGTGACGGAGCTGCAAAAAGTCCTGGGCAAGCTTCAGGAAGAACGTACAGGCGTCCAGAAGGACCTGCGCACCACTGAAACCGAAATGGGCAAGTTGGAAAAGCAGGTCGAGGTCCTGCAAAAGGAACTAAAAAAGACGGAAACCGAGCTGCAAAAGCTCGACGGTGAGAAAAAAAAATTAAACAGCGCCCGCGTTGAACAGCAACGCCTGATTGCTATCCAGGCCCGCGCCGCCTACCAGAGTGGCCGCCAGGAATACCTAAAGCTGCTGCTCAATCAGCAGCACCCCGAGAAGTTCGCCCGCACCCTCACCTATTACGATTACCTGAGCCAGGCGCGTCTGGCGCAGTTACGCAACTTCAATGAAACCCTGCGCCAACTGGCCAATGTCGAAAAAGACATCGACCTGCAACAAGCCCAACTGCTGGTGCAGAAGAGCACTCTGGACAGCCAGAGCGAAGAACTGGCCAAGGTCCGTCAGGAACGCCAGCAAGCGCTGGCCAAGCTCAATCAGGATTACAAGGCCCGCGATCAAAAGCTTCAGGCCCGCCAGCAGGATCAAGCCGACCTCGCCAAAGTCCTCAAGACCATCGAAGAAACCCTTGCACGTCAGGCCCGCGAAGCCGAAGAAGCCCGCCAGAAGGCACTGGTCGCCGCTCGCGAGGCCGAAGAAAAACGTCAGCGCGAAGCGCAAGCCGTCGCCCGCAATAACAGCAAAAGCAATGACAGCACCAAAAGCGATGATGAACCCGCGCCGCGCCGCCCGGTCAAAGCCCCCGGCGCAGTCGTTTCCAGTGCAGGTGTTTCTTACGGCGGCCCGTTTGCCGAAGCCCGTGGAAAACTTCCATGGCCTGTCAATGGTCGACTGCTGGCACGCTTCGGTGAAGCCCGCGGTGATGACGAACGGACCAAATGGGACGGCGTCATGATCAGCGCAACAGCCGGAAGCCAGGTGCATGCAGTACACGGCGGACGAGTGGTGTTCGCTGACTGGTTGCGCGGCGCAGGGCTTCTGGTCATTCTCGATCATGGCAATGGCTATTTGACCCTATACGGGCACAACCAGAGCCTGCTCAAGTCGGCAGGTGACATTGTAAAAGCCGGTGAAGCGATTTCCACGGTCGGCAATAGTGGCGGTCAGGACACGGCAGCGTTGTACTTTGCTATTCGTCAGCAGGGTCGCCCCAGCGATCCGGCCCAATGGTGCCGCACTCAAGGATAAGTCGGCGTCAATATCTGTAGGAGTTCGTTAGACATGCTGCATTTGTCCCGCCTCACCTCGCTGGCCCTGGCGATTGCCATCGTTATCGGCGCGCCTCTGGCGCAAGCTGCCGAAAAGACCGCGCCAGCCACGCCTGCAGCAGTCACGCCCGCCAAAACCAATGCCACTGCCAAGCCGCCGCTGCCGCTGGACGAGCTGCGTACCTTTGCGGAGGTCATGGACAGGGTCAAGGCGGCCTATGTCGAGCCGGTGGACGACAAGACACTGCTGGAAAACGCTATCAAGGGCATGCTCAGCAACCTTGATCCGCACTCTGCCTACCTCGGCCCGGAAGATTTCCAGGAGCTGCAGGAAAGCACCAGCGGCGAATTCGGCGGCCTGGGCATCGAAGTGGGCGTCGAGGACGGTCTCGTCAAAGTGGTCTCGCCCATCGACGATACCCCTGCTTCCAAGGCTGGCATCGAGGCAGGCGACCTGATCGTGAAGATCAATGGCACGCCGACCCAAGGCCAGAACATGCAAGAAGCGGTAGACAAGATGCGCGGCAAGATCGGCGAAAAGATCACCCTGACGCTGGTGCGCGACGGCGGCACGCCGTTTGACGTGACGCTGGCGCGGGCGACCATTCAGGTCAAGAGCGTCAAGGCGCAGATGCTGGAGAACGGCTACGGGTACATCCGCATCACTCAGTTCCAGGTCAAGACCGGTGACGAAGTCGGCAAGGCGCTGGCCAAATTCCGCAAGGACAATGGCAAGAAGATGAGCGGCCTGATTCTCGACCTGCGCAATAACCCGGGCGGCGTGCTGCAGTCGGCGGTGCAAGTGGCGGATCACTTCCTCACCAAAGGTCTGATCGTCTACACCAAAGGCCGCATCGCCAACTCTGAGCTGCGTTTCTCGGCAGACCCGGCAGACGCCAGCGAAGGCGTGCCACTGGTGGTGCTGATCAACGGCGGCAGCGCCTCTGCATCGGAAATCGTCGCCGGCGCCCTGCAAGACCAGAAACGCGGCATCCTGATGGGCACCGACACGTTCGGCAAAGGCTCGGTGCAAACCGTGCTGCCGCTGAACAACGACCGCGCCTTGAAAATCACCACGGCGCTGTATTACACGCCGAACGGCCGCTCGATTCAGGCTCAAGGTATCAACCCGGACATCGTGGTACGTCGGGCCAAGGTCACCAGCGAAGCGGACGGCGAGAACTACAAGGAAGCCGACCTGCTGGGTCACCTGGGCAACGGCAATGGCGGTGCCGACAAGCCGACCGTTAAAGGCAGTGCAGCAGCCAAGGCGCGTCCGCAGGATGACGACTTCCAGCTCAGCCAGGCGCTCAGCCTGCTGAAGGGGCTGAGCATCACCCGCGGCAATTGACGGATGCGCTTACTCTGCTCTTTGTTGTTGGCACTCTCGATCACTGGCGCTGCCCACGCAGCGTCAGTCGCGCAGGCTGACAAACCCTCAAAAGCTTACCTCAGCCTGATCATCGATGACCTGGGGCAAAATGCAGATCGCGACAGCAGGACGCTGGCGCTTCCCGGCCCGGTAACGCTGGCGATCATGCCTGATACGCCGCACGCCACTGACTTTGCCCGCCAGGTACATCGCGCAGGCAAGACGGTGATGCTGCACATGCCGATGGACCCGGCCACCGGGCCATATGCCTGGCACCCGGAACTGCCATTGCCCGAACTGGAAAGCCGTCTCAATGCGGCGCTGCTGAAGGTGCCTTATGCTGCCGGCATCAATAACCACATGGGCAGCCGCATGACCGCCGAACCAGTCGCCATGGCCTGGTTGATGGCCGAGTTGCAGCGGCGTCATCTGTTTTTTGTGGACAGCCGCACCAGCGCAAAAACAGTAGCCGCCGCCGAAGCGCAGCGTATCGGTCTGGCCAGCGTGTCTCGCGACGTATTTCTGGACGATGAGCGCACGGCCGAAGCCATTACCCGGCAATTACAGACGGCAATCGAACTGGCTCACAAACAGGGCTCGGTCGTTGTGATTGGTCACCCCTACCCGGTCACGCTGGACGTACTCGAGCGCGAGCTGCCCAAACTCAAGGCCCAAGGCGTGGAATGGATCGATCTGCGCAGCATGATCGGCGAACGGGGCAATCACGCAAGTGCGGGGCATGGCAAGAACGGGGTGTATCGCTGATTCTGCGAATCATGAAACGCGTCTGTGCGTTTTCCTGATTGTCGTGAGCGTCAGGGCTAGGGGCTAAAAGACCCAACTAAGCAATCTGACGTTCCGCGCAAAGTCGCTGCCGATGAAAATATGCACCTACGCCCACGGCATCAACAGACAGCCTTCCGCTTTACGTGAAGATCTGGTGCCTGCCGCAGGCTGAGCGGTTACTGATAGCGCGCCTTGACGGCATTAACCCAGCCTTCGGCGCGCATCTGATCGAGGGCCTTTTGCAGCCGAGTGACGATTTCGTCAGGCGTGCTTTTGTTCACGGCCAGGTACAACTCGGCGCTGTTGAAACGCAACGCCGTCTTGAACCCGGTAACGCCTTCGAGCTTCGCCAGATAGCGCCCTACAGGATCGCCCACCGCCCACAGGTCGATTTGCCCGTTGGCCAGCTTCTTGACGTTGTCCCGGTCACGCAGCATAAGGATCGGATTCAGGCCCATGGCGTTCAGACGCTCGCCAATGGCGTCGCCCTTGTAGGCACCCACTTTGTAATCGCGGACCTGCTCCAGTGAAGTCAGGGTGATGGGGCTGTCGCCACGCGCAAGCATTATCCAGTCGTAGGAGCCCACCGGGCCGACCCATTTGAACAGCTTCTCCCGCTCGGGCAGGCGAGTGGTGGAAAATACGCCGTAGCCCGGCTTATCGCGAGCAAGCTTGTAAACGCGATCCCAGGGGAAGCGCAGGGTCATGCTGTAACCGATGTTCGCGCGCTTGAACATCTCGCGCACCACTTCGGCGGCGATACCGTCGATGTTGTTTTCCTGCGCGAAATTCTTGCCATCGATCGCCATGTTGAATGGCGGAAAGTTCTCGGTCAGCAGCACCATTGAATAAGGTGGTGACGGGTCGGCCCGAGCCCCCTCACTCAGCAAGGCGCCGACCCCGATCAGGGCAAGAAATAGACGTTTGAACATGTTCCGGCACTCGATCGTGAACGACGCATGCAGAGTGCCGGTAACCCGGCGCACTGTCTAGCCCGGTACTCTGCGATGTCGCTTGCAAGCAATAACCCGCGCCGCAAAGGACCGAAATGAAACGAGCGCCGAATCTTTCAAACAAGGTCTGAAACACGCGACGCTCGCTTTATGGCCGCAATTGCCTACCGCACGACGATACCGCGGCTGGCCATATAAGCCTTGGCCTCGGGAACGGTGTATTCGCCGAAGTGAAAAATACTGGCAGCCAGTACTGCACTGGCATGGCCTTCGATCACACCGGCAGCCAGATGCTCCAGGTTGCCGACACCGCCCGAAGCGATGACCGGTATCCCCAGCGCGTCGCTGATGGCGCGGGTAACACCCAGGTCGAAGCCGTTTTTCATGCCGTCCTGATCCATGCTGGTCAGCAGAATTTCGCCGGCGCCCAGCTCTTCCATCTTTTTCGCCCAAAGCACGGCATCGAGCCCGGTAGGCTTGCGTCCGCCGTGGGTGAAGATTTCCCAGCGCGGAGTTTCGCCCGGGCCGGAGACCTTCTTGGCATCGATGGCAACCACGATGCACTGCGAGCCGAAACGCGCGGCGGCCTCACCGACAAATTCGGGCGTGAACACGGCAGCGGTATTGATGGAGACTTTGTCCGCGCCTGCATTGAGCAGGTTGCGAATGTCCTGCACAGTACGCACGCCACCGCCCACGGTCAGCGGAATGAACACCTGACTGGCCATGCGCTCGACCGTATGCAGCGTGGTGTCACGACCATCGACGCTGGCAGTGATGTCGAGAAAGGTGATTTCGTCAGCACCCTGCTCGTCATAACGGCGAGCAATTTCCACCGGGTCACCAGCGTCGCGAATGTTCTCGAACTTGACGCCCTTGACCACTCGACCGTTGTCGACGTCCAGGCAAGGAATGATGCGTTTGGCTAGGGCCACAGGGTCAATCTCCAGCTATTCAGCGTTGTTCGCGGTCACAGAGCGCTTGCGCTTCGGCCACATCCAGCGTGCCTTCGTAAATCGCACGACCGGTGATGGCACCGATGATGCCCGGAGCCTTGGCGTTCAGCAGCGCCTGGATGTCGCCCAGGTTGTGAATGCCGCCCGACGCGATGACCGGGATTCTCGTGGCGGCTGCCAATGCAGCAGTGAACGGGATATTGCAGCCCTGCATCATGCCGTCTTTGGCGATGTCGGTGTACACGATCGCCGCTACACCATTGGCCTCAAAGCGCTTGGCCAGGTCGATGACCTGCACGGTGCTGACTTCAGCCCAGCCGTCGGTGGCGACGAAACCATCCTTGGCATCCAGACCGACAATCACCTTGCCGGGGAACGCACGGCAGGCTTCGGCCACGAACTCGGGCTCTTTGACGGCCTTGGTGCCGATGATGACGTAGCTCACGCCGGCCTTGATGTAATGCTCGATGGTTTCCAGCGAACGAATACCGCCGCCGATCTGGATCGGCAGGTTCGGGTAGCGTCTGGCGATGGCAGTAACCACATCGCCGTTGACCGGCTGACCTTCGAACGCACCGTTCAGGTCGACCAGATGCAGACGGCGGCNNNGCCGCCGTCGACCCACTTGGCAGCCATCGCCACCGGGTCATCGGAGAACACCGTGGAATCTTCCATACGGCCCTGACGCAAACGTACGCAGGCGCCATCTTTGAGGTCGATAGCAGGGATAATCAGCATGCTTTTTCCTTGGTCAAAAAGAGCGGCAAGCTGCAAGCGATTAGCTGCAAGTATGCGCACTCATTGATTCTTGCGGCCTGGGGCGGGAAGCTCGAAGCCGCTTCTATTCAATTTTTTTCGAGTGCCCAGAGATCACTTTCGATGCTCTCGAACCGCTCTTTAAGGTGCTGCTGAACTTCGAAAATGGCGCGATTGTAGTAATGCGGAGCGATCTCGCGCGTGAACAGCTCAAGCACTTCCGCCACTTCAAAAGAGCCGAGTTCCAGCTCGAAGCGATCGGCAAACAGGCGCTTGAGCTTGTCGATTGCCTGCTGCTCATGTTCAGGCGACAGGGTCAGGATCGGCGGCTTGCCCTTTGCTTTGTTCATACGCTTACCAGCGACCATCCCAGGCGGCGAAGTTCTGCAGCAATTGCAGGCCGTGGGTATGGCTCTTCTCAGGGTGGAACTGCACCGCGAAACGCGAACCATCGGCCAGTGCTGCGGCGAAATCGAGACCGTAGTGGCCGCGCCCGACCACTTGACGCTGGTTGGCGGCATCAATGTAAAAACTGTGTACGAAGTAGAAACGCGCCAGGTCCGGGATGTCGTGCCACAGCGGGTGATCCACGGCTTGCGCCACCTGGTTCCAGCCCATGTGCGGCACTTTCAGGTGTTCGCCCTCTTCATGCAGGTCCTTGCCGAAGAACTTCACCTGGCCGGGGAACAGGCCGATGCAGTCCACGCCACCACTCTCTTCGCTTCTGTCGAGCAACGCCTGCATACCTACGCAGATACCGAGAAACGGGCGGTCCTGGCTAACTTCCCTGACCAGAGAATCGAAGCCCAGACGGCGGATCTCGGCCATGCAGTCGCGAATCGCGCCGACTCCCGGAAATACGACACGGTCGGCTTCACGAATCACTTGGGCGTCACTGGTAATCAGCACACGACCGGCACCCACATGCTCCAGCGCCTTGGCGACAGAGTGCAGGTTGCCCATGCCGTAATCGATGACCGCAACCGTCTGCATCAGAGCACACCCTTGGTGGATGGCATTTGTCCGGCCATACGCTCATCCAGCTCGACCGCCATGCGCAGTGCACGGCCAAAGGCCTTGAACACGGTTTCGATCTGGTGATGGGTGTTGGTGCCGCGCAGGTTGTCGATGTGCAGCGTCACGTTGGCATGGTTGACGAAGCCCTGGAAGAACTCCTGAAACAGGTCCACATCAAAGCCGCCAACCGTGGCGCGGGTATACGGCACATGCATTTGCAGGCCCGGACGCCCGGAAAAGTCGATGACCACACGCGATAGCGCTTCATCGAGCGGCACGTAGGCGTGGCCATAACGACGAATGCCCTTCTTGTCGCCGACGGCCTGGCTGAAAGCCTGACCCACGGTGATCCCGACGTCTTCGACCGTGTGATGGTCATCGATTGCCAGGTCACCCTTGCACTCGATGTCCAGGTCGATCAGCCCGTGCCGGGCGATCTGGTCGAGCATGTGCTCAAGAAAAGGCACGCCGATATCGAATCGGGCCTTTCCGGTGCCATCCAGGTTGATCGAGGCTTTAATCTGGGTTTCCAGAGTATTGCGCTCGACGTACGCCTTACGTTCGACCATCACCAGCTCCGCAAAATCATTGGGCGAAAAAAGGCGAGCATTATAGGCCCAGAAGCGCTCGCCATGAAGCAAACAGACGACCAGCAGGGCATTTTAGTGAGTGAACAGGCTCGCGATGGCGTCACACACCTTGTCGACATTGCCTTCATTCAGACCCGCCATGCACACCCGGCCGCTGCGCAGCATGTAAATGCCGTGAACGTCTTTCAGCTCGTCGACCTGCTGCGGTGTCAACCCGGTGTAGCTGAACATCCCGCTCTGCCTGAGGATAAAGCTGAAATCACGCCCGGGGACTTTCTGCACCAGTGCCGAGACCAGCCGCGTGCGCATGTCGATGATACGCAGACGCATGGCTTCGACTTCGCTCAGCCATTGGTCACGCAAATGCGGTGTGTTGAGCACTTTGGAAGCCAGAAATGCGCCATGTGCAGGCGGGCTGGAATAGTTGCGGCGCACAGTCGCCTTGAGCTGGCCGAATACGTTGGCAGCCGACGAGGTGTCTTCGCAGACCACCGACAGCCCGCCGACACGCTCGCCATACAGCGAAAAGATTTTCGAGAACGAGTTGCTGACCAGCGTGGTGACACCCGCATCGGCCATTGCACGGATCGCATAGGCGTCTTCGTCCATGCCCTTGCCGAAGCCCTGATAGGCGATGTCCAGAAACGCGATGAGCTGACGCTCCTTGACTACTTCGATCAACTGATCCCACTGCGCAACCGACAGGTCGGCGCCGGTCGGGTTGTGGCAGCAGGGGTGCAGTAACAGGATGCTCTGCGCGGGCAGGCTTTGCACGGTGTCGAGCATGGCCTCGAACCTGACTCCGCCGGTCTGCGCGTCGAAGTACGGGTAGGTGTTGACCTTGAAGCCCGCCCCGCCGAACAGCGCCAAGTGGTTTTCCCAGGTCGGATCACTGACCCAGACTTGAGAGTTCGGGAACGCATACTTGAGGAAATCAGCCCCCACCTTCAACGCACCCGAACCACCCACGGTCTGGATAGTGGCCACACGGCCAGCCTGCACCAGCGGGTGATCAGCACCAAACAGCAGGGTTTGCACCGCCTGCCGATAAGCGGCCAGGCCTTCCATCGGCAGATACACCGAAGCCACCTGCTCGCCTTGGGCCAGTTGCTGTTGCGCCGCTGCTACACATGCCAACTGCGGGATACGACCCTGGGCGTCGTAATACAGACCGATGCTCAGATTGACCTTGTCCGCACGCGAATCCTTGCCAAAGGTTTCCATCAGCGAAAGGATCGGATCACCGGCGTATGACTCCACGTGGGCTAGCATGCAAACAACTCCTTCAGGCAATAAATCAGGGGTTGCTAATGTAGCAGCGTCTGCAAGGGAACGGGCAGAGCTTCGAGCACATTGAGCCGCAGATGGGTGACGCAGAGCGTCACGCAAGGCATTCCCACGCTGGAACGTGCGGAACGAGAGTCGTCAGTCAGATCACTATCGTGCCCATGCTCCGCGTGGGCATGCCGTTCTGGACGCTCTGCGTCCGCCAAAAAAAAAAGCGCCGGCACCGAGGTGCAAGCGCTTTTCTGTTACCTGCAGGCTTTTAGTGGAACAGCACTGCGGTCTTTTGCAGGGTGATCCAGACGCCCCACGCCAACGGGATACCGACGGCCAGCCAGGCCGCGATGACCAGTGGGTTGCTGCTGTCGGATGCTTTCCACTCCAGCGAAGTGCTGGCGTTGGCGCCCTTGTCGTGGCCGATGGCTTGTTCAACAGCCAGTTCGGCATCGGTCATGAAGTACTTGTCGGCAACCGGACGAATCAGCAGGTTGCAGATAAAGCCTAGCACCAGCAGACCCGAGAGGATGTACAGCGTGATGTCGTAAGCATCGGCACGCGCAACACCGTGGCTGAGTTGGTACTCACGCAGGTAGTTGACCAATACCGGACCCAGTACGCCCGCCGCCGCCCATGCAGTCAGCAGACGCCCGTGGATCGCGCCGACCATCTGCGTACCAAACAGGTCAGCCAGATACGCCGGAACAGTAGCGAAACCGCCGCCGTACATCGACAGCACCACACAGAAAGCCGCAACGAACAGCGCGATGCTGCCCATATGACCCAGGGTCGGAACCGACGCGTAAAGCAGGAAGCCCAGCGCGAAGAACACAAAGTAAGTTGCCTTGCGACCGATGTAGTCCGAGCACGAAGCCCAGAAGAAACGACCGCCAATGTTGAACAGACTCAACAGACCAGTGAAACCCGCAGCAATCGCAGCAATGGCTTTCAGTTGATCGGCATTGAGCTGGCTGAATGTCAGATCGTTGCCCAGCAGCTTACCGGCGAACACTTCCTGCAACAGCGGCGAAGCCATGCCCAGGATGCCGATACCGGCCGATACGTTCAGGCACAGCACCAGCCACACCAGACGGAACTGCGGAGTTTTCCAGGCCACGCTGACATGCACGTGACGGTTGGTGATCATCGAGTTCTTGGCCTTGGCGGCCGGAGCGGTCCAGCCTTCTGGTTTCCAGCCGGTAGGCGGAACGCGGTAGCCCAGAGCGCCACCGATCATGAAGACAAAGTAGATCGCCGCCATCACCACGAAGCTCTGCCAGACGCCCACACTTTCAGCCGATGCAAAGTGGCCCATCAGCGCAGTGGCCAGAGGAGCGCCCACCATCGCGCCACCACCAAAGCCCATGATCGCCATACCGGTAGCCATGCCACGCTTGTCCGGGAACCACTTGATCAGGGTCGATACCGGGGAGATATAACCCAACCCCAGACCAATACCGCCGATTACACCCGACCCCAGCCACATCAGCCAGATCTGGTGCGTGTAAATACCCAACGCAGAAATCAGCAGACCACCACACCAGCACAGTGCCGAAACAACACCGGCCTTGCGTGGACCTGCGTGCTCAAGCCAGCCACCCCAAATGGCAGCCGAGCAACCCAGGAAGATAAAGAACAGCGTGTAGATCCAGCCCAGCATGGATATCTGCCAGTCACAGGTCGACGCAAACATCTGCGCGAAGAAACCCATGTCCGGGGTGCAGGCAACAGGTGCGCTAACACCGACTGCTTTGGACAGCGGCAACCAGAACACCGAGAAGCCATAGGCCATACCGATGCAAAGATGGATTGCCAGTGCTGCTGGTGGAACAAGCCAACGGTTGAACCCGGGCTTGGCGATAATGCGCTCTTTGGACAAGAACGCAGGCTGAACGGCTTCGCCGCCCAAGGCTGTGCTTGTGCTCATTATAATTACCCCAATGTGTGAAGCTCGCAGATGGTCCGCTGGTCCGCCACAGACTCCATGCCGAGCGGCCATGTCTGTTTTATCGGCAGGTTATTCAGATACGTGACAAAAAGACGCACCCAACCCAACAAAAACGGAGACTATCACTCTCTGATGGCAAAAGAGCATCTTCTTACATGCTTTTTATCAACAATATCAGCACCTTAATCCATGCAGTCTATTACCCCATAGATGCCCTCAATTAACCGGTACAGATAGCCTGCTCAAACGTTAGTGGGGCAACTAACTTGCCGATCTGCCCGATACATGAAAAATACCCGGCAGATCCATCACGCGGCACCGCCCTCTTGGTTTTCCCGTACACCCAGTGCGTGCAGCAAGGGTGCGCCATTTTTCGAGCAGGGCGCTGAAGGGCAATAACGGCATCCGGGGCCCGGGATGCTCCCCGGAGCGGTATACTCTCGGGCTAATTTTTGAACATCGACACAAGGACTCGCCCATGAAAGCGTTCGGCAAAATCCTGGGGCTGTTTATTCTCGGGTTGTTGCTGATCATCGTGGCTCTCGGCTTCGCCCTGACCCACCTGTTTGATCCCAACGACTATAAAGACGAGATTCGACAACTGGCACGCGACAAGGCCAACGTCGAGCTGACGCTCAATGGCGATATCGGCTGGAGCCTGTTCCCCTGGCTCGGCCTGGAATTGAACGACGCCCATGTCGCGACCCTGACCGCTCCCGACCAGCCATTTGCCGATGTGCAGATGCTCGGCCTGTCGGTCCGAGTCCTGCCGTTGCTTCGCCGCCAGGTGCAGATGAGCGATATCCGTGTCGAAGGCCTGAACCTGATGCTGCACCGTGATGAAAACGGTCATGGCAACTGGGAAGACATCGGCAAGCCCGCTGTCGCAGCTACCGCAGCATCTGACGACTCGACACCCGCGCCAGCACCAGACGCACCTAAAACGGATCGCCCTGCCCAGCCAATCAGGCTCGACATCGACAGCCTGACGGTCAACAACGCACGCGTGGACTACAGCGATGCCAGAAAAGGCCGCACCTTCACAGCTGAAAGTATCCAACTGAGCACCGGCCCGATTCGTGAAGCCTCTGATATACCGATCAAACTCACCGCGTTCCTCAGCACCAACCAGCCCGTCGTGCGCACCAAGACCGAACTGGTCGGCCAACTGCGCATGGATCGCGTGCTCAAACGTTATCAATTCGAAGACATGCGCCTTTCCGGCGAAGTTGCAGGCGAGCCGCTGCAAGGCAAAACCGTCACCTTCTCTGCCCAAGGCCAGTTGCTGGTAGATCTTGCCGCGAACATTGCCGAATGGAACAGCCTCAAAGTGTCAGCCAACCAGCTGCGCGCGCTGGGCGAACTGCGCGCCCGCGATCTGGATAAAACCCCACAGATCAGTGGTGGCCTGTCCATTGCCCAGCTTGATCTGCGCACCTTCCTCGACAGCATCGGCCAGCCGCTTCCGGCCATGACCGACGGCGCACTGAGCAAGGTCGAGATGGTCACCAGGCTCGCTGGTACGCCTACCAGCCTTGCGCTGGAAAACCTCAACCTGAAAGTAGACGACAGCAGCTTCACCGGGCGCATCGCCGTCGATGACTTCGCCAAGCAGGCGCTGCGCGTCCAGCTCAAGGGCGATACCTTCAATGCCGACCGCTATCGCCCCGCCGAAAGCGAAGAAAGCAAAGGCACCAAGGCCGCCCGCAAAGCCGAAGTCCAGTCGGGCGAAGCTGCCGCCGTAGCTGGCGACTCGCCACTGCCGGAGCAACCGACCAAGACCGCCTGGAGCACCACAAAGCTGCTGCCACTGGAGCGTTTGCGCACGCTGGATGTCGAGGCTGAGCTGAGCTTCGGCAAGCTCACGCTGAACAAGCTGCCCATCGATAACGCCGCTTTCAAGACCCAGGCCAGCGGTGGCGTGATCAAGCTTGATACGTTGAGCGGCGATCTTTACAACGGCAACTTCGAGGTCAAAGGCAACCTGGACGCCCGGCCCGACATTCCCGTCGCCAGTGTGCAGACGCACATTGCCAAAGTGCCGGTCGAGCGGGTACTGGAAAGCCAGGGCCAGACGCCGCCGGTACGCGGCCTGCTGACCCTGGACAGCAACCTGACCGGCACGGGCAACAGTGAAAAAGCCCTGATCGACAGCCTGAACGGCACCGCCAGCTTTGCCCTCAACAATGGCGTGCTGGTCAATGCCAACCTCGAGCAGCAGCTGTGCAAGGGCATTTCGACCCTGAATCGCAAGCCACTGACCGGCGAACCGCGCGCCAAGGACACGCCCTTCCAGCAGCTCAACGGCAATCTGGTGGTGCGCAACGGCGTGGCCAGCAACCCTGACCTCAAGGTCCGGATTCCCGGCATGACCGTCAACGGCAATGGCGATGTGGACCTGCGCGTGCTGGGCATGAACTACCGCGTCGGCATCATCGTCGAAGGCGACAAGAGCGACATGCCGGACCCGGCTTGCGAGATCAACCCGCGCTTCGTCGGCATCGAATGGCCGGTGCAGTGCCGTGGCCCGCTGGAACTAGGCGCCAAGGCTTGCCGACTGGACAAGGACGGCGTCGGCCAGATCGCCGCAAAACTGGCCGGCGACCGGATCAGCGAAAAGCTTGAAGACAAGCTGAACGAGAAACTGGGCGACAAGGTCAGCCCGGAATTCAAGGACGCGCTCAAAGGATTGTTCAAACGCTGAGCCACAGCCAGCAGTGCAGGAGCGCCATCCTCTGGCGCTCCGCTGCATTGGCAACCCTCTTCACACCCCGACAACGAGAGCCAACCCGGCCATGCAACCCGAACAATTCTCCAGCGCCGTGCTGGACTGGTACGACCGCCATGGCCGGCATGACCTGCCCTGGCAACAAGCCATCACGCCCTATCGGGTATGGGTATCGGAAATCATGCTGCAGCAGACGCAGGTCAGCACCGTCCTGAACTACTTCGACCGTTTCATGGAGGCCTTGCCGACCGTGCAGGCGCTGGCCGAAGCCCCCGAGGACGAAGTACTGCACCTGTGGACCGGGCTGGGCTATTACACCCGCGCCCGTAACCTGCAGAAGACCGCAAAGATCGTGGTTGCCGATCACGAGGGCGAATTCCCCCGTGACGTTGAAAAACTGATCCTGCTTCCGGGTATCGGCCTGTCCACCGCAGGCGCCATCGCCAGCCTGAGCATGGGTATACGCGCGCCGATTCTCGACGGCAACGTGAAACGCGTGCTGGCGCGTTTCACTGCGCAAGAGGGCTACCCCGGCGAACCCAAGGTGGCCAAACAGCTCTGGGCCACCGCCGAACGCTTTACACCTCACAGCCGCGTCAACAACTACACCCAGGCAATGATGGACCTCGGCGCCACGCTGTGTACACGCAGCAAGCCCAGTTGCCTGCTCTGCCCGCTGGAGCGCAGTTGCGAGGCGCACATGCTCGGCCTGGAGACCCGCTACCCGATCCCCAAACCGCGCAAGACCGTCCCGCAGAAACGCACCCTCATGCCGATGCTCGCCAATGGCGACGGCGCGATTCTGCTCTATCGCCGCCCTTCCAGCGGCTTGTGGGGCGGCCTGTGGAGCCTGCCGGAGCTGGATGACTTCGCCGACCTGCAACATCTGGCCACGCAGCACGCCCTGGAGCTGGGAGAACATCACGCACTGCCGGAGCTGATCCACACCTTCAGCCATTTCCAGTTGAGCATCGAACCATGGCTGATCAATGTCCAGGAGTCGGCCCATCACGTGGCCGAGGCCGACTGGCTCTGGTATAACCTCGCCCCCCCGCCACGCCTGGGCCTTGCTGCCCCGGTGAAAAAGCTGCTCAAACGCGCAGCCGACGTATTGAACGCAGGAGAGTCGTCATGACCCGTACCGTAATGTGCCGCAAATACAAAGAAGAACTGCCCGGCCTGGAGCGCGCCCCGTACCCAGGCGCCAAAGGCGAAGATATATTCAACCACGTCTCGCAGAAAGCCTGGGCCGACTGGCAGAAACACCAGACCCTGCTGATCAACGAACGTCGTCTGAACATGATGAACGCCGAAGACCGCAAATTCCTCCAGACCGAGATGGACAAGTTTCTCTCGGGCGAAGAATACGCTCAGGCCGAAGGCTACGTACCCCCCGAAAAATAAAGCGTTTCACCCAGTGAAGGTCGTAAGCGTCGGTAATAATTCAAATTTTTTAAAAAACACGCTTGACGACCTCCTGAAAAACACGTCTAATGCGCCCCGTTGCCCAGATAGCTCAGTCGGTAGAGCAGGGGATTGAAAATCCCCGTGTCGGCGGTTCGATTCCGTCTCTGGGCACCACCTTCCGTTTTCGGGTGATGCCAAGCACACCTGAAAGCACACAAAAAGCCCGCCTCGTGCGGGCTTTTTGCTGTCTGGGGCTAAGCCCTGCAATCTTCTTTGACGCGACTGCCCCCAATCGATAAAGCATTGCCTAACCTTCGGATGTAACGCTCTTCACTTAGTCCACCTACTGGACCAAGATAAGCCCCTACGTAACGGGAGGCTATACCATGCAAACCCATAACATCCATGCAGCCAAAACCCACTTCTCGCAGCTGGTCGACGCAGCAGCGAGTGGCGAAACCATTATTATCGCCAAAGCAGGCATACCGGTTGCCAAGCTGGTGCCCATCTCTGCACCCAAGCGCAGAGGAATGTTAAGCCACGTGACGTTTGACGCAGAAGCCTCGGATGCCATGGACGCAGAAATTACAGAGCTTTTTAAGGGCAAGGAATGAAGCTGCTGCTCGATACGCACATTCTAATATGGGCTGCAACCGGCGATACCAAGCTCTCTGCGGCGGCCGCCCAACTTATTGACGATGAGGCCAACACCTTGTATTTCAGTGCAGCGAGCATATGGGAACTGACGATAAAAGGTGCAGAGCGCACAGGCGTGAACCCCGCGCTGCTGCGCAAAGAACTTATAGACGCAGGTTATCTGGAGCTACCCATCACCTCTACTCACGGGCTGGCCGTTGCCAGCCTGCCAAACCATCATCGCGATCCATTTGACCGAATTATGGTTGCTCAGGCACTTGCAGAGGGTATTACTCTGGTCACGCATGAGAGCGCCATGCACGCCTACCCTCACACCATCATCGTTTGAATCCACATGCTTTCCGAACAGCCATTAGGCCTCTGATCGAGACTAAATTCGGCACCGAGACGCGCCATCCAGAGCTGTGAGCACTTCCATCCCATTGAACTAATTTTCCCCGTCCGCCCTCGAAGCCATACATTTGCTTTCACAAGGAACACGACGTGCTCAAGTTAACTGCCTCTGCCCTCATCATCGCCGCCACTCTGAGTCTGGCTGCCTGCGACAGCAAGTCCGAGCAGAAAGCACAAGACGCTCAGGCCCATCAGGAAAAATCCCAGGAGAAGATGGAATCTGCTCAGGACAAGGTGAACGAGGCTGCCAAAGAGAATACCGAAGCTGCCAAGGACAAAGCTGCGTCCAAGGAAGCTGCCGCCGAAGAGTCGAAGACCTTCGTGCCGACCTCTGAAGTGACCAACACCATTCAGCCGGAAAAAAAGTGAAAACAGTGAAAACTCTTCACAAACTTTTCACAGGCGACAGGTCATTGTAGAGCTGCTCCCAAGTGTGAATCCTTAAGCCCGCTCCCCCATCGCGGGCTTTTCTTTGCCTGGCGTTTGGCAATTGCAGGCCTGCATGGCCATTCGGCAGAGGCCTTCCATCCCTCGTAAAGCGAAGCGTTCACCGCTCGAACGCATCTGTCTTTTTTGACGCCAAAATTTCTCACCATATTTCCCCTGAAGACTCGCCCTGGCTGATTAATGTCGCAACCTTTTGTGTCGATACCCTTTCACGCAAGTCCACAAATACACCAAGGGGCAGGTTATGTTCGGGAACAAGAACAAAGCTGAACTGACAGCCATGAAGGCCGAGGTAGATGGACTCAAAGGACTGACAAACGCGCTGGAAAAATCAATGGCGGTGGTCGAGCTTGGCCTCGACGGCAAGGTGCTGCGTGCCAACGATAAATTTCTGGCGACGATGGGCTATCGGGCTGAAGAGCTGATAACCAAGACACACCGTGACTTCTGCGACCCGACACTGCTCCGCAGCCGCGAATACACTGACCTATGGACGTCTTTGAAGGCCGGCAAGTTTATCTCCGGGACATTCAAACGCCTCAACAAGAACGGCCACAGTGTCTGGCTTGAAGCCAGCTACAACCCGGTTGTCGATGCGCAAGGCAATGTGTTCAAAGTGGTCAAGTACGCTCTGGACGTGACAGAGCGCGTAATGCTCGAGAACGAAACCAACAGCAAGCTCGCAGCGGTAGACCGGGCCATGGCCATCTGCGAATTCGAGCCCAATGGCAACGTCATCACTGCCAACAGCAACTTCCTTAACGTCATGGGTTATGCGCTGGCGGAAATCAAAGGCAAGCACCACAGGTCGTTCTGTGAGCCGACATTGGCCAACAGCCCCGAGTACTCCGAGTTCTGGCGCAAGTTGAACCACGGCGAGTTCATCGGCGACCAGTTCAAGCGCCTCGGAAAACATGGCCGGGTCGTCTGGCTTGAAGCAACTTATAACCCGGTTTTCGATGTAGACGGCAAGCTCTACAAGATCGTCAAGTTTGCCAGTGACATCACGCACCGGGTCGAAAAGCAGGAAGCCGACGCCCACGGTGCTTCGCGCGCTTACCATATCTCGGCAGAAACCGAGAAAGTGGCTGAACAGGGAACTCTGGTCATTCAGGAAACCGCCCGGGAAATGCGCCAGATCGCTGAAAACATCGGCGCGTCGGCCAAGCTGGTGAGCCAGTTGGGGGAACGCTCCGAGCAGATCACCGCCATCGTCAACACCATTCGGGGCATTGCCGATCAGACCAACCTGCTGGCGCTCAACGCAGCAATCGAAGCAGCACGTGCCGGCGATCAGGGTCGCGGCTTTGCCGTAGTCGCCGACGAAGTCAGGCAACTGGCAGGCCGCACCAGCGGCTCCACCGCAGAGATCGCTGAAATGATCGGCAAGATCCTCGCCGAAACGCGCGACGCCGTGGCGAGCATGGACGCTACTCAGGAAGGTGCCATTCGAGGTGTGACACTGGCCGACCAGGCCGGACAGGTCATCGTGCAGATCCGTGACGGCGCGAGCGATGCGGTCGAAGCCGTGAACATGTTCGCCAATCGCATGGACGAGGCTGAAGCGTTCGCCAAGCCGGGCAAACGATGACGCATCGTTAATCGCCAGCCATAAGAAACCCGCGCTCGGCGGGTTTTTTATTGCCTCGCGGCTGCACTGTGTTTGGCCAGCAGCTTGGTTATCGGGCCGGTCTGCGCTTCAATAGCGGCCATTGCACTTAACAGCCAGCCAAAGGAACGTTCATGGCCTCGCCAGACAAACAGCAAAAACGCGCCAAGCGCGCAAAGATCAAGGCCAAGCAGAACCGTTCGGGCAAGGGCACAACCAGCCTCGTCCACCCGGTATTTGCTTCTGCCTTGGTCAATCAGCCGTTCGATGACGTTGAACTCGACCTCAATACCTTCGACTTCAGCGACATCGTCGAGAATGGTTTCGACCCGGCCGACTATGACGACCTGTTTCTGGCGATGAAAGCCGCCGAAGACATCAGCCAACTCGCGCTGTGCGTGGTCTTCCTGCAGTATCCGGTGCTGGCACTGGTCGTCTCCGAAGAGGAAGAAGACCCGGCCACGGACTTCATGATGGGCTTGCTGATTGTGTACCGCGCCATGTACCACGATGAAGACGAGGACACCGCAATCGAATGGATCGAAAGCCCGGCCTTCCAGAAGGACTACACCCTGGCGTCGGACCTGCTGATGAAGAGAGATACCAAAGCTGCACGCTGATCGAGATCGTGCCGACGCATGGCGTCAGCACGACAATCAGCTCGCAAAGCGCCTGATCAGCCCAGCGCAGCGGCGCCCACACGTCCGTCCTTGCGACGGCGCGAGACGAGCAGGCCGGCACCGATCACCAGCAGGCTAAGCACACCGGTGGCGATGATTTCGATGCGGTGTTCTTCCTGGATCAGCATGATCGTCAGCACTGCAACAATGAACGCAATCACCAACCAGGTCAGCCACGGGAACAGCCACATCTTGAAGTCGATGGCCTCACCCGCCGCAATACGCTTCTGACGCATCCGCAGTTGCGAGACGGCGATCACCAGGTACACCAGCAGCGCGATGGCGCCGGAGCTGGCGAGCAGGAAATCGAACACGGCAGCCGGTGCGATGTAGTTGGCGAATACGGTCAGGAACGCCGCCGCCGTCGACATGATCACCGCCCAGTGTGGCGTGCCGCCCTTGCTGGTGCGCTTTGACAATGCCGGAGCATCGCCGCGTTTGCCCAACGAAAACAGCATGCGCGAGGCGGTATACAGCGCCGAGTTCAGGCAACTGGTTACTGCCACCAGTACTACCAGATCGACAATCAGCTTGGCATTCGGAATACCCATTGCATCAAGTACGGTCTGGTACGAACCCACCTCAGCCAGACGCGGATCGTTCCACGGCACCAGCGAAACAACGATGAAGATCGAAACCAGATAGAACAGGAAGATCCGCCAGATCACCGAGTTGGTGGCCTTGGTGATCTGCTTGCCCGGGTTTTTGGACTCAGCCGCTGCGATGGTCACGATCTCGGTGCCCATGAACGAGAACATGGTGGTCAGCATCGCCGCCAGTACCGCGCCCATACCGTTGGGCAGGAAGCCACCGGTGTCGAACAGATGGCTGACGCCACTGACGTTGCTGGTTGGCAACAGGCCGAAGATCGCCGCCACACCCAGCACTACAAACGCGATGATCGCCACGACCTTGATCAGCGCGAACCAGAACTCGAATTCACCGTAGTTTTTCACACTGAACAGGTTGGTTGCGGTCAGCAGCAGGGTAATGACCAGCGTAAACATCCAGATAGCGATGTTCGGGAACCACGCATGCAGAATAGTTGCAGCAGCGTTGGCCTCCAGCGGGATCACCAGCACCCAGAACCACCAGTACAACCAGCCGATGGTAAAACCGGCCCAATGCCCGATGGCACGGTCGGCATAGGTCGAGAACGAACCGGTGTCCGGCGAGGCCACGGCCATTTCGGCCAGCATGCGCATCACCAATACCACCAGCGTACCCGCCGCGGCATACGCCAGCAGCACGGCAGGCCCGGCTTCTGCAATCGCGTGGCCGGAGCCTACGAACAAACCGGCGCCTATCACGCCAGCGATCGACAGCATCGTGATGTGTCGAGGTTTCAGCCCTTGTTCGAGCTCGGAAGAGTTAGCGGTATTGCTCATAAAACCACCTGTGCAAGACGAGCGAGACACACCGAAGCGTTACGTAAAGAGAAACCTACGGTGCCGTTCTTTATATTTGACGCAAGAATTGCGCCAAAATATTTCGAAAACGACGTCGCTCACAGAATATGCGGCCTGTGGCGTGAACCGCCAAGTGAAACCGAAGACGACTTATATACGCCGTGTGTAGGATTTGTTACCGATTGCCTCAGATTCGTCTACATATGCGCACCAAAAGTGCGCCACCCGCTACCGACGGCTCGCATATGGTGCAGCATGCGCGTTGCCGCTAAGCAAAAGCTGCTTCCAACCCCCGGCCAAAGCTGGCAACATCGCGCCTTTTTCGCGCACGACCGCCTGAACCCGGCATCGTGCATGCCGCTTTTCGACAGTCTGCTGCTGCGACGCGACACCCCGGCGAACGCCTTCACCAAGGCAATGACATGCCGATGGTTGCGCTTCAACCGCTGTGCTAGCTTGGCGTTCGCGCGCAGCAAGAGCGCACACTTCAATGAGGTCCCCACATGGCCGAGGCCACGCCCGCCCTGGAAATACGCAACCTGCACAAGCGCTACGATCAGCTTGAGGTGCTTAAAGGCATCTCGCTGACGGCACGCGATGGCGACGTCATTTCGATCCTCGGCTCTTCCGGCTCCGGCAAGTCCACGTTGCTGCGCTGCATCAATCTGCTGGAAAACCCCCATCAGGGCCAGATTCTGGTGGCGGGCGAAGAGCTGAAACTCAAGCCAGCGCGCAATGGCCAACTGGTTGCTGCCGATAACCGGCAGATCAACCGCCTGCGCAGCCAGATCGGTTTTGTGTTTCAGAACTTCAACCTGTGGCCGCACATGAGCGTGCTCGATAACATCATCGAAGCCCCGCGTCGCGTCCTCGGTCAGAGCAAGGCCGAAGCCATCGAGGTGGCAGAAGCGCTGCTGGCCAAGGTCGGGATCGCCGACAAGCGTCACGTCTACCCCGCTCAACTCTCCGGGGGCCAGCAGCAACGGGCTGCCATTGCACGCACACTGGCCATGCAGCCAAAGGTTATCCTGTTCGATGAACCGACCTCGGCACTCGATCCAGAGATGGTTCAGGAAGTGCTCAACGTCATTCGCGCACTGGCTGAAGAAGGCCGGACCATGCTGCTGGTGACCCATGAAATGAATTTTGCGCGTCAGGTATCAAGTGAAGTGGTGTTTTTGCATCAGGGAATGGTCGAAGAACAGGGCACACCACAGCAAGTGTTCGAAAACCCGCTGTCGGCACGGTGCAAACAATTCATGTCGAGTCACTGCTAACGGAGCAACACCCCATGCAGATGTATAAAAAGATCTTGATGATCGCGGCAGCCACTCTTGCCTTCAGCGGCAGTGTACTCGCCGAAAAAATGAAAATGGGCATCGAAGGCGCTTACCCGCCCTTCAACAACAAGGACGCCAGCGGACAAGTTGTCGGCTTTGATCGCGAGATCGGTGACGCCCTGTGCGCCAAGATGAAGGTCGAGTGCGAGGTCGTGACGTCGGATTGGGACGGCATCATTCCGGCCCTCAATGCCCAAAAGTTCGACTTCCTGATCTCGTCGCTGTCGATCACCAAAGAGCGCGAGAAAATGGTTGATTTCACCACCCCGTACTACTCCAACAAGCTGCAGTTCGTGGCCCCCAAGACGTCATCCATTGATGTTTCGTCCATTGAAAAAGCCAAGGAAAGCCTGACCGGCAAATCAGTGGGCGCACAGCGCTCGACACTGGCCAGCACCTGGCTGGAAGACACGCTCGGCATCATGGACGCCAAACTTTACGACACTCAGGAAAACGCGTTCTTTGACCTGGTGGCTGGTCGTATGGACGCCATGCTGGCCGACAAGTACGCCAGCTACGAGTGGCTGAAAAGCGAGGCCGGTCAGAACTTCGAGTTCAAGGGCGAGCCTGTTGTGGAAAACGACAAAATCGGCATCGCCGTGCGCAAGGGCAATGATGAGTTGCGCGAGCGTCTGAATGTTGCCCTGAAAGAAATCATCGCTGACGGCACCTATAAAAAGATCAACGACAAGTATTTCCCTTTCAGCATTCTCTGATTCACCTGACAGCGTCGCCGCCGCTTCAAGCCGAAGCGCGGCGACCGGTCCCGATAAAGCCTGCCCATGAACATTGATCTCCACGGATTCGGCCCGGCCCTTGCGGCTGGCGCGCTGCTGACTGTCCAGCTTGCACTCGCAGCCCTGTGCCTGGGCCTGATACTCGGGCTGCTCGGCGCCCTGGCCAAAACTTCGCCCTCCGCGCCGCTGCGATGGCTGGGCGGTACTTATTCCACGCTAGTACGCGGCGTTCCAGAACTGCTCTGGGTGTTGCTGATTTACTTCGGCACCGTCAACGGCATGCGCGCCTTGGGCGAATTGTTCGGCATACCGGACCTGGCCCTGAACGCTTTCGCTGCCGGGGTAATTGCCCTTGGCATATGCTTTGGCGCCTACGCGACCGAAGTGTTTCGCGGCGCGATTCTGGCGATACCCAAAGGCCACCGTGAAGCCGGACTGGCGCTGGGCATGTCACGCTCGCGCATCCTGTTCAAACTGGTCCTGCCGCAAATGTGGCGCATTGCGCTGCCCGGTCTCGGCAACCTGTTCATGATCCTGATGAAGGACACCGCGCTGGTTTCGGTGATCGGCCTTGAGGAAATCATGCGTCACGCACAGATCGCCGTCGGCTTTACCAGAGAGGCATTCACGTTCTATATGGTTGCCGCCGTCATGTACCTGTGCCTGACCGTACTGGCCATGATCGGTATGTACTTCCTTGAAAAACGCGCCGGGCGCGGCTTTCTTAGGAGTGCGACATGAACTGGGAAGTCATCATCAAGTGGCTGCCACGGCTGGCGCAGGGCGCGACCCTGACCCTGGAGCTCGTGGCCATTGCTGTCATTGCCGGGCTTGTTCTCGCCATCCCGCTGGGCATCGCCCGCGCGTCCCGGCTCTGGTCGGTGCGCGCCCTGCCCTACGCCTATATCTTTTTCTTCCGCGGTACCCCGCTGCTGGTGCAGCTGTTTCTGGTCTATTACGGCCTTGCACAGTTCGATGTGGTACGTCAGGGGCCGCTGTGGCCTTACCTGCGCGACCCGTTCTGGTGTGCCGTGATCACCATGACCCTGCACACCGCCGCCTACATCGCGGAAATCCTGCGCGGTGCCATTCAGGCCGTGCCGGTAGGTGAAGTCGAAGCCGCGCGAGCGCTGGGCATGTCGAAATGGAAGGCGCTGTTCTATATCGTCCTGCCCCGCGCCACCCGCATAGGCCTGCCCGCCTACAGCAACGAAGTGATCCTGATGCTCAAGGCCAGCGCCCTGGCCAGCACCGTTACGCTGCTGGAACTGACCGGTATGGCGCGCACCATCATCGCCCGCACCTACATGCCGGTGGAGATTTTCTTCGCCGCCGGGATGTTCTACCTCGTCATGACCTTCGTGCTGGTGCAAGGCTTTCGCCTGCTGGAAAAGCTATTGCGCGTAGACGCAACCCAGGGACGCTGATATGAAAGGTGCTGGCGTTGACCCAACCAGCACCTTGTCACGCGAAACTATCGATATGCCAGCAACCCCAAGCTTGCAGGATGAACACCTCGGCAGCCACTTCGGTGCGCTGGACAGCTTCCTGTTCGCTCATCAGGCCCTGTGGCGACCCAAGCCGTTCACCCACCTGCGCCTGCCGTGGGAAAGCAAATACCCCGAGCTGGCGCAGTGGCTGCGGCAACGCACACTGGAACAGGCCGACGCCGCACATAATCACCCGGAGCAGCTCGACGCGCCCTTCCCGTTCTCGCAACTGGCTGGCGAAGCTGTTGCGCTTAGCCACGTCGCCGAACTACCGGTTTACCCGCTGGCGCCGGTCGATGCGCGCATGAGCGTCGATGTGCCGGGGCGCAAATGGCAGCAGATCGAAGCCTTCGCCAGCCATCTCGACATGCGCGACAGCGCGACCCATTGGCTGGACTGGTGCGCAGGCAAAGGCCATCTGGGCCGGCGCCTGACTGGGCACGGCCAGAGCCTGACCTGCCTGGAGCAAGACCCGGCGCTGATCAAGGCGGGCCTTGCCCTCAGCGCCCGACAAGGCATCGAGGCGCGTCATGTGTTGCAGGATGTGATGGCCGATGACGCTTGGCGCTGCCTGCAACCGCATCACACGCCAGTCGCGTTGCACGCCTGCGGTGACCTGCACATTCAATTGATGGAGCTGGCCAGCCAGACCGGTTGCCGGCATATCGCAATCGCGCCGTGCTGTTACAACCGCACCCAGCAGGAGCACTATCAGCCGCTGTCCAGCGAGGGCAAGGCGTCAGGGCTGAAACTGTCGCGAGACGAACTGGGCCTGCCCTTGAGTGAAACCGTCACGGCAGGCGCTCGCGTGCGCCGCCAGCGTGATACATCGATGGCCCGTCGCCTGGGCTTCGACCTGCTGCAGCGCAGCTTGCGTGGCGTTGATGAGTACCTGCATACGCCGTCGCTGCCTGCATCATGGCTGGACGAGTCTTACGCTGATTATTGCGTTCATTTGGCCAGGCTCAAGCATGTGCCGGCCCCAGGCAAGCAGGACTGGGCCTGCCTGGAAGCTGCTGGCTGGAAAAGACTGGCCGAAGTGCGCAACCTGGAGCTGCTGCGAAACCTGTTTCGGCGTCCACTGGAAGTCTGGTTGGTGCTGGACAGGGCTATGTATGTGCAAGAACAGGGTTATAGCGTCAGCGTTGGCGCTTTCTGTGACAGCCAGCTTACCCCTCGCAACCTGCTGATTCTGGCAAGAAAATCGTAAGGCAAAACACGCGAGTAACCTGTGGATAAGTCTGTTGATGAAAATGTGGATGAGTGCGTTAAAGCTTGGCGCGCCAGTTAATCAAGCCCCTGATTTTTTCTCGCCATCCTTCTCAATGCCCGCAAAAACAGTGCTTTGCGGCACTTTCAATGCTCTTGCACATATCTGGCCACGCACGCAAATCTTTATAGGCCAATTGTGCATAAAGATTTGGTAAAGGCTCTGGCACAGGCTTGTAGCAGGGCTGAATCGTGTACAGGTTGCAGCCTGCACACGATCATTTTGACGGGATGTGTCAGGCCTCTTCCACGCACTCCAGCGAACGCTCGATCATGACTTTGGCCATTTCCATCATGTGCACGGAGGCGAACGCCAGATCCGCTGCGAGCCTTCCATTTCATCGCCAAGTTCGTGAGCAGTGGCCGACGCACATCGGAGAAAGTCCAGTGCATGAATCAATGTCGCTTCCAGGCTTATAAAGTCAAATTTGCCGTCGTGCGGTTCTTTGGCTGGCCGGGAAGTCGGCAGGTAACATGACATGGCACGCTTGACGACAGCTTTATCCATGACAGGCGCATTACTGAGCGGCCTGTTGGGCGGATCGGGGGTTACTTTGACCATGCTTAGCTCTCTCCTCAATGGAAACTGCCACTTGGTCGCGACTAAACGATTGAGGTGGCAGCTGTACGAAGGTTAGTCGACCGGGAGCTAAGACCGGCGCACCCGAAGGTGCCCTTACGCACAGCCGCCATAGAGTGCAGGAAGAAAACCTGTACGTGACAGCGACGCGATACGCCTTAACTCAAATCCGGGCGACTAAACCCGATCGCTGATGTGCAGCGACGGACGGAGAGTAGAAGCACAGATCGAGAGGCGCAAGCGGTCGGGGATTCTCTCGGAAATGTCCTTCAAAAGAAAGAGACCAAACCTGCAAAAACCCGCCTGAAGCATTGCAAAAGATGATCTCAGACCACGTGCGCAAAACGCTGTGGGAGCGAATTTCTTCACGAAGACTGAGCGGATGACATCAGCACACAACGCCCGGCATCCTGGCTGAAGGCAACAGGAGTGGACTTGTCCACGATCTGTCGGGAACCGACAGTAAGGTAAATAGACACACCACCCCCCGTCCATCAAACACCGAACGGGCAATGCCCTTTAAAACTGATCATCCTTCAAACGCGTAAACGGCACACTGCGGTTCTGCAACTTGCGCAACGTCAGCTTGTAGGCACTGGACTTGATCTGGCTGCCCATCGGCGTTTCCTCCAGCAAAATACGCCCCGACGCAAACGCGCAGCCCGTATTCAGCATCCGGTACTTGAGCAGGTACAGCCCAGGGTCCATCTTGGCGAAACTGAACACCGCCCCGGCAGGCACATACGCATGCCGAAACGCCCTGCGCCCCACCGCATCCGTGACCTTGGCATACACCGCCGACTCCCCGGCCGAGTTATCCACAGTGATCTGCGACCAGCCGTTGTCCTTGAGCAACGGCATACCCTTCAGATACCCCGGTTTGTCCGGCCAAGGCTCGCCCAACGGATCCAGCCGAGGTAACTCACATTCGGAGGCCGCAGGATCAACCGTCTTTACCGGGCTGGCCACAGATGGCTCAACGGCAACAGCAGGCAAAGGCTTGACCCACGTCTGCGCAACCGGCACAGGCTCAGGCGGCGCAAATGACTTGCCCGCATCAGGGTCATACCCCATCCACGCCCCACCTGCGCAAAACACCACGAACAGCAAGGCCCAACGCACCACATGACGGCGACGCTTGCCACTAGGGGGGGATTTAGAAGAAGAAGGAGCAGCCTTGCCAGCCGCCCCAGGCTGAACCGTGCGCTGAGGCGCAACAGAGCCATGCGCAGCCGCCGAACCATAAACATGCACCGTCTGCCCTTTGACTGCCTGCGCCTGCCTGCGACGAGCAGCGTCAGCACGAGCCTTGTACTCATCGGCAGCCAGCTGCGCGTCATACGCCGCACGCTTGCCCGCATCCGATAGCACATCATGGGACGCATTGACGACGCCCATCATGTCCGAGGCATAGGGATCGGAATTCCTGTCCGGGTGCAGCTTCTGCGCCAGCTTGCGATAAGCCTTCTTGATCTGCTCAGGAGAGGCATCGCGAGCAACACTCAGCAGCTCGTAATGCGTGGGCGTTCTCTGCATTGCACTTGCTGTCCATGGCCGACTGCCATTTTTGATACAACTGTATCGGCCACAAAAACCCAAACTCCAGCAAAAATGCCACACCCGCGCCCCACAAAAGAAAGCACCACACAGAAAATGCCCGGATCCACAGGACCCGGGCATTCCCCTGACATTGATGGAGCCTTCGCGAGCATCCAGACGCACATTCATGCGATTCAGACCCCCATCCTCAGCCCCACCTTGCGCACAGCCCGACAGGGCCAGACACCGATACAAATATCCTTCAACAGCCCTTCAGCGAATGACCCGCGTGCGGCAAACAACACCCCAAGCCTGGTTACGATCCATCGCATCACTCATCAGATAATCCTTTATCTGCTGGCTGAAAAGCCAACGACCTACGCTACTGACTCAGTAGCCCGTGCCGTTGAGAACAAGCCTATGCAAAGCCCCCATCCCGCGCAACAGCCTGAAAACGGGCAATCCTGATCATGATCTGTTGATGCGCCAGATAGCCATCAGCGCCGCACGCATCGGTCTGCCCAGCCAGGTTAAAAATCCCCCACCCGTCAGCGCCGAAGTCCTCAATAAAGAGCGACAAAATCGCGCCCAATACCACAGCGCTCACACGCACCAAACAGACCAATCCCCATAAACCAAAGGAAACGTCCTGCGTTGCGCTGCGCCCAAGTCCCACTCAAAGCACCAATGGTCGATTTTTTTCAACTGAATCAGACAGCTAGGGTTTACAAGCGCATCAGAAGCTATATACTCGCAGCCCATTACGCCGGTATAGCTCAGTTGGTAGAGCAACTGACTTGTAATCAGTAGGTCCCGGGTTCGACTCCTGGTGCCGGCACCATATAAATCAAGGGCTTGCAGCGATGCAGGCCTTTTGTTTGTCCGCAATACGTAATGCGCCACGTAACAAAGCTAGCAAGCGAGCCAGCCTTACGTGCGCCCACGTCGAGCTCCAACCGCAGCTACAGACGCTCATGAGCAGTAGAGCGAGACCCTGGCCAACCGCTCGGTACGGGGTGCCTCTCTCAAAATTCGAGGGGGCTCAGAAAAAATGTAATATTAGTAATATGGCTCGGGAAAAATGGCTGCAGCCCTTGTAGGTCGTGGCTTGCAGCGTTTTCAGGCAAAGGTAATATTGAAGCGATACAAAGGCGATATTATTACCTTTACTAAAGCTATATTTTCATTTCCTAAAACCCAATGAATACGGGGGTTTCAGGAAAATATTACCTTCCATATCGCTTCATATTACCTTCCGATGTAATACGCAGAGGCCAGTAAAACCGTGGCCTCCAGCCTGGGTTCACGGGTCATATAGCTAATATCGCTCTTTTTGAAAACGCCCTCCCATACCTGAGATGCAACCTCATCTAAACACCCTTTTTGGAAAACCCGACTGCAAGGGATGAAAGCCTGGAGATCGTCACCAGCGCGTGCAATCGTGTGCAATGCCAAAAGGATCCTGAATGCGGCTACAGCGCATGGCCTGCTTGAGTTGTAGAGGTTGGATATGATCTGACCGCCGCTGCCTTGGTGCGCAGCTTTGAAACCGGTGTCGATTTGGAAAACTCCCCCCTTCCTCGGTTTTCTAATTTTTCACCCAAGCAGGCCGGGCCTCCGAGGTTTGCCCCTACCTGCACCGCTATGTCGCTCGCTGTGCAAGGCGCTGACATTTTTCTGCACAAGCTTGCACGTTGTGCAATTGCACCTCCCCTACGCAACCCCACGGCTGGCTTGGGCTGGAGTATTGCTTTCATCGCATCTGGGTTTGCACAAAAAACAGACGTGGAGCCCGTCGGCGGGAGGGGGATAAGCGATTTTTCGCTAAGTTTTTTTTGGAGCGCGCCAATTTAGACGTGCGATATGCTTTGCGCTCTTGACTAAAGAATGAGGTCGGCCTAATACCTAAACGTCTTTTGGACCTAAAGAGCATCGTTATGCCTGAGCAGTTCAGAACCGAAGTGAAGCGCTTATTGGCTTCCAACACGGTGCTAGCGTTGCTCATGGCTACGCAACCCGCGAAGGAATTTTTACTCCGGTTAGAAACGGCCGGCTTTCATCAGTAGATCACTGAGATGCTTTAAATTGACTTCGATAACCCTATGGCAGATTTAATGGGAAAGAAGCGAGACTAGGAGTAGAGCCTGAAGTCAAGGGCTGCCTGACGACTTACCAGCTAGATAGCCTGCTTTGCGCCTTCCAAAAGGAACGTAATGTCGCTGAAAAATCGGGGTCGGAAATTTGGTCGGTCAACACGACCGCGTGACCTTATGCACCGCCGAACATGGACAGATGAGGTCCGTAATGAGAGCAAAAAAAAATTCGACATTCCGCTGCGACGACCCTTTTTGGGCGAATGCGTGTGTGGGAAATAACGGAAGCCCGAGCTACGTTGAGTATTCCATAGGTTTTTCAACAGCAGCTAACGTTCTAATTGATAAGGTCCTAGAGGGAGAAGGCTTGGGGTTATCGGTAGACTACTTGGTATATCCTGTATGTTTCAACATGCGGCATTCTGTTGAACTAAGACTGAAAGGAGCCATTGACGAACTAATCAAAACAGCGTCTTACAAAGGCCGTAACTTATCTTTTGACTTAGTTGGATCACACGACATAGGCAACATATGGAATTTCTTCCGAAAACAATCTGAGGAACTCGACAACCGCTACACCTTAATAAATAGCTCAATCAACCCTACAATATCTGACATTGCCGAAATAGATCCTACTGGCCAAACGTTTCGCTATGCTTACAGCAATGAAAGCCAGAAACATCTGACAGACGTTTCGTCAATAAACTTTGTCGTACTTAAAGAGAAATTTGGGCAATTAGAGAAGCACTTAGACATCCTTCACGATTTAAGCATATGGCTTAGGGACGAATACGCCGAAGGTACATTCACGCGTAAATTTTCTAGGCCAATGCTATATAGGCTGGCGAATGAGCTTCCCCCAATGTCATCGTGGGCTGATCCCGGATTCGCTGGAGTGAAGAGACAGCTAATGGAAAAGTATGAAGTGGGAAGTAATGAGCTAGGTCGCGCGATAAATAAAATCAAAGATCACTACGTCCTCGCATCAAAAATCGGGGACCCGCTTCCGCTCAAGGGTATTCGCCTAGAGCAACTGTTAATATTCTTTGATCACTGGATCAAACAGAACCCTCAGCTCCCAGAAGAGGACACATCGGACCTTGGGCTAGACTACTTTGCAAACAGGAAGTCAATGCTTGCGGAACTTATTTCGCGGGGCGATGCCAGAAAGTTGTTTTGGGAAGAGCTTGAAGGTATCTTGACTCCTGAAGTATTGGCGGGACTACACGCTCTTTTTTACTTTTCAAACAACAGGCTGTACGTAGAATATTACGACACGGTTTACAGATCCGAGCTAGCGGAAGCCTCCCATCTTTTTCGTTCGTCAAATGATGAGATAAGAAACAGCTTAACGCACATATTTGATAAAACAAATGCAATGACGAGTATTCTTATTTCGCTTTATGCACTAGGCCATCAAGTGGCGGCGGAATATATACTTGAGAGGTATGGCATTGAGTCGTTCCACTGGCTTGAAGCAGCAAGGAGCGGAGAGTTATTTGCATATCCACTCTACGCAGGATATTAGGCAAAAAATACCGCCTCCTCCGTATCATTTAATTCCCTAAAGCCTACTTAGAGTGTAATTGATTTCAAGCGTGTGCCCAACTTCGCTGCGCTAGCTGCGTCAGTTTTGAATGCTACTGCATTACTAGACACGGGGCAGGGTCCATGAGTATGCGCAGCAAGTTGGGCGTTCATATCCTGAACCAAATCAATCAGTTCACAAACCACCTAAAAGATCTTCACGCTGCCCGATCCAACCCAGTTTTTCGGAGCCTGCAAACGCTGGTTTTTACCGGCGATGCTCTCACGCAGACCCTGAATCCGTTCGTGCATGTCGCCACCCACCGTGGCGTGGTGCTTCTGGCCGACCACTAGGTTCAGGTCACGCCCGGTGGCTTGGTGCAAGTCATCCACTGCCGCAAAGCTCGCAGATCCACCCGACAGCAGCTTGAGCGCGCCTAGCGCCTCGATCTTCTTCACGCCATCCACTGACTCGATCGAATGGTCGTCCACCGTCCTGGTATGGCTCTGGAAGCTTTCGGTGTTCGTCATGGCGTCGACTTCGCGCTCGATCGCCTGGTTCTGGATCTTGCCATCGGTCTTGCGAAGCCAGTTACCGTCCGCGTCGACGCGCTGCTGCACCGCGTCACTGTGCTGCCACACCTGGTCGCCCTTGGGCACCTTCGGTACTGTCAGGCCGTGCGGGAGGATCGTTTGGATGTAGGGTTTATTTGGCAAGCCATACTGAAGTCGCACACTGCCTGAGGTTATTACCGATTCCTGTAAGGGCTAGGAGTCAGGGTGGACAAATGATCAGGCCCGTCTGGGTTTATAGTGTGAATGTAACGCTGAGCAGTGTCTACATGAGTGCCCATTTCCTGCTGCACAGCTGCTCGCATTTGATCCCATTCAGATATATAGCTACGCATCAGGGCAGCGTCTTGATGTGCTTGCGATCCTGGATGGACTTGCGACGCCCCTGTCATATATCTATGCTGAATATCCGCCACGTCAAGTGCAATACTCGTACGCCTGTAAAGATTGTTGTAGCTGCTTCTCAGGCGTGGAGTTGCCTGATGAGTAACGAAGTTAAGATGCTCTCTAGGTAGACCAGCAGATTCCGCCAGCTGCTGCCTGACATTCAGCAGTTGGCTGGCTGTCAAGTGATTGGGGTCATCCGAGCTGTTGCTAACCCGGTCTGGTGAGTACACCTGACGTGCACTCGTAGCTCCACCGACGCAATTTCCCACTTGTATATACCCTCTTCAGTGCAGTATTTATGACAGCGGTTGAGTGGCTCTAGGGAGCAAGTCGGTTCCAGACCCGCAAAGCTAATTTTACTTCCATGCGACATCTTTCAGCGGTCGCCCAGGGGAAACAGGACGTCAGTTGCTCGGAGTAGTGGATAACGGCCTTCGCAACGTCGTGTCAAAAGTCCTAGGGAAAGGACGGGGTCGCACTCTGGTCAACAAGACACAGTAATAGGCTCTATCAGAGCGTTACTGGCTTGAGTTTCGCCACCCGTACGCCGCCCGGCCAAAGTAACCACCACACCGATCAGACATTGCATAACTACCTGCAAGCGACTAAAGGTGGCAGCCTATTAATAAGCTGCCTAAGTGAAACTCTTTTCATCTAATGGCCTTACTATCAAAACCTCCGTAGGGTTATTCATGCGACATATGAGTCGCCATTCACCACACGCAACATAGTCGTACTGAATGCTTACCTTCCGCCCTGCAGAGGAAATACTATGAACAGCGTCACAAAAAAATCAGCGTTGAAAGCGCTAGCACTGACAACTTTCGCAGTCATCACCCTTCAAGGCACTGCGTTTGCAACAGAAGCAAAACACGCTGCGCTTTCTACAGCCGTCCAGGGAGCAGACAAGTACCGAGCCGTCAGCTCCAAGGCGCTTCCTTTACAAGCACGAAACAACGGCAAAAGACCCCGTGATTGCACCAGCGATGGCTCTATTTGCTGGTAAAGGACGGGGTCGCACTCTGGGCAACAAAACAGAGCAATAGACCCTTTCAGAGCGTTACTGGCTTGAGCTTCGCTGCCAGTAACGCTGCTTTGGTCGCAACTGCGTTGGCGGTCACAGGCGTTGGTCCATGAGTGTGTGCAGCGAGCTGGGCGAGGCGCTGCAAGTAATAGACGCCAGTGAGTTCAGGGAATTGTCGCTCTACGCTGCGCTTGATTGCGTCGTCCAGTTGATAGCCACTAAAGCTACCCCCACCTCCGTCGATACCCTCCATACAACCCCGCAATCATGGATCGATGAAATGGTTATCTCACTAACCCCCGGCAACAACACCTATCCAGCCGTCACCCTGCCCAACTCTGGCGTGACGCTTACTCCGCAGCCGCTCACTGACGCGCAGAAAGAAGCGCTGAAGAACGCCGCAGCCAATACGCCTGTCACCACGCCTGCTGTTGTTTATCACCCCAGCACTGAAGCTCCGGCTACTGAGCCGATGGTGGCGATCGATACTTGGGTTGGCCGTTCTCAGGCGCCTGATTTCCCGCAGAAGGCGGCGGAACACAGGACTTCGACTGAGGCGCTGAAGACTTCGTATGAAGCGTTCAAATCGACGCTGGCGTCTGTATATCCTGATCTGGCCAGCAAGAAGTTTGGCTTTACGATTGAGGCGAACGGCAACCTGAAAGCGACCAACAGTTCGGGTGAGTTGAGTGAGGCGGACACCAAGCAGTTGAACACACTGCTGAACGCTTCAAGTGGGCTGAAAGCGGCAGCGGCCACTTATCGGCAGACGGCCATTGATATGGTCGATGCCGACTCGCCTTGGAGCGGGAGTTATCTGGGCCGCTATAACCTGACCAAGGAAAACTTCGCAGATTCGCTGGACCTGGGCGCGCTGTTTATTCCCAAGACGTCCACGCCGTCGAAAGAACAGTCGGATGGCATGTTCTTCAATCAACTGGCCTACAAAGGCGTGCTGCACACTCAAGAAACGGAAGCAGCCATGCTTGCTGCGCGTGCAGCTGAAAAGGCTGGAACAGCGGGTTGATCACAACTGCTCAGCGGCTTGGCAGACGTTACGGGCGGACGTAGTAATTGTCGAACTCGCCGCTCCCGACGAGCTGAAAACCGTGGCGGATGTAGAACCGGTTTGAGTCGCTTTCTTTCAGCGCGCCTACCCGTAATGCTGACGCCATTGCGTCTGCTTCAGCGAACACTTGGCGAAGCACCGCTGAGCCTATGCCCTGCCCTTGCGCACCGGGCTTGATGTACAGGTGATCCAGCAACAGGCCGCCGGCGAGCGCCTTGAGGACGACGAAGCCGACCCTGCTCTCGGCGACCTCGATATAGCGGGTATCTGGCGCTGAAAAGCCTTCCCGAAAACGCTCTCGGGCGCGCACCGGATCGAACCGGCCAATGCGCTCCAGGCTGTCGCGCATGGCTTCGATACGCATTGCGACCAGGGCGTCAAAGTCTCCGGGCTGAACCGTTGTCAGGATGATGTCGGGCTCGGTCTTGCGGATCAGCGACATTCGTTTCGCTCCATTCACAGGGTAAATATCACGTAGGCCCAGGGTTTTAAACAACAGGTCCATACACCTCCGATCTTCGGGAAACTGCGGGGCCATGTGTTCAAACGTGCCGGCCTACAGCGCCCGCGCCAGCCACTCATCCCGCGTCATCTCCCAGACCTCCACGTCAAATCGCCCGCCGACGAACTCACCCTCGTGCGTGCTCACCTTGCGCATGCCCTCATTGATCGAAATACGCCGTGAGGCTTCGTTGGGCGCAGCTTTGGGCACCTGCATCAGGGGCATGCCCAATGTGTCGAACCAATGCCGATTGACTGCACAGCAAGCCTCTTTCATGTAGCCGTTGCCTTGCCAGTCCGGGTGTAACCAGAAACCGCGGTTGTTGCTGGCGTGGGTCATGAGGGTAATGCTGCCGATGATCTGGTCGGGCGCGGTCTGCAGGCGGATCATCCAGTGCCACTCGGTGCCGCGCGCAATGGCTGGCAGTGCAACGTCCTGGATGTAACGCAGCGCGCCGTCTTGCGGGTAAGGCCAAGGGACGCGGTTGTTCAGGTATCGCACGATGTCCCATAACGGGAAAAGCTGCTGAACGGCTGACGCATCCGCCAGTTGCAGCGGCGTCAGCAGAAGGCGATCTGTGTGCAGCGTGGGGGTGATTGTCATGACGATGGCCCTTTCCGTTGAGCAGTGTTCACAGGATGAACGGTCCATTATGCAGGGGTTTTAAGTCGAACTGCTTGAGGCCGAAGCAGGTCTACCCATCATCTTTCACACATCGGAAACCCCAGTGCCCAGAATCATTACGGATCAGACACCCCAAAGTGTGGTGGATGAGCAGCAGGTCAAATTATTTGGCTCGCCCAAGGAACGGCTAGACTTTTATCGGCGCGAAATTCATTACGAAACCACCAATCTGTCCAACCGTACCAACGCCTATTTGTCGGCCCAGTCTTTTCTGGTAATCGCTTACGCATCCTCGATGGCAAACATGAACCCCGCCTGGGGTGCGATGTTCACGCTGGTGGTGCCGGCAATGCTGGCCTTGCTGGGTCTGCTCAGCACACTGTTCGCCTGGCCAGGCATTAGGGCGGCTTGCGACATCATCCAGCACTGGCATCACAAGCAGGCGCAACTGCTGCTCAGCGAACCGGTCATCGGGCTGACCTATGACGACTCGCCGCTGTTCAGCGATTGGGAGTCCAGCGAAACCGGGCCGAAAAAGTCCTTGCTATTCTCCAAGCGCAGTCCTTGGCTGTTCAGCTTTTTCTGGATCTTCCTCGGTGGTTTTGCGGTGTTCGTGCAGTTGGTTGCGGACTGAGTCAGGCGCCGCCCTCACATCAGAAAACGTTGATCGGGTAATCCACGAAAATACGCGTTTCATTGCCCTCGCTGTTGTACGCCTGTGCGTCGTCGGAGACACGCAGGAATGAGTTGCGCAGGCGGATCGAGAGGTCTTTGGCCGGGCCGCTCTGTACCACGTAGGTCAACTGACTGAATATCTCGCGCTCGGTGCCGTCGCCGCTGCCCGCGGTGCCGTCGTCAATGTTGTCACCGCGCACGTAGGCAGCCTTGTAGCTAAGGCCGGGCAGGACCAGCCCGGAGAGGTCGACGCCATAGGCTGCTTGCCACGAACGCTCGTCCTTGCCGTTGAAGTCGGACCAGTAGGAGTTGGCGAGGTAGATGGTATTGCCGCCGTCACCAAAACCACCGTCGTTGCGATAACCGCCGTAGGCGTAGCCCATGTCACCGGTGCTGCGCTGGTGCGCGAGGGTGAAGGAGTGGATGCCCACGGCCCAGGTCGCGGCCAGGCTCCAGATCTTGTTGTCACGCGCGTCGCTGGTGGTGAAGTCTTTATCCAGCTTGGTCTTGTAGCCGTTGAAGTCGAAGGTCAGGGACTGATCCTGCGGCAGGGCAAAGACGTAGTTCAGGTTGACGTACTGTTTCTTGAGCACGTCTTCGTTGTCGGAGGCGTAAAACGCAGCACTGAATTCATCGGTGAATTTGTAGCTGGCGCCGTAGACGTTGATGCTTTTCAGATCACCGCTGTCACGAGCTTCGGCGCTCTTGCGCGCTTCCTGAGTGAAACGTCCTGCAACCACTTCAAGCCCGGCGATCTCTTTGGAGGTGATCAGGGTGCCGGTGTAGCTCTCTGGCAGCAGACGGGAATTGTCGTAACTCAGCACCGGCAATTGCGGCATCTGGTCGCCGTATTTGATGACGGTATTGGAGAAGCGTGCTTTGACCGCAGCACCTGCGCGCGACAGGTCATCGGCTGCAGCGCCGCTGTCGCCCTGCTTGAAGAAGTCGATGCCACCATTGCCGCTGCGCCCTTTGCCGCCATCCAAGCGGATGCCGTACAGCGCAAACGCGTCGACGCCCACCCCGACTGTGCCCTGGGTGAAACCGGACGCAAAACTGCCCATGAAAGCCTGGCCCCATTCGGACTTGTCTTCCCGGTCGTTCCTGTAATCGCGGTTGATATAAGCGTTACGCAGGTGGGCGGTCAGCCCGCTGTCTTCGACGAAACCTTTTGAATCTGCCTGCCCTTCGGCCATGGCCTGACTGGCGCTGATGATGCCCAAGGCAAGCACGCCCATACGTTTGGTCAGCATTTTGTCTTCCTTATCTGCGAATTGACACACGCTGTGACGACGCCCGGTGGGCGTCCTGGCTTCCAGCCTCAGAACAAGCAGTATAGAAAGCCGCGCGAGAATCGCAGTGGACTACTGATGCACGTAGAAGGGGTCAAGCCACAGGCAGTGGGGCGCGAATCCTAGTCCCGACGCCTGAAGGTGTCAAACGCGCAGATGGCCGGGCCAGAGCGCTCGTACTGCGTATTGGCTAATCCGTCAGCACGCGGAAAAGTGCTTCAAATTCCGCGTCGTTCAACAGTCCTGCCGGGTAGCGCTGCAACAGCATTGCGCGTACGTCAGGCCTGGCTTTGGCAGGCTTGGTTCTCTTTAACCAATCCGCCAGCAACTGGCGGGCCTCGTTACTCGGGGAAGCAGACAAACCACGTGCGTACTGCGCGTTAATACCTGCGTTCATAACGAAAACCTCTTGATTCGTGAGGGGCTAAAGCTACTGATGCTATGTGACAGTCAAGCTAATAAAACGGTATTTCGCCAGCCGGATTTACTGCCACTGCCGATAAATCTGATGAGCAGCGTTACTAAGTAACGCAAAAAAAAGCCCATCAGATGATGGGCTTAGTAGAGCAATATCGGGACCAGTTGGTTAGTGCCAGATACAACTAGTTACGAAGTATTACCCGTGACGAGGAGCAGGCTGCTGCTGCGTCAGGCAGTGAATATTGCCGCCACCGAGCAGCAATTCCCGGCCCGGCACCATGACTATTTCATGCTCTGGAAACAGCGTTTGCAGGATGTCACGAGCCTTCTTATCCATAGGGTCATCGAAACTCGGCGCGATGATGCCGCCGTTGACGATCAGAAAGTTCACGTAAGACCCGGCCAGACGCACCGATGGGTTGCGCTCCTGACTACCATGCACCTGATCAACGCCAGCACACTCTTCTTCTGTAGCGAACAGTGGACCGGGAATCGGCATTTTATGAACGATAAACGAACGCCCCTGAGCATCCTGAGTGTTTTCAAAAATACTCATCGCTGCGTGACAACGTGAGTAGTTGGGGTCTTCGGGATCATCGGTCCAGGCCAGTAACACCTCACCCGGACGGATGTAGCAGCAGAAGTTATCCACATGCCCATCGGTTTCGTCGTTGAACAGGCCATCGGGCAGCCAGATGGTCTTATCCACAGCCAAGTAATCGCTCAGCACCGCTTCGATCTGTTCACGAGTCAGGTGAGGATTGCGGTTGCGATTGAGCAGGCATTCTTCGGTGGTGATCAGCGTGCCTTCACCATCGACGTGAATCGAACCGCCTTCCAGCACGAAGCCTTCGGTGGCGTAACGTGGGCAGCGCTCGATTTCCAGCACCTTGCTGCCCAGTTGCGAGTCGAGATTCCACGGCGCGTAAAGCCCGCCGTCGAAACCGCCCCAGGCATTGAACTCCCAATTCACGCCACGCACTTCGCCGCGGTCATTGATGACGAAAGTCGGACCGCTGTCGCGCACCCAGGCGTCGTTGCTGCTCATTTCCACGACACGAATGTTCGGCATGTCCAGACGCGCACGGGCATTGTCGTACTGCCCTGCAGACACCGCGACCGTCACCGGCTCGAAGCGGGCGATGGCCTTGGCGACGGCAACGTGTGCAGCCTGGGCGGGCTTGCCGCCCAAGCGCCAGTTGTCCGGGCGCTCGGGCCAGACCATCCATACCTGGGTTTGCGGCGCCCATTCGGCCGGCATGTGGAAACCATCGGCGCGTGGCGTGCTGTTGAGCGTGGTCATGGCGATCAGGACTCCAGCGAACCGTCGAGGGTCTTGACCGCGCCGTACAGGTTCGGACGACGATCACGGAAGGTGCCCCAAGCGCTGCGGATGTGCTCCAGTTCGTCCAGATCGAAACTGTGGACCAAGACGCCCTCTTCGGTTTCGTTGAGCTCGGCGACTTTCTCGCCGAACTGGTTGGCGATGAACGACGAGCCATAGAAGGTGATGTCGTAGCCGTCCTGCTCTTCGTTGCCGATGCGGTTGCTGGCGATCAGCGGCATCAGGTTCGCGCCGGCATGGCCCTGTTGCACACGCTGCCAGTGGTCGCGGGAGCTGATGGTCTTGTCATGCGGCTCGCTGCCGATGGCGGTCGGATAGAAAAGGATTTCCGCACCCTGCAACGCCATGCTGCGCGCGCACTCCGGGAACCACTGGTCCCAGCAGATGCCGACGCCGATTTTCGCGTAGCGGGTCTGCCAGACCTTGAAGCCGGTGTCGCCTGGGTTGAAGTAGTACTTTTCGTGATACCCAGGGCCGTCCGGAATGTGGCTCTTGCGGTAGATGCCCAGATTGGTGCCGTCTGCGTCGATGATCGCAATGCTGTTGAAACGCGCACGCCCCGCCAGTTCGAAAAAGCTGATCGGCAGCACGACTTGCAGTTCTTTGGCGATCTTCTGGAAATGCTTGATCGCGACGTTGGACTCAAGAGTAGTCGCCAACTGCAGGTAGTCCGGGTTCGGCTTCTGGCAGAAGTACGGGGTCTCGAACAGCTCTTGAATCAGGATGATCTGGGCGCCCTTGGCGGCAGCTTCGCGCACCAGCTTTTCAGCGGTCTCGATGTTGGCTTCCAGATCCCAGGAGCAGGCCATCTGGGTAGCAGCGACAGAAACGATACGGCTCATGAAAATATCTCCAGGGGCGGTTGCAAAGGACTTAACACCATAGCAGACGAGCAATGACGATTATGAACGCCTTTATAACGGATACAAATCGGCATTAAAAGCGTAAAATTGGAATATCTTGGATATATTTTTACATTTTGCCGATATTAATCTGCTTACCACTCATAACTACGCTCATTTCCGTGGGCCGGGTGTGACGCGGAGCCTAACCCAAGGCATTCCCACGCTGGAGCGTGCGGAACGATAGCGTCCGGCCAGCTCTATCGTGCCCATGCTCCGCGTGGGCATGCCGTTCTGGACGCTCTGCGTCCTCTATTCGAGCTCGTGCAGCACTTTCGACACGTTATCGACAAAAAAATCCACGCTCTGGCGGGTGGTGCACATCGGGGGTTTGATTTTCAGGATGTTCAGGTAGTCGCCAGTCGGCTGCATGAAGATGCCCAGTTCGCGCAGGCGTTCGCAGAGCTGTGTGGTTTCTTCTGTAGCGGGCTCCAGAGTTTGGCGGTCGCGGACCAGTTCCACGCCCAGATAAAAGCCCATGCCATGCACTGCGCCTACCAGCGGGTGCTGGTCGGCAAGCGCCTGCAACCGCACCTTGAAGTGGTCGCCTACCTCCCGCGCGTTGTCCCAGAGTTGTTCTTCTTCCATGACGTCCAGCACTGCCATGCCGATCCGGCAACTGACCGGGCTGCCGCCGGACGACGAAAAGAAATACCCTTCGGCCTCCAGCGCCTCGGCAACCTCACGGCGGGTGATGACTGCCCCCAGCGGGTGACCGTTGCCCATGCCTTTGGCCATGCTGATGATGTCCGGCACCACGCCCTGCTCTTCGAACCCCCAGAAATAATGACCCAGGCGGCCATACCCCACCTGCACTTCATCGGCAATGCATACGCCACCCGCAGCGCGAACCTTTTGATACACCTGCTGCAGATAACCTGGTGGCAAGGAGATCCCGCCTGCGTTGCCATACACCGGCTCGCAGATAAAGCCTGCCACCTGCCGTTGCTGCTCAGCCAGCGTGGTCAGCGCCTGATCGACGCTGCGCACGTACTCGGGCGCGCTGTCCGCGCCGCGAAACGGCCCGCGGTAGGTGTTGGGTGCAGTCACCGGATGCACCCAGTCCGGTCGCGTACTGAGCGCCTGCGGGTTGTCGGCGATCGACGTTGAAATGGCATCGGTCGCCACCGACCAGCCGTGATACGCCTCCAGCACACTGAGGATGTCGCGCCCGCCACTGTAGGCCCAGGCCAGCCTGATCGCCAGGTCATTGGCCTCGGTGCCGCTGTTGACCAGAAATACGCGGTCCATACCCTTAGGGGCCAGCTTGAGCAGGCGCTCGGAAAACTCGGCGATTGCCGCGTAGTGAAAACGCGAGTTGGTGTTGAGCAGCGACCACTGTCGAGCGGCTTCATGCGCCATACGCGGGTGACCGTGGCCGAGGACGGCGACGTTATTGAGCATGTCCAGATACGAGCGGCCCTGCATGTCGATCAGGTGATTGCGCCAGCCGCGCTCGATCTGGGGCGGTGCCTGATAGTAGTGTTTTTGCGACCGGGCGAAGCTGGCGTCACGGCGCGCCAGCAATGCGGTCGGGTCCTGAAGCGCTGGTGCGTCGCAGTCGAAACCGAGCAAGGCCGAGGGCGATAGACAGAAGCTGCGCCAGGCTGCCGCCCGGGAAGGCTTGGTGAACAGTGGCGGGTTAAGGTCTGCGGCGCTACACAGTTGCACCAGCAGCGAGCCAGCGCCGCGCCCAAGCAATGCGCCAGCCTCAACCCGCTCAGGCAGCGCCGCAGCTGGCAGCACGCCCCACAGTTTCAGATTGATTCCATCCCCGATCAGTAACAACGCAGCGTCGGCGGTCAGACGCAACGTCGCATCGAATGGCGCATGCAGCGCGGTGTCGGCAGGCACGTGCAGTTCGACATGCAGGGCGAAAGTCTCGGGCTCTTTCGCGCAGTCAGGCAGGGTGCGCGACAGCCGGTATTCGCCGAAACGACTGGCGGCCAGGCCATCGTCACCCGCCGCTTGCGAGAGCAGGTATTCATCGATACCGCTCTGCTCCCAGTTGCCTGCGACGAAGTGTTCACTGAGCACGCCCAAGTCGACCACTGTCGGCCTGAGCCCCTGCAGAGCGGGCAGCAGCGGCTGATAAACTGGCTGATCGACAGCGGGGAAATCCATGCCCACTGCCTGCAGAATCGCCGCTTCCATCAGCGCCATCGGCACCGAAGTAGCGACGTCGAAGATGTTCCATTCGCCCGCAAGGTTGGCCTGAATGTACGCATTGCCTGGCTCGACACTGGCCTGTTGCTCGCTGCTGAGCACCAGCACCGCAGAACGCGCGACAATCAACGGCCAGAGCGCCTGCAACTCCTCGGCCTTCAGCGGGTTAAGCGCATGGTAGGCGCGGATTGCCGGCAGGATGTACAACGGATCGCCCTCGGCATGGTGTAGCAGGGCGGCGCAGGTCACCGACAGGTCGGCCACCCGCCAGGTCCTGACCAGATCCCCGAAATCAATCAGCCCCTGCATTTGCCATTGACGATGGCTATTGCGCTGCCAGACGACATTGTGCTCAGTGATGTCCAGGTGCACGGCCTGTATCGGCAGAGCCGGGATCAATGGCAGAAGACGGCGATGGGCCTGATCCCCCGCCTCGGCCACACAGGCGCGGGCGTCGGCATCCTTGATCACCGGCAGCAGGTGCTTGATCAGCGCATGGGCGTGGCGCGGGTCCCATTGCAGAATGCGCTCCAGGCCGGGATGCTCGAAATCAGCCAGCGACAGGTCTACGTGGGCGCACAGCTCGCCTAGCGCCGTCACCACCTCGTGGCTCAAATGACCGACGTGGCCCAGGGACTGCCCGTCGATGAACTCCAGCAGGCGGGCATGCACTGCCTTGCCGTCGATCTCGATGGACAACAACGACTGGCCGTCACTGGTGCGGATCACCCCCGGTACGCTGACTGCACGGTGGCTGGCCAAATGCTCCAGCGCTGCATGCTGAGCGTTCAGCTCTGCCGGAGAATAGGCGCCGTGACAAATTTTCAGCACATAGCGGCGCGTGCCTGTTTCGAGCAGAAAGTTGCGATCCTGCTGGCTGCCCAGCGCCTTCAAGGTGCCGCTCAAAGCGTAATGACGTTCTAGCAATTGAAGCGCCTGATCAAGACTGACCTCGGGGCAAGGCAGGCTGGAACGGCGGATAAGCGTGGCGAGCGGCATCATAACCTCAATGTCTGTAAGAACCTGTGAGTATTGAAGGGCTGTAGGTGCAAGGCTAGCCAGCCCACTATAGGGCATCGGCGCACATCCCCTTCGAACGGCCGCCGCACCCCGAAGAGATGAGCGCCGTTTTGCCCGATTCCCGACTCAAGTCTGATGGCCGGGTCCTGTCTCAGGCGGTGAGACGCTATGCTGCATTACTTCAAAACACACAAGAAGGTCAGTTCATGCGAATTCTGGTTACCGGGGGCGCAGGTTTCATCGGCTCTGCACTGATCCGTCACCTGATAAACAACACCGCACATGACGTGCTTAACTTCGACAAATTGACCTACGCAGGCAATCTCGAATCGTTACAGCCCATTGCCAGCGACACGCGCTATGAGTTCGTGCAAGCGGATATCTGTGATCAGTCCAGAGTCAGCGCGGTGCTGGAGCGGTTTGCGCCCCAGGCAATTATGCACCTGGCGGCCGAGTCGCACGTAGACCGCTCCATCGATGGCCCTGCCGAGTTCGTACAGACCAACATCGTCGGCACTTACAGCCTGCTGGAGGCCACGCGCGCCTACTGGCTGAAGCTGCCGGAAGCCGAGCGTCAGGCGTTCCGCTTTCACCATATCTCCACCGACGAGGTGTACGGCGACCTGCACGGTGTCGATGATCTGTTCACCGAAACCACGCCTTATGCGCCCAGCTCGCCTTATTCGGCGAGCAAGGCCGCGTCCGATCATCTGGTTCGTGCCTGGCATCGCACTTACGGCCTGCCGGTGGTGGTGACCAACTGCTCAAACAACTACGGGCCGTTTCACTTCCCCGAAAAGCTGATCCCGCTGGTCATTCTCAATGCCTTGGCGGGCAAACCGCTGCCGGTGTACGGCAATGGTCTGCAAGTGCGGGACTGGCTGTATGTCGAGGATCACGCGCGGGCGCTGCTCAAGGTCGTGACCGAAGGTAAGGTCGGTGAGACGTACAACATCGGCGGTCACAACGAGCAGAAGAACATCGACGTCGTGCGTGGCATCTGCACCCTGCTGGATGAACTCGCGCCGCAGCATCCGGACGGTGTGCAACAGTACAGCGACCTGATCACCTACGTGACCGACCGGCCGGGCCACGATCAGCGTTACGCAATCGATGCCAGCAAGATCGACAACGAACTGGGCTGGACACCCGAAGAAACCTTCGAGTCCGGGCTACGCAAGACCGTGCAGTGGTATCTGGACAATCTGGACTGGTGCCGCCGGGTTCAGGACGGCAGTTATCAGGGCGAGCGCCTGGGTTTCACTGAACCCAGAGACTTGATTGCCTGAGCCTTACTCTTCTCGACAGGCGCACCGCAGTGCAGATTGTCGAGCCGCCACCATTTATTGAACATCGCAGGGGAAGCCACGTGAACGTAGTCGCAACAAAATTGCCGGAAGTCGTGATTCTGGAACCCAGAGTATTCGGTGATGAACGAGGCTTCTTCTATGAAAGCTTCAACGCCAAGGCTTTTCAGGAAGCCACCGGCCTGACCCGGCAGTTCGTGCAGGACAACCACTCGCGCTCGCAGCAAGGCGTGCTGCGCGGCCTGCATTACCAGATCGAAAACGCGCAGGGCAAACTGGTGCGAGTCACCGCTGGCAAAGTGCTGGACGTTGCAGTGGACATTCGCCGCAGCTCGCCGAACTTCGGCCAATGGGTCGCCGTCGAGCTGTCTGCCGAAAACGCCTGCCAGCTTTGGGTTCCGGAAGGTTTCGCGCATGGCTTCGTGGTACTCAGCGAGCAGGCCGAGTTCCTCTACAAGACCACCGATTACTACACGCCTTCGGCCGAGCGTTGCATTGCCTGGAACGACCCGGACCTGGCCATTGACTGGCAGTTCGACGGCCAACCCAGCCTGTCGGCCAAGGATCAGCAAGGCAAAAGCCTGAAAGAAGCCGACCTGTTCCCCTGAACCTGTGCCATAAGGCAGCCCGGCCAATTGTCGGGGTGCCTGACAAGTCGGTGGCGGGCATAATACGCGCCTGATGCCCATGTCAGGATCGACCGGGTGTTTCTGTTGCCTGTCGCGGCCATGTTGCCCGCAGGCATCGTCAACCACTCGGCGACGCCCAATCGATGACCATGACCCCTGCTCTGCCGCCCCGCCCTCGCTGGCGCAGCCTTGCCATTCTGGCGATCTGCCTGGCGCCGTTGCTGTGGCCGCTGGAGCATCTGGCCGAGCGCTATTACCGCAATGTACTGGCCAACCAGAACCGCCAGACCCTCGACCTTTATGTCGCCAACCTGCTCGGCACCTTGCACCGCTACGAAACTCTGCCTCAGATTCTCGGCAACCTGCCTGCCTTGCGCGGCGCACTGGCGGATCCGAAAGATGCCGCCACGCTGGAAAAAGCCAACCATCTGCTGAGCGACATTACCCGTCAGACCGGCGCCGACGTGATGTACCTGATGGACGCCAACGGCCTGACCCTGGCCGCCTCCAACTCAGAGCACAAAGACAGTTTCATTGGTCGCAACTTCTCGTTCCGCCCATATTTCATTGACGCACTGGCAGGCAGAACCGGTCGTTTCTTCGGCCTGGGGACCACGTCGGCCAAGCGAGGCTACTTCTTCGCGGGGCCGGTAAGCGATGGCGAGCGAGTCATCGGCGTGCTGGTGGTCAAGGTCGATCTGGACCACACCGAAACCCTGTGGGGCAAGACGCCTGAGCAACTGCTGCTGACCGATCAGAGCGGCGTGGTGATTCTGACGTCCAACCCCGAGTGGCGCTTTCGGGCAACCCGCGACCTGACCGATGACGAGAAAAAGGCCATCGTGTCGATCCAGTCCTACCCGACCCGCGATCCGCGCCCTTTGAGGATTGATGAAAACGCCTGGCTGACCCAGACCCAGGCCATCGACGAGACCGGCTGGAACGTGAATATTCTGGCCCCGCGTGCGCTGCTCGACCGGCAGGTGCGCACAGTGGTAGCGATTGGCGGTGCTGCGCTTCTGGTGTTGATGCTGTTGCTGGGCTTGATGATGCAGCGTCGGCGTCATTACCTGGATCGCATCGCTTTCGAGGCCAAGGCGCGACGCGAACTGGAAATGCGTGTGATCGAGCGCACCAGCGACCTTGAAGGCCTCAACAGCCGCCTGCGTCAGGAAGTGCTGGAGCGCGAACAGGCGCAGCAGGAACTGGTGCAGGCTCAGGACGAACTAGTCCAGACCAGCAAGCTCACGGCACTGGGCACCATGTCGGCGAGCATCAGTCACGAACTGAATCAGCCCTTGGCCGCCATCCGCAGCTACGCGGAAAACGCTGAAGTGCTGCTTGATCACCAGCGCACTGAAGAGGCACGCGGCAACCTCAAGCTGATCAGCGAGCTGACCGGGCGCATGGCCTCGATCATCGCTCACCTGCGCGCCTTCGCCCGACGCGACCGCCACGCACCTGAAAGTGTTGCGCTGCAACCGGCGCTGGATGATGCACTCGCATTGCTGGCCAAACGTCGGCGTGCTATGGAAGTCGAGCTGATCCGCGACCTGCCCGATGCGACACTTTGGGTGCAGGCTGGCGAAACCCGCTTGCGACAAGTGCTGGGCAACCTGCTGGCCAACGCGCTGGACGCACTTACCGAAAAAGGCCCGCCGCGCAGGCTGTGGATAAGTGCCGAGCAAACCGCTCAGGGCGTCAATCTGTACATTCGTGATAACGGCCCCGGCTTTTCCGAGGAAGCGCTGGCGCGCGCGCGCGAGCCATTCTTTACCACCAAGACCCGCACTCAGGGCCTTGGGCTGGGGCTGGCAATTTGCGATACGCTGATGCGCGCGCTGGGCGGAGAGCTGTTGTTCGCCAACCATCCCAGCGGGGGCGCGGTGCTTACCCTGCGCCTGTGTGCCGGCGCTTCCGGGGCTAACCTTCAACCGCCAGAGGACCTTTCCGCATGAGTTCCGACACAGCCATCGACAGCCAGATCCAGGTGGTGCTGATCGACGACGACTCGCACCTGCGTCAGGCCCTGCGCCAGACGCTGGACCTGGCCGGTCTGAATGTTCTGTCGCTGCCCCAGGCTTCGGGCCTTGCCGAGCGCATCGAGCGTGACTGGCCAGGCGTGGTGGTCAGCGACATCCGCATGCAGGGCATGGATGGCCTGGAACTACTCGACCAACTCCACCAGCAGGACCCTGACCTGCCGGTGTTACTCATCACCGGTCATGGCGACGTACCTCTGGCGGTCAAAGCCATGCGCGCCGGGGCTTACGATTTTCTGGAAAAACCCTTCGCCAGTGATGCGATGCTCGACAGCGTGCGCCGCGCTCTGGCGCTGCGTCGGCTAGTGCTGGACAACCGCAGCCTGCGCCTGGCCCTGAGCGACCGTCAGCAATTGAGCACGCGCCTGATTGGCCAGTCACCGCCGATTCTGCGCTTGCGCGAGCAGATAGGCGCACTGGCCGGGACGCGTGCCGACGTGTTGATTCTTGGCGAAACAGGCGCCGGCAAAGAGGTGGTCGCCCGCGCCCTGCACGACCTTTCCAATCGCCGCAGCGGCCCGTTCGTGGCGATCAATGCTGGGGCGCTGGCTGAATCGGTGGTCGAAAGCGAGCTGTTCGGTCATGAATCCGGCGCATTTACCGGCGCGCAAAAGCGACGCATCGGCAAGTTCGAGTTTGCCAACGGCGGTACGCTGTTCCTCGATGAAATCGAAAGCATGAGCCTGGATGTGCAGGTCAAGCTGCTGCGTCTGTTGCAAGAGCGCGTGGTGGAACGGATGGGCAGCAATCAACAGATCCCGCTGGACATCCGCATCATCGCCGCCACCAAGGAAGACCTGCGCCAGGCGGCCGATCAGGGCCGTTTCCGGGCCGACTTGTATTATCGGCTGAACGTGGCCTCGTTGCGGATACCACCGCTGCGCGAACGTGGCGAAGACGCACTGCTGCTGTTCGAGCATTACGCCGACGCGGCCAGCATGCGCCACGGCATTCCCAAGCAGGAGCTCAAGCCGGGGCAGAGAGCATTGCTGCTGCGCCACAACTGGCCGGGTAATGTCCGCGAGCTGCAGAACGCCGCCGAACGCTTCGCGCTTGGGCTGGAACTGGAGCTGGAAGGCGGTGATGCCGATCAGGCGCCCCCGCCGAGCGGTGGCCTGAGTGATCAGGTAGAGAGCTTCGAGCGGGCCCTGATTGCCGCAGAACTGGCCCGCCCACACAGCTCGGTGCGCAGCCTGGCGGAAGCGCTGGGTGTGCCACGCAAGACCCTGCACGACAAACTGCGCAAACACGGCCTGAATTTTGGCGATAACAGCGGAGGCGCCGATGACGCAGATTGAGCCTGAAGAAAGTGCAGCCCGCGAGCTGGAAAAGGTCCTGCACCACGACATTCCGCTGACCCGCGAAATGGGCATGCAGGTGATTGACTGGCAGCATCACACGCTACGCCTGCACCTGCCGCTGGCCCCCAACGTCAATCACAAGAGCACGCTGTTCGGCGGCAGCCTGTATTGCGGTGCAGTGCTGGCCGGCTGGGGCTGGCTGCACCTGCGGTTGCGCGAGGCGGGAATCGGCGACGGGCACATCGTGATTCAGGATGGGCAAATCAGCTACCCATTGCCGGTACGCAACGACGCCATCGCCCGTTGCGACGCGCCAGACGCTGCGCAGTGGGACAGATTCATCGCCACCTACCAACGCCGAGGCCGCGCTCGCCTGACGCTGCACACCTGCATTACAGAGCAGGACAGCGAAGAACAGGCGGTGCGTTTTGTGGGACAGTTTGTGTTGCACAGGTGATGTGTGCGGGAGCTTATCAAAGTCGTCCCCACGCTCCGCATTGGCACGATAGCCAAGCGTCGCTCGGCTCGCTCACACAAGAGCGCGCCGGCTTCAGGACTGCGCCAGCACCAGCAGCTTGTCGCGCCATGCGGCGTTGGCGGGTAGCGCCAGGAAGAACGGGTTGAGCAGCGATTCGCGGGGCGGGTAGCTGAACGACTTGCCGTCCAGCTGCAGCACGGCGCCTCCGGCACCCTCAAGCACGCCTTGCGCCGCAGCGGTGTCCCATTGCGAAGTCGGGGCCAGCCTGGGGTAGCAATCGGCAGCGCCTTCGGCCAGCAGGCAGAATTTCAACGAGCTGCCGATATTGGTCAGTTGCAAAGGTCCAAGCCCGTTGGCCAGACCGGCCAGCAAGTGCTCCTGCTCCGGGCTGGAATGGCGGCGGCTGGCGACCACAGTAAAGGTCTGTCCGTCACCAGGCTGGTTGCGCACGGCAATCGGCTCGCAGTGATCGATGTCATCGCTGCGCCATGCACCGAGCTCGGCGCCACCAAAATAACAGCGGTTGTTGGTGGGCATCGAGACCACACCGAATACCACCTGGCCACGCTCGATCAGTGCGATATTGACGGTGAACTCTTCACTGCCGGAGATGAATTCCTTGGTGCCGTCCAGCGGATCGACCAGCCACCAGCGCTCCCAGTTCGCCCGTTCGCCGAGTGGGATATCGGCGTCCTCTTCGGAGAGCACATGAATGCTCGGATCAAGCGCCTGCAAGCCCTCGACCAGCACCTGATGCGCGGCCATATCGGCGGTCGTCACCGGTGAGTCATCCGCTTTGGTGGTCACGGTGACGTTGGCACGCCAGAACGGCAGGATCACCTCGCCCGCCAGTCGAGCCAGTTCTATTACGGGAGCAAGCAATGGATGGGGCAGCTTTTGCAACGAATCGGTCATGGCTGGAACAGTCCACGCTGGGTCAACAGGTCACGGGTGAGGTACAACGCGGCCAGTGCCCGACCTTCGCTGAACTGCGCGTTCTGCGCCAGGCTCGACAGCTCCCGCAGGTTGATCCGGTCAACCCGGATCGGCTCAGGCTCGTCGCCCTCCAGCCGCTCTTCATAAAGCTCGGTAGCCAGCACCACCTGAATCTTCTGGTTCATGTAACCAGGCGACAACGACAGTTCGGTGAGCAGCTCCAGTTGTCGGGCACCAAACCCGGCTTCTTCCTTGAGCTCGCGGTTGGCAGCCGCCAGCACATCTTCGCCAGGCTCGATCAAACCCTTGGGCAAGGACAGCTCGTATTCATCCGTGCCGCCGCAATACTCTTCGATCAATACGGCGTGGTCGGCATCGAGCATTGCCACGATCATCACCGCGCCAGGGCCTGTGCCCCTGCTGGCCAGACGCTCGTAAGTCCGCTCGACGCCATTGGCAAAGCGCAATTGCAGCTCTTCAACGCGGAACAGACGACTGCTGGCGACGATTGCGCGGGCGAGTACGGTAGGTTTCTGACGCATGACAGGCTCCTTTACATGAACGAGGTACTATACCGAGCTTTTCCCGATGTCTGTGTCGGATATGCTTAACCGATATCAACCCCTGACGAGGCCAGAATGCTTTCCATGCCCTGGAGCGAAATCGATACCGTCCTGCTGGATATGGACGGTACGTTGCTCGACCTGCATTACGACGAACACTTCTGGATGCAGCATTTGCCACAACGTTACGCCGAACTTCACGGTATCAGTTTCGCCATGGCGTGGCTCGAGCTGAAGCCGCTGTTCGAGAATAACGCCGGCACGCTCAACTGGTACTGTCTGGATTTCTGGAGTACTGAACTGAAGCTGTCGGTTCGTGACCTGAAACGGGAAATTGCGCACATGATTGCGCTTCGCCCGGATGCCGAGACTTTTCTGGCGGCCATCAAGCAAGCCGGCAAGCGGGTGATCATGATCACCAACGCACATCGTGATTCGTTGTCATTGAAGATGGAGCGCATCGAACTGGCGCCCTATTTCGAACGCATGATCAGCTCTCATGATTACGGCTTTCCCAAAGAAAACCAGCAATTCTGGGATGCCCTGCAGGCTGAGACCGACTTTGATCCGGCACGCAGCCTGTTCATCGACGACACCCTGCCGGTCCTGCGCAGCGCCCGCCAATTCGGCGTTGCGCAGTTGCTGGCCGTCAGCCAGCCCAATAGCCATAAAGGGCCGAAAGACACTGAGGAATTTGCCGCCGTGGAAGATTATCGGGAGCTGATCAAAGGGTTATAACGCCGACAGCTGCAGCCCTCGTAACTCGCGTGCTGCAGGCTTGCGAACCAGGTTGCTCGACCAACCCTCAGCCTGAGCGAGTAGAATCGACGGCCTGGACTGCCCACCGGAGGGAACATGGACATCAAGCAACTTAAATTTCTGATCGCCCTCGACGAAACAAGGCACTTCGGCCAAGCGGCTGCGCGCTGCAATATCACCCAGCCGACCTTGTCGATGCGCCTGCGCAATCTGGAAGAAGAGCTTGGCTTGCCACTGGTCAACCGGGGCCAGCGTTTTGAAGGTTTCACAGCGCCTGGCGAACGGGTGCTGGCATGGGCGCGCACGGTGCTGGCCGCTTACGATGGCTTGCAGGCCGAAGCCGCTGCCTGTCGAGGGCATCTTGTCGGTACGCTGCGCCTGGGCGTGGTGCCATTATCGAGTTTCGATCCGCTTCCTTTGTTGCACCGATTGCATCAGCTGCATCCCAACCTGCGTTTTGAATTGTCTTCACTCAGCTCCGAACAGGTGCTGGAACAACTGGCAAGCAATCGTATCGATCTGGGCGTCTCCTATCTGGAGCGACTGGACAGTGAACGTTTCGACTCGCTGAGCCTGGACGACACACACATGGGCCTGCTGTATGACCGTCGGCATTTTTCATTCGGTGAAGATCCGCTGAGCTGGGCGGATCTTGTCGAGCTGCCACTGGGCATGCTGACCAGCGGCATGCATTTTCGGCAATCGATCGACCACAACTTCCACAGCCGCAACCTGCAACCTCACCCGCTGATCCAGACCGATGCCGTTCATCAGTTGCTTCAGGCGGTACATGGCGGCTTCTGCTGCGCAATCATGCCGCTGGATGGCGGTCTGGAAACGCTCACCGAGCACCTGCGTCTGCACCCGATTGCCGACGCACGGACATTGGCCCGGCTGGGCCTGATCATGCGCCGCAGTGCGCCGCGCTCGGCGCTGGCAGAAGCCTGTTTTGCACTGGTAGCAGAAATCCCTCGCTGACGTGCTGATCGACGTCATCTATCGGCATATCGGCATTAGCGATTAGACGATAGCCAATAAGACGCCTAGTCTTGCAGATGTCAATCTGCCGGTACTTAAGCCCATGCACGTCACGCGCAAGGCCAGCTCGGCGCCCGTTGCTGCGCCAGCCCCTGAAGCAAGTCAGACCTACAGCTACTCGAACCTCGAGGGGCGGGACGCTGCACGCAATGCGCTCGCCGAAGAAGTGGCATTGGCCATCGCCTACAACGGCATCAGCCAGGCCGTCATGCTGGTCAGCCCGACCGACCTCGAAGACTTCATCGTCGGTTTCAGCCTGGGCAGCGGGATCATTGCCGCGCGTGATGAAATCTACGACTTCAAACTCAGCGGATGCGGCTCGGCGATGCAGGCCGATGTCGAGATATCCAGCCGCGCCTTCTGGGAACTCAAGCAGCAGCGCAGGCAACTGGCTGGCACCAGCGGTTGCGGGCTGTGCGGCGTCGAAGCGGTCGAGCAGGCACTGCCTGAACTGAACGTCTTGCCCGGTGCGCCTCTGCCGCCGATTGAATGGCTGGAAGGCCTGCGCCAGCGTATCGGCGAGTTCCAGCCCCTTGGCCGGCATTGCGGTGCCGTGCATGCGGCAGTGTTCATGGACGGCGCCGGCCAGTTGCTGCTGGGCCGTGAAGACATCGGCCGACACAATGCGCTGGACAAGCTGATCGGCGCACTCATCCGCCAGGACATCCCTGTGCAAGGCGGCGTGGCCATCGTGACCAGCCGCTGCAGCCTGGAACTGATTCAGAAAGTATTGCGCGCCGGCATCCAGACACTGGTCAGCCTGTCGTCGCCCACCGGCCTTGCCCTGCAATGGGCTCGCCGTCACAACCTCAATTTAATTCACCTGCCGCAGCACAGTGCGCCGCGGGTCTATAGCCCTGCGATGGAGATTCAACCGTGAGCACTCATCACCAAGCCGACAAGACTCCTATCCCCCGCTACAAGCCATACAAAGGTGCGGCAGGCGGTTGGGGCGCACTGATCAGCGTGACGCAACACTGGCTGGGCAGTGACAACGCGCTGAAGAACCTGCGCATGATGCTCAAGACCAACCAGAACGGCGGTTTCGACTGCCCGGGCTGCGCGTGGGGCGATTCGCCGGAAAGCGGCATGGTCAAGTTCTGCGAGAACGGCGCCAAGGCCGTCAACTGGGAAGCCACCAAGCGCCGCGTCGATCCGGCCTTCTTCGCCCGTCACAGCGTCAGTTCCCTGATGGAGCAAAGCGACTACTGGCTTGAGTATCAGGGCCGTCTGACCGAGCCGATGGTTTACGACGCAGAAACCGACCGTTACAAGCCTGTCAGCTGGGACAACGCCTTCTCGCTGATCGCCAAACACCTGAATAACCTGCCCAGCCCGAACATGGCCGAGTTCTACACGTCGGGCCGGGCCAGCAACGAAGCCGCGTACCTGTACCAGCTGTTCGTGCGCGCCTTCGGTACCAACAACTTCCCTGACTGCTCGAACATGTGCCACGAAGCCAGTGGCGTTGCGTTGTCGCAAAGCGTGGGTGTGGGTAAAGGCACTGTGACGTTCGAAGACTTCGAACACGCCGACGCCATTTTCGTCCTCGGCCAGAACCCTGGCACCAACCACCCGCGCATGCTTGAACCGCTGCGTGAAGCAGTACAGCGCGGCGCTCAGGTGGTATGTGTCAACCCCCTCAAGGAGCGCGGTCTGGAGCGTTTCCAGCATCCGCAGCACCCGGTCGAGATGCTCACCAACGGTGACCGTCCAACCAACACCGCTTACTTCCGTCCTGCACTGGGTGGCGACATGGCATTGCTGCGCGGCATGGCCAAGTTCCTGCTGAGCTGGGAGCGCGAAGCGCAGCTGGCCAACGAAGCATCGGTGTTTGACCACGCCTTCCTCAACGAACACACCGAAGGTGTGCTGGACTATCTGGCAGCTATTGATGACACGTCATGGGACGAGATCGTCGAGCAGTCCGGCCTGCCTCTGACTGACATCGAACAGTCGGCGCGCATGTACGCCAAAGGCAAGAACGTCATCATGTGCTGGGCGATGGGTATCACCCAGCATCGCCACTCGGTCGCGACCATCCAGGAAATTTCCAACCTGATGCTGCTGCGCGGCAACATTGGCCGTCCGGGTGCCGGTCTGTGCCCGGTTCGTGGCCACAGCAACGTGCAGGGCGACCGCACTATGGGCATCAACGAACGTCCACCGGCGTTCTTCCTTGATGCACTGGAAAAACGCTTCCAGTTCCAGGTACCGCGCGACAACGGCCATAACGTCGTCGAAGCAATTCACGCCATGGCCGAAGGGCGCTCCAAGGTGTTCATCGCGCTGGGCGGCAACTTCGCACAGGCAACCCCGGACAGCCATCGCACCGCCGAAGCACTCAGCAAATGCGACCTGACGGTGCAAATCAGCACGAAGCTCAACCGCAGCCACCTGTTCCACGGCAAGGACGCGCTGATCCTGCCATGCTTCGGTCGAACCGATATCGACATGCAGGGCGAAGGCCCGCAAGCGGTCACAGTGGAAGACTCGTTCAGCATGGTGCATGCGTCCAACGGTCAGTTGCAGCCACTGTCGAAGCAGATGCGTTCGGAGCCAGCGATCATTGCCGGCATCGCCCACGCCACACTCGGCAAAAAGCCGGTGGACTGGCTGTGGCTGGTGCAGGACTACAACCGTATTCGTGATCTGATTGCCGACACCATTCCGGGTTTCAAGGACTTCAACGAGCGCCTCAAGCATCCGGGCGGCTTCTACCTGGGTAACGCCGCCGGTGCGCGCCGCTGGAACACTGCGTCGACCCGCGCCAACTTCAAGCCCAACGCCCTGCCGTTGAAGCTGATCCATGAAGGCATCAGTTCGACCGGCGAGGTTCCGGACCTGATCATGCAGTCGATGCGTTCCCACGATCAGTACAACACTACGATCTACGGCCTTGATGACCGTTATCGCGGTGTAAAAGGTCAGCGTGATGTGCTGTTCGTCAACGAGGCGGACATTATTCGCCTGGGCTTCCAGCCAGGCCAGAAAGCCGACCTGATCTCAATCTGGGGCGACAACCGCGAGCGCCGCGTGAAAGGCTTCACCCTGTTGCCGTTTGACATTCCAGCCGGTCAGGCTGCGGCTTACTACCCAGAGGTCAACCCATTGGTGCCGCTGGAAAGCGTCGGTGAAGGCAGCAGCACGCCGACATCGAAGTTTGTCGCGATACGACTTGAGCGTTCAGCAGAGTCGGCACGGATTATCTAACGCACAGGGTCGTTTGAATCCGCCCACAAAAAAGGCCCGTTTCAATTGAAACGGGCCTTTTGCAAGTAACCTGAGACTGCGTTTTCTGATTTTAGTTCCTTAACTAAAACAGTAACTTAGGCTTATTTGTGGCAAACGTGTTACTCGTCGGATTTGAATTGCTACATTCTTCACTTGACACCAATATCGCGCCGTCATCCCTATGAGATTCCACACATGAAGTATTCCTCGATACTGTTGTTGTCTCTTACCCTGATCGGCGGTGCAGCCTCTGCAGGCAATCTCGAATCAGGCGTAGGCGGAGCATTGGGTGGGGTACTCGGTTCGGCCGTCGGTCAACAGCTCGGCGGCAACACCGGTTCAGCGATTGGCGCTGGCGTTGGCGGTGCAGCCGGTGGCGCAGTCGGCGCAGACCGTCGCAATCGTACAGAAGCCGCTATCGGCGGTGGTCTGGGCGCAGCAGGCGGTAACGTTCTGGGCCGCAGCGTCGGCGGCAGTACCGGCAGCCTGGTCGGTTCAGCGGTAGGTGGCGGTGGCGGTGCCATGGCGGGCAACTACATGGGCAACAAAAGCCGCAGTGACGACCGTCGTGAATACCGTGGTAATGGTCATCGCCCCAAACACCACGGTCATCGTGGTCGCTATCGCGACTGACCTGATCGCCTGAACGTTGGTGCATCAACAACCGGCCGCTCTCGAGCGGCCGGTTGTCGTTCTGGCTGGTCTCAGCTTTCAGCCGTCGTCTGCACCCACGCCCTTACCTGCGCATAAGGGTAATCTTCCAGCACGGCAAAACCTGCAGTCGCGCGGGCTTTCAGCTTAGTGAATAGCGGCACACTGATACCGCAGAGGAAACGCGTCAGGCATTCAGTACTCGGCGGGTGGCCAGTGTAATCCTGGTGCTTGTGGATAAAATCTCCGCACAGTTGCTGAAAATCACGGTTCGGCAACGGCTCCAATGCCGGCGGCTCGGGCAGGTGGGCAACTTCACCGTGGCAGACCGAACAATGCCCACAGCGCTCAGGTGCCTTGTGGTCGCCGAAATAGCGGGCCAGTCGATGGGTCAGGCACTGATCGCTCGAGAACACATCAAGCATTGCGTGAATGCGCGCCACTTCGGTGGCTTCGTGATGGACGAAATAGTCGTGAAGCTCGGTGCTCAGCGCCTGCGGATCGAAATCGCTGCGCAGCAGGCTGTACACCTCGGTCATCTGTTTGCTTTCAAGCTCGATCCAGCCCTTTTCCTGAAAGTAGTCCAATGCCTTGACCACACGCGCGCGCGCTGCGCCGTATTGCTGATACATCGCGTCAAAGTTCACCGTGGCCCAGGTCCGCGCCCTGCTGGATGTGTCGATCAGCGCCTGCACGAACTGTTGCCGCTCCCCTTCGAAGCGCGCCATCAGGTCATTGGGTTGTAGCAGGAACTTGAAACGGTATTCCGCAAAGTACGCGTATCGCGGTGCGATGATCCCGCGCAGCTCAAGTTGTACCAGCAGTGTCTTCAGCGGCAACTGACGAATGTTGCTGAGATCTGCCAGCGGCCCGAGCAGAAATTCCCATTGGCCGTCCTGGCGCGCATTGAGTAGATCCTCCAGCACACGCGCAATACCCTCACGCTCTGGCGTGTCGCCATACACGAAGTTTTCCAGCACGTTGAGGCTGTCGCGATTAGCCAGCACCAGACAATCGGACGCGGCACCGTCGCGCCCTGCCCGGCCGATTTCCTGGCTGTAGTTTTCGATGGATTTGGGCAGATCGAAATGCACCACATTGCGAATGTCGCTTTTGTCGATGCCCATCCCGAACGCGATGGTGGCCACGATGCAGTTGAGGCTGCCGTCCATGAAGCGTTTCTGGATCGATTCGCGCTGATCGTTGGGCAATCCGGCATGGTAGGCGCTGGCGGGTAGCCCGTTCTGCTCAAGATGTGCAGCGATGTGCTCAGCGGTCTTTTGCAGGGTCACGTAAACAATGGTGGGTTGCCCCTGTCGCTCGTTGAGCCATTCGACCAGACGTCGTCTTTTGTCACGCCCGCTGACTGGCTTGACCCACAAATGCAGGTTGGCGCGGTAGAAGCCGGTGGTGACCACGTCGTCCGGGGCAATGGCGAATTTGTCCTGCATATCGATAATGACTTGCGGCGTGGCAGTCGCGGTAAGCAACAAGGTCTGAGGGATATTGAATTCGCGCTGATAGTCCGGCAGTTTCAGGTAGTCGGGCCGGAAGTTATGCCCCCATTCCGATATACAATGCGCCTCGTCGACCACCAGCAAGGAAATCGGCACTTGAGCAATAAAATTCCGGAAGCGCTCATTCTTGAGGCGCTCGACCGAAATCATCAGGATTTTCAGCTCCCCGGAACGCGCCCTTGCCATCACGTCAGCGACATCATCACGACTCTGCGCCGAATCGATACTTGCTGCCGAAATGCCGTGACGATGCAAAAAGGCCAGTTGATCCTGAATAAGCGCCAGCAAAGGCGACACCACAAGCGTCAAATGCGGCAACATCAGCGCGGGCAATTGGTAACATAGCGACTTGCCTGAGCCGGTCGGAAAGATGGCCGCCGCCGAACGCCCCGCCAGCACTGCACTAATGGCTGCCTCCTGCCCCGGTCGGAACTGGGTGTACCCAAAAACCTGTTCAAGACGCTGGCGCATTCGTGGTCCTTTCATCAGTCAACAAAACGGTCACAACCTTAGCGCGCCAGCGCTCGATGCACATAGCGCCAAAACGTTGCAGAAACTCTACCCACCGGCCGATATCATTGTAATATCACGACCGAACATCGCTTGATCAGGAGCAGGAATGGATTCCCTACAACAACCCGAAGACGATGGGATCATCCACATTCAGCGCCTCGTGCCCGGTCAGGTCGATGTGGTGCTGGGCTCCCATCCACGTCGCATGCGCGTCGATACGCCTCGCCGTTCACGCCCCTATGGCCTGTGGTTGGCGTGTTTTATAGCTGCCGCTTGCGTCGCCGGCCTGGTCGCCTCACATACGCGAAGTCCAAAAGCGCTGGCAGTAACGCCTGTGGTGCAGTCCATACCTGAAACCGAGACAGCCGAGGCCGAGACGCAGCCCTTGGCCGCCAATACTGCGCCCTCGCACATTCGAAAAACCGCAGAGCTTGTGCCAATCGCGGCCACTTTGGCGCCCCCCGCCCCTGTGCAACCTCTGGATGACTGCATGAAAAACGGCAACGTCATCGATGAGGCGGTGGCGAACTGTCGATTCGGCCAGCTTCCTCGCCCCGCTCAGGCAGAACCGGCAAAAGGCATGGTGTCTGCAGGCTATATGGCCGATTTCAAGGCAGATGCTTCACGCAATTCCACGCGCTCGTCCAGGCCTTACAACGTAGCGACGGCCTCCATTCGCGAAGCGGACGGCAGAAACCGCTACCGCGCGCAGTGGCGGGTGTACGGCAACACGATAGATGCTGACAGCGTTTGCGAAAACTTCGCCATTCGTTCATTCGAACGACGTGAGTGTCGCAAGGCGGCAGAGGTCAACTTCAGGGAAGAGTGCCGCGAGTGGACCAAGCGCGCCGTCAGAAATCGCGACGAGGACAGTAAAAAAGCCCAGCAGCGCTATTGTGAAGTGACTGCGACTTTCTCACCCTGAAAAACAAGCCTGCGACGCTCTGCCACAGTAGTTTTGCCGGTATTTGCTAATTTCCGGTGGATGGCCGGGCACCTGATAATCTGCAAAAACGTACACATGTATAGCCAAAGGCTTACACGCAATGAAGCGAATGGCTATTTTACACCTGCTGTCAGAACCGTAAGATTGGATCCAACAACTGGTGAACAAGGAGTTCGCCAGGATCAGGGACGATCGACCATCGCCGGGAAGGCAGCCGACAGGGAGTTGGAATGGTCTTGGTACAAACCCGCTTCGGCGGGTTTTTTATTGCCTGCGATTTTTGCCTGCGAACGATCGGCATGTGCAAAGATTTTTCCTGACGTCAAATGCCCTGCCTCTCGTCCCCTCTCTTGAGGCCAACCCGACCAGCTATAGCGGAAGGCTTACACGCGCTGGAGGAAGTTGGCTATTTCCGACCCTTCCCAAGCCTCGTAATATTGGATCCATCAAGTGGTGAACAGGAGTTCACCACGATCAAGGATGATCGACCATCGCCTCGGAGGCAGCCGACAGGGAGTCGGGATGGTCTTGGAAAAACCCGCTTCGGCGGGTTTTTTATTGCCTGCAGAAAAGCCCCCGCGCTTTACGTCACCCCGCTCACAGCTTATCGCTTGCCCTGCTTGAAGCGCTGCTGCAGCAAATGTCGCGCAGTACCCGCGTTGACGTAATCCGCGAGCAGTTTGCCCAGCTCGTCGGGCTTGAGCTTTTTGCCGTCACAGCAGAACTGCGCCAGCATCAGAATGATCTGACGCTTTTTCGAGTGGACTTTCGCATTCGGCATAGAGAACGAACGTGACGCGCGCTCGGGCAAGGGTGCATCGTCTTCCAGATAAAGGGTCAGAATGGTCCCATAGGCGACATGCAGACCGAAATCAGCGATGTGGTGGACCGGGACGGGGGACTTAAGGTTCGCGAACACGAAGTGATCGGGAGTAAGCACCAGGGCGGTCTTGTCGGCTCGCAGGCACAGACGCAGCAAGGCTGGCAGCAGAATGAGCATGAACAGCGTCAAAATGCCCCCGGCAATCAGCATATGATTTCGTTTGTCTGTAATCGTCTCTGGCAATGACAGCGATTTGACCATCAAAAAAATGCCCAGCACCAGCAGAGAACCAAGGAATACGCTGAGTAGCGCACCCCGCAGACGCGCGCCTTCATGCAAAGCAACGTCACCGGTGACAGTGCTCGCTCGGGCACGCAGTTCGGTCACCACCTCAGCATCATTTGCCACATGATGCTTGATGAAGTCCTCGGTAAGACGAGTGCGCAGTGCCTGAGGATTGGTGAAGTAATGGTCCATTGCGGCGCGGGCCTGGGCTGCCACGACAGGCCGGGTGCCGGTGCGGATAGCCTCGTCGGCAGCAACCTGCAGTGCGGCGATACGCTCGCCGTTTGAAGGGTGCGTGTCCGAGGGATGCGGGAGCTGTACGGCCATTTCTTCGTCAGGCAGCGTGAATGCTTTGTCGGCCAGCCCGTGCAGCACGCTGTCTGGCAGATCCTTGGTGAATACTTCACCGCGCCTGGGGTTGGTGGCACGCGCAATGTGCGCGTAGATGCGCTCCTGCAACAGCGGATCAATGGCCGAGATACGCACCAGCGCCGAGGCCGCTGGCGCAGTACCGGCCAGGCTCGCACCCGCAGCATCGGCAGCCAGCTCGCGGACGCGGCTCCAGTGGTTGACGGCGTGATCGAAGCTTTCCATCAAGTAGAGGCCCAGCGTGAATGCCGGCCGCAAAAGCGTGCGCGGCAGTAAATCGCTGACCAGCATGGTTTCTGCAATCACGCCCAGGCTGCGACCGATGCCGTCGTAAATCGGCAGAAAGCGCAGGCTGTACTCGGTGTCCTCGCCAGCAAAGTGTGCCAGCTCATGACCAATCACCGCACTGGTCTCGGCGGCATCGAGCAGCCCCAGGTACATGATTGGCACATACAGGGTTCGCCCCTTGAGCACGACTTCGGACGGAAGAAGGGAGACGTCGCTCGATGTGACGTAAAAGCCTTCAGCCATGCCCAGCACGATGTGATCCGGCGACAACGCGCCGAGCCGCTCAGCCAGTTCGCGAACATAAGTCCAAAGCACCGGCGCCTCGTCGGGCGTGACTTGCCGCCCCAGAACCTGCATCGCGACAGGTTCGAACATGCGCAGCATGACGCGCAGCTGCTTACCCATGTGCCAGATCGAATACAGGCACGCAGCGACCACCATCATTACCACGATGATCAATTTGAGCTCGCCCGCCGACATACGCCCCAAGTGCCACATCCCAAGGGCTTCAAAGCTGAGGATGGCAGAGACTGCCGCGCCCATCGCGACGATTTGCCCCACCAATACAAAAGGCATAACACGACTGACCCGGCTGAAGGTATGCAGCAATCGCTCGCGGGAATGGAGTGCGCGCGAGCCGGCCCATTTAAGCCCTGCCAGCCCGACAGCGCCGACCAGAGCAGCCAGCAGGCCAAGGACAATGACAGCCCGGGCCAGCCAGGTGGTTACGTTGCCCAGCACCAGCACAGTGCCGAGCCCCTCTTGTGCCTCTTCGAGACGAGACAGCGCCATCGAGATACTGAGATTTTCTCCATCTATCTCGATAGTCCGGGTAAGCGCGCTGGGCGATCTGGCAAGTCTTTCGAGAGAGGGACGAGCATGCAACAGGTCAGCCTGGATCTCGGTCAGCCGCTGAGTGTTGTCGAGACTGCGCTGTAACTGCCAGACGCCCACCAGATTCAGGCCTAGGGGCAGCAAAATGAGTACAGCAATAAGCTTGTAGATTTTCATGAGGCAGGCTCAAGAGGTGCGTCGCTGCTGGCTATCCTTGGCGAGCACAGGTCCATGAGACAAAGCGCCACTGGCGCATGCGTACAGGCGCATCTACCTTGCATCACTGCAGAAGGGTATTGCGCTGACGGCGTTATACCGCGATCCACGCGAAGATGTAACAACGTCGCGCAACCGATCAACCGCGCTTCTCACGGCTGTGCACTGAGTCACGCTCGGGACGAAAAAAGACTCGAGGTGCCATCATTTTTCTTCGCGACAATTCATTTCGATTTTCACCGTGTCAGCGTTAAACCCCGAAAAATAATCCTTCGCCGCTTAATCGGTTCATCTTTTTAAGCTTAATTTGACGCCGGAAAAGTATACGAGCACACGGCCTAAACCCTTTTAAATCAAAGCCTGAGCTTATATGCAGGGCGCAATCTAATACCGTGATAGCATATGGGCATCATTGCTTAGTGTAACAAAACCGAGAAAATATCTACCGTCTGTAGGAACTTTCCTACCAAAAGTACTGCCATAGACCACATTGCTGGCTATACGATTCCTATATGCCAGTACAAGATCCTTCCTCATTATGTCCGTGCGTTTTGCAGTGATTCATTTCAAAACCACTTCGTGAGCAGGTGTGCAGTCGAGAAACTCGCAGCCCCTCCCCGTCCCCGGTCTGATCCGGGAAGCGGTCGTGAAGGGTTCAAGGACGATGTACCGATGACTCAGACGTTCGATATAGAAGCATTGATCAAGCTGCGCAAACAGACGCGCGCTATTTCCGACGCGCTCAAGGTGCAGGCGTCCGACTATCTGTCGACCCTGGCGTTGCTGATACGCCCGCAGACATTCTTCGGTGAATACCTGCAGGGCGCACAACGTAGCAGTGGTCGCGAGACACAGCACCACTTCAAAGAGCTCAAGGAGCTCTATGACCGCATTGCATCGGCAGAGCCGTTCAAGCTGGTCAACGAACTGGAAGTGCCACTGAACCTGATCAGCACGACGCCTGAGCTGTTCCCGCTTGAATACGACATGGTGCTGTCACAAAGCGGGCAGACCATTCGCATCACCAGCCCGGTTCGCTGGGTGGTGGGCTTCAACTCGTTCGAGCTGGCGCAGTTTCGCAAAGTGATCAAGGACCCGAATCGCAGCAGCGCAGAGCTGTATCGCTACGTTGTGCATTATCTGGTGCTGTTCTATTGCCTGAGCAAGTCGCCGGGCATGAGCCGCCTGTTCGAAGGGCTGCGCTTTCCGGTCAGTTTCGAGCGTTTGAAAGACTTCGGCGATCTGCCGTTTTGTGTGATCAGTTCACCTGTGCGCTCCGAGCTGCCGGATGAATCGGTCATCCGCAACAGCACGCAGATCGCAGGTAATACAAGCTTCGAAGAGTTGGTCGGGCACGAAAATATTCTGGAAATGAACGATGAAATCCGTCAGCGCCTTTTGCTGACGATTGAAGGACTCTAATCGCGCCTGGCCTGCAGCAGGCCCGGTACGCAAACGACTTGCAGCGAGTTGCTCGCACAGGAGATGACGATGGCGAAGAAGGAAAGTACTCAGCACAAGCTTGACCGCGTTCGCGCGCCTCGGGTCCACATTACCTACGACGTCGATATCGGCGATGCTCAGGAAAAGAAAGAGCTGCCATTCGTCGTAGGCGTTTTGGGGGATTTCTCCGGCAACCCGCTGGAGCCGCTGCCCAAGCTGAAGGATCGCAAGTTCATCTTCATTGATCGAGACAACTTCAACGGCGTTCTCAAGGGCATCAAGCCGCGCCTGGCCTATCGCGTCGACAATACGCTGGCCAAAGACGGTACTCAGCTCGGCGTCGAGTTGAACTTCAATGCGCTTGAAGACTTCGAGCCGCAGAACGTCGTGCGTCAGGTCGAGCCGCTGCGCAAGCTGCTGGAAGTACGCAACAAGCTGGCCGACCTGCGCAACAAGATGGGTGGCAACGACAAGCTTGAAGAGCTGCTGATGGATGTGTTGCAGAACACTGAAAAGCTCAAAACCCTGGGCAAGGAATTCGGTCGCGAAGCAGCCGTTCCAGCCACCGATAGCAAAGAGTAAGGAGGAGCCTGACGATGACCGATAAGCAAACCGCGACTCAGCAGGACGGCGCTCTGGTTGAAGTTGAAAACTTCGCCCCGCAATCTTCCTTGCTCGACAGCATCATTTCCGAAAGCCGCGTTGCACGCTCCGAAACCGAGCGTTCCCGTACCCGCGACCTGATCGGCGAACTCGTGGCCCAGGTGCTGGAAGGCGAGATGACGCCGAGCAAGGACCTGATCGCCGTGCTCGATGCACGCATCGCTGAAATCGATTCGATGCTTTCCGAGCAGATGAACGAGATTATGCATGCTCGTGAGTTCCAACAGCTCGAAGCCTCCTGGCGCGGCCTGAAATACCAGGTTGACCAGACCGAGACCAGCACCACGCTGAAGATTCATCTGCTCAACGCATCGAAAAAAGACCTGGTCCGTGACCTCAAGGCTTCCTCCGAATTCGACCAGAGCGCGCTGTTCAAGAAGATCTACGAAGAAGAGTACGGCACCTTCGGTGGTGCGCCGTTCGGCATGTTGCTGGGTGACTACGAGTTCAACCGCAGCCCGGAAGACATGTATCTGCTGGAAGAAATCTCCCACGTTGCGGCCGCTGCCCACGCGCCGTTCATTTCGGCAGCCTCGGCAGAGCTGTTCGGCTGGGACTCGTTCACCGACATGGCCGGTCCTCGCGACCTGGCGAAAATCTTCGACACCGTTGAATACGCCAAGTGGAAGTCGTTCCGCGCCTCCGAAGACTCCCGTTACGTCGGCCTGACCCTGCCGCACGTGCTCGGTCGCCTGCCGTATGGCCCGGATACCACGCCAGTCGAAGAATTCAACTTTGTCGAAAGCGTCGATGGCCGTGACCACAACAAATACCTGTGGATGAACGCTGCCTACGCACTGGGCACTCGCGTGACCGACGCATTCTCCCGCTACGGCTGGTGCGTGGCGATCCGTGGCGTGGAAGGCGGTGGTCTGGTCGAAGGCCTGCCGACTCACACCTTCAAGACCGATGACGGCGAAATCGCGCTCAAATGCCCGACTGAAATTGCTATCACCGACCGTCGCGAGAAAGAGCTGTCGGACCTGGGGTTCATCCCTCTGGTGCATTGCAAAGGCACTGACTACGCCGCGTTCTTCGGCACTCAGTCGACCCAGAAGCAGAAGCAGTACAACACCGATATCGCCAACGCCAACGCCCGTCTTTCGGCGCAGCTGCAGTACATCTTCGCGACCTCGCGTATCGCTCACTACATGAAAGCGATCATGCGCGACAAGATCGGTAGTTTTGCGTCCCGTAAGGACGTCGAGCTGTTCCTCAACAAGTGGCTGTCGAGCTATGTGTTGCTGGACGATACCGCCAGCCAGGAAGCCAAGGCCAAGTTCCCGTTGCGCGAAGCGCGGGCCGAAGTCTTCGAAGTGCCTGGCAAACCGGGCGTCTACAAGGCTGTGACTTACCTGCGTCCGCATTACCAACTGGATGAACTGACAGCTTCGTTGCGTCTGGTCGCCGAATTGCCGCAATCAACTCGCGGCTAACAACATCCATTACGTGGCCAGGGAGGCAACATGAGTAGCCAACACAAGCTGTTGCCTTCATTGCTGGATCGATTGCTCGACGATCGTCCGCATCAGTCCATGGAAGCATCATCGCAACGTCTTTGCTCGCTGGCCGATTACAAGGCCAGCATCGTTCGGGACCTGGAGATTCTGGTGAACACTCGCCAGTCTCTGGTCGCTGGCGAGCTGGAAGGCTTCGCCAATCTGAGCGGTACCATTCTCGATTACGGTATGCCCGACTTCACCAGTCGGAGCGTGCTCGACCCACAGGATCGTCTGCTGATCCAGCGTCAGCTGGAAAAGGCGATCACCGTGGGCGACCGACGCTTTCGTAGCGTGAAAGTCCAGTTGCTTGCACAACAGACCGGCCAACGCATGCTGACTTTTCGTGTGGACGCAGTACTGCGCCTGCAGGACATTTCGCGTCAGGTTTCTTTTGACGCTGTGCTGCAGGTCAACACTCAGGAATACAAAGTGCAGAACCTCAACTGATGCTCGACGATCTGCTGCCCTACTACGAGAAAGAACTCTCGCACCTGCGCTTTCTGGGCCAGGAATTCGCCGCTCAATATCCGAAGATCGCGTCGCGGCTTCTGATCGAAGGCGACAATTGCGAGGACCCGCACACCGAGCGCCTGATCGAGGCGTTCTCGTTCCTTTCTGCGCGCGTACACAAGAAACTCGATGACGAGTTTCCGGAAATCGTCGAGTCGTTTCTGGAGGTGCTGTACCCGCATTACCTGCGCCCTACCCCCTCGATGTCCATCGTCGAGTTCAACATGGGCAAGCAGGAAAAGGTCACCGAGTCCTATCGAGTGGCCCGCCACACAGAGCTGCACGCCAATGCGGTGGACGGCATCGTGTGCAAGTTTCGTACGTGCTACCCGGTCGAGATGTGGCCGGTTGCAGTGCAAAGCGCTTCTTTCATTGAAATGGAGCGCTCGGCGTTCAACGGCCACAGTGCAGACCTGATTGCACGCCTGCGCATCGGTCTGGCCGCTACTTCCGATGTCCTGTTTGGCAAGATGGAACTGGACCGCCTGCGCTTTTTCCTCGATGGCGAAAGCACGCTCATGCATCAGTTGTACGAGCTGCTGTTCAACAACCTGGCCAAGGCCACATTGTCGTTCGAAGACGAAGGACGGATTCGCGAGGTGGTACTGCCAGCTGGTGCGTTGAAGTCCGTGGGCTATGGCCTGGATGAAGGCCTGGTAGATTACTCGGAGCGCTCGTTTCTGGGTTATCGACTGCTGCACGAGTACTTCACGTTCCCGGACAAGTTCATGTTCTTCGACCTGTCGGGCTTTGCGCGCATCCTGGCGGGCAAAGAGATCGCCAAAGTCGAAATCAATTTCTACTTTTCCGATTACGACCTGACAGATCGCTTGGCACGCCTGACCCAGAACATCGGCCGTAACAATTTCAAGCTCAACTGCACCCCGATAATCAACCTGTTCCGCCAACAGGCCGAGCCGATCAAGCTGACCCACGTGCAGCATGAATACGCCGTAACGCCGGACGTGCGCCTGCAAAGCTCCGCCGAAGTGGTATCGATCGACCGCGTGCGCCGCGTGAAGAAAATCAACGGCAACGACCAGGTCGGCACCTGCCATCCGTTCTTTGAGCCTCGCGGTGATCAAGGCCCTGGGCAAAGTTTTTGGATAGCCCGGCGGCGCCCTACGCAAAGCCGGCAAAGCGATGGCTCGAACATGTTCATCCGGGTTGTGGACCGTGATCTGGAGCTGCTTGACTCCAATAACGACACGCTGAGTATCCGCCTGACGTGCAGCAACCGCGACCTGCCGCTGATGCTGCCATTTGGCGGCGAGCGCGGAGATTTCAATATTCCGTCCAACTCGGTGATCAAAGACATTCGCTGCCTGCGCAAGCCCACCGCGACGGTCCGAGTACCGCTGGGCAACGGGGTCATCTGGCGTTTGATTTCCCACCTGTCGCTCAACCACATGTCGCTGGTTTCGAAGGGGCGCGAAGTGCTGCTCGAGCTGCTGTCGCTTTACAACTACCGCAACGTGTCGGCGATCCGCAAGCAGATCAACGGCATTGTTTCGGTGACCAGCGAACCGGTGGTGGCGCGTATCGGCCATCCACGCCCGAACTTTGTTCGCGGCATCGGCATCACGCTGAAATTCGATGAAAGCCAGTACACCGGCAGCGGCGTATTTCTGTTCGGCATGGTGCTTGACCACTTCTTCGGCCAGTACTGCTCGATGAACAGCTTTACCCAATTAACCCTTCGCACCTTGCAGCGCGAAAAGAGAGTGGTCCAATGGCCCCCGCGAACAGGCGATCAACCCCTGGTCTGATTGACCAGGCAAGGGCTGAGCCGCACCGATTCGAATTTTTTCAGTTGGTGCGTTTGCTTCGCCTGCACTACAGCAGAAACGGGCGCATGGACCTGGAAACCAGGCCGCATGAAGACCCCCTGCGTTTTCGTTCGCAGCTGTCACTCAACTTCCCGGCCAGTGAAGTCAGTGATCTGCAGTTCGAACGCGAGGGCAAGGTATCGGCCGCAGGTTTGCCGCTGTCCGAGGTGCAAGTCACGTTCATGGGGCTGGTCGGGCCGTCTGGCGTATTGCCGCGCCCTTACACCGAGCTGCTTATCGATCGGCACATCCAGTATCGGGATGACGCTGCGCATGCGTTTCTGGATGTTTTTTCGCACCGCATGACCACGCTGTTTTACGAAGCCTGGCAGAAGTACAAGTTTTACATCGAGTACGAGCGCAGCGGCACATCGAACTTTGATCGTTATTTGCTCAACCTTGTGGGCTTCGGTCCTGAGGCGCTGAAACGCAAATTCGACAAGGGCGAGTCGCCACTGCGTCGCGAACTGTTCAGTTATTTCTCGGGAATGTTTACCCAGAAGCCCCGTAATGCCCTGAACCTGGAGGTCATGCTGAGTTTTTATTTCTCGCTGCCGTTCAAGGTCCAGCAGTTTGCCGGACGCTGGCTGAAGCTCGACAGCAGCCAGTGTACGCAACTGGGTCGCAAAAATGCCGTGCTCGGGCAAAGCGCCGTGGCCGGCAATCGCGTCTGGGATTACCAGTCGTGCGTGCGTATCGAAATGGGTCCGCTGGAGCTGGTCGATTACCAGCGTTTCCAGCCGGGCGCTGTGGATTACCAGAAGCTGGTTGAACTGGTGCGTTTTTATATCGGTGCCGAACTGGACTTCCAGATTGCGCCGAAGCTCAAACCCGAAGCTGTACCCGTGGCCCGACTGGGCCGCCAAGGCAACGTATCTCTGGGCTGGCTTGGCTGGCTCAAACGCCCCGGTGTCGACGTGGAGCCTTCACGTTGCGCCCTTTTTCACATTCCTTTTGATGGGGTCTCCCTGTGAACCTGAAGTCCCTGTTCGCCAAGCTGAACGAAACGAGCCGTACCGCCACTGAGAGCGCTGCAGCGCTGTGCCTGTCGGAGAACCATTACGACGTAGAGGTCGAGCATTTGCTTTTGCAATTGCTCGACAGCAACGAGAACGATCTGCCAGTGATCCTGCGTCACTACGATGTGGTGCCTGATCGCCTGCAAGCGCAGCTGGTAACGGCGCTGGGGACCTTCAAGAAGGGCAACACACGTACACCGGCCCTCTCGCCGCACATCACCCGCATGATCGAACAGGCCTGGGTGCTGGCGTCGATCGAGTTCGGTCAGTCGCAGATTCGCACCGGGCACCTGATTCAGGCCCTGCTGGACGACGATGCACTGCGTCGCGTGGTCATCGGTTCGGCCCCGGAACTGGAAAAAATCAACGCCGACGACCTGCGTCTCAACCTGAGCGCGCTGGTCGAGGGCAGCCCCGAGACCAAACTGAGCAAGCCGCTGGCGAACGCTGACGCAAGCACAGGCGCCACCACCAAGGGCAACGGCAAGACTCCGGCGCTGGACCAGTACACCGTCAACCTCACCCAGAGCGCTCGCGACGGTCGTATCGACCCGGTATTGGGACGCGAATTCGAAGTACGGCAGATGGTCGATATCCTGACCCGCCGCCGTCAGAACAACCCGATCCTGACCGGTGAAGCCGGCGTGGGTAAAACAGCGGTCGTGGAAGGTCTGGCGCTGCGTATCGTCCAGGGTGACGTTCCATCGGTGCTCAAAGACGTCGCCATTCACACGTTGGACCTGGGCTTGCTGCAAGCCGGTGCCGGGGTCAAGGGCGAGTTCGAGAACCGCCTCAAGTCAGTCATCGAAGAAACCAAGCGCAGCCTGCACCCGATCATTCTGTTCATCGACGAAGCTCACACGTTGATCGGTTCGGGCGGCCAGGCCGGGCAGAACGATGCCGCCAACCTGCTCAAACCTGCGCTGGCTCGTGGTGAGCTGCGCACTATCGCCGCTACCACTTGGGCGGAGTATAAAAAGTATTTCGAAAAAGATGCCGCGCTGGCGCGTCGCTTCCAGGTCGTGAAAGTCGAAGAGCCTGACGAAGACAAGGCCATCCATATGCTTCGCGGGCTGCTGGCGAAAATGCAGGAACACCACAAGGTCACCGTGATGGACGAAGCGCTGGTGCAGGCCGTGCGACTATCCAACCGCTACATCACGGGTCGCCAGCTGCCGGACAAAGCGGTCAGCGTGCTCGACACCGCTTGCGCCCGCGTCGCGCTGGGTCAATCGGCGCAGCCAGGCGCACTGGAAGACTGCAAGCGTCACATCGATAACCTCAACGCAGAAATCGCTGTGCTAGAGCAGGAAACCGCCAAGGGCAGTGATCACGCACGCCGCCTGACCGCCCTGCACGAAGAGCTAAAAGCCGAACAGGCCACCCGCGAGTCGCTGGAACAACAGTGGAAGCGCGAGCTGGAACTGGTCGAGAAACTCGGCGCACTCAGCGTTCCGGAACGCGGCGAGCCTGATGCCGAGCAAATTGCCGCAGTTCGCGCCGAACTGGCCAGCGTTCAGGGCGAGCAGCCGCTGGTCCATGCATTGGTGGACGGCGGCACGATTGGCGAAGTGATCTCTGGCTGGACCGGCATCCCACTGGGAAAGATGCTGCGCGACGAGATCGACACCGTGCAAAGTCTGCCTGCGCTGCTGGGTGAACGCGTACTGGGTCAGGATCACGCGCTTGAAGAAATCGGCAAGCGCATCAAGATCTCCCGAGCGCGCATGGAAGACCCGAACAAGCCTATCGGTGTATTTCTGCTGCTGGGTCCAAGCGGCGTCGGCAAGACCGAAACCGCGCTGGCGCTGGCTGACACGCTGTATGGCGGCGAGCGTAACGTCATCACCATCAACATGTCCGAATACCAGGAAGCGCACACGGTCTCCAGCCTCAAGGGCTCCCCGCCTGGCTACGTCGGTTACGGCGAAGGCGGCGTGCTGACCGAAGCCGTGCGCCGCAAGCCCTACAGCGTGGTGTTGCTCGACGAGGTGGAGAAAGCCCACCCGGACGTGCTCGAGCTGTTTTTCCAGGTATTCGACAAGGGTGTTCTGGACGACGGCGAAGGTCGCGAGATCAATTTCCGCAATACCGTGATTATCCTCACGTCCAACACAGGCACCGACCGCATCATGCAGTGGTGCCTGAACACCGAGCAGAAGCCGACTCCCGATGACATCGTGGAAGGCCTGCGCGACGAGCTGAACCAAGTGTTCAAGCCTGCGTTCCTGGGTCGTCTGACCATCGTGCCGTACTACCCGGTGCAGGACGCCATCCTGGAGCGCATCGTCGGACTGAAGCTGGAGCGCATTCGCAAGCGTTTCGAGCGCAATCATCAGGCGGTGCTGAGTTACGACCAGGCGCTGATCAAAGCCATCGCCTCGCGCTGCACTGAAGTGGACAGCGGCGCACGTAACATCGACAACATTCTGTCCAAGACCCTCATGCCGGAACTCGCCCAGCGGGTGCTCGAGCGGATGGCGCAGGACAAACCGATTCAAAGTCTGAGCATCGACCTGGGCAGCGACGGCGATTTCGCCTACACCCTGACCTGATCGATCACCCATAGGTAGCACGTGATGAATAAAAGACTTCAAGGCAAAAGTTCCTCGAAGCCAGCCTTGGCAAGGTGCCTGGCTGTTCTGGCAGTGATGATGGCGCTGTCCGCCTGTGGCGTGACAGACCGTGTCGCCAAGCGCATGGATGACACCTGGGCTGGCGACATGATGTTCGGTGACAACGAGAAAGTGATCCTGACGACCGACGGTGGCAACCAGCTCAACCCCGATGAGTACGGCAAGCCGCTCTCGGTGGTGGTGCGCGTTTATCAACTGTCCTCGCTGGAGCGCTTCGAGTCCATCGACGCCGACAGCCTCTGGGATAATCCACAAAAGGCGTTGGGCAACACGCTGGTCGAAAGCAAGGAGCTGATTCTGCTGCCGGGCATGGGCCAGACCGATCAATGGCCGCTGAACCCCAACGCTTCGTACGTGGGCATCGCGGCGTTCTTTCGGACTGACGAGAACAGCCGCTGGAAAGTGGCGTTCGACGCCAATACGTTGCGCAAGGACGGTATCTGGTTCTCGTCCGACGGTGTTCGCGTGCTGGTGGACAACAACTACATCCTCGCCGCCCGCGGTGTGGATGTGCTGAACAGACTCAAGACCGAAGAGCAGTTCAACAAATCCAATGCATTGCCGGTAAAACCTGCAGAAAAGACCTTGACCGATCGTGCGCAGGACGCGGCAGTTCAGCAAGTTCAGGACTCTGCCAGCAGCTCCGCTAAAAAAGCGGCGGACTCACAATTCAATTCTTTGTTGGAAGGCGCCAAATGAGCAAACAAAGCCGCGTGATGTGGTCGGAAGGCATGTTCCTTTTGCCACAACATTTCCAATACCAGGATGAGTTTCATCAGCATCAGCTTGCTGAGTCGACCCTGCGCAACACCCCCTTCCACTGGGGTGTGCAAACCCTTGAGGTCGATGTAGAGGCACTGGCGACCGGCTCGCTGCAGCTGAAGCGCCTGAAGCTGGTGTTCCCGGACGGCAGCCTTTACGACGCCCCACAGCACGATCCGCTGCCTGCTGCACGCGACCTGAAGAACCTCATCAAAGGTGGCGAAATCAAGGTTTACGCAGCGCTTAAACTGCCTGAACCGTTTGGCCTGAACTACGTCGAAGACGGTCAGGAACAGAAGAGTGCCCGGCGTTTCCGCAAACAGTTCGACACGCTGCCGGACCTCAACGAAGGCGATCTGGAAAACGAGATCACCAGCCTGCGGCTGAACGTCGTGATGCTGGTCGATGGCGACAGTCTGGACGGTTACAGCTACTGCCCGATTGCCCGACTGGCGCGCAACAACATCGGTGGCTTCAACCTTGATGCTCACTTTGTGCATCCGACCCTGCACGTGGGCACTCACGAGACACTGATCGGCCTCGGCAGGCGCCTGATCAGCGTGTTGCAAGCCAAGAGCAAAGCGCTTTCCGGTCGCCGTCGCGAACGTGCGGACCAGATCGCCGAGTTTGGTTCCAGCGACGTGACGCTGTTCTGGCTGCTGAACACCGTCAACCGGGCTTATCCGCAACTGGCACACCTACTGGCCCATCCACGCCTGCATCCAGAGCGTCTGTACCTGTTTCTTGCCGAACTGGCAGGCGGTTTGCTGACCTTCTCGCTGGACACCCAGCTCACCGACATTCCGGATTACGATCATCAGGACCCGGCCGCCTCGCTGGTAAAGCTTGACGAACTGGTTCGTCTGTTGCTCGAGAACGTGATCCCGAACCAGTGCATCGTCATCAACCTGAGCCAGGTCAGACCGTCGTACTGGCAAGGCCAGTTGCTGGACCCGCGCCTCACCGAAGCCGACTTCTATATCTCGGTACACGCCGACATGCCTGGCTCCAGCCTACTGGAACTGGTGCCGCGCGCGTTCAAGGTGGGCTCGCCGGAAGACATCGAAGTGGTCGTCAACAGCGCCATGCCTGGTGTCACACTGAACCACTCGACACGTCTGCCGAACGCCATTCCGGTGCGCCTGGACAACCATTATTTCTCCATCGAGCCGCATGGCCGGGTGTATGAGCGAATGATGGAAGCCCAGGCCATTTCCTTCTACGCGCCCAGCGCGTTTACCAATCTCAAGCTTGAACTGTTGGCGGTGCTTAAATGAATGATGCCGTGATGCAAGGTGCCGCTACGGCCGCAACCGAAAAGCCTACGCTCAAAGACCTGGTACGGGACTTCATCACCATGGCGCTGATCGTGCGTCGCGGTCGCCAGTCGACCTCGGTCACTGCGTTCGAAGCCAGCGTCGATACCTTTTTCGCTAACCTCGAGCGCCAGGCGCGCAGCGCCAATTACAGCGTCGAACAGGTCAAGGACGCCCAGTACGCACTGTGCGCATTCCTTGATGAAAGCGTGCTGCGCTCAGGCGATAACGACATGCGTCGCCACTTCGAAATGGAGCCGTTGCAGTTCCGTTATTTCGGGGTTCACCTCGCGGGTGAGGGCTTCTTCGAGAAGATTGAGCTGCTGCGCGCCGACGTGAAGAAAAACCTCGATGTGCTCGAGGTGTACCACCTGTGTCTGGCGCTGGGTTTCGAAGGCAAGTTCGGCCTCGGCCAGAAAGACCAGCTGCGCTATCTGGCCAACACCCTGGGTCAGGACATTGCGCGGCATCGCAAGACGCCCAAGGCACTGTCGCCGGACTGGGCGTTGCCTGATCAGGTTTCACAGATGCTTCGTCATGAAGTGCCGGTCTGGCTCTATCTGGTGCTCATTGCGCTCGTGTGCCTGGCTGTCTATCTGACACTCGACTGGTTGCTGGGCAAAGACGTGGCCGCGTTGGCCGAACAAATCAGCCAACTGTTCAATGCTTGAGCCCCGCTCAGGTAACCGAGTCAGGAAGACATGAAGACATTATTGCGTCTGTTAAAAAGTTTCTGGTTTCTGGTCCCGATACTGTGGCTGGCGAGCCTCGCCGTGTGCTGGTTTTTCGCCCCCAGAATCAGCTGGCTGCAAGGCTACATGCTCGAAGCGATGGCGATCATCAGCGCCTTCTATCTGCTGCTGATCGTGCTGCGTCAATACCGGCGGATCCGTACCGAACACAACCTCGAGAATCTGGTCCAGATCGAAGTTGACCGTTCGCTGAAATCGACCGGCGAGTTCCGCGATCAGCAAGTGCTTCGCGACCGTCTCAAGCATGCCATCGCCATGTTGCGTACCGATCGTTCGGCGGGTGGCGGCGGCTCATCGGCGCTCTACGACCTGCCGTGGTATCTGGTCATCGGCATGTCGGCGGCGGGCAAGACCTCGTTGCTGACGCGCTCGGGCCTGTCGGCCAGTATTGCCAGCAGCGCCAACGACACGGAAAGCGGCACCCAGCACTGCGATTGGTACTTCAGCCCTGAAGCGGTGATGATCGATACCGCTGGCCGTTACCTTCGCGACGACCAGTCGGCCAGCGAGTTCGCTGCGTTCCTGCGCATGCTCAAGAAGCAACGCAGTAAAGCGGCTGTCAACGGCCTGGTGCTGGTGGTCAGCCTGCCGGAACTGTTAGCTGCCTCTGCCGCAGAGCGTAACGAGATGGGCGCGCGCCTGGTATCGCGCATCGAGGAATACACCGATTGCCTGGATGCCAACCCGCCTATCTACTTGATGTTGACCAAGACCGACCAGTTGCCGGGCTTCAATCAGGCATTTGAAGGTCTGGACCTGCACGAGCGCCAACAGCCGCTGGGCATGACCTTCGGTCTGAACGAGATCAACACCCAAAGCCTGCGCTCGGTGCTCAAAACCAAGTTGGCAAATCTGCAGGCGCATGTCAGTCGTCACGTCGACTCGCAGATAACCGCGCTGGGTGCCAACGCCAACAGTGCGCTGCTGAACTTCCCCAGCTACTTTGCTGAACTGTCGACCGTTCTCGAAGAGTTTCTGCAGCACTTTGCGCGCAGTAACGTCAACGGTAACCCGCTGTTGTTGCGCGGCCTGTACTTCACCAGCGCCCTGCAAACCGAAAAACAGCTGACGCCGGTCTATGAAGATGACCTTTCAGAGTCTTTCGCCTTGCTGCCGGCCTCCGAAGCCGCTGCGCTGGAGCAGGAGCAAAACCGCAAAACCGGTGATCGCAGCTATTTCATCACCGACACCTTCCGACGCGTCATCTTCCCTGACCGCGACCTGACGCTGTACCAGTCACGCCACGGCCGGGACAGATCAATCGGCCCGATTGCCATTGGGGTGGCGCTGCTCGCCGGGCTGGCCTTCATCGGCTGGCAAACCCTGTCGTTCCAGAACAACCGGCAGTGGCTGGCTTCTATCAGCCAGCAACTGACCGAGCTGGAACAATCCCCGGACCGCGCGCAACGCCTCGCTTCCGGCCAAGGGCTGGAATTGCTGCGCAATCAGTTGGCGATCATCGAGAAATACCGCACCAAGGGCGTACCGCTGCAACTCAGTGGTGGCCTGTATCGCGGTAGTGATATCTATCTCGCCACACAGACCGCTTACTTGCAGCAGTTGCGTACCCAGGCGCTGGAGCCAATCACACTGAAGCTGCAATTGCAGATGCGCGAATTCAACGAGTTCGCAAAAACCATGGACCCGCAGTATGGCTTCGGCGCTGCAACCGCTGGCTCTGGCACCAAAACAGGCAAGGCACGCGCTCAGGGCCAGAAACTGCTGGACCGCGGCACTCGCAACCTGGCAGCAGGCCGTCCGACCAGCCTGGGCAGTATCCCGCGCAGCACAGGCGATGTTGCCAATCGCCTGACTGGCGCCGCCCGTGGCACAGCCAGCCAGACACGCAGCGAGGCGATTGCCGCTCTGCGCAATCCGGCGACCGCCAACGATGCGGCCGAGCTGTCGGCGACGACAGGCGGTTTGTCGTTGTCGGAAGAAATGCTCGGCCGACTCGATGAACGGCAGGTCGCGTCCATCATCGAGTCATACAACGCCCTCAAGCTTTATCTGATACTGACTCAGCCCACCGCGCATCCGGAAACCGAGTTTGTCGGTGTGGCGCTGCCGGTGGCCTGGACAGGTATTTCCAGCGATGCCAACCCGATCAGCGACAACGTGATCGAGGACAACTCGCCGGTTTACGTGCAACTGCTCAAGAATGGCGACGCGCCGGCCATGCCACGCAATGAACAGTTGATCGATGAAACTCGCAAGAGCCTTAAGTTCTTCATGATTTCCAGCTCGCTGGTGGACCGTGAATACCTGCGCCTGCAACTTGAATCGAGCCGTCAGTTCCCGGCCATCGGCCTGAATGACCTGGTGCCGATGCCCGGCCGCCAGTTGCTGTATGGCTCGGAAGCGGTACCTGCGATTTTCACCCGCCAAGGCTGGGATGAGTTCGTCAAACCCGAGTTGATCAAGCTGGTGTCGGGCAATCTGCGTAACGAGACGGACTGGGTACTTGATGGCGAGGGCGGTGACAGCGTCGTACAGAAAGCCAACTTCGTCCGTGAGTTCATGACCCGTTACAAACGTGACTACACGCAGGTCTGGTACACCATGATCGACAGCATCGGTGTGCGTCGCTTCAGCGATATGGTAAATGCCACGCAACAGTTGTCGTTGCTCAGCGATGTGCGTAACTCACCAGTAAAACTCCTGCTGTCGGCGGTCAACGAGAACACCCAGTGGGACGTACCTGCACCGCGTGAAGCACAGCAGACCGGGGTCAAGCGCGATGACGGTTTCTGGGGCAAGGTCGGCGGTATCTTCGACAACAAGGAAGCTGCAGCCAGTGTGCTGACCTCGCCACTGCCCGCGGTCGACGACGGCAGCCTGGCCAAGCGTTTCGAGCCTGTTTCGCGGGTCTTCGCAGCGCAGAACGCCGAAGGCGCCGACAGCACAATCATGGACCGCTACCTTGCTGCGTTGCGCAAGCTCAAGGTCCGGATGAGCAATATCCAGCGTTCGCAGGATGTCGGTAAAAGCAGCAAGCAGTTGATCAGTGAAACCCTGGAAGGCCAGCCGAGCGAAGTCACCAACGTGCGCAACTACGTTGAAACCACGGTCGATACCAGCCAGGGCGGGCTTTCCACGTCGCTGCAAAGCCTGTTCAGCCTGCCGATCCAGTTCGCCTGGGAAACCCTGCGTGACCCGGCTGGCGAGCAAATCGCTAAAGCCTGGGCCAAACAGGTTGCCAAGCCTTGGGAACAGGTCATGGCGCATCGTTACCCGATCGCTCCCGACAGCCGCAACGAGGCATCGGTGAAAGATCTGCAACGCTTCGTCGATCCGGAATCAGGCCTGCTGCCGAATTTCAAACGCAACGAAATCGGCAACCTGTCCGATGGCGAAGGTCTGGGCATGAGCAGCGGCAGCAAGGCACCGCTGGTCAATCCGAAACTGGTCAGCAATATCGACAAGGCCAGCTCGCTGGGCGAAGTCATCGCCAGCCTGTCGGACCGCGACAATGGCTTCGAGATCATGCTCGAGCCGTCGGCCTACTTCACTGACATCATCTTCACGCTGGATGGCCAGGAACAACATTACCGCAACGGCAAAACCAGCTGGAGCCGCTTCTCCTGGCCAGGCACTACCACCGCACCGGGCGCACGCCTGGACGTAGTGACGCTGTCGGGCGAACGCATTACCGTGTTCGACTACACAGGGCGTTGGGGCCTGCTGCGCATGAACGACAGTGCGCGTGTTGCCGACCTCGACGGCATCCAGCAGCGTTTCAGCTGGAACACCGCCAAAGGTCCGGTCAGCCTCGTGGTTCGCAACTATGGCGGCGTAAAACTGACCGACCTGGCGAACGTCAAGGCGCTGAGTGCCTTGAATGCAACTGATGGACGGACCAAGTGAGGATGAGCATGGCGGATCTGGAGGGCAGCAGATGATTGGCTGCTTCGGAAAAGTGCCCGCGAGCGCAGACTTCGTCAGCCTGCATGGCGCCAGCGAAGAAGCCTGCGAGTTCGACGCCTGGCTGCAGGGCGCGCTCGCCGACATGCAGCACCGCGAAGACTGGCGCACGCTTTTCGACCGGTTGCCAGTGTGTTTCTTCAGCTACCGGGCACGCAACGGCAATTGGCTGGTGGGCGGTTTGATCAGCTCACGGGACTCCAGTGCGCGACGTTATCCGTTCTTCATCTTTCAAACGGTGAAGGCCAGCGATGCCGGCGTGTTTGTGAACCCGTTCACCCTGAGCGAACTGTTCGCCGGGCAGATCAAGCCGTTGTTGCACATGGCGGCGCAGGCGGAAGGCACTGCGGTGCTGTTCGAGCGCATAAGGGCCTTGCGCCCGTTGCAAGGGCAGGACTTCGAGCTGTTCCGGCGTGTGCATGAAAAGTTTCTGGTGAACTTCACGCTGCGTGACATCGCCAAGTCGCTGGAGAGTTCTTACCCCGAGTTCATCAGCAATGCCGTGCTCACCAGGCTGCAAGCGTTGAGCCGACCGTCACACAAGGCGCCGGTCGGGATTTCCCTGCCGCTACCTGCCGAACGGGGCTTGAAGAACCCGACTGCAGATCTTTGGGTCAACTGGTTGTCGCGCCTCAACGCAAACAACGCTGTGCCACAGATCAGCATTCTGGCGGACGACTTCATGCGCCCCAGGCTGTTCTGTTTTCCGTCCCGCAATACCACAGGCGTGTACCGCGTGGTGACGGGCGTGGGTGAGCATTCGGAGAACTATGACGTGCTGGCCCCTTTCGACGCGTTCGACGAACACCACCGAGGCCATGTGTTTCCAGACATAAACCGCCCTCTTTATGACGTTATCGACCGTTTTGTCGATGTGCTGGATTTGAAGTCCGTATGAACAAAATCAAGTATTACTTCCTGCGCTACCAGCCCTACATACTAGGGGTCTGCTTTTTCCTGGCGATATTTATCGTCTGGAGCATCGGTCGAGCCCTTGGCTTCAGCTCGATGAATAGCCTGCTGACCGGTATCGGCCTGTTCCTGTTGCTGTCAGCCGCTTATGTTCTGCTGCTGTATCGCGGTGTGTCTCAGCATCAGAACCTTGAGGGGCTGTTGCGCGACGACGCCGATCAGGCCGTGCTCAACGCAAGCCCGGCAGATCGCGAAGAGGTCAGCATGCTGCGTGAGCGTCTGCTGCAAAGCATCGAGCGCCTGCAGAGCAACAAACCGAACGGCTCCAATGCCAAGGACGCGCTCTATGCCCTGCCCTGGTATCTGGTCGTCGGCCAGCCCGCAGCAGGCAAGAGCACTATGCTGTATCAGTCGGGTCTCAACTTCCCTTACGCCGAACGTGAAGGCGCACGTGTCGCCGGGCTGGGCGGCACGCGCAATTGCGACTGGTTTTTCAGCTCCGAAGCCGTGCTGCTGGACACCGCTGGCCGTTACATGAACGATCAGGAAGAAGCCGGCAAATGGCGGGCGTTTTTGCAGTTGCTGCGTCAGCATCGCCAGCGCAGACCGCTCAATGGCCTGATCGTGACGGTCAGCATCCACGACATCCTGCAAGCTTCGGTCGAGGATCAGGAGCGCATTGCCAAGCGTCTGCGCGAACGAATCCAGGAAACTCACGCCCTGCTGGAAGTACGCCTGCCGGTGTATCTGGTGTTCACCAAGTGCGACCTGGTACCGGGCTTTGTGCCGTTCTACCGTCAGCTAGACGACGTAGCGCGTGGCGAGGTAATGGGCAAGACCTTCCCGCACAAAGGCTACGAACAGGCCGACTGGGGCCAGCGCTTCGGCGTGGCGATGGACGAGCTGATCAGCTACTGGAAAGAGGTGGCGAATCAGCAGTTGGTACTGCAGGACATACAGATCACCCGCCAGGACACGGCGGTGTATCGCTTCCCGCTGGAGCTGGAAGCGCTGAAACCGCGCTTGCGGCTGTTCGTTGATGCCCTGCTGCGCGCCAACCCATATCAGAGCGCCGAGATGCTGCGCGGTTTCTACTTCACCAGCGCACTGGACGCCGATCAGCCGGAAATGGGTGGGCACACTCGCCAGGTCACTGAGCGATTCCAGCTGGAAAGCGAGCAGGATGTGGTGGACGGCAATGCGCAACCGCACCCGCTGTTCATCAACAGCCTGTTCCGTAAAGTGATCATCCCCGACCAGCACCTGGTGGCGCTGTACACCACCAACCACCGCGAGCGGCGTCGCAAGGCCGCCTGGATTGGCGGCGCCAGCCTGGTTGCCCTGTTGATCTGCAGCCTGTGGGGTTGGTCGTACTGGAACAACAAGGACAACATTCAGTCGATTTCCAATGAACTGGCCCAAGCCGTAGCGGATGACAGCAAGGCCACCGGGCAATACACCGAATGGCAAACACTGGATCGCATGCGCTTCTGGACAGCGCTCTATTACGGCCGTCATCACGATGAAGGTGTGCCATTGCGCATGCGTCTGGGACTCTACAGGGGCTATGACATCGAGCCGCTGTTGCGCACGCGCTACTTCAATCGCCTGGAAACGGTGATGCTCAAGCCGACCGCAGACAACCTGACGCGCTCGCTATACCTGCTGACCACCATCAAGGTCTACCAGCGCAATGCCAAGGACCTGATGCCGGTCACTGGCGTAGACAGTGTCGAGCCCAAGGCCCTGCCGCCCGACAACCGTGCGCAGTCCATCGCGGCCTTCGGCAAGGCAACGCTGGACACGTACGTGATGCTGTCGCGAGCACAGCGCGAGAAGGCCGACCCGGCTTTCCTGAAAGCGAAGATGCCTGATTACTGGTACCCGGCCATCGCACGTCAGACCGGCAAGACCATCACGGCAAATGCCGAGGCAGGCTCGAATCAGGATTACGAGTACGCCAGCCGGCAGATCAACTTCTACAGCGATCAGATTCATGAACTGGACGTGCCGAGAATTCTCGACAACGCATTTCTGACATCCAGTTCGCGTAATTACATCAATAGCCTGCTGACGCAGTCTTTGAAGGCCATCGAGACGATTACGCTGGAGTCGGACACGCTGTTCGCCTTCGGTCGTGCGGATTTCCAGAGCCTGAAAACCGAAGGTCAAAACCAGTTGAGCGCGATTGCCGGCAAGCTGCTGAGCACGCCGAACATCGGCAAGATCGTGATCGCAGGTCACGCGGACCAGTTGGGTGACCCGCAGAGCAACATGCAGGTGTCCAAACAGCGGGCGCAGACCATCAAGACTTACCTGGTCGGCAAAGGTGTACCCGCCGAGCTGGTGGACGCGGTGGGTGAAGGCAGCGAGAAGCCTCTGGTCAAATGCGACATGCAGCAGCCCAGGGCTCAGTTGATTCAGTGCCTGGAGCCAAACCGGCGCGTAGAGATCGAAGTACGCGCACTCAACTGAGTGCGTGCCGGCAAGTAAACCGAAGCCCGGGTTGTCCATACGAAACCGGGGCCGTGGCAAGAGAACCTTTCTTGATTGTTTCAGAAAGGTTAATCAAAAGGACCGTGTTCTGTCCGTAGACGTCACGGTTTTAAATGAGAAAGGAGAAGCAGAAAATGGCATTTGACGCATATATCCAAATCGACGGCATCCCGGGCGAAGTTCTGGACGACAAGCACAAGGACTGGATCGAGGTACTAGGTTACGAGTTCGGCGCTACCCAAGCCACCTCGGCTACCGCCAGCTCCTCGGGCGGTGCTTCGTCCGAGCGCGTTGCACTGAGCGACTTCAGCATCCGCAAATCTGTGGACAAGGCTTCTGCCAAGCTGTTCGAAGCGTGCTGCAAAGGCACTCACATCGCCAAGATCCAGCTGAACGTAAACCGTGCAGGCGGCGACAAGCTGACCTACCTGACCATCAACCTGGAAGAAGTGGTCGTGTCTTCCGTCAAGGCTGTTGCAGGTGGCAATCAGAAAGGCGAAGACAACGCCGTCAGCGATCTGCCGATCGAAGAAATCAGCTTCAACTTCGCTCGCATCAAGACCACCTACACCCAACAGAGCCGTTCCGATGGCCAGGGTGGCGGTAACGTAACCGGCGGCTGGGACCGCACTGCGAACAAAGTCTTCGCATAAGTCTGTGACACATCGGGTCGCGCAAGCGGCCCGTCTTCAACACCGTGTCTGTCCAGACGCGGTGTTTTTTTCTCCTCTGATCAGAGTTGACTATGTCTGAATTTCTCAACGACCTTTCGCTTGCCGATCTGACGGCACCCATCAACGGGGGAAGTGGCGAGGACCTGAGCTTTTCCACCCTGTTCGATCAGGTCAAGGAAGCTCGTCGAGCAGACCCCGACTACCTTACCCAAGGTGACTGGCAAACCGATCTCAAGTCCTCTGACTGGGATCAGACCATCACGTTGGCCGCGCAGGGCCTCGCAGAACAAAGCAAGGACCTGATGCTCGTCGCCTGGCTCAGTGAAGCCCTGGCGCACAAATACCACTTTGTCGGCATCACCTTCGGCCTGACCGTGGCCGAACGGATCCTGCAAAATTTCTGGGACGACCTATATCCGTCTCTGGAAGACGGCGTGGAAGAACGCGCCGCCCGTCTGGCCTGGCTGAAAACCACACTCACCGAAGTCGTGGGCGGGTTGCCGATCACGCAGGGGCAGAACTTTGGCCTGCTGCGCTACGACGAGTCACGCCACGTCGAAAACCTCGCCCTGCAAAACCCCAAGGCCATGCACGCAGCTGTTGAAGAAGGCAAGATCAACGCCGAAATCTTCCAGCGCTCGGTCGTGCTGACCGACTCGGACCACCTGCGGCTCAAAGCCAGCGAGATTGCTGCCAGCCTCTATGCCTGCCAGCAGCTCCAGGCCACCGCCGACACCCTGTTCGGCCGCGACGCGCCGAGCCTTGTCACCCTCAGCGACATCCTGCAACGCGCCGGGCAACTGACTGAAAAGCTGCTCAAGGACCGTGGCATAGAACTCAGCCCGGCCCCCGCTGCCGCGACGCAGGCCGCCCCCGAAATCGCCGTCGACCAATCCGCAGGTGCCGCGATGACCCAGCCCACCCAGGAAAGCGCCTCCGCACCACTGCGCACCACCCCGACCACCCGCGACGAAGCCTTCACCATGCTCGCCGGCATCGCGCAGTTCTTCAAAAATACCGAACCGCAAAGCCCTGTTCCGTACCTGATCGAACGCGCCATCAAGTGGGGCAACATGCCACTGGAAGGCTGGCTGAGCGACGTTATTAAAGACAGCAACGTCGTGGACAGCATTCGCGATGTGCTGGGTACGAAAGAGCCGAAGCAGTAAGGGCAGTTCGTAGGATCGGTCTGTATGAACGTGCGTACAGACCTTTCGGAAAGGCGCCACAGGGTGAGTCTGCGTGCATGACTAACATAGCCGTTATTGATCTGGATAATTGGCGGATCGCCGCACGCAGGCCGCCCTGTCTTTTTGATCGCACCAAACGCTCCGCCTTGGGCACGAGCAATATTCGCACACATCACGGATAAGAGAATGAACACATCAGAACCAGAAAAAGCATCAAACCAATACAGCGATAAATGGAAAGAACGCTTCGCCTTTTTTGAAGCGCACGGCGGACCGAATGCTCCGGGGTTCAAGCCCGCGCTTAAGCAACTGCCTTTTCTAAAAAAAGTGAAAATAAATTTCAACTTCTTCGCGTTCTTTTTTGGGCCTATTTATTTATTCATCATGGGTTTGTGGAAGAAGAACCTGTCCTTCATCGCGATTATGGTAGTGGTGTCTATCGCATCAGACATCGTGATGGAAAAGTATGGGTTTCGATACGCCAGGGAGGCCAGCTCTGCACTCGGATTTGTGTTTAACGCGCTTTACGGGCAGCTGACAAACTATGCCTACTACCTCAATGAAGTGAAAGGCAAGCAGAGTTGGAATCCGCTTGAGGGGTTGCGCTGGTAATACGAGCACATGGATTCTATTTCAGGGAGATTTAAATGTTTGAGCCTGTGGCCATTACAGCAGTATTGCTGTTCTTTTTAGCGCTGGGATTTTTTACTGTCTACGCGCCGATTAAAACCATTGCCTCGTTGATTAGGCGTGACAATCCTCTTGACCGTGTTTCACGGTTTTCTTACGCCATGTCGACGTGCTTATCATTAACCGCGGCAGGCTATGCATTCGTCGGTGCCTTCCTTGATTCGGACCAGACCGAAACGTTTTTATGGTTATCAGCCTATCTTTTTTTACAGGCAATAACGATGGCGATACTGATGATTAAAACCAGAGGACGCTCAAGGCTTGATAGGTTTTTGTAGCTGCTTGGCGTTCGCCTCACTCACTTGAAGTCTGCCGTTTTTAAACCCCACCTCTCATTTGGACAGGCATGGAGCCATTACTCACAAGGGAGCCAGTATGCGTCCAATCATCGTTGTCAACGATCCTACCTCAGATGCAGGTCAGGTCCTTGAGGGATCGCCCAGCATGTTCATAAACGGTTTGGCCGTGGCACGGGTCGGGGACCGAGTGTCCTGCCCGCATGGCATCGGGACCATCGTCAGCGGGGATGAAACCCTGCTGGTGGATGGCCGCCCGGTTGCCCGAGAAGGTGATTTTATCTCCTGTGGTGCGCGGCTGATGGCAACGCAGCAGGATACCGTGGACCTCTAAGGAACAGAGATGAACACAACACTCAGCATCCACGCAAAGGGAGCTTGACCATGACCACACCTTCAATCACCACTCCGGTCGCTACCAGCAAGAACATGTCGTGCAACATCAACCTTCCCTGGTTTGTGCAGGGCACCGAGTATTGCCCGGCCGAAGCTACTTTTGAGCCTTTGGTCAACGGAGAGCGCGCATTCGGTGCCGTGTACGACGCGATCATGGCTGCCAAGCACAGCGTTGAAATCGCTTGCTGGGGATTTCAGCCCTCGATGTATTTCAAGCGTGGCGATACCTGCTCATTGTGTATCGGTGAGCTTCTGGCACTTAAAGCCCAAGAAGGGGTTCAGGTCAAAGTCCTCTGCTGGTCTGATTCGACTCACATGGCCCAAGCCTTGGAAAACACAACGCCCGGCGACAACGTCAGCAATTGGATTCCCGGCCTTGATGATTTTTTCCACGCCACCTCTATTTCAAAGGGGTTAGGCTTTGATAGCACGACCAGAAAGCTTGAAGAGTTGCGCGCTAAAGGCGCACAGGATCGCGACAAGGACCAAATCGAGATCGACAAGTTGTGGTATCGCCAGGTTCGCCTCGCCTACACAGGCGCTGAAACCGGCGTTATCGAATTAGGTCAACGCTTTTTTCGCGTGATGGGATGGGGCGACGAAGAATCCATCAAAGACACGAGATTACAGTTCGTCACACGCGACTTCTCTGTCACTGACCGAGTGGAAACTGCATGGCGATTAGCGATGCAAGCGCTTGATCAAGATCGCAGTACAAAAAATAAAGTGATGAGTACAGGGGCTATGTTTCTCGCACCGACTCACCACCAGAAAATGGTGCTGGTGGATTACGAACAGCCTGACCTTGCGGTCGGCTTCGTGATGGGGCACAACACGCTGGATGCGTACTGGGACAAGGACGACCACGCCTATGAGCGCCAGACCGCGCAAAAAGGCCGCAACGGAACGACGCCTCGACAGGATATTTCGAGCCGTGTCACCGGCCCCATTCTTGAATATCTGAATCAGAATTTCTGTGAAGCCTGGGAAAAAGAAACCAAGGTCGATCTGCTCACAGCTCGCAAGCATATTGCAGATAAGCTAAAGGGTCGCCGGGAATATGGCACGCCACTTATGGCGCAGATACTCAGAACCCACAGCCAAAGCAACGTGAGGGATATTGAAAAGCTTTACCTAAAAGCGGTGAACAATACGTCTCAGTTCATCTACATCGAAAATCAGTATTTCCGCTGGCCACCGCTAGCGGAAAAGATCAAAAGCGTTGTGCAAAACCTTCTGGACGGTGGTCGCGACCTCAAAAAACATGGGCCTATCTATCTCTTCGTCGTGACGAACTCTTCTGAAGAGGGAATGGGCGACGGGTCAGTCAACACATTCCGCATGCTCAAGCACTTGGGCCGCCCGGAGCTGCTGCCGGGAGTCGCGCAGGCCGAGCGGCATGACGAACTGATGGATGAATTATATGCCGCTAAGCAGGAAGAGCTATTGGCCACACAGAAAGCTGCGGCTTTCAATCAGATCCACGGGATTGATCATACAGAGCGAGCCGCCCGCATTTACGAACCGTTGAAAACCAAGCTGGCAGAAGCTCGCGCAAAGGTCGAAAGGCTGGAGCAGGAAATGCCTGGAAAAGACGCAGAGCCTATAACGCCTTCAGAAATCCGAGGGCTCAAGATGCACATATGCACGTTAGTAGCACCTGACTCTCCTCCAGACGACTGGATGGATGTCTATATACACAGCAAACTGATGATTATTGATGACGTATTTACAACTATTGGATCGGCTAATATTAATACAAGAAGCATGCAGGTTGATACCGAGCTGAACATTTGCGTTGAAGATCCGACAGTGACTAAGCCGCTGCGCGAACATTTGTTTGACATACACACCGGCGAGACAAAAACGGAGCCTGGCATAGCCAGTATCTATCAGCAATGGCAAGCCATCATAGAAACAAACAAAACGAACAGAATATTAAACAAGCAAAAAAACGACGCAGTGAAACTACAAGGCCCAGTCGCCTCATTAGTTGAGTTTTTACAGGAAACCAAATCCAGAAAAAACTGGGACTGACAATGAAAAAAGCAATAATCAATTTATGTATATTGTTACTATTAACAGCCTGCTCTAAAAAGGACGATGAGATGCCTAGTCAGTCACAGATAGATTTCGCGTATGAGCGGTTAAAATTCCAGTGCGCATACGAAGCTGACGTTCTACAAAAACTAAATGAAGACGCTGATATTCTTTATAAGTACGGGCTTTTTCTTGAGAACCAAGAGAATAAGGAGGCGTACAACCAAGCTGTAATATTTTATCGTATAGCCGCCGCACACGACCATTACAAGGCCGCTACAAACTTACAAAATTTACTTTCAACCAGTCTTGTCAACTCCGTAGGGATTCTCCGAACAAGTCCCAGGTATGCGAAAATCGCCTGACCACCTGATCCGAGCCGCCCATGAGCCAGATGAGCTTTTCCGATTTCGAATACGCCGGTAAACGCAAGCAGACACGCCGCGAACGCTTCCTCGCCGAGATGGATCAGGTCGTGCCCTGGACAGGCCTGCTGGGCCTGATCGAACCGTT
>NZ_LJRO01000181.1:111148-135542 GCF_001401155.1 Pseudomonas tremae
TACGAAATCACGCCCATGCGACAGTTTGCACGCCTGACCTTGAGCGCCCCGATACCTGAAGACACCACGATCATGAACTTCCGGCATCTGCTGGAAAAGCATCAACTGGCCCCTGCGATCCTCGCGGTCATCAATGGTTATCTGCAAGACAAAGGCCTGTCCCTGCGCCAGGGCACCATCGTCGATGCCACCATCATTCATGCCCCTTGCTCGACCAAGAACGAGGAAGGAAAGCGCGATCCCGAGATGCATCAAACCAAGAAAGGTAACCAATACTTCTTCGGGATGAAGGCGCATATCGGCGCCGATGCGGAGTCGGGACTGGTTCATCATGTTCATGGCTCTGCGGCGAATGTGGCCGATGTCACGCAGGTCGCCGAGCTGCTGCATGGCGAAGAAAACGCGGTTTATGCAGACGCTGGATATACCGGTGTCGAGAAGCGTGAGGAACATGAAAATCGTCAGGTCATCTGGCAAATCGCCGCGCGGCGCAGCACGTACTCCAGGCTCAATAAACGCAGCGTGCTCTACAAGGCCAAGCGCAAGATCGAGTACTGCAAAGCTCAGACACGGGCCAAGGTCGAGCATCCGTTTCGCGTAATCAAGCGTCAGTTTGGCTACGTGAAAGTGCGCTTTCGTGGGCTGATGAAAAACACAGCTCAGCTGACCACGCTGTTCGCCCTGTCGAATCTGTGGATGGCTCGAAAACAGCTAATGGGTATGGGTGAGTTGCGCTCTTAACACGCAGAACCGGGCGAGAAACGCCCTCGACGCCCGCTGCACTAGGCCGTTTTCAGCAAATGGCGCTGCGTGCTGAGAAAATTACGACTTGCGGACGCTGTAAAAGCAAGTTGCTCGGAGCATCCGTAGGAGCCCAAAAAGAAGTCATCAATTTAGCAAAATACTACATATCTAAAAACGTGCCTGGGGCTTACTATGATATGGGGCACTATTTGGAGATAGGCTACGGAGTGAAGAAAGACATACCTGGCTCTCGCGCCTATCTTCGGAGAGCAGCTGACTTAGGCAATCCGGACGCGCAATATTATATATTGCCCAGTTGATAGGCGAGATCCCTAACACTGCGGACATAATGCAGTCAATGTATAAATGTGCAATGGAGCAAGGCCATTCGCAGGCGGCAAGAAAATATTCCAACTATGCTTCAGCAATACACGACTACAAAGATGCCGTAGCTGGTTACCAGTTCTCAGTTAAAGGTGGCGACAACATTAGTGCTCATCGTCTGGCACGCGGTTTTGAAGATAGAATACCTACTGACAGACTTTACTATTTAGCGCTAGAAAGAGATGAAGTACGAGCCGCAAGATACGATAAAATCAGCGACTTCTTAGTTCATCACGAACACTTAGGCGCTAAAATCCCTGACCTGGATGACATTGTCCCACTTCCACCAGCACCATTACCGGAGTGGGACGGCACGTTCAAATGGAAGCGTGATCGCGACTCTTCCGCACCACCTGCACCTCCGTCCGAGGAGCTGATTCAACGGATGGCGACAGAAAAAAATCTCGATCCTAAAACAGGTATTCCGCTACCTGTATCGAAGTGAAGAAGGCATGCGCGGGGTCATACCCGGTGCATACGCAAAGGAAAGGACTCCAATTCCGGGAGTCTTGCCCCGCAAATAGGCACACAAGGGAGTGGAAATGTTAAAGAGGCTGGTTTTTCTGGCAATTCTTATCACAAGCCTCTGCGCTTGCGAAAAGGAAGGCCATGACAGCGTTACTGATGAAGACATGGCCAAGGCCATGGAGAGGCTTTCGTTTGTCTGCACTCACGAAGCAGACCACTTGCCCGCGATAAGCGAGGATGCTCAGGTGCTGTATCGCTATGCCCTATTTCTGGAATCGAAAAAAGGCACCAAAGACTATCTGCAAATAGGCAGATACTACCGTCTGGCTTATGCAGCAGGTAACTATAGAGCGGCAACCAATCTGCACGGCTTGATCGCTCAAGGCGTTGTTGAAAGTGCCAGTCGCAGTAAGGAAGTGATTGATATCGTAAAGGATCTGATAGCACGAGGTATTCCGGGCGGCTATTATGATATGGGCCATTATCTGGAAATAGGCTATGGCGTGAAGCGAGATACGAGTAGCGCCAACGCCTACTTTCGCAAAGCTGCCGACCAAGGCAATCCCGATGCACAATATTATGTCGCCCGGCTACTTTCCAAAATCCCTGACACAGCCGATGTAATGCAATCAATGTACAAATGCGCGATGGAGCAAGGTAATGGGCCAGCAGGCGTTCATTACGCAAGCTATTCAAAAGTTGTTGGCCGTTATGCGGATGCGGTTACCGGCTTTCACACCGCAATTCGAAACGGTGACTACGATGCAGCACGCAACTTGGAACGCGCGTTTAAAGGCCCGCCACCATCCGAAGAGCTTTACTACATGGCCTTGCAACGAGATGAGGAACGTGTGGAGCGTCTGGAGAAAGTACGCAAATTCCTTACAGACAATCAATACCTCGGACCAAAAGTCCCAGACGTCGACCAAATCGTCCCCCTCCCCCCGGCCAAACTTCCGGATTGGGATGGCACGTTCGAATGGCTGAAAAAACGTGAGTCCACGCCCCCTGCTGAAAAGCCCTCGGAAGACATGATCCGAACGCTCAGTCAGGCGAAAGAACTTGACCCTGCTACAGGCATGCCTTTGACCAAAAAATAGCCAGACCGATTAGCTGGCAAAACACTGCGAGGGACTGCATTTCTTTTTATCGTGTACAGGAGCATCACCATGACAACATGCATTATCGCAATAATCTTGCTGATCATCATTTATCCAAAACTGTCCAGGGCAGTTAAGCGGGATGGGTTCTCAAAGGTGTTCACTGCTCGTAGGCTGTTCAAAACAGCGGGCGCTTTTTTCCTTGTTGGCGTGGGGCTGGGGTTTGTCAATATTGCAGCGCGAGCCGGTGCTGTTAGTGGGTCTGGAGTACCAGATGACTCGCGCTCGTTACAGGATACAATGGAGCTTACCAGCATAATAAGCCTGTGTATTGCGCTGGCACTCACAGTGCTTTCAGTCCTTAAAAGTCTGATGCAAAAGTATCAGGCCCGTTAAGCGGCGTGCTGCGCATCACCGGATAAACCGAATGCAGTTCAATCAGGCGCGTCATGCCTGCTTGATACACGACAGCGCGACCTTCAAAACCTCGCTCTCTCTCTTAAGGAAAAGAAATGCTCCCTCCTCGCAGGAATATTTACGATCGGCTGTCTGAAAAGCGCCTGGCCGATCTTGAACGGCAGCGCGTCGTCGAGGCGCAGTTGCCGAAGGGCAATTTCACGTCCGGCTCTGTGGCAGTGGTGAATGCCTGGGTGTGGTTGCCTTGCGGTGTATTCGACGCGCCGCTGACGGCTGATGAGCTGGCGCTGCGCCGTGCGGATTTTGATCACGATCCGCGTCTGGTCGACTCGCGCAGTTTGCGACGGCCTCTGCGCCGTCTGGATACGCCGGCTGTTCGGTCGCCTGCTGTCGATGCGGCTGGGCGGGCTGTCGAGATTCTCAAGGCGATGTTTGCTCAGTGGGATGAGGCGTTTTGTTCACAGGTTGACTGGTCGAACACTCAGGTCATGTTGTTTACACCGACGGCGCTCAGTGAACTGGACTGGCTGGCCGCCGTGTGCCGGCTGTGGCCTCGCGATCAACTGCCTTATTACGCGTTTGACGTCACCACGCAGTCAGTGGCGCAGTGGTTGCCCGAGGCCTTGGGGCAAAGCTATGGCGCGCCCTATCTGTTGTGCCTGAGCCTGGACACCTGGGCCTGCAAGGAGCAGATGAAAGTCGGTGCTCTCGACGAAATGGCAGGGGAAGCGGTCAGCGCGGTCCTGCTGCAACGCGAGTCCAGCCCGCCTGAACCGCTGCGCGAAAGCGCTCTTAAACTGTATGCGCCTATCACTGAACGCCACGCCAGCCGCTACTCACAGACCCGCACTGACACGACGGTGCTGGAAAGCCTGATCGCCGGGCTGGGCACTCAAACCGGTTTGGATGCAAACCGAATCAAGGTGCTGATCGGTGATGGCGCGTTCGATGGGCAGCGTTTGCAGCAGCTCCATCATTACGCTCGGGCCTCTTTGCCTGACCTCGATCTGGAACGCCAGATCCGCCTGAGCACGCTGGGCGCCCGGGTCGGGACTGCTACTGAACAATGGACGCAGATCGGGCTTGCGTGGCTGGCTGCCAGCGCAGAACCGGGCAGCGCCGCGTGGATACTGGACCGTGGTTGCGCGGATCAGACTCAGGGCTGGCTGATCGGCTGACCACCCAAGGAATTGTAATAAAGGGATGCACCTATGAACTCGATACTCGACGCCGCCATGAACGCTTTCAGCGGGCCGCTCAGTCAGGCCGGTCGCCTGCTGGAATTGAAGACGCCACAAGGTCAGGAACTGTTTGCGCTGCGTGCACATGCCGTGGAGCGTCTGAGCCACGTGGCCCGCTACACGGTCGATGTGATCAATCAGACCAACAGCTTTGATCCGGAGAAACTGATCGGTCAGGCGGTGCAACTGAGCATCCGCCTCGACGACGGCAGCCTGAGCCCTCGGCATGGCTGGGTCGAGAGTTTGCGTTATCTCGGCAGCGATGGCGGGCTTGAGGACTGGCAAGTGGTGTTTGCGCCGTGGTTCAGCCTGCTGGAATACCGAATTGATTGCCGGATCTGGCAGGAGATGAGCTTGCCGGACATCCTTGCTCAGGTGTTTCAACGCTACAGCCAGGCCCAGGCCAACTACCGCTTCGACCTGCAGCGCGATTACCTGCTGCTGTCCTACGTGACGCAGTTCAACGAGACCGACGCCAACTTCGTGCAGCGCTGGTGCGAGCAGGAAGGCCTTTTCTGGTACGTGGAACACAAGGACGACAGTCATTGCATCGTGTTCACCGACAACATCATGTCGCTGCCCACCCTGACTCCTGAAAGCCTGCGCTTTCACACCCAGCAGGCCGCCGACCTGACCGACAGCATCACCCAGTGGAGCCCCGGTGCACGCCTGCTCAATGGCCTGGTGCAATGGAGCAGCAGCGAATACCGCAGTCATGCGCAGCCGCAGGTTAACCACTCAATGGCATTGCCTGCTGCATCGGCGCCGCCAGAACTTGAACGTTATCAATACCGTGGCCAGTACGCATGGCAGAACCTCAGCCGGGGCGAATGGCTCGCCCGGGTGCAGATCGAACAGGATGAGTCGGCAGCTCGTCGTATTCAGGGCCAGGGCGGTGTACGGCAGATGCAGCCGGGTCATGGTTTTGAACTGACGCAACATCCGCTTTACGAGCTCAAGACGCTCAAGGACCGTCAGTTTCTGATCGTCGCCGTGGAGTTTTTTGTGCAGAGCAACCTGCCGATCGGCAAGACGCGACCAAGCCCGCCTGGCAGTCTGAAAACACAGTTGGACGCCGTGCAGGCTCACTCATCGCTGCCGGTTGGCGATGAAGGCTTCTACCTGAATCGCTTTGAAACACAGCGTCTGGATATCCCCTATCGCAGCGCGTTCACCCATCAGAAACCGGCCCATCCCGGCCCGCAGACGGCCGTTGTCGTGACGCCCACAGGGCATGAGGTTTTCACTGACAACCTGAACCGGGTTTGCGTGCGCTTTCATTGGGATCGTCTGATGAAAGACGGCGAGCTGGGCTCGTGCTGGCTGCGCATGATGCAGTCGAGCAGCGGCCAGGACTGGGGCAGCGTCAACGTGCCGCGCGCAGGCGAAGAAGTCGTCGTTACCTTTCTTGATAACGATATCGACCGTCCGCTGATCATGGGGCAGGTCTACGGCGGGCATAAGCCTGCGTGGCATTCCAGTGGTTTGATGAGTGGCTATAAAAGTCAGGAGATTCAGGGGAGCGGTTATAACCAGTGGGTGATGGATGATTCCACCGGCCAGGTCAGGACCCAGATCCACAGCAGTCACGGGCACAGCCAGCTAAACCTTGGTTACCTGATCGATCAGCAGGGCAATTCGCGAGGTGCGTTGCGCGGTGCAGGGTTTGAACTGCGCACTGACGCCTACGGCGCCTTGCGTGCCCAGCAGGGGCTGTACTTGAGCACATGGCCGCGCAACAAAGCGCTGGGCGGGCAGATCGACACGCAGGAAGCTCAGCAGCATCTGAGCAACGCTCAGGCGCGGGTCAAGGCAATGTCGGATGTTGCCGAGCAGCACAACGCGCTGCCGATGCCGGGCGGTATCACAAGCCTCGAGCAGCTCAACGCCGACACACAGGCCAATTACGGCAGTGGCGGCGAAAGCCAGGTCAGCAGTGGTCCACAACAGCGTAATGGCGGTGACACCAAGGCGGCGATCATGAGCGGCGGTCGGGGCCAGACGTCGGGCTATAAAAAGCCCTTACTGGTCGCCTCCTCGCCCGCCGACATCGTGACCGTCACGCCACAAAATACCCACATTCACAGCGGCAAACAGTTGACCCTCTCGACCGGCGAGGACACCAACCTGGCCAGCGGCAAGTCACTGTTGGTGAGCGTTGCGCAAAGCATCAGCCTGTTCGCCCAGTCGGCAGGCGCCAAGCTATTTGCAGCAAAGGGCAAGATTGAAATACAGGCTCAGAACGACAGCATCGAGCTGACCGCAAAGGAAAGCGTGCGCATCACCTCGACGGCCCGCACCATCGAGATCGCCGCACAGGAAGAAATCCTGCTGACCAGCGGCGCGGCGTATATCCGCATCAAGGGCGGCAATATCGAAATTCATGCTCCCGGTACCATCGACGTAAAAGGCGTGAAAAAGACCTTCAACGGCCCTGCGCAACTCAACCGGGACAACCCGGCGTGGCCAACCGACGCGATCAAACAGAAGCTTACGGCCTATGCAGGGCTTAGTAGTGCGGCGGGCTATGCAGCGTGGACAGGTCAGCCGTACACCATTCTCGGCGACGGCGCCGAAGTCAAAAAAGGCGTGATGGACGCCACGGGACAGATCGCCATCGACCATCACGTCACCACCAGCCAGTACAAGATTGACCTGAGTAACGGCGTCAGTTACGACCTGCCAGTGGCGGGCGATTACAAAGGCGACGCCAAAAATGCAGAGCTGGCCAACCGCGGGCTTCACCGCCACGAAAACGCGTCGCACCCCGATGTAAACCCGCGCGACAATCGCAGCCTGTTCCGTAATGCCTACGACCAATTGAGTAATCCGGGGTCGGAGGCATGATTGCTGGGCAGGCTGTTCAAGCGGGTCGCCTCAGGGAGCAAAGTCAGGCGTTGACGTAGGCGTTAGCTCCCGCGCGGGTCTAGCGGTGCAGTGGGCGCTGGCTGAATTCGGAATTGACAAGAAGATCGGGGAACTCCTCGACATTGAGAGGCCGTAATGATTGACTCCACCAAACTGAAAAAATTTACCTGGTTTCTATTTGTTTTTTTAGTTTCCATACTGGCTTTGGGGCTTTCAAGCATTAGGTATTACGGACCTGTATACATCACCATTTTTCTGTGCGCACTAATGTGGACTTTGTATCTTGTCTATGCGTGTGAAAGATTTACTCTATATACGATTTCAGTCTTAGTTGCAGTAGTGATCTTCTTCTGTTTTGTTGCTTCCCTCTCAACCTATCTGGTTGCCGCAAGATTCTGGGGCAAAGCAAGTGCTGCTGCACTCATGGCGGGGCTGGTTCCAGCGGTGCTGACGTCGTTGACGTATCTGATTTTGGTCAATGGAAAGCCATCATTTCATCCATTTGAATATGATGGAATCAAGGTCCAGCCACGTCCGCAAAAAAAGCTAAAGAAATCCACTGCCTACAGCCCTCTTTTACTGGCTGGCGTAACCACGTTGGCAGCCAGTATTTTTATCAAAGTAGCCGGGGCTCTTACTGCTGGAGCGGTTGCAATGTTTGGGCTAACGGCTTTTTCCATAGGGTTGCTATTCCATGCACGTCACATAATCAGAGGCCTGCGCACGCTTCGCATTCAACAAAAAACCATGCCCACCCCCTACACGTTCATGCAAATCGACGAGATTCGAGCGGCTCGTAATCGCTGGTGGCTGGGCAGGCTGTTCAAGTGGATCGCGTCTTGGAGAAAATCGTCGGATGCGTGATTTTTGATGATTGCTACCTGACAACCCCGCAACGCCGCTATCTATCGAACTGGATAACCCGGATCTTGCCATTCTCGACATCCACTGCGTAGGTCACACCATTCCAGCAGCCCACGACAACCTGATCATTTTCATCGCGGTAAAGACTCATGAACGGCTTGTCAGCCTGTGTGCCGTGTGAGCTTTCATCGATTTGCCAGAGCACCTCGCCAGTCTTCGACACAGCGAAGATATTCCGGTTGAAGATCGTTCCCGCCGAAGGCTCAAGTCGGACTAATACGTTGCCGCCCGACAGCAGAAACGTATCCACTGGATAAGGCATACAGACACGCCGATTCTCTATCCAGAGTTCCCCGTCCACGATCCGGCAATGATGCGAACTCATCACTCAGCCTTCAAACCCCTCTACATACAGCGCCTCGTAACGTGCCATCGTGTCGCTGAGCCGCTGCCGCAGATACCCGTTCGCATGCCCCAAGGCTGCCAGGATCTGTGCGGACTCAACCAGATACGACGCTCGTTTTGCCTTCGCCCAGGTAGACGGCGCTGACTGGAGATTGGTGATGCGATCGCACAACTTGACCGACGCTGCTTCTTTGGAGTGGCTGGCTATCCCTGCGAAGTAAAGCGCTTCGGAAAACGGCACGATCAGGTTCTTGCTCAGGCACGCCACGGCTGAGGCGACCTCTACACCGAATGCCTCGGCCAACTGATCCTGAGTTACCGGCGTGTCTTCGAGCACATCGTGCAGCAACGCAGCAGGCAGCGCGACTTCAAACGCACCCACGGACTCTTCGCGCTGGGCAAAGATCAACTCGTTGGCAACCATCGCTACGTGGGTCGTGTAAGGCAGGTTTCCGCCAAGCAAAGAGCCAGGCTCGTATCATCTGTCCACTCACCAGCTTTAAGATTGAAAGGGCCGCCACCCACCATGTCATGGACATGGCTACGATCACGAGGCAAAAATTCCAGTGTTGTGCCCACGGCATCACCGATGGCCAGTCCAAGCAAGCATCCTTTGGCACGGTCCAGCGCTTGTCCTTCGGTCAAGGTGCATGCCCTTGAGGCTATCCAGTCGGACCTTTCTATCGGCAACCGCGCAGAGGGCGGCGGCAGCAAGTGACAGTAGCGCTCAACGTATCGATGGAGCGTATCGCTGGAGCTTCTCAAGTCAATCATGGGTCCTTCCAGAGTAATTTCTCAAAGTGCAGAGTCGTGATAAAAGTCGCTGCCTTTCGGCGATTCTATACCGCTTGATAACGACTAAATAGCCGTTCCACGGTTTGTTCCTGGCTGCACAATCAAAAGATCATCCCGCTCTCTTCTACGGCAATCCATGACAAATGCCTCCGCTGCATCGAGGTCTCTATGGAAAAGATCAAAGCTGGCTTGGTTGATTTCGTAATACTCCTCGTAATCGACCATGCTGTTGCTCACCGGGAATGATACGTACAAACGGCCAGAGGGCTCCTCAATACCTAAAGAGAACCTAAGCTCGCGACTTATGAAACTGTCGTTAAATCTCATACCACCTCTTGAAATCGTCTTCAGCGTGCCATATTGACACGGACAAATCCTTTTTCAGAGGGCAAAGCAATGGAGCCTCTCCGCCAGTCAACCCCATTCTAAGCGCTCCGTAGCCTGCATCAGTAGCCGCCTTGCGAGCGACTCGCGCAACGTCATCAGTGCTTATGAAAGGCATCCTGACCCGATTGTTCAAGGACGCCACAGACCTTCAGGAAGCTGAATTTTCAGCCCATTTGCTGACTGATTCGCGATGTAATAAACATCCATCAAAGCTCGCGCCAGCTCGTCATCTGTCCCTTCGAATTCCTTGGCTGCAAGGGCACCGATGGAAAGCTTATGAAGTCTGGACTTGTCCTTTTCAACACCCTCAAAAACGGATTTTATATAGAGAAGCTGATTTAGAACTGCCGCATAGACTGTAAACGCAGGATAGCGGGCTGTACGCTCTTTGATTAGGGCGATAGCGTGATCTATAAACCCCATAGAAGTTTCGAACTTCATAAACGCCCCATACCAATCAATCTGAACCGATCGAAAACTTGGCACACAAAAAATATATTTCCGATAAGCCTTTCAGTCCTTAGCCATCTTAGCCGCCAACATCTTGTAAGCTTCAGTTTCTCGCCCCTCTATGAGTTCTATATAGAAATCCGTGTACGCAGCCTCTAGATCCTTATATGACTGTAAGCGTGTCTCAGTGAAAAGCTTGTAACCTGGAATATCTCGTGGCTCAACCATTTCGGTTATTTGGCCTTGCTCTGCCCGGCAAAGCAAACTCTCAAGCTGCGATAGTAATATTGAAGCATCGGGGTCGCGACGTTTGTAAATTTCAAATTTTTCGCGGAGTGTTGTGGCAGCCACCTTTAAAGCTTTAATATCCATAACAATGTTCCTCCTAATTTTTTATTATGCTGATCCGTACAGACACAAACCGCTAGCAGCTTAGCCACCACCACTCTAAACATGGCAATTTCAGTATAGCATTAGCTATGCTTGCATCAGAGCACATGTCATATATCACAGGGCGCAGATCATGCGGCCTATTATTACATTAAAACAGAACGTTTCTGTTGTCGCCCAGAATCATGTCAAGTATTGAACCTGCGCCCAGCATTAAAATATTATTTTGGGCAGCGCATAATCCGTGTCACAGGGTCGCTAAATATGTAGCAACACAGAAAAATTTTAATATAAAATCAGCCCTTTCCCAAGGAATTATCGAGAGGAGAAGAAACGTCTTCGCCTTAACGTTTCAGCCTCAAAAAAAAAACGCCGCACTGTCCTCTATTGAAGAAACTTTCGACGCTTATCCATCTTGGCCGCCAACATCTTATACGCATCTGTTTCGCGCACCTCTGTAAGTTCAAGACAAAAATCAGCGTAGGCCTTTTCCAAATCTGCATAAGCTTGTAAGTTTGTCTCGGTAAAAAGTTTGCATCCTGGTATATCTCGCGGCTCAACCATTTCTGTTATTTCGCCTTGCTCTGCTCGGCAGAGTAAGCTCTCAAGATTCAACAACAATATTGAAGCGCCAGAGTCGCGCTGCTTGTAAAATTCAAGTTTATCACGAAGCGTTTTGGCAGCCACTTTCAAAGCTTTAATGTTCATAATTATACTATTCCTAATTATCTAACGTGCCAATTAGCTTGGGCGCAGACCATTCACCACGATTAGTTACTATGCTCTGAAAAACATCTCCAGACCTAGCAACGCGTCCACCAAACTCGGTAGTCGGTGCGACTTTGCTCACAAAAACTTCTGTTGGCTTGATTGGAGTTATTTCAAATACAGAATATTTCGATGCTTCGCTGGTTAAAGGAAGGCCAACAAGATCAGCGAGCGTAGCTTTGCTTTGACTGGCTCTTCGTAATTCGTCCATAGTAGTAAAGAAGGGAGAATAGTCGCTAACTTCCTTCCCCACTGGTACGATTTTTACCAGTGGGGAATCCGTAATTACTAGTTTCGGAATTGTACTGCCAGACTTAATGTAGAGGGAAACTTCACTAATCGTGACACGCATTTCATTCCTGCCCCATTTCCCTTTTCAATTTACGTAACAAAGGGGTCTCTCCACCAGTCAGCTCAATCCTGAACTCTGCGAAAGCATGCTCAAGATGAGGATATTGTTGCAGACCCTCTTCGGTAAATAGATAACGCCCTGGAATGTCGCTCCACTGCAACTTAGCTGTTATCATGCCAGACTCGGCCATCTTCATCAGTGGTTCGATCTCAGCCCGAAGCTTTTCAACAACGTGATCTGATTTTTTCAAATCTTCAATCACCTCACGCAGCGTTTTTGTTTTTTGTTTAAGCTTTTCGACATCCATATGTACCTCTAGTTAAATATTGTACCCAACAGCTTGGGAGCTCCCCAATCTCCACGATCAGGAATTATAGATTGAAAAGACTCACCGGTTCGGCTAATCACTCCGTTCAATCTGTAGGCCTGCCTTGACCTGCCCACGTGTCATATAGGTCACGATGGCCGTAAAGAGCAGCAGCACGAGTTGCTCCTGGCCTTTGGCAATTTGCTGAGCTGCGCGATCAATGGTAGGGTCAAGGCCCTCAGGCTTCAGACCTTCGTCCGCGTGCCAGGCAGTCGCGAAACCTTCCTGAAAGGTAGAGAGGCAGGCAGGCCTTGGTAGAAATATTCAGCGAACGATGAAAGGCCCAGCGCCAACAAGATCAGGTTGCCAACCTGTAAACCAATACCCGCTGCCGCTCCCGGCACGGCGCCCACACCAAAGAAAATCGCCCCGCCAACGCCACCAGCGATTGTCCCTACAGCAACGCTGCCGCCGAGAATCATCGCCACTTCTTTCACCAGTTGCAGCAGCACCGGGAGAATCTCTTCGATCTCGATAGACGCCTACCAGATGATGTTCGTGCTGAGATAGCAGCACACGGCGGGGCCAAGCGGTGCACATACTGCGGACTGGTGTACTTGTCACCAGCCAGCCCAAATGGCGGTCGACTAGGATTCTGGGATTCCGGTGTTCGAGCCCCGGCCGTCATACAGCCGGGGACGAGGGCGTAGAAACAGGCTACTTTCGGCACTCAGCTCCAGCAGGAAAGCAAATGCAACTCAATAGTCACCTGGCTGCGCCTGACAGCATCGATAGGTCCAGCTTGGCGGACTTTGTCACGTTGCATCAGGCGATTGCAGCACTCGGCCAAGCGCCTGATTATACGGCGGTGGTTGAGCAGCGTTCGGCGCTGTATGACCGCGTGCGCGACCTTCACCCTACCTTGATAAGTGACGAGAAAGTTTTGCCTTGAACCTACTATTAGGCGTAGGCGCCATGGCCGAGACGCGTAAAGAAACGCTTGGCGTCTGAATCACATCAGCTACTTTGGATAGGGAAAATGTTCTGGGCGGTCGACCATTACTAGTCTGCAGCTTGCTCGACAGTCATGATGGGAGCGCGGTATCCCATTAACGATGTTCGCCGAGGGTCGTCATGCTGCAAACCAACAGTGAAGCGATAGGGGCGTCTGCTAATGCTGCGCTCACGGAAGCTGAAGTGATCTATGAGGTTTGCATTGAAATGGCCAGGAGGTCGCGGCGGCAAAACGCCTATCGGAAGCTGCAGCCAAGGCGAAATAAAGGGAAGGTACGGTCAGTATCATGGCAAGAGCCAGATACGCGGCCCAAGGTTACAACCCGCTAACGGGAGCTAGGATATGCAAAATATGTTACCTTGAAGCAATTGTGGCTAAGTTACCCAGACACGAGGATGTCTGTATGAATAAGTTCTAACTCCACCGACTTCAGCGCGTCTAAGCTGCACTCAAAGGCAATCAGGCTTGCTGGGAGGAGGCTATCAGGCAGCCTCTGGAGGGACTGCGAGCAGTTACTACATGCCGTTATCAAATTTCGCAGGCACATATGAAACGGACGACTACAATGCTGCGTTATACCTTATTTATCAACTGTCCTCGCCTGACGAACAATTGAGTGCAGAAGAATTAAAAAAAGGAGTTTTGTTACTTCGCGAGTTATTTCAGAGGTTGGAAACCGGTGCAAAAATTTCGGCAGAGGCTTTAACGTCTCTTCAACAAGCTGCTGAAAATATTCCCGAAATCGGTCCTTTGATGTTTTCGCCAGGAAACTTAACAGGTACCGCCGCTACCGCTGCGGGGGCAGTCATGGTGGCGGCACAGACAAAAAAAGTCATGGATCTTTTAGACTTAACCGCTAGCCAAAAAGCCAAGCTCAACGCTTGGGCAGACTCCAGGGGTTCGGCAAGCGCCAGATCTGCGAGCAAAACGTTTAGAGGGAAAATTAGAATAATTTCAAAAGAGGGAAAGTTATTTTTTGAAATACCCACAACAGCTGTAGCTCGACATTATATATTACAGGGCAAGGTTGGACAGTCGGTAGCCCACATACCTCTGATTAATACTAACACCGCATTGAGCCAAAGTGCCCGACTACATGCTAATGGTGCCACTGGAATGCTGAAAACACTAGGCGGTCCCTATGTCGGCATGGCAATAGCAGTTGGCCCTCAGCTAGCGATCGATGCATCAAGCTCTAGCTCTTGGAAAGAGCTGTCTAATAAATCCGCGTATAGTCAACCAACTAACGTTATTTCAGCTATTGCTGGTATTGGCGGAGGCTCAGCGGTAGGCGTTATAACGGGCGCGCTATCTTTACCTGCAGCGCCTCTTGCAGTGGTAATTGGCTTCGGTTTTATTGTAGGCCTAGGTGTACAGTGGGTAATTGTTGAAAACGGATGGGATAAAAAAATTGGGGACGCACTACAGAGATGATAGCCGACTATGATTGACGCATATAACCTAAAGCGTGGATGCTGGATATTACTAGGGATACTGATCCTGTTTTTAGCTCTGACGCCTTCTAACCTGCCTTACTTTGGGTATTTATTTTTTTTCACTTCATTTCTGGCTCTCGCGTGGACTTTGTATTTAATATATATATGCGAGAGCTACACGATCTACATGGCCTCACTGCTTATATCAGCAGTAGGTTCCATTTCTCTGCTCGCCAGTAGCGCTGCTTATTTCGCGGCGGCAAAATTTTGGGGGAAAGAAAGCATCCTAACGGTTAGGACCGGCTTGTCGCCACTGGTTCTATCTATTTTGATGTATCTTTTCCTGGCCAGTACCAAACCGACTTTTCATCCTTTCGAATATGACGGAATAAAAGTCCAAACACGTCCGCAGACAAAGAAAAATAGGTCAACCATATATAATCCAGCTATGGTGGCTGGCATAACAACCTTAGCTGCCAGCATGTTCATCAAATTGATGGGGTCACTCACTTCCGGGCTAGTTGCGACGCTTGGTCTTATCACATGTAGCTTGACTTTGTTGTTCTATGCACGCCACGTTATTAGAGGCTTACGCTTGCTACGCATAAAAGAAAAAACCATGTCCTCTTCATACACGTTCATGCAAATCGATGAAATTCGAGATGCTCGCAACCGCTGGTGGCTGGGCAGACTGTTCAAGTGGGCAACCGCAAGGGGCAGGTCTTCGGATAATTGATGTGTGCAAGAACCCTGCGGGGGAGCTTATGTGGACGCTGATCTTGGAGTGAACCCGCTGCTGACGCAAGGCTGCCCCATTTCTAAGTCCAGCATGCATGGCTTAAGGAGCAGCCAACAGCGTCATTGAAATTTTAGCACCTGTGGCAACTTGGCATCAGAGGCAACACTCTGACCCTGACAATACCGGAATAATCGCTGTGCTGCCCAAGCCCAGTTCTGCATTGGGCCGAGGAACTTCGACCCCTGAGAGCATGAAGGCCACCATGATCCAGATCCAGATCCAGATCCAGATCCAGATCCAGCAGAATGATCTGATTACTCTAAAGGGGCGCGGCTGCACGTTCACAATATTGTCAGCGCTAAGGAAACTCTGAAGAGGACCTCCAGATTTGGCAGAATATCTGATCTCAACCGCCGAGGCGCCTGATGAAGCAGATGACCTTCGCCGACGCCGAGTACGCTGACAAACGCAAGCAAACCCGTAAAAAGCTTTTCCTGATCGAGATGGATCAGGTCGTACCCTGGAAGGGATTGATCAATCTGATCGAGCCTCATTACCCCAACGGCGACGGTGGCCGTCCGGTCTATCCGTTAATGGCGGTGCTGCGCATACATCTGATGCAAAACTGGTTCGGCTACAGCGATCCGGCGATGGAGGAAGCGTTGTACGAAACGACGATCCTGCGCCAGTTTGCGAGATTGAGTCTGGATCGGATTCCTGATGAAACCACCACTCTCAACTTCCGGCGCTAGCTCGAAAAGCATGAGCCGTCAGGCGGGATCTTGCAGGTCATCAACGGCTATCTGGGTTATCGTGGTTTGATGCTGCGCCAAGGAACAGTGGTCAATGCGACGATCATTCACGCGCCGAGTTCGACCAAGAACAAGAACGGCAAACGCGATCCTGAGATGCATAAGACGAAGAAAGGAAATTAATATTTCTTTGGCATGAAGGCGCATATCGGCGTCGATGCCGAGTCGGGTTTAGTCCATAGCCTGGTGGGTACTGCGGCGAATGTGGCGGACGTGACTCAAGTCGATCAGTTGCTGCACGGCGAGAAAACCTATGTCATTGGCGGTGCAGGCTACACCCGCGTGGACAAGCGTGCGAAGCATCAGGATCGTCAGATGATATGGTCAATTGCGGCCCGTCCAAGCCGTTACAAAAAGCATGGCAAGAGCAGTTTGATCATACGGGTACACCGCAAGATCGAGTTCACGAAAACCCAAGCGCGAGCGAAGGTTGAACATCCATTTCGTGTGCTCAAGCGCCAGTTTGGTTATACGAAAGTCCGGATTCGCGGACTGGCTAAAAACACTACGCAACAGGCCACACTGTTTGCCTTGTCGAACCTTTGGATGGTACGAAAACGGCTGCTGGCCATGAGAGGGGTGCGCCCGTATGCATCCACCTGCATACAATACTATTGATCTCCAAGCGTCTTGCAAGGCCAGTGGTCATTGAGATAGCGTGTAGATTTGAAACAGACGCGCTCATCGTTCACTAAAAATAGTTGCCATGCTGAACCAGAAATAAGCAATTTTGAATAATACGTGTAGTCTTTGGCAAGTAGCATGATAGTGGCCAACCACATACCCTTCCTTCCTCCTGGAACTTGAAACTGCCATAGTTTTTTGCCTGAGTTGATGTATCTAAGGTGACGGGGTTCGTAAAATCTATACCTTCCATGTACGGCTTGTAGCGCTCTTCAGTGGAGCCTCTGGATTCAAAATACCTCGCAGCAATCTCTTTATTTTCTCGGATCGGAATACCTTTTAGAATGTCACCCGTTCGTCCAAATATTTTTAAGTATACGCGACGCAGCTTTACCAGTTTTTCAGTATCTAGCTCCGGCGGCTCAGGCATGGGTTGCGGTTGCGGCTCTTCATATGGACTATCCAAGTCAGGTGATTCTTTTCTAAACTGCGCAGGCTCACTAACCCGCAACTCAGGCAAAGTCAACGACTTCTGCTCATTACGCGCCAGCCAATTCGCGAACTGCTTGTTTGAAATCTCTGCCTGAAGCTTGGCACCGCGCTGCGATGCTATCCATGCCGCCCATGAGGCCTGCCTTGACCTGCCCACGAGTCATATAGGTCACGATGGCCGTAAAGACCAGCACCAGTTGCTCTTGGCCCTTTGCAAATTGACGGGCGGCACGATCAGTCCGTTCCTGGATTTCGTATGCCTAACCACCGGTGGGGTCGAACCCTTCGGATTTCAGCCCCTCACCAGCGTTAGGGAGTGGCAAAGCCTTTCTGCAAAATGTCGTATCGTATAGAGCCGCTCGGTTTTTCGTCAGTTCTGCCACCAGCTGCAATGGCCTAGAGAAAAGTGCTACTTTCTGCATAGCTAGTGGCACTTTTGCCTTTCTGGACGGTCTGAAGCGCTGGTTCAGTAGAAGCGACGGCTGTAGTACGGCTCCTACAGGCGTTTAGGAAACCTTACACTTCTCGAATCGGCATCAACCGTAGAAAAATATTTCAAGACGAAATATTCTGGAGACTGGCTGAAGGTATCAGCTTCCGACCTTTGGCTAGCATTTCTTCGCAGTAGCAGCCGTAGGTGCATTCAAGGATATGTATATGACCATGGGTAAGGCCAAACCGCCACAGCATAGCCCCTGGTCTCAGGAATCTGGGCATCCCACTATTGTCTTCCACATCCTGAGCCTGCGCTTGGCGTGTCAGTTCAACCAACGACGTGATCTGACAGCGACGGAGACGCACGGATGAACAGATTCTTGTCCCCACCTACCTCTGCAGCACTTAGGTGCGAGCGTAGACAACCCGGTATTCTGGGTGGAGGTCATCAGACATTCCCAAGCGGATCGGCTAGCAGTTTTTATATGCCCCTGGCTCCTTTCGCCGGTACCTACGAGACTAATGACTACAACGCCGCCTTATATTTGGTATACCAATTATCGTCACCCGACGAGCAGATGAGCTCGGATGCCTATAAAAGTAAAGCGCTCTTATTATATGAGCTGCTTCAAAAATTAAAATATGCAGCTGATGTCTCAGTTGAAGCGCTAAAATCCTTACAGGAGGCTGCAGCCAATATTCCAGGAATCGGTCCACTAATGTTTTCCGGCGGAAATTTACCAGGAACGATAGCAAGTGCCGCCGGAGTTGCAATGTCAGCATCCAAGGCCCAAAAGGTTACTGACCTTTTGGACATGACGTCTTCGCAGAAAGCAAAACTTAATGCGTGGGCAAATAGCAGGGGCAGTCCTGGTGCCCAGTCAGCCAGCAGGACGTTCAAAGGCAGCATCAATATCATCTCTAAAAATAACAAATTGTTCTTTGAGATACCTATCACCGCTGTAGGGCAGCATTACAAGATCTTGGGAAAGGTCAACAATTCAGTTGCCCACATACCGCTAACAAACACGAAAACATCACTGAATCAGCTTGCTCAGTTACATGAGGGTGGAGCCACAGGGGCTCTGAAAATCTTGGGAGGAAAGACCGCAGGAGGAATTCTTGCTGTCGGACCGCAGATGGTCCTTGACTATTCAGACTCCAGCACAGCGAAAGAATTTTATAATAAGTCCGTTTACAGTCAGCCGACCAATATTGCCTCAGCTGCGGCTGGAATGGCCGGAAGTGCTTTTGTTGGCGTTGTGTTCACCGCTGCTTCCCTGGGGGCAGCGCCATTGACGTTAGTCATACTCGTTGGATGGGGGGCAGGTCTAGGCGTTCAGGCACTCATCGTTAATAAAGGATGGGATAGAGATCTCGGGGACATGTTAAAACTATGAGAAAACATAATGATTAATTCGGATAGCCTTAAAAAAAGCAGTTGGCTAGCATTCTTCACGACTGTTTTTTTTATGGCCTTTGGCCCATCCAAATTAACGTATTTCTGGTACGTATATTTTTTGGCGGCAACCTTGATGCTTGCCTGGACAATATACCTAGTCTACCTGTGCGAAAAGTACACAACCTACATGACGTCGCTCATTAGCGCACTGGTTGGTTCTTTTACAGTCCTCGCTTGTAACGTAGCTTATATTTCCACTTCCAGTTTTTTTGGAGAGAACAGTTTTAATGCTTTCATTATAAGTCTAGCCCCTGCCATCATTACATGGCTGGCTTATTATGCGATTGCCAACAAAAAGCCTTCTTTTCAACCATTTGAATATGACGGACAGAAAATCCAGACGCGTGTTGCTAGCACTTCACAACCATCAACAAGCTATAAAACTGGCTTGCTCGCGGGTGCAACCACGTTGGCGGCCGGTATTTTCCTGCAGGCGTTCGGCTTGCTAACTGGCAGTGTAGTTGCGGCGCTTGCCCTTACTGGATGCTGTATGGCCATACTGTTCTACATGCGGCATGTCATCAGAGGGCTTCGCACACTCCGAGCCAAGGAGCGTAATATGCCTGCTGCGTACACGTTCATGCAGATTGATGAAATTCGTGAAGCTCGCGGTCGCTGGTGGCTGGGGAGGCTTTTTAAGTGGTTAGCGTCCTTGCGCGGGTCGTCGGGTGCTTGATTTCCAATAGACATTACGAACAGGCTACGCCTGACGACTTACCAGTTAAGGAGTATCTGAAGCAATGGATTTTTCCTCTTTGTTTACGGCCCAAAATAGACGTCTATTCAAGCTCACAATGGCTCTCTCGGGTGGGCAGGAGCTACTGCTCGAGTCATTTGTAGGACAAGAGGGGCTTTCAAGCGATTTCGGCTTTCAGTTAGAGCTGATCTCTGATGATGCAGGCGTCAAGCTAAAGTCTGCCATTGGGCAGTCTGCGACAGTCGAAATCGAGCTTGCGACCGGTGGCAGTCGCTACATTAACGGCCATGTCTTTGGCTTCGGTGCCAATGGCAGCGACGGCGGCATGTCAAAATACTCAGCTTATATTGGCTCTTGGTTGGGGTTTCTTGAGCAGCGCTTCGACTCTCAAATCTATCAAGATCAAACGGTTGAGCAGGTGCTTGCCAAAGTCTTCAGTAACTATGAAGGGCTTGCGAGATATGAATTTCGTGTCAGCCGTGCTCTCAAGCCACACAGCTACATAACTCAATACAGAGAAAGTGACAGCCACTTCATCAGACGCTTGCTTGAGCATGAAGGGTTGTTTTTCTATTTTGAGCACACCGCCGATAGCCATACCCTCATTATCATGGACGACTCGACCGTCCTAACGCCTCTGCCCGAGCAGCCACAAATACGCTTTCACACAGCGTCTGTGACTGAAACGGCAGACTCGATCACAAGCTGGACCTCTGCCCGCGAGTTCCAGCCCAGCAAGATCTCGGTGCAGACGTTTGATTATCGACAGCCGAATAACCGTATTCCTGTCACCATGAACAGCCTCAACCAGCAAGGAGATGTACCGTCTTTCGAGCTGTACGACTACATGGGGCAGTACACCCATGGCACGCCAGCGGACGGTGAGATGTTAGTGCGCAATCGTATAGAAGCTCTGGAGCTCAAAGGCAAAACATTTGTTGGCCTTAGTAATTGTCGCGCTCTGAGACCTGGCCATACTTTCGAGCTAACCCAGCATTACGAACATGACGCAGGCTCTGCTGAAGACCGCCAATTCCTTGTAATGAGTATTGAGCACCGAGGTAGTAATAATTACACCTCAGATAGCCAAGCCGGTTACGCCAATAAATTTTACAGCGTACGCAAAAAAATAAAGTTCCGGCCTCAGATGGATCTGCTCAAGCCCGGCATTTCCGGTCCCCAAACCGCAATCATCGTCGGCCCCCCAGGCGAAGAGATCTACACCGACGAGATGGGCCGCGTAAAAGTACAGTTCCACTGGGACCGCTATGGCAAGTTTGACGACAAGAGCTCCTGCTGGGTCCGTGTCGCTCAGTCCGGCGCCAGCGGCGGCTTCGGCAGTATTCAGATCCCGCGCGTCGGCGACGAAGTGGTGGTTGTGTTTCTTGATGGCAACCCTGACCGCCCGCTCGTCATGGGCAGCCTGTACAACAGCCAGAACACACCGCCGTGGTCACTGCCGGCCAACAAGACCCAGAGTGGTTTCCTGACACGTTCGGCCAAGGGGGATGGCGGCACAGCCAACTTCTTCCGCTTTGAAGACAAGGCCGGTGCAGAACAGGTGATCGTGCATGCCGAGCGCAACATGGACACCGAAATCGAGCTGGATGAAAAGCACGAGGTGGGGAATAACCGCAAGGTGACTGTTGGCGGCACCAATACGGAAATCATCCAGAAAGATACTGTGACGAACGTGCAGCATGGGGCTTACACGATCAAGGTCGACGAAAAGTTTATCCAGATAGATGCCAAGCAGTACATTCTTCTCAAAGTGGGTGACAGCAGCATTTCGATCACTCCGGATGGCATCCAGATCAAAGGCAAGGTGATCAACATTCTTGGCGAAAATACTTTCGTCAAAGGTGATCGCGTCGACATCAACAAGTGAGAACGCAGGACATGGCCAGACCAAGTCTTTACGATCGTATATCAGCCAAGCGCATCGCGGATGAAGAGGCAGCCCGCAAGGCCGCGCTGGAAGCCCCGGTCGTTGAAGCTGTGCCCGAACCTGAGCCAGAACCGGTCACGCCCCTGCAAGACGTGCCCACCAGCTTCAATTTCAGTGGTTTCACACTGGCCTTTCCAGAAAGCATGTTGTTTCGCGAGATCCAGGCCACCGTCGAGTACAAGGGCGAAACGCTCACGCTGTCGGTCAAACGCAAGGATGTGATGCAAGGGGAGACTCTGGAAGCGCTTTTCGAGCATTCGGTTCAAGCATTTCGTGAACATGACCCCGAACTGCGCATTATTCGTCGCCGGGACTGTACGCTTGCCGGCTGCGCTGCCAAGGCGCTGGATTTTCACTTCAAAGTGGGCAGTGAGGAACACCATGCACGTCTGGTAGGTGCGCTTGTTCCGCTGGCCGGGAAAGATGTGCTGCAGTGGCTGGAAATTTCTTGCCTGATCGATCCAACCAAGCCGGACCTCAGTCTTTGGATGGCGGATTTCGACAGCATGTTGAGTGGTCTTGCCGCCCACTGATTGTTTATTTTTCGACTTCAGGAATTCTTATCACATGGACTACGAATTGCACGAAGGCAGCATCAGGCTGCCAGATGGGTTTCAGGACCGCACGGTGAACATGTTCGTGATGGGCTCGACGCTTCCCGCGCCACTGAGCATTACGGTCTCCAGAGACACCTTGCTGCCTTCAGAGCTGCTGAAAACCTATGTCGATCGTCAGGTCAAAATGCTGTCGTCCAAGCTGCGTGGCTACACGCTGCTGAGCAGGAAAGCGGTTTCCCTTTCGACTGTGGCGCCCATAGAGGGCGTTCAGATTGACGCGTACTACATGACCGAGGGGCGACCTTACTATCAGCGTCAGGCAGCGTTTCTAATCGAGCCAGAGCGCGCAATTGTGTTCTCGACCACGTCTCAAACGGATTTCAGCGTCGAGCAGACTCAGGGCTGGGACGACTTGCTGGCCAGTTTCCAGGCTCGATTGCCTGAAGCCCCTCCAACCGACGCTGGCGATCAGGAGTAACGCTGATGTTTGAGGCCGCACGGTTTGGTGACGAAATATCGCATACCGGCGCCCTGGGAGGCTTCCTGATCGGGGCTGTACTAGGTATTGCGCTCATTGCGACCGTAGCGATCGCTACGTTCACGTGCGGTTTTGGCGTGGCTCTTCTGGCAGGGCTTGCTGCAGGCATCGGAGGTAGCCTGCTCACCGCCGCAGGAGAGGCAATAGGGAGTATGTTCTCCTCACCCTCCGGCACTATCATCACGGCATCGCCCAATGTCTACATCAACAACCGCAAGGCGGCGCACGTTGAGAAAAGCATCGGGGCCTGCGAAAAGCATCCGGGGCCGGTCAAAATTGCCGAGGGCTCGACCAACGTATTCATCAACAGTGTGGCGGCGGCGCGCAAAGGCGACAAACTGACCTGCGGCGCCACTATCTCCGGTGGTTCCGACAACGTATTCATCGGCGGCGGCAGGTATCGCTATCTACCAGTAGACGATGAAATTCCGGGCTGGCTGCGTACCACCGTCGATGTGCTGATGGCGGTGGCCGGAGCAGCAGGCGGTATTGCCCAACTGCTTAAGGCAGGGGCACAGGCGGGCATGAAAGCAGTGTTGCCCTGCGCACTTAAATTCACAGCAGGTTTCGTGGCCGGCGAAGTTGCCAGCCGCTATGTGGTCGAGCCGGTGGCGCGCAGAGCCATCGGCGGCCTGAGCGGCAACCCGGTCGACACGACTACTGGTCGCAAGCTGATCCCGGATGAGATCGACTTCAGCTTGCCCGGCCTGATGCCTATAGAGTGGTCACGCTTTTACGCCAGCAACCTGGACGTTGACAGCGTACTGGGTAAAGGCTGGGTGCTGCCATGGGAGCAAAGCCTGCGCAAAAACGGCAGCTTCGTTTACCTCACCGACAATCAGGGCCGCACCGTCCCGTTCGTGGACGTAGCACCGGGCCAGCGCATCTACAACCCACATGAGCAGGTCTATCTGGTCTGCACACAGGGCGGTCATTACCTGCTGCAGACGCTGGACAACATCTTCTTCTACTTTGGCGAAGTGCCCGGTGACAACACACCGGTTCCGCTGGATCGCATCGAAAACTCACTCGGCCACTTCTTGCATTTCACCCGTACCGAGCAAGGTACGCTGACCGACATCAGCGCCACGGGCGGTGTACGTGTGCACCTGCATTACGACGAGGTGACGACGCGACTCAGTTCGGTCAAACGCATCGTCGACAACGAGGCTGTCGAAACTCTCGTCCAGTACCACTACGACAGCAACGGTCAGCTCTCCGAAGTCTTCAACCGCAACGGCGACTCAATGCGTCGCTTCTCCTACACCGATGGTGTCATGACCCGCCACAGCAACGCGCTGGGCCTGACCTGTGAGTACCGCTGGGAAACCATCGACGGCCAATCGCGCGTCGTAGAGCACCAGACCAGCGACGGTGAACACTTCCACTTCCGCTACGATCGCAAGGCCCGCACCACCTGGGTTACCGACGTGCTGGGACGCGAGCTGGAAGTTCACTACAACAAGGATCATCGCGTCACCTCCAGCCGCGACTACAACGGCGATCACTACGTCATCGAGATCGACGACACCGGTAACATGACCGGCCTGACCCTGCCCGACGGCAACCAGCTGACTTTCGAGTACGACGAGTTCGCCCGGTTGCTCAAGGAAACCGACCCCTTGGGCCGCAGCATCCGCTATCAGTATCACCACCTGACCACCCTGATAACCCAGGTCGATTACCCCGACGGCAGCAC
>NZ_LJRO01000234.1 GCF_001401155.1 Pseudomonas tremae
CGTGGGTTTCTGGGGCGCGCTGTACATACCGGTCGTGGTGGCGATGGCCGCGCAACAAAACGTTGTGACCGCACTCAAGGGCGGGCCGGTGGCGGTATTGGCCGCTGTCGGTTCTGTGGTGCTCTGCGCCTGCACCATCGCAGTGATCAGCCGCACCAATCGCGGCGAGCCTTTACCCAAGGAAGAGCCGCTGCTGACGCCTGTGATCAAGCCTGAAATAGCCCCGGCTGGAGGTCGCTGATA
>NZ_LJRO01000448.1 GCF_001401155.1 Pseudomonas tremae
TCCCAGATGAAAACCACCGGCTCCGAGGTCGATGAAACCCACGTCAAGAAGGATGCAACCCTGGACGTGAATCTGGGCAGCGACGACAGCATGAAAAAGGCTCGGGAGGCCAAGCTGGCCGCTGACAAAGCCGAAGAGGACAGGAGAGCCCGCGCTGAAAGGGACCGATTGGCGAAGGAGGAAAAGGATAAAAGGGACGCCAATCGCGGATCGACCTATCAGGGACATGCCGCCAGTGTGCCGCCACCGCCCGGCCAGAACGCACCGGTCGTGGAGACCCCCCGGCAACGCAAACTCGGGGCTGCGATGTTCGTCACCTCGGAAGATGCGTTGGGCACCGGTGCAGCGGATACACAGCCGCAAGAGCCGTCCACCAATCAGCCCTCCGGGATGCCGTCACTACTGGACGGCATTCCAGGCGGATCGAGCGGCGACCTGGGCGGTGAATCGTCCAGCAGAAAACGCAGCAGCCTGAGCAACCTGGGCGGCACCACCTTTGCGCCGGCCAAGGCGTACCTGGCACCGAACCGCAAGTACCTGGTCAGTCACAACACCTACACGCGCTGCGCGCTGTACACCGAAATCATCAGCACCCACCCAGGGCTGGTGGATTGTCGTCTGACCGATCCGCTGTATTCCGCCGATGGCTCCACGGTGATTGCAGCAGCAGGTGACAAGCTCACCGGTGAACAGACGGTTGAGGTTGGGCCAGGCGAAACCAGCGTGTTCACCACCTGGACCGAAATAGAAACCCAAGCGGGTGTGCGGGCCAAGATTGACAGCCTCGGTGCAGGCCCCATGGGAGCCAGCGGGACTGAAGCCTGGATCAATCGCCACTACATGCAGCGCTTTGGCGGTGCAGTGATGTTGTCGTTCATCCAGGACGCGCTTCAGGCCGCGTCCAACACGACGCAGAAAAGCTCGGGGTCTGGAGGCTACACGGTGAACAACAGCGAGCAGAACGTGGAGAGCATGGCCAACAAGGCGCTGGACAGCACCATCAACATTCCGGACACCGCGCATCTGCTGCCGGGCACGGTCATCACCGTCATCGTGGCCCGCGACATCGACTTTTCATCGGTTTTCGAGAACCGCTAAGGAGTATTCATGACGCAAGAACCAGATCACTCGCAAGACGCTGAGGAACAAGGACTGACCGAAGACACGCTGGTCCTGGACTTTCTCGACCAGGCAGGCGTCACCGAGCGCCTGAATCGCCCCGGCACCCAGGACGTGGCCATTAAGGGGTCGGTTCCGGCTGG
>NZ_LJRO01000269.1 GCF_001401155.1 Pseudomonas tremae
GCGTGGTATCGCGGCCCAATGCCTGGTCGGACTGGTTCGACAGTAATCGGCTGGACCACCACATCATGCGCCCCGGCCCGAGTTTCGAACTGACCTCGCACCTGATCCAGGCTGTGGCGGCGGACATCGGTATCGCACTGGTACCGCGCATTCTGGTGCAGGACGAAATCAACAGCGGCGAACTGGTCACCCTGTTCGAGCCGATGGACAGCGGGCGCAATTACTACCTGGCGTACGCGACGCGCTTTCAGAACCTGCCATCGCTGTGCGTGTTCAGGGATTGGCTGCTATCGACACCGTTTCCCGACCCTTTGTAAAACCTGCCCGCAACAGGAGCCGCCGTGCGTATCGAGCCCCTTCCACCCTTGCAGAACCTGATCGCCTTCGAAGCCGCCGTTCGGCATGCTAGTTTTACCCGTGCCGCCAGCGAACTGAACCTCACCC
>NZ_LJRO01000500.1 GCF_001401155.1 Pseudomonas tremae
GGCAATTAGTATTGGTTAGCTCAACGCCTCACAGCGCTTACACACCCAACCTATCAACGTCGTAGTCTTCGACGGCCCTTCAGGGAACTCAAGGTTCCAGTGAGATCTCATCTTGAGGCAAGTTTCCCGCTTAGATGCTTTCAGCGGTTATCTTTTCCGAACATAGCTACCCGGCAATGCCACTGGCGTGACAACCGGAACACCAGAGGTTCGTCCACTCCGGTCCTCTCGTACTAGGAGCAGCCCCTCTCAAATCTCAAACGTCCACGGCAGATAGGGACCGAACTGTCTCACGACGTTCTAAACCCAGCTCGCGTACCACTTTAAATGGCGAACAGCCATACCCTTGGGACCGGCTTCAGCCCCAGGATGTGATGAGCCGACATCGAGGTGCCAAACACCGCCGTCGATATGAACTCTTGGGCGGTATCAGCCTGTTATCCCCGGAGTACCTTTTATCCGTTGAGCGATGGCCCTTCCATACAGAACCACCGGATCACTAAGACCTACTTTCGTACCTGCTCGACGTGTCTGTCTCGCAGTCAAGCGCGCTTTTGCCTTTATACTCTACGACCGATTTCCGACCGGTCTGAGCGCACCTTCGTACTCCTCCGTTACTCTTTAGGAGGAGACCGCCCCAGTCAAACTACCCACCATACACTGTCCTCGATCCGGATAACGGACCTGAGTTAGAACCTCAAAGTTGCCAGGGTGGTATTTCAAGGTTGGCTCCACGCGAACTGGCGTCCACGCTTCAAAGCCTCCCACCTATCCTACACAAGCAAATTCAAAGTCCAGTGCAAAGCTATAGTAAAGGTTCACGGGGTCTTTCCGTCTAGCCGCGGATACACTGCATCTTCACAGCGATTTCAATTTCACTGAGTCTCGGGTGGAGACAGCGCCGCCATCGTTACGCCATTCGTGCAGGTCGGAACTTACCCGACAAGGAATTTCGCTACCTTAGGACCGTTATAGTTACGGCCGCCGTTTACCGGGGCTTCGATCAAGAGCTTCGCTTGCGCTAACCCCATCAATTAACCTTCCGGCACCGGGCAGGCGTCACACCCTATACGTCCACTTTCGTGTTTGCAGAGTGCTGTGTTTTTAATAAACAGTCGCAGCGGCCTGGTATCTTCGACCGGCGTGGGCTTACGCAGTAAATGCTTCACCCTCACCGGCGCACCTTCTCCCGAAGTTACGGTGCCATTTTGCCTAGTTCCTTCACCCGAGTTCTCTCAAGCGCCTTGGTATTCTCTACCCAACCACCTGTGTCGGTTTGGGGTACGGTTCCTGGTTACCTGAAGCTTAGAAGCTTTTCTTGGAAGCATGGCATCAACCACTTCGTGTTCTAAAAGAACACTCGTCATCAGCTCTCGGCCTTAAGATCCCGGATTTACCTAAGATCTCAGCCTACCACCTTAAACCTGGACAACCAACGCCAGGCTGGCCTAGCCTTCTCCGTCCCTCCATCGCAATAACCAGAAGTACAGGAATATTAACCTGTTTTCCATCGACTACGCTTTTCAGCCTCGCCTTAGGGACCGACTAACCCTGCGTCGATTAACGTTGCGCAGGAAACCTTGGTCTTTCGGCGTGGGTGTTTTTCACACCCATTGTCGTTACTCATGTCAGCATTCGCACTTCTGATACCTCCAGCAAGCTTCTCAACTCACCTTCACAGGCTTACAGAACGCTCCTCTACCGCATCATCAAAAGATGATACCCGTAGCTTCGGTGCATGGTTTGAGCCCCGTTACATCTTCCGCGCAGGCCGACTCGACTAGTGAGCTATTACGCTTTCTTTAAAGGGTGGCTGCTTCTAAGCCAACCTCCTAGCTGTCTAAGCCTTCCCACATCGTTTCCCACTTAACCATGACTTTGGGACCTTAGCTGACGGTCTGGGTTGTTTCCCTTTTCACGACGGACGTTAGCACCCGCCGTGTGTCTCCCATGCTCGGCACTTGTAGGTATTCGGAGTTTGCATCGGTTTGGTAAGTCGGGATGACCCCCTAGCCGAAACAGTGCTCTACCCCCTACAGTGATACATGAGGCGCTACCTAAATAGCTTTCGAGGAGAACCAGCTATCTCCGAGCTTGATTAGCCTTTCACTCCGATCCACAGGTCATCCGCTAACTTTTCAACGGTAGTCGGTTCGGTCCTCCAGTTAGTGTTACCCAACCTTCAACCTGCCCATGGATAGATCGCCCGGTTTCGGGTCTATTCCCAGCGACTAGACGCCCTATTAAGACTCGCTTTCGCTACGCCTCCCCTATTCGGTTAAGCTCGCCACTGAAAATAAGTCGCTGACCCATTATACAAAAGGTACGCAGTCACCCAACAATGTGGGCTCCCACTGCTTGTACGCATACGGTTTCAGGATCTATTTCACTCCGCTCTCCGCGGTTCTTTTCGCCTTTCCCTCACGGTACTGGTTCACTATCGGTCAGTCAGTAGTATTTAGCCTTGGAGGATGGTCCCCCCATATTCAGACAAGGTTTCTCGTGCCCCGTCCTACTCGATTTCATTGCAAAGGGATTTTCGCGTACAGGGCTATCACCCACTATGGCCACCCTTTCCAGAGTGTTCCGCTAATCTCAATGCAACTTAAGGGCTGGTCCCCGTTCGCTCGCCACTACTAAGGGAATCTCGGTTGATTTCTTTTCCTCAGGGTACTTAGATGTTTCAGTTCCCCTGGTTCGCCTCTTACGCCTATGTATTCAGCGTAAGATAACCATCTTATGATGGCTGGGTTCCCCCATTCAGACATCTCCGGATCACAGTCTGTTTGCCGACTCCCCGAAGCTTTTCGCAGGCTACCACGTCTTTCATCGCCTCTGACTGCCAAGGCATCCACCGTATGCGCTTCTTCACTTGACCATATAACCCCAAGCAATCTGGTTATACTGTGAAGACGACATTCGCCGAAAGTTTGCATTTCACAAACTTTACCTTAGCCCGGACACGCACCAGTGAAAGAGGTGCCCGGTCTATATTTCTTTCTATCACATACCCAAATTTTTAAAGAACGATCTAATCAAAGACTAGAAATCAACATTCACGCACCCTTCAATCACCGGGGTGGAATGCTCATTTCTAAGCTTTCAAACAGAAGCAGTAAGTGGTGGAGCCAAGCGGGATCGAACCGCTGACCTCCTGCGTGCAAGGCAGGCGCTCTCCCAGCTGAGCTATGGCCCCGTATTTCTACAGGCGTTTCCCACACAAAATTGGTGGGTCTGGGCAGATTCGAACTGCCGACCTCACCCTTATCAGGGGTGCGCTCTAACCAACTGAGCTACAGACCC
>NZ_LJRO01000344.1 GCF_001401155.1 Pseudomonas tremae
GCGAAGCGAAACAATTGTCGGGCGTGGCCGCTATCGAAATCGAAGTGATGAACGAATACCCGGCGCTTGAGACACACCCCAGCGTTGAAGCAGTGCGCATGCTGCATGCATTTGCCGAACCGGGCACACAGCACATCAAGGTCTCCTATGGCACTGAAGGCGGCCTGTTCGCCGGGCGGCTCAACGTGCCGGTGGTGGTTTGCGGGCCTGGCTCCATCGAGCAGGCACACAAGCCGGACGAGTTTATCGAGGAGAGCCAGATGAACGCGGGCGAGCGCTTTTTGCAAAGCCTGCTGGGTTCGTTGAAGCAGTAGAGGCTGCCGTCCGAGGGCAAATTTCAGCATCGGACGCTGCCGTTATCCTGCTTTCAGCATCCTGGACTGCGGCGCCTGCCTAGACTGGCAGGTAT
>NZ_LJRO01000208.1 GCF_001401155.1 Pseudomonas tremae
TTTGTTTCCGATTAGCCTGATTGTGTCTATGGACCATGCCGATGATCCTCGACAGGCAGGCGGCCTGACCGCATTCGTGCAGGGCGTGGGTTATCTGATTGCCAGCCTGTCGCCGCTGTTTGCCGGAATAATCCGCGACCTGACGGGCAGCTTTGCAGGCGCATGGTGGTCACTGATGGCGTTGGTCGCGATCATGCTGTTGATGGTGGTGCGACTCGATCCCCGACGCTATGCTGAGCACCTGCGCAGCGCCGGCGTCAAACCGGTCATTATTGGCGAGGGGGCGGTATGATTGCATTTTGATGCTATCTTGTCCGCGTGGACCTGATCGTCCGGTCGCAGTGCCAGCGAGATGCCTCAATGCTCAACAGTAATGCCCTGAGAAAGCTGGACATGCAGGACCTGATGGTCTTTGTCTCGGTGTATGAGCAGCGCAACCTGACCCTGGTCGCGGAAGCGTTGCATGTCAGCCAGTCGACGGTCAGTTACTG
>NZ_LJRO01000209.1 GCF_001401155.1 Pseudomonas tremae
GTCGTTGCCTACGTCCACACCCAGTGTTTTCTCGCTTTCCGCAGGCTGCGGAGTGCCGTCCGTACCGACAATTTCATAACCTGTACCCGCGCAGGAAGCGTCCGCTTTTTCGTAGCAGCTGGCCTAGGACATCGCCTCGCCGGAGCAGTCGATGCTCAAGCCCTGTCTGCCGTTTTTCAGGTAAGTGTTGGAGGCGGTTGCGCAGCCGGTCAGGCCCAGCGCAACAATAATGGACAGTAGGGAAAGGATTCTGATCATGTTTTTCGCTTCAAGATAAGGTCAGAGAATTGACAAATGCGGACGTTGGACTGGTAACA
>NZ_LJRO01000103.1 GCF_001401155.1 Pseudomonas tremae
AACGATGGCAGGTGCGCGCCTTCCTCGTAGATGGCCACGCTGTACTTGAACGTGTGGATCGAGTCGGTGCCGTTTGGCACTTTGCTGCGGCCTTCATTGATCCACTTTCTCTCGGTGTTGCGTGTCCACATGCCGTTGTCCAGCGCCACCGTCATCACGGCGGGCGGCTTGAGCGGCACCAGTCGCGCGTGATCCTCAAGGCGTTGTACCGTCACCGGGATCATTTTGCCCTGCTGATCATACGCCCATGCGCCGCTGACTTTTTGCGCTTTGAACGCGTTGTCTTCCGCACCATGACCGTAGACCACCTCGATATTGCCGCGCCGCTGTTCGGTCCACAGGCCGTGTGCGTTTACTTGACTGGCGAACAATGCGCCGAGCAGGCCCAAGGCCATGAAAGGTTTTGTTGACAGCATGGTGCATCCTTATTGTTGTGAAGCGAGGGTTACAGGAGTCAAAGGCCGAGTGTCAGGCTGACCGTAAAGTTACGCGGTTCGCCGGGCGCGACCCAGTAATTGCTGTAGGAGCGCTCGTAGTATTTTTCATCGAAAATGTTGTTGAGGTTCAAGCCCACTGTCACGTTCTCCCTGGCTTTATAGTGAGCCAGCAGGTCGACGGTCTGGTAGGCCGGCAGCTCGAAGTCGGTGCCGGACTGGCCGGAAC
>NZ_LJRO01000266.1 GCF_001401155.1 Pseudomonas tremae
GCGACTGGCGCGTTGGCGCCTGGGACAAGTTGGGTCATGCGCGTACAGCTCCGATGGCCAGTTCGACCAGATCATCTGCAGTACGGCCGTTGGTAACCTGACCAACTGCGGTGAAATCCCAGCCTGCGGGGGTGCGCGCCAGATAGGACATCACAACGCCGGTATGCTGGCCTTTCTCGGACAGATCAAAGCGGCCCAGTTCGTTGCGGCTGCCCAAATCGAC
>NZ_LJRO01000348.1 GCF_001401155.1 Pseudomonas tremae
GATATACGCTGTGCCCGGCTTGAGGCCGCGCTGCACGCCCTGCGCCAGTTCAAGGTCGCTGGCACGAAGTTTTGCCTCTGCCTGACGCAGGGCGTGCAGCGCGGCCTCAAGCCGGGCACAGCGTATATCTCCGTCGCTGGCGATGAACGCAGCAGCGTCGTCTCTGGCAGCCATCATGAGCTTGTTATCGAAAGGTGCTGTTGTGACCTGACTGGTTGCATAGCCGGTCTTGACCAGACCCTGCGTGGTCGTATCGAACGCTTGAACCTGACTGATGCACATCAGGCTGGCAACGGGTGCGATAAACAGAAGGTGCAGTAAACGCATGACTTTCACGAATCAGCAAAACAGGTAGCAAGGCTAGCGCAATGCTCTGGCCAGAGCTACCCCGGCACATGGCCGGGGCACAACGGTCAGATGGCCAGAATGGCCTGAGCCAGTTGGCTGTCGGTCGCTTGCAGTTCAGGCAGAACCTGGCGGATGTGTTGCAGCGCACCTTCGAGGCGAGCGCTACGGATGTCGCCGGAGCTGGCCACGAAGCTGGCGGCATCGTCTCGGGCGGCCAGAACGATCTTGTCATCTTTCAGTGAGGAGGAAATGTTGGACGTGGCACGTGTCGATGCATTGACTGCATCGACCACTGCGTCAGTGGTCACAATAAAGCTGGAGGCGTTGGCACCTGCAGCAGCAGTCAACAGGAAGGCAGCGCCGAGGGTACGTAGCAGAGACATGATC
>NZ_LJRO01000113.1 GCF_001401155.1 Pseudomonas tremae
AAACTCACACTTGTCTTCTTGCCTGATACTCGGTCGATGGCAGCTTGGCCATAAGCTTTTATTGGGCCTCGTGCATGGCGCACTTAAGGTTTTAAATCCTTTATTTTCTGCTGCAGTCGCATGCTGTGATTTCGGTCTGCGTCGCCCGCCGTCCTCTGGCTGCGCTCCGCAGTATTGCGCGTGCTACGGGGTGGCGCGTCTGCGCGTTCAGGCGAATACACATGTTGCGACATTCGAGAGCCGCTGACGCATACATTTCCCATTTGGTAACTCCTCAAAAAGGTCAAGGCTTCTCAGCGTTGTGTGGCGCATCGTCCTTACCGGGTTGGATTGTAAAAAAGCCTTAATAATTAAAATAATGGCCGTTCGAGGAAGTATGTTTCGTCCGCTCGGATCCCAAGCGTGAAAAGCGGATACAACGATTTGCCGGGTTAAGTCGTACGCGAGATTTAAGCTTGCGTGGCCCGCACCATTGAAGCTCGCGTAGGCATGGCGCGTGCCATTAGGCCTTACCTTTGCTATGATGCAGCCCGCGCTTTTCGCTAATCCCGACTGTTTTGCTTGGTCTAATACTTGACTCATTTACTCGGGAATAGCATACTCGCTCTCATTCCGAACCTCTGCGGTATATGCCATGCGACTGACTACTAAAGGCCGATACGCTGTGACCGCCATGCTTGATCTGGCGTTGCACGCGCAGAACGGGCCAGTGTCTCTGGCTGATATCTCCGAGCGGCAGGGTATTTCCCTGTCCTACCTCGAGCAGCTGTTTGCCAAGCTGCGTCGCGGCAATCTGGTTTCCAGTGTTCGTGGTCCGGGTGGTGGTTATCAGCTGTCCCGTGACATGAAGGTCATTCAGGTTGCGCAGGTTGTCGACGCGGTCAACGAATCAGTCGATGCCACGCGTTGTCAGGGGCTAGGCGATTGCCACGCAGGTGATACCTGCCTGACCCACCACTTGTGGTGTGACCTGAGCCAGCAGATTCACGAATTTCTAAGCGGTATCAGCTTGGCGGATCTTGTTACTCGCCGTGAGGTACAAGAAGTCGCTCAGCGCCAGGATATGCGCCGTGGCCATAATCACGTGTCGCAACTGGGTAAGATCGAAACGTCCGCCGTCGAATGAACGCAGATGAATGAGCGGTGCGCCTGCCTGATAGGAGAGCTTCAATGAAATTGCCAATTTACCTCGACTACTCCGCGACGACTCCGGTCGATCCGCGCGTCGCGCAGAAAATGATCGAATGCCTGACCGTCGAAGGAAACTTCGGCAACCCGGCCTCGCGCTCCCACGTCTTTGGCTGGAAAGCTGAAGAGGCGGTCGAGAACGCTCGCCGTCAGGTTGCTGATCTGGTCAGCGCCGACCCGCGTGAAATCGTCTGGACCTCCGGTGCCACTGAATCCAACAACCTGGCGATCAAGGGTGTTGCGCATTTCTATGCCAGCAAAGGCAAGCACCTGATCACCTCCAAGGTCGAACACAAGGCTGTTCTCGACACCACTCGCCAGCTTGAGCGCGAGGGTTTCGAAGTGACTTACATCGAGCCAGGTGAAGACGGTCTGATCACGCCATCGATGATCGAAGCCGCACTGCGCGACGACACCATTCTGGTTTCGATCATGCACGTGAACAACGAAATCGGCACCATCAACGACATTGCAGCTATCGGTGAGCTGACCCGCTCGCGTGGCGTGCTATTCCACGTTGATGGCGCGCAATCGACAGGCAAGGTTGAAATCGATCTGGCCAGCCTCAAGGTTGACCTGATGTCGTTCTCGGCACACAAGACTTACGGTCCCAAAGGGATCGGCGCGCTGTATGTCAGCCGCAAGCCACGTGTTCGTATTGAAGCGGCCATGCACGGCGGTGGCCATGAGCGCGGTATGCGTTCCGGTACTCTGGCCACTCACCAAATCGTTGGCATGGGTGAGGCTTTCCGTATCGCCAAGGAAGAAATGGCCGCTGAAAATTTGCGCATCAAGGCGCTGAGCGATCGTTTCTTCAAGCAGGTCGAAAACCTGGAAGAGCTTTACGTCAACGGTAGTCTGACTGCCCGTGTGCCGCACAACCTGAACCTGAGCTTCAACTATGTGGAAGGCGAGTCGCTGATCATGGCACTCAAGGATCTGGCGGTATCGTCCGGTTCGGCCTGTACCTCGGCTTCGCTGGAGCCCTCGTACGTACTGCGCGCTCTGGGTCGCAACGACGAACTGGCGCACAGCTCGATTCGCTTCACCTTCGGTCGTTTCAGCACCGTAGAAGAAATCGATTACGCCGCGCAGAAGGTCTGCGAGGCAGTCACCAAGCTGCGCGCTCTTTCGCCGCTGTGGGACATGTTCAAAGACGGCATCGATATCTCCAAGATCGAGTGGGCGGCACACTAATTTAAAGTCGCCTTCAAGACAGGTTATGTGCAAACCGGACATGACCTGCAGAGCGGCTCCCTGATGTGAGAGGAACAGAATCATGGCTTACAGCGAAAAGGTCATCGACCACTACGAGAATCCACGTAACGTCGGCAAGATGAACGCGGAAGATCCTGATGTTGGCACCGGCATGGTCGGCGCTCCTGCATGCGGCGACGTGATGCGCCTGCAGATCAAGGTCAACGAGCAGGGCGTCATCGAAGACGCCAAGTTCAAGACCTATGGCTGCGGTTCGGCGATTGCTTCCAGCTCCCTGGCGACCGAGTGGATGAAGGGTAAGACTCTGGATGAAGCAGAGACCATCAAGAACACTCAGCTGGCTGAAGAGCTGGCACTGCCGCCGGTAAAGATTCACTGCTCGGTACTCGCCGAAGACGCCATCAAGGCGGCTGTACGCGATTACAAGCAGAAGAAAGGCCTGCTGTAAGCAGCCTTCAAAAAGAAGTCAGAAACAAGTAAGGAGCTCCGATGGCTATCAGCATGACAGAAGCTGCCGCTAACCACGTACGACGTTCCCTCGAGGGGCGCGGCAAGGGTGACGGCGTTCGTCTGGGTGTTCGCACCACAGGCTGTTCAGGTCTTGCCTATGTGCTTGAGTTCGTCGATGAGGCCGCCAGCGAAGACACTGTGTTTGAATTGCACGGTGTCAAGGTGATCATTGACCCGAAAAGCCTGGTCTATCTGGACGGCACCGAGCTCGACTTCGTGCGCGAAGGCTTGAACGAAGGCTTCAAGTTCAATAATCCGAACTCGCGCGGCGAGTGCGGCTGTGGCGAAAGCTTCAACGTCTGAGGCTTCTATTGTGGGTACTCCCTGTCATTTCGCCCTGTTCGAGCTCAAGCCCGAGTTCCAGCTGGACCTCGAGCAGTTGGCGACGCGTTATCGTGAACTGGCGCGCAGCGTTCACCCGGACCGCTTTGCTGATGCCCCAGAGGGTGAGCAGCGGCTGGCACTGGAGCGCTCCGCCAGTCTCAATGAGGCCTATCAGACCCTGAAGAGCCCTCCGAAAAGGGCGCGCTACCTGCTGGCGATGAATGGCAACGAAGTGCCGCTTGAAGTCACCGTGCATGATCCCGAGTTTCTTCTACAGCAGATGCAGCTACGTGAAGACCTCGAGGAGCTGCAGGATGAGGCTGATCTCGATGGCGTCGCGACCTTCAAGCGTCAGCTCAAGGTGGCTCAGGACGAACTGAACCAGAGCTTCGCTGCCTGTTGGAATGACCCTGCACAACGTGAGCACGCTGAAAAGCTGATGCGGCGTATGCAGTTTCTCGACAAGCTTTCTCACGAAGTGCGCCAGCTAGAAGAGCGCCTCGACGATTAACCCCGCGCAGCCTCGGCTGCGCGCCAGTGATTATTCTGAACAGCATGGCCTTACTGCAAATCGCCGAACCCGGCCTGAGTCCTCAACCGCACCAGCGTCGTCTGGCTGTGGGTATTGATTTGGGTACTACCAATTCTCTGGTTGCTGCAGTGCGCAGCGGCCTGTCCGAACCGTTGGCCGATGCACAAGGGCAGGTCATTCTGCCCTCTGCTGTGCGCTACCACGCTGACCATGTCGAGGTGGGGCAGGCGGCGAAAACCGCAGCCTCGCTGGACCCGTTCAATACCGTGCTGTCGGTCAAGCGGCTTATGGGGCGCGGCCTGACTGACGTCAAGCAATTGGGCGAGCAATTGCCCTATCGCTTCGTTGGCGGTGAGTCGCACATGCCGTTCATTGACACTGTGCAAGGGCCGAAAAGCCCGGTCGAGGTGTCTTCCGACATTCTAAAGGTTCTGCGTCAGCGTGCCGAAGAGGCGCTGGGTGGCGAGCTGGTCGGGGCGGTGATTACCGTGCCGGCCTATTTCGACGACTCTCAGCGACAGGCCACCAAGGACGCTGCCAGGCTGGCAGGTCTCAACGTGCTGCGCCTGCTCAACGAGCCGACCGCTGCTGCCGTTGCCTATGGCCTGGATCAGAAGGCCGAGGGTGTGGTCGCTATCTATGACCTGGGTGGCGGGACTTTCGATATTTCCATCTTGCGCCTGACAGGCGGTGTATTCGAAGTGCTGGCCACGGGCGGCGATACCGCTCTGGGTGGCGATGACTTCGATCACGCGATTGCCAGCTGGATCGTCGCCGATGCCGGTTTGTCTTCCGATCTGGCCCCATCCGCGCAGCGCAATCTCCTGCAGGCAGCCTGTTCTGCCAAGGAAGCGTTGACCGACGCTGACGCAGTCGAGGTGGCTTACGGGGAATGGCGCGGCACGCTGACCCGCGACGCGCTCAACACACTGATCGAGCCCATGGTGCAGCGCAGCCTCAAGGCTTGTCGTCGTGCGGTGCGTGATACCGGCATCGAGCTTGAAGAAGTCGAAGCAGTGGTGATGGTTGGCGGTTCTACCCGTGTTCCGCGTGTGCGCGAGGCGGTTGCCGAGCTATTCGGTCGTCAGCCGCTGACTGATATCGACCCGGATCAAGTGGTGGCCATCGGGGCTGCGATCCAGGCTGATACCCTGGCAGGCAACAAGCGTGATGGTGGCGAACTTCTGTTGCTCGATGTGATTCCGCTCTCGCTGGGGCTGGAAACCATGGGCGGGCTGATGGAAAAGGTCATTCCGCGCAACACCACGATCCCTGTCGCGCGCGGTCAGGAGTTCACCACGTACAAAGATGGCCAGACGGCCATGAAGATTCATGTTCTGCAGGGCGAGCGCGAGCTGGTCAGCGACTGTCGCTCCCTGGCACGTTTCGAGTTGCGCGGCATACCGCCTATGGTGGCGGGCGCCGCGAAGATACGCGTTACGTTTCAGGTCGATGCAGACGGCCTGCTCAGCGTCTCTGCACGTGAAATGGGTTCTGGCATCGAGTCGAGCATTCAGGTCAAGCCGTCCTACGGACTGACCGATGACGAGGTCACTCGCATGCTCAAGGATTCCTTTGAGTATGCCGGCGACGACAAGGTTGCTCGTGTACTGCGTGAACACCAGGTCGATGCAGAGCGTCTGCTTGAGGCGGTTCAAGGTGCGCTGGATGCCGATGGCGAACGTCTTCTCGATGAAGAGGAGCGCCTGGTCATCAATCTGCAGATGGAAGAATTACGTGAACTGATGCAAGGCACCGATGGCTATGCCATCGAGCAGCAGACCAAGCGTCTGTCGCAAGTGACCGACGCATTTGCAGCCCGACGCCTCGATTCGACGGTAAAAGCCGCACTGGCCGGGCGCAACTTGAATGAGATTGAGGAATAACTGATGCCGCAGGTGATTTTTCTGCCCCACGCCGAGCATTGCCCGGACGGGCTGGTTGTAGAGGCGCCGACCGGCACGTCTATTCTGGAGCTCGCCCACGAGCATCACATCGAGATCGAAAGCGCCTGTGGCGGCGTGTGTGCGTGCACCACTTGTCACTGCGTGATTCGTGAAGGCTTTGGCTCGCTTAATGAAGCCGACGAGCTGGAAGAAGACATGCTCGACAAGGCCTGGGGACTTGAAGCGCAATCGCGTCTATCCTGTCAGGCCATTGTCGGTACTGAAGACCTCACCGTCGAGATACCCAAGTACTCGCTCAATCACGCTGCCGAAGCGCCGCACTGATTCAAGGAACGCTCATGAGTCTCAAATGGGTTGATGTACAGGAAATTGCTATCCAGCTGGCTGAAAGCCATCCGGAAGTAAACCCGCTCACTGTGAGTTTCCCCAGGCTGCGTGATCTGGTCATGGCCTTGCCTGAATTTGATGACGAACCGGCCCGTAGCGGGGAAAAGGTTCTTGAAGCGATCCAGACACTATGGATCGAAGAGCTGGATTAACGTTCGGTAACGTACGCCGTTAGGCAATACACCAGAACCCGCGTATAATTCGCGGGTTTAATTTTTCGCTTAAATCACTGTTTCTGGAGTTTCACCATGGCTGTTCAACGTACTTTCTCCATCATCAAGCCTGACGCCGTTGCAAAGAACGTAATCGGCGAGATCACCACTCGTTTCGAAAAAGCCGGTCTGCGCGTTGTCGCTTCCAAGCTGAAGCAACTGTCCAAGGCCGAAGCTGAAGGTTTCTACGCTGAGCACAGCGCTCGTGGTTTCTTCGGTGACCTGGTTGCTTTCATGATCTCCGGTCCGGTTGTGGTCCAGGTTCTGGAAGGCGAAAACGCTATCGCTCTGAACCGTGAGCTGATGGGCGCTACCAACCCTAAAGAAGCTGCTGCCGGCACTATCCGCGCCGACTTCGCTGACTCCATCGACGCCAACGCTGTTCACGGTTCCGATTCCGAAGCAGCCGCCGCTCGCGAAATCTCGTACTTCTTCGCAGCTACCGAAGTAACCGCTCGCTAAGTCATTCTGACTGACGAGTGAAGGGTGAATTCATGATTGCATCGACTGGTAAAACCAACCTGCTGGGTCTGACTCAACAGGAAATGGAGAAATTCTTCGACTCTATCGGGGAGAAGCGCTTCCGTGCCGGTCAGGTCATGAAGTGGATTCACCACTTCGGCGTCGATGATTTCGACGCGATGACGAACGTCAGCAAGGCCCTGCGCGAAAAGCTCAAGGCCTGCGCTGAAGTTCGCGGTCCTGAAGTGGTCAGCGAGGATATCTCCAGCGACGGCACCCGCAAGTGGGTGGTGCGCGTAGAGTCCGGCAGCTGCGTCGAGACCGTCTATATTCCGCAGGGCAAGCGTGGCACCTTGTGTGTTTCGTCCCAGGCGGGCTGTGCCTTGGATTGCAGCTTCTGCTCCACGGGCAAGCAAGGCTTCAACAGCAACCTCACCGCCGCCGAAGTCATCGGTCAGGTGTGGATTGCCAGCAAATCCTTTGGCAGCGTCCCGGCGACCGTCGACCGTGCCATCACCAACGTGGTGATGATGGGCATGGGTGAGCCGCTGCTGAACTTCGACAATGTCATCGCCGCCATGCATCTGATGATGGATGACTTGGGGTATGGCATTTCCAAACGCCGGGTGACGTTGTCCACGTCCGGTGTGGTGCCGATGATCGATGAGCTTTCCAAGCATATCGATGTCTCGCTGGCCTTGTCGCTGCATGCGCCTAACGATGCGCTGCGCAACCAGTTGGTACCGATCAACAAGAAGTACCCGCTGCAGATGCTTCTCGAGTCTTGCCGTCGCTATATGTCCAGTCTGGGCGAGAAGCGCGTGCTGACCATCGAGTACACAATGCTCAAGGACATCAACGACAAGGTCGAGCACGCCGTCGAGATGATCGAGTTGCTCAAGGACACACCTTGCAAGATTAATCTGATCCCGTTCAACCCGTTTCCGCACTCTGGTTACGAGCGTCCCAGCAATAACGCAATCCGTCGTTTTCAGGACCTGTTGCATCAGGCCGGTTATAACGTCACTGTGCGTACCACGCGTGGCGAAGACATTGATGCTGCATGCGGCCAACTGGTCGGTCAGGTCATGGACCGCACGCGTCGTAGTGAACGCTACATCGCTGTGCGCGAGTTGAGTGCCGATGCCGAAACGGCTTCCGGTGCGACAACCCGAACCTGACTGCGAACCTGACCGGGAAAGACTTGATGTCTGTGCGTGCCTCCTTTCTACTGTGTGTTGTCATGCTGCTGACGGCCTGTGTGTCCACCGGCAACGTCAACCCGCTGAGCACGAAACAGGGGCGCGAAGAGGCCCGTCAGGCTTACGTGCAGCTCGGATTGGGCTATTTTCAACAAGGTCAGACCGAGCGCGCCAAGGTGCCGCTTAAAAAAGCACTCGAGCTCGACAGTTCCGACCCCCAGGCCAATGCGGCGCTGGCGTTGGTGTTCCAGACCGAAATGGAGCCCGAGCTCGCCGAGCAATATTTCCGCAAGGCGCTCGCCTCCAGCAATAACGACACACGCGTCGTCAATAATTACGGCAGTTTTCTCTACGAGCAAAAGCGTTACAAGGAAGCCTACGAGCGTTTTGAGCAGGCTGCCGCCGACAACCTGTATCCTGAGCGCTCTCGGGTCTTTGAAAGCCTGGGTATGACCTCGCTGGCGCTGGGCAATCGCGAGCAGGCCCGAGAGCAGTTCACCAAGGCCTTGCGCCTGGACCGTCAACTGCCGCGCTCCTTGCTGGAGATGGCACAGTTGTCTTATGAAGACCGGCAATTTGTGCCCGCACGTGATTATTACGACCGTTTTAGCCAGCTCAGCGAGCAAAATGCACGTAGTCTATTGCTCGGCATACGCTTGGCAAAGATCTACGATGACCGTAACAAGGCGGCCAGTTTCGGCCTGCAATTGAAAAGACTCTATCCCGGTACGCCGGAATATCAGCAATACCTGTCGGAGCAATGATGAAAGCGGCGCATCCCGAAGTTGTAGCAACCAATCGCGTGAACCCTGGAGAAACACTGCGCCAGGCACGCGAGAGCAGGAGCTGGTCGCTGCCCGATGTGGCTTTGAGGCTGAACCTCACCGTGACCTCCCTGAGCAATCTGGAGAACGGCAATTTTGAGAAACTGCCTGGGCACACGTTTGCCCGGGGGTATGTACGTGCCTATGCGAAGCTGCTTGGCCTTGATCAGGCAGCACTGGTTGATCAGTTCGACCAGTTTACCGGTACCGATGGCAAGGGCAGTGCAGTTCACGCGCTGGGCCGCATCGAGGAGCCGGTGAGGCTGTCACACAATATTCTGCGTATCGTCAGCCTGTTGCTGCTGGTGATTCTGGTCGGTGGCGGTTTTTTCTGGTGGCAGGACCAGGCGACCCTGCGCGGCAGGGATCAGTCCGGACTTAACATGGAACACGTCGAAGTCGAAAGCGCCGACGGCACCACGCAGATCCATCCGCTGGACGAGCCTGAAGAAGCGCCAGTTGTCGAAGCACCTGCTTCCGGACAGACTTCCCTGCCATTGAACACCGGTGCGCCTGCCAGCGAGTCGCCGAGCGCTGCGCCAGCCGCACCTGCTACAGATACTACCGGCCGCTCTGCTGCCCAGCCTCAGGCACCGGCTGCTGCCCCGACGCCTGCACAGACTGCGCAGGCGCCAGTGGCTTCGCCTAATGTGCCGTCCATGCCGACAACGCCGGCTGAACAGCCAGCCCCTGTCATGGCGGGCGCCGGCCAGGTCACTGTGCAGTTCGTCGCCGACTGCTGGACGCAGGTCACCGACGGAAACGGCAAGGTGCTGGTCAGCGGTCTCAAGCGCAAGGGCGAAAATCTTGATGTCAGCGGCAAGCCGCCGTTGACCCTTCGTCTGGGCTATGCACGCGGCGCGCAGGTTACCTACAACGGTCAGCCGGTAGACGTGGCACCTTTCACCAGCGGCGAAACTGCTCGCCTGAAGCTAGGGCAATAAGTCATGCACGGCGAATCTCCGATCAAACGTCGCGAATCCCGAAAAATATGGGTTGGTTCTGTACCGGTGGGCGGCGATGCGCCGATTGCCGTACAGAGCATGACCAACAGTGACACCAATGATGTGGCGGCCACCGTCGCCCAGATCAATCGACTGGAAGCCGCCGGTGTCGACATCGTGCGGGTTTCCGTACCTGACATGGATGCTGCCGAGGCTTTCGGTCGTATCAAGCAGCTGGTCAAGGTGCCACTGGTCGCCGATATTCATTTTGACCACCGCATCGCCTTGCGCGTTGCCGAGCTGGGTGTCGACTGCCTGCGTATCAACCCGGGCAACATCGGTCGTGAAGATCGCGTGCGTGCCGTGGTCGATGCCGCACGCGACCGCGGCATCCCCATCCGGATCGGTGTCAACGCCGGATCGCTGGAAAAGGACCTGCAGAAAAAATACGGCGAGCCGACGCCCGAGGCTCTGGTAGAGTCCGCGCTGCGTCATGTCGAACACCTAGAGCGTCTGAACTTCCAGGATTTCAAGGTCAGCGTAAAGGCCTCTGACGTGTTCATGGCCGTGGCTGCCTACCGTTTGCTGGCCAAGCAGATTGTCCAGCCGTTACACCTGGGCATCACTGAGGCGGGCGGCTTGCGTTCAGGCACAGTGAAATCGGCTGTCGGTCTGGGTATGCTGCTCGCCGAGGGAATTGGCGATACTATCCGCATCTCGCTGGCCGCTGATCCGGTCGAAGAGGTGAAAGTCGGGTACGACATTCTCAAATCGTTGCGCCTTCGCTCCCGCGGGATCAACTTCATCGCCTGCCCGAGCTGCTCGCGTCAGAATTTCGATGTGGTCAAGACCATGAACGAGCTTGAAGGCCGACTCGAAGATTTGCTGGTGCCTCTCGATGTGGCGGTGATCGGTTGTGTGGTCAATGGTCCTGGCGAAGCCAAGGAGGCGCATATTGGCCTCACCGGTGGCACGCCGAATCTGATCTACATCGACGGCAAGCCCGCGCAGAAACTCACCAACGACAATCTCGTGGATGAGCTTGAACGCTTGATTCGCGAGAAAGCAGCCGAAAAGGCTGAAGCCGACGCCTCGGTCATCGTGCGTGGCTAACCAGGATTGCTAAGGATTTTCTGTGAGTAAGTCTCTACAAGCCATTCGTGGCATGAACGACATCCTGCCTGAGCAGACGCCCCTGTGGCGTCACTTCGAAGGCACTGTCTCGCGTCTGCTGGATAACTACGGTTATCGCCAGATTCGCATGCCCATCGTCGAATTTACCGAACTCTTCAAGCGATCTATCGGCGAAGTGACCGATATCGTCGAAAAAGAGATGTACACCTTCGCTGACCGCAACGGCGATTCCCTGACCCTGCGCCCGGAAGGCACTGCTGCCTGTGTGCGAGCGGTTCTGGAACACGGTATTACCGGTGGTGGTCAGGTTCAGAAACTGTGGTACATCGGCCCGATGTTCCGTCACGAGCGTCCTCAGAAGGGGCGTTATCGTCAGTTTCACCAGATCGGTGTAGAAGTATTCAACCTCGATGGTCCGGACATCGACGCCGAGCTGATCGTCATGACCTGGCGCCTTTGGGGCATGCTCGGTATTCGCAATGCGGTCAAGCTCGAGCTGAACAGCCTGGGTACCAGCGAAGCTCGTGCACGTTACCGCGACGCGCTGGTCGAGTTTCTCTCGGCGCGTCTTGAGCAACTGGATGAAGACAGCCAGCGTCGTCTGAAAACAAACCCGCTGCGCGTGCTCGACACCAAGCACCCTGAAACCCAGGCTGTGCTGGTCGATGCGCCGAAACTGGCGGATTATCTCGATGATGAGTCCCGCGTGCATTTCGAAGGCCTCAAGGCCCGTCTGGATGCGGCTGGTATTCCTTATGTCATCAACCCCAAGCTGGTGCGCGGGCTGGATTACTACAGCAAAACCGTTTTCGAATGGGTCACCGATGAATTGGGTGCTCAGGGGACTGTGTGTGCGGGCGGCCGTTACGACGGTCTGGTCGAGCAAATGGGCGGCAAGCCGACTGCTGGCGTAGGGTTCGCGATGGGCATCGAGCGTCTGGTGCTGTTGCTCGAAACCCTGGAGCAGGTTCCGGAAGAAATTGCCCGTCAGGTGGATGTCTACCTGTGTGCCTTCGGCGAAGCAGCCGAGCTGGCTGCGCTGGCGCTTACCGAAAAGGTTCGTGACCGGTTGCCGACCCTGCGCCTGCAGGTCAATGCCGGTGCAGGCAGCTTCAAAAGCCAGTTCAAGAAGGCTGACAAGAGCGGGGCGCTGTACGCTCTGATCCTTGGCGAAGAAGAGTTGGCAGCAAAGGTCATTGGCGTCAAACCCCTGCGTGGTCAGGGCGAACAACAAAATATTGCCTGGGACGCTCTTGCAGAGCACCTGGCCGCCTGCGTTGTGCAGGGTTGAAACAGATTAACAGCCGTTTAGCGAATAGGAGTATTGGGGTGTCGGGTACCGAAGATGAAGAGCTGGCGGTAATGAAGGACTGGTGGCAGCGTAACGGCAAACCCCTGTTGACAGGTGGTCTGCTGGCGCTGGTGGTGGTCTTGGGCTGGCAGGGCTGGCAGCGGTATCAGGCTGGCCAGTCACAAGGCGCCTCGATGCTCTATCAGCAACTGCTCGAAACCGCGCTGACGCCGAGCGGTCAGGCAGATACGGCGCGTGTCGCCGAGCTGTCCGGCAAACTGAAAAGCGAATTTGGTGGCACTACCTACGCCCAGTTCGGTAGCCTGTTCGTCGCCAAGGTGGCGGTCGATGCCGGCAAGCTGGATGATGCAGCTGCCGAACTGAAAACCGTAGCTGACAAGCCAGCCAATGACACTCTGGGTGAAGTTGCCCGTCAGCGCCTGGCTCGTGTGATGGCTGCACAGAACAAGGTTGATGACGCGCTGAAATTGCTCGACGGCGATGCCGACAAGGCATTCCTCGCCAGTCGTGAAGAACTCAAGGGCGACCTGCTGGTACAGCTGGGCCGAACCGATGAGGCACATGCTGCATACCAAAAGGCCAAATCCGCTCTGTCCGAAGACGCAGCGGTTGGTGGCCTGCAAATGAAGCTCGACGATCTGGCGAAAGGGGATGCGTGACGTGATTCGTTGGAAACATGCAGCATTGCTGGCTCTGGCCATTCTGGCCGCGGGTTGCAGCAGCAACAGCAAAAAGGAATTGCCTCCGGCCGAGCTGACCGACTTCAAAGAAGAAGTGGTTCTGCAAAAGCAGTGGAGTCGTTCGATCGGCGACGGTCAGGGCAAGACCTACAACATGCTGGTCCCGGCAATTGACGGCGATCGCATCTATGCGTCTGACGTCACTGGCGAAATCGTCTCTCTGGATCGACTGACCGGTGATGTGATCTGGAAGAAGGATCTTGATCTTCCTGTTTCCGGCGCTGTCGGCGTAGGTTACGGCCTGGTGATGATTGGCACTCTCAAGGGTGAAGTCGTTGCCATGGACGCTGCCACCGGTGAAGAGAAATGGCGCGCCCACGTGACCAGTGAAGTGCTGGCTCCGCCTGCCACCAACGGTTCCGTGGTTGTGGTTCAGACGCAGGATGACCGTATCGTCGGCTTCGATGCGTCTACCGGCTCTCAGCTCTGGATCTACGAAAGCACACCCGCTGTGCTGACCCTCCGCGGAACCGGTGCTCCATTGGCCACCAATCGTCTCGCGATCGCCGGCCTGTCGACTGGCAAGGTCGTCGCCCTCGATATTTCCAACGGCGTGCCGATTTGGGAACAGCGTGTTGCGATCCCTCAGGGTCGTTCCGAGCTGGACCGCGTGGTCGATATCGACGGCGGCCTGCTGCTGTCCGGCGGTACACTGTACGTCGCCACTTATCAGGGCCGCATCGCCGGTCTGGATCTGGAAAGCGGTCGTGTACTCTGGCAGCGTGACGGTTCGAGCTACTCGGGCGTCGCCCAAGGCTTCGGCAGCGTTTATGCCACCTTGGCCTCAGGCACTGTCGAAGGTATCGACGAGCGTTCGTCCTCCGCACTGTGGAGCAACGAATCGCTGGCTCGCCGTCAGTTGGGTGCGCCGGAAGTGTATTCCAGCTACATCGTGTTCGGTGACATGGAAGGCTACCTTCACCTGTTGAGCCAGGTCGATGGTCGCTTTGTCGGTCGCGAGCGCATTGACAGTGACGGCCTGCGTGCCCGTCCGCTGGTAGTAGGGGACATGATTTACGTGTATGGCAACAGCGGCAAACTGGAAGCCCTGACCATCAAGCAATAAGTGTCCAGGCCCGAGGCCATTGGCCCCGGGTGACCTTGCCTCGGCAAGGCTGCAGCGTCATTGTGCGCTGCTCCGAACTTCGGCCGCTGCCCTGCAGCGGCTTTTGTATTTTCTGAAATAACGAAGTGGAGAGCCTAATGGTTCCCGTAATCGCCCTGGTGGGTCGACCGAACGTCGGCAAGTCCACCATGTTCAACCGCCTGACCAGGACCCGCGACGCTATTGTCGGCGATCTGTCCGGTCTTACCCGTGATCGCCAATACGGAGAGGCGAAGTGGCAAGGGCGCTCCTATATTCTGATCGACACCGGCGGTATCTCCGGTGACGAGCATGGCATGGACGAAAAAATGGCCGAGCAGTCTCTGCTGGCCATTGAAGAAGCCGATGTGGTGCTGTTTCTGGTGGATGCCCGTGCGGGCTATACCGCCGCTGATCAGATGATTGGTGAGCACCTGCGCAAGCGCAACAAGCGTTCCTACGTGGTTGCCAACAAGATCGACAACATCGATGAGAACCTGGCGCGTGCCGAGTTCAGCCCGATGGGGCTGGGCGACGCCATTCCGGTGGCCGGCGCTCACGGTCGCGGCATCTCGCAGATGCTCGAAATCGCTCTGCGGGAATTCCCCAGGGACGAGGACGACCTTGAAGAAGGTGAGGTCGAGGAAGTTGCCGAAGGTCAGGAAGCCAAGCGCATTCCGGGCCCGAGCGAAAAAGACGGTATCAAGATCGCGATCATCGGTCGTCCGAACGTCGGCAAGTCGACGCTGGTCAACCGTATGCTCGGTGAAGACCGGGTTATCGTTTATGACGAGCCTGGCACCACGCGTGACAGCATCTACATTCCCTTCGAGCGGAATGAAGAGAAGTACACGCTGATCGACACGGCAGGTGTGCGCAAGCGCGGCAAGATCCACGAAGAAGTCGAAAAGTTCTCTGTGGTCAAGACCCTGCAGGCCATTAAGGACGCCAACGTGGTGATCTTCGTGATGGACGCCCGGGAAGGGGTGGTCGATCACGATCTCAACCTGCTGGGCTTCGCTCTCGAGGCGGGTCGTGCACTGGTTATCGCGCTGAACAAGTGGGACGGCATGACGCCGGGCGAACGTGATTTCGTGAAGATCGAACTGGAACGCCGTTTGTTCTTCGTCGATTTCGCGGACATCCACTTCATCTCGGCCATGCACGGCACGGGTGTAGGCAACCTTTATCAGTCGGTGCAGAACTCGTTCAAGTCGGCCGTAACGCGCTGGCCGACCAGCCGTCTGACGCAGATCCTCGAAGACGCGGTCAGCGAGCATGCGCCACCGATGGTCGGCAGCCGCCGCATCAAGCTGCGCTACGCTCACCTGGGGGGTGCCAACCCACCGCTGATCGTGATTCACGGCAACCAAGTCGAGAAAGTACCCAAGTCTTACGTGCGGTATCTGGAAAACACCTATCGCCGTGTGCTCAAGCTGGTCGGTACGCCGATCCGGATCGAGTTCAAAGGTGGCGAGAACCCGTATGAAGGCAACAAGAACACGCTGACGGACCGCCAGGTCAACAAGAAGCGTCGAATGATGTCGCACCACAAGAAAGCCGACAAGAAGCGCCGCGACAAGCGCTGAGTCAGCCACTGGAAAAAGGCGCTTCGGCGCCTTTTTTTGTGCGTGTTTAATGGGCTATCCTGCTTGACCCCGTGCCGCCCGGTGCCGGGAGATTGCAGGGAAAGGGTTCCATGATCGACAGCAAGTTGCCCAATGTGGGCACCACTATCTTCACCGTCATGTCACAGCTGGCCGCCGAAAACGGCGCTATCAACCTGTCCCAGGGGTTTCCTGATTTTGACGGGCCGCAGGCGCTGCGTGACGCAGTCTGCCGCCATGTCACCGAGGGGCATAACCAGTATTCGCCGATGACCGGGCTGCCGGCACTTCGCCAGCAGGTAGCGGCCAAGATTGGCCGCAGCTATGGGCGCGAGGTCAACCCGGACAGTGAGATCACCATCACGCCCGGAGCGACCCAGGCAATTTTTTGTGCGATCCACTCGGTTATTCGTCCCGGCGAAGAAGTCATCATCTTCGACCCTTGCTATGACAGCTACGAACCTGCGGTGGAGCTGGCAGGTGGGCGCTGCGTCCATGTGCAACTGGGGCTGGATGATTTCTCCATCGACTGGCAAAAGCTGACCGATGCACTCAGCCCGCGCACCCGCATGATCGTCATCAACAGCCCGCATAACCCGAGCGGCGCACTGATCAGCCGCGCAGAGCTTGATCGCCTGGCTGCGCTGATTGCCGATCGCGATATCTATCTGCTCAGTGATGAGGTCTACGAGCACCTGGTGTTTGACGGCGCACAGCATGTCAGCGTGCTTGATCACGAGGCGCTGTATCAGCGTGCCTTTGTCGTCAGTTCGTTTGGCAAGACCTATCACGTCACGGGCTGGAAGACCGGCTACGTAGTCTCGCCCCCAGCACTGACCGCCGAGTTGCGCAAGGTACATCAGTACGTCAGTTTCTGCGGTGTGACGCCGCTACAGTATGCGCTGGCTGATTTCATGGCCGAACATCCCGAGCATGTCGACGAGCTGCCAGGTTTCTATCAGGCCAAGCGGGACTATTTCTGCAGCCAGTTGGCAGGCTCGCGCTTCAGCTTCAAACCGGTCGGCGGTACTTATTTCCAGCTGGTCGATTATTCGCAGATCAGGCCTGATCTGAACGATGTGGACATGGCCCTGTGGATGACCCGTGAGCATGGCGTGGCCAGTATCCCCATCTCTGTTTTCTATCAAAGCCCACCACCAGGGCAGCGCCTGATCCGCTTGTGTTTTGCCAAGCAGGAAGACACGTTACGTCAGGCTGCGGAGAAACTATGCGCGATATAAGCGGACTGCCGAACCTGAAGCTCGCTTTGATCCAGACGACATTGGTCTGGCATGACCGCGAGGCCAATCTCGAGCATTTCGGACAGTTGCTGGATCAGGCGCAAGGCGCTGATCTGGTCGTCCTGCCGGAAATGTTCACTACCGGGTTTTCGATGGAATCCGAAGCGCTGGCCGAGCCGGAAGCCGGGCCAGCATCGGCCTGGCTTGTGGCGCAGGCCAAGCGTCTCAATGCCGTTGTCACGGGCAGCGTGATCATTCGGGCAGCAGATGGCAGTCATCGCAACCGCCTCTTGTGGGCGCGCCCAGATGGAGAGTTGCTGCATTACGACAAACGCCATCTGTTCCGCATGGCTGGCGAGCATGAGCACTACACGCCGGGTGACCGTCAGGTGACGTTTGAGCTCAACGGCTGGCGCATCCGCCCATTGATCTGTTACGACCTGCGTTTTCCGGTCTGGAGCCGTGACGCTCTGGACACCGATCTGCTGCTCTACACCGCCAACTGGCCGGGTGCGCGGCGTATGCACTGGAACCGCTTGCTGCCTGCCAGAGCGATTGAAAACCTGTGCTATGTCGTCGCCGTCAATCGAACGGGGTCGGACGGAAAAGGCTTTGCCTATACCGGTGACAGTCAGGTACTGGATTATCAAGGCGAGAGCCTGTTGAACGCAGGCGATGCGGACGGGGTGTTCATGGCGACCTTGAATGCGGTGGATTTGCAGGGCTACCGCACGCTATTCCCGGCCGGTCTGGATGCTGATTCATTCAATATTCAATAATTCATTACAGAATATTTCGCATCGGCCGATAGTGTGTCCAGACTTCCAGGAGAGCGTTATGACAACCATCGACACTTCCATGCTTAACCGTTACTCGAGTCCGTTGACGCTGACAGTCAAGAAGCCCGAGGAAAATGCAGTTACTGCTGCTAACAATGCCAAGGACACGGACAAGACCACGGAAGAGGCTTCTACCGAAGGCGCGAGCGGCGCACCTGCGGATGGCGGTACCGTAGGCGGATCCAGCTCGGATGCACTCCAGCAAACTATCGACAAGATAAAAGAACAGATAAAGCAGGCTCAAAAGGAATTGGCCCGGGAGCAGGCTCAACTGGCCGCTGCACAGAGCAGCAAGGGCACCCCGGAAGAGAAGGCCCAACGGTCATTGGCTATCCAGGGGCAGATCTCGGCCACCAGTTCCACCTTGCAGACCCTGCAAGGCGCGCTGTTGCAGCTGGAAACCCAGCGTGGCATCAAAGCAACTGCCTGATATCGCTTACTGCGCACCCACTCTGGAGCGAAGTGCAGGCACGATGCTTAACCAGTTATCGTTCCTTACGCTCTAGTGTAGGAATGCCCTGGGTGACGCTCTGCGTCACTCATGGGCAGTGCCCAGCGTCAGTAACCCTGCCGCTTACTCGTTCACATTCATGAACTTACTGGCCCACTCTACGTAGTCTTCGGGCTGGGTGTAGGTGTGGGTCAGTTCCGTGGCGCTCATGTTCGACTCGCTGCCGAGTATCTGGCGCTGTTCGCGCAGGCAGTCGTAGGTCGCCTTGATCGCGGCAAAGTAAGCCGCGTGACCGTGGACGCAGACTCTGACGCCCATCTCGGCAAGGCGAGCATTGTCATGCAGCTCCGGGTTGCCGTAGGTCACCAGCATCAGCGGTACGGTCAGGCCTTCTGAAATCTGTGCCAAGTGATCAAAGTCACGAATGCCAACGATGGTAATGCCGTCAGCCCCGGCAGCCTGATATTGCTGCACGCGACTGATAGCCTCCTGAACCGGAATGATCGCCGCATTGGTGCGAGCAAAAATCGACATCTCCGGATCGACACGCGCTTCCAGCGCCGCACGGATCTTGCCGACGCCTTCTGCAGTAGAAATCAGGTCGGTGGACTTGCGGTTAAATTGTGCAGGCAGCAGGGTGTCTTCGATGGTCAGTGCGGAAATGCCGGCACGTTCCAGTTCGACCACAGTACGCATGACGTTCAGGGCGTTGCCATAGCCATGATCCGCGTCTGCGATCACCGGGAGCTGGGCGACGCGGCCGATGCGTGTGGCCTGCTCAACGAATTCACTCAGGGTGATCAGTGCGAAGTCCGGGGCTGCCAGTACTTGCAGCGACGCGACAGAGCCGCCGAGTATGCCTACTTCAAAGCCCAGATCCGCCGCGATTCGCGCTGACATGGGGTCAAATACCGAGGCGGTATGGAAGCATGAGTTCGACGAGGTGAGCTCACGGAAACTGCGGCGCAAATCTTGGTGGGAAGCCTTGGGCATAATCGCTCCAAATGTGATCGGATCAGCTCAGCATTACCGAGGCAGATAGTAATTTCAATGCACGGGAGGTCTGCCCGAGCATTCTTTTCGTCCGGAAATCAATGCAATAGTCGTCTTGGTTTTTTATAGGAAAGATGCAGCTGGCAGGAAAGTCCGGATTGGCATCGTCAGCATATGGGTCGCTGTTGGATGTGGGCCAGTCTGGATTAAGGGCAGCATGCTACCACAGCAGAAATGAAAAAGATTATGCCGAAAAAGACAGGGGTATGCGCAGACTGCAAGAGCCTTTAAAGGAGAGGCGGGGCGTTACAGGAAGCGTTGTAACGTAGGGGTGAAGAGGGCGGACAGGTATCCGCCCTCGGTTCAAGGGCTCAGGCGGCCTTGGCTTGTGCCTGACTCAGCGAGCGGTTGAGCGCGCTGAACAGGGCGCGGAAACTCGCTGTGGTGATGTTTTCATCAATGCCAACACCGTGTACCGCGCGGTCGCCATTGACGCGCAGCTCGATATAGGCGGCGGCCTTGGCCGTGGTGCCCGAACCGATCGCATGCTCGTTGTAATCCATTATCTCTACAGCGACCGGCAGGCCTGCTACCAGGGCCTCCAGAGCACCTTTGCCCTTGCCGCGCCAGTGTTGGGTTTCACCGTCCACATGCACTTCTGCATCCACAGCGCTGTTACCGTTCTCTTCCTGCAACTTGTGGCTGATCAGCGCATAGGGCGTGTTGGCTTGCAGGTATTCACGACGCAACAACGAGTGGATCTGCTGGGCAGTCATCTCCAGGCCCAGGCGGTCGGTTTCACCCTGAACCACCTGGCTGAACTCGATCTGCATGCGACGCGGCAGAGAGATTCCGTATTCCTGTTCAAGCAGGTAAGCAATGCCGCCCTTGCCGGACTGACTGTTGACGCGAATTACTGCCTCGTAGCTGCGACCGATATCAGCCGGGTCGATCGGCAGGTAAGGGACTTCCCACAGCTCGCCTTCCTTCTGCTGCGTGAAGCCCTTGCGGATGGCATCCTGGTGCGAGCCGGAGAACGCTGTGTGGACCAGATCGCCCACATACGGATGACGAGGGTGAACCGGAATCTGGTTGCATTCCTCGACGACCTTGCGCACTCCATCGATGTCCGAGAAGTCCAGCCCAGGGTTGATGCCCTGGGTGTAGAGATTCAGTGCCACGGTGACCAGGTCGACGTTGCCGGTACGCTCGCCATTGCCGAACAGGCAGCCTTCGACACGGTCTGCACCGGCCATAAGGCCCAGCTCGGTGGCGGCTACGCCGGTGCCACGGTCGTTGTGGGTATGCAGGCTGATCAGCACACTGTTGCGGCGAGTGATGTGGCGGCCGAACCATTCAATCTGGTCGGCGTAGATATTCGGTGTGGCGACTTCGACGGTGGCTGGCAGGTTCAGAATTACCTTGTTCTCGGGCGTCGGGTTCCACACCTCGATCACTGCGTCGCAGACTTCCTTGGCGAACTCCAGCTCGGTCGCGCTGAAGGTTTCCGGCGAGTACTGGAACGTCCACTGGGTTTCCGGCTGCAGTGCTGCGTACTTGACGAACATCCTGGCCGCGTTGACTGCGATTTCCTTCACGCCAGCCTTGTCCTGATTGAACACGATGCGACGGAATGACGGGCACGTTGCGTTGTACAGATGAACGATCGCCTTGCGGGCGCCGCGCAACGATTCGAAGGTACGCGCGATCAAGTCTTCACGTGCCTGGGTCAGCACCTGAATAGTGGTGTCTTCCGGAATATGACCTTCTTCGATCAGGGTGCGGACGAAGTCGAAGTCAGTCTGCGACGCTGCAGGAAACGACGCCTCGATTTCTTTCACGCCGACGCTGACCAGGGTTTTCCAGAAACGCAGCTTCTTGACCGCATCCATCGGCTCGATCAGCGACTGGTTACCGTCGCGCAGGTCGGAGCTGCACCAGATCGGCGCCGCATCGATGGTTTTCGAAGGCCAGGTGCGGTCGGGCAGATCAATGGTCGGGAACGCACGGTACTTCTTCGAAGGGTCGTTGAGCATGGTCATCGGAAAATCCTTTTGTATTCACGGGGCCGGTAAGCGGCGGCCTGCCGTTTTGGAAAGTATGGGGTTTGCGAACGCAGGGGCGAGGTACAGCAAATCTAGCCTGGCAGTCGGGCGCTGACCAGGCTGAGGCACCGATGTTGGCGCAATAAAATAAGGGTTTGGGCGTTTTTCATGAAGTCAACCGTACCCACTGGCCAGCACGATGGCAAGCACTTGAAAAAAATTGGGATAAATTCTCGTCATTAGCGTTTTTCTGGTTTTTTATAGCGTTATTCGAGAATTTTATTCCGGAGTATTGTGGGGGTTAGGCGATGTGCGCAAAGAAAGGGAGCGGTGAGCGAGCGCTGCTGCGCTCGCTCAGGGTCCTGCTCAAGGCTGAAATGCGCCGATAAAAATTGCCGGATCGACCCGCGCGTCATTCAGGCTGACATTCCAGTGCATGTGTGGACCGGTTGCCCGCCCGGTAGCACCGACTTTACCGACAACACCGCCCCTTGGGACCTGATCACCGACTTTTACATCGATCTTCGACATGTGGCAGAACATGCTGATAAAACCTTGGCCGTGGTCGACGAACACGGTGTTGCCGTTGAAAAAATAATTACCGGTCAGAATGACCTTGCCTGCTGCCGGAGACTTGATCGGCGTTCCGGCGGGCACCGCGAAGTCCAGTCCTGAGTGCGGGTTGCGTTCTTCGCCGTTGAAGAACCGGCGCACGCCGAACTTGCTCGACAGCGGGCCATTGACCGGCTTGTCCAGGATCAGATTGCTAGGTGTGCCGGGGCTGAAGCTTCTATAAGCGCGCAGTTGCTCGGCCAGTTCACCTTCGATGCGCTTGTTGTCTTCTGGGTTGGGATTGACCTGACGCTTGTTCTTGAGGGTTATGTGCTGTTCCGGGTATTTCTTGCTGCCAACCGTGAAATTGAGCGTGCGACCGCCCGACGTGACCTGTTGAGTGCCCGGCTTGACGGTCAGCGGGATCCCGACAATGGCCAGCCAGCGCGCACCCTGTTCCTTGACCACCAGCACCGGTTTGCCTTGATAGGTGGCGGTCGGCGCCTGCGCACCTGTGCCAAGATCGATGACGGCCACGCCACCGGGCACCGGTTTGTCGAGGGCGCGAGTAATGAAGCTGTTGGCATGGGCGGGCAGGCAGAGCAACAGGGCGAACAGCGGGGCGATAAAACGTAGCATCAGGCAGTCAGTCCAGAAGGGAAAGGGTCACAGGCGTGAGGTGATTGTCTTCGACACGTACTTGCAGTTCGCCTTCGCCCAGCCGCGCGGTAAGGCGCTGGCCGGGCCGGGTTTGTGAAGCGTGGCGGATTGCATGGCCCCGTTCATCGAGCAAGATGCTGTAACCACGCCCCAGCGTAGCCAGCGGGCTGACGACATTTAGCGTTTGCATCTGACTTTGCAACTGTAGCTTGCGGGCCTTGATCTGGTCGCGAATGGCCCTTGGCAAGCGCTCGGCCAGCGCATCCAGGCGCTGGCGCAGAAACGCCAGCGTGCGGCCCGGATGCTGCGCGGCGAGACGGCTTTGCATGTGCACCAGACGCACCTGCCGCGTGTGCATGTTCTGTTCGAAAGCGCGGCGCAGGCGCATGTCCAGGTCATCCAGGCGCTGTGATTGCTGGCGCAACCGTTCACCCGGATGCCTCAGCCGACGCGAGATACCTTCCAGCTGCAACCGCTCACGCATGAGCCGATCCTGCATGCGGCTGACCAGCCGTCGATGCAGGTTATCGACACGGCGGTGCAGGTCGCTGGAGTCCGGGGCCAGCAACTCGGCAGCCGCGGAGGGCGTCGGGGCTCGCACATCGGCGACGAAATCGCTGATGGAAACGTCGGTTTCATGCCCGACGGCACTGACAATCGGCGTCACACAAGCATCAATCGCACGAGCCACGGCCTCTTCGTTGAAACACCACAGGTCTTCCAGTGATCCGCCGCCGCGGGCGAGGATCAGGGCGTCGAAACCCTGGGCGTCGGCCAGCTTCAGCGCGCGGACAATCTGGTTGATGGCCTCGCGGCCTTGAACTGCGGTAGGAATCAGAGTCAGCTCGACCCGTGGCGCTCGGCGGCGAAACACGCTGATGATGTCGCGGATCACTGCGCCGGTCGGCGAACTGATGATGCCGATACGTTGCGGGTGCAGCGGCAGGGCAACCTTGCGCTCGGCGCTGAACAGGCCTTCGTCGCTGAGTTTGGCTTTCAGCGCATCGAACGCCAGCCGCAGTGCGCCATCACCGGCAGGCTCGACAGTGTCGAGAATCAATTGATAGTCGCCACGGCCTTCGAACAGTGAAACCTTGCCCCGTACCTTGACCTGCAAACCGTCCTTGAGTGCCTGACGCACCCGTGCGGCGCTTTGCCGGAACAACGCACAACGCACCTGTGCGCTGGAGTCCTTCAACGTGAAGTAGACATGCCCAGAGGCTGGGCGCGACAGATTGGAAATCTCGCCCTCGACCCAGATGCTGCTGAACACGTCCTCCAGCAACACCCGCGCACGGCCGTTGAGCTGGCTGACAGTTATGACTTCCCGGTCGAGGCCGAGTCTTGCGAAAGGGTCTTTGATCATGTCGGGCATCATAATGGCAATGCCGGTCCGGCGCACGAGTCTGTAACGCCGCTTCAGACAGGATTTGACCTTGACCTGAATCATCAGCGCATTAAGCTGCGGCCTCGAACAGCATCCAGCGACGCTCCGTTATGAACACCCAAAGCATCATCGTCCCGCAAATATCCACATTCCCCGGGCACGAGGCCAGAGCGCGGCTTATCTTGCGCTGGCTGGTCAAGCTCGACGTGGTCGAACCGGAACTGACCACCTGCGGGCGCACGCATAACAAAATGGCTTATGCCGTGGCGCCTGGAGCCCGCCGGGTGGCGAAGAACCCGGACGCGTTGCCATTCAGCGAAGTGATCAATGGTCTGGAAATTGTCACCAAGCGTTGCATCTTTACCCCGCTGAATGATTTTGCCGAGGAGGCCGGTTGCCCGGAATGCCGTCGCGAAGTCGGCGAGGCGCTGTTCGATAGCCTTGAAGACTGGATGCCCGGCCACACCGACAATTTCACCTGCCCCGAATGCCGCCACGAAGACGACATCAACGGCTTTCTGTTTCTGGACGCCTGCGGCTTTTCCAATCTGGGCTTCATCTTCAATAACTGGCTGGAGGCGTCTTTCACCCAGACCTTTCTGGACGACTTCGCCGAACGTCTGGACCGTCCGGTCTCTTTCGTTCATGTGCGTCTATAAACAGCCTTGATAATAGGCTGAGGTTTACATTGAGCCGGACGGGGTCTGTGGGTATAATGGCGCGCTTCCAATTTCCCGCTCGGGAGCCCCCGCGATGCTGCGTATCAGTCAAGAAGCCCTTACATTCGACGACATTCTCCTTGTGCCCGGTTATTCCGAGGTACTTCCCAACGAAGTCAGTCTGAAAACCTGTTTGACCCGTGGCATCGAGCTGAATATACCTTTGGTCTCTGCTGCAATGGATACAGTCACCGAGGCCCGTCTGGCAATTGCCATGGCCCAGGAAGGCGGTATCGGTATCATCCACAAGAACATGACCATCGAGCAGCAAGCTGCCGAAGTGCGCAAGGTCAAGAAGTTCGAGGCCGGTGTCGTCAAGGACCCGATCACGATCGAAGCCGACGCCACTGTTCGTGATCTGTTCGAACTCACGCGCATGCACAATATTTCCGGTGTACCCGTGCTGCACAATGGCGACCTGGTCGGCATCGTGACGTCCCGCGACGTACGCTTCGAAAATCGTCTTGATGTCCCTGTCCGCGAAGTGATGACGCCCAAAGAGCGTCTGGTCACCGTGCGTGAAGGCGCCGACAAGAACGAAGTACGCGAACTGCTGCACAAGCACCGTCTTGAAAAAGTCCTGATCGTCGACGCCAACTTTGCGCTCAAGGGCATGATGACCGTCAAGGACATCGAAAAAGCCAAGGCTTATCCGCTGGCCAGCAAGGACGATCAGGCTCGCCTGCGTGTCGGCGCTGCTGTCGGTACTGGCAAGGACACCGGCGAGCGTGTGACCGCACTGGTTGCTGCTGGCGTTGATGTTGTTGTAGTCGACACCGCTCACGGCCACTCCAAAGGCGTGATCGACCGCGTGCGCTGGGTCAAGGACAACTTCCCGCAGGTGCAGGTCATCGGTGGCAACATCGCCACTGGCGAAGCTGCCCTGGCGCTGGTCGCTGCGGGTGCCGACGCAGTCAAGGTCGGCATCGGTCCTGGCTCCATCTGCACCACGCGCATCGTTGCCGGTGTAGGCGTGCCGCAGATCAGCGCCATCGCCAACGTTTCCGCTGCCCTTGAAGGCACTGGCGTGCCGATGATCGCTGACGGCGGTATCCGCTTCTCTGGCGACCTTTCCAAGGCCATTGTGGCAGGCGCGTCCTGTGTGATGATGGGTTCGATGTTTGCTGGTACTGAAGAAGCGCCAGGTGAGATCGAATTGTTTCAGGGCCGTTCCTACAAGGCCTATCGCGGCATGGGTTCGCTGGGTGCTATGTCCCAGGCTCAGGGTTCGTCCGATCGCTACTTTCAGGATTCGTCCGCAGGTGCCGAGAAACTGGTGCCGGAAGGTATCGAAGGCCGTGTGGCCTACAAGGGTCCGTTGTCGGCCATCATCCATCAGTTGATGGGCGGTCTGCGTTCCTCCATGGGTTACACCGGCAGTGCCGACATCGAACAGATGCGCACCAAGCCCGAGTTTGTTCGCATAACCGGCGCCGGCATGGCTGAGTCGCACGTCCATGACGTGCAGATCACCAAGGAAGCGCCGAACTATCGCGTTGGTTGATCCGGACTGCATCGTGGTATGTGCCGCGGTGCAGGCCAACAGTTTTTATAGCCGGGGCTGTTGACGCAGCCCCGTGTCGTTTCTGTTTTTTGACGAGAATGAGTCATGGCCCTCGACATTCACGCCCACCGTATCCTGATCCTCGACTTCGGTTCCCAGTACACCCAGCTGATCGCCCGCCGCGTGCGTGAAATCGGCGTGTATTGCGAACTGCATCCGTACGACATGGACGACGAAGCGATTCGCGAATTTGCCCCGCGTGGGATCATCCTCGCTGGCGGCCCTGAGTCCGTGCACGAAGCCAACAGCCCGCGTGCGCCGCAAGCGGTATTCGACCTCAATGTACCGGTCTTCGGCATCTGCTACGGCATGCAGACCATGGCCGAGCAACTGGGCGGCCGCGTTGCAGGCTCCGACATGCGCGAGTTCGGCTACGCCCGTGTCGACGTCGTCGGCAAGAGCCGCCTGCTTGATGGCATCGAAGACCATATCGATGCCGACGGCGTGTTCGGTCTCGATGTGTGGATGAGCCACGGCGACAAGGTCACCGAAATCCCGGACGGTTTCCATATTCTGGCCAGCACCCCGAGCTGCCCGATTGCCGGCATGGCCGACGACGACCGCAAATATTACGGCGTACAGTTCCACCCGGAAGTGACCCACACCAAGCAGGGCGGTCGCATCCTGTCGCGCTTCATCCTCGACATCTGCGGCTGCGAAGCACTGTGGACCCCTTCGAAGATTGCCGAAGACGCTATCGCTCAGGTTCGCGCTCAGGTTGGTACTGATAACGTATTGCTGGGCCTGTCCGGCGGCGTTGACTCCTCCGTGGTCGCGGCGCTGCTGCACAAGGCCATCGGCGACCAGTTGACCTGCGTATTCGTCGACAACGGCCTGCTGCGCCTGCACGAAGGCGAGCAAGTGATGGCCATGTTCGCCGAAAACATGGGCGTCAAGGTCATTCGCGCCAATGCCGAAGAGCAGTTCCTGAACAACCTGGAAGGCGAGAGCGACCCGGAGAAGAAACGCAAGATCATCGGTCGCACCTTCATCGACGTGTTCGATGCCGAATCCTGCAAGCTGGACAACATCAAGTACCTGGCGCAAGGCACCATCTACCCGGACGTGATCGAGTCGGCTGGCGCAAAAAGCGGCAAGGCACACGTCATCAAGTCGCACCACAACGTGGGCGGCCTGCCGGAAGAAATGAACCTCAAGCTGGTCGAACCCCTGCGCGAGCTGTTCAAGGACGAAGTCCGCCGCCTTGGCCTCGAACTAGGCCTGCCGTACGACATGGTCTACCGCCACCCATTCCCTGGCCCAGGCCTGGGCGTGCGCATCCTCGGCGAAGTGAAGAAGGAATACGCCGACATCCTGCGTCGTGCCGACCACATCTTCATCGAAGAACTGCGCAAGGCCGACTGGTATCACAAAGTCAGCCAAGCGTTCGTGGTGTTCCAACCCGTCAAATCGGTTGGCGTGGTCGGCGACGGCCGCCGCTATGCATGGGTCGTTGCCCTGCGTGCGGTAGAAACCATCGACTTCATGACTGCTCGCTGGGCGCATCTGCCTTATGAGCTGCTGGAGACAGTGAGTGGCCGGATCATCAACGAGATCGAAGGGATTTCGCGGGTGACTTACGACGTGTCGAGCAAGCCGCCTGCGACTATTGAGTGGGAGTAGGTCGCACTCGCAACTATCTGATTTTATTGTGAAAAATAAGATCAGTTAGTTGTTTTTACTGGTGTGATCAATGGCGTTTTTCATGGTGTGCATGGTTGGCGTCAGCAAAAGCGCATCGATACCATGTGGGCATTAGTAATGCCGACATGGTATAGAGAGTGCTAATTTTGTAGGTTTCATCAGGAACAAAAGCTCTAGTATCAAGTGCTCTTTCCTATCCGCTCTTGTGATTTATATTGCCGTTAGTATCTTTCGAGAACTCAGAAGCTTTATTTATAATCCACCCACCCGAAACGTTTGGCAAAAAAGGCTTTCCTATTTTTTCTATAGAGAGTCTATCAAGTTGAGGATGCTAGTAAGAAAAACATGCTCTTCAACACCCAATCTTTCAGGGGTGAAACAACGGTCGTACTATGACAATATCTCATCAGCTTCGGAATTTCCAGACCTTTGAAGCTTTATATAAGTCGTAACATCCCTTCTTAGCGAAAGAGCGGAAAAATATGACTTTTTCGCCATCCATTGTTCGATTATTTCTTTGATGATGAGCTGTCCGGTTTTTGGGTCTTCAGGGAGATAGTCGAGTATTCCATCACCCAAACTCTTCATGAAGTCTATCAATTCCATATATCCACGCATTACAAAAACCTCAAGGTATCGGAAAGGCAGTGAGGATATATCTTGGCATATAGTTGTATTCTTCGAGCTCTATGATAACTCTCAACTTTGTTATGCTGACTCATGGATACTGAGCTGATCGATCAGCGCAAGCACTCGTGTTCTTCCGACATCAAGAGCGCGGTAGCCTTTTTTAAAATGGACTTTTCCCGCTCAAGACGAGCGATCCGGGCTTCCAGCTCCTGAATTTTCTGCTGCTCGGGCGTCAGGGCTTTGCTCTGTGGCGTTACGCCATTACGCTCCTGCTGGAGCTAGCTCACCCAGCGACGCAACGCAGACTCGACCACCCCTAGCGAGCGGGAGGCCTCAACGTGGCTATAGCTTTGATCGAGCACGAGGCCTGCGGCCTCGCGTTTGAATTCAGCGGAAAACGTACGGCGTTGTTTGGTCATCAGAGACCTCTATCTGGCGATATTCTCGCCTAAATGAGTGTCCGAAATCATTAGACCACTACAAATAAATGTCGCATGATGGCAATGTGGTATCTTATCTTGGCAAGAATAAAAAAATTAATAAAATAATAGTATCTGAGTTGCCTTTTATCATGCCAGTAATGGCGTATCAGGGCTGCAAGATATTCAGCCGTATCGAGGTCGCCCATGAATTGCAGCTACCGGTTGGTTTGGAACCGCACATCGGGCGTAATGCAGGTAGCCTCCGAGCTGGCGAAGTCGCACAGTCGGGGTGGCCGAAGCGTTGTCGGTAGAGTCGCGTTTACGCTCGTAGCGCCGTGCCTGTTTTCAGGCGCCATCGTGCAACCTGCGTGGGCCGTCACTCAAACTGTGACCAACCTAGCCGATAGCGCAGACTCCATCAGCGAGCTGGTGGTTACTGGCGCTGACAGCATCACGTTGACGGGCACCAACACTTACACCGGCAGTACCACGGTGAACGGCGGCAACTTAATCATTCCCCAGGGCGGTTCCGCGAAAAATAC
>NZ_LJRO01000464.1 GCF_001401155.1 Pseudomonas tremae
GGGCAACCCCGCGCCAGGTGCTTGAGGTGCGGCGCAAAACGCTCGGCTATGTCAGCCAGTTCTTGCGCGTCATTCCGCGTGTCTCCAGCCTGGATGTAGTGATGGAGCCGGCACTCTCACGCGGATGGTCGCGCGAACAGGCTCAGGAGCGCGCGCAACTGCTGCTGAACCGGCTGAACATTCCCCAGCGCCTTTGGCCACTGGCTCCCAGCACGTTTTCCGGTGGTGAACAGCAGCGTATCAACATCGCCCGGGCATTCATGGTGCCGTGGCCGGTTTTATTGCTCGACGAACCGACGGCTTCGCTGGACGACGCCAACCGTCAGGTGGTGCTGGAGCTGGTCGACGAGGCTAAACAGGCCGGTGCCGCACTGATCGGTATTTTTCATGACCGCGACGCCCGCGAGGCAGTCGCCAATCGTCAACTCGACATGAGCCCGGTGGACCTCACCGCCAAGGAGTTGCTGCAATGCTGAACGAACAGATCTTTAGTAACGCCCGTGTGGTGACTGCCGAGCAGGTGTT
>NZ_LJRO01000398.1 GCF_001401155.1 Pseudomonas tremae
GAGGGTGTAGACAAAATCAAGTGGTAAGTCGACGGGCGAGCATTCGAGCTTCGGCCAACCATACCCACGCCTCGCTCACATCAAGTAACCGATCGTGATGCATGATCAGTCGCCTGGCTCGCTCATTCCAGGCATGAGTCCGCTCCACTACCCAGCGCTTGGGCATTACTACAAAACCACTCGGAGCCGGCGCTGCCGTGAACAAATCGCCTTGTTCTGAATGCCATTTCCCGGTGCGGCGATTATTCGCTCCCCTTATGACCTGAATCTGGACTGCGTGAATGTGTTGCGTCCGCTGAGCCCACTTTCCGGCATAGGCGCTGTCGACGAACAGAGTACTCAATGATGGATACTTACCCATTGAGGACGTCACTGCGTCATCCGCAGCGTCTCGATCCTGCACGCTGGCTGCACTGATGCTCACTGCCAAAAGAAGGCCCAAGGTATCAACGACGAGGCTTCGCTTACGCCCTTTTACCTTTTTGCCTGCGTCGTAACCACTTTCACCTCCTTGCGGAGAGCTACGCGTTGATTGCGAGTCCAGAACAGCGGCTGATGGTTTTTCATCACGATCTACCCGCTCTCGCCATTGAGCACGAAGCCGGTCGTGCATTTGCTCGAATTTGCCCTGAGCGCTCCACCGTCGAAAGGTTTTATAGACGTTGTCCCAATGCGGAAACTCGCGAGGCAGCATTCGCCACGAGCATCCCGTACGCACGACATAGCAGCATGCGTCTAAAAGCGTCCGCCGGGAGTGACGAGGCGGCACGCCACGGCCTCCCGAGACCTCAAACAAGTCAGCGACCAGCGTCCATTCTGCGTCGGTCAGACAACTGGGATAACGTTGCTCTGGCAACTGACGTCGGTGCGCCTCGGTGTAGCCATAAGACTTACGAGACTCGGGTGGCTGGAAGCTACCTTTGGCTCGCTCCTTTACACGAACAATCCCGGCCAGCTTCAGCGCTTTTGCAAAGGTGTCGGGATG
>NZ_LJRO01000329.1 GCF_001401155.1 Pseudomonas tremae
ATGCATAGGCATCTTGAAATCCCCATGCATAAACTCATCAGTCCTCGTTTAGCCGCAGCGGAACGAACTGACACTCAGATGCTGACTTTGTACATTCATATCCTTGAATTCCAAACGCGCCACGCTCTTTAATCCAATTGTGCTGACCTTCAATGGAAACGATAAGTGTCTTTAATCTATTCTCATCTCCTGCTTTGCGATACTCAAGATCTATTACGCCATTATCTCCGCTTAGTGAATAACTACAGTTAGTCAATGTTCCTCCCTTCTGACTTTTATCCACTGAAAGATATAAAGCAGTGGAAAACTCTTTAATGGAGTGTTTCTTGTGTGGTTGAGAAACCCAGTTCCCCTCCCAACCAGCAAACGTTTCCGGCGCGATATAGATACCATTAACGTACTTCACGCTTTGCGGGACAGGACAACTCATAGCATGAGCGTTAGCCGCCATAATGCAGGGTGATGCGGTCAATATAGCCGCCAGCATACTGGTCTTGTGAAGCCTGTTCATAACACTTGTCCTCTTGTCTGGTTCTTATAAATAGAATGAATGACTAGGCTCTATACGTAAACCAAAAAATACGATTGCTTGTAGAGAGCACGGAAGTGTTAGTGGAGCCGCACCAGTCGGCAGTTCCCAGCCTGCGGGGAAAGATGAGGGCCGGGGAGCAATGAACATCGATTTGAGCTTTGCCAT
>NZ_LJRO01000473.1 GCF_001401155.1 Pseudomonas tremae
TTACACATAAAAAACAACGCAGGTTTTATCGGTTTTACCCCTGGCACCTTTGTGCCGTACACCGTTGATTCGTTTATAAAGGGACATCATGTCCCGAACCGCATCGACGTACCCTGTCGATGATTCAGTACGAATAACCCGGTTACGTGACTCAGGTATCGTCCTCGTCGGTTTTATTGACGATATCGTCATCGTCGTTCACGTAATACGGAATGTCGGCTTCGACACCGTTCTCTCCCGTCCTGGCCACCAATTGTCTGTACCGCTTACCGTCCCAGAGCCTGAAAAC
>NZ_LJRO01000255.1 GCF_001401155.1 Pseudomonas tremae
GCGTTGGCTCCGTCGTCGAGAAAGTGCCATTGCACCCGCGCAAGCCCCGGTACGCAATTGCGCGCCACGGCCAGCGCCCTCATGAAGGTCCGCGCGTGCGGCGTGTCGTGGGGGTCGAACAGTGCGCTGACCCCGACCCGCAGCCCCGGCACAGGTGACGCGAGCGGTGTCATGGCTGTATCCCCGCCAGACTGGCAGCGGGCATGTGTCGGCGTGGCGACAATGCCGACCAGCCGAGGCTCGGCCGGTCCTTTCCTGCCAGATTACTGCGCAGTTGCTCGAAAGCGATACCGGCAACACCAGGAGCAAACTTGAACCCCAGTCCCGACATGCCTGCGGCCAGATAAACCGGGCTGTACTCGGCGCAGAAACCCAGCAGCGGACGACCGTCGGCGCTGTAACTGTCGAAACCCGGCAGCACATCCAGCACACGTGGGTGGGTTGCCGAACCGCACAGCCGGGCAATGCGCTTGCAGGCGTCTTCGGCATGCCGCGCATCAGGCTGTGCCAGATGCTCTGGCCAGAGGCTGTTATCGCGACTGCCGCAGCCGGTCTGCACGA
>NZ_LJRO01000019.1 GCF_001401155.1 Pseudomonas tremae
GAACACCTCCAGCTCCAGCTTCGACAACGGGATGTTCACCGCAAACAGAGGATGGGCCTGGGCAAAGGGTGCCTCTTCGCGGACGTCTACCAAGGCCAGTTCCTGGCGGTCCAGCAAGGCCTGACGAACGTCGGCGAATGATCGGGTGGCGGGTGTGGTCATCGGGCGGGGCTCCCTGTTGGCTGATCCTGAGTGGCGTGGGTGATGGCTGCGGCATTCGAATAGCCGGAGATGAACAGTTTTTCTGTGCCGTCCAGGTCGTAGACCGCACGTTTCACGGTGCCAATATCGGCGCCGTAAACGTGGATGCTGATCGACACTTGATCGTTGAAAGCATTGCTGACCTGATGCACATCGTTGCTTTTCGGTGACAGCGCTTCGACCTGGCCGGGTTGCAGGCGAATCGCC
>NZ_LJRO01000245.1 GCF_001401155.1 Pseudomonas tremae
AACTTAGTGTGCCAAGGGTGGGGACAGTTGGCTATTTTTGCAGCGCCTCCCTAATGGTCTGTACGGAAGAGTAGTTTGGTAGCTGCTCCTCAATGATCTCAACGTACTTATGCGCAATGATAGCGGTGGCGAAAAGGTTGAGTATCATAGGTACCATTATGAGTATACCGATCAAGCCTACTGGGATATTTGTCATTTTGAAACTGCCTCATAAATGTACTCTCCAATTCGCTCGCCGACCCATTGGCCTCCTTCTCCGCCTACCCATCCTCCAGCTGCACCCCCGATTATAGTGCAAGCCAGTGCCCCAGGCCCTGTTGTGATACCTAGCGCCACAAGACATATACCGCCAGCTATGTACCCACCCCCAGCCCCGCTAACAGTGGAGCCTCCGATACTAAACAGTAATGAGCTCCCCTCCACATATTTCGCCCTTT
>NZ_LJRO01000236.1 GCF_001401155.1 Pseudomonas tremae
TTCAACAGATCGAAAAACTTTACCGGGAACACATGGGCTCCGGCACGATGACCCAACGAGACGCTTTCTACGCCAAACGAACTGAGTTGTTCATGAAGCTTGATAAGCTGCTGAACAATTTTCTGGCGTATGGATCCGGACTGCGCAACGAAGGCTCGATCAAACGACTGCTTGGACTTTCGACTAATAGCTACATGCACACAGGAGAAATCGCGGGATACGCTGACAAGGTATCTGGCGTGGCCAAAGCCTCCAAATGGATCAAGAGAGGAACGTAGTAT
>NZ_LJRO01000196.1 GCF_001401155.1 Pseudomonas tremae
GTATGGATATACAGATAAATGATGAGGGCCATGGGGTGAAGCACTCACGCCATGACCGCTCTTGCAGCCGCAGAGAGTGGCCGGCTTAGCTCAACAGGTCGGAGAACGCCTTGTCGGCTTCAAGCACCGCTGGCAGCCCGGCAAACAGTGCGTCCAGATCGACTCCTTCCATCAATGGCCCGCCGCAGGCCTGCTGCGCTTGCACAGTTGCGCCGCCGTGGGCTTCCAGTGCATCGGAGATGGTGATGGCCTGAGCAACGATCTTTGGCAGCGGTGCGTCGGCCGGAGCCTTCAGCGGTGTTGCCTGATAGGCGATAGCCTGTTTGATCAGCTCTGGCAGATGCCAGCGACTGGCCAGTTCTGCGCCTACTTCCGGGTAGCTGAAACCCAGTTGCAGGGTTTCGTTGGCTGCACGCCCCGGTGTACCGGCCTTGGTTGCGTTGTTCAAGCGCTCTGCAACGTCGGGCGCGCCGGTCTGGATCAGCAGTTCG
>NZ_LJRO01000108.1 GCF_001401155.1 Pseudomonas tremae
AAGCCCGGCATGCCGGGCTTTTTGTTGAGCGCTGCGGACTAACGAGAGTTGGTGTCCAGAGGCTCTTGGGTCGGGACAGGTACGGTCTCGACGCTGTCCACGTCTTTCTGGATCTTGTCCAGCAACGAACCTGGCTTGGCCGGCTCTTCAGGCTTCTGCACCGGCTGATTCTCTGCCGGGACAGTGGTATCGCTGCCTTTGCCGAGAATGGCTTCATCGCGGCTGACACCGGGCATGAAGTCGCCAGACAGGCTCACAAGCTGGTCATTGCCGTTGAATATAAGGCTGACACGCTCCTGCTGGCG
>NZ_LJRO01000443.1 GCF_001401155.1 Pseudomonas tremae
ACCTGAACTTCAACGATCCGGCCAACTTCCGCCGCTCGTTCAAACGCTGGACCGGCAGTACACCGACCTTGATCCAGCGCCTGTTCAATTTCGACTGAGCAGGCTTCAGCGCTGTACACACAACTTGTAACCTAGGCCATGAGCGGTATGCAGCAACGGCGTCTCGTGGTCGCCGTCCAGCACCCGCCTAAGGATATGAATGTTGCTGCGCAGGCTACTGCTGTTCGGGGCATCACGCCCCCAAAGCACTTCTTCCAGCTCGGATCGCTTCACGATATGGGGACTTTTGCGCATCAACAATTCCAACAGCTTCATGTTGGTCGGGTTGAGCTTCAAAGGCACACCGTTGCGGGTTATCTCAAGGGTATCCAGATCGAAGTGCAGGTCAGCGACCACCATCACCCGGTTATCCTTGCGCTGGCGTCGGCCCACCACCGCTTCGACCCGGGCGAGCACCTCGGACATTGCAAACGGTTTGGTGATGTAATCATCGGCACCCACCTTGAAGCCGGTAAGACGGTCATCCAGCTCATCCCGCGCACTGAGCATCACAATGGCGACTTCGGAC
>NZ_LJRO01000149.1 GCF_001401155.1 Pseudomonas tremae
CAGATGTGTATAAGAGACAGGGGTAGTAGGTTTTGAAGAAGTGAAGAACCTTGATCATCGTCTGCCTGATTCAGCCATGCGTGCTGAGTCTTTCACCACGGGCTTTAAGGGTGTTTAAAAAGGAAAGGCCTGTCTACCAGGTAGACAGGCCTTATTTTGTAACTGCCCACCAATTAAGCGGAGGGCAACATCCAACTCAGGGTTTCCCGAAGCGGCGGGGTCTCCCAGTCGTGGACCAACGCGCGCAGGCGAGCGTTGTTCCCACACAGGGTTTTGACCTCATTGGCCCGGACGAACGCAGGGTTTACCTGAACGTCGATATCCTGACCAGTGATCTCCCTGCACATGTCGATCACCTCACGCAGCGAGTGCGTTACACCGGAACTGACGTTGATCGTCTGCCCCAGCGGGCGGGCTTCCAGCAGGCCGCGATAGGCACTGACAACCGCACGCACATCGCTGAAGTCACGCCACACATCAAGGTTGCCCAGCTCGATAGTGC
>NZ_LJRO01000423.1 GCF_001401155.1 Pseudomonas tremae
TGCCGTCCCCCACCCGGATCGGGCCTAATACTGAGCTCTCGCAATTCCCGCCGGTGAGCATTTCGGCTTCGGAGTTTTCCGAAGACGTGGCGCACACCAACATTGACCTGGTGCGCGGCTACAAGGCACTTCAGAACGAGTTCTGACACAGAACACAATCGACTCATTGCACTTCCGGCTACGGATCTGGATTTTTCATGACAGCAGTTGTTCAACCAATCCGCGCGCCAGCATCACGGCTGCGCTCTATCGATGCTCTGCGCGGGCTGATCATTCTCTTCATGCTGCTGGACCACGTGCGGGAAACCTTCTTCCTGCACCGCCAGGTCCTCGACCCGATGGAGGTCGCAAGCACCGAGCCCGCCCTGTTTTTCAGCCGCACACTGGCGCAT
>NZ_LJRO01000425.1 GCF_001401155.1 Pseudomonas tremae
CTGTTTGAAGGCGGCTGAATCATTCATTCGCCTTTGAAGAAATCCATCAACTTAGTCACAGCAAGGCTTCACCGGCAGCACAGGCGTTCCAGAGTTGTCAGTTTTTGCTAGGCTTGAGGCTGGCTTCTGGTGATTTTCGTCCATACGTACACGCCGCCCTGCTGCCGAATAATGACCCGCCGAGGAACTGTTTCGTTCACGCCTAGAGAACCAGGGGTTTATGTATAGGACTTTCAAAGTTTCTATACATCGGGATAGTCGATTCGACAGAGCTCGTCTTTCGTAGGTTTCCGAGTATGCTCTCTGCGTTTGCTGACCATTCCCAGCTTACGCAGAACGATTCGGGCATCAGGTATTGCATGAGGAGCAACGTCATATCCCCATGCTGGCTTTGCTACGGACAATACTGCTCCCAGATGCGACAAATCAGTGCCCATAGGCCGAACCTTCTCTTACTCGTCAAGGTATCGATCAATTATCTGATTGATGCTGACCTGCTTGCGATCCATGCGTTTATCGCACCAGCCATGGCCAACTCAGGCATCGCGTCGTTCATCCATGCTTGAACTACCCGATTGCGGTCGAAGGTTCGGGTTTCCTGATAAACTCGCCGACCGTCGCGATTGATACTTGCCTGCGCACGACAGGCGATAGCTGCCCTCGTGCTCGCGTATGTCGATCGTGCCCATTTTTGAGTTGGTACATTTCTGATGTGGGTTGGTACGTGGTACCCACTGCTCTGAAAAGACAGGTAAAAATGGCCAAAAATCGCCGTATGAAAGATCAATATTGATGAGCATCGAGAAAACAGAAAGCCCAGTAAACATTGGTGAATCAAGGGCTGTGCTGTCCCGGCGCTTCTCCGTTGCACCGATGATGGATTGAACATATTAAGCTTGAATGTCCTGCTTTCACGGGATTATCTTGGGCTTGAAGGTCCGAATGTAGCAAATTTGTCGCATCGTCCATGGCTAATCGCGCGTGTTCGTGGCCGCTTCCTTCTAATTATGTCCTCTTGACGGCCTTGCTCACTTAAGGCCGCTTGAGTCTGCAGGATCTGATGCATCCCGTGAGAAGAGATGGTCATTTCAAGAGATATCAAAATTCGGATCCAAAATCGTCTGCTTGGGGTTGATTTCAAAATGATGGCCCCCATCTCATCCTTCGGCTGTGAATTTTCTCAGCCTATTTGGAGGTTTGTATGACCGACTATTGTATTTCTGCTGTCAGTTATGACAGCCAAGGTAGCCACATTCAGTGGGTGAGAGTTCACAAGGATTTAGGTACTAGTGTTGGGGAAGGGATGGTGTGTGCGCGAGAATTTGTTGCTGATTTGATTTCCAGTAACAAGGCGACTTTCCAAACCATCGTCCCCGGGGTAAGCATAAAATGGAAGGATGGCTCTCGGATCCATGTTATAGATAAGGTGTATCTGACTACGGACTCCAATAGTACGAAGCGCGACAATCTTGGTAGTCTGGAAACATTCTGACCGAAATAGTTTAAGGCCCGCTGTAGGTTTCAACGGGCCTTTTATCCGAGCTAGGCGGCTCTTCCCATCAACTGGTTTTGCTCCTTAGCAGCCTTTTCCCGCTGTCGATCAATGTAGTCGGCTAAATCCCTCAAGTGGATACCTAATGCTGCTTTCTGACTATCAGCGCCCAAACGCACTACAGGAATATCGATTTCTCCATCCAGCCTTTTACGTTTGAATTTTTCGACAGTCAAATGCATATAGTCAGCGCATACCCGGTCCAGAGGAATAACGGCCTGCCCATCATACTGAGCCATCAATAGGAAGAGAGTGTTCATGCAACCTCCATTTCTATCATAGGTTCCCAGCTTGATTCACACAGTCCATAGGCGCTTGAGCAGGCTGTAGCATCGGTCGCAATCATCAGATCATATTGGATACCGCCTCGCGCCGTCTTGGACCATTCGACTGCTTGACGGATGCTTGCCACCTCCATAACTTCAACTGCACTCATGTTCGCAATGGAGCCTTTGGGATGTTTTGCGTTTGAGCCTGCGAAGAATGTGGCGGCGCCTCGCTTGCTGGCCTGTTGAGTAGTCCTTTCCCAACGATCAATGCGGTCAATCACTTCGGGAAAACGTAGGGCGATCTCTCGGAGTTCGTCTTTACGGCAATTGATACAGGGCATGCATCCAACTCTACCCATACCCTGTGAGTAGAGTGGGTTCGGCTTGATGCCCATGTAGCGGTGCGCTTCAAACACTGCAGGAATATCCCACTTGAGGATCGGCCGGTAGTTGAACAGGCCCCCACCGACTTCATCGCACTCGGGCAAATACCGCCGATTGATCGATTCGTCGGCGCGTACCCCTTGCCAGCTCATAATCATGTCACTTTTGTCCATGAGTGGAAGGATTACTTGCTCAAGCATCGGGTCGCGTTTCAACTCCATCGTGCAGAACTGAGCCTTGCGACTTGGAAAGCGACCTTTCCAGATGCATAGGTCAAGGAACGGATTGCCAGTGGGCTTCAGTACATCCATTGCCGCCTGCACCACCGGTTCATCAATGCCTTGCTCGCGCCATTTGGTTTTAATGAACCGGCGCTTGCCTTCGATGCGCTGGGTAAAGTCAGCCTTTACGCGGGTGATAGTTACACCCGTGGCCAAGGCTAGGTAATCGAGGTACTCATAAGTCTGCTCGTGCTCATTGCCGGTGTCTGCGAAGACGGCCTGCAAGTTGGGAGTGTCCAAGGCGATTGCGACCAGTAAGGTAGCAGTGCTGTCTTTGCCGCCGCTTACGCTCACTATGTTTTGTGTGCTCATTGGTGCGTCTCCGCTTGCTCGCCGATCTTCCCACTGTCGGTTTGGGCGTGGCGGTAGAGTGGCTCTATCTTGAAGCCGCGCTGCTCAGCAGCCTTAGCGGTTTCACGACCTCTCACGGTCTTGCACCAGCTTCCGTTGCTGGAGAGCGCATCCCAAGCGACTGGCTTGCTCTGCTGGTCGACCGAATGGATGGAGAGTTGCCTGGTCATGTTCTCAAGCGCTTGCTCGACGCGGGCCATCAGATCCCGGCCGAGCTTGCCCTTGTTGAAAGCCAACGTCAGCTCCATAGGATCAGCGCCCCGTTGATGCAGCATCATGGCGAAGTTCGCTATGTCCTCAAAGTTGCCAGCATTGCCTTTTGGGATGTGGCTGATCATCAGTTCAGCCAGTTCCTTGTCGTGAACCCATGGCTCACTCCAGCCGTGACGGCCCTTAGCGCGAGCGTCGGCAAGCTTGGTTTTCATTGCGGCAGCGAACGTATCAACAGCTTGATTATCAGGGTGCTGGTCGACCTGGGCTGGAAACGAGCGAGAACAAAATGCATCCAGATCTGCAAGATACTGAGCTGCGTCCAGAGTACCGATGTGCTCGATCAGCGAGCGCGACTTGCCAAGAATGGCTACGGCTTCACTAAAGAGCGTCAGGGTTTCGGTAAGCTGCCTGCGCGCTCTGTCACGCGCTCCGGTGCGGCTCATGCTGCCTCCCTGCAGAGTTCGATCTGCCGCCATGGGTCGTTTGCTTTGGCAAGTGCGGCCATCGGCGGAGGGCTTACGCTGTTTCCGCACATGTGTACCTGCTTGGTCTTTGTGAACGGTTTGCCGTCTGCACCGTGGGTAATGATGTAGCCGGCGGGGAAGCCCTGAGCCTTATATAGCTCTGGCGGTTTGAGCATTCGCAGGCAGATGTCGACGATCACGTATGGCGTGCCCTTGACCATCACGGTGACCAGCGCCAGGCGATCCTTGGTCGTGATCGTTGGTGCTGGCTCTCCTGCGCCGCTGACGTTCTCTGTCCCGTAATAGCTGATCAGGAAAGCAGCGACACGTAGAGCGCCTTCCTCGTGTTCCGGTGACAGCTTCAATGAAACAACAGAGCTTTTGCCGCCGCCACCTGCCGTTACCGTCGGAGCTGGTTCGTCCAATGCCTGACCGACACTCGCTCCAAACTGGCGCTCCATGAATGCAGTGACCAGTCCGTGATGCTGCCCACCGGCGCTGATGGTGTGCAGCGGATCTCTCAAATCCCGCGCATCACAGTTGCCCCGCAGGTGCACCAGGCTTGCTGCTACAAGGGCATGGTGCTGCCCAGTCGTCACAGTGGGGACTGGATCGTCCAGATCTGTCGGGCCTTGTCCAGTGGTGTTGGTGATCAGCGTGGCTGTCACCAGTTGCTGCTGGCTTCCAGTGTTGGTGACTGTCGTTATCGGCTCGTCTGCACCTTTGCCGTGCGTGGTGTTGAAGCCGCCGTTCATCTGAGCCATGAATGCGGAGACGACCGCATGCTTCACACCTCCAGCTACAACTGTGCCCAGCGGCTGGTCTATCCCTGGCACGCGAGGTAGCTGCCCATTGCGCTCGCCATAACCTGACTGGATAAGGGTGGGGCTGATCAGCGTCAGTTCGCCACGGTTGGCGCAGGTGATTGTCGGCAATGGCTCCAGTGGATCGTTGATGCGGTCGCTGCCTTGGTGTGTTGCCGGTGCGATAACCGGGCTGACCACAGAGAACGCGCCGCCCTTTGGATATGACGTGACCGTTCGTAGCGGCTCGTTGATCGATTGCACCGTCTCGCCTGACCAGTTTGCAATCGGGACGATAAACGGGGCCGGGCTATCGATGACGAACTTTTTCATACCTTTCGCGACTCGGCGCAGGGTGGCTGGAGCCAGGTCTTTCTTGCGTCCGAATATGCTTTTCCCCAGGTCTGTAAAGTCGATGCATTCAGCGGCGGTCTTCCAAGGCTTTTGGCCTTTTGCAGGGCGTTTAGCGTGGGTTGGCTCTGGCCATACGATAGGCTCGCCATCGCAGCGGGCGATCATGAACAGTCGTTCCCGGCTGGTGGGTGCGCCGAAGTCGCAGGCCCGTATCACACGCCACTCGACGGTATAGCCCAGTCGTTCCAGCTCGGCGACGAAAACGGCCCATGTCTGGCCACGCCGCGTTGGGTCTGGCACCAGAAATTGCTGATCGACCGGAACGACTTCACTAGGTGTGGCAACAGTGTGCTGCACCTTCGATTTGCCATTGGTGCCCAGAACTGTGACCAGCTTGATTGCCCTGCCTGTAGCCGGGTCTCGTTTGGCCACTAGCGGCCCCCATTGCAGGATCTGCTTTACGTTCTCCAGGCTGATGACGCGGGGCTTCTTCTTGCCTGCCCACTTCAAGCCGATCCAGGACAGGTTGCGGATCTCACGTTTACGCGGCTGGCCACCAGCTGCCTGGCTGTGATGGGTGCAGTCGGGGCTCATGTGGAACCAGCCCACGGCCTTGCCGCCGCATTCCGTATCTGGATCGCCGTCGAACACGTCGGTGGTGAAGTGCTTCGCGCCCGGGTGGTTAACTGTGTGCATGCTGATGGCTGCAGCGCTGTGGTTCTTGGCCACGCTGACTTTCCGGCTGAGGCCCATTTCCAGCCCGGTACCAGCGCCACCGCCACCACAGAAATAGTCGACAACAATCTCGTCGTCTTGCGCGTTAAACCCCAGGCTGTATTGAGTTTTGAAATCAAATGGCGGGCGAGTGAGTGAGGTCATGCTGTCACCTCATTCGCGACCGTCACGCTGGCCTGCAGGCCACACTTCGTACATCCTAGTCCAACATGCGAAAGGCTGGGTTCATGATCGCTGGGGGAACGGTACAGCTCTTTCACGGGGCGCTCAGGTTGGAACGGTCTTTCACATATCTGCGAAAGGGCCTTCCCCCCCACCACAGGCTGCGCGGGCGGGCGATTTTGAGCGATTAGCGTTGCATCATGAGTGGCTGCCTCGCGCAGCTTTTCTTGGGGTACAGGCGCTTCGGTGGTGCTGCTAGGAAGAGCAGTAATGCCTGCTGCTGTGCAGCAGAGACTGTTTGTTTTTTGTGCGGTGCTCCAACTGCTGTTGCGGAGCAAAGCGGCTTGCGGCTGGTGGTTAGTCTGTGAGCGATCACTGCCGCTTTCCTCCGATGCTTGGTTGCAAGTTGATTCATCGGACGCTTCTGGTTTTGTGCCGACGACGTAAAGCACCTGCGCCTGGTCATTCTCCTCGACTAGATCGGCCAGTAGCAGTGCGTTCTCGACGTCCTTTCGCAAGGTACGCAAAGCGTCAGGGCCAATCATCGACCTCAGTCGATTGTTCAGCTCTTTGTTGAAGCGGGTCGTAGCACGGAGTTCGGCAATGGCTTTGGTGTGCTGCTGGTGCAGGTCGCCAGCAGCTTGCGGGCTGAGCCGCAGCAGGGGGATAGATCGGTTCATGCTGCGTTCACCTGCTGGTCTGATACGCCGAGCGCTTCAGCCATTTGCAACGCCTGCTGCCGTAGCGCCAGACAATCGCGTTCCAGTTTTTTGCCGGTACGAAACGCGCTGAAAGTCTCTGCAGCGATTCTCAGTTTCTCGGCGATATCGTTCAGCGCGTCTCGTTCTTGCGCACCAAACGCCATACCTCGCTGGAGTCTTTCGCAGTGTCGCGCCAATTGCTCATTGTCTGTGCGGATCAGCCTCAATGATGCTTCAAGCTCATGGATCGCCAGAGCGTCTTGTTCGCACGGTACTTGTTCGCCGTTCTTGATACCAACTTTGATGCCGTCGCTACGGCCTATCATGTAGCCAAACCACAAAAGCAGGCCGGCTGAAATGATGAGTCCGATCAACACGCAGATTTGAGTCGTAGTCATGTGGTGTGCTCCTGGTGAGGTTGCTCGGCTGGTGGTGGCAGCCGTTTTGGTTATGTCGGTGAGTCTGATTCAGTTTGAGAGTTGCCCATCTCTTCATCGGCCTTGTATGCGCGGATGTCGATCAAAGCTGCGACATGCCGAATGTGCGCGAACTTCGGTGCTTTGCGGCTCGTGTCCAAGGTGGTGATCGGGAGCGGGATTCGCCCGTTCTCAATCTCTGCAACAAACGACCGTTCATTGAGGTTTCGGAAGTACTGCTCGCGCAGCTTGTCTAGGGGGATGAGTACATCTCCGAAGGTCCGATACAGCAGTTCAACGGTGGCCGCTTCCGGTGCTGGCATCAGACGTAGCGGATTCTGGCTGTGGTCCTTCATGCCGCAGCTTCTTTGGGTGGGGGAATGTAGTCGTACATGTCCATGAGCGCTTCTTGTGCTGTACGTCCGCGCCCAAATACGTAACCTGCGCAAGGTCGACGCATCGTGAGGGTGAGAGGGATCCATTGGGGTTGAGTGATGCTAAGGTCGAGCGTGACGTGGGCATCGACCATTTGAAGTTCGCATGCCAAAAACTCAGTGATGGCCAGCAACTTGATTTGCTCCTGCTGCAATGGCGTTGCCGAAACAGCGTCAATTAGTGCGGCTGCGTTAATACCAGCAATGACAGCAGCAACGTCGTTCTGAGTGCGCTGTTCTGGCGGAATACGCAGTAAGTCGATCAGTAGTCGGTCAATCGCTTCTTGGTTCATTCGGTTTTCTCCGCTTGGGGTGGTTCCAGCTGTTCAGGCAGTGTCGTTTGGTCAGCTCGCGCAGGTGCTCAGGAACCTCCAAAAGCGCTGCATTGCGCTCTTCCCGCGTATGCAGCGCTATGATCTGGCGAGCGTATTCCCTAGGCCACGTCACGGTTGTCAGCTGGTATTTCAGGCACGGCCAGCCCCAGTTGTTCTGCGAGCCAGCCTATGCCGGGCTGCTTTACCCTGGTCGACTGGCTGTACTGCATGCCCAACTGGTGATGGAACCAGCTACTGTCCTTGACACGCATGTACTCACGATCCCGCGTGGGGTAGGCGGGAAGGTTTCGTTCATTGAGTAGTGCCTTTTCCCTCATCAGAGAGATGAGCTTGGGTCTGCTGATGCCAAGTTGTTTTGCGGTCTGAGCCAAGGTGCGTTCCATGCTTCCTCCTAAGCCGCTTGCATTGCGGGAGTCGCAATGTTGGCCAGGTGATTGATGGATTCGACAACCTTTTCATGGATTTCGGCATCTGGACCGGACAGCGTGAAGCACTTGGTCCGAGGCTGCCTGACTCCGATAGTCATAAGGGTTGTTGCTGCTGTTCGGGTTCTGTTGCGATGAATCGAGACATGAATCGGCTGTTCAAGGCCAACGTCCAGGCTGAGCATGCCGCCCCGGCGTACCAGATCAAAAACCTGCAGACTCAGTTGCTCGTCAAGGACGTCGTATTTTCCATCGCGACGCTTTCCTGTGGAGGTGGCCAAGTCGAGCAGGCCGTTGGCTATCTCTTCGATGAAATCTGCCAACTGGAGGTGCATCGTCGTGGTGTTTGGCAATGTCAGGGAGTGGCATTGGCTGCCTACCTCGACCCTGAACTGCGTTTCCATCGAGGCGTGTTCGACCTTGAGGCGAAAGGGCAGTGCACCGCTCTTTGCGGAGCGAATGGTATGGTTGAAAGTTTCTGTCAGCTTGGCCTGCGCTTTGAGCAAGGTCAGTGTTTTAGCGTCGAGCTTGTACTTGCTCATGCTGCACGCCCCCCGTCGTTCGGATCGAACGGTGAAGGGGTGGCACGGGCTGGCTTCTTTGGTTTGCTGGTGATGAAGGTGCAGCCGGCCACAATGGCTAGTTGACGAACCTCGAAGACGCGCAGCGGGTCAGTGACCTTTGGGTGGAGGTGCAGGGTTGCTTTGGTATGCATGATGTTGCCTCGCTCTGTGGTGGAAGAGTGAGGAAAAAATAACCTTAAGGGTTATTTTTTGCAACAAAAATACACCATAAAGGTTTTCTTCTTGCTTGTGATATTTACGGATTGCCGAGAAGGGGGGCGGCTGACCCTGGTGGAGGGCACGTATTTTTTGCCCTGTCAGTAATTTTTTATGAACACATGGCTACAGCTTGATATGATCACGAAATTTTAAGATATCAGAGAGTTTGAATGGATTCTTCAGTAGAACCGCCCACGATTGTTGACCTTTTTTGCGGATGCGGTGGTTTTTCTTTGGGTGCTGAGCTTGCAGGGTTTCACACGTTGGCAGCTGTGGACATCGACTCAACGATTCAGTCTGGCTACCGAAAAAACTACCCAAACACTAAAGCTATTGAGGGGAACGTCGCCGAGATTACTCAAGACGACTGGCGCCAGCTTATTGGCACGACCAGGCCGGATGGAGTAATTGGTGGACCTCCATGCCAAGGCTTCAGCAGAATTGGCAAAAGACTGAAAGGTGATCCTCGTAATAACCTAGTTCATCATTTCTATCGACACGTTAGAGAACTGGATCCCAAGTTTTTCATTATGGAAAACGTCCAAGGCATATTGGATGAGGATAACGTCGATACTTTGATGCAAGGAATTGAGCAAGTCTCTGGTCGATTTAAGATTTTAGGGCCATTTGTGATTAATGCTGCAGATTACGGAGCAGCTACAAATCGTTATCGAGTGCTGGTGATTGGATATAACCCGATGGAGATGTCTCAGCTTTCTATCGAGCAATTTACAGGTCAGAAGGTAGAGCGATTAACTACTGTTCGTGATGCTATTTCTGATTTACCCCCACAAGTAAAAGGTACCAGTAGTGTTGATTTTTCGTGGAGCAAATATCCAAGGGCTAAGAGAGCAGGTATTTCTGATTATGCCCTCGCTATGCGTCAACCACCTCCGCCTGGCATCGGTTGGCCTGAAGCTGTAAGCAAACTGAAACTCGGGCTTGTCTCCGGCCTCGCTGAAACTAAACACACGGCCTTAGTTGTAGCTAGGTATCTGGCTGTGGTGCCAGGAAAAACAGACTTAGTTAGTAAGTCACATAAGCTGCGGTGGGAAGGCCTGAGCCCTACCTTACGCGCAGGTACCGGTTCTGATAAGGGATCTTTTCAAGCCGTCAGGCCACTTCATCCGATATTGGGTCGTGTAATTAATGTGCGCGAAGCGGCTAGACTACAAGGATTTCCTGACTGGTATGTTTTCCATCCTACAAAATGGCATAGTTTTAGAATGATTGGAAATAGTGTTTCGCCCCTCGTGTCTTATGGCGTTCTATCTGAAGTTTATAAGAGCTTGAAGGTTTCTGAAAAAATATCGGTTGCTTGAAATGCATGGAGAGCAGTACGGATGAAGAAAGCTCAGGAAATAAACGTTGACACTAGGCCTAGCAAAGCCGTAGTGGTTGACAGCCTGACACGAGATATAAGTGTCGAAGCATGCATATTTGATTTGATTGACAATTCGATTGATGCTGCTCGCAATACGATGTTTAAAATTAACCCTGAGCTTGGCGAGTCTATTTTGCCGGAAAGCTATAGCGGTTATAAGATAACTATATTTATGAGTGGTGATGTCTTTTCTATCGAGGATAATTGCGGTGGGATTGCAATTCCTCACTTGGAGAAGTCTGTTTTGAGATTCGGTGAGCGCTCCGCTCATAACTTAGGGATAGGGGTTTTTGGTGTAGGCTTGAATAGAGCTATATTTAGAATAGGTAGGCAAACAAATTTAGATACTGATACTGGTTTGGAATGCTCGGTTCTTGAGTTTAATACTGAAGAATACTTAGCAACCGAAGACTGGGATATAAAAGCCGAAAGGCACCCCTCTAGGGGTATAGTAGGCACTAAGATATCTATTTCTGCGTTCACTAATGAAACATCTCAATTGTTTGCTGGACGCGATTGGGTTAGGGACATAATGCTTGAGGCCGGACGGCGCTATGGGCGCTTTATTGATAAGGGGCTCTTGATCAATATAAATAATGATGACGTAGATAGCCATATAGTACGCATTCGCCCTGATAGCCCTTATGGCATTGATTCTAAGTTTTTCAAGGTTTCGGGAGATATATCAGTATTCATTGAGTCGGGCCAGCATTTGCATCATCGGTTTTCAGCAGAGCCGGATTACAATAAATCAAAAAATACAGTCCTAACCGCTGACTATGGTTGGAATGTGTTTTGTAATGAGCGAGCTGTGCTTATATCTGATCGGACAAGAAAGAGCGGGTGGTTGACAAAGTTTCATAGTGAGTTTTACGGTTTCGTCGGTCATGTGTATTTTACTTGTAAAGATCCTTCGAGACTTCCTTGGAATACAACAAAGTCTGATGTGGATTTAAATAATGTGGCTTATCATGCTGCATTGGATGATATGACAAAATTTGCGCTCAACTGGCGTAAAAATTCAGGGGATGCCAAGCAGAAAAGGAGAGATTTGGAACCTCTTTCTCCTGCGCCCGGCGGAAATCCTAACCCTATTCCATCACCTAACCCAGCCGGAAAACCTGCATCGAACCCACAACCTAATCCGGCAAGTAACCCCAAGCCCAAAACGCCAATAAAAAAACCCATTCAGAAAATTGATCATAATCAATTTATTACTGTGCTTCCGCAAGATATCGATCAGCGTTATTGTTACGATAAACACTTGGCGTTAGTGCATGAAGCTCAGCGGCTCAATTTAGGGGATTTAACCTATGCTGGGCTTGTTCTTATTCGTATGCTTTTTGAGGCTAGTGCAATCTGCTTTCTCAAAAGAAGAGATATTTATGGTGAGTTGCGAGAAGCTGTTGTTGTATCGCGAAATGCTGAGAGAGGTAAGTCCTCTAGAAAACTTCTTACTCCCAAAGAAGAGCGGAATGTTGAGCCTACCGTAGATGAGATTATCTTGTTTCTGCAGGGTAGCGAAAGTGTATGGGATGGCTCTATAAAAAATAAAATTAAACATAGTCTTACAAAGTTTTCAGCATTCAAGCCGACACTGAATAGTGCTGCCCATAATACGTTTCAAATGCTTAATAAGTATGAGGCGTTCAATGTCAGGGACGCAGTGCTTCCAATATTACGTTATCTTATAGAGACGGAATGATCTTTGAGGCTTGTTCAAGGTTTTAACACCTTCCCTAAAAACTCTAGGGAAGGTGTTATAAGTCTGATATTTTCCATCTTGCTCTGCCACATATACTCCACTCTTCATTCATTTTAATAATACGTTCTGGCCAGTCCGGGTTAAGCGCGTAAAGGTACTGCTCGGTACCTTCCTGTTTGAGTTGCTTGAGGGTTGCAGCGTCATCCCTAGCCCTTTTTGCTGCGACGAAATGGCCTGGTAAGGCCTCTAGTGAAGGGTCAATGACAATTTTGTCTCCCTCCGAGAATTTCGGTTCCATACTGACCCCCTCAACTCTAAGAATAAAAGCTCTGGGTCCAACTGGGCCGGGCGCATCTACCCACTCTTCTGCGTCTTGTGGATCAAAGAGCCCATCAGAGTCGCACCAGGAGCCAGCAGCAATTGATCCTATGACTGGCAGCTTCCTGCCGGTGAGGCCCAGCACCGCGGCATTGCTGAATTCCCCGACACCATACGGCATGTCCAGATAGCCGTTGTGCAGGCCTAAAGCTGCCTCAATTTCTCTTGCAATCTGATCACCGATCCCTTTCGTGGGGTTTTTTCCGCCGAAAGCGCTCACCTGCGCAGGTGCTTTGTCTAGAAGCTCGGCCATGTCAGTTAGCCGCAATTTCTTTTCACTCAAGATTCTGCGGAAATTTCTTAGGCGTGTGTCTGATATTTTCATACGCCCAGTTTGGCTGGATTAACCTTTTAGGTGAATGTCCATTTTGGTATTGATAAAAATAACCCATCCGGTTAAATTTGCTGCTGGAGGTACACCGAATGAATTTACTCGATTACATCAATGGTCTAGACCCTGAGGGCATAGCTGCCTACTCAGCTCGGTGCCGGATCGCCGTCAGCTACCTACGGATACACGTCAAATATGCGAGCAAGAACCCCAGTGTTTCCTTGATCAAATCATTAACTCGTGAAAGTGATGGGGCGGTTTCCCTCGCAGAAGTGCTGGAGCATTTCGATATCACGGAGAGGGGTGTAAGAAGCGACGCTGCTTAGCAAGAAAAAAGGCGACCCAAGGGTCGCCCAGTTTCCCCCAGCACGCGCCACCACAGCGGAGCCGGGCCGCGATCAAGGTTGACGGGCACACCACATGCAATCCGTCGGTCTTCATCGCGTTTTCAAGGCACGGATGCCTTGAGGTGCTGCCTCTTCCACCACAGAGCGGGCAGCTGTTGCGCCAGAGGTGAACGACGGATCGTTTGCCTCGGCACGGTGCCGGTAAGACCGGCGTGTGGACCCTTTCAAGCCACGCGGCAAATGTATCACCACTACATGCTGCGCGGCACTGGCAACTTTCAAGGATTAATGCCATGAGCCGAATTGCTCTGAGTTGTGTTGAACGGGCGCAGCGGGAGATCCTGCCGCTCGACCTGGCCCTTTACCATGCTGCAAGGGACTACCCTGGCGGCGCTGCTGCAATTGCCGTCACCACCGGCAGAAATCCCACGACCCTGCAACACAAGCTGTCACCCACACACCCAAGTCATACGGTCAACATTCAGGAATTCGGCGAGATCCTGGAGCTGACCAAAGACCGGCGCATTCTGGATGCTGTGCATGCGTTGGTCGGGGATACGACTTGGCAGGAGTTGGCAGAGGCTTATACCAACGACATGCCGGAGACGTTGACCACTGGCATTGCAGAATACTTTCATCAGGTCGCGAATCTTGCCGAGACATGGGCGAAGAGCATCGGCGACGGTGTCGTTAGCGATCAGGAACTGGCTGAGATACGCCTGCAGGTGTTTCGCGGCATTCAGGGCCTGCTCGGGTTGTTCAACCGCGCCTCCTACGTCAATCAGACGACGCGGGGTGCTGATCATGGCTGACATTGCCGACTTCGCTAATGACCTGGTGCAAGAGCGCATAGACCAAGCCCTCGCGGCTAGGCGTGCGGCCAAACCTTTACTCACGCTTCACTCGTTTCTTTTTTGCGAAACCTGTGAAGAGGCTATTCCCGATGCACGACGTATTGCCTTGCCCGGTTGCACGCAATGCCTGACCTGCCAATCCCTGCTGGAATCGCGTGAGGCCCGTCATGCTCGATGAGGTGCTGGGGCAATTCGCTGACTACGGTCTTGAGCCTGCTCAACCGTTAGTGTTCGGCAAGTTGACCCGTTGCAAGACATCCCAGGACAAGGGAAAGGAAAAGAACGGTTGGTACGTCATTCACGAGCATTGGACCGAAAAGAACGAGTCGCTGATCTTCGGTAGTTTCGGCGACTGGCGTTCGGGCGAGTCGCAGAAGATCAAGGTGAAAGCGGGCCGAATGTCGCCTGAAGAGCGTGAGGTCATGCGCGCTCGCCAGGAGGAGGCTAAGCGCCGCGCAGCTGAAGTTGCCGCTAACGCCGCCCGCCGTGCAGCCAGTCGGGCGGCGGGTATGTTCAAGCGCATGCCTGATAAGGGCAAAAGCGCCTATCTGGATCGCAAGCAGATCGTAGGGTTTCGTGTTCGTTACGCGCCACGTTCAGGCTCTGTGCTGGTCCCGATGAGCAACGCCCGCGATCAGATAGTCGGCCTGCAGGTGATCTACCCGGAAAAGCAACAGGATACAGGACGTGACAAATCCTACTGGCCTTACGGCATGTCAAAGGAGGGTGCGTTTCATTTGATCGGCCCCGAGCCTGAACCCGGTGAGCCGTTACTGATCTGTGAGGGGTATGCCACCGGTGCTAGCCTGCACATGGCGACTTCATACGGAGTCGCCATTGCTTTTGATGCGGGCAACCTGCTCGGAGTCGCCAAGCTGATGCGTGATCGTCTCCCTGGTAGACCGATCATCATCTGCCGCGACGATGACTGGAAGACCAAGCGCCCGAATGGACAGCCTTGGAACCCTGGCGACGAAAAGGCTACCAACGCGGCTTTGATCGTTGGTGGTCAGGTCGTCGCGCCGATCTTCTCAGTTGAGCGTCATGACAAATGGACTGATTTCAATGATCTGCATGTCGCAGAGGGTTTAGAGGCTGTCCGCCGTCAGGTGTTAGCGGTCGTCAAGCCCCCAGCAGCGGGCGGTTGGAAGGACCAATTGGCTAGGAGCGAGAACGGCGCGCTCATCGCTCACATGCAGAATATCGAACTGATACTCGGCAACGACGAACGCTGGGCCGGAGTGATCAGTTTCAGCGCATTCAGCTCCAAGATCGTCAAGTTGCGGGCCGCACCTTACGGCGGTGGTACTGGCGACTGGGCTGATATCGATGACATGCGGGTCATGAAGTGGCTGGCTCAGGTCTACAACCTACGGGTTAAAGCTTCCAGTGTCATTGAGGCGGTCAGCATTGTTGCTCACGACCATGCCTTTCACCCAGTGCGTGAGTACCTGCATAGGCTTGAGTGGGATCGGGTGCCGCGACTGGAGCAATGGCTCATAGATGTCATGGGGGTAGAACCCACTGAGTATGTCAAAAAGGTCGGCAAGCGTTGGATGATCTCGGCCGTCGCTAGGGTAATGCGGCCTGGCTGTAAGGCTGACTCGGTGTTGATTCTTGAAGGCGCACAAGGCGCTGGAAAATCCACTGCCATGAGCATCCTCGGGGGCGACTGGTTCATGGACACTCCCTTCGCGCTCGGCGACAAGGATGGGTTTCAGGCTATCCGTGGCAAGTGGATTGTCGAACTGGGCGAGCTGGACAGCTTCAACAAGGCCGAGAGTACCAAGGCCAAGCAGTTCTTCTCTGCTTCGACAGACACCTACCGGGAAAGCTATGGCCGGAGAACAAACGACGTGCCACGCCAGTGTGTTTTCGTGGGTACGACCAACCAAGAAGAATATCTCAAGGACGCGACCGGCAACCGACGTTACTGGCCCGTCGCGTGTACGAAGGTCGAACTTGAGCAACTGCGTGAAATACGTGATCAGTTGTGGGCTGAGGCGATGTTTTGCTTCCAGGCAGGCGAGATCTGGTGGGTCAATCGTGACGAGTCATCCATGTTCGCGGAGGCACAGGACGAGCGCTTCGTGGTCGACGAGTGGGAAGGGCTGATTCTGAATTGGCTGGAAGAGTCGCAGATCGGTGAAACCACCAGCGGTAACGAGTTGCTGGGCACCGCGTTGAAACTGGATGCGGGGCATTGGGGCAAGCCAGAGCAGATGCGCGTCGGCGCAATCATGCACCGCCTTGGGTGGAAGCGGGCGCGAGCATCGGTGCTGTCGAAGAGCGGCTTGCGACAGTGGGTATACAAAAAGCCTGCGAACTGGGGCCGGACGTCAGATCTGGTTGTCGAGAAGTTTGATGAGCCGTGCTTCGATGATTAAACGAATTGATGCGATGTTGAAACTTTGGGCTGAAGACCTGCATTCCCCTTCATCGGGTGGAACCGCTTCGGGTGGGAACATGATCGCCATGCTAATGGAGTGCAAAGGGGAGCTGATACGCGGCACGCGGGGCAGCCGTGTGCTGCTGGATGAGTCTGCCGACATAGAGCTGATCGTCAACAAGCACCTGGCACCCGAGTTGGCGGTGGTCGTGCGTGAGCATTACTGCAACAGCGACAGTTTCCTGCATCAAAAAATCACCCACTGCGGTTGCAGTCGGCAGACCTACTATGACCGGCTGCATCAAGCACACCTGAGCATTCAAGGGCTGCTATGGGGTAAGGCTGCTTGAGGGCTCTCGCCATTTCCCGCTTGTCCTACCTCGTCCCACTGCCTATCTACGTGGTGGGACGGGTTACAGCCCCGTCTGCCTTGCTCCGTCCCACTGTCCCACCTTTAACCAGCATTCCCACATGTAGCGTAGCGGGCACCATCACGCGCTATGCGCGCGTCAGCGTGCTTTTAAATACTCTCTCTTTACACGGAGAAATAACAATAAAGGTAGGACAGTGGGACAACGCTTTGTTTTCGGGGGCTTCAAGCGTCCCACCTGTCTCTAGCCTAGTGGGACAGTGGGACAGGGGCAAAAAAGCGAATAGCCGATTGAGTGTATTCGTCTACATTGCTGGGGCGTTGGTGCTGTGTTGCCTACATATTCGTCGGTGGCATTAATACTGGCTTGCTGCCACCGGAATCCACCTGTAAAAAGTAGTCATCTTCGATAGGTGCGACCGCATAGCGGCTAACGCACTAACAATCAAACCCGGCCAATGCGCCGGGTTTTTTGTTTTTCAGCTCACCCCTAAGGGGGTAACCGGATGCGCACCATGCCCGACAAACCAGATACGTGGGCCAGGATCGTGGCGGCCATTTCAAATCCACTGTGGCAGGGCATGATCATGGCCATCGTCGTCTCTCTACTGCGCATCCTCTACGACGCCAAAGAAACAAGTAAGCGCCGGATCTTGTTCGAAGCGCTGATCTGCGGCTCGTTAAGTCTAGTTGCGTCCAGCCTGATTGAGTGGATGACCTGGCCGCCCAGCTTGTCGGTAGCAGCAGGTGGAACGATCGGCTTTCTTGGCGTTACGGCCATTCGCGAATTGGTGGCCCGCTTCATTGGCCGGAAGGTGGATTCACTATGAAGGCTATCGCCGCTGCAATCATCATCGCGCTGGTGGGTGTACTGCTCGTCGGCATTCAGCAGTACCGGGTCGTCGCTATCACCGGTGCCATGCAACTTGAGACAAAGAGCAAGAACGAAGCCATCGCTGCCAATACCGAGAGCCAGGCGACCATCACCACGCTACGGGCAGAAGCCAGGCGCAATGCCGACTACCAGGCTGATCTGAGCAAGCGGCTCAAGGCCAGTGAAGATAAAGCCAAACGGGCGAGGAAAGACTTCGATGATCTCAAACGCACCAGTAAACCTGTTCGTGATTGGGCTTCTCAGCCTTTGCCTGATGGCCTGCGGGGCAAAGCCAGCAGTGATAACAAAAACATCAGCAGTCCGAATCGAACCCCCTGAGCTGATTCCTTGCGAACGCATCAACGCCGATGAGGCTGACCTTCGTTCGAACGGCGACGTCTGGGAGCTGAAGGATCAGGCCATCAAGCTGCTCGACACCTGCGCCGATCAGGTCGACGCGCAGATCCTGCGCAGCCAGAGCAAGTAGGTCGTGGACCTACGCACGGCAAACCGCGCCCTGGCTCGCGATTTCGGCGTTTCGGGTCGAACGACCTGTTTTGGTGCGCCCCGAGAGAGGGGGGACCCTGGGGGTATTCGGGGTATACGGGGCTGCGGACTCGCGGAAGTCTGTTAGCGGACAGTTTTCCCACGTTGGTTGACAGTGGTTGACAGTTGACAGCCCTTTAGTTGACAGAGGTTTACATGACATTTCTCTCACGTACTGCTTATGCAAAAAGCAAAGGCTGGTCCCGACAGTACGTGGGCAAGCTTGCTCAAAACGGAAGACTGATTGAGACCGCTGACGGGTTAGTTGATGTCGATGCCACCGAACATTTTTTGGGTATTACCAGCGACCCTTCAAGACGGCCAGCGAGTACGCCTGCCCAACCCAGTTCTATCTCGCATGTTATTGAACCGGTTAATCCAGCAGAGTCGCCGTCAACGGTTGTTGGCTATCAGCAATCTAAAGCACGTTTGGCATTGGCCCAAGCGAGGCTCGCTGAAACCACTCTTCTTGAAACAAACAAGTCTCTCGTTGAAGTAGCGGTAGTGGACGCTGCTGCTTTTGCAGCCGGTCGCATGCTCCGTGATCTAATTTTGTCCTTGCCCACCCAGCTTGCTCCCGAACTGTCTGCAATGTCAGACCCTTGGCAGATTGAAAAATACCTAGTTGCTTCGTTACGACGTGTTCTTGATGACGCGGCGTCGATGACAGCTGCGGATTTTGACAACGCTATTCACTCATAGAGCGCTCATATGCATTTTCCATACGCCGATGGTGTGAAAGTTCACCATGACGCGTATATGCGCGGACTTAAGCCTGACCCGGAACTGTGGGTAGATGAGTGGGCCGACGAGCACATGCGTATTCCGCGAGATACAGGCGCTGCTGAACCGGGTAAATATCGCACGGCACGTACCCCTTACGCGCGAGAGCCGATGCGTTGTTTGTCGCCTGGCCATCCCTGTAAGCGGGTGGTCACCATGGTGGCCTCGCAGTTGATGAAGACGCAGATAGCACTCAACTGGATCGGCGCGTTGATCCACATGTCACCGTCGAACATCCTCACCTTGTTGCCCAGCCTTGGTTTGGCCAAGCGGGTTTCCGCGCGGATTAGCAAGACCATCAATGCTACGGCTGTACTGCGCGAACGTGTAGCCTCGCCGCGCTCCCGTGAAGCCCGCAACACCATGGATACCAAGGAGTTTGAAGGCGGCGCGCTGTTCGCCACCACAGCCGGTTCGGCTGCGAACCTTTCTGAACTTTCAGCCCGGTTTGTCTATGGCGATGAGATCGACCGCTGGGATGTCGACGTGGACGAAGAGGGCGATCCGATTGAGCTGGCAGAAACACGTGGCAGCACCTTCGGTCGAAACGCCAAGTTCTATTTCTCCAGCTCGCCGACTATCAAAGGCGCTTCTCGAATCGACGATTTGTTCTCGATTAGCGACCAGCGCTACTACTACGTGCCATGCCCAACGTGCGGGCACATGCAGACACTGGAGTGGGAACGCCTGCTGTACTCGCCGGATTTTAGCGCTGTGCATTACCAGTGCGCCGGTCCGGACTGCGATGTGCTGATCGAGGAGTTTCACAAGGGTGACATGCTCGCCCGTGGCGAATGGCGATCACATGCCCAGGGCGATGGTGAGACGGTGGGTTTCCACCTCAATGCGTTGTATGCCCCGCTGGGCTGGCAGAGCTGGTCATCACTGGCCAAGCAATATGAGAAGGCCAAAAAAGCTCAGGATCGCGGTGACCTTGAACCTATGCAGGTGTTTTACAACACTCGTCTCGCCAAGGTCTGGGACAGCGCACAAGAGCAAACCAAAGCAGCCGTGCTGCAAGCCCGAGCTCTGCACGAAAACTATGTGCTGGGCACCATGCCTGCTGGCGTTCTGTCGCTCACTGCCTCTGTCGACGTGCAGGCCAACCGTCTGGAAATGATGGTGGTTGGCTGGGGAGAAGGCATGGAGCGATGGATCGTCGACTTTCAGGTGATCATGGGCGATCCCGCTGATGATCGCACGTGGTTGGTGCTGGATGAAAAGCTCAAAGAGCGCTATCGCCATCCGTGTGGAGTGAGCCTGGCAATCCTGGCAACGGGTGTCGACTCAGGTGGACATCATACTCATGAGGTCTATCAGTTCTGTCGAGTTCGACGTTGGCGCAATGTCTTCGCCATCAAAGGCGCAAGCAAACCCGGCAAACCGGTGATCGCGCAGCGGCCCTCACTGGTGGACGTCACATGGAAAGGCCAGACCGAGCGTAACGGTGCGGAGCTGTGGATGGTCGGCACCGACACTGCAAAGGACTGGATCTACAACCGCTACCACTTGGAAAGCGGACCGGGCGCGCTGCACTTTCCCAAGGATCTACCCGATGACTTCTTTGCCCAATGCGTGGCCGAGCGCAAGGTTACTCGCTACGTAAAAGGCTTCAAACGCATCGAGTGGGTGAAGGGCAAGGCTGAGCGCAACGAAGCGCTGGACTTGCTGGTTTACAGCCTGGCGATGGCGCATTACCTGGGGCTGCATCGGTACGGTGAACATGACTGGGGCAGGCTCAAGCATGCCTTGGCTCAAGCCGGTCTGTTCGACGACACCGGTCACGCAAAAGCCCCTGTGGCTGAGCGTCTGAGTGTCGAGGCCAAACCAGAGCCGAAGCCGGAACCCCGACCCCAGCCTGTGGCTGCTGCCGTTCAAGCACCGGCTCGCCCGGCCGCGCAACCCCCGCAACGCCGTGCTTCCACCAGCGGCTATCTGAAGAGACGTTGATATGGCTTACACCCAGAAGCACCTTGATGCCGTCGAGGCAGCGATAGGGCGTGGCGAAAAGATCGTGCGTTACGCAGACCGGACGGTCGAGTACCGCTCTGTTGATGAGCTGATCCAGGCTCGCGATCTGATACGCACCAGCCTGACCAATGCTGCCGGTCCACGCTCGCGGGTTGTCCGCCTATACCACGGGGGCAAAGGCTTGTGAGTACTCGTTACCCTACGCTGTCGCGCTCAGGCTTTCTGGTGCCGGAGCGCATCAAGGCCAGCTATGAAGGCGCTGCCGACGGTCGCCGATCTGCCACGTGGGACGCACCTGATACAGGCGTCAACAGTCTGATCATGCCTGCGCTGCGCAACTTGCGATCCCGCTCCCGAGCGGCGGTGCGCAATGACCCTTATGCGGCCAATGCCATTGATCGCAGGGTCAGCAACCTGATCGGCACCGGCATTACCCCGCAGCCCAGAATCGCAGATAAGGAATTGCGCCGTATCTTTCAGGAGACGTGGGAAGACTGGGTGGATGAGTCTGATGCCGATCAGTTGACCGACTTCTACGGCCAGCAAGCCTTGATCGCCCGGACCGTCGAGCAGTCGGGCGAATGCTTCGTCCGGTTAAGGCCCAGGCGGATGGATGACGGCCTGGCAGTGCCTTTTCAGTTGCAATGCCTGGCCCCTGAATTCGTTCCGCATGACAAGTTTGAGGTGACCAGCACCGGCAATATCATCCGCGCCGGGATCGAATTTAACGGATTCGGCAAGCGCGTGGCCTACTGGTGTTATCGCTCACATCCCAGTGACATGACCTCAATCAACGCCGGTTACAACATGCTGGTGCGTATCCCGGCCAGCCAGATGCTGCACATCTTTGAGCCGGTGGAGCCCGGCCAGCTTCGTGGTGTGCCTCGACTGGCACCCGTACTCAAGCGCCTGCGCAGTCTGGACAACTACGACGATGCTGTCCTGTTCCGTCAGGAGGTGGCCAACCTGTTCGCGGGCTTCATTCGCAAGCCTGCTACTGACGGTCCGCCCATGCTCGACCCATTGACGGGCGCGCCCATCAAGGTCGGGGGCGATGGCTTCACGCCGATGGTTGCGCTGGAGCCTGGCACGATGCAGGAGCTGCTGCCGGGGGAGGAGGTCGAGTTCTCGACACCGCCTGATGGCGGCAACAACTACCCCGACTTCATGCGGCAGCAACTAATGGCTGCTGCTGCCGGTGCTGGGTTGCCCTATGAGTTGATGACCGGCGACATGCGGGGCGTCAACGACCGCACCATCCGTGTGGTGCTCAATGAATTTCGTCGGCGTCTGGAGCAGCTGCAGTTCAGCGTGTATGTCCACCAACTGTGCCGTCCCGTTCGGGCGGCATGGATGGACATGGCGGTGTTGTCGGGTGCTTTGCAACTGGACGACTACGCGGCACGCCGCCGTGAATACCAGCGCACGCGCTGGGTACCGCAAGGCTGGTCCTACATCCACCCGGTGCAGGACGTGCAATCAAGAACGATGGAAATCAACGCGGGGCTCGCCTCGCGCAGTGAGATGTGCCTGCGCACAGGCACAGATGCCGAGATCGTGGACGAAGAAAACGCCGCTGACGCGGCTCGTGCCCGTGGACTGGGCCTCAACTACAGCACCTTGTCGGCCTTCGATGAGGACCCCGACGAGAAGGAGAACCCATGAAACCGCTGTTGCCGTTTCGCATTTTCAACAAGGCTCCGGTTGCCTTGGCGGTCGAAGATCAGAACTGGTACCGCATCAAGGCTGAAACCCAGGCCGAGCAGACCACTATCGAGATCTACATCTACGGTGAGATCGGCGGCTGGGGCATCACGGCCAACCAGTTCATTCAGGACCTGAAAGCCATTGATGACGGTGTGTCGCCCATCGTGGCGGCGTTCAACACCATCGGTGGCGACCTGTTCGACGGGCTGGCAATTCACAATGCGCTGAACCGGCTGGGTGAGCGCTGCACGGCGCGGATTGATGCGCTGGCGGCCAGTGCCGGGAGTGTTGCCGCGTGTGGCGCACACCGCATGGTCATGGCTTCCAACGCCATGTTGATGATCCACAACCCGTGGACCTACACAGCCGGTGATGCCGAGGACCTGCGCAAGGTCGCCGATGTGCTGGACCAGACGCTGGAAGCCATAATCGCGGCGTACAAGGCCAAGTCGCCGGACATCGACGAGGTCGAGCTGCGGCGCATGGTCAACGCTGAAACCTGGCTCACCGCGCCGGAAGCACTGGCACTTGGCCTGGCCGATGAGATTGGGGCCGGGGTAGAGGTCAAAGCCTGCCTTGGGCAGGGCGCTGCCATACAGCGTTTCCGCCAGACACCGAAGGCCCTACTGGATCAGCTCAATGCCGCAGAGCCTGAGCCTGAAGAGGACGACCTGCCAACTGATCCTGAACCGGCTGATGCATCCGCCTTGGCGCTGATGATTACGAAAGCCTGCGGCGCGGCGGGCATCAACAACCTGATTGAGCCTTTGATTGCGTCCACCAAGCTTGCCGATCAAGCAACGGTGCAGGCGGCGATCATCCAGGCCAAGGGTGTGCGCGACCTGTGTGTTGCAGCTCGCTTGCCGGAGCTGACCGCCGAATTCGTCAGCGCAGGTCTGGACAAACAGGCCGTGCAGGCGCGTCTGTTTGAGAAGCTGGTCAGCAGCGGCAAAGGCTTTGAAATCGATAACAGCCTGCCGCTGCAGGACGATCCACCGGCCAAGGTTCAGGCCAAACAACCCGATCACCACGACATCTACGCGGCCCGCAGGGCGGCGCAGGGTGGCAAGAAAACGACCTCTACAGGAGCACGTCCATGACCATCAAAATGGAGCCTATCCATGCCGGTGAATTCCTTCTCTCCGAAGGACCCGGAAACATCTCGCGAGAGTCGATCAACGTGGCAGCTAGTGAGGCCCTGAATGCGGGCCAACTGCTCGGATTGGTCACCGCCTCGGGTGAGTTCGCCCCTTATGATCCGAAGGCTGAAGACGGCAGCGAGATCGCCACGGCGATCCTTTTTGCACCGCTTCCTGAGTCCGACATCGTTCGCCGTGGTCGCGCCGTCGTGCGACTGGCCGAGGTTGCGGAAACGCTGCTGACCGGTCTGGATCTGGACGCCGAAAAGGCGCTGGCCAAGCAGTTCATTATCCTTCGCTGATCGATCTATCGGCCAAAAACCCTGATTCATTTTCGTTTATCCGACCCCGCCATTTGCGGGGTTTCGTTTTTCTGGAGAATACCCCCATGGCCGATATCGCCATTTTCGACGACGAAGCATTCAGCGTCGCCACGCTCACCGCTGCCATCAACGAACAACCGTACCTGCCCGGTCGCATTAGCAGCCTTGGCCTGTTTCAGGAAGAGGGCATTGCGACTCTGACCGTTCAGATCGAAAAGGACGGCGACACCCTGGCGCTGGTTCCTGCCGGTGAGCGTGGTAGCTCCGGTCTTGTGGTCACCGGCACGAAGCGTCGCATGATTCCGTTCAACACCGTCCATCTGCCGGAGCGGTTCACGATCCGGGCGGACGAGATTCAAGGCATCCGCGCATTCGGTTCCCGCACTGAACTGCAGGCCGTGCAGGATGTGATCAATACCCGTTTGGCGAAAGCCCGACGTCAGCTGGATGCCACTCACGAGTTTCAACGTATGGGTGCTTTGAACGGCCTGGTGCTGGACGCTGACGGCAAGACACCGTTACTGGATATCTACTCGACCTTCGGTGTCCAGCGTCAGAGCCTGTCCATGGGGCTCAACGACGCGACCACCGAGTTGCGTGTCATGGCAGGTGAAGCGCTGGACATGCAAGAAGATGCCCTCGGCAGTGTTACCAGCACCGGCTCGCGTGCCTTCTGCGGCAAGCACTTCTGGAACAAGTTCATCGTTCACAAATCGGTGGAAAAAACTTACCTGAACTCCGCGCAGGCATCAGAGCTGCGTGGCGACGCCCGCGAAAGTTTCGAGTTCGGTGGCATCGTGTGGGAACGCTACCGCGGCAAGGTCGCCGGTATCGCGTTCGTGAATGACGACGAGGCGCTGCTTGTACCTGAAGGCGTGCCGGACCTGTACATCTCGGCCTTCGCTCCAGCGGACTACATGGAAACGGTCAACACGCAGGGCATCCCGTATTACAGCAAGCTGGAAACGCTGCCCTTTGGAAAGGGTGTTGCCGGTGAGGCCCAGTCCAACCCGCTGCACCTTTGCACCCGACCTCGGGCGCAGATCCGCCTGACGCTGTAGTCATGGGATTCCGTGACTTGATCGGGACTCTCGATGACGCCGTGTTCGATGTACTGAGCGACACGGCGTTCATTGAGGGGCGCGAGGTGGCGGGCATGTTCTCGGCACCGTGGCTGCAACCCAAGCTGGGCCGCATCAATACCGGGTTGCGTGAGCCGCACCTAGTCATTCGGGTGGCCGACGCGCAGGGCGTTGTCGAGCGGCAGCAGGTACGCATCGATCTGCCTGTGCAGGACGGTGGCGGCACGTACACGCTAATCCGCCAGGAGCCCGGTGGGGATGCGCTGGTTACGTTGATTTTGAGGATTAACCCATGAGCATAGGCAGCTTCTACAAGCAATCGGCCAAGGACGGCATGATTACTCTGCAGCCTTCTGCGGCTGATCTCGACGCGTTCAAGGACTTTGCAGCGGCGGTTCCCAAGGCGGCGATAGCGGCTCAGCGTCGTGCTATCAACAAGACGCTTCGTTGGTTGCGAACGCACATTGCCAGAACGGTAGGCCGGCAAGAGCGCATCGCGGTCGCGGCCGTTCGGCAACGCCTTCGGGCCTACCCGGTCAGCGGTGGCACGATGCGCGGGAAGCTCTGGTTTGGCCTGGATGCCATCTCTGCCAGTCGTATCGGCCGTGCGCGGCAGAGCCGTACCGGCGTATCCGTTGCCGGTCGCCGTTATCAGGGCGCGTTCTTCAAAACGGTGTACGGCGGCAGCCCTGACATCTGGATCCGTACCGCGAGCAAACACTTTGACGCGGGCCAATACGCTGAGACCCGAAAGGGCAAGCGGCGCTCCGGCTTCATTGAAGAGAACAGCAGCCGCTTCCCGTTGGCCAAAGCCAAGGTGTCGCTGGAAGAGGCCCGTCCACACTTTGACAGCTGGGTGAAGCGAGCCGATGAACGTCTGATGGAAATCCTCAAGCAGGAATTCAATTACGAGCTGCAGAAGTACCTGAAAGGAACTGCCCGTGTCTGATGAAACCTTCAATCTTGATTCGTTGTACGAAGCCATTGAACAACACATCAGGGCCGCGATTGCTGGGCTTGAGTACGTCGGCACCATGCCGGACATGCTTCAGCAGGTCGCTGTGCCAGCCGTATTGATCGAACTGGTGGAGCTGGAGCCAGGCGTTGATCAGGGGACTGGGGAAACGGCCTTGATAGCCCGGTTCGAAGCACGGGTCATCGTGGGGGCCGAGCGCGAGCAATGTCAGCAGCAGGCAGCCTTTGCAGCCTCGCAACTTGCTGTCCTGCTTAGGCTGCAAACCTGGGGGCTTGAAGTCGAGCCTTCCGAGTTTGTCCGGGCCGCGCAGGACTGGTC
>NZ_LJRO01000314.1 GCF_001401155.1 Pseudomonas tremae
ATTCGCACTCAGCTAGGCCCGACAGTGGCGGTCTCGCGTCGTCTCACAACACCGCAGGGCGACATGATGGTGACGGTCGTCGGAGAAATACCGATGGGCACCGCCGAGCGTATAGCCTTGTCGATGCGTAACGACGAATCTCCAGCCAAAAAATAAACATTTGAAGTCACGAATTCCAGGATGTAAAAATTTTCATCCTGGGTTTCAAGAGTCGCCAGGGCGCATTCAACCTGGCTTGGGCGCAGGTACTGAAATGTTTGGTGAGG
>NZ_LJRO01000068.1 GCF_001401155.1 Pseudomonas tremae
ACCCCAGCGCGGCCAGGCTCAGGTAAAGCGACTTCCTGTTTTGGGTATCGCCTGTGCGTTTGGTCCGCACGTCAAAGGCCCCACGGGCCTGGGTGCTGGCGGGCTCCGAGGCCGGTGCTGCTGGCTCGGAAGCCGATGCGGGCGGCCCGATGCTATCTGGCTGGGCGGTGGTCCCTTGAGTGTTCTCAGGAGCCTGGTCATTGTCATTGTTCTGCATGCTTGAGCTCCCGAATCTCGCCGGTGGTGGTCCCGTTGAAGTTGTAACCCGTGTTCACCTGGGCAGTAGGCCGGGCCTCTACAAGCAGACCGTTCAGGCGAAACCGAAACAATCGGCTGACCCCATGCACCACGACCACGTTCTGTTCGTTGTGCATGTCGGCCACCGTTTCGGTGCCGTCTGGTAGAACCTGGTACAGCGTCGGACGCGGGCCATTGCCGGTGAAGCGAAAGCAGGTGAGCATGCCGTTGTCCCAGCCCTCATACGGCCCTATGGACTTGCTCTCCGCACTGGAGCGCTTTTGATAGGGGCCGTTTTGCACCGGGCCGTCACAGGGGTTTCCAGGATCACGGCGTACATCGCCGGTCTTTTTCGGCGGCTCGGGGTAGGTGAAGCGCAGCGCATAGGTCATGTCCGCAGGCCGAGTCACCAGTTTCAGCTCCAACAGGTAGGTGTGCCGGTTGGTGTTGATCACCAGGTTGGTATTGGGCTCCTGATCAGTGATGGGCTTGATGGCCACCAGGTTACCGGCCTTGTTCGGGCCAATGGACCAGGCCTTCGGATCGCCTGACACCATCAGGCCCGACGCCTCGTTGATGGTCTCGTTGGCCGGAAGCTGAACCAGCGAGGTACGACCCACCGAGGCCTGGATGCGGTACACGTTGTCCGGGCTGTAAACAGCGGTCTGCACGCGACGGTCCAGCGTCGAGCCGGTGCCCATGCTCTCTGCAAAGACCGGCAGGCCAGACGCAAGGAGGAACAGTGCCGTGAGGCTTGAAGCCGTTCTATTTCCCATTGGATACCCCCACTTCCTGGGTCATCGTATAGGCCTTGACCCCGAAGCCACGGGGGTTAAGCCATTGGTCACCGGCTTTTTTGGCAGGGTTCTTGTAGTCGTAGGTCACCGTGGCCACCCAAGTCACCGGGGCCAGCTGAGGGTCCGGCGTGCCGTTGCGGTCCAGCACGGTTTTGGTGAGTCGCACCTGGGCGGTGCCTTCCCGATCTTTACGCTCAAGGAAGTTGATGTTGTTGATATCAGTGCGTATTTGCCGGTTGGTTCCTAACACCTCCACATAGCCCTTGGAGGACAGCTGGAAATTGCGGTATTCGGTAAATGTTTCACCGTAGGACATCAGCTCCACCATGCCGAACTCTGCGTCGTGGCTTGAGAAGTTGTAGCTCTCGCGAAACCGTACATAAGTCGAGAGCCAGAACTCGTCATCGATCTGCTCCGGTGGCTTGCCTTTGTCGTCGGCCCACACCACGTCCGTGTAGCCGGAGTTGTTGTCCACCCGTACCAGGCCAAGTTGCACGGTCTTGAGCGGGGTCAGGCCCATCACGGCGGCGATCGACATAAAGGTCAGCACAGCGAAAAAGCCCGCCAGGCGACGGGCGTTTTTAGTCTTGGCCTTCTCGTCGGCGGCGATGTTCTTCTCGAAATACCGCGCTGCGTGGATGAATGCCTGTTCAGCCAGGCTGATGTCTTGTGCGGTGGCCGCGTCGATGCTGGTACGGGCGGCCAGTTGCCGCTCCTGATCGATCACGTCCTGTTTTGATTTTCTAAGCTTTTTCATAAGTCACCTAAACCTGGACAAACACGTGCTGCGCGGATCAGTTCGCGGAGCATTTGGAGTCGTTGGGCGGGACCTCGGCGGGCTTTGCCGGGGACGCGCTTGCCGGGCGCTTTTGACTGGTGGTCTTGAGCGGCTGGGCCTGGGGCGCGGGGCTTGCCGCTGGCCGTACCTGGCCAGGCACGGGGCGCGGAGCCGGTATCACGGCGGCTGGTACAGGTGCAGGCTTGTGGG
>NZ_LJRO01000433.1 GCF_001401155.1 Pseudomonas tremae
TGCCTGCTGGGCGGCGCGGCAGCAGGTCTGGCCGGAATGTTCGAGGTCACTACTGTGCAGGGCAGCGCCAACGCCGCGCTGATTGCCGGCTACGGCACCAGCGGCATCCTGGTCGCCTTTGCCGCACGCCATCATCCGCTGGCCATTATCGTTTGTGCCATTTTGCTGGGTGGTCTGGAAGCCAGTGGTGGGCTGCTGCAACGACGGCTTGGCCTGCCAGACGCCACCACGCTGATTCTTGAAGGTCTGCTGTTCACCAATCTGCTGCTCTGGGAAGCCCTGGGTGGGCGTATCGCCGCCTGGAAGGTCAGGCTGACGGCGTCGCCCGCGTCACTCGACAAGGGAGCACTGCAACATGGCTGATATCGACCTGACCACCTTTCTCCTCGCCCTGCTGGCCGGAGCTATCCGCGTCGGCACACCTTTTTTGTTCGTCAGCCTGGGCGAATG
>NZ_LJRO01000087.1 GCF_001401155.1 Pseudomonas tremae
AGCTTTGCGGCATTGCTGGCGGCCGTGGCGCTGGCGATCGGCATGGCGTGGTCGGGTTTGCTGGCCAATCTGGCGGCAGGTGGTTTCATCATCGTGCTGCGGCCCTTTAAGGTCGGCGATATGATTTCGGCTGCGGGTGTGACCGGGACAGTGGTCGAAATCGGACTGTTCGTCACATCGATCAACGCCTCGGAAAACGTGTTGAATCTGGTGGGCAACAACAAGATCTTCTCTGACACGATCATCAATTTTTCCAGCAATGATTTCCGCAGCGTCGAACTGACCGCAATATTGCCAGGCACTGCCGACGAGCAGGCGATCATTCCGCGCCTCAAGGATCAAATCGCCCGCCTCCCCAATGTACTGAGCAGCCCCGCGGTCGATGTGCATCTGTCCTCTACGACAGCCGATTCCATCACACTGTCAGTACGGCCCTATTGCCACAATAATCACTATGATTCGGTGCATCGCCAGACGCTTGCCCTGATCAGAGCGTTGATGCTGAACATGTCTGAGCGGCACGCATAGGCAAAATTCATCGCCCACCGGCTAACCTGAACCCGTCAGCAGC
>NZ_LJRO01000138.1 GCF_001401155.1 Pseudomonas tremae
GGATCGGACGCGGAGCGTCGCACGGTAGTCAAAGCTTGCAGTTGAACCCCATCAATGCCCCGCTCGCCACGGCTGCCCCAGTGACACCGGCGCATAGAGCCGGGTGCGCAGCGCATCGCGGGAGAGCAGGACCAGGACGACGATGGTTGCCACGTAAGGCAGCATCGCCAGAAGGTTGGACGGTATGGCCAGACCGATGCCTTGCGCCACCAGGTGCAGGATGCTGGCGAGGCCGAACAGGTAGGCGCCAAGCAGCAGGCGCCAGACACGCCAGCTGGCGAAAACCACCAGGGCCAAGGCGATCCAGCCACGTCCGGCACTCATGTTTTCTGCCCACATTGGCGTGTACGCCAGCGACAGGTAAGCCCCTGCCAGACCAGCCATTGCGCCGCCGAACAGGACCGCCAAGGTGCGCACCCGCAACACCGGCAGCCCCATTGCGCTGGCGGCGTCCGGGTTTTCGCCGACCGCCTGGATGATCAGCCCGACGCGGCTTTTCAGCAGCGCCCATGCCACCAGCGCAAACAGCGCAAAAGACAGGTAGACGAGCAAATCCTGGGCAAACAGCATGCGGCCGATCAGCGGGATATCGCTCAGGAAGGGAATCGCGACCGGCTCGAAGCCACTTAGTGGTTTGCCGACCCAGGCCGCGCCGACGAAGCTTGAAAGGCCGACACCAAAAATGGTCAGCGCCAGCCCGGTCGCCACCTGATTGGCGTTGAATACCAGCGCGACCACGGCAAACAAGGCGGACAGCAGCATGCCCGCCAGCATTGCCAGCAACACGCCCAGCCACAGATTGCCAGTGCTCAGCGCGACGATGAAACCGGTCACCGCGCCGAACAGCATCATGCCTTCTTGGCCCAGGTTGATGACGCCGCTTTTCTCGCAAATCAGTTCGCCCAGCGCAACCAGCAACAACGGTGTACCGCAACGGACCATGGCGTAGAAAATGTTGCTCAGCAGGTCGATATCCATCATGCGGCTCCTGTGACAGGTGTCATCTGGCGCTTGGCCCGGCGTTGCTTCAAGCGGGGGCGGTAAAGAATCAGCACGTCGCAGGCGAGCAGGAAGAACAGCATCATCCCTTGAAACAACTGAGTGATTGCGAGGGGCAGGTTCAAGGTCATCTGCGCGTTTTCTCCGCCCAGGTAGAGCAGGGCGATAAGCAGGCTGGAGAACAGAATGCCGATGGGGTTGAGTCGGCCAAGAAAGGCCACGGTAATTGCGGCGTAGCCATACCCCGGGGAAACCTGCGGCACCAGTTGGCCGATGGGGCCGGTGACCTCCGAAACACCCGCCAGCCCGGCCAGCCCACCGCTGATCAACAGCGCCAGCCAGACCAGTTGCTTCTCGCGAAAGCCGACGAACCCGGCTGCGCGTTTATCCAGCCCCAGCACTTTGATCTGAAAGCCGACAAAGCTGCGCTGCAGCAGGACCCAGACCGCGACCAGCGCCAGCAGGGCGAAATACACGCCGATGTGCGCACGACCCTCGTCCATCAGCAGCGGCAACCGGCTGGCGTCGCCGAAGGTCGCGGACTCCGGGAAGTTCATGCCTGCCGGGTCCTTGAGCGGCCCGTGTACGAAGTACAGCAGCAAGTTCAGCGCAATGTAGTTGAGCATGATGCTGGTCAGGATTTCGTTGGCATTGAAGTGAGTGCGCAGCCACGCCGTTACGCCCGCCCAGGCCGCGCCTGCCAGGGTTCCCGCCAGGAGTACCATCACCAACGCCCAGCGACTTTCCATCTCGATGATGTTCACTGCTACCGCACTGCCCGCCAGCGCGCCGAGCAGCAACTGGCCTTCAGCGCCGATGTTCCAGATACGGGCCTGGTAGGCGACTGCCAGCCCCAGCGCGCAAAGCAGAATCGGCAGCGTCTTGACCATCAGTTCCGACAGGCCATACAGATCGCTGACCGGTGCGATCAGCAGGGTGTGCAGCGTCACCAAGGGGTCGAGCCCCAGGCCGATGAACAACAGCGAACCACAGACCAGTGTCAGGACGGCTGCGAGCAGCGGAGAGCACCACAGCATGGCGCGTGATTCCTGACCGCGCGGTTCCAGAGAAAGCAGCATGTTTTGCTCCGTTAACCAGGCGTGTGGGCCCGGGGTTGAGAATGTTCGAACTGTCCCGCCATCCATCCACCGATCTGCACGGCGCTGGTTTGTTGCGTCGGGATCAGGTCGGAAAGCTGACCGCCGCTCAGAGCGGCAAGTCGGTCGCTGATCTGGAACAGTTCGTCGAGGTCTTCGGAAATCACCAGAATCGCAGCGCCGGCATCACGCAAGGCAATCAGCGCCCGGTGAATGGCTGCTGCTGCGCCGACATCCACGCCCCAGGTCGGGTGTGCGGCAATCAGCAGTTTCGGGCTTTGCAGGATTTCCCGGCCGAGAATGAATTTCTGCAGATTGCCGCCCGACAGGCTGCGCGCGGCAGCCTGAGCATCGGGCGTCTTGACCGCGAAGCGGCGAATGATGTCATCGGCCAGTGCGCGAACCTTGCCGCGCTGAATAAGGCCCTTGCTTACCAAGCCTTGCTGGAAGGCAGTCAGCAGGGCGTTATCGGCCAGACTCAACTCCGGCACTGCGCCATGTCCCAGCCGTTCGGCAGGCACAAATGCCAGGCCGCGCTTGCGTCGCGCATCAGGGCGCAAATGGCCGACCGGCGTGTCTTCGAAGCGCAGGGTTGCCGCCTGCGGGTGAGGCAGCGTCTGCTCGCCGCTCAACAGCGCGAGCAATTCATCCTGACCGTTGCCTGCCACACCCGCGATACCGACGATTTCGCCGCTGCGCACGTCCAGGCTGAGATTCTTCAATGAGCAACCGAAAGGATCAGGGTTGTGCCATGACAATCCGCCGACCCGCAGAAACGCAGTGCCGCCGCTGACCTTCTGGTACTGCGCGGTCAAGCCCTCGGCATCACCGACCATCATCCTTGCCAATGCCAGGTCCGAACGTTCAGCCGGGACGCAGTGCCCGGAGACCCTGCCGTTGCGCAGCACCGTTGCGCTGTGGCAGAGCGCCCTGACTTCGCCCAGTTTGTGACTGATGAACAAAATACTGCAACCTTCCTCGGCCAGGCGTCTGAGGGTGACGAATAGCTCTTCGGCTTCCTGAGGTGTGAGCACCGAGGTAGGTTCGTCGAGAATCAACAGGCGAATGTCCTGCATCAGGCAGCGAATGATCTCGACTTTTTGCCGTTCACCAATCGACAGGCTGTGAACCAGACGCTGCGGTTCCAAGGCCATGCCATAGCGTTGCGAGACCTCACGAATGCGCGGTTCCAGTTGTTTTGGCGTGCCGGCGGCAGCACCCATCGCCAGCGCAATGTTCTGCGCAACGCTCAAGGTCTCGAACAGCGAGAAATGCTGGAACACCATGCCGATCCCCAGGCTTCTGGCCTGGGCCGGGTTGCGCATGACCTGCGCGTTGCCTTGCCAGATGATCGACCCTGCATCCGGTTGAGTGACGCCATAAATGATCTTCATCAGCGTGCTTTTGCCCGCGCCGTTTTCACCCAGCAAGGCGTGAATCTCGCCGGGCTGAATGGTCAGGTCGATAGCATCGTTGGCCAGGCAGCCGGGATACCGTTTAGTGATGTGGCGCAGTTGCAGACGCGCAGGTATCGCATGGTTTGACATGAAGGGCTCTGGGCAAAAAAGAGGGTCGCCTGTGGATAAAGCAAAATCCTGGCCAAGGGGTCAGGATTCAAACGCGCCGCTCTGAATAGGGGCAAATAGGAGCGTCAGCCATGAATTATCGACTTTGGCTGGCACTTACCAGACTGTTCAGGCACCAGATCGGGGCGTACCTGCGTTAGCGAAGTCCGAATTTGGCTCATTGAGTTGAGCAGAAAATGTACAGCAAGCGTTGGAGGCGGTGCGATGAACCATTGCGCAGATCTTGCACCTGTTATCCACAGGTTACTCCACAGTTCCTGTGCGCAACCTGCCTGGCGCAGCATAACGCTGCGCTGACTAGCGCCCAAAGGTGCTAAGGCGCGCTAAGCGGCTGTTTTTTCGCTGTTTTCAGGCGCGAGAACGTAAATTGTTCAAAAAATGATCATTCGCCTGAAGCGCCCGGCCCACAAGGCGTGCGATGGACTGTGCTCAGCTTATCCACAGTCGGATGCACAGTAGATGTGGGCAATTACGAGAACCAGGCGGATGTGAGCATTCAGTTGTCCACAGACGGCTGCAGGAGAATTCTGCCGCGGCTCAGATCAGCCAGTTGTTGTTGCAAAACGTCGAGATGCTCCGGGCCGACAGCAATTGCCATCTGCACGCCGTTGGCGGTGAAAACCTCATGGGTCACGAGGCCGTTCAGCTCCGCGAGGCGTAGTTTGACTAGCGCGAGTTCACTGAAGCTGCATTCCAGAGCAAACGATGAACGCTGAACCAGCGGCAGGCGCTCGGCCTGCTGCAAGCACTTGTTGGCGCCGCCGCCGTAAGCACGAGCCAGGCCCCCGGTGCCCAGCTGGATGCCGCCGTACCAGCGAATCACTAGCACCACCACCTGATCGAATTCCTGTGCCTCGATGGCTGCAAGAATCGGTCTTCCTGCCGTACCGCCCGGCTCGCCGTCGTCATTGCTGCGGTACTGAGCGCCCAGTTTCCAGGCCCAGCAATTGTGGGTCGCGTTCAGGTCGCTGTGCTGCTCGATGAACGCCTGGGCATCGGCAGGGTTGTCGATGGGCGCTGCGAGGGTGATGAAGCGGCTCTTGCGGATTTCTTCACGAAACTCGCAAGGGCCGAGGAGGGTATAAGGCATGCGGGTGTCCTTGCTGGCGGCAAGGTGCGGATTCTACAAGGCCGGCGGTGTCAGCCCGCAACCTTTGAGGATGATCCGGATCAGATTATCGCTGGCTTGCGTCATGTCCTGGCGTGTCAAACGGCTGCGGCCGGTCACGCGGCAGATCTGGGTCGCGAAGTCGGCGTAATGTTGGGTGCTGCCCCACACGAGAAATATCAGGTGGACCGGGTCGACCGGGTCCATCTTTTGCGCGTCTATCCAGGCTTGAAAAACCGCTGCCCGGCCCTGAAACCACAGGCGATAGTCCTGATTGAAGTATTCAGTCATACATTCACCGCCGCTGATGATTTCCATCGCGAAGATGCGAGAGGCCTGGGGCTGACGACGTGAGAACTCCATCTTGGCGCGAATGTAGCCGGCCAGTGCTTCGGCGGGGTCGTCGTCGACGCTGAGGTTGTTGAAGGTGCTGTCCCATAGTTCGATGATGTTGCTCAGTACCGCGACATAAAGGCCGAGCTTGTTCGTGAAGTAGTAATGCAGATTGGCTTTTGGCAGTCCGGCTTTCAGCGCGATGGCATTCATGCTGGTGCCCTTGAAGCCATGACGGGCAAATTCATCTTCGGCCGCCTGGATGATCGCGTCCTCGTTCTTCTGACGAATTCGGCTGGCAGGCTTGGAGACGTGAGCGCTGTGTGCTGGGACTTCGAGGGTCATAAGCAATTCCGGACAGGTCATGGGGGCACTACGAGTGAACAGATAACTCACCGGCGGCTATCCCGCAAGCGCCGGTGCAAGTGCAATTGTCGAAAGTTAAAGTGGCTGCTCGAGGTGCTTGGGTTCCGGCACCTTGTCGGATTGGACTGCGGCGACTTTACCCTCTGGAATCAGCAAGCACATGACAATCGCAGTGATGCCGCCACTGGTGATCGCCGAATCGAACAGGTTCTGAATCAACTGCGGCATTTGATGCAGCAGCGAAGGTTGCGCCGCGATGCCAAGACCAACGCCAAACGAGGTCGCAATGATCAGCATGCTGCGCCGGTCCAGTGGCGACTGAGCCAGAATCCTCACGCCTGCCGCCGCAACGCTGCCGAACATCACCAGCGTCGCGCCACCCAATACCGGCTTGGGGATCTGCTGGACGACGGCGCCAATGTGCGGAAACAGCCCAAGGATGAAAAGCACCGCGCCGATGTACAAACCGACATAGCGGCTGGCGACGCCGGTCAACTGGATCACGCCGTTGTTCTGCGCGAACGTGGTATTGGGGAACGCGCTGAACGTAGCGGCAATCATGCAGCTCACCCCATCGCCCAGCACTCCGCCCTTGAGGCGCGCCAGGTAACCCGGGCCGCTGATCGGTTGTCGTGCCAGCATGCAATTGGCGGTGAGGTCGCCGACTGTTTCGATGCTGCTGATCAGATAAATCAGCGCGATAGGCAGGAAAGCGCTCCAGTCGAAGCTGAAACCGAATCGGAACGGCAACGGTACGCTGATCAACGGCAGGTCATGAATAGGCTGCAGCACCAGCTTGCCGCTGAACCAGGCGGCAAGGCTGCCAATGGCCAGGCCGATGATGATCGCCGACAAGCGCACCCAAGGGGTATTCGAACGGTTGAGCAGGATGATCACCGCCAGTACGAATACACCCAGCGCCAGATTCAGCGGTGCACCGAAATCCGGTGCGTTGAAGCCGCCACCCAGATCGGTCACACCGACTTTTATCAGGCTGACGCCAATCAGCGTGATCACGATGCCGGTCACCAGTGGCGTGATCACGCGGCGTAGCTGGCCGATACAACGGCTCAGGATTATCTGTACCAACGCGCCGAAAAAGCACACGCCGAAGATCATCGCCATGATGTCCTCCGGGCTGCCACCGCGCTGCTTGACCAGAAAGCCTGCTGAAAGCACGGCCCCCAGAAAAGCGAAACTGGTGCCTTGCAGACAGATCATTCCGGCCCCGATACCAAACGGGCGACGTGCCTGAATGAACGTGCCAGTGCCTGACACCATCAAGGCCATGCTGATCAGATAGGGCAGGTATTCGGTCAGTCCCAGTGTCGAGCCGATAATCAACGGCGGTGTGATGATGCCGACGAAGCTGGCGAGTACATGCTGAAGCGCTGCCAATAGGGCGGTCAGCGGTTTTGGTCGGTCGTTCAGGCCGTAGATCAGGTCGTTATTGTCACAATCTTCAACGCGTTCAGGAGTGTCAGGCTGCATGGCGAGGTCTCGGAATGGGAAATGCCACTGGCTGGCGTGTCACTTTTTCCTGATGTTGCAAAAAGCTGTCCACCCACTCAGGTTATTGTTGCGAAAGTCGGTGTATTGCCAGATATATCAGCCTGATAGCGTTTTTACGGGTGCCCGCGATTCAGACGAATCAATCCGGTGTCTGGCAGAAATGTGTCATCGGGTAGCAGCCAGTGCTTCCAGAAAGCTTTCCAGCACCAAATGAGGGCGTCGGCCCTTGCGCGTTACCGTGACAAGGTTGAGGTCATAAAACTTCGAGTCAGGTTTCAACGCACGCAGCCTGCCTTCCTGTACCCAGGCGTTGGCGTAATGATCCGGCAGGTAACCGATGTAGCGCCCGGTCAGAAGAAGAAACGCAATGCCCTCACGGTCGGAGGCGCTGGCCGTGCAGGTGAGCGCCTTGTAATGATCCTGAATGTCGTGGGGCAGGCGGAAGGTAGGAGTAATCGCTTCCTGCTGTGCAAGGCGATCGTCATCCAGCGTCGAATTGTCGGCGTAAAAAAGCGGGTGACCGACTGCGCAGTAAAGCAGTGAGCGCTCGCTGTACAGCGCGTGATACTCCAGCCCCGGCAACGCGCTGGCCTGGGGAACGACACCCACATGCAGGCCGCCGTCCAGAACGCCCTGTTCCACTTCGGCGGGGGCAACCATGCGGATATTGATATGCACGCCGGGGCCGCGCTCCTTGAGCCTGGCCAGTGCATGGGTGATGCGCATGTGGGGGAGGGTGACCAGGTTGTCGGTCAGGCCGATGTTCAACTCACCGCGCAAATTTTGATGCAGACCGTTGACTTCGGTCCTGAAGCTTTCCAGTGCGCTGAGCAACTGCAGCGATGACTGGTAGACCTCGCGGCCTTCATCGGTAAGCGAAAAGCCGGCCCGCCCTCGCTGACACAAACGCAGGCCGAGGCGCTGCTCCAGGTCGCTCATCTGTTGGCTGATGGCGGACCGGCCAATACCCAGCGCACTTTCGGCAGCCGAAAAGCCGCCTGCTTCGACCACACTCTTGAAGAGGCGCAGCAAGCGGATATCAAAATCACTGACTTGCGCCAACGGATCGGAACGGCGAAGGCTCATTGTTTAGTAAATGCCTAACTAAAGATCGTGAAAATCATGTTTCACCAACTTTAGTCCCGTGGCACCTTGGCTGCAATCACTGTTCGTCTACGTGCCTGCGAGGCTCGCTCCATGAATATGTTTGAATCGTCAGAAGTGCCAGTCACCAGCCAGCTGAAGCTCGATGCTCACTGGATGCCTTACACCGCGAATCGTAATTTCCACAGCGACCCACGCATGATCGTCGCCGCGCACGGCAGTTATCTGACAGACGACAAGGGGCGCAAGATCTACGATGGCCTTTCCGGTCTCTGGACCTGCGGCGCGGGGCATACTCGCAAGGAAATTCAAGACGCTGTGTCGCGGCAACTGGGCATCCTGGATTACTCACCCGGCTTTCAGTTCGGGCACCCCCTGTCATTCGAGCTGGCGGAAAAGATCACCGAGTTGACGCCGGGCAATCTCAATCACGTCTTCTATACCAACTCTGGCTCCGAATGTGCGGACACAGCGGTGAAGATGGTGCGCGCCTACTGGCGGCTGAAAGGCCAGGCCAGCAAGACCAAAATGATCGGCCGCGCGCGTGGTTATCATGGCGTGAATGTAGCCGGCACCAGCCTGGGCGGCGTCAATGGCAATCGCAAAATGTTCGGTCAGTTGATGGACGTCGATCACCTGCCGCACACCTTGCTGGCCAGCAATGCTTTCTCCAGGGGTATGCCCGAGGCCGGCGGTATCGCGCTGGCCGACGAGATGCTCAAACTGATCGAACTGCACGATGCATCGAATATTGCGGCGGTGATCGTGGAGCCGATGTCAGGTTCGGCGGGTGTGATTGTTCCGCCACAAGGCTACCTCAAGCGTTTGCGCGAAATTTGCGATCAGCACAACATCCTGCTGATCTTCGACGAAGTCATTACCGGCTTCGGTCGTACTGGCTCGATGTTCGGCGCCGACAGTTTCGGCGTGACTCCGGACCTGATGTGCATCGCCAAGCAGATCACCAATGGCGCCATTCCGATGGGCGCTGTTATAGCCAGCAGCGAGATCTATCAGACCTTCATGAATCAGCCCACGCCGGACTATGCCGTCGAGTTTCCGCATGGTTACACCTATTCGGCACATCCGGTGGCATGCGCGGCGGGGTTGGCTGCGTTGGAGCTGTTGCAGCGTGAACACCTGGTGCAGCATGTTGCAGACATTGCGCCGCATTTTGAAAGCGCGTTGCACGGTATCAAGGGCGCGAAGAATGTCGTCGATATTCGTAATTACGGGCTGGCAGGGGCTATCCAGATTGCACCCCGCGACGGGGATGCAATCGTGCGGCCTTTCGAGGCTGGCATGAAGTTGTGGAAAGCAGGTTTCTATGTGCGCTTCGGCGGCGACACTCTGCAGTTCGGCCCGACCTTCAATAGTAAGGCGCAAGACCTCGATCGCATGTTCGACGCCGTGGGCGAGGTATTGAACCAGCTTGATTGATCACGCTGGCAATCTTCTCGCACAGGTACTTTTTCCTGTCAGGGGTGAATAGATTCGCGCCTGACGCCGTTTTCTGGAGTTTTCATGAGCAACATTCAGCACTTGATTCATGGCGAGTTCGTGTCCGGCAACGGTCGCGTGGCAGATGTGTTCAATCCGTCGACCGGGCAGGTTATCCGCCAGGTGGCGCTTGCCAGCCGTGAAACCGTTCAGCATGCCATCGACTCCGCCAAATCTGCGTTCCCGGCCTGGCGCAACACGCCGCCTGCCAAACGTGCCCAGGTAATGTTCCGTTTCAAACAACTGCTGGAGCAGAACGAAACACGCATTGCCCGGTTGATCAGTGAAGAGCACGGCAAAACGCTGGAGGATGCGGCTGGCGAGCTCAAGCGCGGGATCGAAAACGTGGAGTACGCCTGCGCAGCGCCGGAAATATTAAAGGGTGAGTACAGTCGCAACGTGGGGCCGAACATCGATGCATGGTCCGACTTCCAGCCGCTGGGCATTGTTGCGGGTATCACTCCGTTCAACTTTCCGGCCATGGTGCCGTTGTGGATGTACCCGTTGGCGATCGCGTGCGGCAACTGCTTCATCCTGAAGCCGTCCGAACGTGATCCGAGCTCCACGTTGTTGATTGCCGAATTACTGCATGAAGCCGGGTTGCCGAAGGGTGTGCTGAATGTGGTGCATGGCGACAAGGTGGCCGTCGATGCACTGATCGAGGCGCCAGAGGTCAAGGCACTGAGCTTTGTCGGCTCTACGCCGATTGCCGAGTACATCTATAAGGAGGGCGCTGCACGGGGCAAGCGGGTTCAGGCGTTGGGCGGGGCCAAGAATCACGCCGTGCTGATGCCGGACGCGGACCTGGACAACGCAGTCAGTGCCCTGATGGGCGCGGCCTACGGATCCTGTGGTGAACGATGCATGGCGATCTCTGTAGCAGTCTGCGTGGGCGATCAGATTGCCGATGCGCTGGTGGCCAGGCTCGTTCCGCAAATTCAGAGCCTGAAGATCGGTGCCGGTACTGCCTGTGGCCTGGACATGGGGCCGCTGGTTACCGGGCAGCATCGCGAAAAGGTCAGCGGCTATATAGAAGACGGCGTGCAATCGGGCGCAACGCTGGTTGTGGACGGCCGGGACCTGCAGATTGCCGGGCATGAGCAGGGCTTTTTCATGGGCGGCTGTCTGTTTGACCGCGTAACGCCGCAAATGCGTATCTATAAAGAAGAGATCTTCGGGCCGGTGCTCTGCATCGTGCGCGTGGATAGTCTTGAGCACGCCATGCAACTCATCAATGATCACGAGTACGGTAACGGCACATGTATCTTCACCCGCGATGGCGAAGCGGCGCGGCTATTCTGTGATGAGATTGAAGTAGGGATGGTCGGGGTCAATGTGCCGCTGCCCGTGCCGGTTGCCTATCACAGCTTCGGTGGCTGGAAGCGTTCTCTGTTTGGCGACCTGCATGCTTATGGGCCGGACGGTGTGCGCTTCTATACGCGGCGCAAGGCGATTACCCAGCGCTGGCCGCAACGTGCCAGCCATGAAGCGTCGCAGTTTGCGTTCCCCAGTCTGTAAATTTTCAGGAAGGGAGATCGTTCTTTACAATGATCTCCCGCGTTTACTGGGGTTCACCGAGCGGATTGCAGGTTTTTGAAAATAACGGTTGACGCCCTCTGT
>NZ_LJRO01000411.1 GCF_001401155.1 Pseudomonas tremae
CCAGCCGGGCACCGTTGGCGGCGATCCAGTCTGCCGGGTACAGAAACAGTGCCTGCGCCTGCACGTAGGCGTCCGGCCCGCTGTTCAACAACAGTTTTTTGCGCATTGAAAAGCAGCGCGCGCTGTGTGGGTTGGGGCTGCTCCACGCATTGATCAGCACCTGACTTTGCAACAATTCGGGGCGCAACAGCGCAATCTCCAGACCCACCAGCCCGCTCAGCGCATGACCCATGAAATGGCAACGCTGGATATCGAGCGAGTCGAGCAGGGTCAGCAATTCCATGGCCATATGGCGGATCGAATAGTCTGCCGGCAAATCCGCAGGGCTGCGTCCAGTCCCGGCATGATCGTAGACCAGTACGTCATGGTCGCGGGTCAGCGCCGCCAGGTCATCCGCCCAGTAACGGCTGGATCCGCCCAACCCGGAACTGAGCACCAACAGGGGCGCATCGGCATGCTGACATCGATGAATTTCATGAAACATGCACGCTCTCCGGGTGGGCGTCAGGTAGGTTTTTAAGTCAGTGCTCAGCCAATGTGGGCGATGCTGGCGATCTCGATCAGGGCCTCGGGTTTCACCAGGCCGCACTGGATGCAGTAACGGGCCGGTTTCTCGCCCGCGAAGTATTCGGCGTACACCTCGTTGACCTTGGCG
>NZ_LJRO01000140.1 GCF_001401155.1 Pseudomonas tremae
GATGAGCACGCTTACCGCAAACACCACCATCACATTGGCCAACCCGGCAGTGACCGGGGCGACCATCGCGCCCACCACAGACAATGCGTTCATAGGCGCTTCCACTAGCGGACCGACCTCCGCCAATATCTTTTCGCCCAATGCAGGCACCGCACCTGTCGTGCAGAAGGGCGTCAGTACCGCCATCACCGGAACCATGCAGCCCGTCGGAGGCAGCCTGCCTATCGACAGCATGAACCCGTTCCTGGTGGTGAACTTCAGTATCGCCCTGCAGGGTCTTTTCCCTACCAGGGACTGATCTGACACGAGTCCAGGGACGGGCTCTTCCCACTCATTTCACTGGAGATGCGT
>NZ_LJRO01000489.1 GCF_001401155.1 Pseudomonas tremae
CTCAGGGCGTTGAGCGCGTTCGCGACGCTCTGCCCATCCATCGCATGACGCAAGCGTCTGTTGCTGGCGAGCATATCAGCAAGCAAGTACGCCATGGATTGGCAGTCTGGATTGTCGGGCCACTTGCTGAATGCATTAAGTGCCAGGCCGATGTTCTGCGCGTCCAGCGACGACCGGGCAGGGTGGTTACGTTGCAGGTGACGTGCCAGACGAGCCACCGCGCGTTCACACCTGCCGCTGTTGAAGTTCTTGGCGAAGGCGTTCAGGAGTAGGACTGAGTGGCGGCCATCCAGTCCCGATAAATCATCTGCCTGATTGAGCTGTCCGGCGATCCACGCGATTGCATCCATGCACGCTTGCTGGTTCGGATGCTTGCTCAGCTTGTTGCCCACATGGGCCAGCTGCGTCAGCGATGCACCGTCAAACCACTTGGTCTTGCAGAGATACTGCGCCGCAACCTCCTTGCAACGATCGAGCTCGCTATGCGTTACGCCTGCCCCTGTGGCGCGCCTTGCACTGGCAATCATCAGAAGGTATTTGTCGAGCCACTGCGCATTGGTTTGCGCGTTGACGCTCTCATCCAGGAAAGGCAGCGCCAGCCCGCAACCGATGTGACGCGCCAGCGCGTTTTCCTTTGCCACCGACACGCACAAGCGAGCATTGTGGTTCTGAGGCACTCGGCTGGGGGCACTCAGCCATTTCCGATACTGCTCTCGCTGTTCCTGCAGCTGCTCTTTTGCAGCTGGATCGAGCTGATGTTCGGCCTGGTGAAGATCCGCCGCCGTCCACTCCAAGTCATGCATTGGCCGCTTTGGCTGCCGATACGGCTCTCGCTCTTCCCGAGGTCGTTTTCCTGCCGCCCGGTCGAACGTGTGTTCGGCCAAGCGCGCCTCCCAGCCATGCGTTGTTCTTTGTGGCCTACGATGCGATGACGATGCACTGACGTCAGCGGGCGCTCTGTCATGGGGCCGCTCGGACTTGGTACGATGTCGGTCGGTGATATCGTTGCGCAAGTGCGCGTGAATGGTAGGCTGTTGCCGAGCGTCCCTGTCCCGTGCGCGGCCACCGGCTCCAGGTTCATCCTGCTCCACCCGTCGCCGTTTGGCCGGCTGCCGCTCATTGCAACTGGTGCCGGTACTGGCTTCCGGCTGATCCCCGGTCCGCTTGAGCTGGTCCTCTTCACTGAAAGACCGGTTTGTGCTCAATGCGTTTAGATTGACGTTGGGGATTCTCATGCCTGCAATTAGTCCATCCGAATGTAGTCGTTGTCACGGTTGAGTTGCACTGGGCCGTGGTTCTTGGCGGTCAAGGCGTTGTTTGCTGACGCAATACGACCTTTAGCTCTTGCACCTGATCTTCGTACCGACGCTGATATTTGAGCGAGGATCCGCTCATCCAACAGGGCCGCCTCAGTGGCGCGTCCAGCCAAGGTGCCGTTTGGCCGCTCACGCCTCGCGTTCGAACTGCAGTGATGTCTCTGCGCGGCTGTGTAATGAGCGAGCCAGCCTCTTGCCGGGCCTGCTGAGCGGTTGGCTATTTTTGCAGCGTTGCCTTAAAGAGGTTTTTGACCGCTGACGCTGAAGTTATGTAGCCACCAAATTTTCATTAAAAGTGTCGCGTTGTGTGGCCTTTTGGACGGATTCGGTTCT
>NZ_LJRO01000139.1 GCF_001401155.1 Pseudomonas tremae
CCAGCGGTGTTGCTAAAAGCAACGATCTCGGCGGCCAACGCATCGGCATTGGTCATGTCAGCTTTGAATTGCTGGCGGCTGTCCTCGCCTCGACTGATGACGTCGATCAGCTCTGTAGTTTCCATAAATTGTAAACCTCTTTACGGCGGTTGAAGGCTTCCTGGCCTCCTTCCATAATGTTGATGATGGCCTCCTGCACCGGAAGGGCATCGATGCTACCGCTTGAATTGGCGACCTTCTCGTCTTGGTACTGAAAGGCGTGCACCTGCTCTGCGTCACCCAGCACTGGGAAGTTGGCGTTGTGGGTAGCGAAGATGAACTGGGCGTGAGGTTTCATCTCGCGCAGCAGTTTGATCACATCGTCATAGATGGTCTGGTT
>NZ_LJRO01000123.1 GCF_001401155.1 Pseudomonas tremae
CGTCCGGCAAGCTGGGCTATTACTGGCAATTGTTCGCGGGCATGGGCTGGACCAGCATTCACTGGCTGCACAAGGTTCACCAGCCGACCCTGGTTCTGGCCGGTGATGACGACCCGCTGATTCCGCTGGTGAATATGCGCCTGTTGGCCTGGCGAATACCCAATGCCCAGCTACACATCATCGATGACGGGCATTTGTTCCTGATCACGCGTGCCGAAGCCGTGGCACCGATCATCATGGGTTTTCTGCAACAGGAACGGCAGCGCGCAGTCATGCACCCGCAGCCAACGCCGCCCAGAACGCGCTGATAGCGCCAGCACGCCCGTTAATGTGAAC
>NZ_LJRO01000492.1 GCF_001401155.1 Pseudomonas tremae
CGAAGCGTCGCCCGGTCCGCTTCCACGGCCTCCGGGCAGAAGCCAAATCTACGGGCTTATCAGGGCTTGCGTATAACGCAGAGCATTGGCACGACAGTCATTGCGCCAGCAACCTGCGCAACTCCGCCAGCACCGGTGCCGAATCCGGCCGCACGCCACGCCACAACAGGAAGGCTTCTGCCGCCTGCTCAACCAGCATCCCCAGCCCATCAACCGACTGCGCTGCGCCATGTTCGCTAGCCCAGCGGCAGAAAGCGGTAGGCTCTTTGCCATACATCATGTCGTAGCAAAAGGTCGCGCCGGGCTGGACAAGGTTCGGGGAAACAGGCGGCAGCTCCCCGGCCAAGCTGGCGGATGTAGCGTTGATGATCAGGTCCACCGGCTCTTCCAGCCAGTCAAAGCTGCTGGCAAACACCGGACCGAGATCAGCAAACTCCTCAGCCAGTCGCTCGGCTTTCTCGACGGTACGATTGGCGATCACCAGCACAGCGGGCTGTTCCGCCAGCAACGGCTCCAGCGCCCCACGAACGGCGCCGCCAGCGCCAAGCAACAGAACGCGCCGACCGCGCAGCTCAACTCCACAATTTACTGTCAGATCACGCACCAACCCGGCGCCGTCGGTGTTGTCACCCAGCAGCGTGCCGTCATCGAGTTTGCTCAGTGTATTGACCGCTCCCGCACGCTGGCCTCGCTCGGTCAGGCTGTCGGCCAGACGATACGCCTCTTCCTTGAACGGCACCGTCACATTGGCGCCGCGCCCGATCTGGAAAAACGCCTTGGCGAACACGGTGAAATCATCCAGCGGCGCCAGCGAAGCGCGGTAATCCAGCGATTGTCCGGTTTGCTCGGCAAACAAACGGTGGATCAAAGGCGACTTGCTGTGACCGATTGGATGACCGAAGACGACGTACTGGTCCATCAGTTTTCTGCCAACCAGTCGCGATCAGTCAGGAAATACTCGGTCAGGCGCGCCTCTTCGCTGCCCGGCGCGGCTTTCCAGTCATAGCCCCAGCGAACCTGCGGCGGCAGAGACATCAGGATCGATTCGGTACGGCCACCCGATTGCAGACCGAACAACGTGCCACGGTCATACACCAGGTTGAACTCGACGTAGCGCCCGCGACGGAACTCCTGAAACTCGCGTTGCTGCACGGTATAAGCCGCAGCCTTGCGACGCCGCACAATCGGCAGGTAGGCATTGATAAATGCATCACCGATGGCGCGAATGAACGCGAAGCTGGTGTCGAAATCCCACTGGTTCACGTCATCGAAAAACAGACCGCCAATACCCCTTGGCTCGTCGCGATGCTTGAGGTGGAAGTAGCTGTCGCACCATGCTTTGTAGCGCGGGTAGACATCATCGCCGAAGGGCGCACAGGCACGCTCGGCAACCCGGTGCCAATGCACGCAATCTTCCTCGACGCCGTAGTAAGGCGTCAGGTCGAAACCGCCACCGAACCACCAAACGGCCTCTTCACCTTCTTTCTCGGCAATGAAAAACCGTACGTTGGCGTGAGAGGTGGGCACATGCGGGTTATGCGGATGGATCACCAGCGACACGCCCAGTGCCTCGAAACCACGCCCGGCCAGCTCCGGCCGATGCGCACTTGCCGACGGCGGCAGGTTGCTGCCAAATACATGGGAAAAGTTGACGCCGCCTTTCTCGATGACCGCGCCATTCTCGATCACTCGCGTGCGACCACCGCCGCCTGCCGGACGTGTCCAGGCATCTTCCACAAAGTGTGCGTTGCCATCTTCCTGTTCAAGCGCGGTGCAGATACGGTCTTGCAGGTCGAGCAGGTAGGCTTTTACGGCCTCGGTACGGGTACTCATGAGGATCCCTTACGGCTGACGTCAAACGGCTGGCCCCGGAACAGAAGGGGCGCAGGCAAATTGGCGCGTAGCATACCATCGGCAGCGCGGGCTGGCAGTTGACGAAGGCCGGGGGAAAGAGTCCGATGGGTGCCTTGGCAGCCTTTTAACCATCAAGGAGAGAGCACATGGCAAAGCGTATCCAGTTCAGCATGGTCGGAGGACCCGAGGTTCTTGAATATGTCGATTTCGAGCCGGAGGCTCCGGGGCCGCAGGCGGTTGTTGTGCGCAACAAGGCGATTGGCCTGAATTTTATCGATACCTATTACCGCAGCGGGCTTTATCCGGCGCCGTTTCTGCCATCCGGTCTTGGTGCCGAAGGGGCCGGGGTGGTCGAGGCAGTGGGCAATGAGGTAACGCGCTTCAAGGCAGGTGACCGGGTTGCCTATGGCACCGGCCCTCTGGGCGCGTACAGCGAAGTGCATGTGCTGCCCGAGGCGAATCTGGTCAAGCTGGCCGACTCGGTGAGTTTCGAGCAGGCCGCTGCGCTGATGCTCAAGGGCCTGACCGTGCAATACCTGTTGCGCCAGACGTATCAGGTGAAGCCGGGCGAGATCATTCTGTTTCATGCCGCCGCAGGCGGTGTCGGCTCGCTGGCCTGCCAATGGGCCAAGGCGTTGGGCGCCAAGCTGATCGGCACGGTCAGTTCGCCGGAGAAGGCTGCACACGCCAAGGCGCTCGGTGCCTGGGCGACTATCGATTACAGCCATGAAGATGTCGCCAAGCGCGTGCTGGAGCTGACCGACGGCAAGAAATGCCCGGTGGTCTACGACGGCGTGGGGCAGGACACCTGGCTGACGTCGCTCGACAGCGTGGCACCGCGAGGGCTGGTGGTGAGTTTCGGCAATGCATCAGGGCCGGTATCCGGCGTGAATCTGGGCATTCTGGCGCAGAAGGGCTCGGTGTACGTGACCCGCCCTACATTGGCCACCTACGCCAACAATGCGCAGAACCTGCAGACCATGGCTGACGAGCTGTTCGACATGCTCGCCAGCGGCAAGCTCAAGGTCGATGACATTCAGCAGTACGCGTTGAAGGATGCCGCCAAGGCACAGACCGAGCTCTCGGCGCGGCGCACCACCGGCTCGACCATCCTGATTCCTTGAACGAGCGTCAGCCAGCGCGCATCACCTGGCCGGTTGCGATATCACGGATCACGCTGGGGTTTCGGCGGCCGCCCAGGCTGCCGCCGAGTACGCCGTCGATCTGCCCGCGAAAGTACTGCTCGACGCGCAACCGCGAACGCGCAGCCGGGCGACCTGCCGGGTTGGCCGATGTGGAAATCAGCGGGCCGACCAACGCACACAACTCGCGCACGGTAGGGTGATCGGTGACACGCAGCGCCACGGTTTCGTGAATGCCGGTAATCCACTCGGGTAGCAGGTTCTGATGCGGCACCAGCCATGTATTGGGCCCCGGCCAGGTGCTGGCCATGCGGTCGAGCCACAGTTCGGGAAAGTCTTCGAACAAAAAGTCGAACTGACGAATGTTATCCGCAATCAGGATTAGGCCCTTTTCCACAGGCCGCGACTTGATCGCCAACAGACGATAAACCGCTTCCTCATCCCAGGGATCACACCCCAGCCCCCAGACTGCTTCGGTCGGGTAGGCAATCACGGCACCGGCTCGAATATCCTGAGCGGCTTGTTGCACGCGCCAACTGCTGACCATTGTTTGTCTCTCCGCTAAATCCTGGCAGCAGTTTAACCTCAGGGCGCTCTGGCGAACCATCGTCCCGCTTCACTGCTTATCCTTCCGTCCAGTTCCAGTTCAGTCAGGCCCGCCAAGACCTTGGGCAACGGCCAGCCGCTGGACACCGACAGCCCTTCGCTGGTGTGTGGCGCGGCATGCAGCAGGGCCAGCAATGGATGGTTGCAGGGCGCTGCTCTAACAGGCTCGGGGGCAACACTGGGCGCCATGCTCCTCCAGTGTTGCAAGCCTTCAAGTATGTGGTCGACAGTCTCGACCAGCGTTGCGCCATCGCGTATCAATTGATGGCAACCCTTCGCGCCCGGATGGTGGATCGAGCCCGGAATCGCATAAACCTCTCGGCCATGCTCGGCTGCCAGTCGTGCGGTAATCAACGAACCGCTGGCTAGGCTGGCCTCGACTACCAGCACGCCGAGCGACAGGCCGCTGATGATCCGGTTGCGCCGCGGGAAGTTGCTGGCCTGCGGCCCGGCGTCCAGCGGGAACTCGGAAATCACTGCGCCGCCCTGCGCTGCCATCCGGTCTGCAAGCGCACGATGCTGCTGTGGATAAAGTTTCTCGAGCCCTGTGCCGAGCACTCCGATTGTAAGCCCGTCGACATCCAGCGCGCCCTGATGCGCGGCGCCGTCAATGCCGCGAGCCAGACCGCTGGTGATCACAAAACCGGCGCCCGCGAGGCTGCGTGCAAATGCCGTGGCGGTGTCCAGTCCGGGCCGCGATGCGCGGCGACTGCCAACCATGCCCAGCTGCGGGCGCTCCAGGATCGAAGGGTCGCCGGCGACGAAGATTAGCGGCGGCGGGTCGGCGATCTCGGCCAGTAAGGCGGGGTAGCAAGGGTCGTCCCACATCAGTAAATGCTGGCCCGGACGCTCTAGCCAGGCCAAAGCTGCACTGGCGCCGTCACGCACCGAGGCATCACGACGGGCTTCGGCACACGCGCTCGGTATACCCAACGCCCGCCACGCGCTGGCGGGCGCGCTCAAGGCCGAGGAGGCCGAGCCGAATGCATCGATGAGCCTGGAAAAGCGCTTCGGCCCTACCTCAGGCAGGCGGTGTATACGCAAACGGGCTTCCAGCTCTGCGGGCGAAGAGAGGGCGTTTTCGAACAATGGCATGAGATCGTCCCTGATCCATTGTGCATCTCAGATGATGCACAAACCTGTGGATAACTCTGTTGACAACAATTTGATAAGTACCTGGTTCGTCAGGCAAATACGTGTCGATACTGAACACGGCTTTACGGGTTGCGAACCTTGTCCATGATGGCCAAAGATCGATTGGCTTGCAGGACCAAGGCGTAACTAAGCTTGTCGTACGTGCGGAAAACCATCAGCAAGCCCGCCCGTTCGTCGGGGATTTTCACAAGATCGCCTGTGATTCGGTCGCGTACCGTTTCGCTGGTCTTGTAGATCGCGAGTACGTTGCCTTCAGTCAGGCCGTCACGTTTGCCTTTGTTGAGGGTGACGACATCCAGCACGCCGACTTGGGTCACGCCGCGCGGCACATCCAGAATCAAACCATCTATGGGGGTCTGCGGGGCGCTGGGCAGAAACGTCGAGTTGATCGAACGTTCTTCGCTGGCAAACAGGCGGTCACCCAGACGCACTTCCTGAGTGGAACGCTGCAAGGTCAGGGTCGAGATGTCGCCTTCAGTGGCAACTACTTCGGCGCTGCCAACGTCGTCGGCGTTGATCCCCAGCACTTCTTTGGTCTGCGGGTCGGTGTAGATCTTGCCCTGCCGAAAGATGCCATAAACGCTATGCGACGGGTCCAGCCAGCCGCGCGCATACGCTCGATCACCGGCGCCGCTGAGCACGCGCTCGGCATTGCCTGCGACGATGTAGGGTGCCTTATCGAACTGCTCGGCACTGTCGACGATGCGGTTGCTGATCAAAAAAGCGTTGATCGCGCCCAGGGGTATGCTCGGAATGGCCTGGACCATCGGCGTGCTGCGTACATGCGGTGACAATTTTATAGTGCCGCGCGACTCGCCGCGATTGAGCGTTACCCGTGGCTGACCGTCCACCCAGGTCAGTGCCAGGGTATCGCCTGGATAGATAAGGTCAGGGTCGCGAACCTGTGGGTTGGCCCGCCAGATCTCGCGCCATTGCCACGGTTGGCGCAAGAACTTGCCGGAAATATCCCAAAGCGTGTCCCCGGCCACGACAGTGTAGCTCTGCGGATAGCCTTCCCTGAGTTGCACTTGCGCCTGCGCAAGACCGCTGGCGGTCAGCAGCAGCAGGGCGAGTAGTGATTTCCTCATGCGGTGAATCCCTTTATCATGTTGCCTCACGCGAACCCTAGAGTCCTGTCCTGGGCTGCCCGCCTTGAATTCCCGAGCCTGGCACCCGACATCGACTTTACCTTAACAGTGCAGCTCTTACGTATATGGCCATCCTAAACATCCTCGAATTTCCCGATTCGCGCCTGCGCACCCTCGCCAAACCTGTAGCGATGGTAGACGAAGGCATTCGCCAGTTGGTCGACGACATGTTTGAAACCATGTACGAAGCGCCTGGCATCGGCCTCGCGGCCACGCAGGTCAACGTTCACAAACGTGTGGTTGTGATGGACCTGAGTGAAGACCGCAGCGAACCGATGGTCTTCATCAACCCTGAAATCGAAAAACTGACCGACGAAATGGATCAGTATCAGGAAGGCTGCCTGTCAGTGCCAGGTTTCTACGAAAACGTCGACCGTCCGCAGAAAGTCCGCGTCAAGGCCCTTGACCGCGACGGCAAGCCTTATGAAATGGTTGCTGAAGGCCTGCTTGCCATCTGTATCCAGCACGAGTGTGATCACCTGAACGGCAAGCTGTTCGTCGATTACCTCTCCAACCTCAAGCGTGACCGGATCAAGAAAAAGCTCGAAAAACAGCACAAGCTCAACGCTTGATCCGTTGTTACCCCTAAAAGGCCTGTAGAGGCCTTTTTGTTTTCAAGAACGAGAACTCCATGACTGAGCCACTGCGCATCGTCTTCGCCGGCACTCCGGAATTTGCCGCCGAACACCTCAAGGCCCTGCTCGACAGCGCTCACCAGATCGTGGCCGTGTACACCCAGCCTGATCGCCCGGCCGGTCGCGGACAAAAGCTGATGCCAAGCCCGGTCAAGCAACTGGCGCTGCAACATGACATCCCCGTGATGCAACCGCCTACCCTGCGCGATCCTGCAGCACAGGCCGAGCTGGCAGCGCTCAGCCCTGACCTGATGGTGGTGGTCGCCTACGGTTTGATCCTGCCGCAGGTGGTGCTGGATATTCCGCGTCTGGGTTGCATCAACAGCCATGCGTCGCTGCTGCCACGCTGGCGCGGCGCGGCGCCGATCCAGCGCGCCGTGCAGGCTGGTGATGCCGAGAGTGGCGTGACCGTGATGCGCATGGAAGCTGGCCTGGACACCGGGCCAATGCTGCTCAAGGCAGTGACGCCAATCACTGCACAGGACACCGGCGGCACGTTGCATGACCGCCTGGCCGAACTGGGCCCGCCAGCTGTATTACAGGCTATTTCCGGCTTGGCGGAAGGTTCGCTGATCGGAGAGGTTCAGGACGACAGCCTGGCCAACTATGCTCATAAGTTGAACAAGGACGAAGCCCGGATCGACTGGAGCCGTCCAGCCGATGAACTGGAGCGTCTGGTGCGAGCCTTCAACCCTTGGCCGATCTGCCACAGCACCCTGAACGAAGAAACCCTGAAAGTACTGGCGGCCGATCTGGCTGAAGGGCAGGGCGCGCCGGGGACGATCCTCAGCGCCAGCAAGGAAGGCCTGATCGTCGCCTGCGGCCAGAACGCGCTGCGCCTCACTCGTCTGCAACTGCCGGGTGGCAAGCCTCTGAACTTCACTGATCTGTTCAATAGCCGCCGCGAGAAGTTCGCCATCGGTACGGTACTCGGCCAATGAACCCGCGTCTGGCCGCCGCCAAGGCCCTGGCTGCCGTACTCAGCGGCAAGGCGTCGCTGAACAGCTCGCTGCCGACCCAACTGGACAAGGTCGAACTGCGTGATCGCGGCCTGACCCAAGATCTGGCGTTCGGTACAGCGCGCTGGCAACCGCGCCTGTCGGCACTGGCAGCCAAATTGTTGCAAAAGCCGTTCAAGGCAGCCGACGCCGACGTTGAGGCGTTATTGCTGGTCGGCCTTTATCAGCTGTTCTACAGCCGCATCCCGCCCCATGCCGCCATTGGCGAAACCGTGGGCTGCGCAGACAAATTGAAAAAGCCTTGGGCCAAAGGCCTGCTCAATGCCGTACTGCGCAATGCTCAACGTGATGGCGAAGCACTGCTGATAGAGCTGGAACACGACCCGGTGGTGCGCACCGCTCACCCGCGCTGGCTGCAAAAAGCCTTGAAAGCGGCATGGCCGGAACAGTGGGAAGCCATTTGCGCGGCCAACAACGCCCATCCGCCGATGATCCTGAGGGTCAACCGCCGCCATGACAGTCGGGACCACTACCTCGAGCGGCTGAGGACAGCCGGCCTGGAAGCGAGCGCGTGTACGTTCAGCCAGGACGGCATTGTGCTGGCAGAGCCATGTGACGTGCGCTCACTGCCAGGTTTTGCCGAAGGCTGGATCAGTGTTCAGGATGAAGCCGCGCAACTGGCTGCCGACTTGCTGGAGCTGGCACCCGGCCAACGGGTGCTCGACGCTTGCTGCGCGCCCGGCGGCAAGACCTGTCACTTGCTTGAAGCCCAGCCGCAACTGGGCGGCGTGGTGGCAGTGGACCTTGAGGCCAAGCGTCTGGTGCGCGTGCGTGAAAACCTCGACCGCCTGGGCCTGAACGCCGAACTGATCGCTGCCGACGCCCGTGACACTGCAACCTGGTGGGATGGCAAACCGTTCCAGCGCATTCTGCTCGACGCCCCTTGTTCGGCCACCGGCGTTATCCGCCGCCACCCGGACATCAAACTCACTCGGCAACTCGACGATATCGCCGCGCTCGCCTCCTTGCAGGGCGAACTGCTCGACGCGTTGTGGCCTACGCTGCAGGTAGGCGGCATGTTGGTATACGCGACCTGCTCGACGCTGCCGACTGAAAACACCGAGGTCATCGAGGCGTTTCTGGCCCGTACATCCGGGGCCAGAGAACTGGACATCGCGGGGCAGGCTGGGCAGCCGCCTGCCGGCATCAAGCAACCGCACGGTCGCCAGTTGCTGGCCCAACAGGGTGGTCATGACGGTTTCTACTACGCCAAACTGATCAAGATCGCAGCGTCGCGGGAGTGAACAGTTGAAAATCATCATTCTGGGTGCAGGTCAGGTAGGCGGTACGCTGGCCGAGCACCTGGCGGGCGAAGCCAACGACATCACTGTGGTCGACATCGACGGCGACCGGTTGCGCGCGCTGGGCGACCGCCTGGACATCCGCACGGTGCAGGGCAAAGGCTCGTATCCAGCAGTGCTGCGCCAGGCCGGTGCGGATGACGCCGACATGCTGGTCGCGGTGACCAGCAGCGACGAAGCCAACATGATCGCCTGTCAGGTGGCCCACACACTGTTTCAAACGCCGACCAAGATCGCCCGAATCCGCGAAGCGGCTTACCTGACGCGTGCCGACCTGTTCGATAAAAAGGCGATTCCGGTCGACGTGCTGATCAGTCCGGAACAAGTGGTTACCAACTACATCAAACGCCTGATCGAATACCCCAGTGCGCTGCAGGTCATCGACTTTGCCGGCGGCAAGGCGCAGCTGGTAGCGGTCAAAGCCTATTACGGCGGGCCACTGGTCGGGCAGCAACTGCGCCAATTGCGGGCGCATATGCCTGACGTCGATACACGGATCGCCGCTATTTACCGACGTGATCGTGCCATTCTGCCTAGAGGCGATACGGTCATCGAAGCCGACGACGAAGTGTTTTTCATCGCCGCCAAAGCTCATATTCGTGCCGTAATGGGCGAATTGCGGCGCCTCGACGAAAACTACAAACGCATTGTCATCGCAGGCGGCGGCAATATCGGCGAGCGTCTGGCCGAAGCCATTGAAAGCCGCTACCAGGTCAAGATCATCGAAGTGAACCCGGCGCGTTGTCGCTACCTGTCGGAGAACCTCGACAGTACTGTGGTGCTACAGGGCAGTTCCTCGGATCGCGACTTGCTGCTGGAAGAAAACATCGCCAACACCGATCTGTTCCTGGCCCTGACCAACGACGATGAAGCCAACATCATGTCGTCGCTGCTGGCCAAGCGAATGGGCGCGCGCAAAGTGATGACGCTGATCAACAACGCCGCTTATGTCGACCTGGTACAAGGCGGCGAGATCGACGTTGCGATCAGCCCGCAACTGGCAACCATCGGCACGCTGCTGGCCCACGTGCGACGCGGCGATATCGTCAGCGTCCACTCGCTGCGCCGCGGCGCGGCAGAGGCCATCGAGATTGTCGCGCATGGTGATACCAGTTCCAGCAAGGTGGTCGGTCGCGCCATCAGGGACATCAACCTGCCGACCGGTACTGCAATCGGTGCAGTCATCCGCGATGATCAGGTGTTGATCGCTCACGATGTCACCGTGATCGAGTCAGGTGACCACGTCATCATGTTTCTTGTGGATAAAAAGTGCATTCGTGATGTAGAGCGGCTGTTCCAGGTGGGCCTGAGTTTTTTCTGAACAGCTTGCCATCCTGACTGAACCTCCTGCCGATGCGTCTGGTCGGTGACGCTCGTCGATCAAGGCGAATTCTCTCTGGGCGCGTGCATCACAGACACACGCGCACAAATGCCTTCACTGGCCTTTATCAGGGAGAAAACACGCTCAATGTCTCAATCCGAAGATTCCCAGGCCCCGCTTCAAGGCTCACAGACCGACGGCTCTGCCGCTGGCGGCTGGCCTGCGCTCAGTGCAGTCAACAAACACCTGTTGCACCAACATGTTTTGCTCAAGGGCAACCGAACGCTGCTGTCCATGAACAAACCCGGTGGCTTCGATTGCCCCAGCTGTTCCTGGCCGGATCCGAAGAAACCGCACACGTTTGAATACTGTGAGAACGGTGCCAAGGCACTGGCCTGGGAAACGACCAAAAAACGTGTCACACCAGACTTTTTCGCTCTGCATACGGTTAGCGAACTGGCCACATGGAGCGACCACGACCTGGAGAAACAAGGCCGTATTGCTCAGCCGATGCGCTACGACGCCGCCAGTGACAAATACCTGCCTGTCAGTTGGGACGAAGCGTTCGCCGAGATCGGCGAAGAGCTGCGCCATCTGAGCGACCCTTGGAAATTGGAGCTGTACACCTCGGGACGCACGTCGAATGAAGCCGCATTTCTCTATCAGCTGTTTGGCCGCCTGTATGGCATGGCCAATTTCCCTGACTGCTCGAACATGTGCCATGAGACCACCACGTCGGCGCTGCCCGAATCGATCGGAGTTGGCAAAGGCACCACAACGCTGGAAGACTTCGAGAGCGCCGACGCCATTTTCATCATTGGTCAGAACCCCGGGACCAACAGCCCGCGCATGATGTCCGAGCTGCGCGCCGCCGCACGCCGTGGCGCGAGCATCATCTCGTTCAACCCCTTGCGCGAAAAAGCCCTGGTGCGTTTTGCAGCACCACAGGACCCGCGCGACATGCTCAGTCGCGGCGGAGTGAAGATCAGCTCTCAATACCATCAGGTCAGAATCGGCGGCGACATGATTGCCCTGCAGGGCGTCTGCAAATTGGTTATCGAAGCGGACGATGCGGCTCAGCGTGAAGGGCTGCCACGTGTGCTTGATGTAGCTTTCATTGAAGAACACACCCACGGCCTTGAGCATTTCGCCGATTACTGCCGACAGCTGCCGTGGGAAATCATCGAGCGTCATTCGGGCCTGACGCGTCAGGCCCTGGAGGATGTGGCGGCGGTCTACATGCGTTCGGAGCGGGTAATCTGTTGCTGGGGCATGGGCATAACTCAGCACAAGCGCGGTGGCGACGCGATGCAGCAGATCATCAATTTGCTGCTGTTACGCGGCAACATCGGCAAGCTGGGCGCAGGCGCTTGTCCCATTCGCGGCCACTCCAATGTGCAGGGCGACCGGACCATGGGCATCTTCGAAAAAGCCGGCGAACCGTTTCTGGCCAGCATGAGCAAGGTATTCGGTTTCGAAGCATCCCGAAAAAAAGGGCACGCTGTGGCCGATACCTGCGAGGCCTTGTTGCGTGGCGAAGTGGAAGCGTTCATTTCCATGGGCGGCAACTTCTTCCGTGCCATTCCGGACACCGATGTCATCTGCCCGACCGTCAGCCGCTTGAAAATGACCGTGCTAGTCAACACTAAACTCAACCGCAGTGCAACGGTACATGGCCGCAAAGCGTTTCTGCTGCCGTGCGTAGCCCGCTCGGAACTGGACATGCAGAACGGTGTGGCGCAAACCATTACGGTCGAAGACTCGATGTCGATGGTGCACGGCTCGACCGGCATGCTGGAACCTGCCTCGAAAGACCTGATTTCTGAAGTGGCGATCATCGCCGGTATTGCCAAGGCGACGCTTGCACCCAACCCCAAGGTGGATTGGGACAGCTATGTGAACGATTACGCCCGTATTCGCGACAAGATCGAAGAAGTGCTGCCCGAGCAGTTTTATGACTTCAACCAGCGCATCCTCGAACCCGGCGGCTTCCGCTTGCCCAATGACGCCAGCGAGCACAAGTGGAACACCGAGTCAGGCAAGGCCAACTTCCTCTTTCCTGAAGGAGTTTACGATGAGGACGACACACCACCGGGCGCTGATCATCTGCAGTTGATGACGATCCGCAGCCATGACCAGTTCAACACCACGGTGTATTCCAACGATGATCGTTACCGGGATATATACGGCGACCGCATGGTGGTGATGCTCAATCCACAGGACATCAAGCGCCTTGGCCTCAAGGCAGGGGATTATGTCGAATTCCAGACCGCCCTCGACCCGATCACGCCACGCAGTGCAGCTGGCTTCAAGGTCATCCCGTACGATGTGCCGCAGGGTTGCTGCGCGGCGTACTACCCCGAAACCAATGGCCTGCTGCCGCTGGCGAATCGGGACAGACACGGCAATACACCCGCAGCCAAATCCATCCCGGTGAACCTGGTGCGGATGAACCCGGAAAGCACTCAGATTGCGCTGGAACGACGCGGCTTGATTGCGGCGGCCAGTTAAGGCCGCAAGGAAGGCACTATCGCGCCCATGCCCTGCGTCCCTGTCTTCCTAATACCAGCGCGCTTCGCCTGCCGGGCGTTTCTTGAAGCGTTTCATGGTCCACATGTACTGGCTCGGGTACGCCCGCACATATTTCTCGACTACTTTGCTCATCGCCGCTGCGGAGGTTTCGGTGTCGGTGCTATACATGGCCTCGGGAGCCGCTTCGAGCACTACCTTGTAACCGGAACCGTCCGGCAGGCGCATGGCGTGGAGGAATACGCCAACAGCCTTGCCACCGGCCAGCATGTTCGGCACAAACTTGCTGGTCAGGGCCATAGTGCCGCAGAAGGGTACGAAGATACCGGCCGATTCTGCCGGCTCAGGATCGGCCGGGATGCCTACCGAACCACCTTTGCGTACTTCCTTGATGACGCTGAGAATGCCTTCCTTGGTCGACGCAGCCACGCGGTTGCCTAGCTGTACGCGTTGCTTGCGCAACAGATCATCCACAGCCTTCAACTTCGGTGGGCGATAGAAAATGATCGGCTTGCACTGGCTGCAATAGAAGTGGTTGAGCACTTCCCAGTTGCCCAGGTGGCTGGTGATGCCGACCACGCCTTTACCAGACGCCAGCGCTTCCTTGAGCACGTCGAGCCCTTCGACTTCACGCACCAGGTTGATCGATTTCTGCGCAGGCCAGATCCACGCGCAGGCGCTTTCAGTGAGCGTCTTGCCGATGTCCATCAGGCTGCGGCCGACGAGCTTTTCCAGCTCGGGCTCGCTCAGCTCGGGGAAACACTTGGACAGATTGATCCGTGCCACTTCCCGCGAGCGGTTGGGCAGTTTCCACATCAGCCAGCCGATGGCAGTGCCGACCCATTGCACGGCTCGCCACGGCAACAGCGCAAACAATCGCAACGCCCCGACCATTACGGCGCCTTTGAACTTATCCACAGATGACTCCCAGATTCTCGAGGCGGGTAGTGTAACGTCAGCGGCTCAATATCGCGTATCGATCACAATCGACCGTGTGGTCCATGACCATGCCGCTGGCCTGCATGTAGGCATAACAGATGGTCGGGCCGACAAACGTGAAGCCGGATTTTTTCAGGGCCTTGCTCATTGCTTCGGCTTCGACGGTAATCGCCGGTACTTCGCTGCGGTCCTTGAAATGATTGATCTTCGGCGCGCCACCGACAAACGACCAAAGCAGGCCGACCGGGTCTTCGAGCGCCAGCCAGGCGCGCGCATTGGTGCGCACGGCCTTGAGCTTGAGGCGGTTGCGAATGATGCTCGGATCAAGCATCAACGCTTCGATTTCAGCGTCGCTCAACTGCGCTAGCCGTTCTACATCGAAGCCATGCAAGACCTCGCGATAACGAGCCCGACGCTTGAGAATCGTGATCCACGACAGACCCGCCTGGAACCCTTCGAGCAAAAGCAACTCGAAGAGCTTCTGCGCATCGCGCAGCGGCACTCCCCACTCCTGATCGTGATAAGCGATGTACAGGGGGTCTTCGTTGCACCAAAAGCAGCGTGTCATAGGGCTCCCAGGAGTGGACGTGCGGCCGAATCGGGTATACTCCCGCTCTTTGAATCGCAGCCCAGCACAGGTGAAATTTGTGAGCCAGCCTACGCCAGCCGTGCGTACCTTCCAAGACTTGATCCTCGCCCTCCAGCAATACTGGGCAGAACAAGGTTGCGTGGTACTTCAGCCCTACGATATGGAAGTAGGCGCCGGCACGTTCCACACTGCCACGTTTCTGCGCGCCGTAGGCCCGGAAACCTGGAATGCCGCTTACGTACAGCCAAGCCGTCGCCCGACTGACGGCCGCTATGGCGAAAACCCGAACCGCCTGCAGCATTACTATCAGTTTCAGGTGATTCTCAAGCCGAACCCGGACAACTTCCAGGAGCTGTACCTGGGCTCGCTCAAGCACATCGGCCTCGACCCGCTGGTGCATGACGTGCGTTTCGTCGAAGACAACTGGGAATCGCCGACGCTGGGCGCCTGGGGTCTGGGCTGGGAAATCTGGCTCAACGGCATGGAAGTCTCGCAGTTCACCTACTTCCAGCAGGTCGGCGGCATCGAGTGCTACCCGGTTACCGGCGAAATCACCTACGGCCTCGAACGTCTGGCGATGTACCAGCAAGGCGTGGATTCGGTTTACGACCTGGTCTGGGCTGACGGCCCGTTCGGCAAAGTGACCTACGGCGACGTGTTCCACCAAAACGAAGTGGAACAGTCGACCTACAACTTCGAACACGCCAACGTCGACAAACTGTTCGAGCTGTTCGATTTCTACGAAAGCGAAGCCGCGCGCCTGATCGAGCTGGAGCTGCCGTTGCCGGGCTACGAAATGGTGCTCAAGGCTTCGCACACCTTCAACCTGCTGGATGCCCGTCGCGCTATTTCCGTGACCGCGCGTCAGCAATACATTCTGCGCGTACGCACGCTGGCTCGCTCGGTGGCTCAGGCCTACCTGCAAGCCCGGGCCCGTCTCGGCTTCCCGATGGCGCCGCCCGATCTACGCGATGAAGTGTTGGCCAAGCTGGAGGCAGCGCAATGAGTGCTCAAGATTTTCTGGTCGAACTGGGCACTGAAGAACTGCCACCCAAGACCCTGGTTTCCCTGGCTGAGGCGTTTCTGGCCGGCATTGAAAAAGGCTTGCAGGGCGCAGGCCTGACGTACAGCGCCAAACAGGTCTACGCCGCACCGCGTCGCCTGGCGGTGCTGATCACCGCACTGTCCACGCAACAACCGGACCGCAGCGTCAACCTCGACGGTCCACCACGTCAGGCAGCGTTCGACGCCGACGGCAACCCGACTCAGGCAGCCCTGGGCTTTGCCAAGAAGTGTGGCGTCGACCTGAGCGAAATCGATCAAAGCGGCCCGAAACTGCGTTATAGCCAGACCATCCTCGGCAAGCCGACGATGTCTCTGCTGCCGACCATTGTCGAAGATTCGCTGAACGACCTGCCGATTGCCAAGCGCATGCGCTGGGGCGCTCGCAAGGAAGAGTTCGTGCGGCCGACCCAATGGCTGGTGATGCTGTTCGGCGATCAGGTCGTTGATTGCACGATCCTCGCCCAGAGCGCCGGGCGTCATTCTCGCGGCCATCGCTTCCACCACCCGGAAGACGTACGGATTTCCTCGCCTGCCGGCTACCTCAGTGACCTGCGCGCCGCTCATGTACTGGCCGACTTCAACGAACGTCGCCAGATTATCAGCAAGCGCATCGAAGAACTGGCAACCCAACAGGAAGGCACCGCCATCGTGCCGCCAAGCCTGCTGGATGAAGTGGCCGGTCTGGTCGAGTGGCCAGTGCCGCTGGTGTGTTCGTTCGAAGAGCGCTTCCTCGAAGTGCCGCAGGAAGCCCTGATTACCACCATGCAGGACAACCAGAAGTACTTCTGCCTGCTGGATGTCGATGGCAAGCTGCTGCCGCGCTTCATTACGGTTGCCAACATCGAGAGCAAGGACCCTGCGCAGATCATCGCCGGTAACGAGAAGGTGGTTCGTCCACGCCTGACCGATGCCGAGTTCTTCTTCAAGCAGGACAAGAAGCAGAAGCTGGAAACCTTCAACGATCGCCTGAAAAACGTCGTGTTTCAGGCCCAACTGGGCAGCGTCTACGACAAGGCCGAGCGCGTTTCGAAGCTGGCGGCTTACATCGCACCACGCATTGGCGGCGATGCGCAGCGCGCAGCGCGGGCTGGCCTGTTGTCCAAGTGCGACCTGTCGAGTGAGATGGTCGGCGAGTTCCCGGAAATGCAGGGCATTGCCGGTTTCTACTACGCCAAAGCCGATGGCGAGGCAGAAGATGTCGCGCTGGCGCTCAACGAGCAGTACATGCCTCGCGGTGCAGGTGCCGAACTGCCGACTACGCTGACCGGCGCTGCCGTCGCCATCGCCGACAAACTGGATACGCTGGTCGGTATTTTCGGTATCGGCATGCTACCCACCGGCAGCAAGGACCCGTATGCACTGCGTCGCGCGGCACTGGGCATCCTGCGTATCCTGATCGAGAAGAAGCTCGACCTGAACCTGGTCGACACCGTGAAATTCGCGGTCACGCAATTCGGTACGAAGATCAAGCCAGCAGGATTAGCGGAACAGGTACTCGACTTCATCTTCGACCGCCTGCGTGCGCGTTACGAAGACGAAGGCGTCGATGTGGCGGTGTACCTCTCGGTGCGTGCCCTGCAACCTGCCTCGGCGCTGGATTTCGATCAGCGTGTCCAGGCGGTTCAGGCGTTCCGCAAACTGCCGCAAGCTGCTGCGCTGGCCGCTGTGAACAAGCGCGTCTCGAACCTGCTGAGCAAGGCCGAGGGCAACATTGCCCAGACCGTCGAGCCCAAGTACTTCGACAACGCCAACGAGTTCTCGCTGTACTCGGCAATTCAGCAGGCAGACCATGCGGTTCAACCAATGGCAGCAGAGCGTCAGTACAGCGAATCGCTGGCGCGTCTGGCCATGCTGCGTGAGCCTGTCGATGCGTTCTTTGAAGCAGTGATGGTCAACGCGGAAGACGCCAAAGTGCGCGCTAACCGTTATGCCTTGCTGTCGCGTCTGCGCGGGTTGTTCCTCGGCGTTGCCGATATCTCGCTGCTGGGCTGACAAGGGGTCGACGTTGAAGCTGCTGATACTCGACCGGGACGGTGTGATCAATCACGATTCCGACGCTTACATAAAATCGGTGGAGGAGTGGTTGCCGATTCCGGGTTCGATCAAGGCTATCGCAGATCTGAGCAAAGCCGGCTGGACAGTGGCAGTCGCCACCAACCAGTCCGGCATTGCCCGAGGTTATTACGACCTGGCCACCCTCGACGCCATGCATGCGCGCTTGCGCGAACTGGTGGCCGAGCAGGGGGGCGAGGTAGGTCTGATCGTCTACTGCCCACACGGGCCGGACGAGGGCTGTGAATGCCGCAAACCCAAGCCCGGCATGCTGAAGACCATTGCTCGCCATTACGCAGCAGACCTCAAGGGCCTGTGGTTTGTGGGCGACAGCAAAGGTGACCTGCAGGCCGCACTGGCCGTCGATTCTCAACCTGTGTTGGTCAAGACCGGCAAAGGCCATAGAACGATGGACGGCGACGTGCCTGAAGGCACGCTGATTTTTGACGATCTGGCGGCGGTTGCCGCAGAACTTATCCACACCAGCGCTTCACTGAACAGCTGACCTGTCAGGTTCAGGACGCTCAATGAGCGGGCACCTGCCCGTACGGTAAACGTAACTATGTCGATCATGCAGGCAATCAGGACTTTCTTCTTTTACCTGTTGCTGGGCACCAGCTCGCTACTGTGGTGCACATTGAGCTTTGTCATTGCGCCTTTTCTGCCGTTCAAAGCCCGCTATCGGTTCATCAACGTCTACTGGTGCCGCTGCGCGCTCTGGCTGACCCGCGTATTTCTGAACATCAAGGTTGAAGTGACCGGAGCAGAAAACGTACCGAAGACACCCTGCGTGATCATTTCCAATCATCAGAGCACATGGGAAACCTTCTTTCTGTCGGCGTATTTCGAGCCGCTGAGCCAGGTCCTCAAGCGAGAACTTCTCTATGTACCTTTCTTCGGCTGGGCAATGGCGATGCTGCGCCCCATTGCGATTGACCGCGACAACCCGAAGGCTGCACTCAGGGAAATAGCCAAGAAGGGTGACGAACTGCTCAAGGACGGTGTATGGGTACTGATCTTCCCCGAAGGCACACGTGTCCCTTATGGCCAGGTCGGCAAATTCTCGCGCGGCGGCACGGCATTGGCGGTCAATGCCGATTTGCCGGTTCTGCCAGTTGCCCACAATGCAGGCAAATACTGGCCTCGGGACGGCTGGGCAAAGAAGCCCGGCACCATCCAGGTGGTTATCGGCGAACCGATGTACGCAGAAGGTACCGGCCCACGCGCGATAGCAGCCTTGAATGACCGTGTGCAGGCCTGGAACGAAGACACACAACGAGCAATGGGCTCGCCCGTCACACCCGCGACGAACACAGAAAAGGTGCCTGCGTGATTTTGTGGATAACCTGTGTACCGTTTTTTTGAAAACACGTGAAATAACCGTCTAACTCGCTAATTTATATGCATATTTTTTCAAGCTATAAAAACCGGAAAAACGTGCATAAGTTTTAGTGATGTACCAGAAACCGACCAGAACAGGTCGGTTTTTTTGTGGGTTGAGGCTACGTCCCAAGCACAATCCGCTCATGACTGCATGCCTGCAAACACGCCTCATACGACGTTACCGCACCAATGAGAACATCAGCGTGCCGTATCCGAGCTGATCGTAACCTCCGCTGTTGGGGCTGTAGTCACCGCCGCCACCCTCGACCCTGACACGACTGGCAAACGACTCAACGTTGGGCGCCTTGATGCGTTTCAACACAACATAATGGTTGTAAAGCAACTCCCAGATCGGACGCTCATCGCCTCGAAATTTCTCGGAGATAACGTTTTGCGTGCCTATGCTGTTGGTATACGGCGTGAAGGGTACGTCATGGTCAAGGTTATAACGGGCCACGTATTCAGCGCCTGCCAGCACACGATTATTGTCATAGCCAAACAGGTCGTCTCCTTGATTCCAGGCCATCTGGCAAAATGATCCGAGCAACGCGATGTCCAGCATAGTGTGGGCCTGGTCCCTGCCACTTTCCTGCACCTGACCGAGTAAAGGGTTATAGAGGTGCCAGACGGCATGACCCATGGAGCCATTGCCAGCACCCGTCTTGAAATAATTGACAGCCTCATCGTAAATGTCGCGCCGATCCGTCAAAACGCCGATCGCCAGCATGGCGTTCATGTTCGCGAGGTCCCAGTTGGCCCAGTGATGGTCGACCAGAGCGTTATCGTGATGGACCAGAAAATCGTGGTTCATCGGATAGAACTTCGTCAGCATCATGCTCTGGAAACGCCGAAAATCCGCCGGTGCCCAATGAGGATAATCACGCAGAATTTCTGCCGCATTTGCCAACTGATAACCATACAGACCAGAGGCAAGATAACGGTCGCCCGAGCCTTCGATCGATGTCAGAGTCGAAGACCATTGATTCAGGATGTCGACTGCATTGGCTCCGTAGGCATCGTCATGCGAGATCTTCCAGCGCAAGGCCAGCGCGTAGGCGGCTGCGACATCATTGAATAACGCGCTGTAGTTTTCCTTGTGCTGGTGGTCCATTCCCCGATAAACCACAGCCTGAGGGTTCGGCTTCCAGCCGAGTGACGCATGACGGTTGTCGATAAGCTTTTGCCAGCCGGCACGCCAGGGTTGGTCATTTTGAGCGACCTTGGTTCGCACGCGCTCCAGGTCGGACTTCGAGTGCAGCAAACCCGGGTGTATGAACGGCTGGGTATCCATTTGCGCTGCACTGCAGTGCGCAGCGACAGACAGCAGAACGCCCAGTAACAGACCGCTCGAACGTGACTGTTTTTTCAGCTTGATACTGCATGATAGTTTCAATGACATACCCGTCCACAATCGATTTCAGTTGATGTAATCGGTGCAAACCATCCCGGTGACGTTCAGTTATCAGGCGACTGCCGATAGGCACTGAGTTTTTCCATGATCGCTCCGGCAGCTTCCAGTTGCTGGCGCTCCTCGTCGGTCAGGCAAGCTTCAATGGCTTCGCCAAGCCACTGATCGCGCTGGTCTCGGCTGGTCTGCAAAATCGCTTTGCCTTTTTCTGAAAGACCAATCCATGTACGGCGTTTGTCCTGCGTGTCCGGGCTGCGTGTGATCAGCTCGCGAGCGTCCAGTTCTCTCAGTAGGGAGGCCAGATTCGACGATTGCATGTTCTCGGCTTGGGCGATTTTTGAGGGCGTTGCAGTGCCGTTCATGCGGTCAATGGCGCTCAGGACCAACATTTGTGACCAGCTTTCCGGATGATTCTGTGCCTCTTGACGAAGACGTTTGCTCAGCCGGGTCAACTGTTCACGTAATAACGAAATGCTCATTGGCAAACTCCAGATAGCGATAAAGCTGGTGATCAGGCAATACGTCTTTTCATTTCTGCAAGCGCGTCGTCATGTGTGCGTTCAAACTTCAAGGGGGTTGCAGTGATATGCCCAGCCGCCAGCCCGGCTGTTTCAGTACCTGGCTGGTCACACGTTCGGTGTCGTTCCAGACTCAGCCAATAGTATTCAATGCCCCTGGGGTCACACGCTGAACTGACGGCCACGCCGTCCATGCGACCCGCACCCTGGCATGTCAGCTTCAAAGGGCGCACGGCGTTCAATGGATGATCCGGGAAATTGACGTTCAGGCAGACATCGCGTGGCCAACTCATGTCCATCAGCTGGGTAATGACGCCTGGACCATATCGGGCTGCGACTTCCCAGGCGATGGGCATATTCTTGGTGGTTGCCTGACTTAGCGCGATAGAGGGAATATCGAACAAAAGACCTGTCATGGCCGCTCCGACGGTCCCCGAAAAAACTGTTTCGACGCCAAGATTAGCGCCCTTGTTGACCCCTGATAAAATCACGTCAGGCCTGTCGTGGCTAAGCAAATGACCTAATGCCATAGCCACGCAGTCGCCGGGAGTGCCCGTCACCGCGAAACGCCGCTTGCCGTGGAAGCTGAGCCGCAGAGGCGTGTGCAGGCTCAACGAATGCGAAGTACCGCTCTGATCAAGCAACGGAGCTACTACCCACACCTCTTCAGCGAGCTGACAGGCAATGCGTTCCAGAATTTCGAGGCCCGGCGCGTTGATACCATCGTCATTTGTAAGAAGAATCCGTTTGAATCTAGGGGTGCAGGCAGGCATGAGTCTTCTCCCATCGATCGCTATTTGAAAAAGCACAACGCTCCTTTATTTGCCTATATTTACATAGCTAAAAACACATAGGTATCCTTACACGGAAATTTCATGTTCCGTCCAACGAGCAGGCTCGGACAAACGCGGGGAGGGGTGAGGCAAAAAAGAGTATCGACCTCTATGGAAATCGAAGCAGCCGACGTCAGAAACGCTGCTGAAAACTGCAAATCTCTTTGAGCGCGTTTTTTAAAAGGCTCGAGACTTCTCGGATTCGAGAGCGACGCATGCCATGATCGCCACGTCAGGATCTATCCGGAATCAGGCTGTGCAGCTCAAACTGCTAACCATGCACGTATTTCGTTTCGGCCCAGGAAGATCCGCACCATGGCTAAAGACATTACGCAAAAAGTCAAAACACTGATTATCAGCGCAAAGGCAAAAGGTCATTTTGTAGTAGAGGCCACTGCGGCTCGCTTACTCGATGACCCCACTTCACTTGATTATCAGATCAATCTCATCGGTGCTTTACACGAAGTCCAAGCCTTGAGGAATGTCCTGAAACCTTACTGGCAGATGCTGCGAGTGGATGAGGAGGGGTGGGCACTTCAATGCCTGTCACGTCTACTTGCTTATGACCACGATGGCTGGGCCTTAGCTGCGCTGCTGGGGCTATCACATGATGTGGCGGTCAGCAGCGCTAAAAAACTGGGTCTTCAAGTCATCACCATGAGAAGGTCAGATCAGTGGGACCAGTCGCCTTTGCATATCGCCAGCATGACCCTGCCGGTAAAACCAGGTTGCGAGAAAATGCTGACACCATTGCTGGAGCTGGGCTGGAACTCCAAAACCGATGAGCTTGTGGATTGTGTTCGGGCTCGCGCGGTATTGCTCGCAGAGCAGTCCACACATGAAGGTTCTCTAATCGGGAAAGGAAAAATTTCTTATTTCTGCCGCGCGTCGCTCCCTTACGGCATGTGGCGTTCACTGTCTGGTTTGTTTGAAATCAATAGAGAAGAAATTCTGCCTAATCATCAATATGTGGTTAGTTGTGACGATGTCGGAGTGATCCAGATGCCAATGCAGGACTGATCCATTCGATACTCAGGAACCCTTAGGGAAAACGGCAGGCTGATCGATTTGGTGTACAGCACCGGATCTTAGGGCCGGAAGGAAGCGATCTCACGAAACCGCTAGGTATGTACTATTCAGTGCACCCGCTAACTGGATACTTCACTCAACACTGAGGAAAGGCCTGGAATTTTGAGATCTTGATGTGTTCCACGTGGAACACGTGCCATAGATGAAAAAATTCGCAGTGCGCTATCTCAAACACGTTACAGCCCTGAGTACCCCACTATCTAAGAACAAGCACACTGGCGACGCGTTTGCATTTCATAAACTGGGCCTTGGACTTAAGCATCTCTCGGTTGTTCCGGTGTACGAATCCAACTAAGGCGCTTTCAACCGACGAATAAAAAACATCGAAATAGAGCCCTTCATCACTGCTAGTTTTTCGCCTCAGCGCGCAGGTTGAGAAGAAGTGTATTGGCAGGGAAGCTACCGAACAAATGCAAAAAAGCCAATGCCCGAAGGTATTGGCTTTTTGTGTGTGCGGTGTGGCTCGGCAACGATCGAAAAATCTCATTTCTGAGAGTCAACAATCGCTATCAGAAGTCCAGGTTAGACACCGCCAACGCATTACTCTCAATGAAGTCACGGCGTGGTTCGACCGCATCACCCATCAGGGTGTTGAAGATCTGGTCAGCGCCGATGGCGTCTTCGATAGTGACTTTAAGCATGCGCCGCACGCTTGGGTCCATGGTAGTTTCCCACAGTTGATCCGGGTTCATTTCACCCAGCCCTTTATAGCGCTGGATGGTATGGCGCTTGGTACTTTCAGCCATCAGCCAGGCGAGGGCTTCCTTGAACTCGTTGACAGGCTTCTTGCGCTCGCCACGTTGCACGTAGGCGCCTTCTTCCAGAAGCGTGCTGATCTGTAGCCCCAGAGCTGTAACGGTTTTGTAGTCGTTGCTGCCGAAGAAGTCGCGGTTGAAGGTGACGTAGTTCGACAGGCCGTGGGAGATCAGTTCGACCTCGGGCAGCCATACATTACGTTCACGGTCTTCGCGCAGGCTGGCCTTGTAGACCAGACCCGACTTCTCACCCGTACGCAGACGCGCGTCAAACAGTGCCAGCCAGGCTTGCATGCCTTCATGGTCGGACAGCTGCTCGAGAGTGATCGGCGGCAGATAGACAAAGTGCTCGGTCAGTTCCTGAGGGTACAGACGTGACAAACGCTTGAGGGTCTTCATGACCATGCGGAAGTCATTGACCAGCTTCTCCAGCGCCGGTCCGGAAATGCCCGGTGCCGATTCGCTGAGGTGCAGGCTGGCGTCTTCGAGAGCCGACTGGGTCATGTACTCTTCCATGGCCTCGTCGTCCTTGATGTACTGCTCTTGCTTGCCTTTCTTGACCTTATAAAGCGGTGGCTGAGCGATGTAGATGTAGCCACGCTCGATCAGCTCAGGCAACTGACGGAAGAAGAAGGTCAGCAGCAGGGTACGGATGTGAGAGCCGTCGACGTCAGCATCGGTCATGATGATGATGTTGTGATAACGCAACTTGTCGATGTTGTACTCTTCACGGCCAATGCCACAGCCCAGCGCGGTGATCAAAGTGCCTACTTCCTGAGAAGAGATCATCTTGTCGAAACGCGCTTTTTCAACGTTCAGGATCTTGCCCTTGAGCGGCAGGATGGCTTGGGTTCTACGGTTACGCCCCTGCTTGGCTGATCCGCCAGCAGAGTCCCCTTCCACTAAATACAGTTCGGAGAGGGCAGGGTCTTTCTCTTGGCAGTCGGCCAGTTTGCCCGGCAGACCGGCAATGTCCAGTGCCCCCTTGCGACGGGTCATTTCACGAGCCTTGCGTGCAGCTTCACGAGCGCGAGCCGCGTCGATCATTTTGCCGACAACCGCTTTGGCTTCGTTCGGGTTTTCCAGGAGGAAATCGGAGAAGTATTTGCCCATTTCCTGTTCAACAGCGGTTTTTACTTCAGACGAAACCAGCTTGTCTTTAGTCTGCGAGCTGAACTTGGGATCAGGCACTTTAACCGAGATAATTGCCGTTAGACCTTCACGCGCATCGTCACCGGTGGTCGCGACCTTGTGCTTCTTGGCCAGACCTTCCTGTTCGATGTAGTTGTTCAGGTTACGTGTCAGTGCAGAACGGAAACCCACCAGGTGAGTACCACCATCGCGCTGCGGAATGTTGTTGGTGAAGCACAACAGGTTCTCGTTGAAGCTGTCGTTCCACTGCAAGGCAATCTCAACACCGATACCGTCATCGCGCTGGATATTGAAGTGGAACACTTCGTTGACCGGCGTCTTGTTGGTGTTCAGGTATTCCACGAAAGCACGCAGCCCACCTTCATATTTGAACAGCTCTTCCTTGCCGCTGCGCTCATCCTTGAGAACGATCCCGACACCGGAGTTCAGAAACGAGAGTTCACGAATACGCTTGGCCAGGATGTCCCAGCTAAAGTGGATGTTCTTGAACGTGTCAGCAGACGGTTTGAAGTGGATCTGAGTACCGGTGCTGTCGCTCTCGCCGACGATTTTCATCGGTTCCTGAGGAACACCGTGAATATATGTCTGTTCCCATATCTTGCCGCTGCGACGAACTGTCAGCAGCAAAAGCTCCGACAATGCGTTAACAACCGACACACCTACACCGTGCAAACCGCCGGATACTTTGTAGGAGTTGTCATCGAACTTACCACCTGCGTGGAGCACGGTCATGATGACCTCGGCTGCCGACACGCCTTCTTCTTTATGCACGTCTACCGGAATACCGCGGCCGTTGTCGCGCACGGTAATAGATTCGTCTGGATGGATGATGATACTGATGTCGTCGCAATGGCCTGCCAAAGCTTCGTCAATCGAGTTATCAACCACCTCGAACACCATGTGGTGCAGACCGCTGCCATCGTCTGTATCACCGATGTACATTCCGGGACGCTTGCGTACGGCATCAAGTCCTTTCAGCACTTTAATGCTGGACGAGTCGTACGTTTGGTTTTCGCTCATGCAATCACTCCCGATGGTCTTGGGTCTGGGTGATACGGCCATGTTCCACGTGGAACAAAGCAACTGGCGTATCCGTCTGCCAGCCTTCCCTCAAAAATTCTTGATCTACACAGGTTATAAATACCTGGCAGCGTAATTCTTCCAGCAAGCGGCAAAGTGCCTGACGATGATGCTCATCCAGCTCGGAAGGCAAATCATCCACCAGATAGATGCACTGACCGCGACGGACCTGGCTGACTAAATGGCCCTGTGCAATACGCAATGCACAGACCACCAGTTTTTGCTGACCACGAGACAGGATATCTGTCGCATTGTGCGCGCCTAATCTAAGGCGTAAATCCGCACGCTGTGGTCCAGCCTGGGTATGGCCCATTTGTTGATCCCGATGCAGGGAGGAGGCGAGCACAGTGCTCAGCTCTTTTTCCTTGTCCCAGCCTCGGTAGTAACTCAGGGTCAGACCTTCAAGCTCGACAAGCTCACTTAACGTCTGCTCGAATACCGGCTTCAAGGCCTTGATATACGCTCGACGAAACTCATCGATCTCATCGCTTGCCTGACACAGCTCTCGGTCCCACGCCGCCTGCGAAGCGGCGTCAAGTGTACCATGCCGCAGCCACGAGTTTCGCTGCTTGAGGGCCTTCTGAAGGCGCTGCCAGGTCGCCATGAAACGAGGTTCCACGTGGAACACTCCCCAGTCCAGAAACTGCCTGCGGATCTTGGGAGCACCTTCGAGTAAACGAAAGCTGTCTGGATTGATCAGCTGTAACGGCAAGATCTCGGCAAGCTGCGCCGCGCTTCGTGCATTTTGACCATCGATACGGATCTGAAAATCGCCTTGCCTGTCACGAGCCACGCCAAGATTGCTGTGGCCGCCCTGTGCAAGGTCGACTTGTCCAAACACCGTGCAAGAGGGCTGCTCGTACTGGATAACAGGTAACAGCCGACTGCTGCGAAACGATCGGGCAATCCCCAGCAAGTGGATAGCTTCCAGCACGCTGGTTTTGCCGCTGCCGTTGGCACCGTAGAGGATATTGATACGCGGGGAGGGGGAGAGGGTCACCGGGTGCAGATTGCGCACACCGGTGACCGATACGCGACTAAGAGACATCTAGGTTGCGCTGGACATGATGTTACAGACGCATCGGCATGACGACGTAAGCGGAATCGTCGTTATCCGATTCCTGCACGAGAGCACTGCTGTTCGAATCGGACAGAATCAGGCGTACCTGCTCGGTGGTCATGACACCCAGTACGTCGAGCAGGTAGCTCACGTTGAAGCCGATTTCCAGCGAGTCGCCGCTGTACTCGACGCTGATTTCTTCTTCTGCTTCTTCCTGCTCAGGGTTATTGGCCTGAATCTTCAATTGGCCGCTGGCCAGCTGCAGACGGATGCCGCGGTACTTCTCGTTGGAAAGAATCGCGGTACGGCTGAACGCTTCACGCAAAGCCTGCCGGTCACCCAGTACCAGCTTGTCTCCGCCTTTTGGCAGAACACGCTCGTAGTCCGGGAATTTGCCGTCTACCAGTTTAGAGGTAAAGGTGAATTCGCCAGTGGTCGCACGGATGTGGTGCTGACCCAGAACAATACTGACTGTACCATCCTGCTCGGTCAGCAAGCGCGCCATCTCGAGGATACCCTTGCGCGGCACGATGACCTGATGACGGTCGGCGTGTTCGATATCAGCAGACATCGAGCACATTGCCAGGCGGTGACCATCGGTAGCGACAGCTCGCAGAATGCCTGCGCTGACTTCCAGCAGCATGCCGTTCAGGTAATAGCGAACGTCCTGCTGAGCCATCGCGAAGCTGGTGCGCTCGATCAAACGACGCAGTTTGCTTTGCACCAGATTGAAGGTCAGGGAACCAGGGCCTTCTTCGACGGTAGGAAAGTCGTTGGCAGGCAAGGTGGACAACGTGAAACGGCTACGGCCTGCCTTGACGATGAGCTTGGAATCATCAAGTTTGATATCGATCAGCGCATCGTTGGACAGGCTTTTACAAATGTCCATCAGCTTGCGGGCCGGAACTGTGATTTCCCCAGGCTCCGCTGGCTCTTCCAGTTGTACACGGCCAACCAGCTCTACTTCCAGGTCAGTACCGGTCAGGGAGAGTTGCTGACCTTGTACGACCAGAAGCACATTGGAAAGAACCGGCAAGGTCTGGCGGCGTTCTACCACGCCGGCGACCAATTGCAGGGGTTTCAACAGGGCTTCGCGTTGAATGGTGAAATGCATGGTCTAGTCCCTTGCCTTAATAAGCTGCACTGGCGTCATCACGTGGTCAGAGTGCGCAGCAGGTTCTTGTAGTCCTCACGGATATCCGCATCGGATTCCTTGAGTTCGTTGATCTTTCGGCACGCGTGCAAAACAGTTGTATGGTCCCGGCCACCGAACACGTCACCGATTTCCGGCAAGCTGTGGTTGGTGAGCTCCTTGGAAAGCGCCATGGCCACCTGGCGTGGCCGCGCTACCGAACGGGAGCGGCGCTTGGACAGCAGATCGGAAATCTTGATCTTGTAGTACTCGGCCACAGTGCGCTGAATGTTATCCACACTGACCAGCTTGTCCTGCAACGCCAGCAAGTCTTTCAGCGACTCGCGAATCAGCTCGATGGTGATGTCGCGGCCCATGAAGTGAGAGTGCGCAATGACTCGCTTGAGCGCGCCCTCGAGCTCACGAACGTTGGAGCGAATGCGCTGCGCGATGAAAAACGCCGCATCATGGGGCAGATCGACTTTAGCCTGATCTGCCTTCTTCATGAGAATGGCTACACGCGTTTCCAGCTCCGGCGGTTCGACAGCAACTGTAAGTCCCCAGCCGAAACGCGATTTTAGTCGCTCTTCCAGGCCTTCGATTTCTTTGGGATAACGATCGCTGGTCAGAATGACCTGCTGACCGCCTTCCAGCAATGCATTGAACGTGTGGAAGAACTCTTCCTGCGAACGCTCCTTGCGAGCAAAGAACTGAATGTCATCGATCAGCAGCGCATCGACCGAACGATAAAAGCGTTTGAACTCGTTGATTGCGTTGAGCTGCAGGGCCTTGACCATGTCCGCTACAAAGCGCTCCGAGTGCAGGTAGACAACCTTGGCGTTCGGGTTCTTCTTTAGCAGGTGGTTACCCACCGCGTGCATCAAGTGCGTTTTACCCAGACCTACACCGCCATACAGAAACAGCGGGTTATAGCCATGCTTGGGGTTATCGGCGACCTGCCAGGCCGCAGCGCGTGCCAGCTGGTTGGACTTGCCTTCGACAAAATTCTCGAAGGTAAACGTGCGGTTCAGGTAACTGGTGTGCTTGAGCGCGCCCTCGACCTGCACAGTGCGCTGCTCGGCCCGTGCGGGAGCCTGTTGAGAGCTGGCACCGGCCATTGGGTCGAAACTGTCACGTGAAGGCTCGTCGTGACTGGCAACGTTATTGACAGGCGCAGGCGTCGACATAGCGGGAGCCGGCGCAGACGTAACCGGAGCTGAAGCCGAAACACTGCTGACCGAATTGGCCGACAGCGCCTGGGATGCAGCAGCAGCCAGTGGCGCATTGGGCGCAGCACGCGGCGCCGAACTGCGCTTGCTTCCTATTAATAAGGAAAGAGAAGGAGCCATGCCTTGACCATGCTCGCCCAGAAGTTCGAGCAAGCGACCGAGGTATTTTTCATTGACCCAATCTAGAACAAAACGATTCGGTGCATAGACACGCAACTCGTCGCCTTCGGCTTCGACCTGTAGTGGACGGATCCAGGTGTTGAATTGCTGGGCAGGCAGCTCATCGCGCAAAAGCTCCACGCACTGCTGCCAAAGTTCCACTGACACGGATATCCCCTGAGTTGAAAGCCGGTGAGGCAAAAACAGCCGCCATTGTAACGACCCGAAGGCGACTTATCCACATGTAGGTTGCTGACAGAGGGCTATAAATCAATGATTTATGCAGAGGGCAGGCGACAGACGGTCAGGACCTGAGCTCTGTGGATAACCCGCATTCAGCCCATTGCATAAGTGAGGGCTAAAGTCTGTGCATAACTCACCTGTGGATAAGATAGCGTTTCATGCACAGCTTTTCCGAGGTCGCGGCACAGGTAGAGCACTGTTTCTCGACAACCTTTTGAAACGCTGTACAGACCGTATATCGTGGCCTGCAGAATGTTATCCACAGATATACTCGACGTAAGAGTTATAAGCTTTATAAAGAAGCTTTAAATACTCTCTTTCTTTTTATTTCTATAACTGACTTGCCTTGGCCTGCTCAGGAGACGGCTGCAGAGGGTTTTGTCGGTAAAAAGGCATATATGAAGAAAAGCTGGTTGGAAATTGACCTGCGGGCCTGCTTTCTCTAGAATCCCCGGTCTCTTAAAACGGGGGCCATTCCGGCCCGTAGTGGACGAACCAGGTAACACGCCATGAAACGTACTTTCCAACCCAGCACTATCAAGCGCGCCCGCACCCACGGTTTCCGTGCACGCATGGCCACCAAAAACGGCCGCGCAGTCCTTTCGCGTCGTCGTGCCAAAGGCCGTAAGCGTCTGGCAGTTTGATAAATCGGCACAGGAGGTGAGTCGAGACTTCAGTCGGGAAAAGCGTTTGCTGACCCCCCGCCATTTCAAGGCAGTCTTTGACTCCCCTACCGGCAAGGTTCCGGGGAAAAATCTCCTGCTCCTTGCGCGCAACAACGACCTTGATCATCCCCGTCTGGGGCTGGTGATAGGTAAAAAGAGCGTGAAGCTCTCCGTCGAGCGCAATCGTTTGAAACGCCTGATGCGCGAATCGTTTCGCCAACACCAAGACAGTTTGGTCGGTTGGGATATCGTTATCGTCGCGCGCAAAGGTTTGGGTGACGTAGAAAACCCGGAACTGATTCAGCATTTCGGCAAGCTCTGGAAACGTCTGGCGCGTAGCCGACCTGCTCCAGAAACCAAACCCGAACCTGCAGGGGTAGACAGTCCAGATGCGTAAACTGGCACTCGTTCCGATCCAGTTCTATCGCTATGCCATTAGCCCGCTGATGGCCAGCCACTGTCGTTTCTACCCCAGTTGCTCCTGCTACGCGTATGAAGCCATTGAAAATCATGGCCTTTTACGCGGCGGCTGGCTGTCAATTCGTCGCCTGGGTCGCTGTCATCCTTGGAATCCCGGTGGTTATGACCCGGTTCCAGCTGTCCCCACCTCCCGTTCTTCTTCGATGGCCGAGTAATCATGGATATTAAACGTACGATCCTGATCGTCGCCCTGGCAATCGTGACCTATGTCGGGGTCCTGAAATGGAACCAGGACTACGGTCAGGCTGCCATGCCTACCCAGAATGTTGCAGCCAGCACCCCCGCACCGGGCATACCGGATACGGCTGCTGGAACCAATGGTTCTGCAAGTGCCGATGTTCCAAGCGCAACTGCCAATACCACGGCTGCAGCGCCTCTTGAAACTCCGGCCGTAGCCAGCAAAGACCTTATCCACGTCAAGACCGACGTGCTGGATCTGGCGATCGATCCGGTAGGTGGTGACGTCGTTCAGCTTCGTCTGCCTCTGTATCCACGTCGTCAGGATCGTCCTGACGTGCCTTTCCAGCTGTTCGATAATGGCGGCGAACGTACTTTTCTGGCACAAAGCGGCCTGACAGGTACGAACGGCCCTGATGCCAGAGCAGCCGGTCGTCCGGTTTACTCCTCCGCGCAAAAGACTTATCAACTGGCTGATGGCCAGGATTCGATGGTCGTGGAGCTGAAATTCTCGGAAAACGGCGTCAATTACATCAAGCGCTTTACGTTCAAGCGTGGTTTGTACGATCTGGTCATGACTTATGTTGTGGATAACCAGAGTGCGCAACCGTGGGCAGGTAACCTGTTCGCACAATTGAAGCGTGATGCCAGCTCCGATCCTTCGTCCACCACTGCTACAGGTACCGCAACCTACCTGGGTGCAGCACTCTGGACTGCAGCTGAACCGTACAAAAAAGTGTCGATGAAAGATATCGACAAGGGTCAGATCAAAGAAACCGTGCAGGGCGGATGGGTTGCCTGGCTGCAACACTACTTTGTGACCGCGTGGATTCCTGATCACAATGCCACCAACAGTGTTCAGACCCGTAAAGACAGCCAAGGCAATTACATCATTGGCTTTACCAGCCCGACTCTGACGGTTGCGCCTGGCGCGCAAGGTGAAACCAGCGCCACGCTGTACGCAGGTCCAAAAAGCCAGGCGGTACTCAAAGAGTTATCCCCAGGCTTGGAGCTGACAGTCGATTACGGATTCCTGTGGTTCATTGCCCAGCCGATCTTTTGGTTGCTGCAACATATCCACGCAATTCTCGGCAACTGGGGCTGGTCGATCATCGTCCTGACCATGCTGATCAAAGGCCTGTTCTTCCCACTGTCTGCTGCAAGCTACAAGTCGATGGCGCGTATGCGTGCCGTTGCTCCGAAGCTGGCAGTGCTCAAGGAACAACATGGCGATGATCGTCAGAAGATGTCCCAGGCGATGATGGAGTTGTACAAGAAGGAAAAGATCAACCCGCTGGGTGGTTGCTTGCCGATTCTTGTGCAGATGCCGGTTTTCCTTTCGCTTTACTGGGTACTTCTGGAAAGCGTCGAGATGCGCCAGGCACCGTGGATCCTGTGGATAACCGACCTGTCCATCAAGGACCCGTTCTTTATCCTGCCGATCATCATGGGCGCAACCATGTTTATCCAGCAGCGTCTTAACCCGACTCCGCCGGACCCGATGCAGGCCAAGGTCATGAAACTGATGCCAATCATTTTCACGTTCTTCTTCCTGTGGTTCCCTGCTGGCCTGGTCCTCTACTGGGTTGTGAACAACACCCTTTCGATCGCACAGCAGGCATACATCACTCGCAAGATAGAAGCGGCTACCAAGAAAGCTGCTGCCTGATCTAACCTGTGAACACGTTGTACAAGACGCCCCCTAGTGGGGCGTTTTGCTATCTGTCATTTGTCCCGGAGCCGGAATGAACGTTCCTCGTGAAACCATTGCTGCCATTGCCACCGCCCAAGGACGAGGAGGTGTGGGTATCGTGCGTGTGTCAGGACCTCTGGCCAGCAAGACCGCATACGCCATCGCCGGTCGTACACTCAAACCGAGGTATGCCCATTACGGGCCTTTTTCCGACGGTACCGGCCAAGTGCTGGACGAAGGGATCGCACTGTATTTCCCGGGGCCCAATTCGTTTACCGGCGAGGACGTACTGGAGCTTCAGGGCCACGGCGGCCCGATCGTTCTGGACATGCTTTTGCAACGTTGCCTGCAATTGGGCAGTCGACTGGCGCGTCCGGGTGAATTCAGCGAGCGGGCATTTTTGAATGACAAGCTCGATCTGGCTCAGGCCGAAGCCATAGCGGACCTGATCGAGGCAAGTTCTGCACAGGCAGCGCGCAACGCATTGCGCTCGTTGCAGGGGGCTTTCTCCCAACGTGTGGATAACTTGACCGAAAAATTGATCAGTTTGCGTATCTACGTCGAGGCGGCGATCGACTTTCCCGAGGAGGAAATAGACTTTCTCGCCGATGGCCATGTTCTTGGCATGCTGGATGACGTGCGCCTTGAGTTATCCACAGTATTGCGTGAAGCAGGGCAGGGAGCATTGTTGCGCGACGGCATGACAGTGGTGATAGCAGGGCGTCCAAATGCCGGCAAATCGAGCCTGCTCAATGCGCTAGCAGGTAGGGAAGCGGCGATTGTGACTGAGATTGCCGGCACGACTCGCGATGTACTGCGCGAACATATCCACATCGACGGCATGCCGTTGCACGTCGTCGATACCGCCGGGCTGCGTGATACGCAGGACCAGGTCGAGATGATTGGCGTACAGCGTGCCCTCAAAGCAATAGGCGAGGCCGACAGAATTCTGCTGGTAGTAGACGCCACCGCGCCTGAGGCCATGGATCCGTTTGCCCTGTGGCCGGAATTCCTTGAGCAGCGTCCGGACCCATCGAAGGTTACGCTGATTCGCAACAAGGCGGACTTGAGCGGTGACAGCGTAGGTCTGCAAACAAGTGAAGATGGCCATGTCACGATCAGCTTGAGTGCAAGGTCTGGTGGTGAAGGGCTTGAACTGTTACGTGAGCACCTCAAGTCCTGTATGGGCTATGAGCAGACTTCCGAAAGCAGCTTCAGCGCTCGCCGACGCCACCTTGAAGCGCTGCGCCATGCAAGTGACTCACTCGAGCACGGCAGGGCTCAGCTGACGCTGGCAGGTGCCGGTGAGCTGCTGGCAGAAGATCTGCGCCAGGCTCAGCAGGCACTCGGCGAAATCACCGGTGCATTCAGTTCCGATGACCTGCTAGGCAGGATCTTCTCCAGCTTCTGCATCGGCAAATAACCACCGTTTCCTCCCACCAGACCTGTTAAGGCATGACTGATTCAGGTCATGCCAAGGCCTTTTTGTGAGCTCCCGGGGTTCAACCGGGTCGTTCACGAGTACCTTTTTAATCTTATCCACCGATTCAGCCGGACAGAAATCGGCATCGGAAAGACTTTTTGCGTCTTTTTTTTAGCAATCACCAGGTTTTCTGTGGATTAAACCCTGTGAATAACCGCCCTTCAGCTCGGTGGGTAAGCGGGGTGTAAACCTGATGATAAATAGCCCTGTGGACAAGTGGCTATCTTATCAACAGGCTCCGGATGGTTATCCCAACCCCTCAGTGGCACCTGAACACAGACTTTTGAATCTCTGTACACAAAGTAAATAAAGGCTTGTAGCGTTCTATCCACAGAAAAGGTGCTCAGTAAGAATAAACATAAAAACAAAGCTTTATAAACTTTCTTTCCTTTTTATTTTCTTTATTCGCGAGTTTTCCACAGCTGGTTAAATTTTGTCCAACGGGTTTCATTCAGGTGAGGTAAGTCCCTATACTTGTCAGCTATCCCAATTTCTCATCGACAACAGGCACGAGGTGCGTGGTGGATTTCCCTTCCCGTTTTGAAGTGATCGTCATCGGTGGCGGTCATGCCGGTACCGAGGCCGCACTGGCGTCGGCACGCATGGGTGTCAAAACCCTGCTGTTGACGCACAACGTGGAAACGCTCGGCCAGATGAGCTGCAACCCTGCCATTGGTGGCATCGGTAAAAGCCACTTGGTCAAGGAAATCGACGCGCTTGGCGGCGCCATGGCAATGGCTACCGACAAGGGTGGCATCCAGTTTCGCGTGCTCAACAGCCGTAAAGGCCCGGCAGTACGAGCCACTCGTGCTCAGGCAGACCGTGTGTTGTACAAGGCCGCTATTCGCGAAACCCTCGAGAACCAGCCCAACCTGTGGATATTTCAGCAGGCCTGTGATGACTTGATCGTCGAACAGGATCAGGTTCGTGGTGTGGTGACCCAGATGGGCATGCGCATCTTCGCCGACTCGGTGGTTTTGACGACCGGTACGTTCCTTGGTGGACTTATCCACATCGGTATGCAGAATTATTCAGGCGGTCGGGCAGGCGATCCGCCTTCGATCGCACTTGCTCATCGCTTGCGTGAATTACCTCTGCGTGTAGGCCGATTGAAAACCGGAACCCCGCCGCGCATTGACGGCCGTTCTGTGGATTTCTCGGTCATGACCGAGCAACCGGGTGATACGCCGATCCCGGTGATGTCGTTCCTGGGCTCCAAGGAGCAACACCCAAAGCAGGTCAGTTGCTGGATTACCCACACCAACGCACGCACTCACGAAATTATCGCGTCCAATCTGGATCGTTCACCGATGTATTCCGGTGTAATCGAAGGCATTGGCCCGCGCTATTGCCCGTCGATCGAAGACAAGATCCATCGCTTTGCCGACAAGGAAAGTCATCAGGTCTTCATCGAACCGGAAGGCCTGACCACCCACGAGCTGTACCCCAACGGTATATCCACCTCGTTGCCGTTCGACGTTCAGCTGCAGATCGTGCAATCGATTCGCGGGATGGAAAACGCACACATTGTTCGCCCCGGATACGCCATCGAATACGACTATTTCGACCCGCGTGATCTGAAATACAGCCTCGAAACCAAGGTTATTGGCGGTTTGTTCTTTGCAGGACAGATCAACGGCACCACCGGTTACGAAGAAGCCGGAGCACAAGGCCTGCTCGCCGGGGCCAACGCCGCATTGCGTGCGCAGGGCCGGGACAGCTGGTGCCCGCGTCGCGATGAAGCGTACATCGGCGTGCTGGTCGACGATCTGATTACCCTCGGAACGCAAGAGCCTTACCGGATGTTCACATCCCGTGCCGAATACCGGCTGATTCTGCGTGAGGACAACGCAGACCTTCGCCTGACCGAAAAAGGTCGTGAGCTGGGTCTCGTCGACGACGCTCGCTGGGCGGCGTTTTGCACCAAGCGCGAGAGTATCGAGCAGGAAGAGCAGCGCCTGAAAAGTACATGGGTTCGTCCCGGTACCGAACAGGGCGATGCGATTGCCGCGCACTTTGGTACGCCGCTGACTCACGAATACAACTTGCTCAATTTGCTCACTCGTCCGGAAATCGACTACGCCAGCCTGATCAACATCACAGGCCAGGGCTGTATCGATCCGCAAGTGGCCGAGCAGGTCGAAATCAAGACAAAATACGCCGGTTACATTGACCGCCAGCAGGATGAAATCGCCCGGCTTCGCGCCAGTGAGGACACCCGATTGCCAGAAAACATCGATTACGCCGGCATATCCGGCCTGTCGAAAGAAATTCAGAGCAAGCTGGGGATAACTCGCCCGGAAACACTGGGTCAGGCATCGCGCATCCCAGGTGTCACACCAGCCGCAATTTCCCTGTTGATGATCCATTTGAAAAAACGCGGCGCGGGCCGTCAGTTGGAGCAAAGCGCTTGAGTTCTATGGTCACCCCGCAGCATGCCGAAGAGTTATCCACCGGTGCCAAAAAGCTGGGGATCGAACTGACCCAGTCTCAACACGAGCAATTGCTGGCGTATCTGGCCCTGTTGATCAAATGGAACAAGGCCTACAACCTGACCGCAGTGCGCGATCCTGACGAAATGGTATCCAGACATCTGCTCGACAGCCTCAGCGTGGTGCCCTTCATCGAGGGGACGCGCTGGATGGATGTCGGCAGCGGCGGTGGGATGCCTGGCATTCCCATGGCCATCCTGTTTCCGGAGCGAAAAGTTTCGTTGCTGGACAGCAATGGCAAGAAAACCCGGTTTCAGACACAGGTCAAACTGGAGCTGAAACTGGATAATCTTGAAGTTATCCACAGCCGTGCAGAAAATTATCAGCCTGATGCGCCGTTCGACGGGATCATCTCCCGTGCATTCAGCAGCCTTGAAGACTTCGCTGGCTGGACGCGTCACATGGGCGACGTCAATACAAGCTGGCTGGCGATGAAAGGTCTGCATCCTGTCGACGAACTGGTAGCATTGCCCTCGGATTTTCACCTCGATAGCGCACAAGCCTTGACCGTTCCGGGTTGCCAAGGCCAACGCCATCTGCTGATACTGCGCCGCACGGCATGACTGGGAACACAAGCAAGAATGGCTAAGGTATTCGCGATAGCGAACCAGAAAGGTGGGGTCGGCAAGACCACCACATGTATCAACCTCGCCGCGTCGCTGGTCGCGACCAAGCGCCGTGTGCTGTTGATCGATCTCGATCCGCAGGGCAATGCGACCATGGGCAGCGGTGTGGATAAACACAACCTTGAGAACTCGGTTTATGACCTGTTGATCGGCGAATGCGATCTGGGCGAGGCCATGCAGTTTTCAGAGCACGGTGGTTATCAACTGCTCCCGGCTAACCGCGATCTGACGGCGGGCGAAGTGGTCCTGCTCGAAATGCAGATGAAGGAAAGCCGCCTGCGCAATGCGCTGGCGCCTATTCGCGAGAATTACGATTACATCCTGATCGACTGTCCGCCGTCGCTGTCGATGCTGACGTTGAACGCGCTGGTTGCTGCAGATGGTGTAATTATCCCCATGCAATGCGAGTACTTCGCGCTCGAAGGTCTCAGCGACCTTGTGGATAACATCAAGCGCATCGGCGAGTTGCTGAACCCGCAGTTGAAAATCGAAGGCCTGCTGCGCACGATGTATGATCCGCGCCTGAGCCTGATCAACGATGTATCGGCGCAGCTCAAGGAACACTTCGGCGAGCAGCTGTACGACACGGTTATCCCGAGAAACATCAGGCTGGCCGAGGCGCCGAGTTTCGGTATGCCGGTGCTGGCGTATGACAAATCGTCTCGAGGAGCGCTGGCCTACCTGGCCCTGGCAAGTGAACTGGTTCGTCGTCAACGTCGCGGCGCAAAAACCGCTCAGCCAACCTAAGGAATTCCCATGGCCGTCAAGAAACGAGGTCTCGGACGTGGGTTGGACGCACTTCTGAGCAGTCCAACCGTCAGTTCGCTGGAAGAACAGGCCGTCAAGGCCCCTCCAAGTGAGTTGCAGCATGTGCCGCTCGACCTGATCCAGCGTGGCAAATACCAGCCGCGCCGCGATATGGACCCGCAAGCGCTTGAAGAACTCGCGCAATCGATCAAATCGCAGGGCGTGATGCAGCCGATTGTGGTTCGTCCTATCGGCGATAACCGCTTCGAGATCATTGCCGGTGAACGTCGCTGGCGCGCGAGTCAGCAGGCGGGTGTCGAAACGATCCCGGCGATGGTTCGTGATGTACCGGACGAAACCGCGATTGCGATGGCGTTGATCGAGAATATTCAGCGCGAAGACCTGAATCCGATCGAAGAAGCCATGGCGCTGCAGCGCTTGCAGCAGGAGTTTCAGCTGACCCAGCAGCAGGTGGCAGATGCCGTGGGCAAGTCGCGTGTCAGCGTGGCCAACCTGCTACGCCTGATTGCCTTGCCTGAAGTCATCAAGACCATGCTGTCCCACGGCGACCTCGAGATGGGCCATGCTCGTGCGTTGCTCGGTCTGGGCGAAGACAGGCAGGTCGAAGGGGCGCGACACGTTGTCGCACGAGGGCTGACTGTACGCCAGACCGAAGCGTTGGTCAGGCAGTGGCTGAGTGGCAAGCCGGAGGCAGCAGAACCGGCCAAGACCGATCCGGATATCAGCCGACTCGAACAGCGTCTGGCCGAGCGTTTGGGCTCTGCGGTGCAAATTCGTCACGGACAGAAGGGCAAAGGGCAACTGGTGATCCGTTATAACTCGCTGGACGAGCTCCAAGGGGTGCTTGCCCACATCCGCTGAAACAATTGCTCTGTAGCGTATAGTCGGAAATCACTACCCGACTGTTGAATAGGGGCTGAACCGCCCCTATACTCTGCGCGCATTTTGTCGGCACAAATTATGCCAAGTTATTGATTATGGCGACCGACATCAAAGGAGCAGTTGCGATGGAATCCCGCATGCCAGACCGCTTGCCGTTCTATCGCCTGGCGGTTTTTCCGTTATTGCTGGCTCAATTGATCGTCCTGCTCATCGCCGCTTTGGTGCTGTGGCAGTGGCAGGGAGTCGTGGCGGGATATTCGGGACTCTGCGGAGGCCTGATCGCCTGGCTACCCAATTTATACTTTGCTCACAAGGCATTCCGGTTTTCCGGGGCCAGAGCAGCGCAAGCCATTGTCCGGTCGTTCTACGCCGGCGAGGCAGGCAAACTGATTTTCACGGCAGTGCTTTTTGCATTGACGTTCGCAGGTGTGAAGCCATTGGCGCCGCTGGCTGTATTCGGCGCGTTCATGTTGATCCAGGTGGTCAACTGGTTCGCTCCCCTGCTTACGAGAACAAGACTTTCGAGACCTTAGGGCGTTTGAGGCAACCATGGCAGAGCAAACAGCTTCGGGCTATATCCAGCACCACTTGCAGAACCTGACATTCGGGCACCTGCCCAATGGCGAATGGGGCTTTGCCCACACCGCAGCAGAAGCCAAAGAAATGGGTTTCTGGGCTTTCCACGTCGATACTCTCGGCTGGTCGGTTGCGTTGGGTCTGATCTTCGTTCTGATCTTCCGCATGGCGGCCAAGAAGGCAACTTCCGGTCAGCCAGGCGCTCTGCAGAACTTCGTAGAAGTCCTGGTCGAGTTCGTCGACGGCAGCGTGAAAGACAGTTTCCACGGTCGCAGCGCGGTTATCGCGCCGCTGGCGCTGACCATTTTCGTCTGGGTATTCCTGATGAACGCGGTCGACCTGGTGCCGGTTGACTGGATTCCACAACTGGCGATGCTGATCTCTGGCGACGAGCACATCCCGTTCCGCGCCGTACCGACCACTGACCCGAACGCTACCCTGGGCATGGCCCTTTCGGTATTTGCGTTGATCATTTTCTACAGCATCAAGGTCAAAGGTATCGGCGGCTTCATCGGCGAGCTGACCCTTCACCCGTTCGCGAGCAAGAACATCCTCGTGCAGGCGCTGTTGATCCCGGTCAACTTCCTGCTGGAATTCGTGACGCTGATCGCCAAGCCTATTTCTCTTGCCCTGCGTCTTTTCGGCAACATGTATGCTGGCGAGCTGGTCTTCATTCTGATCGCCGTGATGTTCGGCAGCGGTCTGTTGTGGCTCAGCGGTCTGGGTGTCGTGCTGCAGTGGGCGTGGGCTGTGTTCCACATCCTGATCATCACCCTGCAAGCGTTCATCTTCATGATGCTGACCATCGTCTACCTGTCGATGGCTCACGAAGATAACCATTGAGATTCGTCTCAGGACGTATCTGATGACCGTTCCGCCATTGGCGGGGCGGTGCCCGCAAGGGCTGATGTAAAAATGATTTTGTTTTACCGCTTCAATTAATAAAACCTAACCAATACGACGTAAAAGTCGGGAGGAAAGATGGAAACTGTAGTTGGTCTAACCGCTATCGCTGTTGCACTGTTGATCGGCCTGGGCGCACTGGGTACTGCAATCGGTTTCGGCCTGTTGGGCGGCAAATTCCTGGAAGGCGCTGCGCGTCAACCGGAAATGGTTCCAATGCTGCAAGTTAAAATGTTCATCGTTGCGGGCCTGCTCGACGCCGTGACCATGATCGGTGTCGGTATCGCTCTGTTCTTCACCTTTGCGAACCCCTTCGTTGGTCAACTCGCTGGCTGATCACTCGAATTTTCGAGTTGATTGGTGTGATGGACAACGAACGAGCGAGGTGTTGGCGTGAACATTAATGCAACCCTGATTGGCCAGTCCGTTGCGTTCTTCATTTTTGTGATTTTCTGCATGAAGTTCGTGTGGCCTCCGGTCATCGCGGCTTTGCACGAACGTCAGAAGAAGATCGCGGATGGACTGGACGCTGCTTCCCGAGCAGCTCGCGACCTGGAGCTGGCCCAAGAAAAAGCGGGTCAACAACTGCGCGAAGCTAAAGCTCAAGCAGCCGAGATCATTGAGCAAGCCAAGAAACGCGGTACTCAGATTGTCGACGAGGCCCGTGAAACGGCACGCGTTGAAGCTGACCGTGTGAAGGCTCAGGCTCTGGCCGAGATCGAGCAGGAACTGAACGGTGTCAAAGACGCCTTGCGCGCCCAATTGGGTAGCCTGGCAGTCAATGGCGCAGAGAAGATTCTGGGTGCCACAATCGATCAAAACGCGCACGCGGAGCTGGTTAACAAACTGGCTGCTGAAATTTAAGCGAGGGCGATCATGGCAGAACTGACCACGTTGGCCCGACCTTACGCGAAGGCGGCCTTCGAGCACGCACAGGCCCATCAGCAGCTGGCCAATTGGTCAGCCATGCTCGGCCTGGCTGCTGCGGTGTCGCAAGACGACACCATGCAGCGCATGCTCAAGGCCCCGCGACTGACGAGCGCACAAAAGGCCACCACTTTTATCGAAGTGTGTGGCGAAAAGTTCGATGCCAAGGCACAGAATTTCATTCACGTCGTTGCTGAAAACGACCGCCTCCCGCTTTTGCCGGAGATCGCCGAACTGTTCGACCTGTACAAGGCCGAGCAGGAAAAATCGGTCGATGTGGATGTCACCAGTGCTTTTGCATTGAACCAAGAACAGCAAGACAAACTCGCCAAGGTTCTCAGTGAACGGCTCGGCCGGGAAGTGCGCCTGCATGCTGCGGAGGATGCCTCTCTTATTGGGGGTGTCGTCATCCGCGCCGGCGACCTGGTTATCGATGGCTCAGTTCGTGGCAAGATCGCGAAACTAGCCGAAGCATTGAAATCTTGAGTTTGAAGGGGCAGCAGAGCAATGCAGCAACTCAATCCTTCCGAAATAAGTGAAATCATCAAGGGTCGCATCGACAAGCTCGATGTAACCTCCCAAGCCCGTAACGAAGGCACAGTCGTCAGCGTGTCTGACGGTATCGTGCGGATTCACGGTCTGGCCGACGTAATGTACGGCGAGATGATCGAGTTTCCGGGCGGCGTCTACGGTATGGCGCTGAACCTTGAGCAAGACTCCGTAGGTGCCGTTGTACTGGGCGCCTACACGACTCTGGCTGAAGGCATGAGCGCCAAGTGCACTGGCCGCATCCTTGAAGTTCCTGTTGGTAAGGAACTGCTGGGTCGCGTGGTTGATGCACTGGGTAACCCAGTTGACGGCAAAGGTCCGCTGAACAACACCGAGACCGATGCGGTCGAGAAAGTTGCTCCAGGCGTGATCTGGCGTAAGTCGGTAGACCAGCCTGTACAGACTGGCTACAAGGCTGTCGATGCCATGATTCCTGTCGGCCGTGGCCAGCGTGAGCTGATCATCGGTGACCGTCAGATCGGTAAAACCGCTCTGGCCATCGACGCAATCATCAACCAGAAGAACAGCGGCATCTTCTGCGTCTACGTAGCAATCGGTCAGAAGCAATCGACCATCGCCAACGTTGTTCGCAAGCTCGAAGAAAACGGCGCACTGGCTAACACCATCGTCGTGGCTGCAAGTGCTTCCGAATCCGCTGCGCTGCAATTCCTTGCACCGTACTCGGGTTGCACCATGGGTGAATTCTTCCGCGACCGCGGTGAAGACGCGCTGATCGTTTATGACGATCTGTCCAAGCAAGCAGTGGCTTACCGCCAGATTTCCCTGCTGCTGCGCCGTCCACCAGGCCGTGAAGCTTACCCAGGCGACGTGTTCTATCTCCACTCCCGTCTGCTGGAGCGCGCTTCGCGTGTTTCCGAAGAGTACGTAGAGAAGTTCACCAATGGCGCAGTGACCGGCAAAACCGGCTCCCTGACCGCACTGCCGATCATCGAAACCCAGGCTGGCGACGTTTCCGCGTTCGTTCCGACCAACGTGATTTCCATCACCGACGGTCAGATCTTCCTGGAATCGGCCATGTTCAACTCCGGCATCCGTCCGGCTGTGAACGCCGGTGTTTCGGTATCCCGTGTGGGTGGTGCCGCTCAGACCAAGATCATCAAGAAGCTTTCCGGTGGTATCCGTACCGCTCTGGCTCAGTACCGTGAACTGGCAGCATTCGCCCAGTTCGCTTCTGACCTGGACGAGGCGACCCGCAAGCAACTTGAGCATGGTCAGCGCGTTACCGAGCTGATGAAGCAGAAGCAATACGCACCAATGTCGATCGCTGACATGGCGCTGTCGCTGTATGCCGCTGAGCGTGGGTTCCTGACTGACGTCGAAATCGCCAAGATCGGCAGCTTTGAACAAGCGCTGATTGCTTACTTCAACCGCGATCACGCCGATTTGATGGCGAAGATCAACGTGAAGGGTGACTTCAATGACGAAATCGACGCTGGCATGAAAGCCGGTATCGAGAAGTTCAAGGCCACCCAAACCTGGTAAGCCGCAGCGGGGGCCGCAAGGCTCCCGCTTGCTAACCTGATAGGTGTTACATGGCAGGCGCAAAAGAGATTCGCAGCAAGATTGCGAGCATCAAAAGCACGCAAAAGATCACCAGCGCCATGGAAAAAGTGGCGGTCAGCAAAATGCGCAAGGCTCAAATGCGCATGGCTGCTAGCCGTCCTTACGCGGAGCGCATTCGTCAGGTGATTGGTCACCTGGCAAACGCCAACCCGGAGTACCGCCACCCGTTCATGATCGAGCGCCCTTTGAAGCGCGTCGGTTATGTCGTAGTGAGCAGTGACCGTGGTCTGTGTGGTGGCTTGAATACCAACCTGTTCAAGACTCTGGTCAAGGACATGGCGGTGAACCGTGAAAACGGTGTAGAGATCGATCTGTGCGTGGTCGGCAGCAAAGGTGCGGCATTTTTCCGCAACTTCGGCGGTAACGTCGTCGCTGCGATCAGCCACCTGGGCGAAGAGCCGTCGATCAATGACCTGATCGGCAGCGTCAAGGTGATGCTGGATGCCTACCTGGATGGCCGTATTGATCGCCTGTCCGTGGTATCCAACAAGTTCATCAACACCATGACCCAGAAACCAACAGTGGAACAATTGATTCCGCTGGTGGCAACCCCGGATCAAGGGCTCAAGCACCACTGGGACTATCTCTACGAACCCGACGCCAAAGAGCTGCTAGACGGCCTGATGGTTCGCTACGTGGAATCGCAGGTGTACCAGGCGGTGGTCGAGAACAACGCAGCTGAACAAGCAGCGCGGATGATCGCGATGAAGAACGCCACAGACAACGCCGGTGATTTGATCAGCGATTTGCAGCTGATCTACAACAAGGCGCGTCAGGCAGCGATCACCCAAGAGATCTCGGAAATCGTCGGCGGCGCTGCCGCGGTTTAACGGTTCAAATATTAGAGGAACCAGCTAATGAGTAGCGGACGTATCGTTCAAATCATCGGCGCCGTGATCGACGTGGAATTCCCACGCGATAGCGTACCGAGCATCTACAACGCGCTGGAAGTTCAAAGCGCGGCAGGAACCACCCTGGAAGTTCAGCAGCAGCTGGGCGACGGCGTGGTTCGTACCATTGCGATGGGCTCCACCGAGGGCTTGAAGCGTGGTCTGGAAGTAACAGACTCTGGCGCAGCCATCTCCGTACCGGTCGGTAAAGCGACTCTGGGCCGGATCATGGACGTGCTGGGCAACCCGATCGACGAAGCTGGCCCGATTGCCACCGAAGAGCGCTGGGGCATTCACCGTCCTGCACCGTCCTTCGCTGAACAAGCTGGCGGCAACGACCTTCTGGAAACCGGCATCAAGGTTATTGACCTGGTCTGCCCGTTCGCCAAAGGCGGTAAAGTCGGTCTGTTCGGTGGTGCCGGTGTCGGCAAGACCGTAAACATGATGGAACTGATCCGTAACATCGCCATCGAGCACAGCGGTTATTCCGTGTTCGCCGGTGTGGGTGAGCGTACTCGTGAGGGTAACGACTTCTACCACGAGATGAAGGACTCCAACGTTCTGGACAAAGTGGCACTGGTCTACGGTCAGATGAACGAGCCGCCGGGTAACCGTCTGCGCGTAGCACTGACCGGCCTGACCATGGCCGAGAAGTTCCGTGACGAAGGTAACGACGTTCTGCTGTTCGTCGACAACATCTATCGTTACACCCTGGCCGGTACTGAAGTATCCGCACTACTGGGCCGTATGCCTTCCGCAGTAGGTTACCAGCCGACTCTGGCTGAAGAGATGGGCACGCTGCAAGAGCGCATCACTTCGACCAAGAACGGTTCGATCACTTCGATCCAGGCCGTATACGTACCAGCGGACGACTTGACTGACCCGTCGCCAGCGACCACGTTTGCCCACTTGGACGCCACTGTCGTTCTGTCCCGTGACATCGCTTCCCTGGGTATCTACCCGGCAGTAGACCCACTGGATTCGACTTCGCGCCAGCTGGACCCGAACGTCATCGGCCAGGAACACTACGACACCGCTCGCGGCGTTCAGTACGTGTTGCAGCGTTACAAAGAGCTGAAAGACATCATCGCGATCCTGGGTATGGACGAACTGTCGGAGACCGACAAGCAGTTGGTCAACCGTGCTCGTAAGATCCAGCGCTTCCTGTCCCAGCCTTTCTTCGTGGCAGAAGTCTTCACCGGTGCTTCGGGTAAATACGTTTCCCTGAAAGACACCATTGCTGGCTTCAAAGGCATCCTCAACGGTGACTACGACCACCTGCCAGAACAAGCGTTCTACATGGTCGGCGGCATCGAAGAAGCGATCGAGAAAGCCAAGAAACTGTAATCCCGGCGCCCGGCAACGGGCGCTAATTAGGTTGAGGCAAGCAAATGGCTATGACAGTCCATTGCGACATCGTCAGCGCGGAAGGGGAAATCTTCTCCGGTCTGGTCGAGATGGTGATTGCGCACGGCAACCTGGGTGATATCGGTATCGCTCCAGGCCACGCGCCGCTGATCACCGATCTGAAGCCGGGCCCGATCCGCTTGATCAAGCAGGGTGGGGAAGCCGAGGTGTTTTACATCTCCGGTGGTTTCCTTGAGGTTCAGCCGAACATGGTCAAGGTGCTTGCCGACACTGTGCAACGTGCTGCCGACCTGGACGAAGCTTCTGCTCAGGCTGCTGTATTGGCTGCCGAGAAGGCCCTGAACGAAAAAGGCGCAGATTTCGATTACGGATCTGCAACTGCTCGTCTGGCCGAGGCTGCAGCTCAGCTGCGCACTGTTCAGCAAATTCGCAAGAAGTTCGGCGGCTAACCCCGCTGGCTCCTGTGCGCGATTGAGAAAAAGGGTAGCTTCGGCTACCCTTTTTCTTTTTTCAGATTTCCTCTTTCAAGACAGCCTGCCCTTGGCCCGGTTGCCGCTCAGTTGGTAGTCCTATCATGTCTCTCGATATCGTTATTCTTGCTGCTGGTCAGGGGACCCGGATGCGTTCCGCCCTGCCGAAGGTCCTGCATCCTGTCGCGGGCAATTCCATGCTCGGTCATGTTATCCACAGTGCTCGTCAGTTATCCCCAGTTGGAATACATGTAGTGATCGGTCACGGCGCTGATGTCGTACGTGATCGTCTGGCCGCCGATGACCTGAATTTCGTGATGCAGGACAAGCAATTGGGCACTGGACACGCTGTGGCCCAGGCATTGCCCGCGCTGACGGCTGAAACCGTACTGATTCTTTATGGTGACGTGCCGTTGATCGAGGTAGAAACCCTGCAGCGTCTGCTCAAGCTTGTCACGCCGCGGCAACTCGGCCTGCTGACCGTGACGCTGGACGATCCTGCTGGCTATGGCCGTATTGTTCGCGACGATCAGCAGCAGGTATGTGCCATCGTCGAGCACAAGGACGCTACTGACGCGCAGAAGGCTATCAACGAAGGTAATACCGGCATTCTTGCGGTCCCTGCCATACACCTTGAAGACTGGCTTGGCCGTCTTTCCAACAACAACGCGCAGGGCGAGTATTACCTGACCGACGTGATTGCCATGGCAGTGAACGACGGCCTGGTGGTTGCCACCGAACAGCCGTACGACGCAATGGAAGTGCAGGGCGCCAACGACCGCAAACAGCTCTCGGAGCTGGAGCGTCATTATCAGTTGCGTGAGGCACGGCGTCTGATGGCGGCGGGTGTCACGCTGCGTGACCCTTCACGGTTCGATGTGCGCGGCGAAGTCAGCGTCGGTCGGGACGTGTTGATCGACATCAACGTGATCCTTGAAGGCAAGGTGATCATTGAAGATAACGTGGTGATCGGGCCTAACTGCGTCATCAAGGACAGTACGCTGCGCAAGGGCGTTGTCGTCAAAGCCAATAGTCATATTGATGGCGCAGTACTGGGCGAGGGCAGTGATGCAGGCCCGTTTGCACGCTTGCGGCCTGGCAGTGTGTTGGGTGCCAAGGCCCATGTGGGTAACTTTGTCGAGCTCAAGAATGCGAACCTGGGCGAGGGCGCGAAGGTCGGGCACCTGACTTATCTGGGTGACGCTGAGGTCGGTGCGCGCACCAACGTAGGCGCAGGCACCATTACCTGCAATTACGATGGCGCGAACAAGCACAAGACGACATTGGGTGCTGACGTATTCATCGGCTCGAACAACTCGCTGGTTGCCCCTGTGGATATCTTTGACGGGGCCACCACTGCAGCGGGTTCGACCATTACTCAGAACGTGCCAGCCGAACAGCTTGGCGTGGCTCGCGCCCGCCAGCGCAATATCGAAGGCTGGAAACGTCCGGTGAAGATCAAGAAGGACTGAGTTATCCACAGCTGCTGATAACTCACGTGCCAACGCTCCGCATTGGCACGCGTCCATAATGCTCCGCACCCGACACTCGAGACAGGACGCAGAACGTCCAGAACTGCATCCCTACGCAGGGCATGGGTACGATCAGCGTGCGCACAGACACCTCCCGTTCCTCACGCTCCCCGTCACATAGCTGCGCATCACCATGTTCAAAAGCCGGTATCACGAGTATCCGATAGAAATTGCGCCACTCCATTCCCAAACCTTGACCAAACCAACAAAATAGGTTTTGATTGCCTTCGTTATCTTTCGAATCGAAACTTAAGGCTGTCATGTCGAAGCGCAATACACCACAACGCCGTCACAACATACTTTCCTTGCTCAATGAGCAGGGCGAGGTGAGTGTCGATGATCTGGCCAGACGTTTTGAAACTTCCGAAGTTACGATTCGAAAGGATCTCGCTGCACTCGAATCCAACGGTCTTTTGCTTCGCCGCTACGGCGGTGCAGTGCCTCTTCCTCAAGAATTGATCGGTGAAAGCAGCCAGCCGGTATCCCGGTATAAACAGGCTATCGCTCGTGCTGCGGTCGCAAGAATTCGTGAACACGCCAGAATTATCGTCGACAGCGGCAGCACCACTGCCGCATTGATTCCTGAATTGGGTCGACAGCCTGGTCTGGTCGTCATGACTAATTCCCTGCATGTCGCGCGTGCCCTCACTGATCTGGAACACGAGCCTGTGCTGCTGATGACTGGCGGAACATGGGACCCGCATTCCGAATCCTTTCAAGGACAGGTCGCCGAACAGGTGCTGCGGTCCTACGACTTTGATCAACTGTTCATCGGTGCCGACGGCATCGATCTGGCGCGCGGCACCACGACCTTCAACGAGCTGTTGGGCTTGAGTCGGGTCATGGCCGAAGTCGCCCGGGAAGTTGTGGTCATGGTCGAAGCCGACAAGGTCGGTCGCAAGATCCCCAACCTGGAGCTGCCCTGGAGCAGCGTCCATACCCTTATCACAGATGATCGCCTGCCCCTCGAGGCGCGCGAACAGATACAAGCCCGCGGCATTACATTGATTTGTGCCGCTGTCAGCTAGGAGAAAACCATGTGTGGAATAGTCGGCGCCGTCGCTGAACGTAACATCACCGCCATCTTGCTCGAAGGCCTCAAACGTCTCGAGTACCGAGGTTATGACAGCGCAGGCGTGGCTGTTTTCACCAACGAAGGCACCCTGGAGCGCCGTCGTCGTTCCGGTAAGGTCAGTGAACTGGATCAGGCGCTGGCAGGCGAGCCGTTGACGGGGCGTCTGGGCATTGCTCACACCCGCTGGGCCACTCACGGTGCGCCGTGCGAGCGCAATGCTCATCCTCATTTCTCGGCTGACAAGCTGGCAGTTGTCCACAACGGCATTATCGAGAACCACGAAGCCCTGCGCGAACAGCTCAAGGCCTTGGGTTATGCATTCGTCTCCGATACCGACACTGAAGTCATTGTTCACCTGCTGCACCACAAGCTCAAGGACACGCCTGACCTGGCAATCGCACTGAAGGCTGCCGTTAAAGAGCTTCACGGTGCCTACGGTCTGGCCGTTATCAGTGCTGCTCAACCAGATCGTCTGCTGGCCGCCCGCAGTGGCAGCCCCTTGGTGATCGGTATGGGCCTGGGTGAAAACTTCCTTGCTTCCGACCAACTGGCGCTGCGTCAGGTAACCGACCGCTTCATGTACCTGGAAGAGGGCGATATCGCCGAGATCCGTCGTGACAGCGTGCAGATCTGGAACGTCGACGGTCTGCCGGTCGAACGTGAAGTGGTGCAATACCATGAAGGCGCCGAAGCTGCCGACAAGGGCGAATATCGCCACTTCATGCTCAAGGAAATCCACGAACAGCCCAAGGTTGTGCAACGCACCCTCGAAGGTCGTCTGGGTCAGCAACAGGTTCTGGTTCACGCCTTTGGTCCACAGGCAGCCGAGCTGTTTGCCAAGGTACGTAATGTTCAGATTGTCGCGTGCGGCACCAGCTACCACGCCGGCATGGTCGCGCGTTACTGGCTTGAAGGCCTGGCAGGCATCCCGTGCCAGGTAGAAGTGGCCAGCGAATTCCGTTACCGCAAGGTCGTGGTCCAGCCGGATACCCTGTTCGTTTCGATCTCGCAGTCGGGCGAAACAGCAGACACCCTGGCGGCGTTGCGCAATGCCAAAGAACTGGGCTTCCTGGCCAGCCTGGCGATCTGCAACGTCGGCATCAGCTCACTGGTTCGTGAATCCGACCTGACCCTGCTCACCCAGGCCGGACCGGAAATCGGTGTGGCATCGACCAAGGCGTTCACCACCCAACTGGTTGCCTTGCTGCTGCTGACCTTGTCACTGGGCCAGGTCAAAGGTTCGCTGGAGGAGGGCGTCGAAGCACAACTGGTCGAAGAACTGCGCCGCCTGCCGACCCGTTTGGGCGAAGCCCTGGCAATGGACGGCACCATCGAGAAAGTTGCCGAGCTGTTCGCCGAAAAACACCACACTCTGTTCCTGGGGCGTGGCGCGCAATTCCCGGTGGCGATGGAGGGCGCACTCAAGCTCAAGGAAATCTCCTACATCCACGCCGAAGCCTACCCGGCCGGCGAACTCAAGCACGGCCCGCTGGCCCTGGTCGATGCCGACATGCCGGTCGTCACCGTCGCGCCGAACAACGAACTGCTGGAAAAACTCAAATCCAACCTGCAGGAAGTCCGCGCACGCGGCGGCGAGCTGATCGTATTCGCCGATGAACAGGCCGGTTTGAAGAACGGCGAAGGCACCCACGTCATCGCCATGCCGCACATCATTGATGCACTCGCGCCGATTCTCTACACCATCCCGTTGCAGTTGCTTTCGTATTACGTGGCAGTGCTGAAGGGGACAGACGTTGATCAGCCACGCAATCTGGCGAAGTCGGTGACGGTGGAGTGAGTTATCCACAGGGCTGAAATGTGTGTGTCTACAATAAATAAATGTTGTCACAAGCAAATAAATCTTGTCACAAAGAAATAAAGGTTGTCACGGTTGCTTCCCTGCGTCGGGGTAGCAACCGCAATCATTAATCACGTTCACAATTTTCGTGAGGTTGTGACCCTATGCACCCTGCGCCGCGACTCGACAAACTAGGTTCCCCTCTCTATCAGCAATGCTCCTTTCGGGGCGTTGCCACGTCATTTACGCAGTCCGGTTAGCCAGATGAACCAGGTTAAATCGTCACCTCGAAAGCGCGCGCGCTCGAAGGTCGTTACACAGGAAAAGATAGATAAACGGATAGCCGCCGGCGATGGCCAAGGGGTCAGAGAAGAGTATGTTCCCTGGATCAAGGTGCGGGCATTTGCATCGCATGGTACTTCGCACATCGTGCCAGGAGTGAAAGTCCATCGAGCTCACCACCTGCTTTCGAATGCTGAGTACCACTACCATGTGATACTTGAGCATGACCGATCAATCATTGATATTCGGGAACAGTTCCCTCTTCTGCCTGCAGTTGAAACCCATGCAATTGCTTCAAGCTTGAACATCCGACCACCGGTTTACCCTGGAACGTCCATACCTCTAGTGCTAACGACCGATTTTCTGATCACGCAGGTGGACAGTGCGGGTAAGGAACGACTGGTCGCGAGATCAATGAAGTATGCAAAAGAGATCGAAGACGCCTCGAAAGCCGAGCAGGACAGATTGCTAGAAAAACTCGAGATTGAGCGACTGTTCTGGGCCAGAAGAGATATTGAGTGGAAGTTGGTTCTCTACGAAAGGCTATCGCAAGTCAGAATTAGGAACCTGCTGATACTTAGAAGCTACGCGCTTATCTCTCCAGCGCTTGTGACTGAAAAAAATATAAGCCGGATGTTAGAGGTTATCTCCGCTGCGAGAACCGAAGAGATACCGCTGAAGACCCTTCTGCTCAAAATGGCAAAATCCCTATACATGGAATACATGGGGGTGAAGTGTCTATTTTTCCACCTGCTTTGGGTCGGAATGCTGAAAATTGACCTGAATTCAAAGATTATCGAACTATCGAAGCCTCTGCATGTAGAGGAGATGAACTTGATTGAATTCTCATCGGGTGAGGTTTCCCGTCATGCTTAATTTCACAATGAATGCCATCATTTCTCCTGGCGAAGGTTCCCAATTACTCGAACACCCGGTTAGGGTTTTAGGGTTTAGAGATGACCTGGCCGTCGTTATTGATCTTTCATCTAACCCGCGAAAACCCTGGGTGGTCGAGAAACAATTGCTTGCCGCCGAGATTGAGAGCGGAGCCTCGGTCCTAAATGTTGAACTGCCTCTTAATTTTATGATTCGTCATGAAAATGAGCTGAGTGATCGAGAAATAAGCAGTCGCGAGAAGAGCTGGAATTTGATCAAGGATATGGTCGAGGGTAAGTCACCTCTTGATATTTTAACCTTTAGTTTCGGGGCAGATGTCAAGAAACACGCCGAGCTGAAGGGGGTCGATAGGAAGCAAATCTATCGGCTGCTGTTTAGGTATTGGAGTATGGGGCAAGTCAAAAATGCTTTTCTGTGGAATACATTCAAATGCGGTGGAAGGGGTAAACCTAAAAGTCGAGAGTCCGGCATCATCCCTGGGCGTCGACCAAAGTATCGCGGCGTTGTCATTGATGACGGTGCGGTTCTTCTGAATCAGCGTCACCTGTCTGCGATCAAGTTGGCGTATAGCCGTTACGCGAGCGGGAAATGCGGCACTATCAGAGACTGCTTCTCTTGGATGTTGAACAAATTCTATAGAGCAGTCGCCCCAGACGGCTCCAAGGGCGATGTCGTAAGGGGTAACCATCCCACTCTTGGGCAGCTCAGCTACAATGGAAAAAAATTCTTTGATGCGTTGTATGTTCTTAAGGGGCGTCGAGGTGGGATTCGCTGGAACAAAGATTACAGGCCTCTCTCTGGAGAAGCGTCTCAGGATCTTTCTGGTCCCTGCCATCGATACGAGATCGACTCAACCATTGCAGATGTCTACCTCGTTCACCGAGTGAATAGAAACTGGCTGATTGGACGACCGGTGCTGTATGTGGTCGTTGATAGCTATACGCGGATGATTGTCGGCATTCATGTGGGCCTTGAGGGGCCCAGCTGGAATGGCGCGAGGCATGCGTTGTTCAACGCTTATACGCCAAAAAAAGAATTCTGTGAGCGATATGGGATTGATATCGAAGAGTCCGATTGGCCGTGTTCCCATTTACCTGTCGAGTTGACCGCGGACCGGGCAGAGCTGCTCAGTCAGGCTGGTGAAGTCATGTCTAACACCCTGGGCACCATCCTTAATATCCCACCACCCTACAGGCCAGACTGGAAAGGTATCGTCGAAAGCCGCTTTCGGTTGATCAACGAAAAGCTGGATCTGAAATTTATTCCGGGTGGAGTGGATGCTCGGCGTCTGGAACGGGGTGATAGGGACTACGAGCTCGACGCAATCCTCGATCTTGATGAGTTCACTCAAATGATCATCGCGGGTGTGCTGGCTCACAACAAGAGCTTGCGCCTCCCTCATCTACTGACGCCCGCGATGATGGCGGACGATCTTGAACCTACGCCGATCAACATCTGGAGTTGGGCGATGGAACACAACATGGTCAACACGAAGGTTGTCACACCGGCGGAGTTAAAGATCGCGCTGTTGCCCTCACAGGAATGCCGCATTACTCGCGCTGGAATCCAGTTCCAGGGAGTTCTCTACACCTGCGAAATAGCCCAGCGGGAAAACTGGGTTGCTCATTCGCATAATTTCCGGAGCCGGTATGTCAGGGTCTGGTACGACCCGAATTCAATTGAAAACTGTTGGATAAAAAATGGGGCTGAGTTCCAGCCAATGACCATTGTTCCTCAGCAGGCGAAAAGATATGCCGGTTACCGAATGGAGGAAGTCATCGACATTCTCAGCATTACTCAGCAAGTTTCTCCGGATTCAAAATATGAGGCGTTGAACGACGCCGCTAAGCTGAAGGATCTCCAAGAGAGCATCGTCAATAAGGCCAAAGCAAAGAAAGATCGAGCGGGAAGTCCGAAATCCAAGGCAGACTTCAAAAGTAGCAAGCAGGAAAAGCGCAGTACTGAAGTACAGGTTGAGCGGGATAACCACACGGCTGATCTGAATCAGCTTCGCTTTGTGGAAAATACGCAGCCGCCCGTGGAACGCCAAGCGTCTATCCGCAACAAGACCGGTTCGGTAAGGAGTGCAGCTTTTCTCAAGCTGGTCGTCAGTGAAACTCAGGAGGTGGACCAATGAACACTCCATCTTTTGCTACTGCAACCTACGTGAAGACTGGGATGTCGCAGTACGATGGCAATCCATTGATTGAATGCCTGCCGGCGATTCTTACTGATATCGATGTGGTCCGAAGCATAGGAAATCTTCCACCAAAGCCTACTCCTGCGGAGCTCGAATTTAGCCCAAAACTGCGGGGGCACGGTGTAAATAGACTGAAGGACGTAGTGATCCCGCTGGATATTCATCTGGAGCTAGAGGATTGTTTTAGCCAGTTGATTCGATATGGCTATACCGCCCGAAATCCGTTCTGTCTAGAAACAGTCAGATACCGTCTGCCCTCGTCAGGCAGCGTGGGGCGTGGTGGTTTCAAGTCCTCTGCAAACATCATGACTCTGATTGGGCTGAGCGGAATGGGCAAGACTACTGCCCTAGATGCGATTACCAAGCTTTATCCGCAGGTTGTGAGTCACAGTAAGTATGGACGTCAGGTGTTTATCCAAACTCAAGTGGTTTGGTTAAAAATCGAATGTCCCCATGATGGATCGTTACGCGGATTTTGCGCTGCGTTCTTTGCGTCCCTAGACAATGCCCTCGGAATTGAAAAATATTCATCGCTTAGTGTTAGTCGGTCCAGCGTAAGCGTGCTGCTGCAGCACATAAGTCAGCTGTGCAAAGCCTATTTTGTTGGGGCTCTGATCATTGATGAAATGCAGCATTTGAGCTCTTCGCGTGGAGGTACAGACAGGGAGAAGCTACTTAATTTCTTTGTCACTCTTTCAAACGATGCAGGTGTCCCGCTGGTTTATGTTGGGACAAATGCAATGCTGCCACTTTTCTCAGGTGTGCTGCGAAACGCTAGGCGTGCCGTAGGGATGGGTGAGATTACCTTTGATAGGTTCAGCGAGGACGATCCTTTCTGGGGGCATCTTGTCACTCGCCTGTGGGAATATGATTGGACAGGATCCGCAACTCCGCTGAACGATAATCTCCTAAGCAAAATCTACGACCTCTCTCAGGGCAACACAGATTTCCTCGTAAAGCTGTTGATGCTGGCACAGCGGTATGTGTTATCCGAGGAGCTCGAATTCATCAGTTCTGACGTGCTTCAGCGCGTTTACGATACTCAAATGAGAATGCTTCACAAGCCGATCGAAGCCTTGCGCAGTGGAGACCCTTTCCAAATCGCTGATTTCGAAGACATGATGCCCACGAAAGATCAGGTCGCTCAGATGATGAACCATGATATTGCACGCCGTGCTAAGCGGGCGGATTTTGCTCTAGTTGTGCAAGCTTTTCCTTCGATGGTCAAGGAACAGGGTCCCAAATATCCAGGCAGGGCGGTCGCTGCTGTGTCCGCCGATACACTTGATAATGTCCATCTTGACGTAAATGTGGATGTCCAAGGAGAGCTGCTGAAGCGAGGCTGGATCGATGAAACCCCATCCTGGTGAAACCTCTTAATCCGGGGGCAAAGAGATGGAGCGTTTGTTAGTTTTCCCCCAACCATTGCCGGATGAGTCGCTCTACAGCGTCGCAGTGCGCTACCACCGAACCATGGTCAATGACAGCTATCGTCAAACCAGCTTGGATCTGTTCGGGGTATATTCACGGACGTGTGGTTCCACTCTACCGTGCTGCCTTGGCCATCTATCGGCGCGATTAGGAGGTCTATACTCCGTCCAAGAGCTCGTCGAAGCTCAAACGTTGCTGCCGCTCTATAAACCCTTTCTTCAGGATGCTTCATACGAGTCAGCGGTTCGGTGCATGGAGGGGGGGGTAGGTACCGGACTTAAAATGAGCCTAGGGATTACTGCCTCTGGTCTGCTAAAGCATGCGTCTTTCCGGTACTGCGAGGCATGTATACAAGATGACATCCTAGACTTTGGGGTGCCCTTTTGGCATCGCATACACATGGCCGCCGGAGTCTGTGCTTGCCCACATCATGGAAGCGCGCTCCGCTCTGTACTTTTTCCTAATAAAACGGACTGGCGTTGTATGCTTTTACCTGGTGAGTGCCTCAGCACGCCAGTATTGAGTACATATGGACTTCGAGTTGCTACAAACATTGCGGAAATGCAGTTTTGGGGACTTAGCCACTCGTCACATGTAGCCGATTTGGTGCATGAGGGGTTCCTAAAATCGAGGCTCTTAGCACTAGGGATGCTCAAAAAGGATCGGTTAATTGAAAAGGCAATCAAGGCTCATGTAAGACGTAGGTTTCGTGATGCTCCGCAGGAAAATGATTATCTAACGTTGATTGGCGATAGTGACTGGGTTCTACGGCTTCTGCGTCCTCGTGGGCAAACGGTTCAGCCATTCCATTTTTACTTTTTATGCTGGTTATTGGGTGTGACGCTCGATGATTTGAGGGCGTATGAGCCGGAACCTCCTCACAAAAGTGCACCAAGCACTTCTCCTACTTTAGCTAGAAAGACAGCAGTCTCCGATCAGGAAATTGCCGTGCGGCGTCGGCTGTTTGTCAGCGACCGCCATGAGAGATGTCACGATAAGCCCGGATATTATTGGCTATATCACAATGATCGGGAATGGCTTAAAAACTATTTGAATACTCATCAGCGACGTTGGATTCGTAAACCGCGAGTGGGCTGGAAAGCACGGGATATTATTCTTTCAGAAGATCTTGTGAACGCACATCGTAAAATTATGTCTTTACAGGGAAAACCAGTCAAGCTCACGAAGTCGGCTTTGGTCAGGAGCATACATCACCACTTTGATTTCATGCGTCGGCCCGTTAATTTTCCAGTAAGTATGAAAGTTATTAAAGGTCTGATTGAGACGGAGCATGATTATCAAGTGCGAAAAATTAGATGGGCTATCGGCCAATGTAGCCGAACTAGGTGTTATGGGATCAGTATGGTTTTGCGTGTCGCCGGAATCCGGGTGCGGCGTGTTTCCGATGACGAAATCAGAAAAATAATGGTTCTATGAATGGTGTATAAGTGTAAGTTACGGGCACTATTGTTTCCGTAGTTCTTCCAACATCGATATCCAAACAGACTTGTCGTTGAGGGAGTTTAAATATGCATCGGTCGTTTGGTAGGCCAGAAACCCGCTAGCAGCACAGACGTCGGTACTTGGCTGATAGAATGACTCCGAAGTGAAACTTAATTCTAGCTGGTTGTTCATACGCTCTACCAGTAAATCATAATTGCCATCATCTTTTAGAAGCCCCATTAGTTCCAATTTAATATTTATTGCTTTGTTTACGTCATAGGTTTCGAAGTGTCTACCGTCGTATTTAAGAAGCTCGCTAGTGAATACGGAATAGCTATGCTTCATTGATCCTATCTCTCTAGGTGATAATTGATAAGAGTTACAGCATTTTATAAATTTACCAATTTTATGTGATGTTACTTTTTTTAAGCAAGTAGGACATCTGTCAAAAAGTTTAGATCCGTGCACGCTGCACACACGCACTGAGGCTAACAAGTGGCTGCAATGAATGTAAGCTGTGCCGAAGATTTTCACATTTTCAGCTACACAATCGAGGCATATTTTCCAAGAATAAATGGGAGTGAACATAGTTTTAGTCAAATTTCTACCTAGAGCTATCGTAAGAGGGAACAGAGTATTGTGGTAAAGGACTTCCCGTGTGACACCATGATCGATGAATAGCTTAGGAAATATGATGTCATCACTATGTTGGCTGCGTTCTTTTTTAGGTATATTTTTTATTACATAGTCCTCTTTGCTGAAAGTATTGGTACAGATAGATTCATTGCCTCTTTTGATAGCTGATGCTACATATTCACCAGGTAACGGGTTGTATATCACGAGTGGGCCTTAGTTTGGGTTTTCGAAAGCTGCTGAGAGTGTATTCTCGCAAGTTGTTTGATCTTGGATCAATAGCTTCGAGACAATGGACGTTGACGACCATCCGCTATCAACCTGTTGGCGGCGATGTCGTTGCCGAGACGTCACTGACCCAGTTTGCTCTTCGCGAAGAAATTTTTTTCTAATTTGGTGCAGATCTGGAGGAGGGCATTCTTGAGTCAGCGCATGGGTCAATTGGGCGTCAGCGTCAACACTGAGCTATTGACATCGGCCTCTAAGCCTTAGCAGTAGGCTACCAGTGAAATGACCTACCTTCGATCAACGCGAATGGCCAGGCTCGCCACTCAACTTAACCGGGTGCGACATCGATCTAGACGGCTTCGATGGTATGAGCGCGCCGCTTTCCCCGGGGTTCGCCAAGGTCATACCGTTAAGGTTACGAGAGTGATTCCAGCGCTGATGCCCGGCTGGTCAGCGATCTATCCAGCTTGAACGCTTCTTTCGAGACATCACGGTGTATCTTCGCTACGGCAGTTTTGCCTCGGTTCGCGAGCTGGAGAGCTCCATTACAGCGTTCATGGCGTTACGTAATGCTCAGCCGACCCGATACGTTTGGAATGCAAAGGGAGAGGAGATTTTGAACAAAATTCAACGGGGGCGTGAAGCACTTGAAACCGCAGTCAATAAGTAAATTATTTCGAAAACAGCACACTAGTTGCATTGGGATTTTTAGAGACAGTAGCTTTTGGACCTACAAGTAATCTAGCCAGTCACCGGACTTAACATTCTGTCTCTTCTTGAGGAAATCCTCGTACCGAGCTTTATGTTTTTCAACAGCACCCTCAACATCTATAGGAATAAAACCACGCCCTCTCTCCTCTACAGATAAAGCTGTTGGCTTAATCTTCATCGGCGAAAGCTCTATCAAGACCCCTGAAACCTTAGACTTATGAAATATAAAGCTCTTTCCTCCGGCCAAGGGAAGGATTTCATCCATCACAGAAAACATTATTTCAGGGCTAGATATCTCAATTTTTTCACCATCTTCATAACTTTCTGAATAGTTCTCTGGGATGAGGAAAAGCTTATAATCAATAATAACCAGCCAGCCATCTAGCTCAACAATATCGCCGATATTCATTATCACTTCCCTATCACAATGGCATTAACGCCTGTTGACATTGCGCCATCTAACAACCCTTGCTGAACACCTCTTGGCCCGACATACGGGTCTCGTGTCATATAGTAACTTACGCCATCAATAGACTTAACACTATCAACAATAATGAAGTGTTTTCCTTGGCCAGCGGGAACCTGAACGATAACACTCGCTCCTTCTTGCAGTGCTTTGTTTAACTGCTCAGGTAGCATTGTAGTGTTTACAGTATTTTTAACTCCCGCCTTAGATATCACATCTGATAATTCCAGAGTGTTAACGCCGGTCGGCCTGACCCCGTTTACAAAGCTTCCAATTGCATTGTCAAGGCTAATAGCCGCACCCGTTTTGTCAGTAATTGTCATTGCTGCGCAGGCTGGTCCGCATACAGGGGCGTCACCTTGTAAAACAACCGAGCCCTTTGGTTCATATGGGATCGTTTTAGGCGCAACAACAATACCGCCTGCGCCATCAACAGAAGCACCTGCTGTCGCTTTTGCACCAACCGCTGCACCATCATACACCGCACCAAACAGCCCTAAACCATTAAGCAGCGCCTGAGCCCCATACATGACCCGCTCAGAAGACGTTGCCTGATCGCCTGAAACCGGGTTCGCCCCCCCACCCGCCATGTACAGCTGACACCCTATTCCGGCCAGGCCTATTCCTCCGCAGCCCTCAGCGAAAAGCTCTTTCGAGGTTTTTGGGAGGGTCGCTTCGGCCGTCGCCAGTTCAGTGGCTGACTTCGCGTTGTAGATCTCTGATTGCTCGTAGCTGGCAGGCTCCAGCGCCCACTCCTGCCCCAGGTTGGTTTTAATGGTATTGCTGGAGACAACGCACACACCGTTGCCGGATGTCGCACACTTGACCAGTTGGCCTGGTTCAGTGGTCGAAGCGGGTGTCTTCAGAAAGTCATCTGCAACGGCCTCGGTTTCTTTGAGTACCGAGTTCGCTTTCACCAATAGCTCGTCGATATCTTTCGACAGCTTGTCGCAGCTTGAGGACGATACCCCGCTGCACGACTCCGCAAACTGACGTTGTTTCATCAACAGCGTGAGGTCTTCTGCGCCTCTTAGCTGGTTGTTCTCGACTGCGTTTTTCGCCGCTCCTGCACCCGCAAGCGCATCCGCTGAGTCGCCTCCAGCCAAGCCTCCGACCAAGCCGCCTGCCAGGGTCGAGAGTGCGGATACTTTCTGCTTTTCAGCTTCAGTCAGTTGGTCCGCAGACTTCCCGGGATAAAGCTGGCTGGCGACCAGTTCGCCAATGCTTGCTCCGGCAGCACCGGCTACAGCAGAGTTCTGTTGAGACTTGGCCAACACGGCGCCAAGCAACGCATGGGCCATGATTCTGGCTTCAAGATTATCGCCCGTGCTCTCTTTGATAACGCCAGCAATGTAAGGTGCTGAAGCACCTACCGCAGCCTGACCAAGATTTCCCGCCGCCAGTCCCTGAATGGCTGCAGTAGCGGCCTGAGCGGCTCTTTGCAAATCGCTACCTGTTCCGTAGGTCGCCATGGTTTTCTTGTAGGCATTCGTGCCCTGTAATGCCTCTACGTAGGCCTGACGGTCTTTGTATGAAGCGTTCGGGTCAGCCCCCGGCATGTTTTTGTCTTTCAGTTCAGCCTGGGCTGCTTTCGCGGCTTCGATGGTTCCTTGAGTACGAATGATGTCCATGGACTGATTGGCAATATCACCAATCAACTGCGCCTGACGCAGTCGCGTCTGCTCTTTTTCCTTGTCGAAAATAGGGCTCAACGCGTTATTGGCGTGCTCGACATCACGGCTCAGCGCAGTAACGTCCTGCTGTTGTTTGTCCTGATCGCGGACAGTCAGTTCGCCATCAGAAACAGCGGCGTAGGTTGTGCTGCTGTCTTTGCCTTTGTTGTTGGAGCCGACCAGCAACAGGCTGCCCATGTTACCCATGAACTGCGAGCCGACGTCCCCTCCCGTGCCGCCGCTGACACTTTGGGACTGGCTGGAGAAGTTGGCTTTATTGCCGATGTTCATCCAGCCCAGCGTGCCCGTATTCAGCGTGTTTTTGTCGGCGCTGGCCGTACTGCCGATAACGCCGCCGTTGAGTTGGGTATGTTCTCCCACGTTGATCTGATAACCGTCCTTGCCAGCAAACAGACCCGTTTGCTCCTTCACGCTGTCAAAGTTGGATTGGATCTTGCTCTGGCTGACGCTAAGCGAGCCGCTTCCCGTCATGGAGCCGAAGGTAAAGCTTCCTCCGCCACTGACGTTGGACTGCTTGGTGTCATAGCGGTCGGTGTCCTGCTGGCTGCTGACGGTCAGATTACGTTGGATGTCGGCGACGATTTTCTGAGCGCTGACTTGGGCGCCTTCGAGCGTGGTGTCGCGGCCACTGTTCATCGTCAGCTGGTTACCGGCATTAACGCTGGTTTCAGTCCATACCGTGCCATCCCCCTTTTCTTTGCCGGTGCCCGAGTTGGCATTAGCGAAGATACTGAGGCCTGCGCCACTGGAACCGACCCCAAGGCTGGCACCTACCGCGCCACCGCCGCTCTTGTTTGAGCCGTCCAGCCTTTGGGTATTGACGCCTGAGCGCAGGTCAATGTCTCTGGCAGCCGACAACAACAAGTTGTTACCTGCCTGAAGTTTGCTGCCCCGCACAGAAAGATCGCCGTCCGCAGCGTTTGCCTGACCGGTTCCGGTTGCAATGACGCTGATATCGTTACCAGCGGTGAGGTTGCTGCCTTGGCTGACGCTTTGTTCTTCCAACTGGCTGGAACTGGATTTTTGAGTTCCCAGAGAAAGTGCGATCCCCACGAAGCTGCCAGCTTGTGCACCTGATTCAAGCGCCTGTGCGCCCTGCCAGGCCTGGTATCCAGACAGTCCTGCCTTGACGCCCTGAAGCGCCGACAGACGAGTGTCGTCTTCATGCTTCGCATCTTTGGCGGTCTGTATCGTAGTGTTTACCGCTTCCCCTACTACACCGGACAGTGCGAGCGTCAGACCGCTCTTTTTGCTTTCCTGGGCTGAGCGAGTGGTAGCGTCGTTCGCAGCATCCACAATGCTGACGTTTTGCCCGATAAGCTTGATGTCTTTTCCTGCGACAACGTCCGATGCCTTCACGGTAAGGTCTTTACCGGCGATGACATTCACGTTGCCCAGCACACTGCCTACCGTGCTGCCTTTTTGCGTCTGGCTCTCGGTCTCTTGCTTATAACTATTTTTCGAGGAGCCCAGTGTGACGCCGATTCCGCCAGTGCCCATCAACCCTGACTTTTTCGTTGATTGGCTGTGTTGGGCGTTGAATGTCTCGGCAGCGCTTTCGATACGGACATCGTTGCGCGCCTGCACATTGGTTTCGTCTGTCGAAACAATATTGCTGCCATAGGCGACAACATCACGACCGGCCTGCACCAGTGTCGTGTTTCCGCTGAGAGTCGAGCCGGTCAGCGAGGTTGTGGTCGCCGAGTCGTTACTCATTTTGCTGGTGCTGGAAAAGCCAAACCCGCCCGACTTTGACTTCGCAGACGTGCTGGACTCGGTATTCCGAGCTGCACTCAGATTGACATCGTTGCCCGCCAGTACGGTCAGCGCGCCTTTGTCGCTGTTGATGGTGGAGCCGTCAAGATTGATGTCATTCACGGCTACAACTGTATTTTTACCTTGCGACTGAATGATCGATGACACCGCTTGGACGCTTTCGCTTTCCGTCATTCTCGCGCTCTTTTTACCCCAGGAACCTTTCTTGGTTTCGGAGTAGAAAGAGGACTTGGCGTTATCAGCCGTTTCTAGATTCAGATCATTATTGGCATACAGATACGCTTCATTTCCTGCGGTGATCTTACTTGCGACCATCGTCGTATCGCGGCCAGTCAGACTTGTGAAGTCATTCGCGGCGGTTAGCTCGCTCGCCACCTGCGTCGTCTGGCCATTGGAGGTCGCGATGCGCTTCTTGCCGTCTTTGTCTTTGCCATCGATGTTGTGCACGTCACCGGCCGAAGCCACATACAGATCACGTGCAGCCTGAACGTTCAGGTCCTTGCCGGCAGAAGCCTGACTGGCCAGAACATTAATATCCCGCCCCGCATCAATCCCAAGGTCGCCGCCCGCTGTAACAGTTGAACCCAGGTTTTTCACATCCGTGGTGATGACCGACTTGTGCCCGCCATCAAACAGTTCGTGCTTTTCGCTGCTGCCGGTTTTGGCCAGCAGGTTGATGTCGTTACCGGCCTTGAGCGACAGGTCGCCCTTGGCACTCATCGCCCCGTAATTGGTGATATCGCGACCGGCGTTGAGGGCGAGGTTTTCACGGGCGGTGATGGTGCTGCCCGCGTCGGTTACGGTGCGCATACCCGCGCCGTCACGCACCTGGATGGCGGTGCGGTCGTTGAGGATGTCGCCTTTGACGGCGGTTAGGCTGACCTGCCCGCCACGAATCTCGCCGGCCATCGCGTTGCGCATGCTGTCCTGCGCGATCATCTGCAGGTTGTTACCGGCGTCGACCAGGCCGCCCTTATAGATACTGCCGCCGCTGCTGACGTTGAGGTTGTTACTGGCGCGCAGGGTACCTACGTTGATCAGGTCGCCGCCCGAGATCAGGTTCAGGTCGCGGCCCTGGATCAGGCTGCTGCCGCGCAAGTTGCGTGAGTCTGCCTGTGCCAGGTACAGCACCGGCACAAGGACTTTCTGGCCGTCGACGACACGGTTTTCCATCCACACGATGTCGTGGGTCAGGGCGCTGACCTGTTCGGCGTTCAGCGCGACGCCGAGGCTGAGGTCCAGGGCGCTTTTGCTGGCCAGCGCGTTGTCCATCAGGTAGCGGTACTGGTCGTAATCGCTGGTGAGGCCGTCGGCGAGGAAGCGCTGTCCTGTTTGTGCCAGTACTGCGTCGCGTATCAGGCGCTGTTCGTACAGGCCGTCACCCAGACGACGCCAGTTGCTGTCGGGATTGATGTTGAGGCGACTGAGGATGTAATCGGAACCGAGGAACTGCGACAGATTGGTCAGGTTCGGGTTGGTTTCTATCAGGTAATTACTGGTCGGGTCAGGATTGCGAATGAACAGCCCGTAATCGCCCTTCGGCAACTGAAAGGTTGCGCCTGCGGTTGGGTCCACGGCGGCGAACGGAATGCCGCTGTAGTCCACCGGGGTGAAGACCGTCTGCACGCTGCCATCGGCGGCGACACGCTGGACGGGCTTGACCGACGTCACGGTCGCAGTGCTCGCGTCGGTGGCCTGCTTGTTGATGGTGATGTCGATGCCACCGACCTTGATGCCGGTCTGATCCTCACCCAGCTTTCCGGTGAGTATTTCCGGGGTATTGTTGGCGCGCAGCGAGCCGTTTTGCACAGTGCGGGCGACGTTCAGGTTGACCGTACCACCCGCCTGAAGCGTGGCGGCGTATTTGGGCTGCGTGCTGTCTGTCCAGACAGTGACGTTGCTTTGCTCTTCAAAGCGGCTGTCAGAGGAGCGTGACTTGAGCAGCTCAAAACGTGCCAAGTCAAAGTTGCCAGCAGCCACAGCGGCTTTGAAGGCCGGGATGTCGACAAACTCCATCTGGTCCCAGTAGTCGGTGTCGATCCGACCCGGTGTGCCGATCGAGATGCTGTTCTGCCCGGTGCGCTCTGAGGCGCCCTGGTTGAGCAAGTCGTTGGCAGTGATGCTCAGATTGCCATTGGCGGCCAGCAGGCTGTAACGGTTCTGTACGTTGTCAGCCTGAATGGTCAGGTCCTTGCCTGCCACCAGTCGGGCCGACGGGGAATCCTTGACGGCGGTTTCGAGCAGCGTCTGCTCAATCGTAATAGCGCCGCGCTTGAACGAGTCATGCCCGTCGCAATGCTGGCCGCACTGCCAGTTCAGGCTGCCGCTGACGATTTTCTGGCCCAGCTCGAACTCGGCCTTGGCGTTTTCCACAGCGGTGGCATTGATGGTGATTGCGCCTTCGCTTTCCACCGTGCCGGACAGGTTGCTGAAGCGTTGTGCGGCGCTGCCGTCCAGATTGGCCACGCTCAAATCACCACGACTGTAGACGTCGCCGTACAGGTTGCTAAACGTGCCGGTGCGCAAGGCCATGGCGCCGCCGCTGAACAGCAATGAATCAGCGCTGTTGGTGATGGCGTTGCTGGCATTGGGGTTAACGGCGCCCTGTGCGCCCAATGTGCCGCGGTTGTCGATCTGTGCCGCGTCGATGCGCAGGTTCTGGCGAGCGGTCAGGTAGCCGAGGTTGTCGAGGGTGCCGCTGAGTTTCAGGCGCGTGTCGCTGCCCGCGCCAATGCGGCCACCGTTCTGGCTGACGTTTTTGGCGGTAATGGTCAGCAGTTTTTGCGCAGACAGGCGGCCGCTGTTGGTCAGATCGCCGCTCAGGTTAAGCATCAGGTCGCCATCGCTGAGCAGTTCGCCGCCGTTGTCGAGGTTGCGCAGGTTGAGGGTCAGGCCGCTGCCGCTGGCCAGCCGATCACCGGCCAGCAGCGCCAGTGAGTCGCTGGTGTAGATCAGTGCATTGTTGAGCTGCACCTTGCCCAGCCCGTCGACAGCGCCGAAATTCCAGTCCCCGCTGCCCAGTGCGGTAATGCTGCCGCCCGCCCCGGAGACGCGATTGAAGTCCAGTGTCAGCAGGCCGGTGTTAGCGTGCTCGATGCTGCCTGCGCGATTGTCCAGCGCATCGGCCTTGAGGGCGAAGTCGGTGTTGCCGACTTCGATACGGCCGCTCTGGTTGATGATGCTGCCAGCGAAATCGAAAGTGCTGGTGTCGGTGGTCAGGGCGCGCAGTGCGCCGGTGCCTGTGTTGTTGATGCCCGCATTGTTGTTGACCACGTTGCCCAAGGCGCGCAGTTGCCCCGAGGTGTTGTTCAGCGAACCACCTTGCAGATTCAGCGTGGTATTCGATTCGATCAAGCCGCCGCTGTTGATCAGGTTGTTGGCGGTGAGGTTAACGCTGTCGCCGCTGAGCTGGGCGCCGTTGGTGTTCGACAGCGTGGTGCCAGTCGATACCAGTGAGGTCTTGGCGAAGAGTTTGCCCGCATTGCTGGTTACCGAGCCCACGTTCAAGGTCAGGCTGTCGACCAGACTGGAGATCATGCCAGCCTTGCTGCCATCGCTGCTGGTGTCCAGCGAACCGGCGGTGATGTTTACCGTGTCGCCCTGAATCGTACCGCCGACGTTGCTGACGGTGCCGCTGCCCAATTCCAGTCGCGTGGTGCCGCCACTGCTGAGCAGCGTACCGCCGTTGTTATCCAGCGCGCCGCCGGTGTAGATCAGCCCGCCGGTGCCCGCGACCAGTTGGCCTTGCTGGCCGTTGCGTAGGGTGGTTGCTTGCAGGCTCAGCTGTTTGCCACGAATGCTGCCGCCCTGGTTGTTGAGGTCAGACGAACCGCTGATCGTGACCAGGCTGCTGCCCGCATCGATGATGCCGGTCATGTTGCTCAGCAGGTTGCTGACTTTCAGAGTCACGTCGCCGCCATTGCTGACCACTGCGCCGTTGTTGTCGTTGATCAGCCGTGGTGCATCGATCAGCACGTTCTGGCCAAGCAACGTACCGGCGCTGTTGTCCAGCCATGCGCCGCTGAGCAGCAGGCCGCCGTCGCTCTGAATCTGGCCGCCGCTGTTAAGCAACTGAGCCTGGCTCGCCGTCGGGGCAAAGCTCAGGGCCATGCCCTGCGTGCCGGCTGCCAGCAGGCCTTGCTCGCGGTTGTCGAGACCGGCGGCGTTCAGGTCGATGCGGTCACCGACGATTTTGCCGCCACGGTTATCGATCTGCGCACCGGGCGCGCTTACGTTGACGCCGGCCCCCAGCACGCTGCCGCTGCGGTTATCCAAGCCTGTCGCGTTAAGGTCGAGATTGCCGGTGACGGCCAGCAGGCGGCCGCTCTGGTTTAGGACATTGCCACCGGTGACGCTCAGCAGGTTCTGCGCCTGAACGGTGCCGCCGGTGTTATCCAGTATGCCGGTCGCCGTAACCCGTGCATCGCTCGCACGGGCCGACAGCAGGCCGGAGCGATTATTGAGCGAAGTGGACGCAACGGTAAGGCTATTGCCATCGATCTGACCCGCACTGTTATCCAGTGCATCCGCACTGATCGTCAGGCTGCCGCCAGATGCCTGAATCAGGCCGCTACGATTGTCGATTTGCGCGCCCGGCGCAGTCACGTTGATGCTCGTCCCCAGCAGGCTGCCGCTCTGGTTAAGAACATTGCCACCGGTGACGCTCAACAGGTTCTGCGCCTGAACGGTGCCGCCGGTGTTATCCAGCGTGTTGCGCGCCGTCACACGTGCATCGCCCGTACGAGCTGACAACAAGCCGGAGCGGTTGTTGAGCGTGGTGGACGCAACCCTAAGGCTACCGGCGTCGATCTGACCGGCACTGTTGTCCAGTGCGCCCGCGCTGATCGCCAGGCTGCCGCCCGTTGCCTGAATCAGGCCTTCGCGGTTATCGAGGCTGTCGAGTTGCAGGCTGGCCGCCTGCCCGGTAGCAAAACGAATCACGCCGGACAGGTTGACGATGGCCGGGGTCGAGATGAACAGCGACTGTTCACCGACGAGACGTGCCGCCAATCCCTGATTAATGATCTGGCCGCTGGTCAGGTTGACCGCGCCGCCTTGCACCACGCTCTGGTTGTTGAGGGTCTGAGCCGCATTGATAGTCAGTGCGCGACTGGCTTCGATGCTGCCGGTGTTGACGACCACCGGCGCGTTGATTGTGACGTCACCGCTCGCGTTGCGGCTGTTGTCGGCTTCGATGCCCGAAGCGATGGTCCCCGCGTTAGTGACTTTGCCCGCGTGGATCTCGACCCGCTCACGTGCCGCCAGGCTTTGCTGGTTGACCAGCTCGCCGGCGGTGCGCACGTTAACGCTGCTCGCATAGGTTTTGCCGGTCATTTCGACGCTAGGTGCATTGACGTTCAGCGCACCCTGCGCCGAGGCCTGCGCCATGTTCAGGTGACCGTTGGCGTCTATCTGAATATCGCCGCCACTGGCAGCCATATTGCCTGCCGTCTTTACGCCGACACCCTGTTCGGTGCCGACCAGCTTGATCGCGTTGGCGTACATACCGCCAAGCGCAGAAGAATCAATGGCCAGTTGCGGCTTGTCGGCGGCATTGGCAGCACGCTGTGTGGTCGCCAGCGTGTCGGCGTTGACGTCGTTGGCACCGGTGACGATGTTGAGTTGTTTTGCGTAGATATCGGCGTTGATCTTCGCAGAACGGGTGATCAAATCGAATTGGTCGACTGCGCTTGCATCCAGGCCTTTGCCATCAATCGTGACGCTGCCGCCGTCCACGGCAAAATGGTCGAGTTTGCCATTCGCATCGAGTACCGGCTTGCCAGTGCTGAGGGTGACACGAGGCGTGTTGATAAAGCCGCAGCCGCTGCAGGTGACGCCATAAGGGTTGGCAATGATCACGCGGGCTGCCTGCCCGGCCACCTCGGTGTACCCATTCAACTGGCTGGCGTTGGCGCCGGTCACTTCGTTGAGGATGGTGCTTGCGGCGCGCCCGCCTAACTGATTATTGCCAAGGATATTGCCGCCCAGCTGTGTGGCTTGTATGGCATTGGTGGCGTTGTTGAGAATCACACCCTTGCTGTCGACGTTGTACTGCTGGTACTGGTTATGCGAAAGCCCTGCCGCGTTGGGAGCGGCAATGTTGATGACCGGCACACCGTTGCCTGCCTGGCCTACGGACGTATTGGTGGTACCGCTGACTGCTATCCCGTCGGCCTGCGCCCAGATCGGCTGCCAGAACATGACGTTGGCCAGCAGCAACGCCAGCAGGCGCTTGGGAATGCCCAGAAATCGCGTGCGCTCGGCTACTGCAGCAGAGGGCTGACGTGCCAGCAGAGCCAGTTGATGAGCGTCCATGTGGGCGACCTCGGAGCAGCGTTATTAAAGGAAAAAGTCCATACGGAAGTAGATCGGCGCTTCGCGCTCGATCACGTCGGGACGTTCCAGGGAATGGGCAAAGGTGACGGACGCAGCGACGTGCTGGCCGCGGGTAAACAATTCAAATGAGTTACTGGACAACCGACCATGGTTTTGGCCGTTATAACGATCATTGCGGATAACACCCTGATCGTAGCCAGCAGCGGCGCCGTATTCATTGAATACCGGGCGCAGCCAGTCGAGCGCTACCGGACGCGTCAGACGTATTTCATTGCGCCAGTAACCGCCACTGTCGCCGGACAGAAACTCGTCCTTGTAACCGCGCACCGATGACGAACCGCCGAGGCTCAGACGTTGCGGACTGAACAGCACGTCCTCGCTGCGTTGTCCGGTAGCCAGGCTGGTGAAGGCCAGATTTTCGCCCCACAACTGAAACGGATGCAGGTAGCTGATGGTGCCGGTGTATTTGCGATAGCGCGCATCGGCCTCGCCCGGCCCCGGATCGTGGTTGCCTTGAGCATCCAGTAAGCCGATGCCCTGCTGCATGCCCAGGTCAATGTTGACGAATGCAGACCCGACTCGTCGGCCGTGGTTGATGCCGAATTGTGCTTCGGTGATGCGGTTGCTGCTCAAGGCCAGCTTGCTGTCCTCGACGTAGTTGTTGGTGCGCAGGTACGCGAGACCGGCGTTAAGCGAGGTCTTGCTGACCGAATCGCGGTGGATCACGCGCTCGGCACGAAACTGATGGTTCTGGCTGTCGCCATCCTGGTTGAACTTGAAACCATCGGCTTCGGCCTGGGAGCGATATTCGGTTTCGCTATACAGATAGCTGAAAGTCCACCACCCCCACGGCAGGCTGTATGACAGAAGGCCGTTGTGCGAAGCTTGCTGGTGGTCGCTGACCGCATCATGACCGCCGCGCAGGCTCAGCTGGTCTGCAAGGCCTAATGGACTGTCCCAGTCCAGACCGACGTTCCACTGCTGTTCGCCGGTACTGCGCTGGCCGTCGTTATTGCGCGAGAGGTTGGCACGCCAAGGCTTCTGCGGGGTATTTTTGACCACGACATCGCTACCGCCAACAGCCTGGCCCGGAGTCAGCTCCATTTGCGCCTGATTGGACGGCAGGCGGTTGAGCTGATCAACCATCTGCTCGATTTCCCGCAGATTGAGTAACTCGCCCTCTTTACCCGGAAAGGCCATGGCCAGTTCGCGATCCGAGAGGCCGCTGGCAGCGTCACTGCGCAGATTCTCTAGTTTGCCTTCGATGACCAGCACCTGCAGGTCGCCCTTGGACAGATCCTGCTGCGGCAGATAGGCCCGAGTGGTCACCAGACCTTTGTCGATGTAGTGGTCGGTGATGGCCTTCAGCAGTTCATTGAGCTGGGCCACGCCCAAGCATTTGCCCTGAAACGGCTTGATCAGTGCATCACGCTCAGCGGGCGACAAGGAATCCGCGCCTTTGAGTTCGATGCGATTGATAGTGAAGCAGCGGGTGTCGGCGGGCGTGGCGGGTGTTGTCGGCGTGGTCTGATTGCCGGGCAGGTCCTTTAGCTCTTCCAGGCGACGGCGCTGCTCTTCGAGCAAGCGGTCCTGGCGATCACGTATGAGGTCCTGTTCGCCGGGGGTTGCAGCCTGAACAGGCGTCAACGCTCCTGTGGCCAAGAGCAGCGCACACAAACCCAGCCATGTCCTTTTAAAGGCAAGCATAAATATTCCATTAGAAGCGCTAGTGGCGAGAGGTACGCCTGTTCGAGACTAGTCAATACGACGTTCAGTGCCATGCCAGATAGCGGCAAATTGGCATCACGTGTAAATATCGTAAAACAGACTACATAGATATCAGAAAATTCCCATCAATTTCTATTTTGGCGCTGATTTCTGATTACTTATGCAGTTCCTGGTGAATCGCACACTTCTGGCCACGCTGCGGTATGTAAAGAGTTAATGGACCGCTCGATCAGACAGTCCCGGTGTTAACCGCCGCGACCCCGACCGGTCGCTTGAGCATATGGAAGCTTCAAGGCCTTTCGTTGCCATCACGGATCTGAGGGAAAACGATCCCTCCTTCGCCCTTAACTCAGCTCGTAAGAGCTAAACTGAAGACAGTGTTGAGCATTAGTAATCAAGCACTGCTGCGAGACAACTCTGAGGGGATCGCCATGACCATGCCAAATGAACGCACGCGGGCAGTCATCCAAACTGGTAAGTTTCTGCTTGAACTGTCCCGAGATTCATCGCTGCCCGAACGGATACGACGTGATGCCAAATTTCTCCTACGTCACTATCCAGATCAGTTCCAGATGCTGCTGGCGGGACGTATTGAAGAAGGTTCAGACCCTTTAATATCGCCAATGGGGCCAGTGTTCAGCTCTTCCATCGAGAACAGCGATTACTCCCCAATCTGCGACGCAGCAGACGCCCAAAGCCCGAAATGAACGACTTGGATAGGGCCATCGAATCCTTGGCGGCCGCTCGAAAGGTTGTATTTTTCACCGGCGCCGGCATCTCTGCGGAAAGTGGAATTCCAACATTTCGCGACAAGCTCACAGGCGTTTGGGCGAAACACGACCCCGAAAGGTTGGAAACGGCACGTGCTTTTCGAGAGAACCCTCAAATGGTTTGGGGGTGGTATCTGTGGCGGCGTTTCCAAGCTGGCCAGGCCCAACCAAACGCCGCTCATCTTTCTATTAGTCAACTGGCGAGCACCGGCAAAAAGGTTTCGATCATCACTCAAAATATTGATGACCTGCACGAGCGAGCGGGGTCTCAGAACGTCGTGCATTTGCATGGCAGCTTGATCAAGCCGATCTGCTTTGTGCGTGCAAGCGTCCGGCGTTACTCACGACTGATCAATTTCAGGTTTCTGCAGAAGAACAATGTGTCGAGCCGCCCCGGTGCACTCGGTGTAACGGTAAACTCCGACCGGGTGTTGTGTGGTTTGGAGAGGACCTGCCTGCTGGTGCTTGGAAAGTAGCAATGGTCGACGTCAAAAATTGCGACGTTCTGATCTCCGTGGGAACGTCAGGATTCGTAAGGCCTGCGGCGGATATTCCTGAAATTGCATTGGCATCTGGCGCGACAGTTATCCACGTCAACATCGCAGACGTTTGCCTGGGAGCCCCAAACGAGTTGATGCTGACGGGCTCGGCCGCGCAAATGTTGCCTGCGCTATTGCAGGCGACAACCTCAATATAACGATGGCAGCAGCTCAGCAAGATGTGTGAGTCCTTTCATAGCACCTACTTTGCGGGCGCTCGCGGCTTAGGCGACCCTTTGGATTCGAACAGCAGTCGGCTGTATGCATCCTCCAAACCCTCCCGAGTTTGCTTGGGTATATTCGCATATTTTCCGCCGGTAGCTATGTATCAGCATTGGCAGCTGCCGAAATTCCGCTGACCCAAGCTTCTACTTCGTAAAGCGTTAGCAGGTCTGACTTTGGGCTGAATATTTGTGGGGCAACGCCAAGTTGGCAGATGGGTCAATTCTGCATCAGCGATAACAGGTATTCTCAGAAGCTGACCAAAGGAAAGTCGCTGGAGGTTCTGGCAAAACGCCTCCTAAATTGGTCGAAAACCTCAAAAAAATGTACAGAAATAAAACACGTACAACTTTCATTAAAGTTCATGGCGTCCCTAGCCGATGTCTATGGTAGACACGTTAAATCGTACCTCACTCCCCCAGCGCATGACCTAGGCACAGCTCTGTTTCGGTGTGCACCGAACGCGCTCAATTTGGCGCATCAGCCCCCAAAGATGCTTCGTTAAGCTAGGTTAAGTTGGAGCTGACCCTGAACCTCGACTTGGATGACGAGACCTGACCCTTGAAGGCAACCGTGGTTGCCAGAATTTATTTTTGTGCCTCACGGATCAATGGCGTGGTGGCGTTAGAGGCTGAAAATGGCAGTTGCAGCGAGATTTCTAGGCAATATCAAGGTTTCACGAAAGCTGGGGATCGGCTTTGGCTTTTTGTTGCTGGCAGTGTTGGCCGTTGCTTTCGTCGGTTACACCAGTAACAACATCCTCGTTGATCGTTTGGACACTACACGCTTGATCGGTACGCTCAACGATGCGGCGCAGGACATGCGCCTTTCAGAGAAACAGTACGAAGCGTCCGCCGACCAAGCGGCTCTTGAGGTTTACCGTACGCAGCTCAGTGCGATGCAAGCGTTCATCTCCAAGGCGTTGCTGTTACTGACCAGTAAGGAGAATCAGCAAGCGCTGACGCAGTTGCAAGCCAGTACTGCTTCCTACGATCAAAAGGTCAATCGTCTCGTTGACACAGACAAATCCACCAGCGGTGCGCTGAAACCGTTAGGGGCGTTGTCCGACAAATTCGTCAGCACCTTCACTCAACTGCTTGAAACCACCACCGCCAGTGCGCTTGAGCAACCTGGGACCGAGCGCATAGCCGAACTGCGTACGGTGGCCGACTTGCGAAATGGTATGACGATGTTTCGTCTTGTGTTGCGCCGATACATCGCAGTTCCAGACGTTACCAACAAAAAGTTGCTGTTGGACACCACCGACGCGTTCCTGAGCGACATCACCAAAGCCCGCACCAGCTTGCCCGCTGCACTGTCTTCCCAGTTGGAAGACACGTATGTCGGCATGCGTCAGTACCGCGACGTGCTAGTTCAAGTCTCGGCCCTATTTGATCAAAAGCAGAATCTGCGACAGCAAGTGGATCAGGAAAGCGACGTCATGGATAAAATCATCACTGGCTTGATGGACGCCCAGCAGCAACTGGCGCGGGCCGATCAGCGCAGTGCTTTTATCCAGGTGGCTATTTTGACGCTGGTCGCGTTGTTGGTGGGGCTGTTTGCCTCTGTCGTGATCTCCCGCCAGATAACCTCACCGCTCGCGCTCACCGTCGAGCTGGCTCGCCGTATCGCCAAAGGCGACCTCACAGCGCTGGCCAAGTCGACGCGTCGCGATGAGCTGGGCGACCTTCAAAATGCCATGCAGGACATGGCGCAAAACCTGAATACGCTGGTGCATGGCATCGGCGGCGGTGTGACCCGGATCTCGATGTCCGCTGAAAAGCTGTCAGCCATGAGCGAGCAGACAAGCGCAGGCGTTCGTCAGCAAAAAATCGAAGTGGATCAGGTGGCCACCGCGATGCATGAGATGGCATCCACGGTTCAGGAGGTGGCGCGTAACACCACCGATGCGTCAGCTGCTGCAACCCTGGCCGAAGAGCAGGCCCGTCATGGCGGCGCAGTGGTCAGGCAGGCCACGACGCAAATCAGCGAGCTCTCCCAGGCAATCGAAGAACTGGGTGGCGCCATGAGTGTATTGACTCAGGACAGTGAGAAGATTGGCAAAGTCATTGACGTGATCAAGGCGGTTGCCGAGCAAACCAACTTGCTGGCGTTGAACGCGGCCATCGAAGCTGCGCGTGCAGGCGAGCAGGGTCGTGGGTTTGCGGTGGTCGCAGACGAAGTGCGTTCACTTGCTCAGCGTACGCAAGACTCCACCAAGGAAATCGAAACGCTGATCCTTGCCTTGCAGCAAGGTACGCAAGCCGCCGCCACACTGATGGTATCCAGCCGCGAACGCACATTGGGCACTGTTGAACTGGCGCAAAAGGCCGAGCAGGCAATCACCCAAATCAACCACTCCATAGGCACGATTCAGGAAATGAGCCTGCAAATATCAACTGCCGCAGAGCAACAAAGTGCCGTGGCTGAAGAAATCAATCGCAGCATTCTCAGTGTTCGTGATGTGGCAGATCAGTCCGCGATAGCGAGCGAGCAAAGCGCAACGGCGACGATTGAGCTGGCGTCCCTGGGGCAAGATTTGCAAAAAATGACTTCACACTTCAAGACGTAAAACGCAAGCGTGCTTAGCGTAGTTGCCTGGCGAGCAAGCGGGAAGAAGGACTTTCCCGCAACCGGCAACTGCTCTTAAGCACTCATACTCGATCTGCTCGGGATAAAGGCCTTTGCGGCGGCAATACTCGCCCAGGTCGATCTCGGGCAGATCCGCTCACACGATATAGAGACAAAGGCTTTGCCTGCCCCGGGAAGGCTGGAAGAAAGCAAAAAGATTCCCAGACGAGCAAACCTTAAGGAATGTCTAGTCCTGAAATAGGTTTACACCTGTTTCACGCTCAAAATGCCCGATGCACCGCATCGGGCGTTTTGTATTTCAGGGATGAGTGTGGCCGCTCCCCATTGTAGATCTGCGCTGATTCATCAACCATTTTCACTGCATCTGCCAAGTCTTTAGGCCGATGGAGTAGAAACTCGGTCTTCAAAATCCCGTTTACTCGCTCGGCCATAGCGTTCTGATAGCAGTCATAGCCATCCGTCATCGAGCCCCGGATTCCATGCCTGGTATGCAGCTGCTGATAGAGATCGGAACAGTACTGGGCGCCGCGATCTGAATGATGAATCAGCATCTGATCGGTTTTTCGCTCTCCTACCGCTTTTTCCAGTGCCTTTATCACCGATTGGGTAAGCAGGCTTTCATGCACGTAATGGCCAACGATCTTGCGTGAGTACGCATCTGTCACAAGGCTCACGTGGGCCACGCTTTCCTGCGTAGGCAGGTAGGTTATGTCTGCAACCCAGACCTGTTCTGGGTCCATGGTTCTGGCCCTGCTTTGGGCAGGTTTTTGAGCGGTCGAGGTGTGTACTGCACGCTGCTCCATCAAGATGGAACTTTTTCTTGCCCAGTTGCCACTCAGTTGTCCTGCAGGCCAGTATACGTTAGTTGGGTATCAACAGAGCGGGTTCACATGGGGCTTATTCTAGTGGGCACACCGAGTCTGAACCAGCGCGCGCAACTCCAGTAGCGCGAGCCCCTAGTCGGGTTGGCTGTTTTTTACATGAATCCTTGCCAACCCTCAAGATAGGGTGATGGAAACACCTGGGGTTCCGGCTTACAACGTCCACAACGAATGTTCAATCGAAATTTATGAAAAACATGTTCTCTGGCATAACCGTACGGCTCTCTGAATCACATCAAGACAAGCAAGCTGTCCATGAGTTGAGAATCAATGCATACGCAAAATATGAGTGGAGCAACAATGGCAAGCGCATGGGGTTCGATGCTACTGACGAAAATCCTTGGGTGGACTCGCTCATTGCATTCCAAAAGAATGAGCCGATTGGCACGATGCGGATCATTCGAGCGAACAGGGATACGATTGATAGGCTGTTGAGCTATGAGCTCTGGAAAGATCATATAGACCAATGCCTCTCGAATTCCAGCCCAAACATTCTGGAGTTCAATAGATTCGCCATCACGGAGGGTGGAAATTTCCCAATTGCTGCCTGCGCACTTCTTAAGGCAGCAATGGCCATACAAGCCATTGACAATATTGATTTTATCACCGGGGAAGTGCGTGCTGATCATGCTGGCTTCTATCAAAAATTCTTAGGCATGGCTGTTTCTGAAGAAGTTCGGACTGATCGCATCCTTCAAGTTGACTACAGTCTTCTGACTGGCTATCCAAAATCAGGAATCGGAAAGCTCCAACAACGCAAACCTTGGATGGTGCCGACTCGAGCTGATATCGACTCTTGGAAGCAAGTCGCCTCAATTTCTTGGTGAACTCAATATATATTGCGGTTGCCGAAGCCAATACAGGGCTGAAAAATGGATTACTCGGGTGTTAGGGTGTGGCTGCCGAACATAGCAACGTTCCTGCTTTTGGGCAGTATCGGCTGCACCATCCCTTTGTTATCAAGATCTTTGGAGGATTCAGGCTTGACCCAAGCCAGGATTGGAATTGTTAGCGGAGCTTTTTGGCTTGCTCCGATATTTTTTAGAGTTTACATTTCCCGCCTGCTAGAATATAAAAAAAAGAAAATACTGATTGTTTTTGGGCTCGTGACGACGGCGTTTGCATATCTCATCACAAATGAAGTTGAAGGGATTTTTCAGTTGGTGTCAGTGCGCTTCGCTCAGGGTATAGGCTACACGA
>NZ_LJRO01000170.1 GCF_001401155.1 Pseudomonas tremae
TACGTCCGCAACAAGAAGGCGTAAGCCAGACGGCGTAAAAACCAGCACCAAAGGCGACCCCGGGTCGCCTTTGTGCTTTCTGCGGTTCAGCTTTTAGCGGTAACGACCATCTTTTTGGCGTGCGCCAGAGATTCCTTGGTCAGGTCAATACCCCCCAGCATTCTGGCCACTTCTTCTATGCGCTCGGTCTTGCTGAGTTTGGAAACCGCCGTACGCGTGGCGTCGTTGTCGCGGACCTTGTGCACAAACAGATGCTGATGGCCCTGCGCGGCAACCTGCGGCAGGTGGGTGACGGTCATGACTTGCCCGCGCTCGCCCAGACGACGCAGCAATTGCCCCACGATCTCGGCGGTCGGCCCGCCAATGCCCACATCGACTTCGTCGAATACCAGCGTCGGCACCCGCGAGGTTTGTGCAGTAATGACCTGAATCGCAAGGCTGATGCGCGACAGCTCGCCACCCGACGCGACTTTCGCCAGCGCTTTCAGTGGTTGGCCGGGGTTGGCGCTGACCAGTAGCTCTACCTGCTCAAGGCCGTGAGGCGACGGTTCTACGCTGGCATTGGCTTTAAGG
>NZ_LJRO01000390.1 GCF_001401155.1 Pseudomonas tremae
CTTCCCTGCCTCGCTCACGACAATGCTTCCAGTTCGGCCTGCATGGACTCCAGCAGTTCCAGCGCTTGCATCCAGGCGTCTTCCAGCTCGGACTCACGTACCTTCAACTTTGCCTGCTCGGCCAGCAGGTCGCGCAGTTTGTCCTTGTTGGCCGCCTCGTAGTTGGTGCTGTCCGCCAGCGCTTCCTCGACCTTGGCGAGTTTTTCATTCACCAGCCCAAGGTCACGCTCCAGCTTGTCGGCTTCACG
>NZ_LJRO01000231.1 GCF_001401155.1 Pseudomonas tremae
AACCAATAACCCAGCCAGCGCCGCACGGCACCCGGAGCAGGAGCCATCGCCCATTGATAAAGCCGGTGGCTGATGCTGCCTGGTAGCGGCAAGCGCTCCCTGACCCAGAGTTCCAGACGTGCGTAGGACTCGCGAGTGCCCAGCACCAGGGTGGGCCCCAGTTCGCGACGGTCGTTGTCGCGAGTGCCGAGGGCCTCGGGAAAATTCAGGCAAAACCTGGCAACCAGCCAGGGCGCCAACAGGTAGCGTGCCTGCCCGCTGGCGGCAAACACTCTGGCGGCCAATGCCTGATCGTGGCTGGACAGCGCATGCCTTAGCGCCAATTACCTTGCGTCCGAAAGCAGAACTGCATGACTCAACTGCAGGTCCGGCTGCCAGTCGACAGAGGGAAATATAAAGGCCGCAGCCCGGCTCTGGCGCGGATCGGCAACGTCGCCAACGGGTTCGTTCAGCAGTCGGGCATAGTCGATCACCCCGCTGTCATCAGCCTCAGTCAGGCCGCGCTTGTCCAGCAACACGACGATGCCCGGTGAGGCGACGCGCACCTGAAGAAGCGTATCCAGCCCGTC
>NZ_LJRO01000367.1 GCF_001401155.1 Pseudomonas tremae
CTATTCAATGCCGATGCCGAGCGTCTGGAACTTCTGTTCTCCGGGCGCCGACTGGTCCTGAAAAACAACCTCGACGCGGCAACCGCTGAAAAATACCGCGCAACGCTGGAGCGTGCAGGCGCACGGGTCCATGTGCTGGAAATGAATACCCCGCTGCCCATGGAAGAGGTCGAACTGGCACCGCCGCCCGACGCTCCTACCTGGTTGCGTAAATCCCAGGCCACCCCGCAGTCGGGTACGGGCCGTCTGCAGATCAAACCGCGTGACGCGTATATGGCTGCTTTCGAAAGTGTCGATGCGCCGGATTATTCGGTGGCCGAAGCGGGGGTCGACCTGTTGCCTGCCAAACCTCAGCCCGCTGCGCCGCTGCTGGATCTTTCCCGATTTAGCCTGGCACCGGTGGGCAGCGACATGGGCCATGTCGAAAGGCCCGAGTCACAAGCTGCTCCCGATACTTCTCACCTGAAGGTCATTCCGGAGTAATGCCGCAGGCCAACTGAAT
>NZ_LJRO01000244.1 GCF_001401155.1 Pseudomonas tremae
CGCGGACGATTTGCCACCGGTGTGCCGATCACCACGTCATCCTGCCCGCTGAACCGGCTCAACAGACTCGACCACCCCGCCAGCAATGTCATGAACAGCGTCGCACCATGACGCTGACCCAACTGTCGCAGCCCTGCCGTTAATGCTGGGCCCAGGGCCAGACTCACCCGCCCGCCCGCGTAACTGCGCAATGGTGGCCGGCGGTGGTCGGTGGGCAGCTCCAGCAGGGCCGGAGCTCCGCTCAGGTGTTGCCGCCAGAAGTCGACCTGCGTTTGCAGGGTTTCGCCCTGCAACCACTCCCGCTGCCACGCGGCATAGTCGACATACTGGAAGGCCAGTGCCGGCAGAGGATCGGCCAGCCCCTGGCTGAAGGCGCGGTACAACGTACCGATTTCCTGCAGCAGAACGCCCGTCGACCAACCGTCCGAAACGATATGGTGCTGCGTCACCAGCAGGACGTGCTCTGTCTCCGACAGTTGCACAAGCCGCCCACGAATCAGCGGACCACTCGACAAGTCGAACGGTGCAACCGACTCCTCGCGAGCGAGCCGCTCGACCGCCTCGTGCTGCGCCGTGCTGCCCAGAGAGCGCAGGTCGTGGGTAGCCAAGGCAAACCCTTGGGCCGCTGGTGCGATCAACTGTATCGCCTGGCCCTTGTGCAAGACAAAATGGGTGCGCAGGATTTCGTGGCGAGCCACGATGCGGTCCAGCGTGGCTTGCAAGGCGTCGCGATTCAATTGGCCGCGCAAGCGTAGCCCTGCAGCGATGTGATAGGCGGCTCCCGCCGCACGGTCCAGTTGATCGAGGAACCACAAGCGCTGCTGCGACCACGACAACGGCAATGGCAGATTGCGGTCGACCGGCGTCAACGGCGGCTGCGCCGTGAGCCTGGCGTTCGTCACCTGCCGTGCCAGACCTTGTAATGTAGGCTCGGCAAACACATCTCGCAGTGCCACGTCGACTCCGAACTGCCGACGCAGGCGTGAAACCAGTTGCACGGCCAGTAACGAATGCCCGCCCAGTTCGAAGAAGTGGTCATGACGACCCACCCGCTCCAGCCCCAGCAGCGCCCGCCAGATCTCGGCCAGCGCAGGCTCGACTTCACCTGTTGGCGTCTCGTAGCCACGACTGGCATAAGCGTCGTCCTCCGGCGCCGGTAATGCCCTACGATCCAGCTTGCCGCTCGGTGTCAGCGGGAAGCGCGCCAGCGTCACAAAGGCGCTCGGGATCATGTAATCCGCCAGCCCTTGCGAAAGTTGCTCGCGCAACTGCGCCGCCGACAACACCGCGCCTTCCTGTGCTGTAAGGTAGGCCACCAGTCGTTTGTCTCCGGGACTGTGCTCGCGCACCAGTACCACCGCCTCCCTGACCCATGGGCACTCGGACAGTTGTGACTCGATCTCGCCCAGTTCTATACGAAAGCCCCGGATCTTCACCTGATCGTCATTGCGCCCCAGGTACTCGATGTTGCCGTCCGCCAGCCAGCGGCCCAGATCGCCGCTCCTGTACATCCGCGCCGTCGGCTCGGCACTGAACGGGTCCTCGACGAAACGCTCCGCCGTCAGTTCCGGCAGATTCAGATAGCCACGGGCAACGCCTACACCGCCGATATGGATCTCGCCGATGACCCCGATCGGTACCGGTTGGCCGTATGCATCCAACAGGTAAATCTGTGTGTTCGATATCGGACGGCCTATCGGAAGCGAGTGGCCGGCTTGAACAGCGCTGTCGCACAGGTAAAAAGTAGAGTCAGCCGCCACTTCCGACGAACCGTAGAAGTTCAGTATCGTGGCCGAAGGTAACCACGCGCGAGTGCGAGCAAGCAGGGAGGACGAAAAAACCTCGCCACTGCAAACGATCAGCCGCTTTTCTTGCGAAACTTGCCGGTTCTCCATCCTCGACAACTCTTCCAACAGTGACGGGACAAGAACCAGACGGGTCAATTGATGCTCTGTAACCGCCTGCCATAACTTTACCGGATCCATGGAGGCCAACGGCGACACGATATACAATTGCGCACCAAACAGTAAGGGCGTCAGCGTTTCGCTCAACGAATCGAGAAAACTGATCGACGTTTTTTGTGCATACTTTTCGAATCGCTGACCATCGAAAGTGCTATGCATCCAGTAAAGACGGTTAACCATGCCCTGATGTGAGCCGCCCACGCCTTTCGGTTTACCGGAGGAGCCTGAGGTGTAAAGCACATAGGCCAGGTGCTGCGGCTTGATGGTCGGCACCACGGGATTGTGTTCAGCCTCAACCTCCCAGTCGCCTTCTTGCAGATCAAGCATCGGCACCGCCAACTCGCCCAACAACATCCGGGTTTCGCCCTGCAACAGCAACCCCACCGGCGCACTGTCTTCCAGCATATAGCGCAACCGCTCTGGCGGATATCCAGGGTCCAGCGGCACATACGCACCGCCCGCCTTCAAAATTCCCAGCAAGCCCACCACCATTTCCAGACTGCGCTGAACACAGATCGCCACCCGATCGTCCGGCTGGACACCCAGGCCGATCAGATAATGTGCCAGTCGATTCGCCCGCACATTCAGTTCGCCATAGGTCAGGCTTCCGGCTTCATCGACCACCGCCAGGGCATCCGGATGTTGTGCCACCCGCTCCTCGAACAGTTGATGAAGCAGCTTGTCCGCCGGGTAGGCCGCCGCCGTATCGTTGAACGTCTCCAGCACCTGCCGACGTTGCGCGCAGGACAGCAGCGGTAGTTTTCCGACCGGCTGCTGGTCATCCGCCACCATCCCTTCCAGAAGCACCTGCAAATGCCCCGCCATCCGATCGATCGTCGCACGCTCGAACAGATCGCTCGCGTATTCCAGAGAACCGAGCAACCCACCCTTCGCCTCGACAAGTGAAAGCGACAGGTCGAACTGGGCTGTCGTGTGCGGCGTTTGCAGCGGCTCCAGGCTCAGCTCCGGCAGGCTGAGTTCGCCGCCGCCCGGGGTGTTGTTCAGCGCCAGCATGACCTGGAAGATCGGGCTATG
>NZ_LJRO01000508.1 GCF_001401155.1 Pseudomonas tremae
TTGGCCGCACCTTCATCGCCGAACTGTGCCACTGGCGGCAGCGCAGGATGGTGGGCAAAATGGCTTGCATCGGCAAACATTGCACCCAGCACTCGGCTGGTGGTCGGATGCTCAATGCTGCGGTGATACTTGCAGTTGAGGTTGGCAGCGGTGAAATGCACCCGGCCATCGGCCGTGTCGGCACTGGGGCTGACCGTAGCAGCGTTAGCCACCCACATGCTCGACGCCGAGCAACTGGCGACCAGCAATGGCATGTCCTGGCGGGCAGCCTTTTCGATCACCTGGGCATCGCTGCCGGTAAAACCCAACTGACGCAGACCGGCAACGTCTGGTCGTTCCTGAGGCGCGAGTACACCCTGGGTAAAGCCCAGGTCCATCAGCGCCTTCATTTTCGCCAGACCCTGCAGCGCCGCCTCACGCGGGTTCGCGCATTGCTGGCTGTTACTCTGGGACGCAACGTTACCGTAGGACAACCCGCCGTAGTTGTGGGTTGGCCCGACCAGACCGTCAAAATTCACTTCACAGGACTTCATCGGCAAGGCTCCGTGGATCTGTTTTCATAAGCATTCGTGGCGCACACAGTCAGTTCAGCCTGATACCGGGGGTCAATGTCGCGGGCAAGGTCAGGCTGGCGGCTTCCAGCGAGGCGACCGGATACGCGCAATAATCGGCAGCGTAATAAGCGCTGGCCCGGTGGTTGCCCGAAGCACCTATGCCACCGAATGGCGCGCTGCTGGCAGCCCCGGTCAGTTGCCTGTTCCAGTTGACGATACCGGCACGGCTCTGCAGCCAGAACTGCTGATAGCGCGCTTGCGAATCAGACAGCAAGCCGGCTGCAAGACCGTACCGAGTGGCATTGGCTTCGGCGATGGCTGCGTCAAACCCGGCATAGCGGATAACCTGCAGAAGCGGGCCGAACAGTTCTTCGTCGGGCCTGTTCAACACAGCACTGACATCGATAATGCCCGGCGTCAGCAGCGCAGCGGCGGGCTGCGGCTGGCGCATCTCCAGCAAGGTCACTGCACCGCTGGCAAGCAATTGGCGTTGCGCGTCCATCAACACGCGCGCGGCCTCCAGGGAAATCACCGAGCCCATGAACGGCGCCGGCTGCTGATCGAACGATCCGACTTCAAGCGTCGCACTGACCGCCACCAGGCGAGCCAGAAAGGCGTCGCCCCAGTCGCCCTCGGGCACCAGCAAACGACGCGCACAGGTACAACGCTGACCTGCAGAAATGAATGCCGACTGAATGACGGTGTACACCGCCGCTTCGATATCCTGGACCTGATCGACCACCAATGGATTGTTACCGCCCATTTCCAGCGCGAGAATCTTGTCGGGACGCCCGGCAAACTGCTGGTGCAAAGTATTACCGGTACGACTCGATCCAGTGAAAAACAGGCCGTCGATACCTGGGTTGGCCGCCAGCGCAATGCCGGTTTCACGCCCACCCTGCAGCAGGTTCAGCACACCGGCAGGCAGCCCGGCGTCGATCCAGCACTTGACTGTCAGTTCGGCGACTTTCGGCGTCAGTTCGCTGGGTTTGAACAACACCGTGTTGCCGGCCAGCAGAGCCGGCACGATATGGCCGTTCGGCAAGTGACCGGGAAAGTTGTAAGGCCCGAATACTGCAACCACACCATGTGGTTTGTGGCGCAAGACCGCCGTGGCGTCGCCGAGCGGGCCACTTTTTTCGCCGGTTCTTTCGCGATAGGCCTGCACTGAAATATTGACCTTGTTGATCATGCTGGTCACTTCGGTTGCCGATTCCCACAGCGGCTTGCCGGTTTCCTCACCAATGCACTGCGCCAGCTCATCAGCGTGCTGCCGAAGGCTGTCAGCAAAGGCTTCCAGCACGACGATACGCTGGTCCAGCGAGCGAAGCGCCCAGTCGGGAAACGCCTGCCGGGCGGCACAAGTGGCCTGCCCGACCTGCTCTGCTGTCGCGCCGTGCCCGGACCACAGCGCTTGCTGGGTAACCGGGTTCAAGGAAGTGAACAGCTCGCCCTGCCCTTCCTGCCAGTTACCTGCAATATACAACGTACTCATCAAAGGCCCTCCCGCGTCGCAGACAACGGCACCGCACGCACATTGTCCCCGGCGCTCATGCGCAGCTGCCTGGCGGTTTTCGGATCGACCACCAGTGTGCCGGCAGCAAAACGCGCAGCCGCTACGGTGATGCGGCAGTCTTCACGCTTGCGGTTGTAGATCAGAAACTGCGGCGCGTCGTCGCCCGGTGTGCCGATGGCCAGCACCAGTGCCTGGCTGTCCCTCACCGCGCGAATCTTGCCGGTTTCGCATTCGATGGCCGGGCCTGCATCGAAGATGTCAACATAGCCCTGATACGAGAAGCCCTCGCCCTTGAGCATGGCCAGCGCCGGCTCGGTGTCCGCGTGTACACGGCCGATCACGCTGCGTGCGTCTTCGGAAAGAAAGCAGCTGTACAGTGGAAACTTGGGCATCAGCTCGGCGATGAACGCCTTGTTGCCCACACCGGTCAGGTAGTCAGCCTGACTGAATTCCATCTTGAAAAAATGCCGTCCCAGACTTTCCCAGAATGGCGAGCGGCCATTTTCGTCGGACATGCCGCGCATTTCGGCAATGATCTTGTTGCCGAACAACTTCGGGAATTCGGCAATGAACAGCATGCGCGCTTTCGACAACAGGCGACCGTTGAGGCCGTTGCGCGAATCACTGTGCAGAAACAGCGAACACAACTCGGAATTGCCCGTCAGGTCATTGGCCAGAAACAGCGTCGGAATTTCCCGGTAAATGTTCAGTTCCTGCGACGCACTGACCGTCAGCCCGACCCGGTAGTTGTACCAGGGCTCGCGCAGCCCGACCGCACCGGCGATGGCGGAAATTCCGACCACACGGCCGTCGTCGTCTTCGAGCACGAACAGGTAGTCCGCGTCACCGCGCTCGGCTTCTCCGCGAAAGGTCTTTTCAGCCCAGCCGACCCGATGGGCCAGACGCTGCTCATTGGCAGGCAGGGTCGTCAGACCGGCGCCGGTGCTGCGCGCCAGCTCGATCAGCGCGGGCAAGTCGCTGCTGCGTACGGGACGAACGATCATGTTTTCTCCTCAGCGGCTCATCGAGAGCCTTGAAACTCACTAATCAACAATCGAACGTCTGGCTCAGACCGCCACGATCCGCACACTGGCACCTTCACCGACACCCAGCGCGTCGGCGGCCTGCAGGCTCAGCACCACAGGTCGGCCAGGCGCCCAGTCCAGTTCCAGCAATACCGCGCGGTAATCCTGCAACAGGCCATTGGCAACCAGGTACAGACGACCGCCCTTACCGACGTCGCTGCCTGGCCCGGCCTCGACCTTGACCGGCACCAGACGGCTCTGCGCGATGGAACGGATGCCGGATACCTTGGCATGCAGCGTGGGGCCACCGTCGAAGATGTCGATGTAATGATCGGTTTCAAAGCCTTCGCGCATCAGTATGTCGAAGGTGATCTGTGCCCGCGGATGGACCTGCCCCATCGCTTCCTGCGCAGCATCGGGCAGCAAGGGCACGTAGATTGGGTAATGCGGCATCAGCTCGGCGAGGAAGGTCCGGCTTTTCAGCCCGCACAAACGTTCGGCAGCGGCGTAATTGAGGTCGAAAAAGTTGCGCCCGATCGCATCCCAGAATGGCGAGTCGCCCTGTTCGTCGCTGTAACCGACGATTTCGGTGACCACTGAATCGGCAAAGCGCTCGGGATGACTGGCGACAAACAGCAGACGGCCACGCGAGTTGAGCTCCGACCAAGAGGTGCCCACCAATTCGGGGACGACATAGAAGCTGGTCAGCAGGCTGTTGCCGGTCAGGTCGTGGCACTGCGACAGGACGTGAATCTTGTTATGGATCTTCAGTTCGCGCGAAGCATGCACGAAGGTTTCGTTGCGAAAGCTGTAGAACGGTTCGGAATAGCCTGCCGAGGCGACGATACCGGAACAGCCGACGAGCTTGCCGCTCTCGCTGTCTTCCAGCACGAAGAAGTAGGTTTCCTCGCCATTGAAGCTGACTTCGGCGGCAAACGATGCCTCCGACGAGCCTATCTTGTCGGTCAGACGGCCAGCATCGTCGGGCAAGGACGTGACACCGATAGGGCTGTCGGCAGCGAGGCGTTGGACCTCGGCCAGATCAGCCATTTGCGCAGGGCGCATTACCAGCATGGTGCCACTCCTTGTAGATCGACCGGTGTCTGCGACCGGCGCTGATAAATGCGCCATGCAGCGTGATGCTGCACAGCGCAGGAAAATGTCCGGTGCCAGCCCGTCGGGCAAGCACCGGAAGACAGCAGTAGAATCAGGACGTCAGCTTGGCAATGGCGCGTTCGAAGCGGTTCAGGCCCTCTTCGATGTCTGCGTCTTCAATCACCAGGCTCGGGGCGAAACGAATCACGTCGGGACCAGCTTGCAGGATCATCAGGTCTTGGGCCTCGGCCGCATTGAAGATGTCCTTGGCCTTGCCTTTCCAGGCATCGGACAGCACACAACCGATCAACAGGCCCAGACCACGCACCTCGGTGAACACGCCGTACTGTTGGCCGATGCTTTCCAGACGGGTCTTGAATTGCTGATGCTTGCGCTTCACGCCAGCCAGCACTTCAGGTGTGTTGATGACGTCGATTACCGCTTCGCCTACAGCGCACGCCAGCGGGTTGCCGCCATAGGTGGTGCCGTGAACGCCTACCGCAAAGTGCTTCGCCAGCTTTTCAGTAGTCAGCATGGCTGCCAACGGGAAGCCGCCGCCGATACTTTTGGCGCTGGAAAGGATGTCCGGGGTCACGCCGTAATGCATGTAGGCGAACAGATGACCGCTCCGGCCCATGCCGCTTTGCACTTCGTCGAAGACCAGCAGTGCGTTGTGCTCGTCACACAGTTTGCGCGCGCCTTGCAGGTATTCCAGTTGACCCGGCAAAACGCCGCCTTCGCCCTGAATCGGCTCCAGCACTACAGCGCAGGTCTTGTCAGTCACGGCTGCTTTCAAGGCTTCGAGATCGTTGTAAGGCACATGGCTGATGCCGGTGATCTTCGGCCCGAAACCGTCGGAGTACTTTGGCTGCCCGCCCACGCTGACGGTAAACAGGGTACGGCCGTGAAAACTGTTCACCGCCGCGATGATTTCGTACTTGTCAGGGCCGTGCAGGTCATGCGCCACGCGGCGCGCCAGCTTGAAGGCTGCTTCGTTGGCTTCGGCACCCGAGTTGCAAAAGAACACGCGCTCGGCGAAGGTCGCATCCACCAGCTTTTTGGCCAGACGCAGCGTCGGCTCGTTGGTGAACACATTGGACACATGCCAGAGGTTATTGGCCTGCTCGGTCAAGGCACCGACCAGCGCCGGATGGCAGTGGCCCAATACGTTGACGGCGATCCCGCCCGAAAAATCCACCAGTTCGCGCCCCGCCTGATCCCAGACCCGGGAGCCCGCACCGCGCACAGGAATGAACCCGGCCGGGGCGTAGTTGGGGACCATTACCTGGTCGAAATCGGCGCGTTGCACCGCAGCATGCTCAACGGACATCGGAGTCTCCTGATGAGGAACGCCTGCCTGAAACTGGCGAGCGATGGGAAGATTGTAAGGACTGAATTCTGTTCGGCCTTGCCGCCAGGCGACAACTTGTTACAGCGCAAAACCGGGTTTTTTCAAGGTTTTCGGCAATGCGACATATTGCGTCACAAAGACGCAGTTTAAACAGATTGAGCATGAGTGTCTGGACCTGAGCTGTCGGTACAGCACTTCTGCTGTGACAACAGGATCAGCCGCGCTCGGCAGGCACCGGCGAAAGCTCGAACGGGCTGCTGCTGCGGCGCTGATTACGGTCTTCACGCGGCGTGGCGCCAAAGAAATTGCGATAGGCGCTGGAGAAGTGTGGCCCCGATGAAAACCCGCAGGAGAGGCCGATCTGAATGATCGACTTGCTGGTCTGCATCAGCATCTGGCGCGCCTTGTTCAGGCGCAGTTCCAGGTAGTACTGGCTGGGCACGCGATTGAGGTATTGCTTGAAGATGCGCTCCAGCTGGCGGCGCGACACGCACACGTGCTGGGCGATTTCATCGGTGGTCAACGGCTCTTCGATATTGGCTTCCATCAACAGCACCGCCTGGGTCAGCTTCGGATGACTGGAGCCCAGACGGTTCTGCAATGGAATGCGCTGCCGCTCGCCACCTTCGCGAATGCGTTCGACCACTAGTTCTTCGGACACCGCCCCAGCCAGTTCGGCGCCATGATCGCGGGACAGCACCGCCAGCAGCAAGTCGAGCACCGACATGCCGCCGCAGGCGGTGAGACGATCGCGGTCCCAGTCGAACAGATGGCTGGTGGCGATGACCTTCGGAAAACGCTCAGCGAAATCATCCTGCCAGCGCCAGTGGACCGCAGCGCGATAGCCGTCCAGCAGACCCAATTGAGCAAGCGGATAAACCCCTGCCGACAGCCCGCCGATCGAACAGCCGGCACGTACCAGTTGCTTGAGTGCGCTGCTCAGCGCCGGCGCCACGGCTGCAGGCGGCTCATCAGCCAGCAGAAACAGCTTGTGCAAACCTTCCAGCTGCCCGGCCCACGGCTCACCCGGCAACTGCCACCCACCAGTGACGGGAGCAGCGTCGGCAGCCTCGGCCTGCAGAAACGACAATTCGTAGACCACTTCAGGATGTACGCGTTGAGCAACGCGCAGGGCTTCCTCGGCAAGCGCCAGGGTCAGGGCTTTGGTGCCAGGCCAGACGAGGAAACCGATTCGATGGGCAGTCATTGGGAGATCCGATACGTATTGCCGCAAAAGCCGGGCCTGTGGAGAAAGGCTCGATCTGGAACATCCAGGTCACGTCGCGCGTCGCGCAGCATGACCTGTTCTGCCATAAAAAGGCACCGCCAGGCGATGCCGATCGTCACTTGAGGCTGCCGGACAGAAACTGTTGCAGGCGCTCGGTCTGCGGATTGGCCAGCACTTCACGCGGGTTGCCGCGCTCCAGTACGACGCCCTGGTGCAGGAAAACCAGTTGATTGGAGACTTCACGGGCAAAGCCCATTTCATGAGTGACCACCACCATGGTCCGGCCTTCCTGAGCCAGGCCCTGCATGACCTTGAGCACGTCGCCGACCAGCTCAGGGTCGAGCGCCGAAGTCGGTTCGTCAAACAGCATGACTTCGGGTTCCATCGCCAATGCACGAGCGATCGCCACCCGCTGCTGCTCGCCGCCGGACATGTGTCCAGGGTATGCATCCTTGCGATGGGAAACCCCGACCTTGGCCAGGTAATGCTCGGCTTTTTCCAGCGCTTCCTTTTTCGACACGCCCAGAACGTGAACCGGGGCCTCGATGATGTTCTGCAAAGCCGTCATGTGCGACCACAGGTTGAAATGCTGAAACACCATCGACAGCCGCGAGCGCATGCGCTGCAGTTGCCTGGCGTCCGCAGCCTTCAGGCCGCCCTCTTTGTTCGGCACCAGCTTCAACTCTTCGTTGTTGAGCAGGATCTTGCCGGCATGGGGCTGTTCGAGCAGGTTGATGCAGCGCAGGAAGGTACTTTTCCCGGAGCCGCTGGAGCCGATGATGCTGATCACATCGCCAGCCTTGGCGGTCAGGGAAATACCCTTGATCACTTCGTGACTGCCATAGCGCTTGTGCAGATCCTGCACTTCCAGTTTGTTCATGCTTTCGGTTCCCACAGAACGGTCAATCACTGAGCAGACGTCCATGACGCAGCGCGGTACGCCCCGCCACTTTGGCCAGCCAGAAACCGGGTTGAGCGTAGCGAAGCCGCTCGATGGCGAACAACACCCCGGCAGTATTCGCACAAAGGGTACTGACCTGATCGGACAGAGGGTCGATGACTTCAAAGAGCGGGTCGCCAACTTCGACCCTGTCACCCGCCGCGCGCAGGAACGTCACCACGCCAGGGTGCGGCGCGTAGAGCAATTCGGTGCCTTCGAACGGCATGCCTTCACAGGCTTCATGGGCGGGCTGCGGCCAGTCGCCGCCAATGAAGCCTTGCTCCGCCAGAAACGCCAGAATGCCTTCAGCATGCGCTTCGGCCTGGGGCTTGCCGGTATCGGCCTGACCGCCCAGCTCAATGGTGGTGGACAGACACGCCAGCGGGATTTGTGCTTGCGGGAAAATACGCGAAAGGCGCAGCCACGGCAGCGAACAGGCTTCATCGAATGAGCTGCCGCCGGAGTCCTCGGCCAGCAGCGCCACTTGAATATTCAAGTGCGCCGACAGTGAACGCCATTGCGGCCAGTGCTGCGGCAAGGCGTACATGTGCAGCGCGGCGTCGGCGTCACAGTGCAGGTCGAGCACCACATCGGCAATGCAGGCATGCTTGAGCAGGATGCGTTGCATGCCCTGCAACTCGGATTGCGCAGCGGGCAGGCCCTCCAGCGCAGTGGTCATCGCCTGACGAATCAACTGGGTGTTGGCGCGCGGGTCATCGCCCAACTGGCCTTCCAGCAACTCGGCGACCGGATCGCTCAGTTCGGTGAAGTCACGGTTGAAATTCTTGCCGCTGCCGAACTCGAAACGGCCTTGGTGCGCGCCTTGCAGCAATTGCCCCAGACCCAGCGGGTTGGCGACCGGCACCAGTTCGACGACACCCTTGAGAAGACCTTGCCGCTCCAGCTCGGTGAGACGCTTTTTCAGCTCCCAGGCGGTGCGCATCCCGGGCAGCTCATCGGCGTGCAGGCTGGCCTGAATATACGCTTTGCGCTCGCCCGTACCGAAGCGGAAGACGCTGAGCGTACGCTCGGTGCCGAGGGTGCTCCACGGCAATACATGATCGATTCTTTGCATTTCAGGCCTTCCGTGGGGCGAGGTAGCCCAGCCAGCGGCGTTCGGCGATCTTGAACAGCCGCACCAGAATGAATGTCAGGCACAGATAGAAGACGCCTGCGGTGATGTAAGCCTCGAAAGGCAGGTAGAACTGCGCGTTGACCGTGCGCGCCGCGCCGGTGATGTCGATCAGGGTCACGATGGACGCCAGACTGGTGGTCTGCAGCATCATGATCACCTCGTTGCTGTACTGCGGCAGGGCCCTGCGCAAGGCTGACGGCAGCAAAATGCGACGGTACATTTTGGCCTTGGACATGCCCATCGCTCGCGCGGCCTCGATCTCGCCGGCTGGCGTAGCCTTAAGGCTTCCGGCAATGATCTCGGCGGTATAAGCGCTGGTGTTGATCGCAAACGCCAGGCATGCGCAGAACGTTGCGCTGGACAGCCACGGCCACAGGAAGCTTTCGCGCACCGCGTCGAACTGGGCCAGCCCGTAGTAGATCAGGAACAACTGAACCAGCATCGGTGTGCCACGAATCACGTAGGTGTACAGCCAGGCCGGCAGGTTCACCCACGGGTTTTTCGAGACCCGCATCAAGCCCAGCGGCAACGCTGCAAGCAGCCCGAAGCCGAGAGAGATAGCCAGCAGTTTGAGGGTCGTCAGCAGGCCGTCAAAGTACAGCGGCAGGTTTTCCCAGATCATGTTGTAGTCGAAGATCATAGGTCAGCCGCCTTGACGCCTACCGAGTAGCGTTTTTCCAGATAACGCAGCGCGAGCAGCGAAACACTGGTAATGACCAGATACATCGCTGCAACCGCCAGAAAGAAGGTGAACGGCTCGCGGGTGGCATCGGCCGCCTGCTTGGCCTTGAACATCATGTCTTGCAGACCGACCACGGAGATCAGCGCGGTGGCCTTGGTCAGCACCAGCCAGTTATTGGTGAAACCGGGTATCGCCAGACGAATCATCTGCGGCACCAGAATGCGGAAAAACACCTTGCCACTGCTCAGGCCATACGCCATACCCGCTTCGGCCTGACCTTTGGGAATCGCCATGAACGCCCCGCGGAAGGTTTCCGAGAGGTAGGCCCCGAAGATGAACCCCAACGTGCAGATACCGGCCAGCAAGGGATCGAGATCGATGTAGTCATCGAAACCCAGCAGCGGCGCGACGCGATTGAGCAGGTCCTGGCCGCCATAGAAGATCAGCAGGATCAGTACCAGATCGGGAATGCCACGAATGACCGTGCTGTACAGATCGCCCAGCCAGGCGATCCAGCGCACCGGAGAAAGACGCAGTGCCACGCCGATCAGACCGAGAACGATCGCCAGAGCCATCGACGACAGGGCCAGCTGCAACGTCAGCCAGGCGCCTTCGAGGATGACAGCTCCGTAACCTTTCAACATGATGTGAGGTCCTCAAGCGTGGAATGAAAATGGCGCAAACCAGGCAACCCTGTCTGCGCCATCTTGCTCATCGACTGTGTAACGACTTATTTGCCGTAGATATCGAAGTCGAAGTACTTGTCCTAGATTGCCTTGTACTTGCCATTGGCGCGAATCGCGGCGATGGCAGCGTTGAGGCGGTCGAGGTTGGCCTTGTCACCCTTGCGCACGGCAATGCCGATGCCGTCACCGAAGTATTTCGGGTCGGTGAACGATGGGCCGGTGAACGCGTAGCCCTTGCCGGAATCGGTTTTCAGGAAGCCGTCCTGCAGCAGCGTCGCGTCAGCGATGGTGCCGTCCAGACGACCCGCGCCGATGTCCAGGTAGATTTCGTTCTGCGAACCGTATGGGGTAACGATCACACCTGCCGGGGCCAGGACTTCACGGGCAAAACGCTCGTGGATCGAACCGCGCTGCACGCCGATCTTCTTGCCCTTGAGCTCGGCCAGGCTGTCGCTGACCTGGGTGCCTTCCTTCATCACCAGACGCGCTGGAGAGTTGTAGTACTTGCCGGTGAAATCAACGGACTTCTTGCGGTCGTCGGTGATGGACATCGACGACAGGATCGCGTCGATCTTGCGTACTTTCAGTGCCGGGATCAGGCCGTCGAATTCCTGCTCGACCCATGTGCACTTGACCTTCATTTCTTCGCACAGCGCGTTGCCGATGTCGTAGTCGAAACCGACGATGCTGCCATCCGGCGCCTTGGAAGCGAACGGAGGATAAGCTGCTTCGATACCGATTTTCAGCGGTTTTTCGTCAGCGAAGATCGGCTGGGCGAGGACGGACAGCGCCATCGCGCCAATAAGCATGAGCTTTTTCATTTCCAGGACTCCATCGGTAAAGCACGACAAGTGGCAAAGTGAGCAAACGCCCAATGTGCGAAAGGACAATCTCGGGGAGAGCGACGTCAAGCGCGTGACACCGCTTTGGCGGCTCACAGACCTTTGGCGAACAAGGGGCATTTTAACGACAGGCTCGAAGTCGATATTTCTTCAATGCGACAACTAGTTACAGAAGCACATGAAAAGCCCCTCTACGCTATTGACGGAGCAGTTTTCTACTGATCCAGCAGAGCAGGTTCAACCTGTCAACGCAGCAAAAAGCGCGCCCATTATTGGCAAAGCCTTTGAATCCGGCAAGCCCAGCGTTCCACATGCTGAATTTAAAGCCCTTGTACGTCGTTCTTTCCTACAAACACGCCGGAGACTGTCCTATAACGAAGCGCCTCCCACAAACGCTGTGTAAACCTGTAACAACCCGATATATATCCCGTTTGCGCTTCAAGGCGCAGAAACACAAGCGCCCCGCCCGGCTTTCACCGGACGGGGCGCTCTACACTTAACGATCAGGCTGCGTTCATGGTCTTGTGCGTATCGATCAGGTGCTGCACGACGCCTGGATCAGCCAGGGTAGAGATGTCGCCCAACGCATCGTATTCGGCGGTAGCGATCTTGCGCAGGATACGGCGCATGATCTTGCCCGAGCGGGTCTTCGGCAGGCCGGGCGCCCACTGAATGAAGTCCGGCGAGGCAATCGGGCCGATTTCCTTGCGCACCCAGTTGCGCAATTCGGTGCGCAGCGCATCGCTGGGTTCTTCGCCGGCGTTGAGGGTGACATAGACGTAGATGCCCTGCCCTTTCAGATCATGCGGCACGCCAACCACTGCCGCTTCGGCGACCTTGGGATGCGCAACCATCGCGCTTTCGATCTCGGCCGTACCCATGCGGTGCCCGGAAACGTTGAGCACATCGTCCACGCGTCCGGTGATCCAGAAATAACCATCCTCGTCACGACGCGCGCCGTCACCGGTGAAGTACATACCCCGGAACGTCTTGAAGTAGGTGTCGACGAAACGGTCGTGGTCGCCATACAGCGTGCGCGACTGACCCGGCCAGGAGTCGAGAATCACCAGGTTGCCCTCGGCAGCGCCTTCGATCAGGTTGCCCAGGTTATCTACCAGCGCAGGGATCACGCCAAAGAACGGCCGAGTGGCAGAGCCTGGCTTCAAGGCCGTTGCGCCCGGCAACGGGCTGATCAGAATGCCGCCGGTCTCGGTCTGCCACCAAGTGTCGACAATCGGGCAATTCTGCTTGCCGACGGTGTTGTAATACCAGCCCCAGGCCTCCGGATTGATCGGCTCGCCGACCGAACCCAGCAGGCGCAGACTGGACCCGTCGGCGCCTTCGACCGACTTGGTGCCTTCAGCCATCATGGCGCGAATCGCAGTCGGGGCAGTGTAGAGAATATTGACTTTGTGCTTGTCGATGATCTTCGACACACGGGTGATGTCCGGATAGTTCGGCACGCCTTCAAACAGCAAGGTGGTCGCGCCATTGGCCAACGGGCCATACACGATGTAACTGTGCCCGGTGACCCAGCCGACGTCCGCAGTGCACCAGTAGACTTCTCCCGGCTTGTAATCGAACACGCGCTCGTGGGTCAGCGCTGCGTAAAGCAGGTAGCCCGCCGTGGTGTGCAACACGCCTTTGGGTTTGCCGGTCGAGCCGGAGGTGTAAAGGATGAACAGCGATTCCTCGGCACCCATCTCTTTGGGCGCGCAGGTGCTGGATGCCACTTCGAGCAGGGCGTGATACCAGATGTCCCGATGACGGTTCCACTCGATTTCACCGCCGGTGCGCTTGCAGACAATGACCTTCTGCACGCTGCTGGTTTCCGGGTTGGTCAGCGCGCGGTCGACGTTGGCCTTGAGCGCGGTCTTCTTGCCACCCCGCAGGCCTTCGTCTGCGGTAATGACGACCTTGGAGCTGCAATCGATGATGCGGCCGGCCAGCGCTTCGGGTGAGAAACCGCCGAACACGACCGAGTGAATGGCACCGATCCGGGCGCACGCCAGCATGGCGACCACAGCCTCGGGGATCATTGGCATGTAAATGGTGACGACATCGCCACGGTGCACGTCCTGACCACGCAGAGCGTTGGCGAACTTGCAGACTTCTTCGTGTAATTCGCGGTAGGTGATTTCACGATGTTCCGAGGGGTCATCACCTTCCCAGATGATTGCGATGCTGTCGCCGCGCTCTGCCAAGTGGCGGTCCAGACAGTTGTAGGCAACGTTCAAGGTGCCATCGGCGAACCACTTGATGTCGACACGGTGATCGTCGAATGAGGTCTGTTTGACCACGGTGAACGGTTTGATCCAGTCGAGCCGCTGCGCCTGTTCACGCCAGAAACCGTCCGGGTTGACCACCGACTGCTGGTACATGGCCTTGTAGGTCGCTTCATCCGTCAGCGTAGTCGCTGCGACTTCTGGGCGGACGGGGTACAGGGAAGCTGCACTCATCTTGGTTACCTCGGTGGATAGTTGTTGTTTTATGCACCCGTTGTATCCCGCTACACCCCGAGGAGCCATTCGACGTTGGTATTACCGGCGGGGCCGGGGTTTCAGCGGCAGGTGCGATTGCCGGAAGCGTCATCCGGATTATTACCGTTTTGATGAAAGCGCTTATCCAAAGCCTTTATATATGTGGTTTCGCATCAGGCATAGAATTCATCCCGCCAGCAAGGCAAACATCAGCTGCCCCCACGCAGCGTTGTTCCTGATCAAAAAACGCATCACTCACAGCCCGCACATGACGCCAAAAACGTGATGCGGCGGCGCTCACCCTCAAAAAGGTAAAAACGCAATGAAAGCTTCACTAATGGTATTGGCGCTGTGCAGCATCAGCAGCTTGGCCATGGCAGAAGAATCGCAGGCCAAAGTGGCTGCTCAACAAGCCCGTGTCGAACAATATACCTACGGCACTCACCTGGATATCGCCAAGGTCATCTCGATCAGTCAGACCCCCAACGTCTGCGAAGTGGTACCGGCGCGCATGGTCTATGAAGACTCGCAAGGTACGCGGCATGTCATGGGCTATAAGGTGATGGGTAACGGTTGCAGCAACGGTTGATCTTGCGTACCGCTGTGACGCTCGCACGGCGCCTCGCAGAAACCTGTGGCGAGGCGCGTGTCGTACCTTACTGATCCGGCGCGTACAGGTCTTTTTCCTTGCCTGTTTGCTTGCCTATCTGGTGGTCGCGCAACTTGTTGGCGATGGTTGTGTGTGACACACCCAGGCGTTTGGCCAACTGACGACTGCTGGGGTGCTGTGCGTATAACTGCTCCAGTACCGAGCGCTCGAAACGTCCGATAATTGCCTCCAGGCCGCCCTCAAGTGCGCCCTCGGCCAGACCCTGCCCTCCGGCGTAATCCGGCAGACGAATATGCTCGGCCTGCACATGGTTGCCCTCGCACAGCGATACCGCTTGAAACAATACGTTTTCCAGTTGCCGGACGTTGCCCGGCCAATGGTAGTTGCTCAGACGCTTGATAGCCGCAGGCGATATGCCAGGCAGCGGGCAGCCGATCTGGTGGCTGGCGTGATCAAGAAAATGCTCCACCAGTGGCTTGAGCCCGTCCAGACAGTCGCGTAGCGGCGGAATGTGCAACGACAACACGTTCAGGCGGTGATACAGGTCCTGCCGAAATAGCCCGGCGGCGCAGAGTGCTGACAGATCGACCTGGGTCGAACACATGACTCGCACATCGAGAAACATGTCTTCATCACTACCGACCCGACGAAAGCTACCGTCCTGAATAAAGCGCAACAACTTGGCCTGCATGCGCGCGCTCAGCTCACCGACACCATCCAGAAACAGCGTTCCGCCTGCCGTCAGTTCCAGCAGCCCGAGCCGGCCCTCGGCCCGTGCGCCCTCAAATGCACCGGGGTCGTAACCGAACAGTTCGATTTCAGCCATCGACTCTGACAAACCGGCACAGTTGAGCGCCATCAACGGCGACTGGCCGCGCGGGCTGGCGAGGTGACAGGCGCGGGCCAGCAATTCCTTGCCAGTGCCGGTCTCGCCTTCGATCAACAACGGGGCGTCAAGGGGCGCCATGCGCCTTGCTTCGCGAACGACTGCAGCCATGATCCGCGAGCTCTGAAAGATGCTGTCGAACCCTCTCAACTCCTGCTTGCGCACATGATAAATGCGCTCGCCGACCCGATCGGCGCGATGCAATGTCAGCACCGCGCCAGCCATGGCCTCGCTGTCATCGTGTTCCGATTGCAACGGCGCGATATCTGCCAGGAATACATCGCCGCGCACTTTGACACGCAAACCATTGATACGCGACTGGCTGGCCCGCACCAGCTCAGGCAGGTCGAAATCCTCGGCATAGCGCGACAACGGGATGCCCGGCACTTCATCGACACGCACGCCCAGCAACTGGGCGGCGGCGCGATTGGCGGCGACAATGGCGCCAGACATGTCGATGGACAGCACCGGGAACTCCAGCGCGCCCAGCAACGCATTCAGCTCCATGTGCCGCCGCTCGCTGGGCATCAACCCGACACGCTTGACGCCGAACACACCGGTGATCGCCTCGAACTTCGGGCGCAGCGCCTGGAACTGCAGGTTGATCAGGTTCGGGCAGTGCAAATAGATCGCGTCACCATGCTCGCCGCCGACCTCGCCACGCGCCACGTTCACGCCATAGGCAACCAGCAAATCGAGAATATCGCGAAGAATGCCGATGCGGTTCTGGCAATGCACCTTGATGCGCATGAGTGATGTATTCCTGTCAGCGTCGATATTTTTATCGGAAGGCGAACTTGCTCGTAAATAATACGTTACAGCCAGAGACTAATACGACCAGCAAGAACTGCAATCTATGATGCAACCGCGCCTTTCGTAAAGTTTTCGTTACGAAGTGACTGGCAACCCGATCAGATTGCATGCGCCAGGTCGCTGACTTCCCTTCGCAGCCGGAGTATTCCTGCAATCAGAGACTTCACAATAACAACAGCCTTTCAAGGGGATCAGCATGACCCAGACGCACTACGTTGCCCGCGAACCGGATGCTTCGGGTTTCATCGAGTATCCGGCATCCGAACATGCGGTCTGGAACACCCTGATTACCCGGCAACTGAAGATTATAGAAGGCCGCGCTTGCCAGGAATATCTGGACGGTATCGAGCAGTTGGGCCTTCCTGACGACCGTATCCCGCAGCTTGGCGAGATCAACAAGGTGCTCGGTGAGACCACTGGCTGGCAGGTTGAACGTGTGCCTGCGCTGATCCCCTTCCAGACCTTTTTCGAATTGCTGGCCAGCAAGCGGTTTCCGGTAGCGACGTTTATTCGCAGCGAAGAAGAACTGGACTATCTGCAGGAGCCAGACATTTTTCACGAGATATTCGGCCACTGCCCGCTGCTGACTAACCCGTGGTTTGCCGAATTTACCCACACTTACGGCAAACTGGGCCTGAGTGCCAGTAAGGAACAACGCGTGTACCTGGCGAGGCTGTACTGGATGACCATCGAGTTTGGCCTGGTCGATACGCCGCAAGGCCGGCGCATCTATGGCGGAGGAATTCTCTCCTCTCCGAAGGAAGCGGTTTACAGCGTGTCGTCGGCCCCGGAGCATCAGCCTTTCGACGCACTTGAAGCGATGCGCACCCCCTATCGGATTGATATTCTGCAGCCACTGTACTTTGTCTTGCCGAACCTCAAACGTCTGTTCGATCTGGCTCAGGAAGACATCATGGCGCTGGTCGCGCAAGGTATGCAGCTAGGCTTGCACGCCCCAAAATTCCCGCCTAAACCCAAAAGCAACGCTGCCTGACTTGCAGCCAGACCTTTGAAAAGGAAACCTGTTTATGACCACCCTGAATCAAGCCCACTGCGAAGCCTGCCGCGCCGACGCTCCGCAGGTCAGTGAAGCCGAATTGCCGGAATTGCTCAGGCAGATCCCTGACTGGAATATCGAAGTTCGCGACAGCGTGATGCAGCTGGAAAAGGTCTTCCTGTTCAAGAATTTCAAATTCGCATTGGCGTTCACCAACGCTGTCGGTGAGATCGCCGAGGCTGAAGGCCATCATCCTGGATTGTTGACGGAGTGGGGCAAAGTCACCGTGACCTGGTGGAGCCACTCGATCAAAGGGCTGCACCGCAACGATTTCATCATGGCCGCGCGCACCGACGAAGTCGCTGAAAGTGCACAAGGTCGCAAATAAAAATCGAGCGATAGATCTGGCGTAGCCAATAGCGCCGCGCCCCGTAAAGCGGCGCAGTGCGACGCTTGCGAGGCAGAAACCGGGACAGTAAAAAAACGATTTTGTTTCGCAGAGCGGCCAATGAGGGTAAAAAAATATCCTGATTGTCATTTTCAGTGGGTTATCCTGCGCATGCTTTTTTAAAGCACGGTTCTATCTGCAACCCCTTGCGAGGAGCGATGACAATGCATGAAATCCCGAACTTCCCACCAGGCCAACAGGAACCACAGCAGTCGACTCTTGCTCAACAAGAGCTTGGTCAACCTGCAGCGATGAAAGCAGCACCCTCGGCTCAAGACAGCCAGAAAGCCGGAAGCAAAGACTGAAGGCGATTGTTTTCAGGCGTATCGAAAAAGGTTTTGCCGATTTTCAATACGCCTGAAAAACCAGCAACAGGCAGACACCGATTCATGAATGATTTCACTGAAACCCAAGCCAGCGCATTGATCGGCACCGCCGAGAAGATGATCGAGGTATGGTCCAGGCTCAGCCCAGAAAAACAGAGCGCCCTGCTCGCCCGCTTCGGCACCCAGGAAAACGCGTTGGCCGCCCTTGTGACCACGCAACTCGTCGCACCAGCGAACAAATAACCCTTCTTTTGCCGTTTATTTAAAACTGTTGCACCTGCATTACCCGATGCGTCGGTATGATGAGCACTTCGAGAGCTTGCTAAGGGTTTTCCCCTGCCCGCTCGAACGTCACGCCCGCACAGAATGAAAGCCTGCCCCATGCCCGACACACAGCAAACCCCGCAAAGCCCGATGGCCGTCACCCTGACTGTTGTCTCCATAGTGATGTTCACCTTCATCGGCTACCTGAACATCGGCATCCCCCTTGCCGTCCTGCCTGGCTATGTCCACAGCGATCTGGGCTTCGGGGCGGTGATCGCAGGGCTGGTCATCAGCGTGCAGTACCTGGCAACCTTGGTCAGCCGGCCTTGGTCGAGTCGCATCGTCGATAATCTGGGCAGCAAGAAAGCGGTGCAGATAGGCCTGACGGGTTGTGGCTTGAGCGGCGTGTTCATGCTGGTGCCAGTCTGGCTGGACGACTGGCCGATGACGAGCCTGGTGATTCTGCTGATTGGCCGGGTAATCCTCGGTAGCGCGGAAAGCCTGGTGGGCTCCGGCTCGATTGGCTGGGGTATCGGCCGGGTTGGCGCGCAGAACACTGCCAAGGTGATTTCCTGGAACGGCATCGCCAGCTATGGCGCACTGGCCGTTGGCGCGCCACTGGGTGTGTGGATGGTCGACTCGCTCGGGCTGTGGACAGTCGGCGTGAGCATCATGCTGCTGTGCTCGCTGGGGCTTTACCTGACCTGGCACAAGCAGGCCGCGCCGATCGTGCAAGGCGAACGACTGCCGTTCATGCATGTACTGGGACGGGTGTTCCCGCACGGCATGGGCCTTGCGCTGGGCGGCATTGGCTTCGGCACCATCGCAACGTTCATTACCTTGTATTACGCCAGCAACCATTGGCCGAATGCAGCACTGTGCCTGACGGTGTTCGGCGGCAGCTTCATCGCGGCACGCTTGCTGTTTGGCAGCCTGATCAACCGTCTGGGCGGCTTTCGGGTCGCCATCGTTTGCCTGTCAGTGGAAAGCCTGGGGTTGTTGCTGCTGTGGATAGCGCCAACGCCGGAGCTGGCGCTGGCAGGTGCAGCTCTGACCGGCTTCGGCTTCTCGCTGGTGTTCCCGGCGCTGGGCGTGGAGGCGGTCAATCTGGTTCCGGCCTCAAGCCGGGGTGCCGCAGTGGGCGCGTACTCGCTGTTCATCGACCTGTCACTGGGCATCACCGGCCCTCTGGCAGGCGCAATTGCTGCCGGGTTCGGCTTCGTTTCGATCTTTCTGTTCGCGGCGCTGGCGTCACTCGCCGGGCTGGGGTTGAGCATTTACATGTACAAGCAGGCTCAGGCGTTGCACCAGTAATGATCTCATCTATCGTGCGACGCACCGCGTCCGGTATTGAAGGACCACTCAGAAATCCACTTTCCCGCGCCCTGCTTTGATCGAGCCGCGCTTGCTCTTGGACTCGAGCCTGCGGGTCTTGGAGCCCAGAGTCGGTCGGGTCGGGCGGCGTTTCTTTTCGACCTTGGCGGCGTTTACTATCAGCTCGCTCAAGCGCAGCAACGCGTCGGCACGGTTCTGCTCTTGCGTTCGGTACTGCTGGGCCTTGATTACAATCACCCCGTCACTGGTGATCCGACTGTCGCTAAGCGCCAGCAACCGTTCCTTGTAGAACGGCGGCAGCGATGAAGCGTTGATGTCGAAACGTAAGTGCATGGCGCTGGAAACCTTGTTGACGTTCTGCCCACCCGCACCCTGGGCACGAATGGCAGTCAGCTCGATCTCGGCGTCCGGCAGATGGACATTGTTGGAAATCACCAGCATCAAGGCATCTTCTTTTCTGTAACAGACACGTTTACTTGCCAACCCCGGCATTCAGCATAACGCTACGCCTGTTTTTGGCCCAATAACATACCCACATAACCGCCAGCCACACCGGGATTGCGTAAACCGAGATCTGAATGCCGGGGATCATCAGCATGATGCCGAGAATAAACACCACAAAAGCCAGGCACACGTAATTGCCATAGGGATACCACAGCGCCTTGAACAGCGGCACTTGCCCTGTGCGATTCATGTGCTGGCGGAATTTCAGGTGCGAGTAGCTGATCATCGCCCAGTTGATCACCAACGTGGCCACCACCAGCGACATCAACAGCTCCAGCGCCTGATGCGGCACGAAGTAATTGAGCAACACCGCCACCAGGGTCACGGCCGAAGAGGCAAAGATTGCCTTGACCGGCACGCCGCGTCTGTCGACCTGGGCCAGCGCTTTAGGCGCATCGCCCTGCTCGGCCATCCCCACCAGCATGCGGCTGTTGCAATAGGTGCCGCTGTTGTAGACCGACAGCGCAGCGGTCAGCACCACAAAGTTGAGGATGTGTGCAGCCGTGTCGCTGCCCAGCATCGAGAACACTTGCACAAACGGGCTGCCGCTGTACGAATCACCCGAGGCATTGAGGCTGGCCAGCAGGCTGTCCCACGGCGTCAGCGACAACAGCACCACCAGCGCACCGATGTAGAAAATCAGGATGCGATAGATGACCTGATTGATCGCCTTGGGGATGACGGTTTTCGGCTGTTCGGCCTCGGCAGCGGTGAAACCGAGCATTTCGAGGCCGCCGAACGAGAACATGATGATCGCCAGCGCCATGACCAGCCCGCTAACGCCATTGGGGAAGAACCCGCCGTGCTCCCAAAGGTTGCTGACCGATGCCTGCGGGCCACCGCTGCCGCTAACCAGCATGTAGCTACCCAGCGCGATCATGCCGATGATTGCCACCACCTTGATGATCGCGAACCAGAACTCGGTCTCGCCAAAGACCTTGACGTTGGTCAGGTTGATGGCATTGATCAAAACAAAAAAGGCCGCCGCCGACACCCAGCTTGGTATATCGGGCAACCAGTAATGAATGTATTTGCCGACCGCGGTCAGCTCCGACATACCCACCAGGATGTACAGCAGCCAGCAGTTCCAGCCCGACAGAAAGCCGGCGAAACCGCCCCAGTAGTTGTGTGCAAAATGGCTGAACGACCCTGCCACCGGCTCCTCGACAATCATCTCGCCCAGCTGGCGCATGATCATGAAGGCGATGAAACCACAAATGGCATAGCCGAGAATCATCGAGGGGCCAGCAGATTTCAATACACCCGCCGAACCGAGAAACAGGCCGGTGCCGATGGCGCCGCCTAGCGCGATCAACTGGATATGCCGATTCTTCAGGCCACGTTTCAACTCGCCTGACGGTGCGGATGTTTCACTCATTCAATAGCCACCTGGTGTTCTTGTTCTGTGACGGAAAAGGACCTGCCGCGCTCGTGACACAGCAGAACTGCAGTACCCGGAGCGAGAGCCCGGCGTATTGAACAGCAATGGTTCACAGAAAAAGGCGCAGCATTGTACACCTGCATCCCGGCTGAAGTTCAAAACGGGGGAACGGATGTGCATCGGCTGTGTGACAGCGCTTTTCAAAGCGCCAGAAACAACAACGCCAGCCCTAAGGACTGGCGTTGCCGCTCATTTACACGATCACTCGGGCTTGCGACGACCGAAGCCAGGGCGCTGACCCGAACCTGCCGGTGGGCCACGACGTTTGCCGGACGGCGCGTCATCGTTGACCAGCTTGATGCCGACACGCTTTGGGCCGGGCTTGGCAGGACGTTTGTTCATCTCGCTTGGACGCTCGGCGACCGGCGTGCCACGGCTGTTGTCGGCCGGACGCGGCGCGCGGGAACCGGGCTTGCCGGAATCCTTGCGCGGTGACGGACGCTGAGTCGAATCGCCGCCACGCGGACGATCACGCTCGCTGCCGGTGATCTGCGGCTGACGCGGGGCGCGGTCGCTGTTCGCCGGAGCGCCAGCGGCAGGACGCAGCGTACGGACAACGCGCTCGCCCTTGCCCAACGGACGGGACGATTGACGCTGCAGACGCTCCATCTTGTCCTTGGTTTTGGCATTCATCTGCGGCTGGGCCACAGGCTGAAGGCCGACTTCGGCAGCCAGAATGTCGACTTCGTACTGACTCATTTCACGCCAGCGGCCCATCGGCAGGTCGGAGTTGAGGAACACCGGCCCGTAACGCACGCGCTTCAGACGGCTGACCACCAGCCCCTGGGATTCCCAGAGACGACGCACTTCGCGGTTACGGCCTTCCATCACCACGCAGTGGTACCAGTGGTTGAAGCCTTCGCCGCCCGGAGCCTGCTGGATATCGGTGAAACGCGCAGGACCGTCTTCGAGGATCACGCCGTTCTTGAGGCGCAGCAGCATGTCGTCATCGACCTCGCCACGCACACGAACTGCGTATTCGCGGTCCATTTCGAACGAGGGGTGCATCAAACGGTTGGCGAGTTCGCCGTCGGTGGTGAACATCAGCAAGCCAGTGGTGTTGATGTCGAGACGACCGATGTTGATCCAGCGGCCTTCTTTAGGGCGCGGCAGACGATCAAACACGGTCGGACGGCCTTCAGGGTCGTCACGGGTGCAGATTTCGCCATCGGGTTTGTTGTACATGATTACGCGACGGACTGTTTCAGCCGCTTCTTCGCGCTTGATGACGCGACCATCGACACTGATGGCGTCATGCAGGTCGACGCGTTGACCGAGGGTCGCGTCCTTGCCGTTGACCTTGATACGGCCTTGGGTAATCCAGGCTTCTACGTCACGGCGTGAACCCACGCCAATGCGCGCCAGAACCTTCTGCAGCTTTTCGCCTGCGGGTCCGATTTCCTGGCTGTCCTGCTTGTCTTTTTCACTCATCTGGGCACCTCCCGGTGTGTCGAATCAGGGCTGGCCGAGAACCGGCAAGACCTGTGCCCTGCGCGCTGTAGGAAGCGGCAAGGCGAAATACTTGAAAGCCCGGGCGATTGCTTATCGCCGAGGGTCGGCCATCATACGCCCCTGAGCATTTTTACGCATCAAGCGCCAGAGACAAATGCCGGTATCACTTCTTCTTTTTGCGACCGGCGGTCTTGAGCTTCGCCAGCCGTTTGGCGGACTCCTCGAGCACGCTGCGCTTGTCGTCTTTTTCCAGCTTCTTCCAGGCCTTGATTTCCCGCTTGCTGCGGCCACACCCAAGGCAAATGTCATCATCGAATTTGCACAGGCTGATGCAGGGGTTCTTGGTCGAACTCATGGGTCAGCGAATCTCATGGCTGGGGATATCAGATGTGACCGTGGCGTGGCAGAGGAATTCGACCGGAAGCTCGCAGGGCATCGGCACGACAGTCAGAGAATATCGTTTCGCACGCTCCTGCTCTACATTGCAAAGAGGGACGCGGAACGTCCAGAAAGGCGCTACCACGCGGAGTGTGGGAGCGAGAATCAGGCCTCGTCTTCTTTATCCTTGCCCTTATTCTCAGCCTCAGCCTCTGGCTCCGCTCGCAACAGGTCATCGAAGTCAATCTTGAGTCCCTGTTCCATCGAATCGAGCTCCACCAGCAGGCTGCGGAAGCTGGTCTCGTCGCGCGGGGCCTCGGGCTCTTCGTCCGGGTCGAGACTGGCATCGGCCAGCGCCTGCAAATGGGCGGGCACCGGGGCTTCCTCGAAGTCCATCACCGGTTCCGTTTCCATTTCGCGCAGGTCGGCCAGCGGCGGCAGTTCATCCAGGCTTTTGAGGTTGAAGTGATCGAGAAAGCCCTTGGTGGTAGCGAACATCGCCGGTTTGCCCGGCACGTCGCGGTAGCCCACGACGCGAATCCATTCGCGCTCCAGCAGTGTCTTGACGATGTGGCTGTTGACCGCCACACCACGCACGTCTTCGATCTCGCCACGGGTGATCGGCTGGCGATAGGCAATCAATGCCAGAGTTTCCAGCATGGCCCGGGAGTAACGCTGCGGTCGTTCTTCCCACAACCGTCCGACCCACGGCGAAAAGCGGTCCCGAATCTGCAATCGGTAGCCCGAGGCCACTTCCTTGAGCTCAAAAGCGCGCCCCTCGCAGGACTTGCGCAGCACCTCCAGCGCTTTCTTGAACACCGGAGGCTCGGGCCGCTCGCCTTCTTCGAATAGCTCATACAGCCGTTCAAGCGTCTGCGGTTTTCCGGAGGCCAGCAGAAATGCTTCAAGCAACGGGGCCAGTTCGCGAGGTTCGTTGAGGTTCATGGGTGTATTCTTGCTCTACTCGGCTCGCGCCCGGACATGGATCGCCGCAAAGGGCTCGTTTTGGACCAGTTCGACAAGGGATTCCTTGACCAGCTCAAGCACGGCCATGAATGTCACAACCACCCCCAAGCGTCCTTCTTCAGCAGTGAACAGCTCGGCAAACGGCACGAAACCGCCGCCCTTGAGCCGCTCCAGCACATCGCTCATGCGTTCGCGGGTGGACAGGGCCTCGCGGCTGACCTGATGACTCTCGAACATGTCACCGCGATGCAGCACTTCGGCCATGGACATCAGCACTTCCTCAAGGCTGACATCCGGCAACAGCTTGCGGGCGCGGGCTTCAGGAGCGTCGAGTTTCGGCACGATCACATCGCGACCGACCCGTTTCAGGCCGTCGATGCCTTCAGCGGCGGCCTTGAAACGCTCGTATTCCTGCAGGCGGCGAATCAGTTCGGCACGTGGGTCGCCCTCTTCCTCTTCTATTTCCGCCGAGCGCGGCAACAGCATGCGCGACTTGATCTCGGCCAGCATGGCCGCCATGACCAGGTATTCCGCCGCCAACTCCAGGCGCACGGTTTTCATCAACTCGACATAACCCATGTATTGCTTGGTGATTTCGGCCACCGGGATGTCGAGGATGTCGATGTTCTGTTTGCGGATCAGGTACAGCAGCAGGTCGAGCGGTCCTTCGAACGCTTCGAGAAAAACCTCGAGCGCATCCGGCGGAATGTACAGGTCCAGCGGCATCTGCGTGACCGCCCGTCCGTAGACCAGCGCGAACGGCAGCTCCTGCTGGGCATCAGCCTGGCTGTCTGCGACCTCGACGACCGTCATTAAGCGCGTTCACCGAACGGCGCCGGATCACCACAACCGACACGAACGATCTGCGGCTCGCCCTCGGACAGATTGACGACTGTGGACGCGGAGATGCCACCGATACCGCCGTCGATGATCAGGTCAACGTGATGTTCGAGCACCTGGCGCATCTCGTACGGGTCGCTCAAGGGCACCGTGTCACCGGGCATGATCAGGCTGACGCTCATCAGCGGCTCGCCCAGTTGCTCTAGCAATGCCTGGGCGATGGGGTGGCTGGGTACGCGCAGGCCGATGGTGCGGCGCTTGGGGTGCAGCACCAGGCGCGGCACTTCACGAGTGGCGTTGAGAATGAAGGTATACGGCCCTGGCGTATGCGCCTTGAGCGCGCGAAAGGCACCGGTGTCGACCTTGGCAAACAGCCCCAGTTGCGACAGGTCGCAGCACATCAGGGTGAAATTGTGCTTGTCGTCCAGTTGGCGCAGACGGCGAATACGCTCGATGGCGCTCTTGTCGCCAATCTGGCAACCCAGCGCGTAGGACGAATCTGTCGGGTACACCACCAGCCCGCCGGCTTTTATGATTTCCGCGGCCTGTTTGATCAGGCGCGGCTGCGGGTTTTCCGGATGGACCTGGAAAAATTGACTCACGGTAACTTCCTGTTCAGACGGCGGCAGTAGGCTGTTCATGTTTGAATCTGCACCATAAAGGCGGTAGATCCTCCGGCACCGGACGATAGGTGCCGATCTCGCCCCAGGCACCGGGACCGTGGAAATCGCTGCCGGCAGACACCAGCAGACCGAACTCACGGGCGAGGATGGCCAGGGTTCCGACCTGATCGGCAGGCTGCATGCCATTGACCACTTCTATGGCATGCCCACCGGCCTGGACGAAATCGCCGACCAGTTTACGCCGTTTACTGCGGGTAAAGTCATAATGCGAAGGATGCGCGAGGCTGACCCAAGCGCCAGAGGCGCGCAACGTCGCCACCGTTTCTTCCAGCGTCGGCCAATGCTGCTTGACATCGCCCAGTTTGCCCGCACCCAGCCATTTGCGAAATGCTTCGGCGCGATCCTTGACGTAACCACCGCGCACCAGAAAGTCGGCAAAGTGCGGACGCGCCGGTGCATTGCCGCTGTCGCCGAGCTCTTGCTGGATCGCCCGCGCGCCTTCCAGCGCTCCAGGCATACCTTTGATCGCCAATTTACGGCTGATTTCTTCGGCACGCAGCCAGCGTCCGTCATGCAAACGGGCGATGGCGTCGGTCAACGCAGGGGCCTGAGTATCGAACCCGTAACCCAGCACATGAATAGTCGCGCCGCCCCAGACACAAGACAGTTCCACCCCATTGACCAGTTGCATACCCAATGAAAGCGCCGCCGCACGGGCTTCTTCAAGCCCTTCGAGCGTGTCGTGGTCAGTCAGAGAAAGGACGCGCACGCCGTTTTCATGGGCACGGGCAACCAGCGCCGTGGGCGAGAGCGCCCCGTCGGAAGCGGTGCTGTGGCAATGCAGGTCAACATTCATAGTGGTGCTTTCGTGTTCATTGATGTTTGTTATTATGCCGCCACATCCTGCTTCTGGCTGCCATTGTGAAACAATTCATCGACTTCATCCCGCTGCTCCTGTTTTTCATCGTTTATAAAACCGAGCCGCGCGCCGTGGATATCCTCGGCAATACCTATATGGTAGGCGGCATTTTCAGTGCAACGGCGATGCTGATCATCAGTTCGGTGGTGGTTTACGGCATTCTTTACATCAAACAGCGCAAGCTGGAAAAAAGCCAGTGGCTGACGCTGGTCGCCTGCCTGGTGTTCGGCAGCCTGACACTGGCCTTCCACAGCGAAACCTTCCTGAAGTGGAAAGCGCCGGTGGTCAACTGGCTATTTGCGGTCGCCTTCGCCGGCAGCCACTTCATTGGCGATCGCCCGCTGATCCAGCGCATCATGGGCCACGCGCTGACCTTGCCGGCGGCCATCTGGACCAGACTGAACATCGCGTGGATCATCTTCTTCCTGTTCTGTGGAGCGGCCAATCTGTACGTGGCGTTCACCTACCAAGAGTTCTGGGTCGACTTCAAGGTGTTCGGCAGCCTGGGCATGACCCTGCTGTTCCTGGTCGGTCAAGGCATCTACCTGTCGCGTCACCTGCACGACACCGCTCCCAATACGACCAAATCCGAGGACTGACATGCTCTACGCAATCATCGCCACCGACGTCGAAAATTCGCTGGAAAAACGCATGAGCGTTCGCCCTGCGCACCTTGAGCGCCTGAATGCGCTCAAGGACGCTGGCCGACTGGTGCTGGCCGGCCCGCACCCTGCGGTCGACAGCAACGATCCAGGCGCAGCCGGTTTCAGCGGCAGCCTGGTCGTGGCCGAATTCGAATCACTGAGCGCAGCCAAAGTCTGGGCCGACGCCGACCCGTATGTTGCAGCAGGCGCCTATGCTCACGTCGTGGTCAAGCCGTTCAAGCAGGTCATGCCCTGACCCTGCCCGACCGACTTTTTAACAGCTCTGCTTTCTGATCGAGGCAGAGTCACGCGGCACCCCGGCAGTGGCCAATTGAGTGAGTCATGAGCGAGCTGTTACTAATAGATGATGATCAGGAGCTGTGCGAACTGCTGAGCAGTTGGCTGAGCCAGGAAGGCTTTCAGGTGCGCGCCTGCCACGACGGCATCAGCGCGCGGCGGGCACTGGCCGAAGCGGCACCGGCTGCCGTGGTGCTGGATGTGATGCTGCCCGATGGCAGCGGCCTGGAATTGCTCAAGCAATTGCGCGCCGACCACCCCGACCTGCCAGTGGTCATGCTCTCGGCACGTGGCGAACCGCTGGACCGTATTCTGGGCCTGGAACTGGGTGCCGACGATTACCTGGCCAAACCCTGCGACCCCCGCGAACTCACTGCCCGGCTGCGCGCGGTGCTGCGTCGCAGTCATCCGGTGGCATCGTCTACACAGCTGGAACTGGGTGACCTGACGTTCAGCCCGATGCGCGGCGTAGTCAGTGTCGACGAAAAGGAATTGACCCTCACGGTGTCCGAGAGCCGTCTGCTGGAAGCCCTGATGCGCCAGCCTGGCGAGCCGCTGGACAAACAGGAACTGGCACAACTGGCACTGGGTCGCAAACTGACACTGTACGACCGCAGCCTGGACATGCATGTCAGCAACCTGCGCAAGAAAATCGGCCCGCACCCGGACGGACGTCCGCGCATCGTCGCGCTGCGCAGCCGCGGCTACTATTACAGCCTCTGAACAGTTGAAAGCCGCACGCCAAAGCCTTTCGCCTGCAACCCGAAGGGTGCGACGTGTAGCGCTTCCCTTACACAAGCTTTACCAAGCGCTGACTGCGCTTGACCTTGTTCTCCCTAAACTGGGCTCATCGGCATCAAGCCGCACTAGAGACAAGGAGATACACCATGCGCAAGACCCTGATCGCTTTGATGTTTGCCACTGCCCTGCCGACCATTGCCATGGCTGCACCGCCACCTCCACCACCAGGCGGCCCTGACGCAGACGCGCCAGCCATGCGTCTTGATCGTGGTAATCAAGGCCCAGGCCCGGACATGCGTCGCGGCCCAATGGGTGAGCCCGGCCCAGGCATGCATCGCGGACCAGGCCCGCTGGGAGACCTCGACCTGAGCCGTGAACAGCGCCAGCAGATCGACAGGCTGATGCGTGAGCAGAAGCATGAACGTCATGACATCACTCAACGCTACCTGGACAAGATGCCTGCTCCCGAGCAGAAAGCGATGTACAACGAAATCAATGCCAAGCGCGCCCAGACTGACAGTGCAATTCGTGTACTGCTGAGCCCGGAACAGCAGAAGCAGTTCGACGAAATCAAGAAAAGGCAGGACGAACGTCGTGCCGAATGGGCCGAATTCAAAGCCTGGAAAGCGGAAAAAGCGGCAAAAATGCAATAACTGTCAGGCCGTCCGGCCTGACGCGTTGCAACGAACCCGGCATGCACACGCATGCCGGGCTTCTTTTATTCAGATCGAGGAAGTCCCGTGCGCTCACTGTTCTGGCGAATCCTGGCCAGTTTCTGGCTAGCCATTGCTCTGGTGGGAGGCCTGTCAGTGCTGGTGGGGCATATGCTCAATCAGGATGCGTGGATCCTCAATCGCCATCCGTTGCTCAATACGTTGCCGGAACAATGGACACAGCGCTTCGAAGAGCAGGGGGCGAATGATGCTCAGGAGTTTCTCCAGGACATCAAACGCCGTAATCGCATTGACGTTCAGGTACTGAGCGACAGCGGCGAGCCTATGGTGCGGGGCACTTTCCCACCCCGTGCCGCAGCGCTCGAAGCCAGGCAGCAAGCCGATGAGGATCAGGGGCGCAAACTGCCCTGGCGGCGGCTGGCGACTGAATACGTAAGCCCCAAAACCGGCGAAACCTACCTGTTCATCTACCGCGTCCCGCACCCGGAACTTGATGCCTGGCATCGCCAGAGCCTCATGTGGCCATTGAGTGCGCTGGGCATCGCCCTGGTGGTGCTGACCCTGTTCAGCCTGTTTGTGACACTGTCGATCACTCGCCCGCTGAACCGCCTGCGCGGTGCGGTGCATGATCTGGGGCAGACCAGCTACCAACAGCAAAGCCTCGGGCAACTGGCCAATCGTCGGGATGAATTCGGCGTGCTGGCCACCGATTTCAACCGCATGGGCGCACGCCTGCAAAGCCTGATTGGTAGTCAACGTCAGCTATTGCGCGACGTGTCTCATGAACTGCGCTCACCGCTGGCGCGGCTGCGAATCGCGCTGGCACTTGCCGAGCGGGCAGAACCTGCCGAACGGGAACGACTATGGCCGCGCCTGGGCCGTGAATGCGACAGACTGGAAGCATTGATCAGCGAGATTCTCGCCCTGGCGCGTCTGGATGCCGATTTCGCTGTCCCGGAGCCCATTGACCTCAACGCGCTGTTAAACCGCCTGAAGCATGACACGCACCTGGACGGCGTCGAGCAGAATATCAACGTCGAGGTTCAGAGCGCTTTGCAATTGCAAGGCTGGCCGGACATGATCGAGCGGGCGCTGGACAATCTGTTGCGCAATGCCTTGCGCTTCAATGCCCCGGGGCAGAGCATCGAGCTGCAAGCGATTCAGGCTGGCAACCGCATCCGTCTGAGCGTTCGCGATCACGGTCCGGGCGTCGCAGACGAACACCTGGCGCAACTCGGCGAGCCTTTTTATCGAGCGCCTGGACAGACTGCTCCGGGGCACGGCCTGGGTCTGGCGATTGCCAGACGGGCAGCTGAAAGGCACGGCGGCAGCCTGATTCTGGGCAATCACCCTGAAGGCGGCTTTATCGCGACGCTCGATCTGCCGCTCGAGCCGGCCAACGCCAGGTCGCTTCAGACGGTGTAGGAAACGTCGCCGAACAAAGGCCATGCAAGGGGCAACGGGCGAAAACCGGTCGAGCTCGCGCTCGATCGGTTATCAACGCAGTAGCACCGACGTGCAGCAGTTTTCCTGTAACGACTAGCCCTGCCACTCGCTGACATACTCGCCCACGTCAACTTTAGGGGCCTGGCGTGGCGGGTTCAGCGGCGTGCCCAGGTAAAGAAAACCGATCACCTCTTCACCTTCATCAAGCCCGAAGCCCTTGGCAACCTGCGGCGCATAAGACAATTCGCCTGTCCGCCAGACCGCTCCGACACCCAGCGCATAAGCAGCCAGCAGTACGCCGTGGGCCGCACAACCGGCCGTGATCAATTGCTCCGAACGCGGCACCTTGAAGTGGTCCTGCAGCCGGGCGATGACTACCACGACCAGCGGCGCGCGCAACGGGCCAAGACGGGCCTTGTCCAACGCCTGCTGGGTGACTTCGTTGCCGCTTTGCTGCAGCGCCTCCACCAGCAGCTCGCCCATGCGCTCGCGGGCCGAGCCTTCGACAGTCAGAAAACGATACGGCCTCAACTGGCCATGATCGGGCGAGCGCAAGGCCGCGCCGAACATGATTTCCCGCTGAGCCGCGTCCGGGGCCGGGTCGACCAGTCGCGGTACAGATACGCGATTGAGCAAAACGTCGAGCGCCTGCATGGGCGGTCTCCTTGAAAAATGATCTGACATTCTAGAGCCTGTTTACCGTCAATAACGAGCATGACCGGCAAATCCTTACCCTTTGTGTCGAACCTTCCGACCCGCCGTGCCGGTTTACTTGGCACAAAGCGCAGGTAGAATGGCGCCTTTCCCAGACACCACCCAGAGCCATCCATGTCGTTGCCGACCCTTCGCATCATTGGTTTCATCATCGGCATCTTCCTGATCACTCTGGCGGTCGCGATGATTGTGCCCATGGCGACGCTGGTCATCTACGACCGCTTCGAAGACCTGCGCGAGTTTCTGTGGGCCAGCGCTATTACCTTCATCGCCGGGCTGGCGCTGGTGGTGCCCGGACGTCCCGACAATGTGCAACTGCGCCCACGGGACATGTACATGCTGACGGTTTCCAGCTGGATCGTGGTGTGCATCTTCGCTGCCCTACCCTTTCTGCTGACCCAGCACATCAGCTACACCGACTCGTTTTTTGAAAGCATGTCGGGCATTACCGCCACCGGCTCGACCGTACTCAGCAATCTGGACAGCATGTCGCCGGGCATTCTGATCTGGCGCTCGATGCTGCACTGGCTCGGCGGCATCGGCTTCATCGGCATGGCGGTGGCCATTCTTCCGTTATTGCGTATCGGTGGCATGCGCCTGTTCCAGACCGAGTCTTCCGACCGCTCCGAAAAAGTCATGCCGCGCTCGCACATGGTCGCGAAATTTATTGTGCTGGCCTACGTCGGCTTTACCGCGCTGGGCAGCCTGGCCTTCTGGGCAGCAGGCATGAGCCTGTTCGATGCGATCAACCACGCGATGTCGGCCATTTCCACCGGTGGTTTTTCTACCTCCGACCAGTCGCTGGCCAAGTGGCCCCAGCCTGCCGTGCATTGGGTCGCCATCGTGGTGATGATCCTCGGCAGCCTGCCCTTTACTCTCTATGTCGCGACCCTGCGCGGCAACCGCAAGGCGCTGATCAAGGATGAGCAGGTGCAGGGGCTGATCGGTCTGTTGCTGCTCACCTGGCTGGTGATGACCGTCTGGTACGCCAACACCACGGACCTGCCTTGGACCGAAGCGTTGCGCCATGTGGCCCTGAATGTCACGTCGGTGGTCACGACTACAGGCTTTGCACTCGGCGACTACAGCCTGTGGGGCAATTTCTCGCTGATGCTGTTCTTTTACCTGGGCTTCATCGGCGGCTGCTCTGGCTCGACAGCGGGCGGCGTGAAGATTTTCCGCTTCCAGGTGGCCTACATCCTGCTCAAGACCAACCTCAATCAGTTGATCCACCCGCGCGCTGTGATGAAGCAGAAATACAACGGCCATCGTCTGGACGACGAGATCGTTCGCTCGATCCTGACCTTTTCGTTCTTTTTCACGATTACCATCTGCCTGATTGCGCTGATGCTGTCACTGCTTGGTCTGGACTGGATGACCGCGCTCACCGGCGCCGCCAGTACGGTGTCCGGCGTAGGGCCAGGCCTGGGTGAAGTCATCGGGCCGGCCGGTAATTTCTCTACCCTGCCGGATGCCGCCAAATGGATTCTGTCCGGCGGCATGTTGCTGGGTCGACTGGAGATCATTACCGTGCTGGTTCTGTGCGTACCGGCGTTCTGGCGACATTGAGGCCGACCACCGCGATAACACGCCTTCCCGCGCTGCCCCCCTCGTCTTCCGGGCTCTTCGGGACTTGTGTATAACAACAGGAACCAAACACGAGGGTGGCGCACCGTGGATACCATCAAGCGTTTCTCAAGCTTTGCCGAGTTCTATCCCTTCTACCTCGCGGAACACAGCAGCAGTACCAGCCGGCGCCTGCATTTTATCGGCACGTCGCTGGTGGTCTTTTTGCTGGCATTCGGCTTGGGCAGTGGCCGATGGGGGTTGTTGTGGCTGCTGCCGCTTGCGGGTTACGGCTTCGCCTGGGCCGGGCATTTTTTCTTCGAGAAAAACCGTCCGGCCACGTTCAGGCACCCGTTCTACAGCCTGCTCGGCGACTTCGTGATGTACCGCGACATGCTGTTGGGCAAGGTGCCGTTCTGAGGTTCAGGCAGCAGGCTCGCTGACCGGTTCCTGCGCCACCACTTGCTGCGCTTTCAGGTGTGCATCAGCCAGGCGGAACAGTTCGATGTTGCCATCCAGGTGCTCGATCAAGGCAGTACAGGATTCGACCCAGTCACCGCAATTAAGGTATTCCACACCGCCCACCTGACGAATTTCAGCGTGGTGAATATGCCCACACACCACGCCGTCCAGGCCGCGCTTGACGCACTCGTGGGCGATGGCTTCCTCGAAGTCGCTGATGAAGCTCACGGCGCTCTTGACCTTGTGCTTCAGGTACGCCGACAACGACCAATAGCCATAGCCATACTTGGCCCGCCAGTGGTTCAGCCAGCGATTGAGGGTCAGGGTGAACTCGTAGGCCGAATCGCCCAGAAAGGCCAGCCAGCGGTGATAGCGGGTGATCACGTCGAACTGGTCGCCGTGTATCACCAGAAAACGTCGGCCATCTGCCGTCAGGTGCTCGATTTCGTCTACCAGTTGTATGTTGCCCAGCACCAGTTTCGAGTAACGGCGCAGAAACTCGTCATGATTGCCTGTGACGTAGATGACCTCGGTACCACGCTTACTCATGGTCAGCAGGCGGCGGATCACGTTGGTATGCGCTTGTGGCCAATACATGCCGCCACGCAGCTTCCAGCCATCAATTATGTCGCCCACCAGATACACCTTGTCAGCCTGATAGCGCTTGAGAAAGGCAGACAGATGCTCGGCCTGGCAATCACGCGTGCCAAGGTGAACGTCGGAAATCCACAAGGTCCGCACACGTTGTTTGCGGCTGGGTGTGGCGAGCTGGGCACTGCTCATGGGGACGACCTCCGGCATGGTTTCGAAGAGAGTGGAGCATGCCGGTTAACTGAATGTGACACGCACATGGCGATGTCGTGACAGCGGCGCCGTATTACCGAGGGCTGTCGGGCGTGGGTCGGTCGTTATGGCCGAGGTCGCGTGCCGGATCGATCTGGTCCCGGAGGCGCTGCTTGAGCACTTTGGCCTCGGGAAAGCCGCCATCGGCCTTGCGCTCCCAGAGCTGCACACCGTCACAGGTGATGCGAAATGCGCCACCGGTGCCAGGCTGCAGAGACACCTTGCCCAAGTCGTCACTGAATGTACTCAGCAACTCCTGAGCCAGCCACGCTGCGCGCAGCAGCCACTGACACTGAATGCAATAGGTGATGACTACTTCGGGTTTTTCGGCAGGCATGAATGTCCGCTCCAGCAAAGACAGACGACCATCATACCCAGCGCAAGACCAATCAACGAGCGCTGGTGCTACGTCGCAGTGTTCGGCGCCATACTGATGTGTGACGGCAAGGCAGCGTTTGCCGGATGCAGCGAGGGATGACGTGGGAATACCGGTCAGTTGCGCAGATCATCCGGCTCAATCCCAGAATCAAGGCGCTCACGCAGAAACTCGACAAATGCCTGCACTGGCCGCGACGCCTGACGGTGCTGCGGGTAAACCGCTGACAGCGTCAGCGGTTCGGGCCGCAAATCATCCAGCACACGAACCAGGCTCCCGTCGCGCAACGCTGCACCGACGATAAAGGTCGGCAAATAGGTGACACCCAGCCCGGCAAGGGCGGCGTCCTTGAGCAGCTCACCGTTATTGACGCGCATTCGGCCACTGACGCTCAGGCTGGTTGCCTTGCCCACATTCTGAAAACGCCACTGCACCTGACGACTGTGCCCGTAAGGCAGACAATCGTGAGCGTGCAAGTCCTCGGGTTTTTGCGGCGTACCACGCTCGGCGAGGTACGCCGGGCTGGCGCAGTAAACCCGATCAATCGACGCAATGCGCCGCGCAATCAAGCTGGAATCCTCCAGCAAGCCGATACGCAGCACCACGTCATAACCCTCACTGATCACGTCCACCGGACGGTCGCTCAGATCGACTTCCACCGCCACATCGCGGTAACGCTTTAAAAATTGTGGCAGCAGGCAGCCCAGATGAGCAACTGCAAACGACAGCGGCGCACTCAGGCGCAGCGTGCCTCTGGGTTCATGGTTCTGCCCGGTGATGCCCTGTTCCACTTGTTCGACCTCGGCCAATAGACGCAGGGACGATTCGTAGTAACTCTGGCCCAGTGGCGTGACATCCAGGCGTCGTGTCGAGCGGTTGAGCAGACGCACCCCGAGCCGCTCCTCCAACTGCATCAGGCGACGGCTGACAAACTGCTTGGACAGCCCGAGCTTTTCGGATGCCGCCGTGAAGCTGCCAGACCCCATGACCTGGCAGAAAATTCGCATGTCTTCAAAAGGATTCATGGGTCGCGGCCTGAGTGTGATCAACAAGATGTTCACCCAGAGCCTAACGTTCCGCTGGGCACTGTCAACCTCAGCGAGACAGTGATTCATCTCTCAGCCCCTTATTGCGACAGTCGATAAGCCGTAATCTTCGTCTCACTTGATCGATTGCTGAATGTGCAGCATCGATGTACGGATGGAGAAAGAATCATGCTGACTCTTCGCAAGGCTTCCGAGCGTGGCGCTGCCAATCATGGCTGGCTGAAATCCTTTCACACCTTCTCTTTTGGCGGCTATCGCGACCCGCAGCAGCAAGGATTTTCTGACCTGCTGGTGATCAACGATGATCGCGTGGCTGAAGGCAAAGGCTTTGGTCAGCACCCGCACCGCGACATGGAGATATTTTCCTACGTGCTGGAAGGCGCACTGGAACACAAGGACACACTGGGCACCGGCTCGGTAATTCGCCCGGGTGATGTGCAGCTCATGAGTGCCGGCAGTGGCGTGGCGCACAGTGAATTCAACCATTCGCACACCGAGGGCGTGCATTTTCTGCAAATCTGGATCGTACCGAACGTTGCAGGTGCAACGCCGAACTACCAGCAGGAGCATTTCAGCGCCGAGCAGAAACGCGGCCTTTTGCAGTTGATCATCTCGCCGGAAGGCGAAAACGGTGCGCTCAAGGTTCGTCAGGACGCTCGCGTGTATGCCGGCCTGTTCGATGGCAACGAAACTGCGACGCTGGAGCTGGCACCCAACCGCTACGCTTACGTGCATGTTGCCCGTGGCAGCGTCGTGCTCAATGGCGAGCAACTGGGCGAAGGGGACGGTGTACGGGTGCGCAACGAACAGTTGATCAGCCTGAAAGACGGCGTCGACGCAGAGGTGCTGGTGTTTGACATGCGCCCTAATGAAATGCCGCAGATGCCTTGATGATAAGCGCCGGACAACGCTGCTTCACAGCAAGTGGCGTTGTCTGGAAATGCCGATCAGTAAAACGCACAAACAAAAACGCCGCTCTATTGAGCGGCGTTTTTGTGAATTTGGAGCGGGAAACGAGACTCGAACTCGCGACCCCGACCTTGGCAAGGTCGTGCTCTACCAACTGAGCTATTCCCGCAATATGGCGTCCCCTAGGGGACTCGAACCCCTGTTACCGCCGTGAAAGGGCGGTGTCCTAGGCCACTAGACGAAGGGGACACTGCCTGAAACACAATGGTGTGTGTTTCAGTTCCAGACACCATCCGAAGATGTGTACTGGTTTCACTCAACCCTGCCCTGAAGCAAAGCTGCTTAAAAATGGAGCGGGAAACGAGACTCGAACTCGCGACCCCGACCTTGGCAAGGTCGTGCTCTACCAACTGAGCTATTCCCGCAATGGCGTCCCCTAGGGGACTCGAACCCCTGTTACCGCCGTGAAAGGGCGGTGTCCTAGGCCACTAGACGAAGGGGACACACGTACAACATTCACTACTTATTTGCGCTACGCTGTGTGCTTTACGCTGTAAGTGGCGCGCATTCTATGGATGGTTTGAGAAGGCGTCAACCCCCATCTGAAAATTTATTGAAATCAATAACTTCGACGTCGGCCAGACAGTGGCCGACAGCAACCGGCCGTCCGCTGGCCTGACCTATATTGCTCAGTTGCCTGATCTGCCCTCATCTATATAGAAGAGATGCCGACAAACTCCGAGAGGGCATCTATGCGCAGTAGTGCTTAGCCACTACACTCGCACTAAAACTAATTGAACAAATGAGGTTTGCACAGTGACTCCACTCATGATCACGCTGATGGTACTGGCAGGCATTGCGCTGCTGATCGCGATCGGCTACCTGAATCACGTCGCTGAAAACGGCAAACTGGAAAAAGCCCGCACCAAGGTTGAACTGAGTGATCGCCTGCGTCGCTGCGGTGAAATCACTGAAGTGTTTCCAGGTCAGCTGATGTCACCCGCACTCAAGTTGCTTTTGACACGCCTGGAACTCAACGTTGTGCAGCGCATGCTTAATATGGAGAAAGGCAACGCCCAGCTCAAGCACCGCATCGGCGAACTGGAAGAGCAGATTGCCAAAGGCGAAGGCATCGATGTGCCCAACCCGGTCTCGCCTATTCAGACCGAAGCCAAGGCCAAGGATGTACGGTTTCTGCTGGAAGCCCTGCATGGCCAGGTCACGCGGGCTGCGCATGACGGTTTTCTGCAAACCAGCGAAGCCAAGCACTGGATTCGTGAGATACGCACTATTCTGGTCAACCTGCATATCGAGTTCTTCAACAATCTGGGTCAAACCGCACTGTCTCAGGACCAGCCAGGTCAGGCACGCCTGGCCTTCGAGCGCGGCGTGCAGTATTTGCGTAACCAGCCCGACCCTGTCACTTATCAACAGCAACTGCTGGCGATGGAAAAGCAACTGGCCCGTGCCAACTCGGTGGTCTTGACCAACACCGCACCTACCGAAGATGACGATAACGCACTGACTGAAGGCCTGAAACAGGACGACACCGAGTCGGAATGGAAGAAAAAAGTCATCTACGACTGATGACTGCCCGCGCAGCTGCCCGAACAGCCATACGGGCAGCATACGGTCGGTTGATGCTGGTTCAGCAATCGGTCGACGCCAGGAAGATGGCTGCCAGACGCTCCACCCCCGCCTGATCCGCCTCTTTGAAGCGCCCTACACTCGGACTGTCCAGGTCCAGCACGCCAATCAAACGTCCCTCCTTGACCAACGGCACAACGAGTTCGCTGTTCGACGCACTGTCGCAGGCGATGTGCCCTGGGAACTCGTGAACATCCTGAACACGCTGGGTCTGCCGGGTGTGCGCCGCCGCCCCGCAGACTCCGCGACCGAACGGGATGCGCACGCACGCGATCTGACCCTGAAACGGTCCCAACACCAGTTCTTCGTCACGATTGAGATAAAAGCCAGCCCAGTTCAGGTCTTCGATCTGGGTGTAGAGGAACGCCGAGAACTGCGCCGCGTTGGCGATGAAATCACGCTCATCTGCCAGTAACGCCTCAAGCTGTGCGGCCAGCAGCCCGTAACCCTCAAGACCCGCCCCGGTGTTTTGCAAATCGATCATGCCTTTTGCTCCAACAATTCAAGTCCTACCCAATAACGTGCAAATTGATAAGCGCATCGGCCGTTTCGGTTGCCGCGCGCGGTTGCCCAGCGAATGGCAGCCTTTTCAAGAGGCTCGTCACGCTGCCATTGCAGTCCAGCCTTGTGCGCCAGTTGCGTGATCCAGTGCTCCACCACGTTCAGATAATGCTCCTGAGTAAACGGGTAGAAAGACAGCCACAATCCGAAACGGTCGGACAGGGCAATCTTGTCTTCTACCGCTTCACTGGGGTGCAGTTCACCGTCGACGTGCTGCCAGTTGACGTTGTCGCTCTCCTTCTCCGGCACCAGATGGCGACGATTGGAGGTGGCGTACAGCAGCACATTGTCCGGTGCCTGCTCCAGCGAACCGTCAAGCACGCTTTTCAGCACGCGATAATCGCCCTCCCCCGACTCGAACGACAGGTCATCACAGAACAGCACGAACCGCTGCGGCAGCGCCTGCAATTGCTCGACCACACGGGGTAGATCCCCCAAGTGATCACGTTCGATTTCGATCAGACGCAGGCCCGCAGGCGCGTATTCGGCAAGCAATGCCCGGATCAGCGATGACTTGCCAGTGCCCCGCGAGCCCCACAGCAAGGCATGGTTGGCAGGCATGCCTGCAATGAACTGGCGTGTATTGCGCCCTAGCTGATCACATTGCCGGTCAACGCCGATGAGGTCGGTCAAGCGTGTATCCAGACTGACCTGCAAGGGCATCAGATAGCCGCTGCGCCCTTCGCGCACCCAACGGGCAGCCAGCGCCTGTGTCCAGTCGACAGGGTCTCGCAGGGCCGGCAGCAATGGCTCCAGACGGGCCAGCACCGCGTCAGCGCGCTGCAGAAAAGCATCCAACCGAGAATCCACGGGATCTCCTCACTATTTAACTGATGGGTGACCGGTGCCGATCAGCTATGCTTGACCGGCATCGGCACGACAACTGACAGTCATTACTCATGGATATATCGCTCAAGAACAGGCTTTCATTCAAACAGGCACGACTGTCCGTTCTGATCGGCTTCGTGCTTGGAACCCTGTTGAGCGTGGCGCAGATTGCGATCGATTATGCCAGTGAAGACGCTTCCATCAATCGGGAAATCAAGTCACTGCTGGAAATCATCCAGAATCCCGCCTCGCGAATTGCCTACAACATCGATGCCGAACTGGCTCAGGAACTCACTCTCGGGCTGCTGCACTCGCCTGCGGTAGTCAGTGCCAGACTGACCGACAACAACGATACGGTACTCGCCAGCGTCGATCGACCAATGGCCACAGGCCGCTATCGAGTGCTCAGCGACTGGCTGTTCGGCGAAAGCCGGCAGTTTCAGGAAAAGCTGCACCTCGATCATCTTCCTGATGAAACCATCGGCACACTGTACCTGACTGTCGACACCTTCGCGTTCGGCAGTCACTTCCTGCAACGCGCAGAAATCACCCTGCTCAACGGATTTTTACGCAGTCTTGCGCTGGCCGGCATTCTCACCATCCTGTTCTACGCAACCCTGACCAAACCGCTGGTAAGGGTCATCCGGGAATTGAGCAGTCGCGATCCGCGCAGCCCCGATCAGGCAAAGATAAACTGCCCGCCGCACCACGAGCAGGATGAAATCGGCGTGCTGGTCGCGACGTTCAATCGCCAGTTCGAAACCGTGAGCACCGAGTTTTCAAGACGCCGTGCGGCCGAGGACCGGCTGAACGATCACCTCAACGAGCTGGAAAATATCGTCTCGGCGCGTACCGACGAGCTCAAGGCAAGCAACCTGCGCCTGCGCGAATCCAATGAAGAGCTGCAGATAGCGCGCAGTACTGCGCTGGACATGGCCCATGCGCGCGCAGCTTTCCTGGCGCACATGAGCCATGAAATCCGCACGCCGCTGAACGGCTTGCTGGGCATGCTGGCGCTGTCGCTGGACAGCCCGCTGGGCGCAGAACAACGCCAGCAACTGATGATTGCCCATGACTCGGGCAAGGTCCTGGTGGAACTGCTCAACGATATTCTCGACATGTCCAAATTCGACGCCGGTCACCTGGAGATCGAGCGCATTCCTTTTGATCTCGGCGCCTTGATCGAAGACACCGCCAACCTGCTCTCGCAGAACGCGGCGCCCAGTGTCGAGTTGACCTGCCTGATCGAGCCGGACTTTCCGGCGATGATCACGGGCGACCCGACCAGAGTCCGGCAAATCGTCAGCAATCTGCTGTCCAATGCCCTCAAGTTCACCCGCTTCGGACGCGTCGATGTGCGCCTGACTCACCATGCGGACGCCACGCTCGGAGACAATCGCATCCGTATCGAGGTGCGCGATACCGGCATAGGGATCGCGCAGGATGCGCAGGCCAGGATTTTTCAGCCATTCACTCAGGCAGAGACCGCCATCACCCGCCAGTACGGTGGCACCGGACTGGGTCTGGCACTGACCCACAATTTGTGCGAGGCCATGAATGGCAAGCTGAGCATTCACTCGCTGCCGGGGTTCGGCAGTCAGTTCAGCGCCGAATTGCCATTGCCGATCCATATGCCTGCGGTCGCCCAAACCCCACTCAAAGGCCGTGTCACGGTCATCAGTTCGGCGGGCAGCGGGCTGGTCGAACTGCTGGGCACTCTGCTGCCTTACTGGGGCGTGGACCTCAAGCGACGCAGCGCTGACGACCTTGATCCGGATGACACGCCGGACCTGGTGATTACCGACTGCCCGGAATGCCTGTTCGCCATTCGGCCGAGGACGCCAGTACCGATATTATTGGTCACCGCGTACGGCAACTTCATGCCTAGCGAACAGGTTGCTGCCCTCGCCCCGCTGCAACAGCAGGCCCGACCGCTGGCCCGAAACGCGCTTTACCATACGCTGCGACGAATCCTGAATCATGAAGAGACAGGTATCGGAGACCCAGCGTCAGGCGAACAGGCAACACAACGGCTGGCGCGGGTCCTTTTGGTAGAAGACAACCCGGTCAATCAACTGGTCGCTAAAAGCATATTGGTCAAACTGGGGTGCGAAGTGGTCGTCAGCAGCCATGGTGGCGAAGCACTGGAGCAATTGGAACAAGGCCATTTCGATCTGGTATTGATGGACTGCAACATGCCGGTCATGGATGGCTACGAAGCCAGCCGCCAGATCCGCAGCAGCGGTCGCTGGCCCAACCTGCCGATCGTCGCCCTGACCGCCAACGCCATGCCTGACGAACGCGAGCGCTGCAAGGCGGCAGGCATGAACGACTACCTGGCCAAACCGTTCAGACGGACCGAACTGATCAGCATTCTGGACCAGTGGATACCGCTCACCGAGAACAGCTGAAACCGCCTAACGCAACAGCGCCTCGATTTCACTGGTCAGCTCTTCAGGCTTGGTCAGGGGGGCGAAACGCTTGACCAGTGTGCCGTCCTTGCCGATCAGAAACTTGGTGAAATTCCACTTGATACGCTCGGTTCCCAGCAAGCCCGGCGCCTGCTGTTTGAGCTGGACGAACAACGGGTGGGCCTGAGGGCCATTCACGTCTGTTTTTTTGAACAGCGGGAAGCTGACACCGTAGTTCAGCTCGCAAAACCCCGAAATAGCGCCTTCATCGCCCGGCTCCTGCTTGCCGAACTGATTACACGGAAAGCCGAGCACTACCAGTCCTTTATCCCGGTAGTCCTGCCAGAGCTTTTCCAGCCCCTGATACTGAGGCGTGAAGCCACACTTGCTTGCCGTGTTGACCACCAGCACCGCCTTGCCGGAAAAATCGGCGAGGGTTTTCTGTTCTCCCTTGATCGTGGTGACCGGGATGTTGAGCAGGTTTTCACTCATGACGAGACCTAGGTTCGAGACAGGACGGGAAAGACACCGCCTGACGGTAGCGCGCAAGGCAGCTGCGCGCACGCCAGTTTTCATAATTGTTGCCGGCAAATAGCAAAGTGCGCTAAGCGCGAGTCTCCAGCGTCAGGCACACCGAGTTGATGCAATAACGCAGGCCGGTCGGTGGAGGGCCGTCGGGAAATACATGCCCCAGGTGAGCGTCACATTTGGCGCAGACGACTTCGGTACGAATCATGCCATGACTGACATCGCGCACTTCGACCACCGCACTGCCTTCCAGCGGCGCATAGAAACTCGGCCAGCCGCAACCCGAGTCGAACTTGGTTTGCGAATCGAACAGCGCCTCGTTGCAACAGATGCAATGGTAGACACCGGCTGTTTTTGTGTTGTTGTACTTGCCGGAAAACGGCCTTTCGGTGGCTTTCAGTCGGCACACATTGTATTGCTCCGGGTCGAGCATCTGCTTCCACTCTTCAAGCGTTTTTTGCATCTTGTCCACAGGTACACCTCCAAACTCGAAAAAGCCCGATCTGTGTCTTTTCCGCAGATCAGGTGGCACGTATGATTGCGCCCATTCAGACCCCAGTCTGTCACCCGTGTTTGTCGCATACAAACCCATTTTCATGGCGAGCGTGCAGCAACCCTCATTGCAGGCCGGCAACACCTCGTCCATTTTCGGGATCATCACCATGCAGTTCAACAAATCGAACAAGCTCGCAAACGTCTGCTACGACATTCGCGGGCCAGTGCTCAAGCACGCCAAACGTCTGGAAGAGGAAGGCCATCGCATCCTCAAGCTGAATATCGGCAACCCGGCACCGTTTGGTTTCGAGGCGCCGGACGAAATTTTGCAGGACGTGATCCGCAACTTGCCGACAGCCCAGGGCTACAGCGACTCCAAGGGCCTGTTCAGCGCCCGCAAAGCCGTCATGCAGTACTACCAGCAGAAACAGGTCGAAGGTGTCGGCATCGAAGACATCTATCTGGGCAACGGCGTTTCCGAACTGATCGTGATGTCGATGCAGGCACTGCTCAACAATGGCGACGAAGTGCTGGTGCCGGCTCCCGACTATCCACTGTGGACGGCAGCCGTTGCGCTGTCGGGTGGCAGCCCGGTGCATTATCTGTGCGACGAGCAGGCCAACTGGTGGCCGGACCTGGAAGACATCAAGGCCAAGATCACCCCGAACACCAAGGCGATGGTCATCATCAACCCGAACAACCCGACGGGTGCGGTTTACTCACGCGAAGTGCTGCTGGGCATGCTGGAACTGGCACGTCAGCACAACCTGGTGGTGTTCTCCGATGAAATCTACGACAAGATCCTCTATGACGATGCCGTGCACATCTGCACCGCCTCGCTGGCGCCGGACCTGCTGTGTCTGACATTCAACGGCCTGTCCAAGTCCTATCGGGTAGCGGGCTTCCGCTCCGGCTGGATTGCCATTTCCGGGCCGAAGCACAACGCGCAGAGCTACATCGAAGGCATCGACATCCTTGCCAACATGCGCCTGTGTGCCAACGTGCCCAGCCAGCACGCTATCCAGACCGCTCTTGGCGGCTACCAGAGCATCAATGACCTGATTCTGCCACCAGGCCGCCTGCTGGAGCAGCGCAACCGCACCTGGGAATTGCTCAACGACATTCCAGGCGTCAGTTGCGTGAAGCCGATGGGCGCGCTGTATGCGTTCCCGCGTATCGACCCGAAAGTCTGTCCGATCTTCAACGACGAGAAGTTCGTTCTCGACCTGCTGCTGTCGGAAAAACTCCTGGTGGTGCAAGGCACGGCGTTCAACTGGCCCTACCCTGATCACTTCCGCGTTGTGACCCTGCCGCGCGTCGACGAACTGGAGCAGGCCATTGGCCGCATCGGTAACTTTCTGAAAGGTTATAGTCAGTAAGCTGTCGCTCTGCCTGGCTGCCCCGACCCGTTCGGGGCAGTTTATTTCTATCCCGCAAAAACTGTCTTCAGGCACAGCCTCCACCCCTTCAGGCATCGACCACTCTGGCTCAGGCGCTGTTCAGCTTTCCCGGATTACCATTGATTGCGACGGCAGGACACAGTTTGAAATAGTCCCTGTGTTGAATAGCGACGGTCATCACCTTATATACCCGGCATCGAGTTACATATTTACCTGAGGAGAACGTTTCGACCATGATGCGCATTTTGCTGTTTTTGGCCACTAACCTTGCGGTCGTGCTGATTGCCAGCATCACCTTGAGCCTTTTTGGCTTCAATGGGTTCATGGCGGCCAACGGGGTTGATCTAAACCTCAATCAGCTGCTGGTTTTCTGCGCTGTGTTCGGTTTCGCGGGCTCGCTGTTCTCGCTGTTCATCTCCAAGTGGATGGCGAAAATGAGCACCGGCACTCAGATCATTACCCAGCCTCGCACTCGCCATGAGCAATGGTTGCTGCAGACCGTCGAACAATTGTCTCGCGACGCAGGCATCAAGATGCCGGAAGTCGGTATTTTCCCGGCCTATGAAGCCAATGCATTCGCCACGGGCTGGAACAAGAACGACGCACTGGTAGCAGTGAGCCAGGGCTTGCTCGAGCGCTTTTCGCCGGATGAAGTGAAAGCTGTACTGGCGCACGAGATCGGCCACGTTGCCAACGGTGACATGGTCACGCTGGCCCTGGTGCAGGGTGTGGTGAACACCTTTGTGATGTTCTTCGCCCGCATTATCGGCAATTTCGTCGACAAGGTGATCTTCAAGACCGAGAACGGTCAGGGTATTGCCTACTACATCACGACGATCTTCGCCGAACTGGTGTTGGGTTTCCTGGCCAGCGCGATTGTCATGTGGTTCTCGCGCAAACGGGAATTCCGCGCTGATGACGCGGGTGCCCGACTGGCAGGCACTGACGCAATGATTGGCGCTCTGCAACGCTTGCGCTCAGAACAGGGCGTACCGGTGAACATGCCTGACAGCCTGACGGCGTTCGGCATCAACGCCGGCCTCAAGAAAGGCCTGACAGGCATGTTCATGAGCCACCCGCCGCTGGAGCAACGCATCGAGGCACTGCGCCGTCGCGGCTGAACATCTAAATACCCGATAAAAAACCGCTGGAACTTATATTAGATTTAGATCATGAGGATGAACGACTATGGTTCATCCTCATTTTCTGGAGCTTTGAATGTTCCCCAGCCTCTTCATTTCCCACGGCTCCCCTACCTTGGCCTTGGAGCCCGGCGAGAGCGGCCCTGCCCTCAGGCAACTGGCTGCCAGCCTGCCCAGACCTCGCGCCATCGTGATGGTGTCTGCGCACTGGGAAAGCCAAGAGCTTATTGTAAACGGCAACCCTCAACCCGAGACCTGGCATGACTTTGGCGGCTTTGCAGCCGAGCTGTTCGCGGTGCAATACCCCGCACCAGGGCTGCCGGAGCTGACCCGGACGGTCGTCGAACTGCTCGCAGCGGATGGTCTGACGGCACGCATCGACAGCAGAAGGCCGTTTGATCACGGGGTCTGGGTGCCTTTGTCGCTAATGTACCCGGACGCCGACATCCCTGTGGTGCAGGTCTCACTGCCAAGCCGTCAGGGGCCAGCGCTGCAGACACAAGTGGGCAAAGCGCTCGCCGGGCTTCGAGAACAAGGCGTGCTGATTATCGGCTCAGGCAGCATCACCCATAACCTGCGGGATCTGAACTGGAACGCGGGCCCGGGAAGCGCCGAGCCTTGGGCTGTGGAGTTTCGCAACTGGATGGTAGACAAGCTGCATGACGACGATGAAGCCGCCCTGCACCACTACCGCACCCTCGCCCCGCATGCCAAACGTGCACATCCAAGTGATGAACATCTGCTGCCGCTGTATTTCGCCCGAGGCGCAGGGGGCGCTTTCAGCATTGCTCACCAAGGCTTCACCATGGGCGCGCTAGGGATGGACATCTATCGGTTCGACTGACCCTGAACAACGCAGGCACTGCAGAATCCGGAATAAAAAAATCCCCGAACCAGTCGGGGATTTTTTATGCGCCGATCAGCTCAAGAGCGGATCAGTCTTCGCGATAGCGACGCAGTTTGAGCTGCTTGCCGGCAACGCGGGTGTCCTTGAGCTTGGTCAACAGACGCTCAAGACCATCTTCCGGCAGTTCTACCAAGCTGAAGCTGTCACGAACCTGGATACGGCCGATGGCTTCGCGGGCCAGGCCGCCTTCGTTGAGGATGGCGCCCAGCAGGTTCTTGGCAGCGATGCCATCACGCGCACCCAGCGCGGTACGGCAACGTGCACGACCTTCGGCCAATGGAACCGGCGCACGACGCTCGCGCTCTGGACGATCACCACGGTCGCTGCTGCCGCTGCGTTCTGGACGATCACCGCGAGGGGCGTTGTTCGGAACCAGCGGACGGTCACGCTCGATGGCTGCCAGGGTAAGAGCCTGACCGTTGGTAGCCTTGCGCAGCAGTGCAGCAGCGAGGGCACGCGGGCTGCAACCGATGTCGGCAGTCAGACGATCCAGCAGATCGCCATGAGTCGATTCGGCATCGGCAACCAGCGGCGACAGGCTGTTGGTCAGTTTCTTGATGCGAGCATCCAGAACGGCCTGGGCATCCGGCAGGCGGACTTCCGCAACCTTCTGACCGGTAACACGCTCGATCACCTGCAGCATGCGGCGCTCGCGAGGAGTCACCAGCAACAGTGCACGACCTTCGCGACCTGCACGACCGGTACGGCCGATACGGTGAACGTAGGACTCAGGATCGTAAGGCATGTCCACGTTGAATACGTGGGTGATACGAGGAACGTCAAGACCACGGGCGGCAACGTCGGTCGCAACAACGATGTCCAGACGGCCATCCTTGAGGGATTCGATGACGCGCTCACGCTGGTTCTGGGCGATGTCGCCGTTCAGTGCAGCAGCCTTGTAGCCTTTGGCTTCAAGGGCGCTTGCCAGGTCCAGGGTCGCCTGCTTGGTGCGGACGAACATGATCAGGGCGTCGAAGTCTTCGACTTCCAGCAAGCTCAATACAGCGGAGGTCTTCTGGTCAGCGTGAACCAGCAGGTGAGCCTGCTCGATCGCGGTAACGGTCTGGGTCTTGGTCTGGATCTTGACGTGCTTCGGGTCACGCAGGTGGCGTTCGGCGATGGCACGAATAGATTGCGGCAAGGTGGCCGAGAACAGGACGGTCTGGCGGGTTTCAGGCATGGCCTTGAAGATGACTTCGAGGTCGTCCATGAAGCCCAGCTTGAGCATTTCGTCCGCTTCGTCGAGAACCAGATGGTTCACGGTCGCCAGGACTTTCTCGTCACGACGCAGGTGGTCGCAGAGACGGCCCGGAGTAGCGACGACGATCTGTGCGCCATTGCGGATGGCCTTGAGCTGAGGGCCCATAGGCGCGCCGCCGTAGACCGCTACAACGGTCACGCCCGGCATTTGTTTTGCGTAGGTCTCGAACGCGGTGGCAACCTGAAGTGCCAGCTCGCGGGTCGGGGCCAGGATAAGTGCTTGCGGCTCGCGCTTGCTCGGGTCGATCCGGTGCAGGATAGGCAGTGCGAACGCGGCGGTTTTACCCGTACCGGTTTGCGCCTGACCGATCATGTCGTGACCGGCGAGAATAATCGGGATCGATTGCTGCTGGATGGCCGAAGGCTCTTCGTAGCCAGTGGCGACGACAGCTGCAACGATATTTGGATGAAGTTCGAGAGCGGCGAAGCCGCCGATTTCCTGGGTCATGGGTCTGCCTCTAGTGCATCCGCAAAGACCCATGCTTCAAAGCTGCGCGTGCCGTGTACGACCTTGAGGTCACCCTGGCTGCTTTGTCGGCGGGGATTTGCGAAAACGTTTGATGAATGGATCGTCCAGGCTAGTCCGCTATGCGAACAAGCGACCGAAGCTGGCTTCGGGGAACTGCAATACCTCGACGAGGGCCGTGTTAAGGCCGGCGCGCACTATACCGGAAATACGCACCTTGGTGAGTCTTTTTTTATGAAACATTACGCCCTGCGAGTGCAAAAGCGGGCATTGACCAGCGGCGCGACAGGCCCTCGCCAAAGCGCGGACCAGAGATTACGGGCATTGCCGCTTAAACGTTTAATCTATTCCTTCGGATGACCGGTATCGCGCCCTGCAGGGTGTGGCGAATTGTCCCACCCGAATTTCCGCATGGTCGGCGCATCGCCAGGCTCGTCAGGTCGCTGAACGGACAGCCCGGATCAACGAAGCCAGCGAGTACCCCAAACGTGGTGCAAGTGCTTCGGCACGCACGCTGAGCGCCTCGATATCAAGCACCTGATCCAGATCGGCAGGCACGATCAGAATCACGTTGCCCTCCTTGACCGGCAGCTCCCAGTAATGACGATGGTACAGACCACGCAGCAGCGCCGCGCCCAGCGGCTTGCCATCGTCGGTCGCCCACTGGTTGATGATCAGCCAGCCGCCGGGCGTGAGACGCTGCTGGCAGCTCTGCAGAAAATTCCAGGCCAGATGCCCGACGCCAGGCCCGACATCGGTATACAGGTCGACAAAGATCAGATCAGCCGGTTCCGCGCTGTGCAGCAGATCCAGCGCGTCGCCGATGCGGATGTACAGCCGAGGGTCATCATCCAGCCCCATGAACTCCATCGCCAGACGTGGCACGTCGGGACGCAGTTCGATCACTTCCACATCTTCCAGCGGCAGGAACTTCATGCAGGCCTGGGTCAGCGTCCCGGCGCCCAGACCGAGAAACAATGCGCTCTCCGGCGCCTCGTGGCACAAGGCGCCGATCAACATCGCACGGGTGTAGTCATACTCCAGCCAGCTCGGGTCAGCCGTGAAGGTGCAACTCTGTTCAATTGCATCGCCGAACTCGAGGAAGCGGTAATCCTCCACCTCCAGCACGCGGATCATGCCGAAGTCGTCATGGACCTCAGCCAGAATTCGTTCTACGCGCTCACGCTCTTCCGTCATCACCGTTCCTGGTCCTGGGCCGCACCGGGCGCAAAGCTCGAATTGTCGGGCAAGCGCACCGTTTTGTCACACTTTGCAGGCTGCAACACCTTTCCAGTGATCTGCGCCACGCTGGCAGCGTGACGACGAACTGCTAACATGCCTGTTCGATTGCGCAACCCAAGAGCCAATGATGAGCCAACCCTGGAGCCCCGACAGCTGGCGGGCAATGCCGATTCAACAGCAACCCCTATACCCTGACACAGAGCATTTGCTGAAGGTCGAACAGACGCTGGCCAGCTACCCGCCGCTGGTATTCGCAGGCGAAGCCCGCGAGTTGCGTCGCCAGTTTGCCGAAGTCACCCAGGGTCGGGCGTTTCTGTTGCAAGGCGGCGATTGCGCAGAAAGCTTCATGGAGTTTTCTGCGGCCAAGATTCGCGACACGTTCAAGGTGCTGTTGCAGATGGCAATCGTCATGACTTTTGCCGCCGGCTGCCCAGTCGTCAAGGTCGGACGCATGGCCGGACAGTTTGCCAAGCCACGCTCGGCCAATGACGAAACCATCGACGGCGTGACGCTTCCTGCGTATCGGGGTGACATCGTCAACGGTATCGGCTTCGACGAAAAAAGCCGCGTGCCGGATCCGGAACGCCTGATCCAGGCCTACAACCAGTCCACTGCCACCCTCAACCTGTTGCGCGCTTTCGCTCAGGGCGGGTTTGCCGACCTGCATCAGGTACACAAGTGGAATCTGGACTTTATCGCTAACTCGGCGCTGGCCGACAAATACAGCCAGTTGGCGGGTCGTATCGACGAAACCCTGGCATTCATGCGCGCCTGCGGCATGGACAGCTCGCCGCAACTGCGCGAAACCAGCTTCTTCACCGCCCATGAGGCGTTGTTGCTCAACTATGAAGAAGCCTTCGTGCGGCGCGACAGCCTGACCAACGATTACTACGACTGCTCGGCGCACATGTTATGGATCGGCGATCGCACCCGGCAACTGGACGGCGCGCACGTTGAATTCCTGCGCGGGGTGAACAACCCGATCGGAGTAAAAGTCGGCCCGAGCATGAACACCGAAGACCTGATTCGCCTGATCGACACCCTCAACCCGGACAACGACCCGGGACGTCTGAACCTGATCGCGCGTATGGGTGCCAACAAGGTCGGCGATCACCTGCCACAGCTGATTCGTGCGGTCGAGCGCGAAGGCCGCAAGGTGCTGTGGAGCTCCGACCCGATGCATGGCAATACCATCAAGGCCAGCAGCGGTTACAAGACCCGCGACTTCGCGCAGATCCTCGGCGAAGTGAAGCAGTTCTTTCAGGTGCATCAGGCAGAAGGCACATACGCCGGAGGCATCCACATCGAAATGACCGGTCAGAACGTCACCGAATGCATCGGCGGCGCCCGACCGATTACTGAAGACGGCCTATCGGACCGCTATCACACGCACTGCGACCCGCGCATGAACGCCGATCAGTCGCTGGAACTGGCGTTCCTGATTGCCGAAACCCTGAAGCAGGTCAGACGCTGACCAAAGCGTGCCAGATCAACTGCCCGCTCGAAACTTGAGCGGGTGGTCCCGAAGGGCTCAGACTTTAAGCGCGAGAATCACTGCGCACAGCACCAGAAACACGCAGAACATCAGGCGTAACGTGCGCTCCGGCAACGAGTGCGCCAGCTTTACACCCCAACTGATGCTGGCCAGACCGCCGATCGCCAACGGGATACCCATCGACCAGTTGACGTGGTCGTGCAGCGCGTAAGTGACCAGTGTGATACCAGTGCTTGGAGCCGCAAGCGACAGAGCAAGCCCTTGCGCAACCACCTGCGTAGCGCCGAACATGCTGGTCAGGATCGGAGTAGCCACCACTCCGCCGCCCACGCCAAACAAGCCGCCGGTGACGCCGGAACCGACACCCAGCAGCCACAGCCAGCGCTCATGACGCAGCCCGGTGCCTGCCTGACTATTACGCCAATACATTTGCGCGACGTTAAACACAGTCAACACCACCAGAAAGGCGATAAAGCCCAGGCGCATGCCTTGTGGATCGACCCTTACGGCCAGCAGCGACGTGAGCCAGGCCATGAAGAAACTGGGAATGATCAGCATCAGTGCGTTGCGCAGTAAAATCCGGTTACGCTGGTTGTAGCGCCACAACGCGAGCAACACATTGGGCAGCACCATCAACAAGGCAGTGCCTTGAGCCAGCTGTTGATCAAGCCCGAACAAAACGCCCAGTACCGGAATCGCCACCAGCCCGCCGCCAATTCCGAACAACCCGCCCAAGGTGCCCATTAACGCGCCGAGCAACACGAACATCACAATTTCAATCACACTGCATCCCCAACCATCCGATGGTCAAATGCTGCGCAGTCCTGTCCGCGTCAACACCCGATAATGTCTTTTTTCATACACAACACATGATGACATTGCTGCCAGCTCGCAGGCATGGAAATTATCCAGCGCGTTAAAACAGTTCAACACTGGGTTAAACTCAGTTTACCGAGTACGAGGATCCGACATGAGTGCCGACAAGAGCCCGACCCACCTTGAGTCCGCTGATTGCGACTTGTTGCTGCTGGATAATCAATTATGTTTCGCCCTCTACTCCACCTCGTTGATGATGACCAAGGTCTATAAACCCTTGCTTCAGGCACTCGGCCTGACCTATCCGCAGTACCTGGCCATGATGGTGCTGTGGGAAAAAGATGGTCTGACCGTGAGCGATGTCAGCACGCGCCTGCTGACCGATCCGGGTTCGCTGACGCCCTTGCTCAAGCGCCTTGAAGGTGAAGGCTTCATCAGTCGCACGCGCAGCAAGGAAGACGAGCGTGTGGTGTTGTTGCACCTGACCGAACAAGGTCGTGCATTGCAGCACAAGGCCCTGAACGTGCCAGGCTGCATTCTCTCCACCAGCGGCCTGAGCATGGAAAAACTCCATGAACTGCAGGCTCAGTTGCTCGACCTGCGTGACCATCTGCACCAGAGTCTGTAGGCGGGATTCAACGCAGCGTTTCACTCCTCGCAAAATTTAGCTTGCGCACTAACTAATCAAGAGATACCTTTGTCACGTGATTATCTTGCGCGCAAGTATTTGGCGCACAACCAAGCTCATGAAAACGAGGAAATACCATGGACACGCTCTACACCGCAGTTGCAACCGCCACCGGCGGCCGTGATGGTCGTGCCGTTTCCAGCGACAATATTCTCGACGTCAAACTGGCGACCCCGAAAGAACTCGGCGGTGCTGGCGGCGCAGCCACCAACCCTGAGCAATTGTTCGCTGCCGGTTACTCGGCCTGCTTCATTGGCGCGCTGAAATTCGTGGCCGGTCAAAGCAAACGCAGCATCCCGGCAGACGCCTCGATCACTGCTCACGTAGGCATCGGCCAGATCCCCGGTGGTTTCGGTCTGGACATCGACCTGCATGTCAGCCTGCCAGGCCTTGAACAAGCCGACGCCCAGCAACTGGTAGACGCCGCTCACGTGGTCTGCCCGTACTCCAACGCCACACGTGGCAACGTCGATGTGCGCCTGCATGTGACGGTGTGAAAGCCGCTTGAAGCCTGAGCACCGCTGTTCAGCAGAATTTCAGGCATAAAAAAACCCGCAGCGATGCGGGTTTTTTGCGTAACGGGGTCAAAACACCCTGCTTACTTGGCACGGCCCTTGTAGGAACCGCCTTCGCGGGTGTCGATCTCGATCATGTCACCGATTTCGATGAAGTCTGCAACGCTCAGCTCGGTGCCGTTTTTCAGCTTGGCAGGCTTCATGACCTTGCCAGAGGTGTCGCCGCGAGCGGAACCTTCGGTGTAGTCAACCTGGCGCACGATGGTGGTCGGCAGCTCAACGGAAACCAGACGGTCTTCAAAGAAAACGGCTTCGCAGATGTCGGTCATGCCTTCTTCGACGAATGGCAGAACGCTTTCGATGTCTTCGGCGTTCAGCTCGTACATGGTGTAGTCAGTGGTGTCCATGAACGTGTAGGTGTCACCACTGATGAAAGACAGGGTGGCTTCCTTGCGGTCGAGGATCACGTCGTCCAGTTTGTCATCGGCGCTGTAGACGATCTCGGTCTTGTAACCGGTCAGCAGGTTTTTCAGCTTGGTCTTCATGATCGCGCTGTTACGACCGGATTTGGTGAACTCAGCTTTCTGAACCAGCCAAGGATCGTTTTCGAGACGGATCACGGTACCGGGTTTCAGCTCTTTACCAGTTTTCATTGCATATATCCGAATTTGGATGAATTAACCAAAGGCTCTGTACGAGAAATAGCCTACACAGGCACTTTCCGTACAGAGCCTGATATCAAGGTCGCGTATCATAGCGAATTTCCATAAAACTGCACCAGCGCCGTGGCAAGATCAGTCTGTGCGGCTTGTTGCAGGCACCAGCGCTCGGCATGTCTTTCGATTTCAGGCCAGTGCGCCATCAGCTCTTTCCAGCTATCGGCAAGGTCGCCGCCAGCGCTCCAACCGTGCCACAAGCGGCTCAAAGCCTGTCCGGCAGGGGGCGAAAGCCCGTCCAGATACAGTGCCAGAAAAGCATCGAGCTTCGGCAGGTGCGCATCGTCTTCCTGTTGATAGATGTGCCAGAGCATCGGTCGCCCCGCCCATTGCGCCCGCACGAACGAGTCCTCACCGCGCACGATGTTGAAATCGCAGCTCCACAGCAGCAGGTCGTACTGCTCCTGACTGACGAACGGCAAGACCTGCACCGTGAGTGCGCCCCTCACCTGCGTCGTGCCTACCGCCAGTTCACTGCCAAGCCAGCGCTGCAGATCGCCCAGAATGCGGCCTTCCGGCACCAGCATGTGTGTCGGTCGTTCATCGTTGGCCAATACGTCAAGCCAACTGCCCAAGCCCGGGTTTTCGTAGGCAAACACCGATATCAGACGGGTATCTTCCTGCGGCTCGACGCCCAGCCCGTCAAGAAAGGCGCGCTGCGCCGCTTTGTCATGCTCAAAGGCATGGCGCCTGTTCACAAGGTCTCGCTCGCGCAGCAAACCGCCTGTGGTGTCGGAAAAACCCGGGAAGAAAAAGAACTTCTTGAGGCCGTTAGACTGCGGCGACGGCAGCCCGTGACAGCCTGACACCCATTCTTCGGCACTCAGGTAATCGAGGTTCAGCCACAGCGGCCTTGGCGAGTGTTGCAACATTGCTTCGGTGTACGACTCCGGCAATCGACAGGCAAAGGCTTCGATCACTGCATCAGGAATGACCGTGCTTGCCCATTGCACTGGCCACTGGCAAACGCTGACGCCTTCATGCTGTTGCTGCACGGCCGCCGCGTCGGCACCAGGACACAGACGAGCGAACGCCGACAGATCGTCGATCCATAAACGAACCTGCAGGCCATGTTCGGCAACCAATTGGCGTGCCAGACGCCAGGTCACACCCGCATCACCGTAGTTATCGACGACGCTGCAAAAAATGTCCCACGAGGCTTTCATCCTGGCTTCCTGAGGCTGAAGGGCAAAACGCTGATTGTCGTTCAGAACGGTCGGTGGCCACCACCTTTACCCAAGTCAAAAGCAAGTGGGTGGGGGGGCGCTCAGAGCAGAGCAGAACACTGATAGCGTGTTGCATACGCACGGATCAGGTCGACAGTGGGCAATGAACGGAGCACCAGAGGTGGGTCCCATGCTGGCTGACCCACAGGCTCGGACCATTTTGCCTGCTCGCCAGGCAGCCACATTTCAAGCGTTACCCGATGGTCGCTGCAACCTTCTCTGGCAAGGTGGTGACAGAGCAGCAACCCATAGACCTCCATATTCAGAAAATCACGCTCTTCCTTTGCCAGAACAGCATCCTCGGCCCACTTGGGCCGCATCAGCCGCGGCCGCGAGTAATACTTGAAATCCACGATGGTCCAGGCCTCGTCATCCCGAGTCACCAGATCGGGACGCCGCTCAATGTGGTTGCGCGCGAAGAGTTTCTGCCGTTGTCTGTCCCAGCGGGACTGGGACTCGTAACTCGACAGTCCATGCGGCAGATGCTGGTCATCACAGGTTTCAAAGCGCTCTTCGCCACCCGCCTTTTCGCTCAGCGCATGGCACAGACAGATCGACTCCCAGACCGCCCAGAAGTCGTTCACTCCCCATACAAGCCCGCAGTGGGCGCCCCCCTGACTGCCAGCATTCAGGTAAGACTCGAGCGCGCCATGCAACTGATGATAGTGGGCGTCCCGCGGTACCGCGCATCGATCGATAGACTGCAACAAGTGACGCAGACGACTCAGACTGCGCTGACGCGACTCGGCATCGCCACGATAGAGAGAGTCCTCGGCACTGAGGTAGCGGTGTCGAAAAGCCTCTGCCAGGGCCTCCCCTTCGCCAAGAAAACTACCCCAGGCGCAAAGCGGATCGACCTTCAGCAGTTCTCGATAGAAATCCAGGGCAAGGACACAGTAAAGCCCGACTATATCGGCCTTGCCGAACTGCCCGGTCTTGAGCGGTCCCTGAACATAGTCAAGGTAAGCCACGCCACTTTGGTCGAACACGGCCCGGTGCAGGTGTCTGTCAAATCGGCGATACGGATCATCAACGCTGCGGCATCTCCTCTCGCAAAGGGACAGCAGACTGCGTGGGTCAGCCTTGTCGAACAGTTCATCGAGCCCGAGCGCATCATGAAACGAAACGCTGTCGCCACCACGCCCACAGCCCTCTTCCCGAGCGTCTTCCGTGCCGTCACGGGGGCTCGACGAATCGCTGTCAAGACGGGTTCGGCGAAAAACTACAAAGCAGCGGTAAAGCAGCGAGAGGGCCTCTGCGCTGTCCATCTCTGCCATACCATAAGGGACTTTCAGCAAGTATCGGCCATAGGGTTCGCGTACCAGCCCCACTTCATTGCCACTTTCGACCCGTTCGATCTCGTCCAGCCGCATCTTCAGACTTCTTCGGCTGTAGAGTTTTCTTCTGCCGGAGCGCTGGCTGCGTTTTCACGCGGCGGCACAGTTGCTTCAACCGGCCCGGCGCACAAGCGTTCGACAAACTGCTCAGCCTGATCCGCAAACTGCCCGAAGGTACGCAGCTCCTGATGCTTCAGATCGAGCAGATTACAGAGCGGTGACTTGTCTCGATCAAATACGTTGTCCCACAAGTAAAAGAACAACTTGCCGACGATATCGGTGCGCTCGATGTGATAGGAGGCTATGCCCACCTCAAACACCGATAGGGTTTGCAGGTAGTCTTCGACAATCAGGCCCGTGTCATCGGACTTGTATTTCTTGCGGCTCCGATTGGAGCAGTAATAATCATTGGCCACACCAGAACCGGAGCGGATCGCGGTGAATTTCAGCTCGGCGCTTTTATCATAACCGCCATGCTTGAGAAGCCTTTGCTTGTCGGTTTCAGACAACTCTTCTGCCAGAAGCCTGTGCTGCTCGTCGAACGCTCTGCTCTCAGGCACACCGCTGATCATGTCGCCGAACTTGCTGGCGCTGGCTTCCAGTGCAGCCAGATGCGCCGGGTGGGCCTGAAGCAGGGTCTGTTTGTCGATTCTGCACTTGGCCTTTACAAACCAGGGGCCGACCAGTTTGTCATCCAGCCTGGGCGCAGTGCAGCGTTCACGGATGAACCGGTTCAAGGCATTCACGAACGTCTGCCATGTCAAACCCCGCCCCCATGGCATAAGTGCATCGCGCTGTTCGGCGGGCACTTGAACAAAACCTTCGGCACAAAACTCGAAATGCCAACGCCGCTTGAACGCCGAGTCCATGAAGAATATGGATTCATCACTGGTGTTCATGGTGCCGATCATGTGCAGGTTCGGCGGCAGGCACAGCTGCCGCAATTCCAGACAGGTTTGCAGCTTGTCGGTCAACTCAGGATAAGGCCAGGAATGACCGAGCACGCGTTCAAGCTCTGCTTTGAAAGCACATAACACCAGTTCGGAAACACTGATCTCGTAACTGGACCAGCCCGACTCATCGCGGTCCAGCAGTTGGAACACATCGCCGAATATTTCCGCGCAGTTGCCCCGGTTGATTTCATCCAGTAACAGCACAACGTTTTTCGGTGCCTGACCGGCAGAGTCTTGAAGCTGGTAAGCGAATGCCATCGCCAGCGCCCGGATGAAAGGACCTGCGTGAACGTGGTACTCGATTTGCCCACTCTTGTTGGTGGTAGGCAGCAGCCTTGCGACGAATTCGCCGTAACTGTAATCGGGATGAAAGGTGAGCGGCACAATACGCGCCTTGTCCACGCCAAGTGCCAGTGCTTTTTCCGCTCGTGCCCGATGGCTTTTGCTGGTACCGGGCGGACCGAAAAGTATTGATTGGTGCTCAACCATGAACGATGCCTCTCCTTGAACGAATGCCGGTGCCAGAACAGTCTCTCGATCTGGGGACTGCCTCACATCGCAGGCGTTGTCAGCCATGCAAACCCAGCGCAAAGTACCATCAAAGATCAATGGTTTGAATGGCCATGCGGTTACTGTATGACGGCTCGTGCGCCGGACTGCAAGGCAGTCGGCGCAAAACATTGCATCTACCCTTCGCTACCGTGGACTATGGCCGCTACGCTGCGCCTGCGTGATACCGAGAGCATTTGTCGCCCTGAAAGGAGTTCAGCCATGCCATCCACCACCCGCCGTCGCGACCTGTATGTGTCATTGAAGTTGATTGTCTGCATTGCACTGGGCATCTGGCTGGGCGCAATGGCTGTTTTTTTCACGGGTATGCTGTACTTCAAGAACTTGCCGCCCGCGCAAAGCCAGGCGCTGGAAAATGCTGCCGCGCAACTGACCGCCCCGCCCGCGCAGAAAACCACCCCGCCGTCTGAGCCGGAAACTGAAATGTTCCGCAAATACGAGCAAAGCCTGCGTGAAAGCGAGGCCCGGCAGGCCCGCGAGCAGGTTCAGGAACAACAGCAGCGCACGTTCAGCCGCTCCAAGTGTGACTTCTGGATACAGCAGGATCGCACCGCTCCGAGCGAGAAAAGTCGTGCGAGCATCGATCAATATTGTGGATAACTCATGAACAAGCAGGACGTGTTGCAGCTGATCATCGATAAACTGGAAATTGATCTGGACGTTGCGCAGCGGGCTGCGCAGACCGCTTACGAAACGGCTACCCACGAAGAAAACATCGCTGAAAACAAATACGACACGCTGGGCCTGGAAGCCTCTTATCTGGCAACTGGCCAGGCACGACGGGTAGAGGAAATACGCCAGTCACTGACGCTTTATCAGAAGTGGTCACTCAAACCTTTCGATGAATCGCGAGGCATTCAGACCGGTGATCTGATAATCGTCGAAGCCCAGGGCGGGCAGACTCACTACCTGTTTCTGGGGCCGGATGCTGCAGGCCTGAAGGTCAGCGCGGGCGACCAGTTAATCACGGTGATCACCGCACGCGCGCCACTGGGGCAAAGCTTGTTGGGCAAATTCGAAGACGATGCCGTACAGATTGTCATCAACGGCACAGGACAATCCTACGAGATTACACAAACGTTGTGACAAAGCGGCCATCTGCGGGGTTGCCCGCGCCGAGTTTTTATGGGTAAGGTGGGCCGTCGCTACAACCAGCGCAACCGGGGCTACATCAAAGCGAACAAGGACTAACACCCAAGGAGATTTTTCATGACAAACGTCATCGCATTCCCTGACGCCCATGAACGTGATCGCCTGAAGTCCAGTCAAGATCCGGCGTTGAGGTACCTGAACAAGAAAGAGCGACAACTGATCGACCAACTGCGTTCGACCAGCCATGCGGGACGCCAGTACGTTTACGACTACGCAAGCATCATGCACCTGTCCAGGCCGCTATACCCTGAACCTGTGGATTGACTGCACTCCGTACAGCCTGACCGTGAGCTGCACCGATACGCCGGCGCAGCTCACAGAGGTTCAGCGTGTCAGCGAAAAGATCAGTGCCGAGATAGCCACCAAACCGGCGGCAATTACAAAATAGTTGGACCATGCGCCTGCATACTTTCGCATGGCCGGCACTTTGTAGATCGCATACATCGGCATCAGGAACAGCAGCGCCGAAATAACCGGCCCGCCCAGCGTTTCGATCATGCCCAGGATGCTCGGGTTAAGCGTTGCCACCAGCCAGCACACTACCAGCATGAACATCGCAGTCATCCGGTCCAGAGCCTTGGGGGCCGGACGACGACCGGATTTCAAAACCAGCCCTTTCAGACCCTCGCTGGCACCGATGTAGTGCCCGAGGAACGACTTGGAGATGGCCACGAACGCAATCAGCGGCGCGACAAAAGCGATTGTCGGGTTATTGAAGTGGTTGGCCAGGTAAGACAGGATCGAGATGTTCTGCGCCTTGGCTTCGGCTAACTGGGCTGGTGAAAGGGTCAGTACGCAGCTGAAGACGAAAAACAGCACCATCACCACCATCAGGCCGTGAGCACGAGCCAGAATCTGCGAACTGCGCACCTCAGCGTTCTCGCCGTACTGACGTTTCTGGTCTACCGCGAAGGCAGAGATGATCGGTGTGTGGTTGAAGGAAAACACCATCACCGGGATAGCCAGCCACAGGGTCGGCAGAAATGCCGAGGGCTCAGGCAAGGTGGTCGCGGTGCTCAGGATACCGCCGGTCCAGTGCGGAATGAGGAATACCGCAAGGAACAGCAGCGCGACGATAAACGGGTAAACCATCAAGCTCATGGCCTTGACGATGAATCGCTCGCCACACCGCACTACGGCCAGCAAACCCATGATCAGCACAAAAGCCAGCACCGCACGTGGGGGCGGCATTACGTGCAACTGATGCTCGAGAAAACTGCCTACGGTGTTGGTGAGTGCGACGCTGTAGATCAGCAGAATCGGAAAGATTGCAAAGAAGTACAGCAAGGTGATCATCGCGCCAGCGCCCTTGCCGAAATGCTGCTCGACCACTTCTGTGATATCGGCCCCTTCGCGTCCGGACAGCACGAACCGGGTCAAGCCACGGTGCGCGTAGAACGTCATCGGGAATGCCAGCAATGCCAAGGCCATGAGTGGCCAGAAACCGCCAATGCCTGCATTGATGGGTAGAAACAGAGTACCTGCGCCGATGGCGGTACCGAACAATCCGAGCATCCAGGTGGTGTCATTACGATTCCAAGAGGCGATGCTCTCGGGAGCTACGTCCAGACGTTCTACGACGCCATTAGCCTGATCATTCATCCGGTCGACTCTCCGTGGCCGGTTTATCAAAAAGGAAGACGCGTCGAAAAAGCGGGCAGTTCCGCGCCTCCCTCGAAAACAGCGCGGCAGATTCTCCGGGATTGGCAGCAGAAGTCAAAGGCTTGTAGGACAATACTTGCAAGGCGGCGATGTCTTTACGTTACGCACGCCTTGCATACCAAGGGCTGGCGATCAATTGTCCTTCTGTCGTGAGCCGTGCGTTTCTAGCCTTTCTGGCTTATCCAGACGCCATCAACCGCCATCAACCGCCACACACTCAGGCACAGTTGCGCGTTATGCGAAAAAAACACCGAGCGATACCATCACCGCGCGAAGGCTCGGCCAGCGAGCTTTCAACTGCGAGCATGATCGCGCGCGCAGACCAAAGCCTTTCAAGAGCCAAAACAAAATGTTGAGTATCAATGCAGGCCCGTTCGCCATCGCGGTTTCACACGTGCTACTGCTGACGGCCCTTGTGCTGGCGACGCTGATAGAAGCCCGTTGCCTGCGCCATGTCGAACCCAAAAAGACAGCTGTATTCGGGCTGTTCATTCTTGGCCTCATCACTGCACGTGCGGCCTTCGTTGCTGCCTACTTCGCTGAGTACTGCGACGCGCCCTGGAAGGCGCTGGACATCCGGGATAGCGGCTTTCTGGTCTGGCCGGGTGTTATCGGGGCCGTGATGGGCGGTTTGATCATCGGCTGGCGACACCCCAAGCGACGTCGTGCGCTAGCGTTGGGCCTCGGCACCGGGCTGCTCGTATGGCTGCTGGGCGGCCTGATTCTGAGCAGCTACCAACAGGGGGCGCCACTGCCCGAAACAACGCTGCTGGACACGACTGGCAAACCGGTCAGAGTCTCTGACTACCGAGGCAGGCCTATTGTCATAAACCTTTGGGCAACATGGTGCCCTCCGTGCAGAAGGGAAATGCCAGTGCTGCGAGATATGCAACTGGCGCGAACGGACATCGTATTCCTGTTCGTCAATCAAGCCGAAAGTGCCGATACAGTCAGCCGCTACCTGTCGACACAGGGCCTGCCGCTGCGCAACAGCTTACTTGACCCGGACGGGGAGTTTGCCCGGCAAGTCGGCTCGGTCGCGCTCCCGACTACACTGTTCTATTCGCCTGAAGGGCGCTTGACGGGCAGCCATCTGGGTGAAATATCCAAGGCCAGCCTGATACATTATCTGGACATTCAAAACGGAAGTGGTTCGCAGGATTCGGTATCGACTGGCAATCATTAGCGAAAGCCTGCTGCATCGATTCACCTATCCATGTATAAATGCCCTGACACATTGGTCATCTCTGGAGACTCAGCGCATGCGTTACGCGCTCGATCATAAGGCCCAAACCCACCAACGCATCGTCAAGGAAGCGTCGATGCGCTTTCGGCGCGACGGCATTGGTGCTACAGGCTTACAACCTTTGATGAAAGCACTCGGCTTGACCCATGGCGGTTTTTACGCGCATTTCAAATCCAAGGATGATCTGGTCGAACAGGCATTGAATCACGCCCTCGACGAGGTAAAAGGAATCACCAGCGAAGTTTTCGCCAAACAGGACTCGCTCAGTGAATTCATTGATCTATATCTTTCTCTTGACAGTCGTGACGCACCGGATGGCGGATGCCCGTTACCGAGCATGTGCCTGGAACTGGGACATCGCGATCAACCCAGCGAGGTAACTGACAAGATCATTCTTCATTTGCTTGAGCTGTTCGACAAGGCACCTTCTGGTGACAAATCCAGAAGCTTGCCAACATTGTCTACTCTGGTAGGTGGCTTGGTACTGGCGCGCAGCGCTTTCGACGACGCGTTGTCGAAACGCATTCTTGACGAGACACGCGACTTCCTCAAACAGGAGCTGAGAAAAACCGCAAACTGACACATTGAAGATGTGGACGTTGTCGCTGTATCAACGCTTATTTAACGATGCACCCAAAGACAGGCCGATCAATGATCGGCCTGTCTTTTTTCAGGCGCCTTTAATACTTAGTTAACGGACAGCTTATCGCGGTTCCTGTCCAGAATGGCCTTGCCAATGCCCTTTACTTCAATCAGCTCATCGACCGACGTGAACTCGCCGTTGGCGTCTCTGTACGCAACGATGGCATCGGCTTTGCTCTTGCCAATACCGGCCAGCTGCTTCTGGAGGGTTTGTGCATCGGCAGTGTTGAGATTGACCCGATCTTCGCGCTGCTCATGAACGACAGCGGGTGCTGCGTCCATGGTCATCATGGGCGGCGGCTGAGCCGGTTGTTGGGCGGCGCTGACCGCAACCGAGGCTGTGGTCAGCAAGGCAAAAACAAGAGAGCTGAAAAAAGGGGTTCGCATAGATGAAGCTCCATAGCAGTTCAAGGCAGCACTCCAAATGCTGTGCCTAAAACTTAAACCACTGTTTCTCTCGGGAAAAGAAACGGAGCATTGCGACCTGTTTCGACATCAATCAACGTATGTCTGCGCCTGACAAACCTCAGTAAAAGCGAGGGAAATCACGGTTCTCCGCTGCGTTCCTGATACATCCAGTCAACGATTTCGCCTTCTGGTGTATAGCCGTTGACTGTTTCACGCAGTAATTGACGCACACTGTTGTAATCGTCCCGATCAACCGCATCCAGCAACTTTGTCAGGCGGCCTTTCAGCACATCCCATTGCAGGTAATCTTCGTTCGCACTCATGATCATCGGATGTTCGGTGGCGACGACGTTGTCTCCGATCAGCAGCTCTTCGTAGAGTTTCTCGCCCGGACGCAGCCCGGTAAACTCGATCGAAATGTCACCGTGCGGGTTCTTCTCGGAACGAATGGCCAGACCTGACAGGTGAATCATCTTTTCGGCAAGTTCGATGATCTTGACCGGCTCGCCCATGTCCAGAACGAACACATCACCGCCATGGCCCATGGAACCCGCCTGAATGACCAACTGGGCAGCCTCGGGGATAGTCATGAAGTAGCGGGTGATCTTCGGGTGGGTGACCGTCAGAGGTCCGCCTGACTGAATCTGCTTGTGAAACAGCGGTATCACCGAGCCTGACGACCCCAACACATTGCCGAAGCGGACCATGGTGAAGCGGGTCTTGTTCACCTGATACACATTGGCCTTGTCGCCAAATATGACCGGCGCCGTTTCGCGACTCAGGGCCTGCAGTATCAACTCGGCAAGGCGCTTGGTGCTGCCCATTACGTTGGTCGGCCTGACCGCCTTGTCGGTAGAGATCAGGACAAAGTTGGAAACACCCGATTGCAAGGCCGCCTGGGCGGTATTGAGCGTACCGACCACGTTGTTGAGCACACCCTCGGCAATGTTGTGTTCGACCATCGGCACATGCTTGTAAGCGGCCGCGTGATAAACCGTGTCGACCCTCCAGGTTTTCATGATCGACAGCAGCTTGGGGTGGTTGCGTACTGAACCGAGAATGGGCAGCAACTTGACCGAAAGCGATTCGCGCGCCGAACGCTGCTCAAGCTCGGAAAGAATGCTGTAAAGGTTGAATTCGCTGTGATCCAGCAACAGCAGCTGGGTGGGCTGCAGCAGGAGGATCTGGCGGCAGAGCTCTGAACCGATCGACCCGCCGGCGCCAGTCACCAGGACCGTCTTGCCCTTGATGCAATGCTCCAGCAGGTTGTCCCGCGCAGGTACCGAGTCACGTCCCAGAAGGTCGGCGATATCGACTTCCTGGAGGTCGTCCACCTTTACCCTGCCGGCCGCCAGATCCATGAAACCGGGAACACTTCGCACGTGAAGCGGGAAGCCTTCCAGAAAACCGAGAATTTCCCGACGCCGCCCACGTGATGATGATGGAATTGCCAGAAGAATCTCTTGAGCGCCGGTTGAATCTATCATTCGCTGAATGTTTCGCGGCTTATAAACCTGAAGGCCTGAAATCACTCGATTGGAGATTGATTCGTCATCATCGATGAACGCCACGGGATGCATGAGGCGCCCCATGCGCAATGCAGCGACCAACTGATTACCAGCAGCACCGGCACCGTAGATGGCGACTTTTTGCAGACCATTGTCACTTTTGGCAAAGGGCACGTGCTGCGCTGCCGCAAACCAGTCACCGAGAAAATATTGGCGCATGGCAAGGCGTAGACCGCCGATCATGACCATGCTCAGCCACCAGTAGTTGAAGATGACCGAGCGCGGGACCAGTTGCTGATGGTTGCTGTAGACGTAAACCATGCACCCCAGTATCAGGGATGACATCGTGACCGCCTTGATGATCGCAATCAGGGCATCATTGCCGAAATAGCGCATGACCGCCCGATACATGCCAAAACGGATAAACAGGGGAATGGCGGCGAGCGGCGCACTGATGAAAAGCCAGGTGTGTTTTTCCAGCGGGTTGATCAGTTCGTCGATACCCAGTCGCACGACAAACGCCATCCACAGAGCCAGCCAGACGAGCAGCACGTCGGCAGCAACCTGAATTATCCGTTTTTTGCGGCGGGGTAACGCCAGCAAACTGGACCGCAACCTACTCATCAATTGTTTAATGCTCCGTTATGCTGCCGGTTGAACATCACTGGAACCGGCGCCTGAGAAACAACTACGTGTCTGAGACAACCGGAAACCCGCTTCGTTACATCCTTTCCGCTTCACCCGCCCTGAACCTCAGGGCCAGACAAACCAGCGGTACGTAGGCAATTGCCGTCCATGTCAGCCCATCGCCCCCCATCAGCGCTACCCACAGTGCCACGGGTAGCAGCCATACCAGATTGATCATCACGACGGCCAGCGTCACAGGCAGGTGCTTGCCGTAATCCCGCGAAGCGAACTGATAGGCGTGACTTCGGTGGGCTTCGTAGACTTTCTCTCTACGCAACAATCGGCGAATCAGGGTCAGGGTCGCATCGACGATAAACACGCCCAGCAGGATCAGCCAGCACCAGAATAGCTGAGGCGAAGCCCAGGAACCCTGAATGGATAGCAAACCGAGGACGATTCCGAGAAAACCGCTGCCCGCATCCCCCATGAATATCTTGGCCGGGGGAAAGTTCCAGCACAGAAAACCTGCCGCAGCAGCGGCCAGCAGCAGAGACTCCCACGATAACCCGACATGGCCCCCCAATGCATAAATGATGCTCATGCCCAGGCACACGGTCACCGCCTCGACGCCAGCAATTCCGTCGATGCCGTCCATGAAGTTGTAGAGGTTCAACATCCACACCAGATAGAACGCGGCAAGTACCTGGCCGAGCGGCCCCGGATCGAAGCTCCAGCCCATGATGCTGAGTGGCGCAAGTCCGCCCAGCCAGAACAAGGTCCAGCCGGCAGCGACAAAATGCCCGAGAAGCCGCCAGCGTGCAGCAATGTGCCCATGGTCGTCCATGAAACCGACCAGTGCCACCAGGCCTCCCGAACCGATGATGGCGGTAAGAGCAGACGCTGACAGGTGCCCGATCCCGGTCAGTAACGTTACGGCCAGGAGAAACGCGATGACAATGGCAACGCCGCCACCACGGGGAGTAGGCAAGGAGTGAGAGCTGCGCGCATTGGGCACATCAATCAGGCTTCTGGCCAGTGCGTATTTGCGCAGCAACCCCGTCAACGCCAGAGACAGGAGCGCAACCACCGCTACCGATAGCCACTCAATCATGCTTGTCATGTTCCAGATAATACCGAGCCGTATCGCGCATCGCGTGTTCAACACTCACAGGTGGATGCCAGTCCAGCATCGTACAGGTTTTACTGATATCGACCTGCAACGAGCTGCATAAACGCTGGGAAAACGCGCTCTTGCCCAACAACGTTGCCGCCCCTTTCAACACACCGGCCGGAACGGGCAGTAATCTGGCCGGTTTGCCAAGCGCCTTGCCCATCTCACGCAAGAGCCGACTGGTGGAAAGATCATCCCCGTCACTCACCAGAAACGTCTGCCCCGCAGCAGCAGGGTGCTCGACACAGCGCATTAGCAGATCAGCCAGATTGTCGACGGCGACCAGGCTTCGACGGTTATCAATGGCCCCGAGCGGCAACGGCACGCGCTTATCGAGCCAGCGCATCATGCTTTTGAAGTTGGCTTTGACCCCAGGGCCATAGACCAGCACCGGGCGAATGATCACGACCTCCAGGCCCGTTCGGACAGACAACTCGCGCAGCCCCTCCTCGGCCTTCAACTTGGAAACGCCGTAGGCGTCCAGCGGCTTGCAGGTGTCGTCGGCCGTGAACGGCGCGTTCGGCGCTGTAACCTCGCCATGGGCCTTGATGGAACTGAGGAAGATGAAGCGCTTCACACCTGCAGCTGCCGCCTGTTCGGCCAGGTTCAGGGTGGCGCTGACGTTGGCGCGAAAATATTCCTGGTCTGGCTCGGAAGCAGTTTCGGCGAGTACATGAACGCGCGCTGCACAATGCACAACTACCTTCGCATCACGCAGAAATGCCGCCCAATCATTATCCGGCGCAAGGGACTTTACCTGAACGACCTCCACACGTTGCGCAGGGCACTGATACGCACCTGCGTTCCGGACAGCGACCCTTGCGGAATAACCGGTACGATCAATCAAATAACGAACGACAGCGCTGCCGACGAACCCTGTCGCACCTGTTATCGCAACCAATGCAACATCATCGCTCATGCAAGAACGCCCTTCCAAATCGGCCAAATATTCCTTATGTGACTCTTTTTGACAACTAAAATATTTTCAATCTATCTTGCCACTTCTCCAACCGCCTTCTTTACAACAGTTATGCCAGAACGCCGAGTGGTTAAAATGAACAGGCCGTTTTCGCCAGACAACTAGAACGCCCGCTCGGACCTATAAAAAACCGTCAGGGAATGACAAGATCCACAGCATGTTTTTGAAGAGCGTACTTACGGGATAACACAGTCCCCAGCGCTTCTTTGGCGGAGGCCTCGCCATGCACCAGGCGGACCTGCGCAGGCCACTCTTTCATACCAGTGACAAACTCGACAAGTTCAGCCTGATCTGCGTGGGCAGAATAACCGTTGGCGGTGTGAATACCCGCACGAATATCAAAACGCTCGCGGTCCAGCTCGACGTAGCCTCCCAGCGGGCCATGAGACTGAATGGCTGCACCCGGTGTGCCTTTGCCCTGATAACCGACAAACACCACATTATGTCGACGGTCGCCCAACATGGCTTTCAGGTAATTGACGATCCTGCCTCCTGCACACATGCCATTACCGGCAATGACAATGGCGGGACGCGCAGTACTTGCGAGGTAATTGACGGTGCGCAGGTGCTGCTCGTGAGTGTCTATACCGATCAACTGATCAAAACCCAACGGCTTTCTTCCGGCCCCCGAGCGAAGCCGGGCATCGTTATCCCAATAATCTTCAAATGACTGGTAGAGCTTCGTGAAACGACTTGCCAGCGGTGAATCGAGAATGACCGGCAACCGTGACCAGTCGCCAGGCAGGATGTCGTCGCCGTCGAGCCGAGCAGAGCCTTCGCCGGCCTGACTCAGCAGCATCTTGCGCCGCAGAATGTCCTCCAGCTCATAGAGCAACTCCTGAGTACGACCGATACTGAAGGCTGGAATCAGGACCGTGCCGTTGTCTTCCAGCGCCTTGTCAATGATTCGCTCGAGCCCTTGCTGGCGAGTACTGCGATCCTCATGAAGACGATCACCGTATGTGCTTTCCAGAACCAGAATGTCTGCGCGCTCCGGAGGCTTTGGCGCAGGCAGGAACGGCGTATGACTGGCGCCCAGGTCTCCGGAAAAAACCACGCGGATGGAGCGCCCTTCCAGCGGGTAGTGCAGGTCGCATTCCACATATGCCGAACCCAGAATATGCCCGGCACGCTGCAGGCGAACCTTGCAATGCAGCGATTCGTGATCGATCAGGCTGAACCAGTTATCGAACGGCAACGCAATGACCCGCTTGTTAATGGTCTCGAGGTGTCGCTCGGCCTGTGCGGGATCGTGGGCGAATGCAATTTTAAGCGTGTCCTCCATGACCAGCGGCAGCATGTGAGCGCTGGGCTCGCTGCACAGTATCGGCCCTGTATAGCCTGCCGCCAGCAATTCGGGAATACGTCCGACATGGTCATTATGGACGTGAGTGACCAGCAGCGCCCTGATGCTCTCGGGGTCGAAATCGAACGATGCTGACTCGACCCGCCCTTCGCGCCCCTGGACCGAACCGCAGTCGATCAACAGGCTGCTTGAACTGTTCATGAGCAGTTGATGGCATGAGCCGGTGACAGTATCGACAGCGCCGTGGTGAATGATTTCCGGGTAAGACATGCAGTTACCTTTTGTTGCCTTCCTGAATCGGTGGCGAGTGCCACAATCCGACTTCAGGCCTGGGCCGTTATTTCGGCGCATTCTGCACTTGAACAACTTATTTTCAAGACTTGACACAACGCTGTTACAGAAACGGCTATCGTCACTGAATGCAACTATAGCCGTACGCCCCTTGAGAATGGGCACTCTGTTTTAAAAAGAGAATATTCCTACGCGCAGCAGTAACATTTACTCAACTAACGCGAGAATAAACTGACGATATTATAAGTACGAATTTCGGTAAAAAACCGGATGGTGTGCTGAAATACACTACAGCACACGTGCAAGGCGTGCCGTTTTATCGAGGAGAGAAGTCGGCTGGCTTTCAGATGACATCGTCACACCAGCAACCGAAGAGGCCTGAAGACTCTACTCAGGCAGAACGAACGGAAGGCGAACGTTTTTTACGAAAGCTGGTAATCCACGCCAGAAACGGGCCTATGAGCATGCCCAGAAGCAGCGCTATGACTACAGGCAAAGCCAAAGGAAGCTCCGGCGCTGACCAGCCAAACAGGTTCACGGCAACGGACTGCCGATTTTCAAGCACAAATACGGTTGTCGCCAAGGCAACGAAAAGGACGGCAACGATCAGAATGACTCGTTTGAAAATACGCATCTGTTGATCCTTTGGTGGGCGGCTTCAAAAGCCCTCTTCTTCATCTTCGTTCACCCGGTCTCGAAGCTCTTTGCCCGGCTTGAAATGCGGTACAAATTTACCATCGAGACTGACCGATTGGCCGGTCTTCGGGTTACGCCCTACTCGCGGTGCACGGTAATGCAGAGAGAAGCTGCCAAAACCCCGAATCTCGATTCGGTCACCGGTTGCGAGGCACTGAGACATTTGTTCAAGCATGGTCTTGATGGCCAGCTCGACATCCTTGGATGAGAGCAGCCCTTGATGGGTGACAATTCGTTCGATCAACTCCGACTTCGTCATATTTTTCCCTTCTTTTTCAAGCAGCTAGATCAGCGCTCCGAAGGTTTTAGCATGACCGGATGAATTTGAACAGCCCATGTATTGACTTATGTTCAACGCTGCCAACCAGGCACAAAGCGTTTACACCCTTGTTACAGGAAAGAGACACCAGAACCCACGATGAGCTGACAGGGCCCGAGAGGCTATTGAAGGCGTTTTACGACCAAAGCCGTACATGACAGGCTGAAGGGATAACAGCGGTGTGGCCCGAATGGCGAGCATGAAAAAGGGCGACCGAAGTCGCCCCTTTTATGGTCAAGCAGAACTTAGTTCTGTTTTTCCATTTGCGCGCGCAGCAGGTCACCAATAGTGGTAGGACCAGTGCTTTCAGCAACTTCAGGCTTGCTACGCAGGCTCTGGATTGCTTCTTTCTCGTCTTCAACGTCTTTCGACTTGATGGACAAGCTGATTACGCGGCTCTTGCGGTCAACGCTGATGATCTTGGCTTCGATCTCTTCGCCTTCTTTCAAAACGTTACGCGCGTCTTCAACGCGGTCACGGCTGATTTCGGAGGCTTTGAGGGTCGCTTCGATGTCGTCGGCCAGAGTGATGATGGCGCCTTTGGCGTCAACTTCTTTAACGATACCGCGAACGATTGCGCCTTTGTCATTGACAGTGACGTACTCGGAGAAAGGATCGCTTTCCAGCTGCTTGATACCCAGCGAGATGCGCTCACGCTCAGGATCAACCGACAGAATCACAGTGTCGAGCTCGTCGCCCTTCTTGAAGCGACGTACGGCTTCTTCGCCCACTTCGTTCCAGGAGATGTCGGACAGGTGAACCAGACCGTCGATGCCGCCGTCCAGACCAATGAAGATACCGAAATCGGTGATCGACTTGATGGTGCCGGAGATTTTATCGCCCTTGTTGAACTGGCCAGAGAAATCTTCCCATGGGTTGGATTTGCACTGCTTGATGCCGAGGGAGATACGACGACGCTCTTCGTCGATGTCCAGAACCATGACTTCCACTTCGTCGCCAACCTGAACGACTTTCGAAGGGTGGATGTTCTTGTTGGTCCAGTCCATTTCGGAAACGTGTACCAGGCCTTCCACGCCTTCTTCCAGCTCTGCGAAGCAGCCGTAGTCGGTCAGGTTGGTAACACGCGCGGTAACGCGGGTGCTTTCCGGGTAGCGAGCCTTGATAGCAACCCATGGGTCTTCACCCAGTTGCTTCAGACCCAGGGAAACACGATTGCGCTCGCGATCATACTTCAGGACCTTTACATCGATCTCATCGCCAACATTGACGATTTCCGATGGATGCTTGATGCGCTTCCAGGCCATGTCGGTGATGTGCAGCAGGCCATCGACGCCACCCAGATCGACGAATGCGCCGTAATCGGTGAGGTTCTTGACGATACCTTTGACTTGCTGGCCTTCCTGCAGGGACTCGAGCAGAGCTTCGCGCTCGGCACTGTTCTCGGCTTCCAGGACACTGCGACGGGAAACGACAACGTTGTTGCGCTTCTGGTCCAGCTTGATGACCTTGAACTCGAGCTCTTTGCCTTCCAGGTGAGTCGTGTCACGCACAGGGCGGACGTCAACCAGAGAACCAGGCAAGAACGCACGGATGCCGTTAACGTCGACAGTGAAGCCGCCCTTAACCTTACCGTTGATAACGCCCTTGACCACTTCTTCAGCTGCGAAAGCCGCTTCCAGAACGATCCAGCACTCGGCACGCTTGGCTTTTTCGCGGGACAGCTTGGTTTCGCCAAAGCCATCTTCGACCGCGTCCAGCGCAACGTGAACTTCATCGCCGATCTTGATGGTCAGCTCGCCAGCGTCGTTGTGGAACTGTTCCAGCGGGATGAGGCCTTCAGATTTCAGACCGGCGTGAACCGTAACCCAACCAGCCTGGTAGTCGATATCCACGATTATCGCGGTGATGATCGAACCGGCCTGAAGGTTGAGGGTCTTTAGGCTTTCTTCAAAAAGTTCTGCAAAGCTTTCGCTCATTTTAATTCCTGTTGATCAAGGGCGAAGAATACGCCCATCTGCCACGCTCCAGACAACGTGGGTTTCGTTCAAGTAAAAGAAAGCCTGCGGGACTATGACTGGTCTCCCGCATGCTTCTTCGTCACCCGGCAATATCGCGGAGTGCGATTTCGCTCAGAATGCGTTCAAGCACCTGCTCGATGGACAACTCGGTGGAATCCAGCTGTATGGCGTCGTGCGCCGGCTTGAGCGGTGCTACCGCTCGCTGGGTGTCGCGCTCGTCGCGCGCACATATCTCATCTAGCAGACTCGACAGACTAACATCATCGCCCTTGGCCTTCAACTGCAAGTAACGTCGGCGCGCACGCTCCTCGGCACTGGCGGTGAGGAATATTTTCAGCGGGGCGTCCGGAAACACGACCGTTCCCATGTCGCGGCCATCAGCCACAAGCCCCGGTTCTTCCTGAAAGGCGCGCTGGCGCAACAACAGGGCATCGCGTACCGCCGGCAATGATGCAACTTGCGAAGCGCCGCTTCCGACCTGCTCATTGCGAATGGCCTGAGTGACATCTTCGCCCTCAAGGATGATGCGCTGCCCCTGCCCTTCCCGGGTCGCCTCGAATTGCACGTCCAGGTGAGCGGCAAGGACCTTGAGCGCTTCTTCGTTGGTCAGGTCGACGCCATGATTGCGCGCGGCAAAAGCCAGCAAGCGATACAAGGCACCGGAATCAAGCAGGCACCAGCCAAGCTTTCTGGCCAGCAATCCGGCAACCGTGCCTTTTCCGGAACCGCTAGGTCCGTCGATGGTAATAACGGGGGGTTTGATCTTCACTTTTTGTCCTCTTGCGCTACACGCATGCCGACTTGAGCGCACAGCGCCAGAAAATGGGGAAACACTGTGGCGGCATCCGCACAATTCTGAATACGGATGGGCGCCGAAGCCCGTAACGATGCAACGCGAAACGCCATGACGATACGCTGATCACCGCGAGCATCAACCTCGCCGCCATCTGGCGTGCCGCCTTCGATAATAATGCCATCCAGCACGGGCTCGGCCTCGATTCCGAGGGTGAGCAGCCCGTCAGCCATCAGCCTCACACGCTCTGCCTGTTCAGCCTGCAGCGCCTGTGCGCCGCGCAGAATGGTACGCCCTTCTGCGCAGGCTGCGGCAACCAGAAGCACTGGAAACGTGTCGATGGCCAGCGGAACCAGCGCCTCCGGGACATCGACGCCTTTCAGCCTGGCAGAGCGCACGTGCAGGTCTGCCAGCGTTCCGCCTGCCGTTGCACGGACGTTTTGCAGCGCAATATCGCCACCCATAAGGCGCAGAACATCTATAGCCCCCTCGCACGCCGGGCTGACGCCGACATCTTCCAGCAGCAAGTCACAGCCTTCGCTGATCGAGGTGGCGACCATAAACAGCACCGAGGACGTGACATCAATTGGCCCTTTGATGCGATGACTTACACCGTCACCGGAGCGGACTGCGGCGTTACGCTGATCGCCGGGCGCCGCATCCACGCGCGCGCGGCTGGCCAGAATTCTGCCGAAATGCTCGCGAGCCGCGCGAGCACGCGTGAATACGTCCAGCAACTGCGGCCCATCGCCCGCATCGACAGCATCGCGCAAGGCATCGAGATCACTGCGAAAGGTATCCAGCGTTCGCAACACCGCCTCGCGATTGGCCATGAAGATGTCATGCCACATGGTCGGATCACTGCCTGCGATACGTGTGAAATCACGAAAGCCGCCGGCAGCGTACCTGAATATTTCGAGGTTTTCGTTACGCTTGGCCAGCGAGTCCACCAGACCGAACGCCAACAGGTGCGGCAGATGGCTGGTTGCGGCCAGCACTTCGTCGTGGCGCTCGACCTGCATGTGCTCTACGTCGGCGCCCAGAGCGGACCACAACTGATCAACGACTGCAACGGCATGCGGGTCGGTTTCGGCCAGCGGAGTCAGGATGACCTTGTGGCGCCTGAACAGCGCAGCATTGGAGGCCTCGACGCCGCTTTGCTCGGACCCGGCGATCGGGTGCCCCGGCACGAAACGCGACGGCATCTGCCCGAATGCCTGTCGCGCAGCCCGGACCACGTTGCCCTTGGCACTGCCGACATCGGTCAGTATTGCGCCGCCGAGGTCAAGTGGCGCGAGCAACGCAAGCAGCTTCTCCATCGCCAGAATCGGCACAGCCAGTTGAATAACGTCGGCGCCGCAGCAGGCCAGGGCCAGATCCGCTTCACAGCGGTCCACAACGCCCAGCTCGACTGCCAGCTCACGTGACCTTGGGTCGAGATCGACCCCGACCACTTCCCGGCAAAGACCGCTCTCGCGCACACCCTTGGCAAACGAGCCGCCAATCAACCCGAGCCCTACCACCACCAGTCGACCGATCAGAGGCCGGACAGGCTGTTCTGAAATCACATCAACCACGCGAACACACCTGACAGACCGGCAAGGCAAAAAACAGACAGATCATGTACCGCCCCCTCAAAGAACCGCTTTAGGGTAAGAACCCAGCACCTTCAAGGCCACGGCTTCGCTACTGATTTTTTCCAGCACGGACTTGACCAGCGGATCCTGATGGTGACCGACGAAGTCGATGAAGAACACATAGGTCCACTTGCCACTGCGTGACGGACGGGTTTCGATCCGCGTGAGGTCCAGCCCGCTCTCGTGGAACGGCACCAGCAATTCATGCAGCGCGCCCGGCTTGTTGCTCATCGAAACAATGATCGAGGTCTTGTCATCGCCGGTAGGCGGGACTTCCTGATTACCAATGATAAGGAACCGTGTCGAGTTGTCCGGGCGGTCTTCGATCTTTTCTGCAAGGCGGCTCAGGCCATAAAGGCCTGCTGCCATATCGCCGGCAATGGCCGCAGAGTTCCACTCACCCTTGACCCGCTTGGCGGCCTCGGCATTGCTGGCCACCGCAACCCGCTCGACATTCGGGTAATGCGCATCCAGCCATTTACGGCACTGCGCCAGCGACTGGGCATGTGAATAGATACGCGAGATGCTCTGCGTCTTGGTGCTTTCGCCCACCAGCAAATGGTGGTGGATGCGCAGCTCGACTTCGCCACAGATCACCATGTCGTGCTCGAGAAAGCTGTCCAGCGTGTGGTTGACGGCGCCTTCGGTGGAGTTTTCCACCGGGACCACGCCAAAATTCACCGCACCGGCGACCACCTCGCGAAACACTTCGTCGATGGCGGCCATCGGCAGGCTGATGACCGCATGACCGAAGTGCTTCATCGCGGCAGCCTGAGTAAACGTGCCTTCCGGACCGAGGTAGGCGACCTTGAGCGGCTGCTCAAGGGCCAGGCAGGAAGACATGATCTCGCGGAACAGACGCGCCATCTCTTCGTTGCTCAACGGCCCGCGGTTACGCTCCATCACCCGCCTGAGCACCGCAGCTTCGCGCTCGGGACGATAGAACACCGGCACCTCGCCTTCAGCCAGCGAGGACATTTTCACCCTGGCCACTTCCTGTGCGCAGCGAGCCCGCTCACTGATCAGCTCCAGAACCTTTTCATCGAGGCTGTCGATACGGACGCGAAGCGCCTTGAGTTCTTGCTCGGACATCAACCGTGCTCCTTCTCGAAGTCTTTCATATAGGCCACCAATGCATTGACCGCATTGAGATCCACCGCATTGTAGATAGAAGCGCGCATGCCACCGACCGAACGGTGGCCCTTCAGGTTGAGCAGGCCATTCGCATCGGCACCGGCCAGAAACGGCTTGTCGAGACGATCATCCGCCAGACGGAACGGGACGTTCATCCACGAACGGTCAGGCTTGTTAATGGGGTTGCTATACAGCCCGCTGGCATCGATGAAGTCATACAGCGTGCGCTGCTTGATGTCGTTCAGCTTGCCGATTGCCTCCACACCGCCTTGCTCTTTCAGCCATTCAAACACCAGCCCCGACAGATACCAGGCCAGCGTCGGCGGCGTGTTGTACATCGAGCCGTTGTCGGCAGCGACCTTGTAATTGAGCATGGTCGGGCACAGCGAACGCGCGCGCCCCAGCAGGTCCTCGCGAATGATCACCACCACGATGCCACTGGGGCCGATATTCTTCTGCGCACCCGCGTAGATCATGCCGAAACGCGATATATCTACCGGACGCGAGAGAATGTCCGAAGACATGTCGGCTACCAGCGGCACATCACCGATCTCCGGGATCCAGTCGAATTGCAGGCCACCGATGGTTTCGTTCGGTGCGTAGTGAACGTAGGCCGCGTCCCGGGACAGCTTCCAGTCGTTCTGGCCAGGGATGGCGAAGTAATCGTAAGCCTTGGCGCTGGCCGCGACATTGACTGCGCCGTAACGCGACGCCTCATCAATAGCCTTCTGCGACCAGATACCGGTGTCGATGTAATCGGCCTTGCCGTCTTCAGGCAACAGGTTCAGCGGGATCTGCGCGAACTGCTGGCTGGCGCCGCCCTGCAGGAACAGCACCTTGTAATGGGAGGGAATGGACAGCAGATCGCGAAAATCCTGCTCGGCCTTGGTGGCAATGGAGACAAACTCGTCGCTGCGGTGGCTCATCTCCATGACCGACAAGCCTTTGCCGTGCCAGTCGAGGAGCTCCGCCTGGGCACGCAGCAGAACAGCTTCAGGAAGCGCAGCAGGACCTGCGCAGAAGTTAAAGGCTCGCTTGCTCATATCCACTCTCGTCAAATACGTTGGGTCTGTACGCGCTTGTTTCTGGATGCTGCATCACGAGCAGGCAGCCGCCATGGCGGTCGGCAGCTCGTTACGAAAATTCTGATCCGGTTCAGGCTGGCCGAATGCCGCAAGGGCTGGACTTGCCCGTGACGCAGATGCAATCACAGACGAGCCAGCCCTTACCTGATTTACGTTACAACTCAGTTCTGAGGTTCGTCATCATCGGCTGCTGCGTCGGCCTGCAGGTCTTCACCTGCATCCTCGACGTCCGCATCAATAACACCTGCAACCAAACCATCAACAACCTCTTCGCCCTCAAGCTCTTCGCCTTCGACTAACGATGGTTCCTGAACACGCTCCAGGCCAACCAGTTTTTCGTCGCTGGCCAGCTTGATCAGGGTCACGCCTTGAGTGTTACGACCCAGGCTGGACACTTCTCCGACGCGGGTACGCACCAGTGTGCCCTGGTCGGAGATCAGCATGATTTCCTCGCCATCAAGCACTTGAACTGCACCGACCAGGCGGCCGTTTCGCTCGTTGCTGACCATGGCGATAACGCCCTGCCCGCCGCGCTTGTACTCGGGGAACTCGGAGATGGCCGTACGCTTGCCGTAGCCGCGCTCGGAAGCGGTAAGGATCTGGCTGCCTTCTTCCGGGATCAGCATCGAAATCAGCTTCTGCCCTTCAGGCAGACGCATGCCACGCACACCGCGAGCCGTACGGCCCATGGCGCGAACGTCGGATTCCTTGAAGCGGGTAACCTTGCCGCCGTCGGAGAACAGCATGATTTCCTGTTCGCCGTCAGTGATGGCAGCAGAAATCAGGATGTCGCCTTCGTCCAGCTCAAGGGCGATCAGACCGACGCTGCGCTGACGGCTGAATGCCACCAGCGGAGTCTTCTTGACCGTGCCGTTGGCCGTGGACATGAAGATGAACGGAGCCTTCTTCTTGTCGGCAGCCTTGATGCGGGCCTTGCGCTCTTCTTCGGTTTCGTTGCTGTTTTCCGCGTCGTCCAGCTCGCCTTCGAGGGCTTCGCCTTCTTCGTCGGCACGCTTGCGCATGGCTTCGAGATCGACCGGCAGCATGGTGGTGATGTACTCACCGTCGCTCAATGGCAACAGGTTGACCAGCGGGCGACCACGTGCAGCGCGCGAGGCTTCCGGGATCTCGTAGGTCTTGAGCCAGTAAACCTTGCCCTTGCTGGAGAACATCAGCAACGTGGTATGGCTGTTGGCAACCAGCAGGTGAGCGATGTAGTCCTCATCCTTGATGCCGGTAGCCGACTTGCCCTTGCCACCGCGACGCTGGGCCTGATAGACCGCCAATGGCTGGGTCTTGGCGTAGCCACCGTGAGAAATGGTGACAACGCGCTCTTCTTCGGTGATCAGATCACCCAGGGTCAGGTCCAGACGCGCATCGAGAATTTCGGTGCGACGGGCATCGCCGTACTCGGAACGGATGAGTTCGAGCTCTTCGCGGATCACTTCCATGAGGCGCGTGGCGCTGTTCAGGATGCGGATCAGCTCGCCGATCTGAGTCAGGATTTCCTGATATTCGCCCAGCAGCTTCTCGTGCTCCAGACCGGTCAGACGATGCAGACGCAGCTCCAGGATGGCCTGAGCCTGTTCCGGCGAAAGGAAATACTTGCCTTCACGCAGACCGTATTGCGGATCGAGGTTTTCAGGACGGCATGAGTCGGCACCGGCACGCTCGACCATTTCGACCACGGCGCTCGATTCCCAAGGCGTCTTGATCAGCGCTTCCTTGGCTTCGGCAGGTGTCGGCGAGGCCTTGATCAGCGCGATGACCGGGTCGATGTTGGACAGCGCCACGGCCTGACCTTCAAGGATATGGCCACGCTCACGCGCCTTGCGCAGTTCGAAGACGGTACGACGGGTGACCACTTCACGGCGGTGGCGAACGAACGCTTCCAGCAGATCCTTGAGGTTAAGGATGCGCGGGCGACCGTCGATCAACGCAACGATGTTGATACCGAAGACGCTTTGCAGCTGGGTCTGGGCGTAGAGGTTATTGAGAATGACCTCAGGCACTTCGCCACGGCGCAGTTCGATGACCACGCGCATGCCGTCCTTGTCGGACTCATCGCGCAGTTCGGTGATGCCTTCGAGTTTCTTTTCCTTGACCAGTTCGGCGATCTTTTCGATCAGCCGCGCCTTGTTCAACTGGTAAGGCAGCTCGGTGATGACGATCTGCTGGCGACCACCCACCTTGTCGATGTCTTCGACGATGGAGCGGGCACGCATGTAAATGCGTCCACGGCCGGTACGATAGGCTTCGATGATGCCGGCGCGACCATTGATGATCGCTGCGGTCGGGAAGTCCGGGCCGGGGATGTATTGCATCAGTTCGTCGATCGTCAACTCGGGGTTGTCGATCAGCGCCAGACAACCGTCGATGACTTCACCGAGGTTGTGCGGCGGGATGTTGGTCGCCATGCCCACGGCGATACCGCTGGAACCGTTGACCAGCAGGTTGGGAATACGGGTCGGCATGACCGCGGGGATCATTTCGGTGCCGTCGTAGTTCGGCACCCAGTCCACTGTTTCCTTGTGCAGGTCGGCCAGCAGCTCGTGAGCCAGCTTGGTCATGCGCACTTCGGTGTATCGCATGGCCGCAGCGTTGTCGCCGTCGACCGAACCGAAGTTGCCCTGGCCGTCTACCAGCAGGTAGCGCAGCGAGAATGGCTGAGCCATACGAACGATGGTGTCGTACACAGCCGTGTCGCCGTGCGGGTGATATTTACCGATCACGTCACCAACCACACGGGCGGATTTCTTGTACGGCTTGTTCCAGTCGTTACCCAGCTCGCTCATTGCGAACAACACGCGCCGGTGCACGGGCTTCAAGCCGTCGCGCGCATCGGGCAGTGCCCGACCCACAATTACGCTCATTGCGTAGTCGAGGTAGGACTGCTTCAGCTCGTCTTCGATATTGACCGGGAGGATTTCTTTGGCCAGTTCGCCCATGAGAAGCCTGATTCCTTTTTCTGGTGAAACCTCATAAATCCATTCGGGATTTACAAAGCTCGCCGCTGCCAGCATTTGCAGGCAGCGACTTACGACAAATCAACGAGTTATGCCATGAATCTACGCAGCGTGGACGACCATTGTCAGTGTCCCCGGAAACCGCCGGATGTTACCACAATCGCGGAGGCGCTCACATCCTTTGCAGGCCCTGAAAGCGAGCCATCAGCCCACAAGACGCCTGAGAGACGCTTACAGGCTCGCGCAGCCGCTTTGCGCAAGCGGCGAGGCGTGGAGCCCGGGGATCAATGAAGGTGTTTGCGGCTCATCAATTGCGCCATGCGTGCAGTGTCGGGACGCTCGACAATGCCTTTTTCGGTCACGATGGCGTCGATGAGGTCTGCCGGCGTCACATCGAACACCGGATTGAAGGCCTCTACGTCAGCGCCGACCCGCTGCCCGCCTACCTCAAGCAGCTCACGACCATCACGCTCTTCGATGATGATGTCGTCGCCGCTGGCCATATCCATATCGATGGTCGAACTCGGCGCCACGACCATGAAGCGCACGCCGTGATGCATGGCAGCGACCGCCAGCTGATACGTGCCGATCTTGTTCGCCACATCGCCATTGGCCGTGATGCGGTCGGCGCCGACGATCACCCAGGTAATGCCTTTGGTGCGCATCAGGTGGGCGGCGGCAGAGTCGGCATTGAGGGTCACCGGGACGCCTTCGTTGGCCAGTTCCCATGCGGTAAGCCGCGAACCCTGCAGCCAGGGCCGGGTTTCACCGGCGTAGACCCGCTCGATCATGCCTTCAAGGTGCGCGGCGCGAATCACGCCCAGCGCGGTGCCGAAACCGCCCGTGGCCAGCGCCCCGGTATTGCAGTGGGTCAGCACTGTCTGGAGATTGCCTTGGTGCCGGCGAATCAGATCGGCGCCCAGCTGCGCCATGGTCAGATTGGCTTCGCGGTCGCTCAGGTGAATGGCCACGGCTTCGGCCTCCAGCGCCGCCAGCGGGTTGTCGCCGTTCTTGACCCGCATCAACCGGTCACGCATACGGTTCAATGCCCAGAACAGGTTCACTGCGGTCGGTCGCGAATCGGCCAGCAACTGCAGGTCTTCTTCCAGCACCGGATACCAGTCGCCGCCCTCTTCGATACGTGCACGAGCGCCCAGCACCGCGCCATAGGCGGCACTGATGCCTATAGCAGGCGCACCCCTGACCACCATTGTGCGAATCGCCTCGGCGACCCCGGCGGCAGTGGTGTAGCGGTGCCAGACCTCCTCGAAAGGCAGCACCCGCTGGTCAAGCAGGTACAACGCGTTGTCTCGCCAATCGATGGCCTTTACCTTCTCTGCAGCCAACAGTCGATCGCGCATCGCCAACTCCATCTTGAACATCCGAAACCCAGCATCAAAAGCCGCTGATTATAGCGAGCAGTCCGCGAAGACGCTCGGGTATACTTCGACATCAACGTAATAAGCTTTGGAAACCTTCTCATGCCGAACGCCACGCCACCGCTCGACCTGCTGCTCCTGCCCACCTGGCTGGTGCCGGTCGAGCCCGCGGGCGTAGTGCTCAAGGACCACGGTATCGGCATCTACGACGGCCTCATCGTCTATATCGGCCCACGGGCCGAGGCATTGCGCCACGATGCCCTGCAGGTGCAAGAGCTGCCCGGCATGCTGCTCAGCCCCGGCCTGATCAACGCCCATGGCCACGCAGCAATGACACTGTTTCGCGGCCTGGCCGACGACCTGCCGCTGATGACCTGGCTGCAGGACCACATCTGGCCTGCCGAAGGCAAGTGGGTCGATGAAGACTTCGTGCGCGATGGCACCGATCTGGCCATCGCCGAGCAGCTCAAGGGCGGCATCACCTGTTTCTCGGACATGTATTTCTACCCCAAAGTGGCTGCCGAACGCGTCCACCTCAGCGGTATGCGCGCGCAAATCACCGTGCCGGTGCTGGACTTTCCGATTCCGGGTGCCCGGACCACCGATGAAGCACTGCACAACGGCATCGAACTGTTCAACGACCTGGCCCACCACCCGCGTATCAAAATTGCCTTTGGCCCGCACGCGCCCTACACCGTGGGCGATGAAAACCTGGAAAAGATCCGTGTCATCGCCGACGAACTCGATGCCATGATCCAGATGCATGTCCACGAAACCGCCTTTGAAGTCGAACAGGCCGTCGAGCAACATCAGGAACGCCCCCTTGCCCGGCTCAATCGCCTGGGCATGCTCGGCCCGCGGTTTCAGGCCGTACACATGACGCAAATCAGCGATGAAGACCTCGAACTGCTGGTGGAAAGCAATTCCAGCGTTATCCATTGCCCCGAGTCCAACCTCAAGCTGGCCAGCGGTTTTTGCCCGGTCGAGCGACTATGGCAGGCGGGTGTGAACGTTGCAGTGGGCACCGACGGCGCGGCCAGCAACAATGACCTCGATCTGCTCGGCGAAACGCGCACTGCCGCCCTGCTCGCCAAGGCGGTCGCCGGTTCGGCCACAGCTCTGGATGCCCACCGGGCATTGCGCATGGCAACCCTCAATGGTGCCCGCGCGCTGGGCTTGCAGGACGAAACCGGCTCGCTGGAGCTTGGCAAGGCCGCAGACATGGTCGCTTTCGACTTGTCCAGGCTGGCCCAGCAACCGATCTATGATCCGGTGTCTCAGCTTATATATGCCACGGGACGCGACTGTGTGAGCCACGTCTGGGTGGCAGGCAAACAGTTGCTCGACGATGGCCACCTGACCCGCATGGATGAGCATGCACTGCGCGACACTGCCATTGCCTGGGGCCAGCGTATTTCCGGCAAAGTCGAATAATTCGATCCGGACCGAACACATGCCAGTCTGGTTCATCTATACCAGACTGATGAAAACGAATTTTGAGTTCAAGAGGGACACCCATGAGCAACGTCGACCGCGCAGAAATCGCCAAATTCGAGGCCCTGGCCCATCGCTGGTGGGACCGCGAAAGCGAATTCAAGCCGCTGCATGACATCAACCCCTTGCGCGTCAACTGGATCGACGAGCGCGCCAGTCTGGCCGGCAAGAAGGTTTTGGACGTCGGTTGCGGCGGCGGCATTCTGAGCGAGGCGATGGCAATGCGCGGCGCAACCGTCACCGGGATCGACATGGGCGAAGCGCCACTGGCAGTGGCGCAGTTGCATCAGCTCGAATCCGGTGTCAGCGTCGAGTATCGGCAGATCACCGCCGAAGACATGGCCGAAGAAATGCCCGAGCAGTTCGATGTGGTGACCTGCCTGGAAATGCTCGAGCACGTCCCGGACCCTTCCTCGGTGATTCGAGCCTGCTACCGCATGGTCAAGCCCGGCGGCCAGGTATTTTTCTCGACCATCAACCGTAATCCCAAGGCCTACCTGTTTGCCGTGATCGGTGCCGAATACATTCTCGGCCTGCTGCCGCGCGGCACTCACGACTTCAAGAAATTCATCCGCCCTTCCGAGCTGGGCGCTTGGAGCCGCGATGCAGGCCTGCAGGTCAAGGACATCACCGGCCTGACCTATAACCCGCTGACCAAGCATTACAAACTTGCCTCCGACGTTGACGTCAACTACATGATCCATACCCTGCGGGAGGCATAAGACATGCGCTTGAGAGCAGTTTTATTCGACATGGATGGCACCCTGCTCGACACCGCGCCCGACTTCATCGCCATTGCTCAGGCGATGCTGGCGGAACGCGGCCTTCCCGGCGTGCCGGACAAACTGATCCGCGACGTCGTCTCCGGGGGCGCCAAAGCAATGGTCGCCGCCGCCTTCGCAATGTCTGCCGATGCACCGGAGTTCGAGGCATTGCGTGTGGAGTTTCTGGAACGCTACCAGCGTGACTGCGCCACCCACAGCAGGCTTTTCGACGGCATGCCCGAGTTGCTGGCCGATATCGAGAAAGCCGGCCTGATCTGGGGCGTGGTGACCAACAAACCGGTGCGATTTGCGCAGCCAATCATGGATCAGCTCAAGCTCTCGGAGCGCTCGGCGGTACTGATCTGCCCCGATCACGTCACGCACAGCAAACCGCACCCAGAGCCAATGATCCTGGCTTGCAAGATGCTCGACCTGGACCCAGCCAGCGTGTTGTTCGTAGGCGATGACCTGCGCGATATCGAATCAGGGCGGGACGCGGGCACCAAGACTGCTGCTGTTCGCTACGGCTACATCCACCCCGACGACAACCCCGACCACTGGGGCGCCGATGTGGTGGTCGACCATCCGCTGGAACTGCGCAAGGTGCTGGATAACGCCGTGTGCAGTTGCTGAACCCGCCATTATTAATGAAAGAGGCCATTCATGTTTGATTACTCCGCGCGCCCGGACCTGCTCAAAGGCCGGATCGTTCTGGTTACCGGAGCCGGTCGCGGGATTGGCGCAGCGGCTGCCAGAAGCTATGCCGCACACGGCGCAACCGTCCTGCTGCTGGGCAGAACCGAGAGCAGCCTGTCCGAGGTGTACGACCAGATCGAGGCGGCAGGCCAGCCACGACCGGTAGTCATACCGTTCGACCTCGAAATCGCCGGCCCGGGCCACTACCAGGAACTGGCAGGCATGATCGAGACCGAGTTCGGTCGTCTCGACGGTTTGCTGCACAACGCATCGATCATTGGTCCGCGCACCCCGCTGGAACAGATATCCGCCGAGGAATTCGCGCAGGTCATGCACATCAATGTGAATGCCACTTTCATGCTGACCCAGGCGATGCTGCCGCTGCTCGAACTCTCGGAAGATGCCTCTATCGCGTTCACATCCAGCAGCGTCGGCCGCAAGGGACGTGCAAACTGGGGCGCCTACAGCGTGTCGAAATTCGCTACCGAAGGGCTGATGCAAACCCTCGCTGACGAGCTCGATGGCGTGACCGCCATACGCGCCAACAGCATCAACCCGGGTGCCACGCGCACTGGAATGCGAGCACAGGCCTACCCCTCCGAAAACCCTCTGGACAACCCTGCACCCGAGGACATCATGCCGGTCTACCTGTACCTCATGGGGCCGGACAGCAAGGGCATCAACGGACAAGCCCTGAACGCTCAATAAACTGACACGCCCCCGTGTGCTTGTGACAAAAAACTGTCACAAGCGCGGCTTTTTGCGCTTCTTAAAGCCAAGGAATTGCCGAAAATTCGTCACTGTCAGAGAGCTGACGTCAGCTAAACCACTGATTTCAATATGTCTAGGCAAAAATGAACCGAATCGCGACACGTCCCCTCTAACCCAGCCAAGCCAGCAATATGTGCTGAGGAGCGAAGAGATGAATTTTCCTACCCAGACCCATGCAATCGATTTCGATACGGCTGAATTGCAGAGACTTGGCTTTCGAAATCGACCTGACGCCGTACTCCCACCCCCGTCACTGCCCGAGCTGATTTACCAGCTTGGGCGCCAACTGCAGACCAGTCTGGAGGCAGAGCGGATATTGACCCTGTTCTTTCAGGGAGTGCAGCGGTTCCTGCCATTAAGCGGTCTGATCTATAGACACGTTGAAAGTGACCTGCACCTGCGGCTGGGCGAGGTGTCATCCAACAGTGCGAGTTTTCACTTGCGTCATGAAGGTAAATTCATCGGCGAACTGGAGTTCCAGTGTGCCAAGCCCTTTGACACCCGGCAATTGAGCGACCTTGAGTCCTTGCTGGTCTGCCTGCTGTACCCGCTGCTCAATGCATTGCTGTACCGCATCGCCACTCAGAGCGCACTTCGTGACTCGCTGACCGATACCGGCAACCGTATCGCAATGGACCAGAGCCTGGCCCGGGAAATAGAGGTTTCTCGTCGCCACAAGCAGCCGCTGTCGCTGCTCATGCTGGACATTGATCACTTCAAGAAAGTGAATGATGAATACGGCCATCACACGGGTGACGACGTGCTGAAAACCGTCGCGCACAGTCTGAAGACGCAGTTGCGTAATATTGACCGCGTGTTCCGCTATGGCGGGGAAGAGTTTGTGGTGATTCTGTCGAACACCGACTCCGATTCAGCTGAACTGATCGGCGAACGATTACGCCAAGCGGTACGAGACCTCGAGTTTCAGGAGCTTGACCCGACGCTGAACATGACTGTCAGTCTCGGCTGTTCGACGCTGCTGTCAACGGAAACGGCCGACAGCCTGCTGCGCCGGGCCGACAACGCTCTTTATGTTGCAAAGCGTCAAGGCCGAAACCGCCTTGCGATGGCCAGCTAGCGTCGCGACCTCTCCCGCCTTCCTCCTCCCTACGCTTCCAGTGCGGCGACCCGTCCGCGCGCAGACTTGATCTTGTCGAGCTGCATGCAGCGCTCCAGGAACAAGTGCATGTAATCGTAGCTTTTGGTAACGGCCTGACGCAGCTCGGCCTGCAACTGTTGACTCGGTTTGTTACCCACCAGCGTACAAATGATCTCAAGCGCTTCCCAAGGATGCGCATCATCGTACTGTGCATGCATTTTGAGCCATTTCATGGCTTTCTTGCGGGTCTCTTCAGGGAACGCTTCAGCGTAGGCACCTGACGAACAGACCACCGCCGACCACTCCCCCGTTGCACCTTCGATGGCGTAGTTGGTGGCAGCCATCGCTACTGCCAGAGAATCCGAGGAACTGGTCTGCCAGCACCAGTGGCTCAGCGCGTGCAGCTCCGGGGCTACGTGCTGATCATGAAGATCCTCAAGCGTCACATCGTGAGATGCGCACCAGTTGACCCAGTAATCAGCGTGGTTGAGTTCGACTCGAATGTTGCGCATAAGCCAGCGACGCGCCATGTCTTCGCCAGGATGACGGCCGAAGCGGGTCTTGGTCAGGTTCTTGGCCATGTACACCGCAAACTGCTCTACGACGGGCCAGCCACCAATCAGGTAATGGCGCATGATCAGCGGGTTCAGTCTTGCGTCACGCATCTGCTGATACAACTCGTGTTCGACGACCCGCGCCTTGGCAGCACTGCAATCCTTGATCAGCTGCTGCGCCCAGGCCGGGTAGCTGCTGGCTTCCATGAGCGGACCTGTTCTCTCGAAAGTGTCGATCACTGGGTATCTCCTTATAAGGTTTCGACTGATTAACGTAGCGTTCCTGGCGCGCCGAACATCAGGGGGTCAGGCCGTACGGGCTGAATGTACAGGCTTTCACAAGTGAACAATTCAGGACGCGAAATCAGATAGCCCTGTGCAAAATCCACGCCCATTTCCAGCAACGCAGACTCTATCTGGGGCGTCTCGACGTACTCGGCAATGGTGCGTTTACCCATCACATGGCCAATATTATTGATGACCTCGACCATGGCCTTGTTGATCGGATTGTCGAGCATGTCCTTTACAAAACTGCCATCAATTTTCAGAAAGTCCACTGGCAAATGCTTAAGGTAGGCAAAGGACGACATCCCGGAACAGAAATCATCCAGAGAAAACCTGCAGCCCAGTGACTTCAGCTCGTTGATGAATCTGATGGCGCTTTGCAAATCGGCAATGGCACTGGTTTCAGTGATCTCGAAGCAGATCATCTCCGGCGCCACATCAAAAGCCACGAACTGATGCTTCAGATACTCGAGAAACGTATCATCTCCAATGCTTGAACCAGACAAATTTATAGCACACAGCGCCTGAGGTGCCTGATGCCTGTCATCACTCTGGCACTGGGCGATGACCTTGAAAACGTTCTGTACCACCCAGCGATCCAGGGTGGTCATCAGCCCGTAACGCTCGGCAGCCGGGATAAAGCTGTCCGGCACCACCATCCTCCCGGATTCGTCACGCAGACGCAGAAGAATCTCGATGTGGCGTACCTCATTGCCCTCTCCGCTCATGGCGGCGATTTCCTGAGCATAAAGACAGAACCGGTTTTCATCCATTGCCATATGCAAGCGTTGTATCCAGGCCATCTCGCCGAAACGCATGGACAGCTTCAGGTCGTCGACGCTGTACACCTGAACCCGGTTACGGCCCTTTTCCTTGGCCATGTAACAGGCCATGTCGGCGGCGGACAGTGATGCTTCGAGGGTGACAGGTACGTCGCCCAGATGCACAAGACCAATACTGACGGTGGTCATGAACGGCCGGCCTTTCCACATGAAATGCAGGCTCTGCACAATTTCGCGCAAGGCCTCGGCAATGTCGTTAGCCTTGCTGGCCGGACAGTCGACGAGCAGAACGCCAAACTCGTCGCCACCCAGACGTGCCAGTGTGTCGCTGTCGCGCAGGCCCTGCGGCAAGGCCTGACACAGCTGGCGTAACAGTTCGTCGCCTGCGGCATGACCACCGGTGTCATTGACCAGTTTGAACTGGTCAAGGTCAAGGAACATCAGGCAATGAGTGCCTGAGCCGTCGCCGCGCTCATCAAGCACCTGTTGCAAGCGTCGCTCGAACTCGCTGCGGTTGACCAGCCCGGTCAGCGGGTCGTGGGCAGCCTGCCATGACAGCTCGGCGATGTACTGACGCTCCTGGGTCATGTCATGCAGCACCAGCACTGCACCACTGATCACGCCGGAGGTGTGGATAGGTGTTCCGACCAGTGCTACCGAAACCGTACTGCCATCCAGCCGCTGGATCAATTTGCTGCTGGCGCTGCCGCCCTTGAGCCTTCCGGAGGCAATCTGATCGATCAGCGTCGAGCTGTCTTTCTGGTCGTGTTCATCCAGCAGGTTGAACAGCGCTGCCAGAGGAAGCCCGCTGGCCTGTGAGCTCTTCCAGTGCGTCAGACCTTCGGCCGCAGGGTTCATGTACACAATGGCACCCGCCACATCGATGGTGATCACTCCGTCGCCGATCGATTCAAGGGTAATTTGCGCCCGCTCCTTCTCCAGTTGCAGCGCGTCGGCGAACAGCCGTCGTTGGGCAATCAGGCGGCGCACACGCATCAGCGCCAGTACAATCAGCACAATGGCGGTCACCAGATTGACCGCTATCAGCAGGTTGAGGATAAACCGCGACCCTTCGCCCAGCGCGTCGCTGAATGCCTTGGCTGCAGGCGTGACACCGTCATTGATGACGTTGATCTGCACGCGCCACTGTTCGACATCGGCAGGTGTGACATCGCCCTGAATAACACGCTCATGGATATGCTGTGCAAGCTCGTTGAGCTGCATCAGGTAGCCATCCCCCACTTCCCAGAAGTGAATGGCCTGCTTCATGAAACTGAAATTGTGGAAATTCAGGTACATCCAGATGATGCCGTTGACATCGTCCGGGTGATTGCCGCCCTGGATGATGCCGGCCCGCGCATCCGACAGAGAGGGAATGGGCTGGTCAAGCGCCTTGCGCAATGCATGGCCGCCCTGCGGCACAGCAAAGGCACGCTGATACTTCAGGTAATCGCCTTCATCGTGCGTATTGGCGTAAAGACTCAGGTAGTGGATGGCGTCCTTCTGCCCCTTGGACCAGAGGCTTTCACCCGCGACATAGCTTCGCACGGCAGACATGGTATAGAGGCTTACGCAGCCCAACAACGCCTGAAACAGTGCGACGGCAATGAAAGGCCATACGATGCCCAACAGACGGGGCTTGGAGAAGGTCCATGGTTGTTTCATGGGTTTCACGTCACCACATGCCTGAATAAACGTCTAGCGCAGAGACTAGGCTAAATTCCGCAATGATGGCAGTTGAATCTCCCAAAATTGAAGCAACTTGAACACTGATCAAGGCGAAGCACATCAAATTTGTTGTAAATGTCCGTACAGTTTGGCGTACAGACCTCCATCGGCAATCAGTTGCTGATGATCACCGTCTTCCACAATTCGGCCGCCGTCGAACACCAGCACCCGGTCAGCCTGCTTAACGGCAGAAAGACGATGCGCGATGATCAACGTGGTGCGACTGCGCAGAAAGCGTGCGAGGGCCTGATGGAGGTTGTACTCCGTGGCAGCGTCCAGCGCCGAAGTCGCTTCATCGAGGATCACCACTTTAGGATCGGATAACACCATGCGCGCAATCGCCATGCGCTGGCGCTGCCCGCCAGACATCCTGACCCCGGAGCGCCCCACCACACTGTCCAGGCCTTGCGGCAGCTCGCGTATGGCGCAATCCAGTTGCGCGACTTCCAGTGCCCGCCAGCAGGCGTCATCACTGCAGTCGCGGCCCATGGTCAGATTGGCCCGCACGGTGTCGTTGAACAGCGCCGGATGCTGCAGGACTACGGCGACGTTCTCGCGCACTTTTTCCAGGCCGATATCCTGCTGGCTGACGCCACCAAAACGAATGATCCCGGTGCGCGCCGTGTACAGGCCCAGTAGCAACTGCACCAGCGTACTCTTGCCCCCGCCACTGGCGCCGACAACCGCAACCTTCTCCCCCGGCGCGATATTCAGATTCAACTGATCCAGCACCAGATCATCGCCATAGCCGAAGCTCAGGCCGCGTACTTCGATGCCCACGGTATCGCGTCCCTTGAAGGGGTCGACACCGCCGGGGTATTGCGGCTCGTCGGCTCGAGCCAGCAACTCGTTGATACGCGTGAGTGCGCCGCCCGCTGCGTAATACGCGTACTGCAGGTTCAGCAATTGCTCCACCGGCGTCATCATGAACCACAGGTAGCTGAAGACTGCGAGCATCTGCCCGATGGAGAGGTTCGAGAACAGCACAGTGAGCATCGCAGCGGCGCGAAAGATATCGATGCCGAATTGAAACAGCAGGCCGCTTGCACGCCCCGAAGCGTCGCTCTTCCATTGCGAGTTGATGGCGTAGTCGCGAACTTCCTGCGCCTTTGACCCCAGACGCCCCAGAAAGAACCCCTGCCGATTGCCGGCCCTGACTTCCTGGATCGAATCCAGCGTTTCACTCAACGCCTGGGTAAAGCGCGAGGTGCTGTCGTTCTCAAGCTTCTTGAGGTGTTTGACCCGCTTGCCGAGCTTGACTGTGAGGAGGATCACCAGCGGGTTGAACAGCATGATCAGCAGCGCGAGCTTCCAGTGCATCCACATCAGAATGCCCGCCGTGCCGGCCAGCGTCAGGGTCGCCACCAACAGGCGACTGAGCGTTTCACCGACAAATTTGTCCAGAGTGTCCAGATCGGTCACCAGGTGCGTGGTGACAGTGCCGCTGCCCAGGCTTTCGTATTCTCGCAGTGAAATTCGCTTGAGCCGCTCAATCAGGCGCAGCCGGATACGGTAGACGATGTCCTTCGCCAGCCCGGCAAACAACCTCGCCTGCAAGACGTTGAAAACCAGCGCCCCTACGCGCAGCAGCAGTGTCAGCAAAAGCATCAGGCCGATATAGCCCACCGCCTTCTGCAGGCTGTCGGGCAACAGATGATTCATGACTTTCAGCGCGGCATCGCCCCGGCCCAGCAGCACTTCGTCAACCAGCAACGGCAGCAACAGGGGGATCGGCACACTGCACAGAGTCGCCAGAACCGCGACACCATTTGCCAGCCACAGCGCTTTTTTATGACGTAACGCGAGGCGGCGGATTTCAGCCCAGCTCAATGCATCGCCACGGCCTGCATGCGCTTGTCGGTGCGCGTCGGGGGGATCATCACGCACTGACTGCACGCTCCAACCATCGCCCCAGCAGCGGCGAAAGGCTGCTCAGCGGCTGATAACCATTGGTCAGCAGCGCCAATTGGCCATTGCGTTCGGCGAGCAGGGTCGGAAACCCGGCAATGCCCAAGTCCTGCGCCCAGGCGAAATCAGCGACCGTGGCCGCCTGCCGCTCCGGGCTTTCAAATTCATCGGCGAATGCCTGACGCGAAAAACCCGCCTGCCCGGCCAACTCGGCCAGCACCGAAGGAAGCGTCACATCACGACCCTCGCCATAGAACGCTTGCTGAATCAGCCCCGCCAGCAGCCAGGCACCTTCAGGGTCGAGATGCCGCGCGGCGGCGACCGCCAGACAGGCTGGAGTGGTGTCGTAGACAAAACCTTCCGGCAGTGCGCCTTCGAGATGAAACACCTGCCCGGTGGCCTCCTCGACCGCCCGCCAGTGTTCAAGAATGTAGCGGCGCTTGGCGGGCTCCAGAACGGTCTTTTCAGAACGCAGGCCGCCCATGACCAGGTGCAACGGCACGCCCGCCTCGCGCGCCTGAGTGACCAGTGCGTCGGCAACCGGGGCAAACCCCCAGCACCATGAACACATAGGGTCCATGACATAGATCAGGCGGGCGGACATGGCTCAGGCCTCTGAAGTTGGATGCTCGGATGGTAAACGGTAATTACGACCGATTGGATGAGGCTGGTTACGCGCCTTGGCCAATTCGATCTGTTTCTGCCTGTCAATGGCACTGCGCCTGGTTTTCTCGCTCAACGAATCCCAGCAATGCGGGCAACTGACACCCGGCGAGTAGTGCTCGCTGGCGCGGTCCTCGGCACTGATAGGGGTACGGCAGGCATGGCACTGATCGTAATCGCCTTCGGTCAGGTCATGACGAACTGTCACCCGGTTGTCGAAGACAAAACATTCGCCGCGCCACTGACTCTCTTTCTCTGGGACTTCCTCGAGGTATTTGAGAATCCCGCCCTTGAGGTGATAAACCTCCTCGAAACCCTCGCCCAGCATATAGCTCGAGGCTTTTTCGCAGCGGATGCCACCGGTACAGAACATTGCGACCTTTTTGTGTACCGCAGGGTCGAAATGCGCCTTGATGTATTCGGGAAACTCACGAAACGACGTGGTCTTTGGATCAATGGCGCCTTCGAAAGTGCCAATTGATACCTCGTAATCGTTACGGGTATCGATCAACAGCACTTCGGGGTCAGTGATCAGGTCGTTCCAGTCTTTCGGCTCGACGTAAGTGCCCACGTTTTTGTTAGGGTCCACGCCCTCCACACCCAGGGTCACGATCTCTTTCTTGAGCTTGACCTTGGTACGGTAGAACGGCTGCTCGTCGCAGTAGGACTCCTTGTGATCGATATCGATCAGGCGTGGGTCACTCTTCAGCCACGCCATCAGGCCATCAATGCCTTCACGGCTGCCGGAAACCGTGCCGTTGATGCCCTCATCGGCAATCAACAGAGTGCCCTTGATGCCGTTGTCGACCATCGCCTGCAACAGCGGCTCGCGCAGTGCCACGTAATCGCTGAGGGTCACGAACTTGTATAGCGCCGCTACGACGATCGGCTGAGTCATCGGCTCTTGAGTCATGTATCTCTCCAGTGGCGACCCTCGCAAAGGGCCTACCGGGTAAAAAATTGCGGACAAAAAAAACGCACCGGCCAGTCGGCGCGGTGCGGATTCTAGCAAAAAGCGCGGTTCAGCAGGCAGCTCGGCGGATCAATTGCCCCCGCAGAGGGGGCGTGATCGGCAAAGCGTGCCTGTCAATGACCGCCAGCACAGGTGGGCGAAGCAGGCGCAGCACCGGTTTTCGCCCATTCTTCAGGCGTGTACGTGTGCAAGGCCAGCGCGTGAAACTCGCCCATCAGAGCCCCCAGCGTGGCATAGACCTTCTGGTGCCTCTTGACCTGGCTCAGGCCCTCGAACTGATCACTGACCAGCACGGCCTTGTAATGCGTCTGCTGACCACGACTGTGCATGTGGCTCTCATCGAGCACTTGCTGATGATGCGGTTGCAGCAGCGCAAGCGCCGACTCGATTCGTTGTTGCATGGTCATGTCAAAAACCGCCTGTCAGGGCTTCTTGGCCGGAGCGGCAGCAGGAGCAGCGGCCTTGGCAGGTTCCAGCTCGGCAGTCATGTCAGCCAGCAGCTTGTTGACGACCGGCACTGCGCTTTCCAGCTTGCTCTGGGTCAACTGAGCGGATTGTTGCGCCAGCTCAGGCATCTTGGTCATCACTTTCTTGCCCAGCGGGGACTGGTAGAACGCAACCAGATCCTTCAACTCGCTTTCAGTGAAGTTGGTGGTGTAGAGCTTGACCATTTCAGGCTTGAGCTTGTTCCAGCCGATGGCCTGATCAAGTGCGGTGTTGGCTTTGGCCTGATAGGTTTCAAGCAGCGCCTTTTTCGAGGCAGGTGCCTTGGTTTCAGCGAAACGCTGGGCAAACATCTGCTGAACCTGCGCGTAGACCGGAGCGCCCAGGCGATCGGCGTTGGCAAGCTTCAGGAATGTTTCGGCGCTCGCATTGTGACTGGCGGTGTCGGCAAAGACCTGACCACTGGCACACACCAGCGCTACCGCGGTACAAATGGCACGAAGACGGGTCATCGAGTTTCCTTATCTAGCGAACGAGGCATTACCCCAGGGCCGACCATTCTGCGCTTATGTGGGCTTTTGTCTCAACCCCCGGTTCACCGAGCGGTTAAAAAGCAGTGCTCGGGAACCCTCTCCGCATATGGCTACCTAACCTGCAACGTACTTAAAGGAGTAAGACCTGTGAGCCGCACCGAAACCGACAGCATCGGCCCGATCGAAGTCCCCGAGGATGCCTACTGGGGGGCGCAGACCCAACGCTCACTGATCAATTTCGCGATTGGCGATCAGCGCATGCCGCTGCCCGTCCTGCACGCCCTGACCCTGATCAAGAAGGCCGCTGCGCGCGTCAACAATCGCAATGGAGACTTGCCTGCCGACATCGCGCGCCTGATCGAACAGGCCGCCGATGAAGTACTTGAAGGGCAGCACGATGCGCAGTTCCCGCTGGTGGTCTGGCAAACCGGCAGCGGCACGCAGAGCAACATGAACGTCAACGAGGTGATTGCCGGTCGTGCCAACGAACTGGCCGGTCAGGGCCGTGGCGGCAAATCGCCAGTCCACCCCAACGATCACGTCAATCGCTCGCAAAGCTCCAACGACTGCTTCCCGACGGCCATGCACATTGCCACTGCTCAGGCGGTCAAGGAACACCTCCTGCCGGCCATAGCCGAACTGTCTGCCGGACTGGCCGAGCAATCCGCGCGCCACATGAAACTGGTCAAGACCGGACGTACGCACATGATGGACGCGACGCCGATCACCTTTGGCCAGGAGCTTTCAGGCTTTGTGGCCCAATTGGATTACGCTGAAAAAGCCATTCGCGCCACCCTGCCTGCGGTCTACGAGCTGGCGCAAGGCGGCACGGCAGTGGGCACCGGGCTCAACTCGCCGAAGGGCTTTGCTGAAGCGATCGCTGCAGAACTGGCCGCATTGTCCGGCCTGCCGTTCGTCACCGCGCCCAATAAGTTCGCCGCACTGGCGGGTCACGAGCCGCTGGCAGCGCTTTCCGGCGCGCTGAAAACACTGGCCGGCACCCTGATGAAAATCGCCAATGACTTGCGCCTGCTGGGTTCAGGCCCACGCGCCGGGCTGGCAGAAGTCAGGCTGCCAGCCAACGAGCCCGGCAGTTCGATCATGCCCGGCAAGGTCAACCCGACTCAGTGCGAAGCGCTGTCGATGCTGGCCTGTCAGGTCATGGGCAACGATGTGACGATAGGCTTTGCCGCCAGTCAGGGGCACTTGCAACTGAACGTGTACAAGCCGGTAATCATCCACAACGTCCTGCAATCGATTCGCCTACTGGCCGATGGCTGCAGCAACTTCAACGAACACTGCGTCGCCGGCATGGAGCCAGACGCCGAGAAGATGGCCGAGCACCTCGAGCGCGGCTTGATGCTAGTCACTGCGCTCAATCCGCATATCGGCTACGACAAGTCGGCGCAAATTGCCAAGAAAGCCTATACCGAGGGTTTGACCCTGCGCGAGGCGGCACTTGCGCTGGGCTACCTGACCGATGAGGAATTCGACGCCTGGGTACGCCCGGACAAAATGCTGGAGGCAGGCAGCAATGGCTGATGCCAGATCCGGTGCAACGCCACTGGAAGGCAATGGCAAACGGATACTGATGGTGTACGGCACGCCGAAAACCATCAGCCTCTGCCATGCCCTGGGTGATGCCTACGCGCAGGCCGCACGAAGCGAAGGCCATGTGGTGCGGGTCATCAAGCTGGGCGAACTGGATTTCGATCCGGTTCTGCACAGTGGCTACGACCAGACCCAGACGCTGGAGCCTGACCTGCTTGAAGCCCAGCGTCAGATTCACTGGGCCGAGCACCTGGTATTTGTCTATCCGGTCTGGTGGGGCGGCCTGCCTGCGTTGCTGACCGGGTTCTTCGACCGGGTGTTGATGCCGGGCTTTGCGTTCAAGGCCCACGGACGCAGGCATCGCGCCAACGAACTGCTCAAAGGTCGGACGGCAGAGCTGCTGGTGACTCTGGATACCCCGCCGCGTTATTTTCGCTGGATATACGGCGCCCCTGCACATCGGCAGATGGTTCGGACAATCCTGGGCTTTTGCGGGATCAAGACGAAGCGCCTGACCGAATTCGCGCCGGTACACAGTGCCACCGAACAACAGCGGCAGGAATGGATTCTTCAGGCCCAGGCGCTGGGCAAGCGCTGAACGGCTTACCCTGCATCAATGCCTCTTAAACCTGAGCCAGCCTCGCCCTTCTTGCCCGGTAACCAGCGACCAGAGAAGGCCCAAGCGCGGTCAACGCCGACCCTGAAACCACCAGCAAGGCACCGCCGTAACCCAGCACGTTCAGGGTTTCGGCCTGCACGTAAGCAGGCCAAAGCCAGGCAGACGCCGCTACTGCGGCCAGAGTGACCAGAGGCGTCAACGCCAGGGTCGCACTGACCCGCGACGCTTCCCAGTGGGCCAATGCTTCAGCAAACGCACCGTAGGCCACCAACGTATTCAGGCAGCAGGCCAGCAGCAGCCAGCCTTGCAACGGGCTCAGCAGCAACGCTTCGGCGGGGTGCGCCCAAGGTGTCAGCAATAATGCGCAGAACAGGTAGATCACCATCATGACCTGCAGTGAGTTCCATACCGTGAGCAACTGCTTCTGGCTCAGCCCGTAAAAGGTCCAGACCGTCGAAGCAAGAAGCACGATCAGCACACCGGTGGTGTAATCACCCAGCGAGGTAAACAGCTCGAGCAGACGCTGATTGAAGAAAAAGCCAAAGCCGACCATCAGCACCAGCAAGCCGATGCCCTGCCCCACACTGAAGCGTTCCTTGAACAGAAAGATACTGCTGATCAGCAGAAAGATCGGGCCTACCTGCACCAATAGCTGCGTGGTACCCGGGCTCAGCAGGCGCAAACCGATCAGGTACAACACGTAGTTACCTACCAGCCCGAACACAGCCAGCCCCACCAGCACCTTGCCTTTGCGACCCAGCATCTTGAAGCTGGGCAGACGCTTGACCGACGCCAGCCACACAAACAACAGCACGCCGGAGACGAACAGCCTGAACCAGGTAACTGTTACCGGATCCATCACCTGCAGAACCTGCTTGAGTTTGATCGGCAGAATGCCCCAGAGCAGCGCCGTCAGCAGTGACAGGCACAGGCCGTAGACCCAACGACCAGAAGAGATGTGCATCGGCAATTCCGCGAGAAATAGAACACCCGCTTATTCTAGGCGCTGTCCTGAAAAGCAACAGTTACAGCTGAGCGCGCTTAACGCTGCAAATTGTTTTATCAAGCCTTGTCGCCATGATTACGCTGATACGTCTCGTCGCCCATGGCCTGAATCTGACCGTCGATCAATGCATCGAACGGATTCAGCAGCGCCTCGAACGAGCCCGGTGCTTCAAGTGCCTGCAACGCATGCACGATTGCCTCCAGCGTCGACAATGCATTCGGGGCAGGCGCCTTGCGCAAGCGATAACGCGAAGCAGGCACGGCACCCAGACTGACGCGCGGCAAGGCAGCCAACAGAGGGTTGAGGTGCAGCATTTTTCGCGCCTTGCGCCAAGTGCCGTCCGGCACGACCAGCAGCATCGGCAGCGAATCGCCCGCGTAAGGCGCCAGCGTTTCGGCAGTTTCACCCGGGAACAGCAATCGTGCCTGATAGCCGGGCGGGTTCAGGAGTGTTTGCAGATCATCGAACACCTCCCCGACACACAGTTGCGCATTGACCAGCCCGAGCGCTGCCAGCCGTGCGGTGTTCAATGCATGACTGACTTCGCCAGGATGCTGCAGGATCAACACCCGGGTGCGGCTGTCCAGACGCGGGATCAACGCACACAGGCAATGCAGGGAGGGGCGCAAACAACGTTCACAGCGGGCGCGGGGCATCGGTTCTCTCTGGGACGGGCCTGCCGCGCAACCAGAAACGGCACGCCTGGAGGGCAACAAGGATGACAGCTCGGCCATGCAGAGAGCCGCCTGTCGAACAATCAGGCAGTTTAAACAACTTCGTCCGTCCGCGCCGGTGCAATCCGCAGCCGTCTCCCCTGCTTGAGCTAGTCTAATCAGTCCAAGCTGGTGACATGAAGTACGCCTGCCCCATCCTGACAAGGCCAACATCAGGAATACTCATGAATCGCGAGGCAATCAGTCAGGGAGTGTTTGACGAGTTGGGCGTTATCCTGGTGGATAAGTCCGAAATTCACATGGCAGCCACTTTCGACGACCTGGCTATGGATCAAGACGACATCGAGAAACTGCTCGATGCTCTGCAGACGAAGTTCAAAGTCGAGTTTCCGGATTCGGTGAAGTTACAGACCACGCCGCTGACACAGGTGATCGACACCATTCTGTTGATAAGACGGGAAACGCTGCCGGACGACAGCAAAAGCGAGGGGTTATGAGTGTAACCGGGACACCGACTCTGGAAAAAACGTCTTGTGTCGGGACGCTTTTACGCCCCGTTGCTATAGGTAACGTGACCAGGCACACGCTGTGCAGCGAGGTGCTTACCGGCGTGGACGACGACGATCGTCGTTGGTACGAACCGGAATAGGCTGCAGTTTTGGTCGTTCGATAAGACCCAGTGCAACGCCAAGATCATGGAGCCATTCTTGCATTTTGCTATTCATAGAGCCCCCTTGAGGGAAAAACCTGATCTGTATCCATCACTCACTAAAGATCGTAGAAGCAAATTGAACATTTAGCCGAGTGCTACGGAAAAAAATTTCCCCGATGGAGCCAATGTGACAGTTGTGCAGGATCGCTTCTAGTCTTTGCGACGGACGGCTCATTGCCGGATATTGCAGCGGGCTTTTGCAACTGCCTGCGCCCTGCCTCACTCAGGCTGCCGAATCAGGCCTTCCCCGTCCGTCATGGCCCTTTCGAGCAGGTCGGGCGGCAGGCTCTTGCTGGCCCGTGCGCCCAGCAATTTGAGCTGCTCGCTGCGACTGATCAGGTTGCCGCGCCCTTCGGTCAGCTTGTTGCGTGCGGCCGAATACGCTTTGTCCAGTTGCTGCAAGCGGTTGCCCACTTCGTCCAGGTCCTGAATGAACAGCACGAATTTGTCATACAGCCAGCCTGCCCGCTCGGCGATCTCGCGCGCGTTCTGGCTCTGCCGCTCCTGTTTCCAGAGGCTGTCGATTACCCGCAAAGTGGCCAGCAACGTGGTTGGGCTGACAATCACGATATTGCGATCAAAAGCCTCTTGAAACAGATTGGGCTCAGCCTGCAATGCCGCTGAAAACGCCGCTTCGATGGGCACGAACAGCAGCACGAAATCCAGGCTGTGCAGACCTTCAAGGCGCTTGTAATCCTTGCCCGACAAGCCTTTGACGTGATTGCGCAGTGACAGCACATGCTGCTTGAGCGCGGTCTGGCCGATAACCTCGTCATCGGCAGACACATATTGCTGGTAAGCGGTCAGGCTCACCTTGGCGTCGACCACCACCTGTTTGTCACCCGGCAGCATGATCAGCACGTCAGGTTGAAAACGTTCGCCATCAGGCCCTTTGAGGCTGACTTGCGTCTGGTACTCGCGGCCTTTTTCCAACCCTGCATGCTCCAGCACCCGCTCGAGAATCAGCTCGCCCCAGTTGCCCTGGGTTTTCTGCCCTTTTAGCGCGCGCGTCAGGTTGGTGGCTTCATCACTCAGGCGCTGGTTCAGTTGCTGCAGACGCTCCAGCTCCTTGGCCAGCGAAAAACGCTCGCGAGCTTCATTCTGGTAGCTTTCTTCGACACGCTTTTCGAACGACTGAATACGTTCCTTGAGCGGTGTCAGCAATTGCCCCAATTGCTGCTGGCTGGTTTCGGCGAAGCGCTGCTCACGTTCGTCGAAGATCTTGCCTGCCAGCTCGGCGAACTGGGCGCGCAGTTCGTCTCTGGACCCTTGAAGATCGTTCAGACGCTGTTGATGGCTGTCCTGCTGCTCGCGCAGTTCGGCATTCAGTGCTGCGCACTGCGCATCCAGCCGACGCAACTCGGCTTCTCTGCCGGCACGCTCGACTGTCCAGCCTTGTGCCATTTCGCGGGCATTGTCGCTTTCCTCGCGCAGCAATTCGACTTCACGGCGCAGCGCAGCAAGGTCGGCCTGCTTGGCCGAGTTGGCATGCCCCAGATCGCTGACTTCGTCACGGCAGGCGTCCAGTTGCGCGTTCAGGCCTTCCTGCGCCATCTGCGCCATGCTCAGACGCTCATCCAGCAACGCGCTTTCAGCCTGGCGCGAGGCCAGACGACGCTGCATCTGCCAGAGCAATGCCAACAAGGGCAATGCGGCTGCAGCAAGCCCAAGTAACAGGCTGTTCAGGTCCAGTGCCATAAAGACTCCATGCAGGCCGAATCACCGCCAGCGGCATTGTAGGTAGAAACACGAATAGTGCAGCAGAAACAGCCTCTCTAGCGAGGCAAGATCAAAAGGCGGGGGCAAATCGGGGTGACGGATTCTACGCGTTTTTGCGCAGTCGCACAGCCCCCATTACCGGGACATCACCACCGGGACAATCCACAGAAGCTGTGGATAACTCAGTGGACAACCTTCCTTTAACTTCCGCAAACGCAGACAGAATGGGGCTTGCGCTCAAACTGACGATTTTTTCACCAGCAAAAAAAAGCGATGTTTTTCATTGACTTAATAAATCACCATCATAAATCAAACCCTTAGCAACACTTGTGACAGTGATGTGGCAGCTTGTGGCGCTAATGTGCACAACGCTCGCGTAGGCGTTTTTTCAGGGATGTGGTGCGTCAGGTAATCTGCGCACGATGTCACCTAAATCCCCATACACACTGGCTTGTAGCGGTCGTTTCAAAAGAAGGCGCCACGCCCCCGAGCGCTTTCCTGCACGGCGCAGTCCCCTAAAGTTGCTGCAAGCGATAGACTGCGCGCGCTTCGGCAGAAGTCATCTTGAAAAACACCCGCCGTCAGCCATCAATGATTCAGTGAAGGGTTCCATGAGGGAGATACTGAAGTTCTTCGTGTTATTGATAGCAGTCTGTATAACTGCTATCGCGACCAGCCTACTGCTGCCCTCACCGGACGGCGTGGTGTTCGCCTGCAGCGTGCTGTTATCTGCCATCGTCCTGAACCTGATCATCTGCAGGGACCTGAGCAAGGGCCGCATCAATCAGGCAGGCGATATAATGCGCGCCATCGAACGCCGCGAGTCGACTCGACTGACCATCGCAGCCTACCTGCTGGGATGTTCGATGGTTGCCTCCGTGGCGGTGCTGGCCTATCGACTGCTTGTGCATTGAGAATTATTTTTCACGTAGCCTATTGCATTACCTGTTCGCCGTCGGTAGCATTGCCGCCGTTAGTACCAAGCTGAAAATCAATTCCGGTCGACAAGTCCCCCGACAGACACTCCTCCATGCGACGAGAATGTTGGCAACAAGGGATCGACCACCTCGATGGTTTCCAGACATGAACCTTCTCGCTGAAGCACCATAAAGGTGTCAGTGCAGTAACGGCTCTCATGGCCTGCTTCAACCAGCCTGCAATTGATCAGGATCTTCACCTGGAGCGTAGAACCTTTGCTCCTGTCGTGTTGCCTGCCCTCCTAAGTACCTACCGGTCAGCCAGAGCGCCATACGATAAAGCGCGCTTCAACTGCCTGTCTTGTTCCAGTCAGGTTCTCCGCCCAGCCAGGCTTTTTTATCAAATGTCGGCCCGCGTTTACTGGAATCTTTATTTATGCACGGTATTGTTCCGTGTTGTTTCAGGAAACACCTTGAATATGAATACTCAAACTCAGCACGCGATTCACACGCTTACCAATGCTTTTGCCCCGATGAACTGCCTGATCATGGCAGCTCGCAAAGGTTGCTTCAGCTTTACCATCGTCAATGAACACGGCATCGCCCGCCACAGCGAACGCCTGTACCCCGATCAGTACGCAAGCGCCGAACCGCTGCAAGCCGTGATCGAGCGTACCCGTCAGGCTCTCATCGCCTGACGACAGCTGTAACGCAAGCCCGAAGCCCCGCCTTACACGCGGGGCTTTTTAATGCCCGTGATAAAAGTGACCGACCTGACGAGTAAGCACGACAACAGAACTTCGAAAAAAGTGCATTTCCTACTGCTTTTTCAGGATTGTCCTACAAGAATAGCTCTAAATCGGGCTATTCAGGCTATAGCGCGCCGTTCAAAATGTTGGTAATTTCCGAGCGGTGAACAACAAGGAGTTCTAATAATGAAAATAATGACAAAAGCACTGAACCGGACAACGCTGGGACTCGCTCTGGGCCTGGCTTCTTCTCAATTGCTCGCTGCCGGCTTCGCCCTCAATGAACAAAGTATCAGCGGCATGGGCACCGGTTTCGCAGGTCGCTCCTCCTCAGCCGATGACGCAAGCACTGTATTCGGCAACCCTGCCGGCATGTCGCGCATAAAACGCGAACAAATCAGCGGAGGCGCCGCAGCCGTTATCGCCAAGACCGACATCGACAATGGTCGCGGCACATTTGGCGGTAGCAACGACGGTGACATGGTCCCGGTCGTCGGCGTGCCAATGGGCTACTACGTAAAACCTATCGATGATCACTGGGCATTTGGTCTGGGCGTGTACGTGCCGTTCGGCCTGGTCACCGATTACGAAAAAGGCTTCGCAGGCCGCTACTGGGGCGACAAGAGCCACGTCCAGGTCGTGACCTTTCAGCCGACCGTCAGCTATGCATTCAACGACAAGGTCTCCATCGGTTTCGGCCCGACCATCAACCGTATCGACGGCGAGCTGACGTCTGCCACGCTGAACGCAAGAAGCCCTGGCCTGAACGACGGCAAGGTGAAGATCGAAGGCGATGACACCGCGATCGGCTTCAATGCCGGTATTCTGGTGCAAGCCACCGACACCACACGCCTTGGCCTGACCTACCACTCGAAGGTCGATTACAAGCTCAAAGGCAAGACCAAGATCGAAGGCTCGGGCTTCGGCGGATTCTCCGGCCAGAAGTACGACGCTTCGCTGGATATTTCCACGCCTGAGTCCGTGGACTTCTCCATCACTCAGCAGCTCGACGAAAACTGGACTGTCTATGCAGGCAGCACCTGGACCCGCTGGAGCCGCTTGCAAGACATCACCGTCAACAACGATGGCGTTCCTGCCCTGCTCGGCGGTTCCGTCGGCCCGATCGGCACTATCTCTGAAGAACAGAACTGGCACGACACCTGGGCACACGCCATTGGTGCATCGTACAAGGTCAATAAAGAGTGGACGCTGCGCACTGGCTTCTCCGTTGATCAGTCGCCAACCAACAACGTCAACCGCTCCCCACGCATCCCGACTGGCGATCGCAAGATCATTAGCTTCGGTGCCGGTTGGAGCCCGACCGACGACCTGACCATCGACGTGGCGTATTCGTACCTGCGTGAAGAAGAAACCAAGATCCGCGACAGCAGCGCGACCAAGGGTTCTTACAGCGCCGACTACCGCAACACTGCTCACGGCCTGGGCACCTCGGTTACCTATCGCTTCTGACAGGCGACCGCCAAGCTGAAAAAGCCCGCGACCAGTGATGATCGCGGGCTTTTTATTGCGCGCCTGACACCCTTGAAAGCGGATGCAAAGCGCCTGGGGCTGCGCTCCCCGATGGGGTGCGGGAACAGCATTCATACTCCATGAGTATCGTGCCAATGCTCCGCGTTGGCATGCATTTCGTAACGCTCTGCGTCATACCGTGCTGCGAATCAGCGAGATTCGGGCTCGACTTGAGCTTCGCACTCCCCTGCAACCTAGGGCTTCGATGCAATCGCCTTTTCGATGGCCGCAATCAGTTCAGGATCATCGGGCTTGGTCATGCTGGAAAAGTTGGCGATGACCTTGCCCTGGCGATCGACCACGTACTTATAGAAGTTCCAGCGTGGCGCGCTGCTTTGCTCGGCAAGCACTTTAAACAGGTGAGTGGCATCGTCACCGCGCACAGCCTGCGGCTCGGTCATGGTGAAGGTCACGCCGTAATTGACGTAGCAAACCTTGGCGGTTTCTTCACCGTCCTTGGCCTCCTGCTTGAAGTCGTTGGACGGCACGCCCAGCACCTCAAGCCCCTGCCCCTTGTAACGCTGGCTGAGTTCTTCAAGCCCTTTGAACTGCGGCGCGAAGCCACAGAAGCTGGCCGTGTTGACCACCACCAGCGGCTTGCCGGCAAAGCGCTTGCACAGGTCGATGTTTTCCTTGGCGCGCAGCTTGGGCAGCTCGCCTTGCAACAGCGGCGGGCAATCGGCGGCCATTGCAGCGCCGCTCATGGCCAGCAACAAAAGAGAAATCGAAGCAAAGCGAATATTCATCATGGTGGCCCTGAAGATTATTGTGGTCTACCGACACGCTACCGCAAGCCAGGCCTTCTGCCTAGCAAGCGCCCAGGCCCAGTTGTAATGCTGCCAGCCCGACATGTTGCCAGGCCCACCACAGCAGCCCCAACAGCACCGCCACCGCCACCGCCACCGCCACCGCCACCAAGGCCGAGGCTAATGGCCAGCGCCCGGT
>NZ_LJRO01000023.1 GCF_001401155.1 Pseudomonas tremae
ATCCTCCACGGCGCTGGCGATCATATCGGTGCTGCCGAGAAAACTGTCGGTAATCAGTAACGGCCGTTTTATGCCGGTCTTCCGGCAGGCGTCGACCAGTTCATTGACGCGTCCAGCGCCTGCACGGATTGAAGTCGGGTAGTGCCAGTCGTTGCTGTGCATGTACGTAGTCCCTTGCAGGTTATTTCAGTAAAAGAAGTTGGCGGGCAGCAAACCGATCAGCAGGCGCAGACCGAAAGCGATCATGAAAAGACCGGTGACGATATCGATGGTCTTTTTCATCCGTTGATAGCGCACCTGCACGGCAGGGATCGAAAA
>NZ_LJRO01000334.1 GCF_001401155.1 Pseudomonas tremae
AGCGCAGCCCACGGCCATCTGGCGTTCCGATCACTCCAATGCAAGCGCCCGGATCACGCCAGGCCCGGAGTTCAAGGCGGTCCGGACCATCGATGTCAAACGCACGCCCAACATTCAGGGCGTGCCGTCGATGAAGCTTATCAATCAACCCTATGTCACCCGGTCTACCCTCAACGTGCGCTCTGCACCGAACATGAACGCTGACAAGGTGGGCAGCCTGCCGGGCAATACGCAATTCACTGCCGTGGGTTCTACCGGTGACTGGATTCTGGTGGGGCGCAAGGGCGTGACCGTGGGCTACGTGCACAAGGACTACGTGATGACGCAGTCTGATGCCGATACCAGAAAGAGGCTTGCTGCAGTCAGGTTCGATGATATGAATGTGTCGGCCAGCAAAGAGACTGAAGCATTCGATCTGGGCTCAATCTCTTCCTTGCCCTCTGGCAAAACAGCGGCCGAGACTACTTGTCGACCGCTTTCTGTAAGCCTGGAAGCCAACGGTGGCACCACTGAAAAGCAGGAGAACACATTCTGCAGGCAGGCCAATGATACGTGGGAGTTGATTTGAAGCAGGGCCTCTAGCGGGCAGTCAGTGCCGAATAACTGTTCATCAGGTTACGGTAGTTCGGGATCCGCTCGGACAGCAGGTTGCCCAGCCCTTCGATATC
>NZ_LJRO01000323.1 GCF_001401155.1 Pseudomonas tremae
ACCCGAGTGCCGGGTTTCTGGTCGGCCTGAAAGCGTTCACAGCGGCAGTGCTGGGCGGTATAGGATGGATCCCTGGCGCGGTGCTCGGCGGTCTGGTATTGGGCGTCGCCGAGGCGTTCGGTGCCGACATTTTCGGTGATCAGTACAAGGACGTCGTGGCCTTCGGCCTGCTGGTTCTGGTGCTGCTGTTCCGACCGACCGGCATCCTGGGTCGTCCGGAGGTTGAGAAAGTATGAGCAAGTCTTTCAAACAGGCGCTGTTCAGCGCCGCACTGGTCTGGGCCGTGGCCTACCCGGTGTTCGGCCTGAAACTGGCCTTTTCCGGCGTCACCCTTCAAGTGCAGAACGCCAGCCC
>NZ_LJRO01000504.1 GCF_001401155.1 Pseudomonas tremae
TGATGACGCTGCACGGCTGTTCGAGAGGCTGTGTGATCTGTGCAATGACGTTGGTCTGCTGGCGGAACAATATGATCCGAAGGACGGCCGCATGCTGGGTAATTTCCCTCAGGCGTTCAGTCACATCGGCATTATCAACACCGCATTGAATCTGCATCGAGCGGTGTGCCCCGCACTGGCTCGCACATCGAGCGAGCTTGAAGGCGCATGATCAGTCGTCGCGGCCAGCCTTGCGAAACGTCAGATTGATCCGCTGTTCGCCGAGCAGAGGGTGCTCGGCCTGTTTGACGGGCAGGATGCCGTGAAAGCGCAACCGGTCCTCGCCGCCCCAGACCACCACGTCTCCATGAAACAGTGATATGCGTTGGGTCTTGTCGCTGCGCAGCAGGCCGCCGAACTGGAAGGTGGCCGGTATACCCAGTGACACTGATACCACTGGCCAGCGATGGTCGTACTCGTTTTTGTCCTGATGCAGAGACATCTTCGCCCCAGGGATGTATCGATTGATCAGGCAGGCGTCAGGCATAAAGTCGGCATA
>NZ_LJRO01000065.1:0-19062 GCF_001401155.1 Pseudomonas tremae
CGCGTTGAGGGTTTTTGTTTAAGTAGAAGTCACCAAAATTCGCTGGAACGTTACCTGATAACGGGTCAGTAACAGAATTTCTTGACGACAATAGAGCATTGGAACCACCTGATCCCATCCCGAACTCAGTAGTGAAACGATGTATCGCCGATGGTAGTGTGGGGTTTCCCCATGTGAGAGTAGGTCATCGTCAAGATTGAATTCCGAAACCCCTCATCGCTCACGCGATGAGGGGTTTTGTCGTTATGGGCCAGCACTAAGCCTGAGAAGCCATTCCGGCCTTCCTGCTTAGAGGCCTGTTTTCAGGCAAACAGATTGCGCACGTTGCCCATTGCCCCTTCAGCAAAGCCCTGGAGAAACTCTTGAAAGGCTTCGCCCTCTGGCCCCCCCTGAACAGGATCGGCAATAATCGTCCAACTCGCCACGCATGTTTTTTCACCATCAGCCTCAACAGTCATTGCCGCCCATAGATTGCTGACCGGCAGACTGGTGTGGATCAGCGACCAGGTCATGTACATCGCATCATCATCACGAGTGTTCAACTGCTCAATGGCCACATTGCCATCCTTGAACAGCTTCCTGCGAACCGAGCCTGCTCCTGCGCCCGTAACCTCGGTACTGTCCAGCGCCGTTATGAATGCTTGAAACCCGCCGAAATTACCCACGATTGCCCATACGTCATGCGCATCGCCAGCGACATTCACTGCGCATACCACGCGGCATATGTGTGGGTTTTTGATCAGGGTGTCCGGCTTCAGATGGCTGTGAAATGTATGCATGTCGTTCTCCATTTATTACGTCAGGGGGCTATTGCTCAGATGAAGTTGATTTCTTTCAGGTAATCGCAACCCCTGCGTAGCAGTGTCGGGGTCTTCCGTGGGTAGCGCTCGCCCATGAGGCGGATGCCTTTCAAGGCGTTCTGATACTCGATCATCGAAATGTCGCCGATGTCCTCTTCAAAGCCGTCGAGGTAAAAACCCAGCACGCCAAATAACGCGTTCTGACTGTCGACTCTGCTGAGCTGGGCCTGCCACTGCGCTACGCTGACCAACTCGTATGAGCGCCCCGCTTCGCGGAAGGCTTCCACGTAACAGCTCCAGCTCAAGGGCTCGGGGTTATGCAAGTTGAAGACAGCACATTCGGGCTCATGGCGACTGGCATGGAAACTGATGAACCGCGCCAGAAAGTCCACCGGCATCAGATCGAAATGGATGTCGAACGCCGGGACCTGGCCCAGCTGCAAAGAGCCCTTGAGCATCAGCATCAAACGGTTCTTCTGTGGCTGGCATACACCGGTGCTGCTGTTGAAGGCGATGTTCCCGGGTCTAAAGATGTTTACCCACGCGCCTTGATCCTTGGCACGCTGCAGGAGCCGCTCAGCCACCCATTTCGAAAGGTTGTAGCCGTTCTTGATGTAGATCGGCGGTGTATCGGCTGCAGGCTGCTCAAGCACCTTGCCGGTCGCATCGACAGCACTCGATGCGGACAACGTCGAAACGAAGTTGAAGATCTTCTTGCTGCGTCCTTCACACAGCTTCAGGCACTCGAATATGGGGGCGACGTTGTCTCTGGCCAGTGCTTCATAGTCCTGAACATGGTTTACATTGGCTGCGTTGTGTATCAGCGCCCCGAACTCACGGTCCAGTCGTTCATACACCTCCTCACTGAGGCCCAGTTCGGGCAGCGTGATATCCGCTGCGTAAACGCGCACACGGCTCAGGTCCAGGTGTTCCAGCCGGTTTTCCCGGAGTGAATGCTCAAAGCGCTGCTGCGCGTTTTGCCCCGGAGCCTCACGCACCAGGCAGGCGATTTCAGTCGCCCCCCAATTCAACAGCGCTTCGACGATATGCACACCGAGAAAGCCGTTGGCACCGGTAACGATCACTTTATGAACATCGCCCAGCTTGCTGACAGGCAATGCCGCCAGGGTGATGCTCCTGTTTGCATCCTCCAGCGCCTGAGGGCTCACTGTGTGGGCTGACGCACCGTCGCTGGCTAGCAGGCTGGCCAGTGTCAGTACAGTCGGTGCTTCAATAAAGCGGTTGATCGGGATACTGCGCCCGAACCGCTCACGAACCCCGAGCAACAAGCGTGAGAGCAGAATCGAATGGCCGCCCAGATTGAAAAAGCTCTCGTCCGTCGAGATATCACCCGGCGGCAACTCCAACAGCTCGGCCCATAAATCCACCAGCGTCTGTTCCTGCTCGCTGGCAGGCAGGCGAAGGCGGTGCTGCTCTGTAAAACTCAGCGGTATTTCCAGCAGTGCCTTGCGATCGACCTTACCGTTGGCGGAGAACGGCATGCCGGGCAACAGGGTGTACGCAGCCGGGTGCATATACTCCGGCAGCAGGCGTTGCACATGTGCTCTCAACGCCTGTTCATCGTGCGCAGCGTAGGGTTGCGCGAGAAACGCCAGAATTCGACGCTGACCGTCGACCACGACCGCGACTTGCCTGTACAACTGACTGGCGCGCAGACAATGTTCTATCTCTTCGGGCTCGACCCGAAAGCCGCGGATTTTCACCTGATTGTCACGGCGGCCAACCAAAGCGATGCCGTCTGCCGTCCACCTGGCGATATCGCCGGTACGATAGGCGCGTAACTGTTGCCCGTCCGGCAGCGTAAGCCACACATAGCGCTCGGCTGTAAGCTCGGGGTTGTTCACGTAACCCAGACACACACCCGGCCCCACGATGTACAGCTCACCCTGAGTCTGCTCGGCGACAGGCTGCAACTGCTCGTCGAGAATCCACACCTGGCTGTTGGCAATCGGTCTCCCCAGTTGCCGATTGCTGCTGGAAGACCCGAACTCACAGGCCGTGACCAATACTGTGGCTTCAGTCGGGCCGTACAGATTGTGGAAACGACACTGCCCGCTGAGCTGCTCGATAACGTGCGGTTCACAGACGTCTCCGCCAGTCACCACATGCTCAAGCCCCAGCGGCTGATCCAGCGGCAGGATGCTCAGCAGCGCCGGCGGCAGAAACGCGTGAGTGATGCCTGCCTGCAGTACCTCCATCAGTTGTGACGGATCGCGGCGCTGATCTTCATTCGGCACCACCAGTTCGGCGCCACTCAGCCAGGCAGGGAAGATATCGATGACCGACGAATCAAAGCTCAGCGTCGAAAATTGCAGCACCCGGCTGTGCTCGCTCAGGCTCACGTACTCGGCATACCAGGCAGTGAAATGGCTGAGGTTGCGTTGGCTGAGCAATACGCCTTTCGGTTGCCCGGTGGTGCCTGAGGTGTACAGCGCCATACACGGGGTATCCGGACCCGGCCGGACGACTTTCGGCGTCGAAGCCACATCGGCCAGGCTGAGGGCACTGATGTTCAGCGCAGGAAATTCAGCCGCCGCCAGCGGATGCGAGCCATCGTGCAGCAACAGCATCGCACCCGAATTTTCCAGGATGTACTGCTGCCGTTGCAGGGGCTGACCAGGATCAAGCGGAAGGTAAACCGCACCGCAGGCAAGAATGGCCAGGATGCCTGCGTACAGTTCAGGTGACTTGGGCAGACAAATGCCGATGACCGGGGGTGTATCGGCAGTAGCAGGCACGAGCGCCGGCAGCAAAATGCGTTGGATGGCGACGCTCTGCGCATGCAGCTCTCGATAGCTGAACGTCTGATTCTGAATCGACAGTGCAGGGCGTTCAGCAAACCTCCGCAATGCCTGTTCCAGCCGCACGTTGACCGGGGTTTCGGCGAGTTTCAACAAGTGCGGCTGCGCCGTTTGATTCAGGCGATGCTCGAACAGCAACTGATCCACTGCCTGCAAATCCTCCTGCCGTGCATATGAGGCAAGTTGCGCAGTCGGCAGGGTGTTGAAGTAATTTTCGTCTCTGGAAAAGCGGCTGACCTGCAGTGCCGCCAGGTCCACCATTCTTGCCACCGCTTCATCACGCAGCATGCGCCCGTTACCGGACGGCTCGACCGGCAGGCACTCGCAAGCAATCAATCGTCTGGCGTCAGCAGGGCCTTCCCAACACAACAGCTCCAGTCGAGGTTGCGCGTGTTCCCGAGGCCGGCTGAACCCGACTCTGAGGCTAAGCTGCACAGGCCTGTCATCGCTCTGCGGAGCCTCATCCGACGTCAGGCTGCCATCGTTGATCAGGATCGATGCGTCAGATATCGATAAGCCGGGCGGCACATTCCGGTCAGGCAGATGACGCACGCCATGACCATGATTCAGCAGCTCGGCATGCAGTTCGCTCAGGGTCGAGCTATGACCGATGAGCACAATCTCCAGGCGCTTCATTGCACCGTGCTCTGGGCAGGGAGGTAGTCCGCAAGCGCACGCTGCACGCAAGGATCTTCCAGCATCGAACTGCTCTTGAAGAAGCGCACGATGTTGCCGATCAGCGGGTGATGGCGATTGACCGGGAAATCCATCGCCGTTGTTTCAGCCCTGAGAGCTTGTTTGACCGGCTCAGGCACTTCGAGGTGATCAATTAGAGCGAAATCGAAGCCGCTCTGAATATCATTGGTCAAATATTGAGCAATGAACACCGGCATGATGAGGGCGATACACTCACGGTCCTGTTCGGCTGCCGTGTGCCAGTAAATACGCACCAGCCGCGCCCAGAACCCCGAGTGCCTTCCCTCGTCCAGCAAGTGATCCGCCATAAGGCCCTTGATCGACTGTTTGACCGAGTCGTCCTTGGCGAACGCGGCTACGTCGTTGGTGACGGTATTTTCCGCAATGGCGACGCAGATCAGCTCCACCGCACTGCGCAGATGCTCCGGAGCCAGGGCGAGGGCTGCGGGAATGGCACGGCTGAGCTCGATCTCTTCAGGCAGCCGAATGGGCTTGATGCCAGTCAGGGCGATGGTTTGCTGCATGAAGTCCATCGCCACCAATGCGTGATAATCCTCATCGACTACCACCGTCATCGCGTCATAGCGGCAGGCAAACGGAAAGCGGATGGTGAAGTTGTCCTTGGCGATGCTGCGCGCCGTTTTGTCGACGATCTCTGTTTCAAAGATCACCACATCGTTGATGAACTTGTAGAGACTTTGCACCAGCGCGTAATCGCGCAAATGCGCGCACTCCCGGCTAAATGTGTCGCTGAGCACCAACGGTTGGCGGCTGAGGGGATAGATCAGTTTTTCATCGTTTTCGACAATTCTGCGTGGGCGGGTACGAATGGTCGCGCGGCTTTCCCACGCATCGATGAACGACGTGTAGTCTTCTGCTCTCATGATGACTTCCTTCTAAGGGGTCAGAGTGTTGCAACCGAGCTGGCCTGCACCAGTGGTGCCTGCATGCTGATGCGCAGCGTGTCCCACAGCCGGACCCTGCTTTTCACGGCTGCGATAGCCGCCTGGTAAACCTCTTTTTCCCGTTGCGCGTCGTCGCCAACCAGGCGCGCCAGCAAGTGCTCTGCAGCAGGACCGTGGTCTTCGGAGTCCACTTCGATATGGCGCTCCAGGTAATAGCGAAAAGTCGGTGCCTGATCGACGGTGATGCCCCAGTCATCAAGAATGCTCTGGAACATCTGCGGTATAACGCTCTCGCGACCATGCAAAAATGCCGCAGCAACGCTGTGTGCGGGGGCGTGCAGGGCTGTTTCGAGCGTGTGTGTCACGAAGGCCGAGGCCGCCTGACCGGCATTGACCTGCTGCAGCGCCGTCGAGTAGTGGATGCCTTGCCGTTGCAGTTCGATGAAGCGCTCGATCTGCGCGGTGCTTGCGCCGATTTCGCGCATGGCGTCCAGATAGAGTTCGAAATGGCTGTAGTGGCCATGCCCCGGTTTGTCGTCGGACTCTTCTCCCAGCACGATCTCATTGATCAGACGGGCAGCGGAGGCGTCCATCGGTGGCAGCCAGGGCAGGTGCGTGCAGGTCAATTCCTGCTGCAGACGCTTGGTCAAAGACATGAAGTCCCACACCGCGAATACGTGGGTCTCCATAAAACGCCTCAGCACAGGCAATGTGGTAATTTCTGCAAAGATCGGGTGACGGCTTAGTGCTGCTTTTTGATAAGCGAGTAGCGTTTTCTCACAAGACATGGCGATATCCTTTTGGTCATGTTAGTTGTTTTAAGTGGCGCAGTTTTTCTTTGGTGCGTGGCGGTTGGTGGTTATAAATAAGGCCGAAATTTACCGGTTGGCAGGCGAAAGACGTCCTGCTGTTCAAAGCATTAGTTCACAGTGGGCCACACAGTCCTGTGTGGGTTTTGTCGTCAGTTAAAGACGCTGCTGGGTTGCTGAAGGCCATGATGGCCTAGCGGTGCAGCAACAAGGTGGTTGGCTGCGTAGAAAACTTAAAACAAATTTAATCAGGCATGCAATCAATTTTTAATAATATTTAATTGATGTTTTTTTAAAGTAAAGCGGGTGGCTATAAAACATTCTTTCAATGTTTTATTTAGGCGCAGACAACCCTTCCGACTGAAGAGGGTCAGAATAATTACTAATGAGCGAATGCCTCGCTCAGCGTTGTCGTTAAGCCGTCTAATCAGAGTGATGGGTTTTTATGGGCGATCATTGGAAATGACTTCCAATAGGTGTGTGCCCCGTTCAGCAACTCCTTATCCATTGAGTTCAGATGAACAGAGAACTGCCCCGATGCTGCGCGGACAGCTCCAGCCGTCTCCATGGAATACCCTCCGGTTGGGTTCCCTGGGACCACGACCGAGTTTGCCTCATTCCAGTGTCAGGCCACCCGCGATCAGTAAAATAGATATGAAAGTGCCATGCCAGGTGCCGAGACTGCGAGGAGGAGGGGGCAGATAAGGGCGGTCGGTCAATCTGCCAGCTATGTTTCAACGCCGGCAGATCAACGCTTCGCTTGTTCAGGCGGGTTTTTTCTTCGATGCGCGGGCAGGCTTTGCGTTGATAGCCTTGTTGCTGTTCAGGTATTCAGTTACCGCCTTGACGCCGCGGTTGAGGTGCAGCTTCAAGGCTTCTACACAGGGCTCGACGGCCCTCTGCTCGGCAAGCCGCAGCAGCTCCCAGTGATCATCCTGAGAAAGCTTGCCCAGCCCCATGGCTGAAAGATTGAAGCGCAGAAAACGCTCTTCTTCGTTCAGGCCTTCTTCAACAAGGCGCATCAGGCGCTTGTTGCGTGTCTTGGCGTACAACGACAAGTGGAACAATCGATTGAGCTTGCCGATCTGGCCGAAGTCAGTCTCTACCTCAAGCTGTTCGATACAACGTGCGGCGACGGCCAGGTCCTCTGCATCCAGTAACGGAATGGACAGGCGCAACGCCTCGGACTCCAGGAGGATCCGCAGGGCATAGGCGTCTACAGCGTCTTCGGTGATCAATGGCGCTACCACCGCGCCCTTGTGCGTTTCGACGCGCAATAGAGACTGCGCCTCTAGTTGGCGTAATGCCTCACGCACAGGCATCCGGCTGACACCGAACAGCGTTGCCAGCTCCTGCTGACGCAAGGCCGTGCCGCTCGGTAAGCTGCCATCGATGATGGCGTTTCGCAGTTTTTCTTCAATAACTGATCGGGCAAGGTGCGCCGGAGGCTGCTCATTGCCCAATACGGAGCCCAGAAAGGCTTCTCTATCTGATTTACGCATCGGCCTACTTCTTCATCAACCTGACTGGACAGGGTCCACTTAATCGCGGGGCTGCTGACAGACTAGCCAAGCCTTGCCTGCACGTCGCGAAAATAGAAGCTTCATTGTGTGTTGTTGCATGATCCGGGGCGGCATTCCCAGCCTCCGGTGATCAATAAATGCACACCTATCTTAACGCTCATCCGGCCTCAGCACCGAACGAGCGCTCAAAAGCACCAGGTTTCGACCTCGTTTTTTCCGCCAAAGCGCCTGGAACAGCCGTTCCAGCGCGCCATGCTGCTGCCCTTCGCGGCATAAGGCCGCAGGTGAGACGCGCCTCAGCGAACCAGGCGGCCGGACACAAAGTGCTGAACATCATTGAAACCGGGTGTGGAGGCATGTCCGGGTGTGACCAGCGAGTCGATGAAGGCCTCATCTTCAGCCGTGATCTTCACCGCCAGCGCTTTTGTGTAGCCGTCCCACTGCTGTTCGGTTCTGGGCCCGACAATCGCCGAAGTCACCGCCTGATTGTTGAGCACCCAGGCAATGGCAAACTCGACGATACCGACACCTTTGTCCTGCACGTACTCCTGAACCCGCTGCGCGATACGCAACGACTCCACGCGCCATTCGGTTTCCAGCAGCCGCTTGTCCTGACGCCCGGCCCGGCTTTCGCTGTCCGGAGCGATGTCCGGGGCGTACTTGCCACTGAGCACTCCACGCGCCAGCGGGCTGAACGGCACCACACCCAGCCCGTGATAGGCCGCAGCAGTGATCTGCTCGACTTCGGCCTGACGGTTGACGATGTTGTACAACGGCTGGCTGATGACCGGCTTGTCGACACCCAGACGTTGCGCGACGTTGACGATTTCCGCGATACGCCAGCCGCGGAAGTTCGACACGCCCCAGTGGCGAATCTTGCCCTGACGGATCAGGTCGCCAATCGCCGAGACCGTTACTTCCAGCGGAGTGTTCTGATCTTCCTTGTGCAGGTAATAGATATCCACATAGTCGGTATCCAGTCGCCGCAAGCTGTTCTCGATGGCGTTGAAGATATGCTTGCGGTTCAGGCCTGCCCGGTTGGGCAGGCCGTCTGCAGGACCGATGGCGACTTTGGTGGCCAACACCCAGTCGCTGCGCTGCGCCGCAATGGCCCGGCCGACGATTTCTTCCGAGCGACCGCCGTTGTAGACATCCGCAGTGTCGATGAAATTGATGCCCTGATCCCTGGCCTTGTCGATGATACGCAGTGACTCTTCGGCACCGGTCTGCTCGCCGAACATCATCGAGCCGAGGGTCAATGTAGAAACCTTGAGGCCTGACTGGCCGAGGGTTCGATAATCCATGCTCATCATCTCCTTGTCATTCAATCGAGTTCAGGCAACCCCCACGCCTTGAGCGGGAAGTCGGCCAATGAGGCAAGCAGCAGATCTGCGTGCTCGTATTGCTCGACCGGCATGTGCGAGTCCGGCACTGCCACAGCGTACATGCCGGCAGCCTTGGCTGCGGTGACACCGAACGGCGAGTCTTCGAAGACCAGGCAATCTGCCGGGGCAACACCGAGACGGCGTGCGGCGACCAGAAAGATATCCGGCGCCGGTTTGGCCGCGCCCACTTCAGGGTCATCGGCGGTCACGACCGTGTCGAACAGCTCGAACCATGCGCGGTGCAGGGTCGTCTTGGCCTGGAAGTAATGCACCGACGAACTGGTGCCCACCGCAATGGGAATATTGTGGGCAGCCAGATGCCGCACCAGCGCCTCGGCGCCGGGCATTGCCGCAGCGCGTGGGAAACGCTCTTCGAGCATGGGCTCCCGAACCTCGAGAAACTCGTCTATCGACATCGGCAGTTCAAGCGCCTTGATCACGTAATCCGAGAAATCTCGTGCGCCACGGCCAATGGTGTGTTGTTTGACAGACCAGTCGAAGGTTCGGCCATGTCGGCTGGCAATCAGGTGCGTGACTTCCGTGTAGACACCCTCGGTGTCCAGCAACAGACCATCCATATCGAAGATGACGGCCTTGATCGGGCCTCGTTCGTTGTGCTGTTCGCTCATGTGATCCCGTCCGGTTTTCGAATTCGGTTTTCAGCCTAACGTTTCCATGAACACCGTGGCTACCCTGTGTTTCTGATAATCTTTCGCGGTTTTCGGGCTGTGCTACCGGTCCCGGTACGACTTCCCCATCATCAGAACGGATATCTTCAGGTCACTATGAATAAATCAGCAGGTATAGCGATTGGCGTCATTGTCGTAGCGGGCGCATTGGTTACGGGAGGTGCCTGGTACACAGGCAATCAGCTGGAGGGCGCGCTGAACGATTCCATCAGCAAGGCCAATCAGGAGCTTTCCAAATCATTCAACGGCACTGACACCAGCGTCAAACTGGAAATGGTCTCGCTGGAAAAGCACTTCTTCAGCAGCACGGCGCATTATCGTGTCGACATCCAGAACCTGTCCGATAGCACCCAGGGTGGCCAGTTCCTGTTTGTTGACCAGATCGAGCACGGCCCCATACCGCTGTCGCGCCTGAAAACCCTGAACCTGCTGCCGGTCATGGCCCTGAGCAATTTCCAGATGGAAAAAAGCCCTGACGCCGACAAATGGTTTGCGATGAGCAAGGGCGTCCCGCCGCTGAAAGGGCAGGCCAGCATCAGCTATGACCGCGCCACCCGGGGCACGCTGCAAATGGCTCCGCTGGAAATGACCGATGTGGACGGGACGTTCAGCTTCTCGGGGCTGGACCTGAACGTCGAGTCGTCCGCTGATGCCGAGAAATTCAGCCTCGCCGGCAACATGGATAACCTGCAACTCAACGTCGCGTCAGCTGAAGGTCCGGTGAGCATCGAAGTCAAGGGCATGACCTTCGACACTGGCGGCACCAAGGGCAAGTCCGGCTTCTATCTGGGCCACACCAACATGAAAGTCCAGAATGCGGGTTTCCAGTTGGTGGGCAAACCAAAGGTGCAGATCAAGGACTTCACCAACACCAACCTGGCGCAGGAAGACGCCGGTAATCTGGCCGCGCAGGTCAATTACGATGCGGGCATGATTTCCTATGGCGGCAAGGAAGTGGGTGCCGGGCACATGGGCTTCAAGATCGCCAATTTCGATGTGATGGCCACGCAGGCGCTGTATCAGTTGTATCAGGAAAAAATCCTGCCTCAACAACAAGCAGCAGCGCTGGAGAAGCGTCCTTTCCGTCTGGAGCTGAACGCTGCCGATCAAGAACTGATGAACACCCAGATGAAGAAGCTGCTGACTGCCAAGCCGCATATCGAGCTGGAAAAGCTGTCGCTCAAGACCAGCAACGGTGAAAGCCACATGCGCATCGCGGTGGACCTGACCGATCCTGGGGCGCTTGATCAGCCTTCCGATGCGCTGCTCTTGAAAACCCTCGGCGAGGTCAACGCTAAAGTCGTCTTGTCCAAGCCGATGATTCGCGACCTTGCGACACAGCAGGCCATACGCGAAGGCCAGACCGACCTCAAGGTCATCGCAGAACAGGCCAAGGCTGCCAGCGACATGGCCAGCGTCATGGCCGAGATGATGCAACTGGCCAAGGTCGACGGCGACAACATCGTCTCCGACCTGCACTATGCCAACGAAATGGTCGACTTCAACGGCCAGAAAATGACCGTTCAACAGTTCATGAGCAACGTCATGGGCAAGGTCGGCGCACTGGGCGGCCAGTAAGCTGCGGCTGCTTGCTCGGGCTGCGCGATGCCTGTCCCCGAGCGCTTTCAAGCTGATGCGGGAATTTCCTGCATCAGCGTGCTAATCACGCCCAGCGCCCGACGAATGAACTTAGACTGGGGCTACTCAGTATATTGACTACGGAGTGGCTTCAATAGCGTTGGTAGCTGAATGGGCCGTGGACTACTGGTCGCATACGTTGAGTTCATGTTCTGTTTTTTGACACGTAGTCAAAGATACTTTGTAAGGTATTGAGCTTGGCAGTATCTTTGTCCGGGATGCTGAAGCCAAGCGCATCTTCTAGAGCCAAAAACGCGTCAGCGACATCCAGCTCATCCAGCTTTAAATCTTCGTAAAACCTGTCTGTCGGTTTTATGTCTTATTTTGATATGCCAAGTGCGTTGGCCCAAATTTCTGTCACTTTTTCTGTTATCTCGCTCGTGATCGCGCGCTCCTTGCATGCGGGTAAACGTGCTATGAAGGGAAATATTAGGCCGTAGCAGAAGAGCTGTCTGCTGGTAGAAATGACAGGTGTTCTCAAGATCATGTAGCACGATGCTTACAACTGCCGCACTCAGAGGTAATCCGAGAATATTACGGTCCGAACATGTCTGAGCTGCTACGGATTTTCATACCTTACAGGTAAATACCGTAGTACCTACGCTGGTGAATCAGGGGCAGTCAGCATCTAGCCTTTTCGCTATAAGGCCTGACGAGAAATCGCTAGACTCGGCATCTTCCGATAATGACCCAAGGACCTGGCATGCCGCTTTCTTCTGACACCCTGCGCCGTACGCTGGTGGCGTGGTTATACGCCGTCGCCGGGGCTCACGTGCTGGGCAGTCTCGTGTTCACCTGGGCAGGCTTTGCCGGTTTGCTCGATGGCTACCTGACAACGCTCGAACAGGCGTTCTGGACCGATGCGGTTCCCGCTGCTGCGCGTACGCAACAGGTCTGGTGGATGGCGTTGTTCGGCGCCACGCTGCAAACCTATTCGGTGTACATGCTGGCGCTGGTGCATTTGGGCAATCGCCTGAAAAGCGCCATGCCTTGGGGTTGGCTGATCGCCGGTCTTCTGCTCTGGGCGCCTCAGGACATATGGATCTCCGTGCGCGGCGGTGTCTGGTCGCACGTATGGCTGGACATGGCGGCGCTGCTGGCATTGCTGCCGCCGCTGATCTGGCTCTATCGCCATGACCAGTACGCTGCGGCTGCCGATGTGTCGAGAGGGCGTAGTCATGTCTGACTTGCCGCTCATGTACCTGCTGGCGGGCAACGGCAGCAGTGCCGAATGGTGGGACGACGTTCTTCCGCATTTTCAGCGTTATCGGGTTGTACCCCTGGAATTGCCCGGCTTCGGCAGTAACCCGCAGCCGCCGTGCGCTGACATTGCTGGCTACGCCGATGCGTTGCTGGCGGCGACGGAGCGGGGCAGCGCAATCATGGCGGTGGGCGTCAACGCCCTGTTGGTCATGCACGCGCTACAGCGCCAGCCGGGGCACTTCTGCAGAAGCGTGCTGTTGGCACCCGTGGGCGCTTTCCTATGGCAGCGGCGCTTGCCCGCATTGATGTCGCCGCTGCCCATTCGCAAGAGTATTCACTGGCTGCTGGCCAACAAGCCCACGCTGTTTGCGAAGAAGTTTTCCAGACAAACCTGGCCTGCGGCGCATTACCAACGCATGGGAGCTGGCTATGCTCGCTGCCGTGCCTTCGTGCCGTATTGGGACCTGGTGCGCGCCGACACCGCGTTGCCGCTACTGGAGTGGGTCCAGGACCCGATCGAACTGGTTTGGGGCGATCAGGACAAGGTGCTGGGTATCGAGCAGGCCGCCGCATGGTCGGCCATTCTGGCGCGTGCCGACCTGACCATCAGCCTCATACCGGGTTGGGGGCATTACCCGTGGATCGATTCGCCAGCTGAATTCGCCCACTGGCTGGAATCCGCTGAGCGCGGCTTCGTTGCACACACCAAGGGCGGGCGCCTGCGTCTGGCAGCCATCGCCGGCCAGCCAGTGCCAGCGGCGTTGTCACTTGAGCAGGGTAATGACTCGGCGTTGCCTGCGTTTCTGGCCAATCAGCCTGACGCTATCTGGGCAGTGCGCTCGTCCAGCTTCGGCGAGGATCAGGCCGATGCGGCAAATGCCGGTCTGAGCACCACCTTTCTTCGCGAGCCTGCCCATAACGTGCCTGCGCGCATTGCAGAGCTGCACAGCGCCGGGGTCGAAGAGGTTGTGGTGCAGCGCTTCATTACGCCGGTGCTTTCCGGTATCGCGTTTGTGCGTCACCTGTCGATCGAGCTGGAGTGGGTCGAAGGCCATCTGGAGTCGCTGGCCGATGGTCAGGCGAGCCCCGAGCGAGCGATCATCTCGCGCCTCGGCGACGCCTGGAGCAGCGGCAGCTTCAGGCCCATTCATGGATTGACTCAGGAGATGCTCTGGGACTTCCTGCAAGGTGTTCTGCGAGTTTTCCATTACGTGCCAGGCGACGTCGAGTGGGCTTGGGACGGCAGCCAGCTATGGCTGCTGCAGTATCGCCCCATCAGTGATTATGGCTGGCGCAGGCACCTGACCGCCGCCAACATTGCCGAGATCCTGCCGCCTCAGCCCAGCCGCTTTGTGGAATACGCTCAGCGACGAGCTGCAAGCAGCATCCCGGCAATTATGGCGCGCTGGGACCCACGCATATTGCAGGACAACGAGCCGTTCACGGCACTGTTCGGTGCGGCGTGCTACATCAACAACGACTTGTTTCTTGCTCGGCTGGCAGACTGGGGCATTGCGTCCAGCAGCTATGCCGGTGAAGTCGGCGGCGCGACCCCGCACCTGCCTTGGCAACCACTGCGCGTGCTGTGGTCGCTGCCCTTGTTTCTGCGCATGCAGCGCATTGCACGTGGCCATCTGCTGACCCTGGAGCAGCAACTGCATCGGTTTGACCGGGAGCTGCATACGCTGACCGCCCAAGGCGCAGACGGCAAACAACTCGCCGACTGGTTCACCCGTTTCTACGTATTCGTCGTGCAGGGCAACCTGTGCATCGCCACCTCGCTGGCGAGCAGCGGCGGTGATCTGCTGGGACGTCCGCCAACCGCGTACGACGACCTCGAACACTGCCCGCATCGGCTGCCCTGGGAAACCGACCCCGCGACGCCGCGCCCGGCTTCCACGGACCTGCCATTGCAGGCATTTCCGGCCTGGCCGGGTTTCATTCGCGTAGCACACCGCACAGGTCTGCCGGGCATGCGCGGTTACTACCTGCAAGTGCGCGAGTGGTACCGCGACAACCTGATGCGTCTGTTCTTCCACCTGCACCACGCCATGCCCATTGCGGATAGAGAGTACTGGTTTGCACCTCATCCAGACATTCGCAGCCGTGATGGCAGCTTCTGGCAGGACGGGCGCGAAGGCACAGAACAGGCCACCGGTTTCATGATCTACCCAGGGCAGGTGCAGGGCATTCTTGGCGAGGATATCTTGCTGGAAGACACCCTTGACCCAGGACGCCACGCGCACTACCAGAACGCACGCGCCGTGATCGCGCGCATGGGCGGGCGGCTTTCCCACGGGTCTACATTGCTGCGCGAACTGCGCAAACCTTCTGCGGTGCTGCCGAACGTCGATATGGCGTGGGTGGGAAGGGAAGTGCGATACGCGGATGGGGAATTGAGGTTGGTCGAGGGGCAATGACAACGCCTGGTGGCCACTTATCCACAGCGAACCCGCCACCTCATCGAGAGGGGCGGGTGCGCTATGGACTCACCTCCTGTGAGAGCGGCCCCAAGCGCATTCAGCTGGCTACATCTTCAGGTCAGAGACGCATGCCTTTGAACGGGTTCCAGCCTTGCTCGCCTTTTACTTCCTTGAGGTAGTAGGAGTAATTAGCCGTCAGGGAGTACATCAAGGAAAATACGATGTTCAAGCCTGTGCCCAATGCTTTTGGAACCTCCATTCCGAGGATCCCGAAAAGCACACTCAGCACGATGTTGACCACGATGATGATGCCGATCAGCGCCAGGTTTTTCTTCCACAACCCCAGCACGAAGAAATAAATCGGGCCGAAGAAAAACGCGATGATATTGGCGCAAACAAGCAGCTTCTTCTTGAAGTCAGGCAGCGCGTTTACCGCCGGCTTGAAGCGTGGGTCGTTCGGCGCACCGTAAGTCTCGAAAAAGTTGAAGCGCTCCTGCCACTTGGCGCTGTACTTGCCAGTGCTTTGAGTCTGATCGGCTGTGCTCATGGATCTACTCCTCATGTTCCGTTGGGATGACGTGTTCTTCCGGGAAATCCTGTGTTTCTGGCTTACTATTTTGCATCGTGCGCGGGCGATTGTATGGACTTTAATGACGGCTTACTACGCCGTTACCGTTTGTTTCTTGCCCCTGAGAAAGAACACGGTATAGCGAAAGGCTTACACGCGCTGGAGGAAGTCGGCTATATCCGAGCCCACGCAAGGTCAGTAGCATTGGATCCATCAACTGGTGAACAGGAGTTCATCAGGGTCAAGGATGACCGACCATTGCCTGGGAGGCAGCCGACAGGGAGTCGGGATGGTCTTGGAAAAACCCGCTTCGGCGGGTTTTTTGTTGGGCGCGAGAAAGTCTCGAGAGAACCCTGATCATTTGCGGAGCGCTTTTCTCTTGCGCAGGTTTTCACGATGTTTCTCAAGATCCTTGCGGCGACGCATTTCCTGGCGAATCTCTTTGCGCTCGGCTCGAATAATTCTCCATTGCACGCGCAATTCCCGCCCGCGCTGGCTGTTGAGCGACAAAAGGCCCAGCAGCGGGAAAAGCAGCCCCAGTGCGTAAAACATCAGCTCAAAGCGCCGCCAATGCGCAGGCGCAGTCGGCAACACAGCCAAAAAGCAGCCCACCAGAATGGCCGCCAATATCCACACCCCGCAGGCGTGCCCGCGACTCATCATGATGCCGCCGAAACTCAAGACCAGTGTCACCCCCATCAAGAGCATCACCGACTGGCCCGTTCGCTCCAGATCATTCGGAAAGTACGCATCCACCACAATGCCCGCGGTGATGGCGAGGGAGAATATGCCCATGAAGATCGGTGTCAGAAAGGACATCAGATAACGCGAGCGGAAAGCAGCGACGTGGCTGCGGTACATCGCCATGGGCTCCAGATAAGCCGGCTTGCTGCGAGATTGTTTACCCATTGTTCTTCCTTGGTGGGTTTGTGGTGGGGCGGTTGTCTTCTTGGTAGATGGGGTTGTCGCTTCACTTCGTTTGCGGAGTGATATTACCCGCCTTAGTAAACCTTGTTCCCTGTCTCGCCTTCCTTTCGATCCACATGGGCCAACGGTGCATAGCTGCCAGGTTCGTAGAGGTACAGGCTGTTCTGGCCGGGGCTTTCTTCGCGCAGCATGCGCAGGCCTTGCCAGAGGAAGTGTTTGTGTTCGGTCTGGCCTTTGATCTCGGACTGTTTTCCTACGCGTCGGCCCAGGCTGTCGTATTGGTAACTGCTGGTGCTTTCCACCTGCGTGTCAGCCATGGTCGCCGTTATCGTATGCTTCGTCCTGACGCGCATCGTCGTTGACTTTGGCCAGCAGGCGCCCAATCGGGTCGGGCTCCAGATGGGTACTGCGCCGTGGCTGTTCGCCTTTCTCGCCGTAGCCGATTTCCTCGACCTTTGCTAAGTGCCCGCCAGGGTTGTAGCTGAAACGGCGGGTGAGGTTGTCGATGCGCTTTTCTTCGATCAGACGATCTGCGTCGTCGTAGGCAAAGCGGTAGGTCGCATCGTTTTCGTTGGTCAGGGCAACGAGGCGTATGGCCTTGTCGTATTCGTAAGTGATGGTCTGGCCTTCGCCATCTGTGTGGGTCAGGACCTGGCCCAGTTCGTTGTAGGTAAAGGTCTCGCTGGTGCCATCCGTGTGGTTGATGCGCAGCACTTCGCCGTCGGGCTTGCGCTACAGGGTGGTGTTGTTCAGCGCGTCTGTGACGGCCACCAAATAATGGCGCTCGTCATATCGGTAGTACGTGCTTTTTGCCCGAGCAGCCCTGAAAGCGCACGACTTGAGCGAGACCATTCCACCACAGGTATATGTAGATTATAAACCGCATTAACTAGAAGGAAGCTAACAAATGTTAATGGCCTCCTCTGTCAGCTCGATTTTTAAAGAGCTTTAAACTATAAGTGGGCATCATACTCCATGTCTTAATTTTTTATATCCGAACAGGCTCTTTTATAAAGTTGTATTTTTATGATGTAGGCTCAAAGCAGAGTTCTATTACATTTCCTGAGCGAGCAAACTTCATGCTGTAGTTGCCAGGGGCGAATTTTAAGGTTTCTCCTTCTATTACATCAGACCCATCTGGTTCAAGGTCGCCTCCAGACGTGTCCTCTCCTGCCCCAACAAAAACGTTGCCTGATGGGAAGTGTAGATTGAGTGTGCCTGTTTCACCTTCAATAGCTTCCGACACTTTAATAGTATAGTCACCATCATCTCCTAAACCAAGAACAGCGATGTTGCCCTTGTTTACTTCAAGGATCTCATCCTCCACGATGCTCCACCAGTCAGGAGAATCTGGAATTCTATGCTTAATCGCATCAATGTCAAATATTGAAATAGTTGCGGTATTAGTGAAAATAGAAAATTCTTTTAACATATATACCTCAATTGAATATGCATCTCTCGGCCCAATGATTATACATGGCTCCAATTTTTTTCTATCGCTTTTTTTGAAGAAAAGATTGAAAGGCGCAGTAAAAATAAAGTCTACTGCTTTTCCTGGCTTCTGATGAAGGTAGTGATAAGCCAGGAATTTAGAGCCCCCCTTTAAGGGGGGCAAATAGTAAGTGATGATGGTGTATAAGTTATAAGTCTATAAGTTGGGATCGTTGTTAGTTGTTGTAGAGGTCATGCAGGTTGGCATCACCATTCAGTTTCGTCGTCATATTTCCTTCGTAGATAAGGGATAATTCCCCCTTACGTCCAGAGTCTTCAATCGCGCGCACTCCATCTAATACGCAGAAGAAGCCGAAAACAGCTTCCTCTACTGATTTTTTTATTATTTCTTCAATATGTTTTTTTTTCAGCTGTATCTTGTTGATTGTAAAATTCGGAAATTTCTACCAGTTTTTTATCTGGTCTCCTTCCCGGAGGCGAAGATATGACATCTATAGTGTCAGATATAGCAGCATCACTAACAACAAGTCTAATAACGTCAACAAATTCTTGAGGAGTCATTTTATCAATCCTACTTCAGGAAGGCCTCTGGGAACATCTCTTTATTCAGATCAATGAGTTTTCTAATCGCTGATGGCGGACGGTTTTTTCAATCAGGTTGCCCCAGGCGTCGTACTTGTACTCCTGGTTCGCCCACTGTTTGAGGCGGTTGTCTTTGACGTGGTCGAAGCGGCTGGTGTTGAAGTTGAGGCGGTTGGCCGCAGCGTCGTAGCGGAATTCTTCGCCATCGACGACTCGATCGGTGTTGCGCGCCAGCAGCTGGCCATTGGCTTCATATTCGTAACGGGTTTCGCCGCGCAGTTTGTCGAGGGTGCGGCTCAGTTCGCCTGCCGGGTCGTATTCGTAGCGGCGGTGAATCGGGTTGTAGGCGTGTTCGACGTAGCGCTCTGGTTTTATGAGCGGGTTCTGGATCTGTGACAGTTTCTCAGCGGGCAGGGTTGTGGCGTACTGCCACGCCTTGCGCCCCATGCTGTCGTAGCCGAAGCAACTGGTGAGCGTGCCCTGGGTGCGATAGATCTCGCGGTGCAGGTCGTCACGCTCCATGTCGCTGATCAGTTGGCCATCGAGGTTCAATTGGTGCAGGTGACCGCTGCCGTAATACAGGTGGTTCAGGTGCTGACCTGTGGGAAGCGTCAGCGTGATCAGGTTACTGAGTGGATCG
>NZ_LJRO01000065.1:19086-21548 GCF_001401155.1 Pseudomonas tremae
GGGTCGCGCTCCAGATGGGTACTGCGCCGTGGCTGTTCGCCTTTCTCGCCGTAGCCGATTTCCTCGACCTGTGTCAGGTGCCCGCCGAGGTTGTAGCTGAAACGGCGAGTGAGGTTGTCGATGCGCTTTTCTTCGATCAGGCGGTCGGTGTAGGAAAAGCTGTGAATGGAGTCTACATTTTGATGATGCGATAGGAAGGAGGCTGAAGTGATCTCAACACTCTATCGTCCAACTTAATTTTTAAAGAACGCTAGCTAATACCTAAATACTGTAATTTAAAAGCTTATCGCCTAGCTAAAAGCTCTACGCAGACTTATTTTAGATAAGGGGCAGGTAGAGCTTTTATTGTTTTTGTCTCTTGCAGTCAACGAGCTACTCGTAAACCCCGGCATCTTGTGCTTTTCCAATGAAAATATCAGCAAGACTACCCTGAATCTCTTTGCCGTCGCAAAGAAGCAAAAAGTCTCCATCTAAATCATCGGGAAAATGTACGCCATCCAAAGTTCCTAAAATCACAGACGCACTATCAAACATTACCACTTTAAAAAAATTTATTACTTGAGATCTTTCAGTTTCATCCAGCAATGCCAGAGCGTTTCTAGCTCTAGCAAAGGAGTCTTTGCCATCATCGATAGGCTGGTTCAAAATCTCTTTGTATCGGTTGAAATTTTCCTCGAACAGCTCATCATATATAGCATGCACAAAATTTTCATCTAAAGACATAAGGACTCCGGCTAACGCATTTCTGGATACATAGATTTGTTGAGTTGAATGAGTTCTTGTAGCTTTGTATTAGGCACTTCTGGGTAAACTCGTCTGAGTTCTTTAATGTCACGCGCCAAAACATCTCTTGCGCTCGTGAATGGTAGCCTTGTGGTAGGGTTTATTTTGCTGCGAGAGACTACTCCAAGTTTACCCTTTAAACTAGTGTGTCCGACTTTCGGCACCAGCATTGCTGGCCCAGTTGCAGGATCATAACCTTCCACCAAATCCTTCATCAAGTCCCTCTGACCCACATGATGAGAATCCAAGCCGAGTTTTTTTCCTTTCACAGCGCTTTTATTTGCTTTATGTGAATTGACGGTCCATTTATCACACGCTAGCCCTAGAGCATCGATCCAAGATTGTGTATTTGGCGCATACTGATAAAGATTAAATACCCCATCTAACCCAATCGGGTCCTGCGTAGTAAACCGCCCAATCTCCGGGTCATAATACCGAAACGTGTTGTAGTGCAGCCCCGTTTCGGCATCAAAATACTGCCCCTGAAACCTCAGGTTCTGCTCAACCTCGTTCACCACCAGCTTTTCAACAGCACCCCACGCCCGGTACTTGGCCTGCCAGACGATTTGCCCTTCGGCGTCGGTCATTTCCAGTGGTGTGCCGATCTGGTCGGTGTGGAAGTAGTAGACCTTGTTCTCGGCTTCGCCTTCCTTCTGATCCACGCGGGCCAGCGGCGCGTAGCTGCCGTGCTCGTAGAGGTACAGGCTGCTCTGGCCGGGGCTTTCTTCACGCAGCATGCGCAGGCCTTGCCAGAGGAAGTGTTTGTGTTCGGTGTGGCCTTTGATCTCGGACTGTTTCCCTACGCGTCGGCCCAGGCTGTCGTACTGATAACTGCTGGTGCTTTCCACCTGCGTGTCAGCCATGGTCTCGGTTTTGACCAGGCGGTTTTCGCAGTCGTAGGTGAAGGTTTGCCAGCGCACGATGCCGACGGTTTTTTCAATCAGGTTGCCCCAGGCGTCGTACCTGTACTCCTGGTTCGCCCACTGTTTGAGGCGGTTGTCTTTGACGTGGTCGAAGCGGCTGGTGTTGAAGTTGAGGCGGTTGGCCGCAGCGTCGTAGCGGAACTCTTCGCCATCGACGACTCGACCGGTGTTGCGCGCCAGCAATTGGCCATTGGCTTCGTATTCGTAACGGGTTTCGCCGCGCAGTTTGTCGAGAGTGCGGCTCAGTTCGCCTGCCGGGTCGTATTCGTAGCGGCGGTGAATCGGGTTGTAGGCATGTTCGACGTAGCGCTCTGGTTTTATGAGCGGGTTCTGGATCTGTGACAGTTTCTCAGCGGGCAGGGTTGTGGCGTACTGCCAAGCCTTGCGCCCCATGCTGTCGTAGCCGAAGCAGCTGGTGAGCGTACCCTGGGTGCGATAGATCTCGCGGTGCAGGTCGTCACGCTCCATGTCGCTGATCAGTTGGCCATCGAGGTTCAATTGGTGCAGGTGACCGCTGCCGTAATACAGGTGGTTCAGGTGCTGGCCGGAGGGAAGCGTCAGCGTGGTCAGGTTACTGAGTGGATCGTACTCGTAGGCCAGTGCGCCCTGCGGGGTGGTCTCTTTGACGAGACGGCCTAGCAGGTCGTAGGCAAATTCGAGTTTCTCAGCGCTGACGCCGAGCTTTCTGCCAGTGTCCGTCGGCTTGCGCTCGATTGACAGCAGTCGGTCGCCGTCGTCGTATGCGTAGTCCTGACG
>NZ_LJRO01000471.1 GCF_001401155.1 Pseudomonas tremae
GATGAAACCCCCGCCGCGCACATTGCTCGAACGAACTCGCTAAGATGGCTGCCAATCGGGCCGACGGCAATCATCCGCTTTCCATCACTGCTTGTAGTCTTTTTCCGAAAAACCTTGCAGCAATGCTTTTAGGCCAAGGTATTCCGTAACCTGCGCACCCTGATTTTGAAGGTAGAGAGCCCCGCAGATGCGCAAGGACCTGCAAATGCCAATCATACTGGCGATTACCGACTGCCAGACGGATCTGCATGTCATCAGCTTCACCGGCCGTGATGCTCTCAATGAAGCGTATCGCTTCGATATCTGGCTGATCGGCGCCCTCTTCTGGATGTGCGCAGCCTGCTGCACCGAGAAGCGTTTTTGAGGTTCGGTGAGCGTCGTGGCGGCGTGCATGGCCAGATCTGCCATGC
>NZ_LJRO01000124.1 GCF_001401155.1 Pseudomonas tremae
CCCGGCAAATCGGCAGAGCGGCAAAAGCTGATCGAAAGCCAGGACTGAAACCGAATCAGGCCTCGATTTCCGTCAACACGACGTTATAGGGCACATCCACCAGCGCCGAATGCACCTGATTGCGGCCCGCGTGCTTGGCGCAGTACAACGCAGTATCCGCCTGTGACGCAAGGCTCAGACTGTCGTCATTAGCCCCCAGAGAAACGACCCCGGCGCTGAAAGTGCAAAACAGATCGGTCGGCTGCGCGGGGTAATGGATCTCCGCAAAGCGATGGCGGATCTCATCAAGCACTTTATGGG
>NZ_LJRO01000351.1 GCF_001401155.1 Pseudomonas tremae
GACTGGGAGGTTGAGGCTGATCATAATCCCGTGGTGCCGACCATCAAGCCGCAGCACCTGGCCTATGTGATGTATACCTCAGGTTCCACTGGTAAACCCAAAGGTGTGGCCAACCAGCATAACGGCGTCGTAAACCGGTTGTGGTGGGCGCAGAGTGAATACCAGCTCGGGGCCGACGATTGTGTCTTGCAGAAGACTCCATTCGGCTTCGATGTATCGGTCTGGGAGATCTTTCTTCCTCTGCTTGCCGGAGCACAGCTGGTCATGGCCCGCCCCGGAGGCCATCAAGACCCTCACTACCTGATGGAAGTGATCGAGCGCCGAAGCATTAGCATGCTGCACTTCGTTCCTTCCATGCTGCAGGCCTTTGTCAATCAGACGCCAGCAGGGCGGTGTTCGACGCTCAAGCGAGTAATTTGCAGTGGAGAAACACTGCCGCATACTTTGCAATTGCAAAGCCAGGCGCATTTCCCGAAAAGCGAGTTGCATAATCTTTATGGACCCACCGAAGCAGCCATTGACGTCACTGCATGGCATTACGTGGCAGAGCAGGAGATCGGGATCGTTCCGATCGGCCGTCCGATAGCGAATACACGGATTTACCTGTTGGATATGCACGGCCAGCCAGTGCCCATCGGGATCAGCGCCGAGATTTATATCGGCGGAGTAGGGGTCGCCCGCGGTTATTTGAATCGACCGGAATTGACGGCGGAGCGTTTCCTGGAGGATCCGTTCAGTGCAGGGCCGGCGGCGCGGATGTACAGGAGCGGTGATCTGGGGCGCTGGCTGGCGGACGGCAATATCGAGTACCTGGGGCGTAACGACGATCAGGTCAAGCTCCGGGGCTACCGTATCGAACTGGGCGAGATCGAGTCGCAGCTTGCGGCTTGTCTCGGGGTCAGGGAGGCAGTGGTACTGGCGCGCGAGCACAGTCCCGGAGACAAACGCCTGGTGGCGTATCTGACAGCGCATGAAGGTGCCGTGTTGTCGGCGACGCAGTTGCGCGAGCAACTGTCGCAAGGGCTGGCCGAATACATGATTCCGAGTACCTTTGTAACGCTGGAGAGTTTCCCGCTAACGCCGAACGGCAAGCTGGATCGACGGGCATTGCCGGCGCCGGAAGACGACGCTTATGCCAGTCGTGGTTACGAGGCGCCGGTAGGTGAAATCGAGCATGCGCTGGCAGAGATCTGGAAGGCGTTGCTGGGGCTGGAGCGGATGGGTCGCCATGACCATTTTTTTGAACTGGGCGGGCATTCGTTACTGGCGGTGCAACTGGTTTCGTCCCTACGTGAGCGTTTCGAGGTCGAAGTGGCATTGGGCGATCTGTTCCTGCATCCGACAATCTGTGAACTTGCCGCGTCTTGTCTTAGTGGTTTGAACAAGTCTCTTCATCCGAATCTAACCACCATTCGCAAAGAGGGGACTCAATACCCCTTGTTCCTCATTCATGAAGGCTCAGGGGATATTGGTTATGCCCAACAGCTGGCGAAGCAAATTTCCTCTGATATCCCGGTGTATGGCTTTTCGGCGAGCGGACTGCAAATCGGAGAGGAGCACCTCACCACTATCGAGGCAATGGCCTCACGCTACATTCAGGGTATCCGCCATATACAGCCGGATGGGCCGTATCGCGTCGCCGGTTGGTCTGCCGGGGGAACGATCGCCTATGAAATTGCCCATCAGTTGATAGGGGCCGGTGCTACAGTAGAGTTTCTCGGGCTTATCGACACCACCAGTGACTATAGGCATTTGTTTAATGCGCAGGAGGTTGAACACGCTCATCCCTATGAGACGCCTGAGATCGAAGCCTTGTTGAGGCTTTTGTCCCCTGATGCACGTCACGGGGCTGTCAGCCACCTGGCTGCTGCTCGGGATTTCGAGGCCTTATTGGCTTATACGCAAGTTCAAGGTCTGCTTCCCGAAGGGATAGATAGTGATCTCGCAAAAAGATACCTGGCACTGATCCACAGTATCGGTCTGGCCCTCTACCGTTACGTTCCGCCAGCGCTACCGACACGCCTCACTTTATTCTCGGCGACCGGAGAAAGTCGCAGTGATATCAGCATTGGTTGGGGGGGGCTTATCCCCAAGGAGCAACTGCAAATCATCTCCGTCAGGGGAACTCATCACTCTATTTTGAAAGAACCCGACATTCGTGCTCTGGGACGGGCGATCCTTGAGGTAGTCACCAATAAGGGGGCAGCCAAAACCAGTTTAGTTTAGTGTGACTTTTTTTTGCCATCACCCGAAGCCCTAGGGTTTGTCTGAAAAGTCGCTTTGGCTAGAATGATGCCCTCTGGTTGCAAGGAGAGCCGGTATGACAAGCCGTTATGAAATTTCATCTAAGCGTTGGGCGATCATTGAAGCCATTGTTTCTCCTCAATACATGGTGCGGCCAAGGCGAGATGATCGTCAGATGCTTAACGGGATCTTCTGGATTTTGTGCTCTGGTGCCAAATGGCGGGATCTTCCAGAACGTTTCGGGCCTTGGAAGACCGGTTACTAGCGTTTCAGACAATGGCGTTACAACGGCACGTTCGAGCAGGTTCTGCGCCACCTTCATCTTCATTTGCGAGAAGACGGTTTCATCGATCTGGACACCTGTATGTTCGATTCCACGCCAATCTGGGCCACCCGAACAGCCAGCGGCGCTGGAAAAAAAGAGCCCGCAGGAACTGCCACATCACTGTCTCGGCCGAAGCGGGGGCGGGCTGAATACCAAGATATACCTAGCCTGCGACAGCCATGGCTTCCCGCTGGCCATCCTGCTGTCGCCTGGCGAACAGGCTGACTCGCGCTATTTCACGCCGTTGCTGGATCAGATCAGCCTTCCTGGCAGCAAGGGGCACCCGCGCAAGCATTGCCGTTATGTGCTTGCCGACAAGGGTCATGACAGCCAGATCTTGCGTCAGTACTGCGATCGCTAAGGCATGCAGCCGGTGATTCCTCTGCGCAGGATGCACCGCAAGCCTCGACCTGGCGTGCCTCGGCTGTTTGACGGGACTCAGTGCAGAAAACGCAACGGTATTGGGCGGCTGTTCAGCTTGCTCAAGGAAAAACGTCGGATCTGTACGCATTACGACAAACTGGCCAGTAGCTTTAAAGCCATGGTCACACTGGGTATGCATCGAAAGATGCTTGCGGGCTGACTTTTCAGACAATCCCTAGGGATGCTCCGAGCAA
>NZ_LJRO01000336.1 GCF_001401155.1 Pseudomonas tremae
CAAAGCACTCAAGCCGATCTACCAGGCGATCAATGCAGATGTGGCTGAGCAAGAGCTTAACGCCTTTGAAGCGGGCCCCTGGGGCAAGCAGTATCCGACTGTAGTTGCTGCATGGCGTCGCGCCTGGGATCGGGTTATACCGTTTTTTGTTTTTCCGGCGGGCATTCGCAAAGTGGTTTACACGACCAATGCCATCGAGAGCATCAATGCCCAGTTACGCAAGATCATCAAGACTCGAGGGCACTTCCCGACCGATGAGGCCGCGACGAAACTGATATGGCTTGGGTTGCGCAACATCACCGCCAACTGGGGTCATGCGGCACACGACTGGAAAGTGGCAATGAATCAATTTGCGATCCTGTACGGAGACCGATTTACCAGACCGAGC
>NZ_LJRO01000468.1 GCF_001401155.1 Pseudomonas tremae
GGGCTTGTCGGTTTCAGACTTTAATTTTCAGGCCTTAGCCGTGGTTTTTGCCCAGCAGCGCGTGATACAGCTCGGTATCCCCGAGAATGCCGACCACTTTATTGCCGTCCTGCAGGACCAGCTTGTTGCCGGTCTGGTAGCGGATCTGCAATGCGTCGCGCATGCCGATGTTGGAGTGCACCAGGGTAGGGCGACGGTCGAGCGTGCCGACGTCCTGGCCGGGGGTCCAGTTCTGCAGATCGAGGGGCGTAGCACCTTGCCGTGCGCCCTTGATCACATTGCCTTCGGCCAGGTCGAGCCATGAATCGCCGCTCGGGTCCAGGCACACCGAATCGTTGACGTGCGTGCACTCATCGACCGTG
>NZ_LJRO01000362.1 GCF_001401155.1 Pseudomonas tremae
CTCCATCCCGCGTCTGTGTGCCGGCATTCTACAGAGAGATGGCGGGGTGTCAATGGCTAGTTTTAAAAAAATGCTTTTTCTTCAATCGGTTAGCGAGACAGCGTGACTCATCGACCTGGCTTTGACGCCCGTATGACGGGGGGACCGGGTCATTTGAGTGGCGTAGCAGGGCGGTAAAGGCAATTTTTCGGATGGCCTTTGCATGATTGAGTGTCACTTATTGATACGGGTGAGATACTGCGCAGCCATTGATTCCAAAGTCGCATCAGGTCATGACGCAACGCAAGATCATCCACATCGACTGTGACTGCTTCTATGCAGCCATTGAAATGCGTGACGAGCCCGATCTCGCAGGCAAGCCGCTGGCAGTGGGCGGCTCGGCTGAGCGGCGCGGGGTGATCGCAACCTGCAATTACGAGGCGCGTGCTTATGGCGTGCGCTCCGCGATGTCATCTCGTCATGCGCTTACGCTGTGTCCGGACCTGACCATCGTCAAACCGCGCATGGAGGCTTATAAAGAAGCATCACGAGAAATTCATACCATATTTCGGGACTACACCGACCTGATAGAGCCCTTGTCTCTCGATGAGGCCTTTCTGGACGTGTCCGACGCCGGCCACTTTTCCGGTAGCGCCACGCGCATCGCCCAGGATATTCGGCGTCGGGTCTCGAAGCAGTTGCATATCACTGTGTCGGCGGGCGTCGCGCCCAACAAGTTTCTGGCCAAGATTGCCAGCGACTGGAAAAAGCCCAACGGCCTGTTCGTGATCACGCCGGACCAGGTTGAGGACTTCGTCGCGTCGTTACCTGTGACCAAGCTTCATGGCGTAGGAAAAGTCACGGCAGACAAGCTGGGTCGGTTAGGTATTCTTGATTGCGCAGACTTGCGAAGCCGCAGCAAGCTTGCGTTGGTTCGCGACTTCGGCAGTTTTGGTGAGCGTCTCTGGAGTCTGGCGCATGGAATAGATGACCGGCCTGTGCAGAACGACAGCCGGCGTCAATCGGTCAGCGTCGAAAATACGTATGACACGGACCTGCCCGACCTGGCCGCTTGTCTCGAAAAGCTGCCAGCCCTGCTGGAGACACTGGGTACCAGAATGGAGAGGCTGGAGGGGCAGTACCGTCCTGGCAAACCATTCGTCAAAGTGAAGTTTCACGATTTCACCCAGACGACGCTTGAGCAGTCCGGCGCCGGGAGGGATCTGGGCAGTTACGAGCAGTTGCTGTCGCAGGCGTTTGCGCGGGGTGGCAGGCCGGTTCGGCTGCTGGGGGTTGGCGTGCGCTTGCACGACTTGCGTGCCGCGCACGAGCAGCTGGAATTGTTTTCGCGATAACGGATGGCTGCGGTGTGGGCCCGCAGCCGCACGCGCTATTGGCTCTGCGCAGGTACTGCGACCAGGCGGCCGGCGTCTCTGGCGAGTGATTTGAGAAACTCGGTCTGCAGTTGCGGGTCGTTGCGTGTCAGTTCGATCAGGCTTTGCTCCAGCTCGCTGGCTTCTTCCTCCAGGCCCATATCAGAAAGACGTTTGACACGATGCACCCATTGGCTGACTTCGTCATCCTCAAGGTCGTCATAGATCAGGGCGTGCGCTTCCAGTAATTTACCGCGCAGCGAGTGACTGATCGGCAAGCTTTCACTGGCGTGAGCGCTGTCCTGGTCGTCTTCGACATTTATGTAGAGACGCGTGATACGGCTCAGGTCCTGTTCTGCAAACGGGCTGTCCAGCAGGTTGATGCGCAGGATGCCATTACGGTCGGTACTCAGCTCATGGGTTTCTGTCCCGGCCTTGACGATGACCGGGCGTTCATTCCACGGCAATGTGGAGTTCTCGATCCGCTTGTCCTTCTGTACTTCGTCGATGCTCGCAAGGTTCTGTTGAGCGCGGCCGTGAGAAGGGGCGTTCATGAACGGGTTAAGTCCTGCCACACCATAGTGAATCCAGTCCTTGGTCATGCTTTCGGGCAAATTGCCCAGCGCAAACACGTTGACCACATTCGCACCGACGCCAGCCACCACTGCAACCGCGCCCAGTGGGATCTCGTAAATCTCCCGCCACGGCTGATAAGGCGTGTAACGGTCATAGTGCCGGGTCACCTCGTAATCGGTGACCTCGAAAGACTTGTGCTCGTGAATCCGCACGCGACGTTGCGGCAACTCCAGTGTCTTGGGTTCGCCAATATCGACTTGCAGCGTATGTTCGAGCAGTTTTCGCTCGACGCGCTCCTCGTGTTCACTGCGTTGTGACAGTTGGTTGGCACAGCCGCCGACAAGAAAAGAGGCGCACAGAACGGCGCTGCCGAGGCTTGAGGTGCTTCGTTTGAACATGGGATCTCTGATGCGGATTGGGCGTGTGATGAGCGACGCACCTGCATATAAGGCAGGTGCGTCTTATGGCTCAGCGCTTCACTCGGCCCTGGATGAACGACAGCACATCCGCGACCGCAATGGCTTGCGGTTGCGACTCGGTACGGCTCTTGTATTCCAGATTGCCTTCGGCAAGCCCGCGGTCACTGACCACGACACGGTGCGGAATACCGATCAGCTCCATGTCTGCGAACTTGATGCCAGGGCTGGTTTTCTTGTCGCGGTCATCGAGCAGCACTTCAAAGCCGGCAGCGGTCAGCTCTGCATAAAGCTTGTCGGTCGCCTCGCGGACGGCGTCGGTTTCATAGCGCAGCGGGATCAGTGCGATCTGGAATGGCGCCAGGGTATCGTTCCAGATAATGCCGTTCTCGTCGCTGTTCTGCTCGATGGCGGCAGCAACAACGCGTGAAACGCCGATGCCGTAGCAACCCATGGCCAGATTAACCGGTTTGCCGTTCTCACCCAGCACCTGGCACTTCATGGCCTCGCTGTATTTGGTGCCCAGCTGGAAGATATGGCCCACTTCGATGCCGCGCTTGATTTCCAGCGTGCCTTTGCCGTCCGGGCTAGGGTCGCCTGCAACCACGTTGCGCAGGTCGGCGACAGTGGGAACGGGCAGATCGCGTTCCCAGTTGACGCCGAAATAGTGCTTGTCATCTATGTTTGCGCCGACGCTGAAATCGCTCATCATCTCGACGGAGCGGTCGATGATGCATGGCAATGGCAGGTTCAGCGGGCCGAGCGAGCCGGCGCCAGCGCCGATGGCATCCCGAAGTTCTGCTTCGGATGCCATCACCAGCGGGTTGGCAACCTGTTCCAGCTGGCTCGCCTTGATTTCGTTGAGCTCGTGATCGCCGCGAATGATCAGTGCGATCAACTTGCCTTCTTCGGCTGCATGCACAACCAGCGTCTTGACCGTCTTTTCGATGGGCAGACCAAAGCCTTCGACCAGATGCGCGATGGTCTTGGTATTTGGCGTATCGATCAGGCGCAGCTCTTCAGTGGCGGCAGGGCGAGTCTTCTCGGAAGGGACCGCCTCGGCCTTTTCTATATTGGCTGCGTAGTCGGAGCCATTGCTGAACACAATATCGTCTTCGCCGGATTCGGCCAGTACGTGAAACTCGTGCGAGCCTGCACCACCAATCGAACCGTTGTCGGCTTCGACCGGACGGAATTTCAGGCCCAGGCGGCTGAAGATATTGCTGTACGCAAGGTGCATCCGATCGTAAGTGACTTGCAGCGATGCGTTGTCGGCGTGGAACGAGTACGCGTCCTTCATGACGAACTCGCGTCCACGCATCAGGCCGAAGCGCGGGCGGATCTCGTCACGGAATTTGGTCTGGATCTGGTACATGTTGATCGGCAGCTGTTTATAGCTGTTGAGCTCGTTGCGTGCGAGGTCGGTAATGACTTCTTCGTGGGTCGGGCCCAGGCAGAATTCACGGTTGTGGCGATCGACCAGGCGCATCAGTTCCGGGCCGTACTGTTCCCAGCGGCCGGATTCCTGCCAAAGCTCCGCAGGCTGAATGCCGGGCATCAGAATTTCGAGAGCGCCAGCGGCGTCCATTTCTTCGCGAACAATGGCCTCGACCTTGCGCAATACGCGCAGGCCCATCGGTAGCCAGGTGTAGAGGCCGGATGCCAGCTTGCGGATCATGCCGGCACGCAGCATCAGCTGATGACTGACCACGACCGCATCGGAAGGGGTTTCTTTCTGTGTGGCGAGCAAAAATTGACTGGTGCGCATGGTTGGCCGTTGTCGGTTGCTGAGACTGGAAATGACCTGGCATTGTACGGCGGTGTTCCGGTGACGTACAGGGCGGGGCGGGCTTGCAGGTGGCGGGAGGGCGCTTTCCCGGCTCAATGAAAAAGCCCGGCATGAGCCGGGCTTCTTTGGTTAACGAGTGCTGAACTGCGATTACAGGATCGAGATCGGGTAATCGACGATCAGGCGGAACTCGTTGACGTCGCCTTCGCCTTGGTCGGCGTTGGCGCGGTGCCATGCCTGACGAGCACGGAAGGACAAGTCCTTGGCCGGGCCGGTCTGGACGACATATTTGGCTTCAAGGTTGGTCTCGTGGTGTTCGCCATCAGCACCGTACAGGCCAGCATAAGCGCTGCCAGCAGGTGTTTTGGTGCCGTCGATGTCGGTACCTTTGATGTAGCGGGTCATGAAGCTCAGGCCGGGCACGCCGTACGGAGTCATGTTCAGGTCGTAGCGAGCCTGCCAGGATTTTTCACCCGGACCGTTGAAGTCGGAGTACTGAATCGAGTTGTTCAGGAAGATCGAATCGCCACCGCGGTTGTTGTCGCCGATACCGATGTAGTCGAACGGCGTGTCACCGTTGATCTTCTGGAACGCCAGGGTCACGGTGTGCGCAGCAAGGAACGAGTAGGCTGCGGAGCCGGAGAACGCGGTGTTGCTGATAGAGCCAGCTTTTGCGCTGCCTTCGTCAACGGTGCGATAGATGTTAGCGTCGAACGCCAGTGACTGATCGCCACCCAGTGGCAGCGCGTAGTTCACGTTACCGTAGTATTGATCCCAGATATCTTCGAGTTTGGCTGCGTAGAACGCCACGCCAAGGCTATCGGTGATAGCGTATTTGCCGCCGGCAAAGTCTGCGCTTTTGGCTTCAACGCCAGCATAGTTTGCGAAGATGCCGCCGCCGTGACTGGTGTCATCCTGGCTGGTGCCTGAGTAGAAATGACCCGCTTCAACATCCAGGCCCTTAAGCTCGCTGCTCTGGAGGCTGATACCACTTGCCGTCTGAGGCAGCAGGCGCGAGCCGCCGACTCCAAACACAGGGCTGGTGGGCTGCATGTCGCCCACTTTCAGCTCAGTCTTCGAAACGCGGAATTTAACAGCGCCACCGGCCTTGCTCTGTGTGTCTTCGTTGTTGCCGGCAGAGTCGGTAATCAGGTTACCCGAACCCGAATATTTGTCCGGGCCCCAGAGTTTCACACCAGCGTAAGCGAAAGCTTCTACGCCGACACCGATGGTGCCTTGGGTGTAACCGGTGCTGAAGTTGGCCCAGATACCTTGGGTCCAGTCACGATCGTCAGCAGCGCCGGCTTTCTTGTCGCGGTTGTAATAGTAATTGCGCAGCTTCAGGTCAAGCGTGCTGCCTTCAACGAAACCCTTGGCCTCAGCCTGATCGCTGACGAAAGGTGCCGCTGTTGCCAGTTGGGCGCTGGCAGCCGTGACGGCCAGTGCGATTGCGCTCCACTTCATCACTCTCATCGTGATTGCTCCTTTGGTTTTTAGAAGATTTTGTGCCGTCCCACCTGCTTTTTTATCTGGGCGGCTCTTTCTATTTTTGGTCGGCGGAATCTACATCACGCTGACTTTTGTAGCGATAGATACAGCTCTATCCTTTCAGAATCTTTACGGCGATGGGCGTACCGGGCCGTTTTCCCTTGACCGTGTGACCTCTGTTTTCCGCCAGAGGCACCGTGATCATATGGGTGATAAAGCAACAAGCGTGCACAAATCATTCGAAAATGAAAAAATTTTGTGAAAAATCAGAATTGGCATTGGGTTGCAATTTTAACTCTATGTTTTAAAAGGAAATATACATTTCATGAGAATTCATGATCTTCACCTCTTCTTGAGATGGCCAGCGCTTTATCCTCCTCAAGCGTTACCCTTGGCCGCATCGTATGGGTAAAAAACGAAGGCCCGGTGTTGGTACGGCAACAACAGTGTGTGTTTTTGGTGCACTCATTGTTACGTGTGCCTGAACCTGGGGCGCTCTCTGGAAGGGCTCTATGGTGGGGGCTGGACTGTTTCATTTTCATGTACCTCAGGCCGAGAGTCGCTGCATCATTATCTCGTCAAGCTCTCCAGGGGGTCTTATCACGCACTGCTGCGGCTTCAAATCGGTGCGGTAATGCTACTTAAGGTTGCACGTTGGTGCGTCGTGCTATCTGCAGGTGAAGCATTGCCCTATCGCGCGTATCCTTCCCACTATCAAACGCCAGCTTTATCCATCCGGGCTGGCCTGACATCCACCTGGCAATCAGGAGCTTCCTATCGTGTTCGTTCTGGACCCTCGTCTTCAGCAAGATACCTTGCCCATTGGTGACTTTCCCCTGTGTCGGTTGCTGCTGTCCAACGATGCACATTATCCCTGGTTCATTCTGGTGCCGCGTCGGGCCGATATCAGCGAGGTTTTTCAGCTGGAGCCTGCTGATCAATTGCAGTTGTGGCAGGAGACAAACGCGCTGGCAAAGATGCTGAAAGATGTTTTCGATGCGGATAAAATCAACGTTGCGGCTTTGGGCAATGTGGTCAGTCAGCTTCATATGCACGTCATAGTGCGCAAGCGTGACGATGTCGCCTGGCCCGCGCCCGTCTGGGGCAAGCATGCTGCCGTTGCCTACAGCGACGAGCAGTTTGCAGCGATCTGTCGGCGACTCAAGCCGGCGTTGACGACGAATGATTTCAGATTTGAGGGGGAGCAATCATGAGTCTCGAAGATCGAGTCATGGAGCTGGAAAGCCGGATGGCCTTTCAGGATGACACCATTCAGGCACTCAATGATGTCTTGATAAAGCAGCAGCGTGAGCTTGAGCACCTGCAACAGCAGATGGCAGCCATGCTCAAGCGTCAGGAAGAAATGGGCAGTCAGTTCGATACCTTCGAGGAAGATGCGCCGCCACCTCACTACTGATCGGGCTGTGCCCATAAAAAAACCGCGACTCCCTTCGGGATGTCGCGGTTTTTTATTGCCTGAAACTAAAGGTATGGCCTGAAGTAATCAGCGGCGGGGCAGGGCTGCAATCACGTCTTCGGCCTGCAGGCCTTTGTCGCGATTCATGACTGAGAACTCGACACGTTGACCTTCGACCAGGACGCGATGACCCTCACCGCGGATGGCGCGAAAATGGACGAAGATATCATCGCCGGAGTCCCGGGAAATAAAGCCGAAGCCCTTGGAGGTGTTGAACCACTTCACAGTGCCTGTATCGCGATTGCTCATGTCGTGGTTTTGAGGTGCGGGCGAAGGCGAGTACGACCTGTAGAAGCTGACACCCAGATGCAGAACCACAGCCAGCACGGCGATTGCCAGGCTCACCATGATTGCAGGTTGCCCGGCAATGGTCAGGAGCGGAACAAGCAGGGTGAGTGTCTGCACGACGACTGCGATGACAAGCAGTGCGCTGACCAGATTTTGCAGGTTATGACGTGGGCCTCGATTCCAGTAAGGGATTACCGGTGCAAGTATCAGGTTAAGCAGACCGAAGAAAGCCAGGTAAAGCGCGTCGGGCTGTTGCAGGTAGGGAGACATGGCCTCGCTACGCAGGCTGGGGATGAAAGAAAGCAACAGGGCAGCTGCTCCCGTTACCAGGTGGACAATTTTCAACATTTTAAAAAGCTCACATGCAAGAAGGATTACAAGAAATAGCTGGTAACGCCCGGTACGCTTCTGAACAAGATGAGGCGTGATGCACGAACGGTGGGCCAGCCTATGCGCCGATGCTGAAGGGCTACTCATTGGCGACACGCCGTGTATTTAACAGCAAAGCCCGATCCTACTCAAATCAGCAATTGATTATGGCCACCGTGCCTGACATGGGTCACTTGCAAGTCTCGGCACAATGTCTCTGAAGGTGCCCAAGCAGAGCGTTCTGGCTGGCTTCCCCCCGAGCCACCGAAACAGACACGAATTTTTCGCCATGCTCGTTGCCTCATCAACAAGGGTGCTCCCCAGAACACTATCTACTCCGCGCAACGTTCCCGCCGCATCGCCGCAACGGAAGGCTGCATCGGTCGGGTTCTCTTGATAGAGTAGCGGGCAGTACGGCTTTTCAATCCTCACTAAAAGGGCATGAAACATGGCAATTGATATTGGTATCAGTGAAGAGGATCGCAAATCGATCGTGGACGGCCTGTCGCACCTGCTGTCCGATACCTACGTGCTTTACCTCAAGACTCACAACTTTCATTGGAATGTCAGCGGGCCTATGTTTCGCACGCTGCACCTGATGTTTGAAGAGCAATACAACGAACTTGCACTGGCGGTCGATTCTATCGCCGAGCGTATTCGTGCGTTGGGCTTTCCTGCACCGGGTACGTATTCCACGTATGCCCGTCTGTCTTCCATCAAAGAAGAAGAGGGCGTTCCAAGTGCTGAAGATATGATCAAAAGTCTGGTTCAGGGTCAAGAGGCCGTTGTCCGAACTGCTCGTAGTATCTTTCCTCTTCTGGACAAGGTCAGCGATGAACCGACAGCCGATCTGTTGACACAACGCATGCAGGTGCATGAAAAGACGGCCTGGATGCTGCGCTCGATGCTCGAGTCGAAGTAACGGTACTGGCGGGCGACTTTGAAGGTCGCCCGCCCGCTTTACGTCTGCGGCAGCGAGGCTCGCCCATCTGTTACCGCATGCGCACCGGCGACCGGCAGTACGAAGCGTCAGCCGGGCATGATGGTCATCCGCGGTGTATCACCCACTGTTTTATTTCCTGTTGTTAACTCGCTCTATCGCCCTTCAAGTGTTAACGATATTCCGCTGATTTCTGTGGCAATGTCCTACAGTGACAGGCTGCGGAGCCTGCTGGTTATAGCAGCTCGAATAATGTTTTATACATCGGGTATTTATGTGTTTTTGAATATTTCTTCCGGTGTTTTGAATTTATTGATTCGAGGGTGGTAATGATGACCAGCGGGATTGATCAAGAGGTTAAAGTTTTACATCGGGAGGTGGACATACGTCACGATCCCTTTGTTCAGGATTTCAATATGACGCTGGCACAGCCTCATTCGAAGTCGGTCAGGCTTAATGGGCTGGCAACGTGTTTGCGTCTGGAAAACGTGTACTGGAATATTCTGTCGGGCATCGCCAGTTCCAATGAATGCTCCGTCAATGCGGTGCTGTCGTACATCGACAGGGAAGTGCACTTGCGCTATGGCGGCGTCAAGAATTTCAGCGGTTTGATTCGCGTTGTCTGCGTTGCCCATATTTTAAAGGCTGACTGTCTGGAAAATTCCCACGCCTAGCTCGACCCTCTCCTCATTCTGCGGGCTCGCCACGGCGCGCCTGCCTTCTCTGCTGCGGATGCACTGCCCGGCTGCACGGAACGACCGCGAACTTATCCGGGCCTCACAGGTTCGTTCGGCTGCACGGTGTCAATTAACTCTATATAATCCCCCGTCTTGCCAGCGGGCGTACTTTGCGTGGGCCTGGGCTGGTTTGAGCCTTGTGCCGGTGCCTTGCACCACTGAGCGCAAGCCAGGAGCGAAAGCGCCACCGAATTCGAATTACGAGAAGTGAAAACACCATCATGATGCGCAGCCATTATTGCGGCCAACTGAACGAAAGTCTGGAAGGCCAGGAAATTACCCTTTGCGGATGGGTCCACCGTCGTCGTGACCACGGGGGCGTTATCTTTCTCGATATCCGCGACCGTGAGGGCATGGCTCAGGTAGTGTTCGACCCTGATCGTGCAGACTCCTTCGCCGCCGCTGACCGTGTGCGCAGCGAGTACGTCGTCAAGGTCGTGGGCAAGGTTCGTGCTCGTCCGGCCGGTGCCGTGAACGCGAACATGGCGTCCGGTGCCATCGAGGTTCTGGGTTACGAACTCGAAGTGCTGAACGAGTCCGAAACTCCGCCATTCCCGCTGAATGAATACTCTGACGTTGGCGAAGAGACGCGCCTGCGTTATCGCTTCATCGACCTGCGCCGTCCGGAAATGGCCGAGAAGCTGCGTTTGCGTTCGCGCATTACCACCAGCATTCGCCGTTACCTGGACGAGAACGGTTTCCTCGACGTCGAGACGCCGATCCTGACCCGCGCCACCCCGGAAGGCGCTCGCGACTATCTGGTCCCGAGCCGCACACACCCGGGCAGCTTCTTTGCGCTGCCGCAGTCGCCTCAGCTGTTCAAGCAGCTGTTGATGGTGGCCGGCTTCGACCGCTACTACCAGATCGCCAAGTGCTTCCGTGACGAAGACCTGCGTGCCGACCGTCAGCCTGAATTCACTCAGATCGACATCGAGACCAGCTTCCTCAACGAAGAAGACATCATCGGTCTGACCGAGAAGATGGTTCGTCAGTTGTTCAAAGAAGTTCTGGACCTGGAGTTCGGTGACTTCCCGCACATGACTTTCGAAGAAGCCATGCGCCGCTATGGCTCCGACAAGCCTGACCTGCGCAACCCGCTGGAACTGGTAGACGTTGCCGACCAGCTCACTGGCGTGGAATTCAAGGTGTTCAGCGGTCCGGCCAACGACCCGAAGGGGCGTGTTGCCGCGCTGCGTGTACCGGGTGCTGCCAGCATGGCGCGCAGCCAGATCGACGACTACACCAAGTTCGTCAGCATCTACGGCGCCAAAGGTCTGGCTTACATCAAGGTCAACGAGCGCGCGAAAGGGCCGGAAGGCTTGCAGTCGCCTATCGTGAAGTTCATTCCTGAAGAAAACCTGAATGTCATCCTTGACCGCGTCGGCGCCGTCGATGGCGACATCGTGTTCTTCGGTGCGGACAAGTTCAAGGTTGTCAGCGAGGCGCTGGGCGCTCTGCGGATCAAGATTGGTAACGACCTCAAGCTGCACACCTGCGAGTGGGCGCCGATGTGGGTCGTCGACTTCCCGATGTTCGAAGAGAACGACGACGGCAGCTTTACCGCGTTGCACCATCCCTTCACGGCACCCAAGTGCACGCCTGAAGAGCTGGAAGCCAACCCGGCGACAGCCTTGTCCCGTGCCTATGACATGGTACTCAACGGCACCGAGCTGGGTGGTGGTTCGATCCGTATCCATCGCAAGGAAATGCAGCAGGCAGTTTTCCGACTGCTGGGCATCGCCGAAGACGAGCAGCAAGAGAAGTTCGGCTTCCTGCTGGATGCGCTGAAGTACGGTGCGCCACCGCACGGCGGCCTGGCGTTTGGTCTTGACCGTCTGGTCATGCTGATGACCGGTGCGCAGTCTATCCGTGAAGTGATTGCGTTCCCGAAAACCCAGAGTGCTGCCGATGTCATGACTCAGGCACCTGGCGTTGTCGATGCCAAGGCACTGCGCGAGTTGCATATTCGTCTGCGCGAGCAGCCAAAGGCCGAGTGATGCCGGGCAGGGCGCATCGACGATGTGCCCTGTATCACCCTTATCGAGTGAAGCTTTTTGCCAGATGGCTCATGGGCGAAAGGTGAAGGTGTTTCAAAAAGAATCTGGAGCGAGAAATGGCAGGTCATTCCAAGTGGGCCAACATCAAGCACCGCAAAGAGCGTCAGGACGCCAAAAAAGGCAAGATTTTCACCAAGTGGATCCGTGAGCTGACCGTTGCTGCGCGTCAGGGTGGCGGTGATCCTGGCTCCAACCCGCGCTTGCGTCTGGCGCTGGACAAGGCCCTTGGCGCGAACATGACTCGCGACACCATTGATCGTGCAGTGGCGCGGGGCGTGGGTGCATCCGACGGGGATGATGTAGAAGAGCTGGGTTATGAGGGCTATGGTCCGGGCGGCGTGGCGATCATGGTCGAAACCATGACTGACAACCGCAATCGGACCGCTGCCGCGGTGCGTCATGCGTTCACTAAATGCGGTGGCAATCTCGGCACCGACGGCTCTGTTGCCTACCTGTTTGATCGCAAGGGACAAATCTCCTTTGCTACCGGTGTTGATGAAGACGCGCTGATTGAAGCGGCTATGGAGGCTGACGCCGACGATGTCGTGACCAATGAAGACGGCTCGATCGATGTCTTTACCTCGTTCTCCGGGTTTTATGCGGTGCGCAACGCGCTGGAAGCATCAGGCTTCAAGGCCGATGATGCGGAAATCGTCATGCTGCCTACTACCAGCGCAGTGCTTGATCTGGAAACCGCCGAAAAGGTGCTCAAGCTGATCGATATGCTTGAGGACCTGGATGACGTGCAGAATGTCTATTCGAACGCGGAAATTCCTGACGAAGTCATGGAGCAACTGGGCTGATCGTCGACTGGTAGCACCGTGTCAGAAGCCGGGGGAACGAAGCTGTGAGCATCACGCAGCTATCGGCCTCCGGCTTCTGCCTTTATGCTGCGCACATTGCTTTTGCGTCACCTTCTGAAGCTGCAGGCGTTATGACTCTTATTCTAGGTATCGATCCCGGTTCGCGAATTACCGGCTATGGCGTGGTGCGTGATACCGGGCGCGGCTGTGTTTATGTGGCCTCTGGGTGTATTCGCACCGGCAGCGGCGAACTGCACGAGCGTTTGCAGATCGTCTATCGCGGTGTGCGTGAGGTCATCAAGACTTACGGGCCTGTAACTATGGGCATCGAAAAGGTCTTCATGGCGCGCAACGCTGATTCGGCGCTCAAGTTGGGGCAGGCCAGAGGTGCGGCCATCGTGGCGGGTGCCGAAGAGGCGCTGGAAATCGCCGAATACACGGCCACTCAGGTCAAGCAGGCCGTTGCAGGCACCGGTGGCGCTAATAAGGAGCAGGTGATGATGATGGTCATGCATTTGCTCAAGCTGACTCAGAAACCGCAGATCGATGCGTCCGACGCCCTGGCGATTGCGTTGTGTCACGCGCACACGCGCTCCAGTCTGATTCCGCATGGGTTGAGTACTGCGCGTAGTCGCGGCGGTCGGCTGCGTCTCTGATAGCATCGCCCGCACGCTTTTTTATGACGGATTGTGTTTAATTTCTTCGCGCAAGCGACACGCAACACGAAAGGATCTGAAACGTGATTGGACGTTTACGCGGCTCTATCGCCGAGAAGCAGCCTCCGCATCTGGTGCTGGATGTCAATGGTGTCGGTTACGAGCTGGAAGTGCCGATGACTACCCTTTATCGGCTGCCGCATGTCGGCGAAACCGTCACGCTGTATACCCATCTGGTGGTGCGCGAAGACGCGCATTTGCTGTACGGGTTTTACGAAAAGCGCGAGCGCGAGCTGTTCCGTGAGCTCATTCGCCTCAATGGAGTAGGGCCAAAGCTGGCCTTGGCCTTGATGTCGGGTCTGGAGGTCGATGAGCTGGTGCGTTGTGTTCAGGCTCAGGATACCTCGGCCTTGACGCGCATTCCTGGCGTGGGCAAAAAGACCGCCGAGCGTCTGCTGGTCGAGCTCAAGGACCGTTTCAAGGCCTGGGAGGCATTGCCAGGCACCTTCGCACTGGTTTCCAATGGCCCTAATCAGGCCGAGCCTGTTGCGTCGGCCGAATCCGATGCAGTCAGCGCGCTGATTTCATTGGGTTACAAGCCTCAGGAGGCAAGCAAGGCCGTCTCCGCCATCAAGGAAAAAGACTTGAGCAGTGCAGATCTGATTCGCCGCGCGTTGAAGGGGATGGGTTAAGTGATAGACGCCGACCGCCTGATTACCGCCGCTGGTGGCCGTGATCGCGATGAACAGATGGATCGTGCGATTCGTCCGCTGAGTCTCGCCGATTACATCGGCCAGCCTACCGTTCGCGAGCAGATGGAGTTGTTCATCCAGGCTGCCCGAGGCCGCAGCGAAGCGCTGGATCACACGCTGATCTTCGGCCCGCCCGGTCTGGGCAAGACCACACTGGCCAATATCATTGCCCAGGAAATGGGCGTGTCGATCAAGAGTACTTCCGGCCCGGTGCTGGAGCGGCCAGGGGATCTGGCTGCGATCTTGACCAACCTTGAGCCCAATGACGTGCTGTTCATCGATGAAATCCATCGGCTGTCACCGATTGTCGAGGAGGTGCTGTACCCGGCAATGGAAGACTTTCAGCTCGATATCATGATCGGTGAGGGACCTGCGGCGCGTTCGATCAAGCTTGATCTGCCACCCTTCACGCTGGTGGGCGCGACCACGCGTGCGGGCATGCTGACCAACCCTCTGCGTGACCGTTTCGGTATTGTGCAGCGCCTCGAGTTTTACAATATTGCTGATCTTTCGACGATCGTGTCGCGTTCGGCCAGCATTCTGGGGCTGGTCATCGAGCCGCAGGGGGCGTTCGAGATAGCCAGGCGCGCGCGAGGAACACCGCGGATCGCCAACCGCCTGCTGCGTCGGGTGCGGGACTTCGCCGAAGTGCGTGGCAACGGGCAGATTACCCGTCAGACAGCTGACAAGGCGCTAAACCTGCTGGATGTCGACGAACACGGTTTCGATCATCAGGACCGGCGTCTGCTGCTGACCATGATCGAGAAGTTTGACGGTGGTCCGGTAGGTGTCGACAGCCTGGCGGCGGCCATCAGTGAAGAACGTCACACAATTGAAGACGTGTTGGAGCCCTATTTGATCCAGCAAGGCTATATCATGCGCACACCTCGCGGGCGCGTGGTCACTCGTCATGCGTACCTGCATTTCGGGCTGAATATCCCCTCGCGAATGGGTGAGATGCCGGCAGCGGGTGATTTTGTCGATGACCCGGCGGATTTATAGTAATGCTTTGCAATTTATTCAGGGTTCCTGTGGTCACATTGCCAGTCTTGCGGCCGATACTGGTAATAAGCTGCAAAACGTTGAAAAACAGTTGCCTGAGCCGATTGGCAACCTGAGGAGTAAGCACTAGAGTATGCGCGCGCAAAACGGGGTTCAGTCGTTCGCACATCGCTGTCGCGTTTATTACGAGGACACCGATGCTGGCGGCATCGTCTACTACGTCAATTATCTGAAATTCATGGAGCGGGCTCGTACCGAGCGGCTACGGGATCTGGGCTTTGCCCAGTCCGAACTGGCGCAGGAAAACCTTTTATTTGTCGTGCACTCCAGTGAGGCGCGTTATTACAAGCCGGCGCGGCTGGATGACGAGCTGCTTGTCAGTGCAGAAGTAACCGAATTGAACCGTGTCAGCCTGCGTTTTACACAGCAGATCAGGCGGGCGTCAGATGCAACACTGCTCTGCGAGGGGCAGTTCCTGGTGGCGTGTGTACGCGCCGATAGTTTTAAACCCCGGGCCATTCCCGAAGCTCTGCGAGCGGCCTTTGCCGACCAGGGCGGCGCGGGCATACATTCAGAGCAGGAGATAAAGCGTGGAAGCTAACGTCGTCGACCATTCCTCCATGTGGAGTTTGGTCAGCAATGCCAGCATTGTTGTTCAGTTGGTAATGCTGATTCTGGTGGCCGCTTCGGTCACCTCGTGGATCGTGATTTTTCAGCGCAGCAATATGCTGCGTGCAGGTCGGCGCGCACTGGACAGCTTTGAAGAGCGCTTCTGGTCGGGCATCGACCTGTCCAAGCTGTACCGTCAGGCAGGCAGCAACCCCGATCCGGACTCGGGCGTCGAGCAAATCTTTCGTGCCGGTTTCAAGGAATTCTCCCGTCTGCGTCAGCAGTCCGGCGTCGATCCTGATGCAGTCATGGAAGGTGTGGCACGCGCCATGCGCGTAGCGATCTCCCGAGAGGAAGAAAAGCTCGAAGCAGGACTGCCTTACCTGGCGACCGTCGGTTCTACCAGTCCGTACGTCGGTCTGTTCGGTACCGTGTGGGGGATCATGAACTCCTTCCGCGGTCTGGCGACTGCCCAGCAGGCAACACTGGCCACTGTGGCACCGGGTATTGCCGAAGCACTGATTGCAACGGCCATCGGCCTGTTCGCAGCCATCCCGGCTGTTATTGCCTACAACCGTTTCGCCGCGCGCAGTGAGACCTTGATCAGCCGTTATTACACGTTTGCTGACGAGTTCCAAGCCATCCTGCACCGTAAAGTGCACACCAGCGAAGAGTGAGCAGGTAATTCCCCATGGCTTTAATCGCTCGAGATCGTCGCAGAAAACGCAAGCCGGTCGCCGAAATGAACGTAGTGCCCTACATCGACGTGATGTTGGTGCTGCTCGTGATTTTCATGGTGACGGCTCCCATGATCAACCAGGGCGTGAAGGTCGATTTGCCCAAGGTCTCCAGCGAGGCTTTGCCGCAAGACAACAACAATCAGGTCCTGACCATTTCGATCAAGGCTGACAAGACCTATTACTGGAACCTTGGCAGCGAAGTCGATACCGACAAGCAGATGGACAAGGCAATGACCCTGCCGCAACTGACCGCCGCCGTGACCAAGATCGTCGCAGCCGGTCGTGACGCAGGCAAGCAGACGCAGGTTTTCATTCGTGGTGACAAGACCGTCGATTACGGCTCGGTCATGGGCACGATGGGCGGGCTGCAGAAGGCTGGGGTCGGGAATGTTGGCTTGATTACCGAGGCACCCTGATGCAGCCGATTCGAGAGCCGTCCGCCTCGGAAAGCTACTTCTGGCCCAGTGTCTGGGCCGTGGCATTGCATATTCTGATTTTCGGCATGCTGTTCGTCAGCTTTGCCATGACTCCGGATCTGCCCGAAGCCAAGCCTATCGTTCAGGCAACGCTCTATCAGCTCAAGTCCAAGAGCCAGGCCACTACCCAGACCAACCAGAAGATTGCCGGTGAGGCGAAGAAAACCGCTGCGCGACAAACTGAAGTCGAACAGCTGGAGCAGAAAAAGATCGAGCAGCTCAAACAGGAAGCTGTAAAAGCTGCGGAACAAAAGAAAGAAGAATCGGCTCAAAAAGCCGAAGAGCAGAAAGCAGCCGACGAAGCCAAGAAGGCCGAGCAGAAAGCAGAGGAGGCCAAAAAGGCTGACGATGCCAAAAAAGCCGACGAAGCCAAGAAGGTCGCTGACGCCAAAAAGGCTGAAGACAAGCAATTGGCTGACATAGCCAAGAAAAAGGCTGAAGACGAGGCGAAGAAAAAAGCCGAAGAAGACGCCAAGAAAGCTGCAGCCGAAGAAGCCAAGAAACAGGCTGCCGATGAGGCCAAGAAAAAGGCCGCAGAGGACGCCAAGAAGAAATCTGCCGAGGATGCCAAGAAAAAGGCTGCCGAAGACGCCAAGAAAAAAGCCGCTGCCGACTCTGCCAAGAAGGCTCAGGAAGCTGCTCGCAAATCTGCCGAAGACAAGAAGGCGCAGGCACTGGCCGATTTGCTTTCCGACAAACCGGAACGGCAACAGGCTCTGGCTGACGAGCGTGGCGATGAAACAGCAGGCAGTTTCGATGACCTGATCCGTGTTCGAGCGTCGGAAGGCTGGAGTCGTCCTCCTTCTGCACGTAACAACATGTCAGTAACGTTGCAGATAGGGATGTTGCCGGACGGTACGATTGCTTCGGTATCGATTGCAAAGTCCAGTGGTGACGGACCGTTCGACAGCTCTGCAGTTGCAGCGGTGAAGAACATTGGACGTTTGACAGAAATGCAGGGTCTGAAGCCGGCTGACTTCGCTCCCTATCGTTCATTCAAGATGACATTCACACCTGGAGATCTAGCCTTGTGATCAACCTTTTTCGAGGACTGCTGGTCGTTCTCTGTTTCGCGTCCGGAATAGTGGCGGCAGAAGAAAAGAACATTCTGGTTACCAGTGGCAGTGACCGCGCGGCACCAATTGCGGTCGTGCCATTCGGTTGGCAGGGCGGGAGCGTGTTACCGGAAGACATGGCGGAGATCGTGAGCAACGACCTGCGCAACTCCGGCTATTACGCGCCAATTCCGAAGCAGAACATGATCAGCTTGCCGACCCAAGGCAGCGAAGTCATTTTCCGTGACTGGAAAGCGCTGGGTGCCCAATACGTTATGGTGGGCAATATCACGCCAGCCGGCGGACGTCTGCAGATTCAGTACGCACTGTTCAACGTGGCTACCGAGCAGCAGGTACTGACCGGTAACGTTTCCGGTACCAACGATCAACTGCGAGACATGGCGCATTACATCGCCGACCAGTCGTTCGAGAAACTCACCGGTATCAAGGGTGCGTTCTCTACCCGCATGTTGTACGTGACGGCCGAACGCTTCTCGGAAAACAACACGCGTTACACTCTGCAGCGTTCGGATTACGACGGTGCTCGAGCGGTAACCCTGTTGCAATCCCGCGAGCCTATTCTGTCGCCGCGTTTTGCGCCTGATGGCAAGCGTATCGCTTACGTGTCGTTCGAACAGAAGCGTCCGCGCATCTTCGTTCAGCATATCGATACGGGTCGTCGCGAGCAGATCACCAACTTCGAAGGCCTGAACGGTGCTCCTGCGTGGTCCCCGGATGGCAACAAGCTGGCATTCGTTCTGTCCAAGGACGGTAACCCGGAAATCTATGTAATCAACCTGGCTTCGCGTCAATTGAGTCGTGTCACCAACGACGGTGCAATTGATACCGAACCTTTCTTCGGAAAGGACGGGTCTACGCTATACTTCACGTCGGACCGTGGCGGCAAGCCACAGATATACAAAACGAACATCAATGGCGGTGGTGCCGAACGGGTAACGTTCGTGGGTAACTACAATGCCAATCCGAAATTGTCAGCCGATGAAAAGACGCTGGTGATGATTCACAGGCAGGACGGCTTCACTAATTTCAAGGTAGCAGTGCAGGATTTGGCCCGCGGTAGCGTAAAAATCCTCACAGATAGCAACCTTGATGAGTCGCCTACTGTTGCGCCCAACGGCACCATGGTAATCTACGCCACCCGCCAGCAGGGCCGGGGAGTCTTGATGCTCGTGTCCATTAACGGACGCGTAAGGCTCCCGCTTCCTACCGCTCAAGGCGAAGTCAGAGAACCTTCCTGGTCCCCTTACCTGAACTGACGCGGCGCTACACGTTTTGCTTAACACACTGGGGTTCATTAGGAGTTTCAAGATGGAAATGCTGAAGTTTGGTAAATTTGCTGCGCTGGCTCTGGCCATGGCTGTAGCTGTAGGTTGCTCGTCCAAGGGCGGCGACAACGCCGGCGCTGGCGGTGCTGCTGTTGATCCTAACGCTGGTTACGGCGCTAACTCTGGTGCCGTTGACGGCTCCCTGAGCGAAGAAGCTGCTCTGCGTGCAATCACCACCTTCTACTTCGAATACGACAGTTCGGACCTGAAGCCAGAAGCCATGCGCGCTCTGGATGTTCACGCCAAAGACCTGAAAGCTAACGGCGCTCGCGTTGTTCTGGAAGGCAACACCGACGAACGTGGTACTCGTGAGTACAACATGGCACTGGGCGAGCGTCGTGCGAAAGCCGTTCAACGCTACCTGGTTCTGCAAGGTGTTTCCCCAGCTCAGCTGGAACTGGTTTCCTACGGCGAAGAGCGTCCAGTTGCTACCGGCAACGACGAGCAGTCGTGGGCTCAGAACCGTCGCGTCGAACTGCGTAAGTAATTTGACATGCGAACGTGCCGACGTGCTCTAACCGTTTTGGCCCTCACTCTTCCGCTTTCAGCGATGGGTGCGGCACCTGTGGTCGATAATAATTCTGGCTCTGGCAGCAGCAGTTATCCGCCAGCGGGTTATGGCACGTCCGGCGCCTACGCCGGGGGAGGGGTTACGGCCCCTGCCTCGGCGCAAGGTCAGCTGTTCATGCAGCTGCAGCAAATGCAGGATGAAATCGCGCGCTTACGCGGTGTTGTAGAGGTCCAGCAAAACGATATCCAGCGCATGAAGCAGGAAGCTCTGGAGCGTTATCAGGAACTCGATCAACGTATAGCCAGTGGCACTGCCGCTCCGGCTACCAATAATTCTCAACCTTCTGGTGGCGCTATCGACGCCAGTGGGACGCCTTCGGCTTCAGCAGCCCAGGCTCCGGCAGCAGGCACCGAGCCTCCTGACCCGGCGAAGGAAAAGCTCTATTACGAAGCTGCCTTCGATTTGATCAAGGCGAAGGATTTCGATAAGGCCAGTCAGGCTTTTACCGCTTTCCTACGCAAATACCCGAACAGTTCGTACGCGGGCAATGCCCAGTACTGGCTGGGCGAGGTAAACCTGGCCAAGGGTGACCTTCAAGGTGCCGGTCAGGCGTTTGCAAAAGTCAGCCAGCAGTACCCGAAGCATGCCAAGGTGCCTGATTCTCTGTACAAACTGGCAGATGTTGAACGTCGCCTAGGTCATACCGACAAGGTAAAAGGCATTCTGCAGCAGGTTGTAGCCCAGTATCCGGGTACATCGGCTGCCCAGTTGGCGCAACGTGATCTTCAGCGTTTGTGACCTCCTGACCCGCTGATCAAGAAAGCCGCGCCAGTCGCGGCTTTTTTCGTTAGAATCTCGCCCCCGAAATTCCGGTACACCTTACGCTTTTCCGGATTCTGCAATGGCAGGGTCCTTTGAAGTGCCTGACGGAGGCGGACGGCCTGTTTAGCTGTTACGCCCGTGGCTGATATGCAAGACACATTACGCATCACCGAAATATTTCACTCGTTGCAGGGTGAAACCCGTACGGCTGGCCTGCCTACCGTATTTGTCCGCCTGACCGGTTGCCCTCTGCGCTGCCAGTATTGCGACAGTGCCTACGCGTTCAGTGGCGGCACTATTCAGACGCTGGACGACATCGTCGGACAAGTTGCGTCCTATCGCCCTCGTTACGTCTGCGTGACCGGCGGCGAGCCGCTTGCCCAACCCAACGCGATCCCGTTACTCAAGCGCCTCTGTGATGCGGGCTATGAAGTGTCGCTGGAGACCAGTGGCGCTCTGGACATCTCTGCAGTTGACCCTCGGGTGAGTCGCGTTGTCGATCTCAAGACCCCAGGGTCAAAAGAGGTCTCGCGTAACCGCTACGAGAACATGGAGCTGCTGACGCCGAACGATCAGGTCAAATTCGTCATCTGCTCACGCGAGGATTACGACTGGGCTGTTTCCAAGCTCATCCAGTACGGCCTTGAGCGTCGTGCAGGTGAAGTTCTGTTCTCTGCCAGTCATCACGAGCTTAAAGGCCGTGACCTGGCCGACTGGATCGTTGCTGATAACCTGCCGGTACGCCTGCAGATGCAGTTACACAAAATTCTTTGGGATGACGAGCCGGGGCGCTGAGATGAATGAATTGACCAATACCGGTAAAAGAGCCGTGATCCTGCTGTCGGGTGGCCTGGATTCGGCAACCGTTGTGGCGATGGCGCTGGCTGAGGGCTACGCCTGTTACACCATGAGCTTCGACTACGGCCAGCGCCATCGCGCCGAGCTGGACGCAGCTGCACGTGTCGCCCGCGATCTGGGCGCCGTCGAGCACAAGGTCATTGGCCTGAACCTCAACGGCATTGGCGGCTCGGCATTGACCGACAGCTCCATTGCCGTACCTGAGTCACCCTCAGAAGGCATTCCGGTCACCTACGTGCCTGCGCGCAATACCGTATTTCTCTCGCTGGCGCTGGGTTGGGCTGAAGTGCTGGGCGCACGGGACATATTCATTGGTGTGAACGCAGTGGATTACTCCGGCTACCCGGATTGCCGTCCCGAGTTCGTCGAGTCCTTCGAGCGCATGGCTAACCTGGCGACCAAGGCCGGTGTGGAAGGGCAGGGCTTCACAATCAGAGCTCCGCTGCAGAACCTGAGCAAGTCGGATATCGTCAAGGCCGGTAGCGCTCTGGGCGTCGATTACTCGCTGACGGTTTCCTGCTATCAGGCCGACGATCAAGGTCGGGCGTGCGGTAAATGCGACAGCTGTCGCCTGCGCGCAGAAGGCTTTTCTGCTGCCGGCATGACCGACCCGACGCGTTATTTTTAAATTTTTTCAAAATAGGTGTTGAATTACTGATAAAAATCAGTAATATACGCGCCACACAACAGAGGGTCGTTAGCTCAGTTGGTAGAGCAGTTGGCTTTTAACCAATTGGTCGTAGGTTCGAATCCCACACGACCCACCATTTCGAAAATCTGGAAGGCCCATGAAAATGCGGATTTCCAGGTTTTTTTTTGCGTTGCAGATCGTCATGGTCAGATAGCGCCTCTGCGTATCCGCCATGGCGTTGAAGCAACGATCTGTAAAACAGTTGGCAAGTCTTTCGAAGCCGAAAGCAGGCGATACCGTTTGAGCGCGATGCGCACCCAGACAAGCAGCCGCTTGTCACGAAACATAGCGCCGGCAAGCCGTGATCTCAAGTTGCAAGGCGGAATGCTGCTTAAGACATACTGGAGGTCGGGCGTATTTTTCATCCTGACGCAGTGCGTGGCTGTTATCGGCTGTTGTGCACGGTTATTGAAAAAAATGCGTGCTTTGGTGAGTGCTTACGATGATGGCATTTTGGGCTCCAGCGTATCGTTGACTCACTTTGAAGATCTACTGTTCCAAGGGATCCTGTAATAGCCGTCAGGCGCTTGAGTCGATGTCTTGCCTTCGCCGATTGCGGCTGTGTCTTCCTCCGCCGCAATCTGGACAACCACCTCGCCTGCAGCATTTTCTCTGATCCAGCGAGCAATATCCTCCATCTCGTCGAATTCATATTCCATCTCCGGTGCGTCCGATATCTGACGCAATGCCTGCGCTTTGGCCTCGTGTGAGGTGCCAGTCTCGCTATAACCAAAAGTCGGAGTCGAGTTCAATAAATTGATCAAAGGTACGGTCTTTTTTAATTCGAGACGCTCCGTCATCGCGCCAGTCACGAAAACGCTGATACACCGTCGACCAAGGCCCAAAGCGTTCCGGCAGATCACGCCAGGCAGCACCTGAGCACAAAATCCAAAGGATTCCGTGGAGTACCAGACGATCATCACTACGTGGGCGACCCATTTTCTGCTCGGGAGAAACCAGATCCTTGATCAATTCCCACGATGCGTCGGAGAGTTCGTAAAGCTTTGCCATGCGGGCCTCCAGCCAATCATGGCGGCAACTCTACCCCTACCGACTTTTCGTACAAAACCTAGAGCTGCCGGCCAGATCAACTCCGCGTTTGTGCCAACCGATTATCTGACCGCTCGTGCGATACCAGCGTTTGAAACTAGTCAGCGTTATTGTCTGCAGGCTATTGAGCGAAAGGTAGTCTCGAACGGTTTGACGTTCAATAACAGTTTCAGCCACGCGCCCGATGCTGCGCTCGATCAGGTTAACCGCGAGTCTTCCTACCCGACGTTAAAATCGTACATACCGATTTTTATAGGACCGAGCAAAGCGTGGTTCACATATCAGCGGTTCAAATCAAATCCGCAAATGCTGTAACCCGGAGCGCGCAGCACTGGATCATAGTGATGAAACCAAAACGGCGTTGCTTGCCACACAGCAGGTTCATCTATCCAGGAGGTCGACTCAATGCATCGTCCTATCACCGCAGCCTCTACCACCTCACCTCTCATCCTAGATCAGTCAAAACAAATATCACGCACCTCATCGGAAAGTAGCGTGCAATCAGTGCTTCCTCAGCAGACAAGTATGAGTGGCCCAGTTTTAGAGCGGTCGAAAAGTGCGCCAAAGTTATTGACTGCTGCACAGCGCACGATGCTTGCACAAGTGGGCGCATGTGACTCTCATTTGACCTCAGACGAAAACATGGCCATCACCGAACTGAGATTACACAAGCCCCGGTTACCGAAGGATACGTGGTTTTTTACTGATCCTAATAAGGACCCAGATGATGTCGTGACCTACACCTTGGGCAAGCAATTGCAGGCTGAGGGCTTTGTGCATATCACGGATGTAGTGGCGACACTGGGTGATGCTGAAGTTCGCTCTCAACGTGCCGAGATGGCCAAAGGCGTGTTCAACAAGCTTGAGTTGTATGACGTGCATGTGTCGCGTGGTCGGGATTACGCAATGAATTCGCGTCAGTCGAAGGAGCATGCCAAGTTTTTACTGGAAGGTCATGCTTTAAGGGCAGGACCTGGTGAAATACACCGTGACAGCTTGCAGGACATGAGCAGGCGCCTGACCCGTGCGCCACATGGACTTAGTATTGTCGTAATTGCAGGCATGAGTGATATCAATGCGCTTATCACTACCTACCCGGATATCGTGCGTGAGCGGGTTGATGACATCACCATTATGGGCGGAGTCGAGCCTTTGAAGGACGCAGATGGTTTTGTACAGCCTGATGCACGCGCTTACAATAATGCGACCGACATGGATGCCGCGCGCAGTCTTTATCGAAAAGCGCAGGAGCTTGGCATTCCACTTCGTATAGTGACAAAGGAGGCAGCTTATAAAACGGCGGTTTCGCCTTCATTTTACGAAGGGATAGCAGGGAGCGGACACCCAGTAGGCCACTACCTGAGAGACGTTCAGAAGAGTGCGCTGAAAGGCCTCTGGGAAGGTATTCAAGCTGGATTGCTTCCTGGGTTGGATGACTCATGGTTCTTTCGGACGTTCATGCCGAATGCACAGACTGAAGCAGTACAGCAGGATAAAAATAAAGAGAGATCGTTTGATGATATCTGGCCTAAAGTGACGAAACTAAACCTGTATGATCCTCTGACATTACTGGCCTCAGTGCCGGGTGCGGCGAAACTGCTATTTAAACCAAAAGCTATACACTCAGAAGGATTGGGTGTGGTAGAGCAAGTAGGTCCAGATGATGTGACGCATCCAGAGAAAGCAAAGTTATTGATGTCCGCTTTAGCCAAGTCTGCGCTTGTCCAGTCGTAGTCCCGGATTGACCCACGGCAAATGCCTACAGGGATCAGGCCCCCTTGTTTCGCATCGACGATGGCCTGGCAGAGTGAAGACACTGTTTGTTGGTCACTCTGTCATGTCTGTCAGCTGAGCCGGTGACGGAGCATCTTCTTTTTCCAGCTGCCCTCGATGTGTAGGGGTTTAAATGCCTACACACGAGCCTTTGCCGTCTTATCCTCCTTACCGTGTGCTAAGTTTAAATCCCCGCCCATAAACAAGATTGAACGTGTCTATCGCATGCAGTATTTCTTCGTCAGGTAGGCTGGCGGAAACTGTCAGTACCGGTTTGTCATCCGCATCTCGCACTGTAGCAGTATGGGGACTCGACTCCCGATCAATCTGAATATCATTGGGGGCTACGAGATAAATAGCGTTTTTCATGTGCGTCTTCCGTGATTGCTGGTGGAGTTTGGAAATTGAACAGTTTTCGCTGCGAGAAAGGTGATTCTCTATCATCGATACTTTCGCGCCGAAGATCCAAAAGCGTGTAAATATTAGCCTGTTCGTTTCAGTTTCGTGGACTCTGACCTCTGGCGCTTCCGAATCCTCTAAAAAACTGCACCGACACCGCCAAAGGCCCCGTCGGTGCAGCTACTCACTCGTTCACATCAGCCATTCAGTTTCGGCGGTCGATGATGTAGAGCATTTTGCCTCGCTCCGAGACCGCGTAGTCTCTGGCATCCTTGCGCAGGACCGACACGCTGCCTTGGTCTTTCTGATACGCCTCGTTGATGTCGGGGATATCGGCGATGGCTGTTTCGATTCTGGCGCGTTCGTCTTCATCGACTTCAGAGGCCTCAACGAAAATAGTCACCAGTTCCTTGCGCTCTTCGGTCACTGACAAGTGGACTTGAATTTCAAGGGAGCGGCCCAGTGTCTGTTTGATAGCATGCTGAATGATGCCTAGACCGATGAGGTTGCCCATGAAGTTGAAGCTCATGTCCTCCCGCTGGATGTCTGTCAGGTAGAGCTTGTCGCCTTTCATCGAAAGGGTTGCGGTGTCTCCTAGGCGATACCTCAGCAGCGGCGTGAAGTTCTCTCGGGTCAGCGACGTGATGAGGATGCTGTCGCCTTCTTTTTCGATGAAATACTTGTCGGACAGAAACTCATATTCAGTGTGGCACGGGCTGTTGGTGAAACCCAGAATGCCGCCCTCGGAACTGCCATACACACCGACAATGGAGACCTGTTCGCCAAAGGCTTCCCTGATGATTTTCTTCTGAAAGGTTTTCAGGCCTTCGCCATTGAAGACGATCTTTTCGATGTCGATGTGCACGCCGTGCTGTTGCATGGCGTTGATAAACTGCAAGATGGTCGATGGTACGCCTAGCAGTACGTTGAGCTTGATCGAGTTGAGTGCCTCGAAGTGACTCTTGGTCAGCAGGGTGATGTCGCCCACCGACGCCACATGAGCACCGCAGTTACCGGCCATCATGGTAGTGATGTTGTTCAGGGCAGAAAACAGATTGATGGTGAACAGGTTGGCGCAGCGATCACCAGGTTGAATGAAGCCGTTGCTGCGAAAGACGTTGGAGCGGGAGCTGTCTTCATCGACTTCGCAGTCGTAGTAGTAATAACAGCGTTTAAGGTTGCCGCTGGTTCCACTGGTAAAGCCGATCAGGCAGTTTCGCTCATTGCGTTTTAAACAGCGTTCAGTCTGTGCCGCGAAGCCGTCCTTGTCCATGATCGGTACGTGGGTTCTGAAGTCCTGATAAGTGAATCCTTCAAAATCGTTGTTCTGGTGGATTTTAGCGGCAGTGCTGGAAATTCTGCTCCATTCCTTTTCCATATCGTAGGCAGTCATGCGAGTCCTCTATAGTCCGTTTTTTGATTTCCTGGACATCCTGCCCACCTGACGACAGCAAAGGGTGGGCAAAACGTGGACTATGAGTTACTCCGGTGTAGGGATCGGTTCCCTATTGAATGGATCTCGATGTCCAACATCTTTTTCATGAGCAGATGCGCGAGCCAGCAGGCACAAAAGGCCACTATGGTGTTACCCAGCAACTGCCCGAGCATTACCCCGACGCTGCCAAATTTATGTGCCCCATACCACACAAACGGCATGGTTCCCAGGCTGGCGCGCAGCCAGCCGAACAGTGTGACGTAAGCCGGTCGCCCCATACTGAGGAAGACTGAGGTGGCAATGAATTGCAGCCCGATGAGCGTCCAGAGGGCGCCGCCCCATCGGCAGAACGCGAAGAACACGACCTGGCCTTCACCGGCGATATGAAACAAGCTGGCTAATGGCTCAGCGAGCAGAATGAGTAACAGCGAGGTCACTGAGCCGTAGCCGATCAACAACCCGTATGTCATCTTTATGGCTTGCGATACGCGAGCAGTGTTCATTGCGCCCAGGTTTTGGCCCAATATAGGGATCAGCGCACCGGGCAAGGCGAACACGACACAAAAAGCAACCTGAATGACCCTGTCGATCACCCCGATAGTCGCCAGCGCCTGAGACCCGAACGGCGCCATCGCAGCTATTACGTAGGCCATGCCCACTGGAGTCGCCAGGTTGCCAGTCACCGCTGGCAAGGCGGTTCGTCCGATATTTCTGATGTCACCTGACAGGTTCTTCAGGCTGACCCGACAGGTCAAATGGGCGACTCGGTGAACGTAGTAAAACCCCAGACAGGCCGATACCAGGCTCGATATCAGGTAGGCGATGCCGGCACCCACCAGGCCTAAATCGAACACCACAATAAGCAGCGGATCTGCGATGGCAACGGCGGCCGTCGCCGTCAGCAGGGTCCACATCGCCTGTTTGCCGAAGCCTGCACTGCGCAGGATCTGCACGCATAGCTGCTCGACAGCGACCAGCACCGAAGCCGGAAGGGTTAGCCACAGATATTCACGCGCCGCGGTAAAACTGTTGCCCTCTCCGCCTAACATGCTGATGGCCTGGTCGAGAACTATTAGCTCAAGCGCAGCGCCACAAACGGTAGCCATGCTGGCAAGCAGCACACCACTACTGGCGAGGCGTCTGGCTTGATCCGGCAGGCCGCTGCCGAGGCTTCTCGAAACGATTGTCGAGACCGCCACGGCGATGCCAAGGATCATCGAAATGAGGAAGAACATCAGGGTTTTGGCTATAGCGAACGCAGCCAGCAAACTGTCGTCACGCAGCATCGCAATGTAAACCACGGTCAACACTTCGATTAGAAAGATCGACAGCAGGCTGGTCGCACTGGTGCTGGTCATGAACACAAGATGCCGTAACAACGACCCAGAGGTGAAGGCTGCTTTGTTAACCGCCATTGATCCTTATCTTCTCACTGATCTCAGAAGAGCACGGCATTGCATCACTGACGCTCTGTATGAAAAGTGGCTAAGCTCCGTGATGATGCGTCAAAACAAGCTCAGAACACTCATTTACAATCCGTAGAAACCGCTTCCTCGCCTTTTTTGCCTTGCATGAACCACACCCCCGTACTTTTCGTACGCGGTCTAATATGTGGTCATCAGGGCTTGTGGGTTCCGAAGAAAGATTTAAAGCTGGCTGATATGTCGCTCAAGAAGCTCCACGCTGATTGCGAGCACGGCCGTTTTCGATTGCAAGCCGCTACAGGTAAGCCCCTCTGTAGGTGCTTGAGAATCGTGGTCCTCTGCGCGTTCGTCTGAACGGCGTAGGAATGGGCCTATGTAGCCAGGCCACAGATCGAGTCTGCCTTGTTCAAACGGTGCTACGCCGAACGCCTCGGCTACCTTGTGCGGTGACGGTGCTTCGTAATGGCTGCACATAGAGCCTCACTGGATCATGTAGGTGTTCTAGTGTGAGACGCCGCCCTGCCGCGCCGTTTCATTTAATCGACTGGTTAGAGTTTCAGGGAGCAGCGATAAGAACTTGCACTTAAGACCAGTGCCTGTCCGCAACCCTCTTGCAGCCTGGCAGGTACGATAAAAAAACAGTTTTATAAAACCGTTTCCGCAGACGTTATGTCGATCCCTAAACCTCAGATTATGGCGTCACCACTTTTTTCAGGGCTTAGGGCTCCATCAATAGTAGGCTGGCGTCCCTCGCACATTCGCAGAACGCCGAGCATCGCTGCTTTCATAGCTCGCGCGATCCCTGTCGCAGGCTGGGCGTGTGCGGCGGCTGAGTTAGGACTGATAGTCTACAAGACAGTTGCAACTTATAACTCTATTGTGAGCACCGAAGATCAGGTTTTCTAGCAATGAACGAACCCCTTGATTACAAAATACTGGATGGCATTGTCTTCTGCAACACACCGCTAAGAGTGGGCATGTTGTATCTAACCTTAAAATAAGGACGTTGGGATACACAAGCATTTGAACAAGCCAAACTTAGCGATGTTCCACTCATTGCCGCTCTCAAGGGACGACAGTCAGTATCACTTGGCCAATTCGAAAGGTATAAGCCGAAACTTTTGAAAATTTCGGCTTACCCTTTTTAATTAACTGCTTACTATCAGACTATTTTTAGATTGTATTTACCAATTTCCAGAACGTGCATAGGTTCGCCGCAAGGGTAAGCCATGCTCTTGTCGGATGGAGTTCTCGCTGGGCTCCCCTGAGTTTGCATATTTGCCAAGCCCTACTGCTCTTAACTCTTCCTTGCCAGACGGTGTGGAAGCGGATGATGCAGACCTGGTCACTTCACCACCATATTTGAGAGTGCCAGCCAAGTGATGCTTAGCGTGAATGAGCTCATGAGCAAGTGCAACATACGCAATCTCGGGGTTGGCACCTTCCACCGGAACACCTTGCTCATTAAGGTTGGGCTCCGCGGTATGCTTACTCCAAGGGATTTCAGAAGCAACGCCCCGTTTACTAAAAGCGCTGCTTCAGCTTGCATTTTTTATCAACGCTTTATCAAATGTCTTCTGATCTGGATTACTTCCTAAGTTCTCCCACTGTGCTGGAGTCAGCCTGGGTTTAGCAACAATCGCTTGTCCTGGGCCTGCTTCGACTATAGTCACTTTTTTATCATGATCGGATAATGCCTCAACCTCTTGAAGAAGACGTCTGCCACTCGGACGCTCGTCAATTTTTTGAAGGGCTTCAGTAACCTCGTGGCGAAAGTTAGGAGAAGTGTGCGCGCCGATACCAATGCTTGGATAACGCTCCATCTTCATTTCCTCTCTATGCAATTGTTGATGACTTCAGTTGATTTCTTGCGTCCTCGACTGTCGTTTTTAGTGCTTCACGGATGGGTTCGCTACGAAACCACATCAGGCGGTGAGTGGCTCCATTCAAAAAAAAATTCCACTTGCGATACTAAATTAAAATTAACTTGAATCCATTTTTCCGCTGCTTTATTTTATTTAAAATACCCGGCTTTAAAGTTATAAATGGGTTCAACCTCTACTGCCGAGACTTAAAAAATTCAAATGGTTTAATCTGATGGATCTCTGCCAAACATTTTTGCCAACGGAGCGTGAGATTGCAGGCATCAATTTCTACACAGCTGGGATTTCCAGCAGAATAGCCTAGGCCATTCGCAGTTGGTCTGCCCGAAGCCACGCTTGTCGCAGGCCATTGCAGGTAGTATTGCAGGACAGCACGTACAGCTAAAGAGCAGCCATGAAAGCAGGGATAGCAGTAACAATTGCATTCGGGGTCTTTGTTAAGTGGATGCCAAACTCAGATACCGGTAAAGACAAAAGCCTAGACAGATAAAAGTTTTCGCGGGGGGGGGCGATAATCGAGTAGTTCGGGAATGCCCATCTGCGTAAACCCTCGTGCAGCCTGGTCGGCTCGATAAAAACCACCGTCTGATGGACTCCAAAATCATCGATTTTTCAGTCGCATTATTGTGATTTTCCCTAGGATTAATTCATTTTCGATTAGATTTCTTCGTCACTGACCGTCAAATTTCAGAGGCCGTTATGCAAACCTATATACCCTGTTCAAAAAATCCTCCTACCGTTGGTACAGTTCTGCTGACTTCCTATGGCTCATTCGCGCACGAAAACGAGATACCTAAATCTTGTGCTGCCGACGCGTTAAGAATAGGCAAAGAGCTCGCTGATGGTTTCGATGGCGAGGCTCATCATCTAGGCGCTCTGATGCTGATTATTTCTGACTTTCCAGCAGAGCCGCTGCTGAAAGCATCTGCTGCCAAGAAAGGTTCTTTACTAGGAATTACTTCGCTTGGCTACCTATTATCCTATGGATCTACTGGTGAAAAAGCGAAGCGAATCATCGAAGCAGGTTGTGGTATTTTTCTCGTCAGATTGAGTGGTGATATTGAAAACCCTAAAGCAAAAATTGAAGTTTTTAGCTCTTGGTCTCAGTACCAGAAGTTTCTTGAGCCCATTTTGAAGACCGGTGACTTTTATCCAGTGAAAACGTCGTCGTTTTCCGAATAACAGCTCTTGAGTGCTGGGTTGGAATCCGGCAAAAAAACGTCGCCGTTACAGATTTTGAAAAGGGAATCATTGCCGTTCGGTGCGCAACCGTCGCAGGCCGGGCAGCCATGAAACGGCGAGCCATCAACCTATACTCTCAGCACCAGTGCAAGCTTGTATTGGTCGCTGGCTTCGGTCTGCACGCACGCCTCAAGCGTTGCCCTTAAACCCTCATGCTGCTTGGTCGGTTTGATAAAGCCACCGTCTGACGGTCGTGCTCTGGTTGCTGCCCGAGTCACCCGAAACGCCTGAAGAACTGCTGCCTGACGACAATCCGCTCGACGAACCACTTCCCGAACCTGAAGATGTGGTCATACCGGATCGGACTGTGCTTTTGGAAAGGTAAAATGTGTTCAGCAAATAGACAGAGTTTGTATTTGCAACAAAATATTTCTTAGTTAGCTTTCAATACGGTCCACCTAGCCCCTGTCGCAATACTGCTCAGCGTAGCGATGCGACATTAATTATCCAGGCGCTTTTTTGGCCTGTCTAATAGGAGAGCAAAAATGAAAATTGTTAACGGCGGGCCTGGTGGAAACGGGGGAGCCGGTGGGGCTGGCGGATATGGTGGGGCTGGAAGCGGCGGTGCGGCTGGCGGTGCAGGCGGAAACGGCGGTGATGGGGGTGACGGCTAAGATTGAAGGCTCTTATCAGACTTGTCAGTTCGATGGTTTGTCTGAGTAGATACCGAGCAGGTGAGAATGAGGGCAAGGAGGAGTGCAGTAGTAGCAACCCTCCTTATCAGCCAGTCTGTCAGTTGATCAGAGCATAACGCTTTTCAACGAGGTACAGACTTCAGTTTGAACGAGCGTTGGTTCTGATCATCATCTGCAGAATCATACACACTGCACTGACAAAAAATGCGGAAAAAATGAGCGGCCCGAACTCTTGAACCAAGCGCAGTTGGTCGAAGTTCGGGTCCTGCATCAGAGAAACCATGGAAAGCAGGACGTAACCAACGATGAGCAGAAAGCCGCATCCGTTACCAACTTTAGAGATTCTGAGCAGTACAGGTTCCAGATTTGAAACAATCGATTTGAGCATGAAGAGCTCCCACGGCAGCTTGACCTATAGGCTTGATGGCGAAGATTAAAGCAATCGTAGCTGCTTTGCAGCAGTGGGTTCTTTGAGTCAGTGCGCCTTATCAATGACCATTACCGCGAAACGGTTTGCGTGCATGACAAAATCGCCCAGTCGCTCGTAGTTGACGATGATCCAGCCAGCGTTCGCATCAACGGTTTGCATGGCAATCTGAGCCTGAGGGAACACCATCAGGATCTCACGCTGCCAGTTTATGATCAGGCTGTTGAGTACAATTACCAGAACCGGTTTACCTTGGGCACGTATACCAGCGGCAATCACCGCCTGGCGTGTTTTGTCCAGCCCCATGTCGTCGGCAGGCATGAAGAGGCGATCAGGCGAAGGTCCGTTTTGCGGACCAGAAGTGCTAGATCGCCAACTTTTTCAAGCAGGTACTTGCTTATCAATCGATCCGTGGATGCTGTTGCACCAGTGCTTCACGCTTGGCTTGCAGTTCGGCTATCTGCGTGTCGAGGTCTTCGATCTTGTGTTCGATGTTATCGTGGTGCTCTTTCAGCAGCTCACGAGCTTCTTCCATGTCGGAAGCAGCGGGCGCCGCACCGCGTAGGGGCTTGTTGGCGGTTTCCTTCATGGTGATGGCGGTCACGAAACCAACGACGGCTATGACCATGAGGTAATAGGCCGGCATGTACAGGTTATTGGTGGTTTCCACCAGCCAGGCCACCGCTGTCGGTGTTAGACCAGCGAGCAATACCGAGACGTTGAAGGCACTGGCCAGCGCGCTGTAACGGATGTGCGTGGGAAACATGGCCGGCAAGGTCGAGGCCATCACTCCGATGAAAAAATTCAACAGCACCGCGATCATCAACAGGCCGGCGAAGATCAGGCCGATTTTGCCACTGTTAATCAACATGAAGGCTGGAATGGCCAGCAGGAATAGGCCAATGCTGCCCACAAGAATGAAAGGCCGGCGCCCGACCTTGTCACTAAGGAAGCCGATCAGCGGCTGCACGAACAGCATGCCGACCATGATTGCGACAATGATCAGCACACCGCGGTTTTCACTGTAGTGCAGGTTATGCGTCAGGTAGCTCGGCATGTAAGTGAGCAGCATGTAATAGGTGACGTTAGTAACCGCAACGACGCCAATACAGGTCAGCAAACTGCGCCAGTGCTTGGTTGCGACCTCCTTGAACGACACCTTTGGCCCATCGGAAAGACCTTCACGGTCGCCCTGTTCGAGCTTGTCCATGTGCTGCTGGAACGCCGGGGTTTCTTCCAGGTGGTGACGCAGGTACAGGCCGATCATGCCCAGCGGCAATGCCAGGAAGAACGGCAGGCGCCAGCCCCACTCGAGAAACCTCTCTTCGCCGACGATCGAGGAAATCATCACAACTACACCTGCGCCGAGCACGAAGCCAGCGATCGAGCCGAAGTCAAGCCAACTTCCAAGGAAGCCCCGCTTGCGGTCCGGCGCGTACTCAGCGACGAAGATCGAGGCACCGGTATATTCGCCGCCCACTGAGAAACCCTGAGCCATCTTTGCCAACAGCAGCAGAATAGGTGCCCATATACCGATGGTCGCGTAGGAGGGAATCAACCCAATGGCGAAGGTGCTGAGCGACATGATGACAATGGTCGCCGCGAGAATCTTTTGCCGACCGTATTTATCGCCCAATGCGCCAAAGAACAACCCACCCAGCGGGCGGATCAAGAAAGGAACGGAAAAAGTGGCCAGGGCAGCGATCATCTGCACGCTAGGGGACGCGTTGGGAAAGAACACCTTACCCAGAGCGTAGGCGACGAATCCGTACACGCCGAAATCGAACCACTCCATGGCATTACCGAGCGCCGCAGCCGTGATCGCCTTGCGCACCTTGACGTCGTCAACGATAGTGATGTCGCTCAATCCAATCGGACTGACTTTTTCTTTACGTGGTTTCATACCATTACTCTATAACAAATCATTTGGTGAGGAAGGCGACTTTAAATACAGTTGTCAGACAGGACACTTGTGGATCAGATACCTATGGTACGCAAATAATTCAATGCTGAAAGATTTCACCTTACGAACAGCTGTGCCGGACCGTCGCCCCGGTGTAGTGGTGATCTGATCCCGGACACGACGTTAAGATTTTTTCCGTCCTGAGCGGGCGGCAGTCCATCATTGAGCTGGTATGGCCGAATCCAGTTGTAACGATGCATCATGACTGATACCCCGCTGAGCATCTTGGGCCGCCATGTAGTCTACGGTCGGTATCCACTCAGTTTTCAAGCTGCGCAATACCATCCGACGCGCAGACAGACCCATAGCCACCGCTAGGTAATGCCATTTTTCTTTTAACCAATTGGTCTTAGGTTCGAAGCCCATACGACCCACCATTTCGAAAATCTGGAAGGCCCATGAAAATGCGGATTTGCAGGTTTTTTTGCGTTGCGGATTGTGATTTTCAGGATAGCTGCCTTGAGCTTCCGTAAATGGCTTGAAGGTCGAGCACCAAAGCTGAGGCATTTTGAATATGCGCGCTTATCGATTGAGTGGCCGACGAGACAGCCGCTGCACTTGCATGATTCAAGTGTCAGAGGCTGCACGAGTTAAGAGCTGGGCGTCATGTGAAAGTGCGCATGACCTTGAGAGTCTTTTCGATGTCCTCAGGCGTATTGATAATCCCGGCGGAGAAACGCACTGTTGAATGACGGTAGGGAGTAGCGCTGGCGATGATCTTCTGTGCTTTCAACTTCGCCACCACATCTCTGGGCGTCCAGCCTTTGACGTCGCAGCACACGATTCCAGCCGAAAATTGCGCGGAGCGTGGAGTGTGCAGATGCACATTCGGCAGTTTTTCCAGACCTTCCTTCAGTTGCCCGTTAAGTTCGGAAACACGATCGGCAATACGTTTGCGGCCGACCTTTCTGGCAAACTCGAACGCTTCGATCACTCCCCATTGGTTCTCAAATGCCAGAAAGCCGCCGGGGCTTACCCATGCTGCTTGAGTTTCTCCTTGCGGTTCGCGCTCTTGCCGCCAGGCATTTGCAGGCTCGGCTGCCATGATCGTGGGGATGGTCGGCGTGATTTGTGCCCACTGACCTTCGCGGCCCCAGACCAGCCCCGTTCCGTGTGGGCCGAGCATCCACTTGTGCGTGCCGGCACTGAAGAAGTCGCAACCCAGGCTGGCGACCTGCGCCTCGGAGCAGCCAAAGCCATGGACGCCGTCGATCACATAGATGATCCGGTCGGCTTCGGAGCGATCACGATTGATCCGTGTGACGATTAGGCCTATTTCCTTGACCGGTAAGCGCACGCCTGTGCCAGAGTGCACCCAGGTCATGGCGAGTATGCGAGTTGAGGGTCGGATAGCGGCTTCGATGCGAGCGATGATGGCATCGATACTAACGTCCTCGGGGCCTTGGTAAAGGTCGATGCGCCTGATGCTTCCACCCCATTTAAGCACTGCCAGACGCATTGCCTCGTCGTGGGTGTACCACTCGTGGCTGGTCGTCAGGATTTCCTGGTCAGCTGTCAGTTTCAGACCGTTGTAGATCATCGCCAGCCCCTGCGTGGTACTGGTGGTCAATGCGATGTCCTCGGCGCGTCCCCCAGTGTAGTTTGCCGCTGCTGCACAGACCTTGCGCCAGACCATGTCTTCTGGCTTGGCGAACATATTGTCTTCCAGGTAGGTGTAGGGGTTTTCGTCGAAGGCTTTTCGATGATGGGCCATTGCGTCGCGCACGGCCTTGGGGTTGGAGGCCAGAAAGAAGTTCGAAATGTGCACGAACTCCGATGACAGGTTGAACTGCGCACGCACCGATGCCCAGTTGTCTGGATCAAGCGCCATCACCGCTTTATCCTGTTCAGAAGGCTGTGCCGCTTTCGCACTTGCCACGCCTGCAAACATGCTGCCTGCTATCAGGGTTGCTCCAACAGTGGCACCCATAAAATCGCGTCTTCCCAAACTCATATTATTCCCTGCCGGTCATATTGGCGTGCGCGCAGAACGCGCGAATACAGCATTGAAAATACGCTGCCCATACAGGCCGACGGCCAGGCCAAGCACAATCAGCACTATTGCCAGTACTTTGCTGATCGGTACGCTTTCGTTGAATAAAACGACAGACCCGAGCATGCCGAAGATCGGTACCAGCAACGAGAGGGGGGCAACGGTCGAAACCGGGTAGGTTTTGAGCAGTGAGTTCCAGATCCAGTAGGCGAACAGCGTATTGGGATAAACCTGAAACACGATCGACAGTAAGGCAGTTGTGTCTACCTGATTGACGAAAGCGGCATAACCAGCACTGCCATTGACAGCATAATCGAGAGCAAATAGAGGGATAGGCGCGAAGGCACTGGACCACACCAGAAAGCCGAATACATCCTTGGTGCTGGCCTTTTTATTGATGATATTGGCAATGCTCCAAGATACCGCGCCAACCAGTACCAGTAGCACGCCAGGCAGGCTTACTGAGCCATCGCTGATCCCGATGATGCACAAGAGCCCGGCAAGCGCGATCAACATCCCCAGCACCTGAAAACGGGTCAACGCCTCCTTGAATACCCAGCCGCCGAGCAGTATGGTGAAAAATGCGCTGAATTGCAGAACCAGCGAGGCGATACCCGCCGACAGGCCCGCCTTGATGCCAAGATTGACCATCCCCCACAGGCCAATGCCGAATACCAGGCCATAACCGATTATGTAGCGCCATGGCACGTCCGGTTTACGGATGAAAAAGATTGCCGGTAACGCACAGAGACTGAAGCGGATACCCGCGAGAATGAAAGGGTCGACGGTGGCCAGTCCCAGTTTGATTACTGAGAAATTCACGCCCCAGATTGCTGTTATCAGTACAGCCAACACTACGTGCAGTGGTTTCATGGTTGAGTTGCCTTGATGAGAGAGATCACGCGACGGATGTCAGGTCCTGGGTGAGGTTCACCCGCGAAAACAGTGTTCGCATCCAGTCGCGGGTCTTCTGTGGGCGAGCGGTCTTGACGATGCCAGCCAGTGGCACCTCGAAAGCTGAATACGTGACGTGATCGGGCAGTAGCGCACCCATAGGAAGCTCGTTCCACTGCACGACATATGGGCTCGTGCGCAGTTCATCCGCGCCGTCCAGGCCTTGGAATGTTCTTTGCGGGTGGGCATGGCCGGGGAAAACAAACCAGCCGAAGCCCAGGTCCGGTTGTTGCCCGATCAAAGACGGGATGTCCAGTTCGCCTTCAATGTGAATTCGCAGTTCTGCTGACGGCAAGTGTATGCCGGTGGCCAGCTCATAGGTCGCGACGACGTCTGCACCACCGACCCGGTTGCCCACTTCAAGGAATACCGGCTCATCGGCATCCATGATCGCTTCCAGATGGAACGCGCCGTTGTAGATCTGCACCGCTTGCAGTGCTTCACTGACCCAGTCCTGCATCTGTGTTGTGGTCTCCAGATGCCAGGAACCAAGCGGAGCTCCGCGCTCCATGTAGTCCAGGCACGTTCCAACATATTCACTGGATATCAGAGTGATTATCTGACCTCTCAACACCAGGCCGTCAAAATGCCGGATGGGGCCTGCGATATATTCCTCGACCTGAAAGTCTTCGATGCGCAGCGACAGGCCGCTGATTTTGCGCCTTATTTCATCGAAGGCATGTGACGGTTGCTGGTAAATACTCACATCGGCGCTTGATGCGCCGCTGTGTGGCTTAAGTACGGTTGCTCCGGGCCACGGCACATGCCCTTGCAGTTCGAGGTAGCGGTCAAGTGCCATGAAACGCGGCACTCGCAAATATCGCGCCTGGACAGCCGTCTTCATTTCCAGCTTGTTGCGTGACAGCGTCACGGCTGTCAGGGAAGCCCCTTCGACATCAAGCATTTCACGCAGGCGTGCAGCGTCAAGCAGCTCATACTCGGACATCGAAATGATTCGTTCAAAGCGTTGGGGAAAGCGTGTCAGCCAATCCAGCACTTCCTCGCAGGCGCTGGTCAAACCAGGTCGAACGACACGTTCACAGCGCAACGTCGCTGGCAGTGTATTTATCGCCGACTGTGTTCCCAGGTAAGTAACATCATGCTGTTGATGGTCGACGCCACGGTGATATTCGATACGCGTATAAGGAACGCGGTGAAGGATAAGAATTTTCATGCCAATGGTCTCGATGCTTTAGAGAATCGAATCAGGAAGCGACCTTGAACTGCTGCCCGGATGCAAGTTTGCGATTCAGAACTTCCAGCCACTGCTCCCGCATTGTCGCCACCAGATCGCGTATATCCACCCTCGCGTCATGCAGCGCTATACAGGCGTGGGCAACGAAGTCGCTGTTGTCTCTGGGGACTGCGTTAATCAGACGTGCCTGGCCGGATATCCATGCACATTCGATCAGGGCAATATCCTTCTTTTCCATGCCGAGTTTCTGCGCGGCGAGGATCAATGTGTCGTTGACCATTGTCTGGACCTCGCCCAGCTCGGCTACCTCGAACGTCATGTCATGAGGCACGCCAAGCATCACTGTTGCGGCGCTGCAAGTGGCGGCGGGCATCGCTGTCGGAACGGGTACTGCGAACACCGAGTCGACCCAGGCTGCATACATATCAAGTCCGTGAACTGCGTGTGCAAGTGTCCAGATTTTCATGCCGCCTGGGCGGCGGTTTGGCTCGATCACCGCAGTGCTGAAGTCGTTATCGCTGAGCTTTATTTCATTGTGAAACGGGCCTGTTTGCTGGCCCACCAGACGATTGACCTGCTCGCCGGCCTGACGTATGGCCTGGCGCTCCTGCTCGCTCAGGCGAGCTGGCAGTATCTGCGCCACCTCTACGGGATATCGCCCGCTGGCGCTGATTTTTTCTGTGATAAACCACAGGTCACCCAGCCCATCGTAGGAATACTCACGGGTGAATGTGATGAAGGCTTCAGCCAGCACGCCCATGTCCAGGTAGGGCGCAACTTCCGCGAATGCCTGCTCGCAATCGCCTCCCGGCATTACTATTACTACGCCACGATTGTTACCTTCGCACGCAGGCTTGAGCACGAACCCGCTATCCTGGCGCAGGGCAAAATTGCGTACATCATTGACGCACTTAATCTGCTGAAAATCTGGCAACAGGACACCCAACTTTTTGAGCTGGAGGTGCATACGCCTCTCGGCGATGCGGTACGCCAGTTTGTCAAACGCGCCAAGTGCCAGCCCCGAGTCATCAACCTGCAGGCCGAGCTGTTCCAGCAAGACTGCGCCGCTGGCCACAGCGTTATCGGAAAAGACCATGCCTGCGGAGATTCTTATAGCGTCGTCACCCAATATACCGAGCGCCCTATGGATGAAATCGGGGGCCAGGGGATCGGCGTCGATTACCCGGTCACTCATGTGCAAGTCATGTTCCTGCGGAGAGCCCCGTACCAGCCACGTTTCGGCATTCCATCGTTTGCGCGCGTAGTTGCGTATATGCAGGACATCACCGATTCGGCTCAGGTTGTAGTCCACTAATAGCAATACTGGCGATTGTTGAGGCATGTTAATCATCTCCAATGCTAGGGCGGATCATAGGCAGGGGTAATGTTCCAGACGCTTTCATGGTGGGCTTATAAGCTGTCGGCCTCGTAGCGGATGTCCAGTGCGGTAGCGCTTAGTGTCGCCAGGCTCGCGAGCTCCGTCGTCTGACGTGCCCGGTCGAACTTCCATAGCAATTGGCCAAGGAATACTTCGCGGGCATGCGCGGGTATAACGTCGCCAGCTTTCAACAGGATGTGTTTCACCACAGGGGCAAGAGGCAAGTCATTCAGTGTCACTGAACTAAGCCTTCCCGGTCTGGCGAAGTAGACTCGAAAAAAAGTTGCAATGGACTGTGCACTCGAACCGTCTGCACGCCAGCCGTACCTGGACAACTTCGCCACCAGTAACTCGCGTGGTAAAGCATCGTCCTGGCTGGCCAATAGCAGATCCAGCCAAAGGGACAGCATGCTGTGGCCTTCGGTGACAGCCTCGACACTGTGGGAAATCAGGCTGCCGCCAACACGCGGATTGATTTCTATCAGGTCCCAGTATTGCCCGGTAAAGCGTGCTTCAACGTGATAGCAGCCCCACTTGAGTTTCATGTGTCTCAGCACTTTTTCCAGCCAATCGATACCGGCGGCTATTTGCCCCTGATCGATACTCGCCGGCGGAGTGGTACAACTGTCTTCCAAGACCGTTTCGGCGGTTTCAGTCACTTCGTATTTTTCATGGATGGCCACGACGTGAACCTGACCATCTACCAGCAGAGTCTCGAAACTGAATTCCTGACCGTCTATGTAATCCTCCGCCATAAACTGCAGCCCGTCGTTGAACGCTGACGCATACACCGTGTCGTCTGCCGAGGCCAGGCGCAGCGCGTCGAGCTCGTTCCATGTGGTGCATTTGCGCATGGGAAATGTTGCATATGACGCAATCCCGTAAACGGGTTTGATGAAATAGCGCTGGTCATGCGCCTGCAATGATTCCAATACCGGCGCATTCAGTACGTGGGCTCTTGCTTGCGACAAGCCCGCCTCTAAAAGTTGATTGCGCACCTCAAGCTTGTTGCGCAGTGCCAGCGCCTGTTCGGCGTCAATGTCATAAGTGCCGAGCGACGCGTTGGCCGCGGCCATCAGGTGCCGATAACCTTCCCACACGCTGATGCAGCAGGTGACCTGCTCTCCCGATGCGCGCAGGGTCTGGAGTGCGTTGTTCACATCTTCTGTTTTTAACTGATGCGAATCGGAAACATGAAGCTGATCCGCCCAAGCCTGAATCTGGTCCAGACGAGCTGGCAAATGCTCAGGAAGCGGCAATGAAGACAATACGAAACACTGAAGCCGACGTCGATGCAGCTCCTCTTTCAAGTCCTCAAGGAATGAAAAGCCACAATGGCTCAGGATCAGAACACCGGGACGATTTGCCTTCATTGCCCGTTCCATGGTCTAAGCTGCCTTGTCTTGCGGCGTGGCCAATGTGTCGATGTACAGCTCACTGAAGTACATGGCGAGAATCTTTTGATGCTCTGCCAGATAGCGCTTCAACGCAGCGATGTCTTGCTCGCTTTTAAGCAAAAAGCGCAGTGCCGCCCACACTTCGCCGGGGTGGTCATCATTGATGTCTGTGTGAGAGTGGGAGACCTGACCGATGATCTTGGTCTCGCCAATCGATGCCTTGAGTGCTTCAAGCTTGCGGGGTTCGAGCTTAACGTTCACATACTCGACCAGGTAGGAATAGGCGACTACGCCAAGTGGCCCCTCATGGTCGAGCAGGTAGGAGAAGAAACCGGTCAATAGTTTCGTGGACAGGTAGGGTTCGGTTTCAAGAAATTCCTCGCGGCTGACGCCTACACGCTCAAGGTCCTGAATGAACAGGTCGTCGTGAAGCATCTCTTCCTGTTCATAGTGGGCCCATATTTGGGCCGCCTCCGGGCTGATCTTGGCGATATCCACCAGTGCTTTTGCTTCGGCCACACGCAGCAGACGGATGCGCCATGCCGTTTCGATCAGGTGACGCTTGTAATACGCGCTGTTGACATCTTTTCCTTCCAGGTGGGCAGCCTGAGGGACAGTTTGATACCACTGCTCAACCTGGACGTCGATGATCCGGTCAATCTCACCCCTCAGGTTTAGCGAAGCGGCGGCGTTGAGAAATGGAGTGCGATTACCATAGCCAGCATTCTTTACACGGTTAAGCATAATCAAGCCTCTTTTGGGTTTGTGTATAACGCTTTAAATAACGGGCAAACTTAAACAGCAGGGTCAGCCAATAATTTCAATGGCGACGTTTCCTCTTATCTGGCACTGACACGCCAAGCGGTACTCTGCTCCGCTATAACCCAGTACTTCGATAAAAGCCTCTTCATCATCGTCCCGAGGATTCAATGCATCGAGACCTGATTTAACCTTTATCAAGCAGGCCCCGCAGGCTCCTACACGGCAGCCCAGCGGGATTACATTCTTTCCCCCGACTTCCCATTCGATATCGGTAATAGGGGTATTGACCGGCAGGAGAAATTCTAGCTGATGCGAAGTGATGGTGAGGGTGTGCAATGCCATACTTGCCTCGGGCTTACATTAAAAATAGTGTGAGCTGGACACACAGTTTGACGCCCCGCCTACAATAATCACGAGCGCAGGGTTAACGTGTCAGTCGTTTAGGGGGGTGTGAGTTCCAGGAAGATCCAGTACACCATGGCAATTGCACTGATGGCGGCCCCCAATGCACACACCGCTCCCCAGCCAAAGTGCGCGTAGGTATAAGTAGCCGCCACCGCGCCCAGACCGCTGCCTATCGAGTAGAAGCACATATATGCGCCAACGAGACGGCTCTGCGCGTCGGGTCGCGAGGCAAAAATCAGGCTTTGATTGGTGACATGGACCGCCTGCACGGCAAAGTCCAGCAAAACCACTCCAACTACCATTGCCAGCAACGAGCTTTCGACAAACGCGATGGGCAGCCAGGATAAAGTCAGTAGTGCCAGCGCCACGCCGGTGGTGCGATTGCCAAACCCTTTGTCGGCAAGTCGCCCGGCTCTTGCTGCTGCAAGTACACCAGCCACACCGGCCAGCCCGAAAAGCCCGATCTGGGTATGTGACAATGACAGTGGAGGCGCGCTGAGCGGCAGTACCATTGATGTCCACAACACACTGAAGGCAGCAAAGATAAGCAGGGCAAAAGTGCCCCTGACACGCAGACTGCGCTCAGTCAGGTACAGCTGGAACATTGATCGCAATAACTTCCAGTAACCATCTTTCGCTGGCGGGGGCGTTGAGGCAGGCATTGTCCGGAATAACACCAGCGCCATGCAGACCATCAGTACGGCCGACACGAAATAAACACCGCGCCAGCCTGCAAGGTCCGCTACCGCTCCTGATACGAAACGCGCGAGGAGAATTCCCAGCACGATCCCGCTGGTTACAGTGCCAACTGCTTCACCGCGCTGTTCGGGGCTCGCGAGGGTGGCGGCATAGGCGACCACCACCTGGACCACGACTGCCATCAGGCCCACTAGCACCATCGCACCTAGCAGCATGATCCAGTTCTGAGCCATTCCTACAGCGCACAAGGCCAAAGCCGAAAGAAGCATTTGTGTGAGGATGATTTTTTTGCGATTTAGAAGGTCGCCCAACGGGACAATGAACAGCAACCCAACGGCATAACCTGCCTGTGTGGCCGTGACGACGATACCTATTATTCCAGAGGAAACAGCCAAACTGGCAGCCATCGATTCTAGTAGAGGCTGTGCGAAATAGATGTTCGCCACGGCAATTGCGCAGGTAATCGAGAAGAGAAATGTCTGGTAACGGCTCAGTCTGGGGAGCGTAGCTTTCTGAGATGAGTTGGCATATCCGCCAGCAGCCTTCTCGGTTTCAACATCCATTTTGACCGGTGCAAGGGATTTGTAAGGCATCACTTCATCCTTGAAATTGGTTTCGAAAGAAAACCGGCGTGTTGATTTTTACCAAGTCAGGTTTTAAAATGCAACCACTTATGCAAAAGCATTTTCGTATTACCTTGGATTTCGAGATCAATTGATTTTTTCGCACCCCTTGGAGAACTATGGCCAGACAGCAAATATTGGCTCAAAGCGAATGTCCGGTGGCTCGTACGCTTGAGGCGATCGGTGACCGATGGGTTTTGATGATCATTCGCGATGCTTTCGACGACGTTCGTCGATTTAGTGAGTTCCAGAAACGTCTTGGCCTTGCTAAAAACATTCTTGCGGTGAAGCTTAAAATGTTGGTTGAGCTGGGCGTGTTCCATATTCAGCCCGCCTCAGATGGCAGTGCCTATAAGGAATATGTGTTAAGCGAAATGGGCCGCGCAGTGTTTCCTATCCTTATCAGCATGCGGCAGTGGGGAGGGCAGTTTCTGTTCAGCGAAGGTGAGCATTACTCCATTTTGCTCGACAATGAATTATCGGAGCCGGTCGAAACCATCGCCGTGCGTTCCAGATCGGGCAGGGTGCTGGCCCCGGAAGACTGTCACCGGCAGGTAATCACTAAAGACTCCTGAGCGTGTAATGCATCGGCGTTGGGCCTGGTAAACCAGTAGGCGCTGGTTGCATTTCTTCACGCCATCCACGATGTGCAGTTAACGTTCGGAGTCGCTTATCGAGCCAGAAACTTCTGCCAGATCAGGTTTTTGGCGTTAGAATCGCCGCGCCTTCAGAGGTCGGGCCGATATTTTTCGGGCATCAGCCATCGGCGATTGCACATGGCGCAGCCTCTTTCGGGCGATGTATGCGTAAGGCCGGACGACCCGTTGCGGATGAGGTTTCCGGCTTTTTTATTGCCTGTTTTTTCAGGTGTAGACTTGCCTTTCGCGCTCAAGCGCCATCAGGTATCGCGAACATGACACAGATTTCCGAACGCTTTCTGGTGCAGGCGCACCTTGATGCCAAGCAGCCCAAAGCGTTGAGCTTTGATGAGCAGGCGCATTACCGTGCCGAGATCGCAGCCGAGCTGAAGAAGCAGGACGCGGTCATGGTCGCTCACTATTATTGCGACCCTGAAATTCAGGCGCTGGCCGAAGAAACCGGTGGCTGCGTGGCGGACTCTCTGGAGATGGCGCGTTTCAGCAACAGCCACTCAGCCAGCACCGTGTTGGTGGCCGGTGTGCGGTTCATGGGTGAAACCGCGAAGATTCTCAACCCCGAAAAACGCGTGTTCATGCCGACGCTCGAAGCTACTTGCTCGCTTGACGTCGGCTGCCCGGTCGACGAATTTTCCGCATTTTGCGATCAGCATCCCGAACGCACTGTGGTGGTGTATGCCAACACCTCTGCCGCAGTCAAAGCCCGTGCAGACTGGGTAGTGACCTCTGGTTGCGCGCTGGAGATCGTCGAAAGCCTGATGGACAATGGCGAGAAGATCATCTGGGCGCCGGACAAGCATCTCGGGCGTTATATCCAGCGCGAAACCGGTGCCGACATGCTGCTGTGGGACGGTGCCTGCATTGTTCACGAGGAGTTCAAGTCCAAGCAGCTCGAAGACATGAAAGCCTTGTATCCCGATGCCGCTATTCTGGTTCACCCGGAGTCGCCGGAGTCAGTGATCGAGCTGGCTGATGTAGTTGGGTCCACCAGCCAGATGATTGCCGCCGCACAGCGCTTGCCCAACACGATGTTCATCGTTGCGACCGATCGGGGCATCTTCTACAAAATGCAGCAATTGTGTCCCGACAAGATCTTCATTGAGGCACCTACAGCCGGTAATGGTGCTGCATGCCGCAGCTGCGCACACTGCCCGTGGATGGCGATGAACACGCTTGAGCGCACCTTGCAGTGCCTGCGTGAAGGCACCAATGAGATAGTCGTTGATCCTGCACTGATCCCTGGCGCAGTTCGCCCATTGCAACGCATGCTGGATTTCACCCATGCGGCTCGTATAAGGCAGGCGGGTAACGCTTGACAGTAAAAAGCCCGACTGCAAAGTCGGGCTTTTGATTTCGTGAAGGCTTGCCGCAGCGCGCGTCGGGCGGCTTGTCGCGATCAGTTCATCATGTCCTTGACCATTCTTTCCTGTTCGACCAGATCCTTCTGGCGTGCGTCGATGCGCGAGGCCAGCTGGAAGTTGTTGGCGGCTCGGCGTTTGGCAAAATCGAGTTGCTGAATAGCCTGAGGGAAGTCACCGACCAGGGCAAAATATTCAGCACGCGCCTGGTGCAGGCCGATCGTATTGCCGTTCAGGCCGCGGGTTTCTGCTACGACATACCAGATGTCCGGGTCGTCCGGACGTGTCTTGAGCAGCGCTTCCAGGGCCTTTTCGGCTTCTGCGGTGCGATTCTGCTTGAGCAACACATCAATGCGCACATCATTGAGCGGGTAGCTGCCAGGGTACAGCGTCAGCATGCGATCGACGCGCTTCTGTGCATCGGCCAGACGGTTGTTGGTGATGTCCAGATCAATCTGCGTCAGGTTGTACGTAATGTCGTTCGGCGCCTTATCCAGCAGTGGCTTGAGGCTTTCGCGAGCTTCGTTGAGCTGTCCACCCTTGATCTGGGCGATGGCCAGGCCATAGCGAGCGGCATCCGAGTCGGGGTTTTCAACCAGTTGGGCGCGGAAACGCTTGGCGGCTATCCCCGGTGTTTCCTCGTAGATAAGTGCAACGCGTGCGCGCATTAGTTGATACAGCGTGCTGTCTTCCTTGCCGCCAGGCTTGGCCTGTTCGGCGCGGTTGCGTGTGTCGGCGATCCGCGACTCGCTGACCGGGTGAGTCAGCAGGAACTCTGGAGGCTTGGCGTCGAATCGATACTGGCGCATGAGTCGCTCGAACATGGTCGGCATGTTCCGTGGGTCGTAACCTGCCTTTTCCAGATTGAGGATGCCGATACGATCGGCTTCCTGTTCGTTCTGGCGCGAAAACCGACGCTGCTCCTGAATGGCTGCCGCCTGCGAGCCGGCGATGGTTGCGATACCGGCATCACCGGCACCGGCTGCCGCCATCACAATACCCGCCAGCATCGCGGCCATCACCGGCACTTGCATGCGTTGCTGTGCTTCGATGCCTCTCGCGAAGTGGCGCTGAGACAAGTGAGCCAGCTCGTGGGCCAGCACCGAGGCGTATTCGCCTTCGGTCTTGGCATTCAGAAACAGGCCGCCGTTGACGCCGATGATCCCGCCAGGTGCGGCAAAGGCATTGAGCTGCGGGCTGTTGATCAGGATGAATTCCAGGCGTCGGTCCTGAACCTGACTGGTCTCGGCCAAGCGATAGACTGTGGTCTCGACGTAATCCTTGAGCTGCGGGTCCGACAACTGACCCACCTGGCCGCGCAGAAGGCCTAGCCAGGCGCGGCCAAGGCGATGTTCCTGCTCGGGAGACACAATCGAAGAGCTGGCATCGCCCAGAGAAGGCAGATCATCAGCCATGCCGTGGGTCGAAAACAGGCAGGCGAGGGTGAGCAGTGTAGGACGCAAAAAATTCATGCACGAAGCTCTGGTCAGAAGAACCTGTACTGTAGCTGGCCGAATGGCGTGCTGACCAGAGTGAGGTATTCTTGACGCCTTGTCCGCCATGCCTTTTCGGACCTGCTTTGTAATTCGATGTGTCCGCCTGGAGATAAAAGATGTCTGACGCTGTAGCGCCCCCCGACGCCTGTGACGCTGAGCTGGATGCCAGCGGGCTCAATTGCCCGCTCCCCCTGTTGAAAGCCAAGATGGAGCTCAATCGGCTGGCCAGCGGAGCGGTGCTGAAAGTGATCGCCACCGATGCTGGATCACAGCGTGATTTCCGAACCTTTGCCAGACTTGCCGGGCATGCGCTTTTGCACGAAGAAGCCGACGCAGGCGTTTATCGTTATTGGCTTCGCAAAGCCTGATCCGTCGCCGTTTTTTTCCGAAAAGGATGTTTGATGTTCAATGTGATTCGCAACTGGGTACAACGCTACTTCTCTGACGAGGAAGCGGTGGTGCTGGCGGTCTTGCTGTTTCTGGCGTTCACGCTTGTCCTGACACTGGGCGGGATGCTGGCCCCGGTACTGGCCGGGTTGGTGCTCGCGTTTCTGATGCATGGCCTGGTCAGCGCGCTTGAGCGCTTGCGCATGCCGGAGATGGCTGCGGTCGGTCTGGTGTTCACATTGTTCATCGGCGTGTTGCTGGTGTTTCTGCTGGTGCTGGTGCCGTTGCTCTGGCACCAGATGATCACGCTGTTCAACGAGGCGCCGGGGATGCTTGCCAAATGGCAGTCGGTGCTGCTGTTGTTGCCTGAGCGCTATCCGCATCTGGTTTCTGACGAGCAGGTGCTGCTGGCGATCGAAGTCGCTCGTGGGGAAGTGGGCAAGATCGGCCAACTGGCGCTGACGTTCTCGATTTCCAGTCTGCCGCTGCTGGTCAATCTGATGATCTATCTGGTGCTGGTGCCGATTCTGGTGTTCTTCTTCCTCAAGGACCGGCACATGATCGGCCGCTGGGCGCGGGGCTACCTGCCGCGTGAGCGGGCATTGCTCAACCGTGTCGCCGATGAAATGAAGCGTCAGATCGCCAACTACATTCGTGGCAAGGTCATCGAGATCTTCATCTGTGGCGGCGTGACTTATATCGCTTTCGTCGCGCTGGGGCTCAATTACGCCGCCCTTCTGGCAATGCTGGTCGGAATATCGGTCGTTGTGCCTTACGTCGGCGCAGTGGTGGTAACGGTGCCTGTAGCGCTGATCGGCCTGTTTCAATGGGGTTGGGGCGACCAGTTCATCTACCTGATGATCGCGCACGGCATCATTCAGGCGCTGGACGGCAACGTGCTGGTCCCATTGCTGTTTTCAGAAGCCGTCAACCTGCACCCGGTCGCGATCATCTGCGCGGTGCTGCTGTTTGGCGGCCTGTGGGGATTTTGGGGGATCTTCTTCGCTATTCCGCTGGCGACCCTGTTCAAGGCCGTACTCGACGCCTGGCCGCGCAACGAGCCAACGGTAGCGCCTCTGCTTTAGCGGGCGAGAGTGAATTGCTGCGGCACGTCGAGTGCCGCAGCCGATACCGCTAATCAGGCTTTGTTCAGGGCTTCGGCGGCGGCCAGCACCTCGGCCACATGGCCTGGCACCTTCACGCCGCGCCACTCGTTGCGCAGGACGCCATCCTTGTCGATCAGGAATGTGCTGCGATCAACGCCCAGGTATTCCTTGCCATACAGCTTTTTCAGCTTGATGACGTCAAACAGCTGGCATAGCGCTTCTTCCTTGTCCGAAATCAGCTCGAACGGGAAGGACTGCTTGGCCTTGAAGTTTTCGTGGGTCTTCAGGCTGTCCCGAGACACGCCCAGGACGACGGTATTGGCGGCCTGAAAACTGGCGATGTGATCACGGAAGTCCTGGCCCTGGGTCGTGCAGCCGGGCGTGTTGTCTTTCGGGTAGAAATAAATCACGACCTGCTGACCCTTGAGTGCAGACAGCTCTATGGTCTGCCCGCTGGTCGCAGGTGCCTGAAAATCGGGAACCGGTTGATCTACTGTAACGGCCATGGATGACTCCTTACATGGGGGCTTGTGGGCGCCAGGGTTCGATCAGCGCATCAAGGTTCAGTGCGTCGGCAAAGTCAAGGAACTGATCACGCAACCAGCTTATTTGCGTGCCGGCAGGCAGCGTCACTGTGAAGGTGGCATTGAGCATGGTGCCGCCGGTCTGCGGTGCCTGATAGGTATCGCAGATCAGGTTTTCTAGCTCGACGTTGTGATCGATGAAGAACTGGCACAACTCGTTGATGATGTCCGGACGATAGGCTGAACTGACGTAAGCCACGTAGGGCAGGGCTTCGGGACGGTTTTCAAGCGTTGCGCTGCGCACGACACTGGTCGTGAATGCATGCTTCTTGGAGAGCCCAGGAAGACCTGTCTCAAGACGCGCCAGAGCGTCCCATGTGCCGGATATCTGCAGAATCAGCGCGCTGCACTCACCGTGGCGAGTGAGGCGAGAGGTGACGACCGAGCAACGGTTTTCATGGCTGGCGCGGCACAGGACGTTGGTCAGCTCCATTGGGTTGGCGCCAAGGGCACTGATGACAAGGAATTGTTCGCGAACTGTGGGGGTGGACGACATGCAGCATTCCTAGACGATGAGCGGTCGGTACTTTTTCGGACTTGCGGGGCTGTTTCGACAATCGATGGCGCGAGAGACCTTCCCGGTCCCCGGAGCGCCTGGCTTGCATGAACGAGCCATGACTGGGCTGGAGGGCGCTGGGGCAGGGCTTCTGGCGAAAAATTCGACCGATTGAGCGAGGTACGCAGGTGACCAGTACCGATCAAAGGACAAAGGGTAGCGAAAACCAACGCTCAGGGGAATGCTCAGAGCGCGGTACTTCGCTTGTACAAGGCTGATAGCGCCAGTACCATTACGGCTCTCTTTTTCCGGCAGGAGCGGTTGCATGATTGCGGGCAGTATGGTGGCACTGGTCACACCAATGGATGCACAAGGTCGTCTGGACTGGGACAGCCTGAGCAAACTGGTTGACTTCCACTTGCAAGAGGGCACCCACGCCATTGTTGCCGTCGGCACCACCGGTGAGTCGGCGACGCTGGATGTGAACGAACACATCGAAGTCATCCGTCGAGTGGTCGCTCAGGTTGCAGGTCGTATTCCGGTCATCGCCGGCACAGGTGCCAATTCGACGCGCGAAGCCGTCGAACTGACCACCAACGCCAAGACTGCTGGCGCCGATGCGTGCCTGCTGGTGACCCCTTATTACAACAAGCCGACGCAAGAAGGCCTGTTCCAGCATTTCAGCCACATCGCCAATGCTGTCGACATTCCGCAGATTCTCTACAACGTGCCGGGCCGTACGGCCTGCGATATGCTGCCAGAAACCGTTGCGCGTCTGTCGAAAGTGAAAAACATCATCGGCATCAAGGAAGCCACCGGCAACCTGCAGCGCGCCAAGGACATTCTGGCCAGCGTCGGCAGCGATTTTCTGTTGTACTCCGGTGATGACGCAACGGCTGTCGAATTGATGCTGCTGGGCGGCAAGGGCAATATTTCTGTCACTGCCAACGTGGCGCCGCGCGCCATGAGTGACCTTTGCGTAGCCGCCATGCGTGGTGATGCCGAGACGGCACGAGCGATCCATGAAAAACTCATGCCGCTCAATAACACCCTGTTCATAGAATCCAACCCTATCCCTGTGAAGTGGGCCTTGCATGAAATGGGTTTGATGCCAGACGGTATCCGTCTGCCGCTTACCTGGCTCAGCGAAGCCTGTCACGAACCGCTGCGTCAGGCCCTGCGCCAGTCCGGCGTCCTGGTTTAATTGAGGAAGTATCACGCAATGAAGCGATTGGCCGGACTTTCCGCACTTGCTCTTATCATCTCCAGCACCAGCGGTTGCGGTTGGCTCTGGGGCGAAGATGGTTACTTCCGTGATCGCGGTAGCGATTACCTCCAGGCGACCCAGACTGCACCCATGCAGTTGCCAGCCGATGTGTCGGGCGTCAAACGCCTGGACCCATTGTTGCCGATCCCGCGCAACGTGGCTGACAGCACTCAGAAGGAGGGCGAATACACGGTCCCTCGTCCTCAGCCATTGGCCACGACTTCCGAGTCGAGCGACTTCAGCTTGCAGAAGAGCGGCGATGCGCACTGGATTCTGGCTCAGCGCCAGCCTGCCGAAGTCTGGCCGGTGGCTCATCAGTATTTTGAAGACAACGGTTTCCGCATCGCTGAAGAGCGCCCGCAGACCGGCGAATTCAGCTCCTCGTGGCAGCGTCTTGATGAACTTTCCGCCTCGGTCGCCAAGCGCCTGAGTGCCGCTGGCGTCGCCGCCGATGCAGAGACCCGCGTGCGGGTTCGTATCGAGCCGGGCGTGCAGCGCAATACCAGTGAAGTCTATGTAGTCAGCGTCGAACGTCCGGCCGGCAGCGCCGCCGACGTGGCGTTCCCGAACCGCACCACCAACCTCGGTCTGGATGCAGCCCTGACCGATGACCTGCTTGCCAGCATGGGTCGCAATGCTGAAAAGGGCGGTTCGATCTCCCTGTTGGCTGCGCGTGATTACGATACCCCGAGCCGCGTTGCGCTCAGCGAAGACGGCAGCGGCAACCCGGTGTTGAACCTCGGTGCCGATCTGGATCGTGCATGGTCGAGCGTTGGGCGTGCCTTGGACCAGGGCGACTGGCGCGTCGAGGACGTCAACCGCAGCCTGGGTCTGTATTACATCAACCTGGCCGAGAAGGCTAAAACGCCTGAAAACGAGCCTGGCTTCTTTGGGCGGATGTTCGGCAGCAAGTCCACCAAAGAAGAAATCGATGCCCGCGCCGAGCGCTATCAGGTTCGCCTGAGCAAGGTGGGTGACAACGTCCAAGTGACTGTCGAGAAAAACATCAACACCGTTGCGCCTGCGGATGTCGCTCGCCGGGTGTTGAGCGTTGTTCAAGACAACCTGGGTTAAGTGCGTTTCGCGGTTCTCGGCAGCGGCAGTCGTGGCAACGGCACGCTGGTCGCAAGCAACGATACGTACATCCTGGTCGATTGCGGTTTTTCGCTGAAAGAAACCGAGCGACGCCTGGCTCGCCTGGGGGTCGCAGCCAGTCAGCTGAGTGCAATTCTGGTGACCCACGAACATGCCGATCATGTGCATGGCGTGGGTTTGCTCTCCCGTCGCCATAACGTGCCGGTCTACCTCAGCGGCGGTACCTTGCGCGGGATGCGCAAGCCGGTGGAAGTGGCGGGGTTGCTGGCAGGCGGGGAGAGCTTGCGGATCGGCGCGCTGGATATCGATGTGGTGTCCGTTGCCCATGATGCGCTCGAACCGACTCAGTTTGTCTTCAGTGACGGCGAACGTCGTTTTGGCCTGCTGACTGATCTGGGGTCTTACTGTTCCAATGTATTGCAGCGTTATCAGGGCCTGGATGCCCTGATGATCGAAGCCAATCACTGCCGCGACATGCTTGCCCGAGGCCAGTACCCGGTCTTTCTCAAGCAGCGCGTCGGTTGTGAAACAGGGCATTTGAATAATCATCAGGCCGCCAGCCTGGTGAGCGAACTGGGATGGCAGGACCTTCAGCACCTGGTGCTGGCGCATCTCAGCAGCAAGAACAACCTGCCGCACCTGGCCCGGCAATGTTTTGTCGACACCCTCGGGTGCGACCCGGACTGGCTGCAACTGGCCGATCAAGATTCAGGGCTCGACTGGCGACATATCGCCTAGCCCAACTACTTAGCAAGCGGAGCCCATCATGGAAAAACGTGAAGAACTCTACCGCGGCAAAGCCAAATCGGTTTACAAGACCGACGACGCCGACCGCTTGATCCTGCAGTTCCGCAACGACACTTCGGCGTTCGACGGCAAGCGCATCGAACAGCTGGACCGCAAAGGCATGGTGAACAACAAGTTCAACGCCTTCATCATGCAGAAGCTTGAACAAGCTGGCGTCCCGACGCAGCTCGACAGGCTGCTGGGCGACAACGAGTGCCTGGTCAAGAAGCTGGAAATGATCCCTGTCGAATGCGTAGTGCGTAACTACGCAGCTGGCAGCCTGGTGAAGCGTCTGGGCATCGAAGAGGGTACGAAGCTCAATCCGTACACCTTCGAACTGTTCCTCAAGGACGACGCCAAAGGCGACCCGTTCATCAACGAATCCCATGTTGTGGCATTCGGCTGGGGCACTGCCGAGCAACTGGTGCGCATGAAAGAACTGTCGATCAAGGTCAATGAAGTCCTGACCAGGCTGTTCGACGACGCTGGCCTGCTGCTGGTCGACTTCAAGCTCGAGTTCGGCGTGTTCCATGGCGAAATCGTCCTGGGCGACGAATTCAGCCCGGATGGCTGCCGCCTCTGGGACAAGGACACCGGCAAGAAAATGGACAAGGATCGCTTCCGCCAGGGTCTGGGCGACGTGATCGAAGCGTACGAAGAAGTCGCAAACCGCTTGGGCGTGCCCCTGTAACCCAAAAAAAGCACGCAAGCGCTTGATAGCACGAAAAAAATCAGCGGAAGGGCTTCGCCTTCCGCCCCGATGCTGTTATTATTCGCGCCGTTGGAGAGATGCCAGAGTGGCCGAATGGGACGGATTCGAAATCCGTTGTACCTTCACCGGTACCTAGGGTTCGAATCCCTATCTCTCCGCCATTATTTGAAAACCCCGTAACTCGGCGAGTTACGGGGTTTTTTGTTTCCGGTCTTACTGTTTTTCTCATGCTGGCAAGCCCTCTTCGTAGGCATTGCTGGCATCAGTCTCTTTGAAGGTCGACCTGTGTGAATGCCGGTTCCTATGAGTCCGAGGGCTGTCATTGATAACTTTTATTTACACAGTGCTCGTGCGAACCGGTAAAGCCGTTGTGGCACGTTTGCCATCCAGCTATTTAGAGTCAGTTTAGTCTGACCTGTTTTTTAAGATTTCCTTGATGTGATTTTTTAAAAGATCATTGATGTCAGCCAGCCGGGTACAGTGGTCAATATCAAAGAGGCGAGCGATGCTATTGATAACGCAGCAACAGATTTTATGATTTTTAATGATGCGTATCATTTGATTTATCTCGGGTCTGTCGCATCTAAACTGCCAGCGTATTTCAGCTCTGATTCGTAGAGTCTGTCCCCTCCAGATTTTTGCAGTCAGCCGCTTGGCTAACCGAATACTCTTTAGATGTCATGGTGACTTGTCGACTGAAAGCTGTGGCAAATACCTGATTATATTCAGCCCGTTTTATGTAAGACCAATCTGCCAGCCGTGCAGGTACTTTCCTGTTGTGACGCCTTGCACATTGCCGCACGACGATCTGCATCTTACGTACCCCGAATCCGGGGACGACTTCAGCAGTGCCTGGCGTGATCTATCGGTAGCCCTGCTCACGGGGATGTTGATTTCCGCAGGCTCTCCCTATGGAACCGATCTGCTCATGCTGACCACTCAGGACGTTAAATTTTCGCTTGCAGACTGAAAAAAAACATGAAAAAACAGACTTTTTCTATGGGTAGCGATGATGGCACTTTATAAGCTACCTATCGACCATGCCCGACGCACATAACATAATCAATAGCGTTGACAGGTGGAGTTTAATTAATTAATTTTAATTTTTTCCTGTCAGTCGGTGATTACACTCGTGCTCTAACGGCTGAAGCGCCAAACGTGAAAGCGATGGCCCAGTGGCACTACAGGGCTTGATCTGATAGATACCCCGCTAAAATATGAGGAGCTGCAATGAGTGATATTCTGAACAAGATAAAACATTATAAACTTCAAGAGATTGAGGCGGCAAAAGCCAAGTTGCCGTTGAACGTCATCAAGCAACATGCCGCCGACCAGCCAGGTCCTCGGGGCTTTTATAATGCACTGAAAGCGAAAGAGCAGCAGGGCTTGTTGGGGTTAATCGCAGAAATTAAAAAAGCCAGCCCGTCAAAAGGTCTGATCCGTGAAGACTTCAATCCCCCTGCGCTGGCTCAGGCCTATGAAACGGGTGGGGCCGCCTGTCTATCCGTTCTGACAGACACCCCAAGCTTTCAGGGGTCCCCACAGTTTCTCATTGATGCGCGAAACGCCTGCAGCCTCCCTGTGTTGCGCAAAGACTTCATGTTCGACACTTACCAGGTCTATGAAGCGCGTGCGTGGGGCGCGGATTGCATATTGCTGATCATGGCTTCATTGACTGACGACATGGCTGCTGAACTTGAAGCCGTGGCCATGACGCTCGGGATGGACGTGCTGGTGGAAGTGCATGATGAAAGTGAAATGGAGCGTGCGCTCAAGTTGTCTTCGCCACTGGTGGGCGTCAATAATCGCAACCTGCATACCTTCGAAGTAGACCTTGGCGTGAGCGAGCGCCTGGCATCGATGGTTCCCGCAGGCAAGCTTCTGGTCGGTGAAAGCGGGATTGCCAACCATAACGACTGCCTTCGCCTTAAAAAGGCCGGCATCACTACCTATCTGGTTGGTGAAAGCCTGATGCGCAAAGAAGATGTTGTGGCGGCGACAAAAACATTGCTTACAGGCAGTGCCGACTGAGCATTTAGTCAGTTTTTACTCAGAGGAGCGACCATGCTCCTCTGACGGTTCATGAAGCACGCCTTTCTGTCTGATCAGGTCACGCACCAGGACGATGCTGTTCGTACTTGCCCTGTCCTTGCCTGTCCGCTTGGGCGCGTTACATTCGGTAGTGAGCCGAAGTCAGTGGTTACCCGGATCGAACCTTTCAAGCTGCCAATATCCACTAATCACCTGTCCCCGGTTTCCCTTTCGCCCGATCTGATCTATACCTTGGGTTCAACGTTTTGTGAGGCGAGGAGCTATCAGATGTCGGACGCAGATCAGGTACAAAGGGCGCAGCCTTCCCCCGGCCAGAGTCACGATGACGTGATCGCCCAGTTCAAGTGGCAGGGCAAACAGATTGACTGGTTGTTGCAGTGGCTGGTCAAGTTCGTGGCGAACACCAAGGTGGAGATGGGCGTGACGCTATCGGTAGGCGGAAATCTGGTTTCCGGGCATCTGATTTCTCACGACACCTATTTTGAGCAGCTGGCTGAGGATATTTCGGCGCCGTTCTCTCAGTTTGCCAATGGCACTGATGCGTCGATGAAAGAAATGATCCTGTCTTTCAAGCCGGGCGAATCGTCGGAAGACACGCCGGCTTTCCATTTCATCCACCTGAAGGATTGCCAGACTTTTTCCACTGACGGTAACCCGATCTGTGAGGCTGGTGTTCTGTGGCGTGGCCGGATTTCAGCGGTCGACGGGTTTACCATCGGGCTGATTGCCGAGAAAACTGAAGTGTCCTGACGTCTACAGGCCCCGACAATCGTCGGGGCTTCTCACCCCCTTTCGGCACACTTTGCCAAAGCGCTTTTGGCGCTGATTGGCAGCAGAGCGCTGCGCGGCGAATGGCTTCATTGGGCTGCTCTGTGCGCGACAAAATGCCGCAACCGTTCTGTGGGCGAGTAATATGTGCCACCTGACCCACGCGCCGAATGTTTTCGGCATGGCCTGATGAGAACTGGCGACAAGAAAAAATAACAAGAAATGAGCCAGGCTGCCCGCCTCGGTCGACGTACAGAATTAATGAGTAGACGAAAAAGGCGACTAGAGAAAATGACCAAGACTTCGCGACCTTTATACATTTCCTACGCAGGTCCCTCGCTGCTGGAGATGCCGCTGCTGAACAAAGGCAGCGCCTTTACCCCGCAAGAGCGGGTTGAATTCAATTTGATCGGGCTGCTGCCGCAGAACGTCGAAACCATCGAAGAGCAGGTCACCCGGGTTTACAGCCAGTACAAACAGTGCGCTAGCGACCTGGACAAGCATATTTACCTGCGTTCGATTCAGGACAATAACGAGACCCTGTTTTTCCGCCTGCTGGATTCGCATCTGGACGAGATGCTGCCGATCATCTACACGCCGACAGTGGGGCAGGCGTGTCAGGAGTTCTCCAAGATTTACCGCACGCATCGCGGCCTGTTCATTTCCTATCCTGAGCGCGACCGCATCGATGACATCCTGCGCAGTGCCACCAAGGACCGTATCAAGATCATTGTGGTGACCGACAGCGAGCGAATTCTCGGCCTTGGCGACCAGGGTATCGGCGGCATGGGGATTCCGATCGGCAAGCTGTCGCTGTACACCGCCTGTGGCGGGATCAGCCCGGCCTATACGCTGCCGATCGTGCTGGACGTCGGGACTAACAACCGCGAGCTGCTGGACGACCCGATGTACATGGGCTGGCGTCACGAGCGGGTGTCGGGCAAGGAATACGAAGACTTCATTGCGCTGTTCATCGATGCGGTTCAACGTCGCTGGCCGGACGTGCTGTTGCAGTTCGAGGATTTCGCCCAGTCCAACGCCATGCCGCTGCTTGAGAAGTACCGGGACGAGCTGTGTTGCTTCAACGACGACATTCAGGGCACTGCCTCGGTTGCCGTGGGCACGTTGCTGGCGGCCTGCAAGGCCAAGAATGAAACCCTTGGCCAACAGAAAGTGGTCTTTGTCGGCGCAGGGTCTGCGGGTTGCGGGATTGCCGAGCACATCATCGCTGCGATGCGCATCGAAGGCCTCAGCGAAAGCGAGGCGCGCAAGCGAATATTCATGGTTGACCGCTTCGGTCTGCTGACTGAAGGCATGGGTAACTTGCTGGACTTCCAGCAACGTCTGGCGCAAAAAACCGCTGATGTCGCTGGCTGGACGGCAGGTACGGAAGACTTTCCTCAGCTACTCGACGTGGTGACGCACGCCGGTGCCACCGTATTGATCGGCGTGTCCGGGCAGCGCGGCCTGTTCACCGAGCAGGTAGTGCGTGAGCTGCACAAGCACTGCGCCAAACCACTGGTGATGCCGCTGTCGAACCCGACCTCTAAAGTCGAGGCTACGCCGGAAGAGATTCTGCGCTGGACTGACGGCAACGCGCTGGTTGCGACTGGCAGTCCGTTTGCGCCGGTCGAGATCAACGGCCGTACCGTTCACATCGCGCAGTGCAACAACTCTTATATCTTTCCGGGCATCGGCCTTGGCGTGGTCGCTTGCAAGGCATCGCGCATTACCGACCGCATGCTGATGGCCGCGTCAAATGCGCTGGCCGAGTGTTCGCCGATGGTCACGGGGCAGGGCGATGCGGTCTTGCCACCGCTCAAGGAAATCCAGCAGGTCAGCCGCAAGATCGCGCTGGCAGTCGCCAGAGAGGCCCAGGCTGAAGGGCTGGCACTGGATACCTCGGAGGAAGCGTTGCTGGAAGCCATTGAACGCAATTTCTGGCTGCCGGGTTATCGCGCCTATCGACGCCGTTCGGTCTGACCGGGCGCCGCTTGAACCGTGACGCCTCTACAAGCCTGCTTGCAGGGGCGTTCTTGTGAATACGAGGGGCAAAGCGTGCGCCGTGATGCTTTCCTGTGAAATAACCTTCATTCAACCCAATCGTCTCACCTTTTTCACATAAAATTGATGAGGCGCTGCCTACAGTCCGCGCCATCGGGGAGTTGCCTGGTTCCTGCTATGCCCGATGCACATTAATTAGATAAGCAGACCACAATGCCGACACCCAGAACTGTTCGTCCAGAGTTTGTAACCTTGCTTGCCAGTGGCTTTCTTTTATTCGGTTTCAATCTCAATCTTTGGCAACACCTGTTTGCGATTACGAGTTCCGATGCCAAAGGCATTGCCATGCGCGTTGCATTTGGATTGATGATTTTCTGTGTGTTCAATATCGCACTGACGCTGATTGCATTCCGTGCAGTGTTTAAACCGGTGTTGATCTTTCTGTTTATGGTCAGTGCCGGTGTGGTCTATTTCATGACCGAATACGGGGTCATGATCGACGCAGGCATGTTCCGCAACTTTGCCGAAACCAACGTGACGGAAGTGCAAGGGTTGCTGTCCCTGAAGCTGGTGTTGTACATCGCGTTATTAGGCGTACTGCCTTCGCTGATACTGTGGAAAACGCCTGTTGGCTATCGTCCCTGGCACCGCGAGCTGTTCAGCAAGCTGGTGGTGGCTGTGGTCTGCAGCGTTGTCATCGGCGCAGCGGCGCTGGCTAACTATCAAGGCCTGTCTTCGTTGTTTCGCAACCATCACGAACTGCGTCTGATGGTCGTGCCGAGCAATTACATCGGTGCTTCGGTGGGTTATCTGCGTGAGCAGGTCGTCTCTGCCCAGCGCCCGTTCGTCACGATCGGCGAGGACGCCAAGCGCTCGTCGGACTGGGCGACGCATAGCCGTAAATCCCTGACGGTGCTGGTGGTCGGCGAAAGTGCCCGGGCCGAGAACTTCGGCATACTGGGCTATGGTCGCAACACCACACCGAACCTGAACAAAGAGAGTGGTTTGGTGGCGTTCACCGATGTTTATTCCTGCGGTACTGAAACTGCAGTTTCGGTGCCATGCATGTTTTCCAACATGGGCCGCAAGGATTACAACGCCACCGTGGCGCGCAATCAGGAAGGCTTGCTGGATGTGCTTAAGCGCGTGGGCATTAACGTCGTGTGGCGCGACAATCAGGCAGGCTGCAAAGGCACGTGTGATCGCGTGACATTCCAGGATGTCAGCAACCTCAAAGACCCGCAGTTGTGTACGTCCCACGAGTGCCGCGATGAAATTCTGCTGCAAGGCCTGCAGGGCTTTATCGACAACCTCGACAAGGACACGGTTCTGGTTCTGCACCAGATGGGCAGTCACGGCCCTGAATACTACAAGCGCTACCCAAAAGAGTTTGAAACCTTCACCCCTGTGTGTGAAAGCAATGCGCTGAACAACTGCAGCCGCGACACGATCGTGAATGCCTATGACAACACGCTGCTGTATACCGATCACGTGCTGTCCAGCCTGATCGATCTGTTGCGCAAGAATCAGAACAAGGTCGATACCGCCATGGTGTATCTGTCGGACCATGGTGAATCACTCGGTGAATACAACCTGTTCTTGCACGGCACACCCTATGTATTGGCCCCTGACCAGCAAAAACATGTGCCTTTGCTGATCTGGTTGTCCGATGCGTATCAGAAGTCCTTTGCGGTAAGCCCTGAATGCCTGGCAAAAGAGCGCAATTCCCCGTTGAGCCAGGACAATCTGTTTCACTCGATGCTGGGTTTGCTGAAAGTGGACACCAAGGTCTATAACCCGGCGCTGGATATGTTTGCCAACTGTCGGAGTGAGGCTAGAGCAACTGACCAGGCGTCCAATGTGCCTGGCGCCGCCGAGTGAAGCGTGGGCGCCAGGGGCAGTCGGTATTCGGGACACGCGTCGCCGTTCCTGTCAGTCATTTGCATGAAGAACGGCCAGACTCGGACGACAGACGCGCGATATTCTTCGATGACGATATATACTGCGCGCCATTGTTGAAGGGAGAGCCATGTGGCCATCGATATTCACTGGATTCGCGACGACGACAGCCTCGCCCTGTATTGCGCACAATGGCAGTCGCTGCCGTTTGTCGCGCTCGACACCGAGTTCATGCGGGTCGATACGTTTTACCCGATAGCCGCGTTGCTGCAGATAGGCGACGGAAAAAGCGCGTGGTTGATTGATCCGCTGCTGATCAATGACTGGCGGCCCCTGTCTGCGTTGCTTGAAAATCCCGACGTGATCAAAGTCGTTCATGCGTGCAGCGAAGACCTCGAAGTCTTGCTGCGCCTGACTGGCAGCCTGCCGGTTCCGCTATTCGATACTCAGTTGGCAGCTGCTTACCTGAACCTCGGTTTTTCCATGGGCTATTCGCGACTGGTGCAGGAGGTGCTCGACATCGACCTGCCCAAGGGCGAAACCCGCTCTGACTGGCTGCAACGCCCGCTGTCGGAGACGCAGATCAGCTATGCCGCCGAAGATGCGGTACACCTTGCCGAGCTGTTTGCCATCCTGCGCCCGCGTTTGTCCGATGACAAATACGCCTGGTTGCTGGACGACGGTGCCGAACTGGTCGCCAATCTGCGCCGTGAAGTTGACCCTTACGAGGTCTACAGGGATGCCAAACTGGCTTGGAAACTGTCGCGTGCCCAACTGGCGGTGCTGCGCGAATTGTGTGCCTGGCGTGAGCGTGAGGCGCGCGCGCGCAACCTGCCGCGTAATCGCATCGTGCGCGAGCACTCGCTCTGGCCGCTGGCAAAAACGCAGCCGGACAACCTCGGCGCGCTGGCCCGTATCGAAGACATGCACCCGCGCACTGTTCGTCATGATGGCGAGTTCCTTCTCGAACTGATCAAGACGGCGAGTAGCCTGCCGCCGGAACAATGGCCGCCTGCGCTGCCCGAGCCGCTTCCGGTAGACGCTGCCGGTTCGATCAAACGCCTGCGTGCGATCGGTCAGCAGTACGCCGAGAAAATGGACATGGCGCCCGAGCTGATGCTGCGCAAGAAGACCCTCGAAGCCCTGCTCAAGAGCGGTTACCCCGACGGTCCTTACCAATTGCCCGATTCGTTGCGTGGCTGGCGTCGCGAATTGATGGGTCAGGCGCTGCTCGACAGCCTGGCCACCCCTGGAGAACAGTCTTGAAGCGTATCTGCTCGATTTATCGCAGCCCGAAAAAGAACGAAATGTACCTTTACGTGCTCAAGAGCGATGTCCTCAAGCGTGTGCCGCCAGAATTGCTGGTGGCGTTCGGCAAGCCGGTGCATGCCTTTGATCTGGTGTTGAGCCCGGAGCGGGCGCTGGCGCGTGAAGACATCAATCTGGTGTTGTCGAATCTCGACAGTCAGGGCTATCACCTGCAGATGCCGCCGGCTGAAGACGAGTACATCGAGCATTTACCCGAAGAGCTGCTGCGCCGCAACGATCCCATGTGATTGTTGCTGCGGTTGTAAATCGTGTCGTAAAAGCGGTCCACATCGGTTGTGGGTTGCCTGTCCTGTTTTTAAGGTTTTTGAAACATGCGCGTTCTGATTGCCGAGCACGACTACCCCGTTTATACCCAATTGTTGCGCAAGGCTGTGCCTGAGCTGGACGTCTTGAGCAGCGGTGACTCTGCCGAGCTGTCGCGGATGGCCAGCGATTGCCCGGTCTGGCTGGGGCAGCCGGACCTGATGGCCAACCTGTTGCGTCAAGGCCACAAGCCTCAGTGGCTGCAATCTACCTGGGCGGGTATCAACCCGCTGTTGATGGGCGGCCTGTCGCGGGATTATCGCCTGACCCGCGCGGTGGGCATTTTCGGTCAGGTCATGGCCGAATTCGTGTTGACCTACATGCTTGGCCACGAACGTGAGGTGCTGGCGCGATTGATGAGCCAGGTCGAGCGCAAGTGGGACAACCGCACCGGGCAAAGTCTGGCGGGCCGCAAGGCGTTGATCGTCGGGGCCGGTGATATCGGCCAGCGCGTCGCGGAGTTCCTGCTGCCCTTCGGCGTACAGGTCTATGGCGTGGCATCTACTGCGCGCACCCAGGAACCGTTCGTTGAGGTGGCCGCTCTGGCGGACATCGGACGCCTGGTCGGTGAGGTGGATTACGTCATCAATCTGCTGCCCAACACGCCCGAGACTCATGATCTTTACGACGCGAAGCTGTTTGCCAGCTTCAAGCCCACGGCGTTGTTCATCAACGTCGGGCGTGGCATTTCGGTGGTTGACGCAGATCTGGTCGAGGCACTGAGGGTAGGGCATCTGGCGGGCGCAGTGATTGACGTCTGTCGTCAGGAGCCGCTGCCGCAGCGCCATCCGTTCTGGACCGCCTACGGTCTGCTGTTGACCGGGCACAGCTCGGCGCCGACATCGCCGGTAGCCATGACCGAGCTGTTCGTGCATAACCTGAAAGCCTTTCAGGCCGGGGAGGCCTTGCGCGGGGAAGTGGATTTCTCGCGCGGTTATTGAGTTGACCGCTGGAGGGCCTACGCCCAAGGCGTCGGCCTTTCTGTTTCAGTCCGGGCAAAAAAACGTTACAGCGAAAAATCACCTTCAGCTGCGAGTTCTGCCAACGGTTTGCGCGGGCTGGGTACTTCGCGACCTTGCAGGTATTCCGGCAGTGTCGACTTATCACCCAGCTTGCCGATCGCGATGGCAGCATGCACCGCGTAGCCTTCGGGAATATTCAGCGTCTTGCGCGTCAGGTCCTGATCGAAACCGGCCATGCCGTGGGTGTGCCAGCCGTCAAGACTGGCTTGCAGCGCCAGGTAACCCCACGCCGAACCGGTATCGAATGTGTGCCACAGGGCCGGGCTTTCTTCCGTTGCGCCGGGCGCGGTGAAGGTGGTTTTGGAAATCACGATCACCAAGGCAGCAGCATGTTGCGCCCAGCTGCGGTTGAACTCATTCAGCAGACCCAGGTAGCGCTCCCAGTTCGGTGTGTCACGGCGCGCATACAGAAAACGCCAGGGTTGCGAGTTGTAGGCAGAAGGCGCCCAGCGCGCGGCTTCGAAAAAGCTCAGCAGCGTTTCCTGCTCAATGCCTTCACCGCTGAACGCGCGGGGCGACCAGCGTTCGGTGAATTGAGGGGCGATAGGGTGGTCAGCGATGCGAGGGTTTGTGCTCATGAGAATCCTTGATAACTCTAAAGGTTGGGAAACGAGCGTGGCTGGATGGGCCGTGGTCGGCAGGCATCGTCCGAACGCGCTGAAAACGCGCTAACGCTACTGTTTTGCTTTCTGGCTGACAAGTCCCGGCTACCGACAGTCGCAAGTGCTTGGCCCGCACCCCGTGTACCTCTAGACTGGCGGCCTTTTCATTATCGATACCGTTGCTCGACTCATGGCCGCTAAAGTTGAACCGTTCTGGATTCGCAAGACCCTCGACCAGCTCGATATGCAAGAGTGGGAATCACTCTGTGACGGCTGCGGTTTGTGCTGCCTGCAAAAACTCGAAGATGAAGAGGACAACAGCGTTTATTACACGCGGATTGCCTGCAAGCTGCTGGACCTCAAGACCTGTCAGTGTTCCGACTATCCGAACCGAAAGGCGTCGGTGCCGGACTGCATTCAGCTGACGCCGGGTCAGGCTGACGAGTTCAAATGGCTGCCGCCGACCTGTGGCTATCGTCTGGTCAGCGAGGGAAAGGATTTGCCGCTTTGGCACCATCTGGTGTGCGGTGATCGCACTGCTGTGCATCATGAGCGTATCTCCCAGTCCGGCCGCATGCTCAGTGAGAGCACGGTGGCCGAAGACGACTGGGAGGATTACCTGATATTTCGCGCAGGTTGAACGCTTAGCTTAAACGACCGGCTTTGGCTCGGTCAGCGCATCAACGCCTTTGGCCGCGGCATCCTTGACGGCATTTTCAGCGTCGTCTTTCAGGTTGTTCAACTCGGCGCCGGCACGTTCGATGCTCGAACGGGCGCTTTGCAGATCGCTACGGCCTTTTTCCATCAGCGTCTTGGCGGCGCAATGACCGCTGATGCCGCGAGCCAGCGCTGCGCCACCGATGGCCAGCTGGATGAGGCCCAGAAAACCGCCACGGCGGACGCCTTTGCCCATGATCAGCACGCCGCCGGCCAGCGAGCCGATACGTTCCCAGCCGTTAACGTTCTGAGCGGGTTTTTGCTTGAGCAATTCAGGTGTGTCAATGCGTTCGATGCTCGGGGTGTCGCGCATGATGGCTCTCCATGAGGTTGTGGTGCGGAGGTAGTCTGTTGGAGCTTGGTTCAGAGAAACTGACTGCCCGCTGACAACACAGGTTCAATGCTTTTGTGTCAGTGGTCGCTCGACGGATCAATTTTTTCCCGACCAAATTGCGGACCCGAGCGCGTATTGATGCCTTTGGCCATGCGATCGTAGAGCACGACGTTGACGGTGGCCGCCAGGTTCATGCAGCCCTCGGTCGGGATATAGACCACGTCTTCGCACCAGTCTCGTATGTCCTGATCCAGCGAGCCGTCTTCCGGGCCGAAGATATACAGCGCCCGATCAGGATGCGTGTATTCGGGCAACGCACGGGCGCCTTCCACCAATTCGACAGCAACCGGAATACAGCCCAGTGGCAGGATGCTCTTGAGGTCTTCGATACCGATCAGTGGAATGTCCTGATGGATCTTCTTGGTGTCGGTGATGAAGTCCCGGGCGCGCTCATAGCGCTTGCCTGTATAGAACACCGACGCGACGCCGTAACAGCCCGCCGCCCGCATGACCGAACCGACGTTTTCCGGGGACTTGGGGTTGTAAAGACCGATGCAGGCATACCGTTTGTTGGCCACGGGGAGGGTGCTCTGTAGAAAACCGGGGATTATACGGCAGGGTTGCGGCAATGCCATTTGCATTTCCGCGGCTCAGAACCATACGCGCAGGCCCGCCACCAGCCGTGCTTCGGCAACATCGTCGCCTTCTTCGCGGGCGAAGTCGGCGGTATTGCCGTAGGACCGTTCCCAGGTCACGCCCACATACGGAGCGAATTGGGGGGTGACTTCATAGCGCAGCCTCAGGCCCAATTCGCTTGTCGAGAGGCCTGAGCCGTTGCCGCGTTGCGGATCGTTCTTGCCGAAGAAATTCAGTTCAGCAGTGGGTTGCAGCACCAGATTATTGGTCAGCAACAGGTCGTAGTCGGTTTCCAGACGCGCGGAGGTCTGCCCGGCCTCGCCTATAAAGGCAGTCGCTTCGACGTCAAGATCCGAAATCGCCTGGCCTTGCAGGCCGAAGGCTGCCCAGGTTTGCGGGGCGCCAGGTTTGAAGTCCTGACGTGCGCCAGCCGCTACGTCCCACGACGAACTGACCGAGTGGCCCCAGAGCGCCTGGACTTCCGCCTCTTCGGTCTTGCCGTTGGTTCGCTCGCCTTCGGAGCGCAACAGCAGACGGTTGATATCGCCGCCGATCCAGCCGGACAGGTCCCAGGCCAGCGCACTGCCATCGTTGGCGTCCTGCCACTCCAGCTTGTCGGCCAGAAAGTAACTGTTGATGGTGTTGTCGTGAATCTGATGGCCTGCATGGCTGGTGTAGACAGCAGCACGATCGGCATCGGTGAGGGGCGGGATCGGCGTTCTGCTTTGCGTTGCAGCGTTGCCGTTATCGCTGTCTGCGGCGTCCATCGGCATCGAGTGGCTGCCGTGATCCATACCTTCCATCTCGGCCGCCAGTGCTGGCGCCCAAGGGGCCATGACCAGACCTGTGGTCAACAGCAGGGCTGGCAGGCGAAGCAAATTGCGCGATCCATTCAACCTTGAAATCCTCATTCTTCCACCCGCACTTCGCGGAACATACCCATTTCCATGTGATACAGCATGTGACAGTGATAGGCCCAACGGCCGAGAGCATCAGCGGTGACGCGATAAGTGCGACGTGAGCCGGGCGGCATGTCGATGGTGTGTTTGCGCACCTTGGACTGCCCGTGCTCGTCTTCCAGATCGCTCCACATGCCATGCAGGTGTATCGGGTGGTTCATCATCGTGTCGTTGACCAGCACGATGCGCACCCGTTCGCCATATTTGAGCGCAATGGGTTCAGCGTCGGAAAACTTCACGCCGTTGAACGACCAAGCGAATTTCTCCATGTGGCCGGTCAGGTGCAGCTCGATAGTGCGGCCTGGCTCGCGGCCGTCAGGGTCCTGGAACGTGCTGCGCAGGTCTGCATAGGTCAGGACTTTGCGCCCGTTGTCCCTGAGACCGATACCCGGATCGTCAAGCTTCGGCGAGGTGGTCACGGCTTGCATATCGACCAGCGGGTTGCCGCTTTCACTGTCCGGGTGCGATTGCAGGGCAGGGGTTGCCTGCATCGGCATGTTGCCATGGTCCATGCCCGGCATTGAGTCATGGCTCATGTTGCCGTGATCCATCGCCACCATGCCGATGTCGTTCATGCTCAACAGCGGGCGTGGGTCCAGGGGCGGGACGATGGCTTGCAGGCCGGGCTGACTGGTCAGCGTGCCGCGGGCATAGCCTGTGCGGTCCATTGACTGGGCGAACAGCGTGTAAGCGCCTTCAGCCGGTTCGACGATGACGTCGAAGGTTTCTGCCACCGCGATGCGCAATTCGTCGACGACGACTGGCTCGACGTAAAGGCCGTCGCTGGCGACCACGGTCATTTTCAGGCCCGGGATACGTACGTCGAAATAAGTCATCGACGAGCCGTTGATAAGCCGCAAGCGAATGCGTTCGCCGGCTTTGAACAGCCCGGTCCAGTTCATGTCGGGCGCCTGGCCATTCATCAGGTAGGTGTAGGTCGCGCCGCTGACGTCTGCCAGATCGGTCGGGTCCATTCCCATCTTTGCCCACATCGTGCGTTCGGACGTGGTCGCGCTCCAGCCTTTCTCGCTGACGTCGTGGATGAAGTCGCCGACGGTGCGCTTGTTATTGTTGTAGTAGTCCGATTGCTTCTTGAGCTTTTTCATCACCTGGGCCGGGTCTTCATCGGTCCAGTCACTGAGCATGACCACGTGTTCGCGCTCGTAGCTGAACGGCTCCGGTTCTTTGGCGTCGATCACCAGCGGCCCGTAAACACCGGATTGCTCCTGAAAGCCCGAGTGGCTGTGATACCAATAAGTACCGTTTTGTTTGACCTTGAAGCGGTAGACGTACAGACCATCAGGCGCGATACCGTCAAAACTCAGCCCCGGAACGCCATCCATGTTGGCGGGCAGGATGATGCCGTGCCAGTGAATGGAGGTGCTTTCGTCGAGACGGTTTTTTACTCTCAGGGTGACAGTGTCGCCTTCACGCCAGCGCAACAGAGGGCCCGGAATGCCGCCATTGATGGTCAGTGCAGTTCTGGCCTTGCCGGTGATATTGACCGGGGTTTCGCCGATGGTCAGGTCGAACTCGGTGCCGGAGAGCCCGTCAGGCTGCCCAGGATTCGGGAGCGCCCATGCCGGGCTGCGCCAGAGCCCCAGGCCGCCGAGGACGCCGCTGGCGGCAAGCCCTTTCACAAAGGTTCGTCTTGAAGTTCGGGTGGGCATGGTGGGGTATCCGGTCAGTCTGTTCATTGCAGGCCCGCATGCGGGCTGCTTGCTCGGGGGAGTTCTGATGATGTTGGTCAGTCAGGAGGGAAGCTGGTGCAGGAGCTATCGTGGCAGGACAGTCATGAACGTATCCGAGTGCAGACCATTGCCTTCGCTGACAAGTCAGCTCCCACTTCGATATATGTCAGCCCGGTGACGGGTGCGTTGGGCTTGCCCCCCTCATTCATTCGTCTTTTTTCATCAGCCCGGCCAGTGCGGCGAACGGGTTGTGGGTGGCCTTGGCGGTTTTCGGTGTGCTCAGCGAGCCGTCGGCGAAGTATTGCTGGTCGGTGTAACGCGAATGTTCGTTATCGTGGCAATACAGGCACAACAGCTCCCAGTTGGAGCCGTCCTGCGGGTTATTGTCGTGATTATGATCACGGTGATGCACGGTCAGTTCGCTGAGGCGTTTGCCGGCGAATTCACGTGCGCATCGGCCGCAGACGTGGGGGTACATGCGCAGCGCCTTGTCGCGATAACCCATTTCACGGTCGCGCTGGGCGTCGGCCAGGATGCGGTCCAGCTTGGCAGTATGGGAAGGAGGGTTGGCCGTGCTCATGGTGTCACCTGTGCGTTGTGCGCATTGAAAGCGGAATATCGGCAAGTTTAGCGCCACATGGGCAAACTCACACCTGCTGGGAGAGTAATTGACCGTCGACCATGCGCAAACGCTTGGACAATGAGATAGCCAGGGCTCGAATGATCTTGGCGGCGATCTTCGGCGCTTCGTCGAGCATCTTGTCCAGCGAGTCGCGTCCCAGATTCAACAATTGGCAATGGGTCGACGCAATGCAACTGGCCGAGCGGCGTTCGCCATCCAGTACCGCCATTTCGCCAAAGGCCCGGCCGCGACGCAAGACTGCGATTTCCACCTGCTGGCCATCACTGGCAAGCTTCTGCACGGACACGGCGCCCTGATGGATGATGCACATGAACGTCCCGGCATCGCCTTCGGCAAAGATGGTTTCGCCTTTCTCGATGTCGGTGATGCTGAAGTACCCGGCGATGGTGAAGAAGTCGCCGGGCAGCAGTGTGTCGAAAAGGCCGCAATCCAGCAGCATGTCGCGAATGGCGTTGTTCAGGTTGGACAGTGGTTCTGACATGTTCGGTCTTGTAATCCTGACAAAGGGGCAACTCCGCTGCCCCCGATCCTAGTAAGACAGGCGTTTCACACCAAGTTCATTCGCAAATCTGCAATACCTTGAAGATAAAACCATACTCCAGTGCCACGTCGCGCAGGCCCTGGTAGCGACCGCTCATGCCGCCATGCCCGGCGCCCAGTTCGGTCTTGAGCAGCAGCAGATTGTCGTCAGTCTTGCGCTCGCGCAAACGAGCGACCCATTTGGCGGCCTCCCAGTACTGCACACGGCTGTCGTTGTAACCGGCAATCACCAGCATGGCCGGGTAGGCCTGAGCGCTGACATTTTCGTACGGCGCGTAAGCCTTTATCCGTGCATAAACGTCGGGTTCCTGAGGGTTGCCCCATTCATCGTATTCGGTGACGGTCAGGGGCAGTTCAGGGTCGAGCATGGTGTTCAGTACATCCACGAACGGCACGTCGGCAATGGCCGCCTTGAACAACTCGGGGCGCTGATTGAGCACGGCGCCGATCAGCAGGCCACCGGCACTGCCACCGCTGATCACCAACTGTTCGGCGTTGGTGAGCCCTGCAGCGATCAAGTGTTCGGCGCAGGCAATGAAGTCGCCGAAGGTGTTCTGCTTGTGTTCCTGCTTGCCGTTGCGATACCAGGCCTCGCCCAGTTCGCCGCCGCCGCGCACATGGGCGATGGCAAACGCCACGCCACGGTCCAGCAGGCTCAGGCGTGCATGGGAAAACCACGGGTCGAGGCTTTCGCCGTAGGCGCCGTAGCCATACAGGTACAGCGGGGTTGTCTTGCCGACCAGTTCGCGCTTGACCACCAGGCTGATCGGCACCTGAGTACCGTCACTGGCCGTGGCCCACAAACGCTGGCTGACGTAGGCGTCGGCGTCAAAAGTGCCCAACACCGGGGTTTCCTTGAGTACCACTTGTTCGCCGGTGGCCAGTGCCAGCTGGCGCACCTGTGCCGGACGGTTCAGTGACTGATAGCGAAGGCGAATTCTGTCGCTGTCAAACTCGAGCGTGTCCTGCACGTAGAGGCTGTAGGCAGCGTCCGGCAGCTGCACGCGATAAGCCGGCAGGTCCTGCGGGCGCACCTCGATGACCGGCAAGCCGCCTTCACGCAGGCTGAGGCTGATGCCTTTCGCGTTGAGACTGACGCCTTCGAGCATCACCTTCTTATCGTGAGCAACCAGCGTTTGCCAGTCATCGCGTACCGGTACGCCATCGGCTTTTTCTGCCGCGTAATACAGCGCGAAGTTGATGCCGCTCTGATTGCTGCGGATGAACCAGCCCCAGACACCATCGAGCAGGCCGTGATCAGGATAATATTCGTGACCTTCCTCGCGCGGCGCGAGGCAAATGAAGTCCTGCTCGGGATGGTCGGCATCGAGCACCCAGGCTTCGCTGGTGGTCTTGCTGTTGAGCAGGATGACCAGTTGGCGTTCGGAGCTGGTACGGAAGCAGTGCAGGAAGAATCGGCCGTCCGGTTCGTCGAAGACCAACTCTGCCGACGCGTGGCCAAGTGTGTGGCGATGCAGCTTGCCCGGGCGATGGGTGTCGTCCAGTTCGCCGAAAAACAGTGTCTGGCTGTCGTTGGCCCAAGTCATGCTGCCGTCGCAGTTTTCAAACGGCAGGCTGCTGATCTCGCCTGTGCTCAGTTCCTTGACGAACAGCTGATAGACCTCATCGCCGCTGGTGTCCAGGCTATAGGCCAGGCGCTGGTGGTCAGGGCTGATGCTAAACGCGCCCAGCGAGAAGAAGCCGCCATTGGCCATTGCGTTAGGGTCCAGCAGCAGCTCTTCGCGACTTTCATCCACGGTGTTGGAATCGTCGGCCGGGCGCGGGCAGCGATAGTGGCGGGCGTACTCGTCGCCTTCGGTGGTACGCGTGTAATACAGGTACGGCCCCCAAGGGGAGGGCAGCGACAGATCGGTTTCCAGAATACGGCCCTTGATCTCCTGAAACAGGTTTTCGCGCAGCGCGGCCTGGTCCGCCAATTGTTGTTCCTGCCAGGCGTTTTCGGCCTTGAGGTAGTCGAGCACCTCGTCGGTGTCGCGATTCTGCAGCCAGGCGTAGGGATCGGAGCCGTCGGCCTTGCGAGCAATCGGGGCGCTGGAGGTTGCATTCGAAAAGGACATGCTGGTCTCTCTGTAAAGGCATCGATAACGGAAATATCGGTACACGCTGTACTGATTACTGAAGCGAGGCAAGCCGCGTCAGGCAAAAGCCGTTATCATAAGCGCCTCTCTACCTGCCTTACCACGGACGTCATGACCGAAAACGACTATCTGATCGCCTGGAGCGTCTACGCCTTCGCCGCATTGGGTTGCCTGCTGGTGTGGTTCCTGATGACCCGCTGGATGTGGCGGTATCTCAAGGAGCCGCTGCTGGTGGCCGTCGCGGTGCTGCTGTTCACGCCGACCATGGTCGACCCTGTCAAGGATGCGATGGCTCCGGCCATCGCAATCACCGCGCTCGACCTTATGTTCAAGGTTGGCAGCAACGTCTGGGCCGCCGTGTCGGATCTGGCCATGTATGGCATGTTCGCGTTCTGTGCGTACCTGCTGTTTGTGCTGATCCGCTGGCCGATCGAACGCAGCCGCAAGGCGCGTCAACCGCAGCCGGTTGCTCAGCCGGTCGAAACAGACCCCGCTGACGAACCGTTTGCCGAGGACGACTCGTTTGCCCGCAGAACTTCTGCGCCCCTTCCTCCGGCCAGAGGCTCGCGGGTAGAGCCGCGGTTGTAGATCCCGCTTCGCCGGCAGCGCCGCTGTGTGCGGCGCATGACCCGCCGCAAACGTCTTGAAGCGAGAACCTGAGCATGTGTGAACTACTGGGCATGAGTGCCAATGTCCCGACCGATATCGTTTTCAGCTTTACCGGGCTGATGCAACGTGGCGGCCGCACCGGCCCGCATCGCGATGGCTGGGGCATTGCGTTCTACGAAGGACGTGGCCTGCGCCTGTTTCAGGACCCCGCCGCCAGCAGCGAATCCGAAGTCGCGCAGTTGGTGCAGCGTTATCCCATCAAGAGCGAAGTCGTGATTGGCCATATTCGTCAGGCCAACGTCGGCAAGGTCAGCCTGTCCAACACTCATCCTTTCGTGCGCGAACTCTGGGGCCGCAACTGGTGCTTTGCGCATAACGGCCAGCTGGCGGACTTCAAGCCTGGCGTCACGTTTTATCGGCCGGTCGGCGACACAGACAGCGAGGCAGCATTCTGTGATTTGCTCAATCGTGTCCGTGAAGCGTTTCCAGAGCCGGTCGACATCGAAGAATTACTGCCATCGCTGATCCAGGCCTGCACTGAATACCGTCGTAAAGGCGTGTTCAATTGCCTGTTGAGCGACGGCGACTGGCTGTTCTGCTTTTGCAGTACCAAACTGGCGCATATCACACGACGCGCACCGTTCGGTCCTGCCAGGCTGAAGGACGTCGATGTGATCGTCGACTTTCAGGCAGAGACTACGCCACACGATGTTGTAACCGTCATCGCAACCGAGCCGTTGACCGAGAACGAAAACTGGAACCGCTACGAGCCGGGTCAGTGGAGTCTCTGGCGCAAAGGCGAGTGCGTGGTTCAGGGAACTGTCGAGACAACAGCGCTTTAACGGTGTCTACCCAGGCACACCGGATAAATGGAAAAGAGGGATATTGATGCTGCGAAGTTATCTGCGATTGGTCATGTTCACGGCGGGCCTGTTGTTCGGGGTACAGATCCCCGGCTTTATCAGTGATTACAGCAAGCGTGTCGAAGCGCATCTGATCGAGGCGCAACAGGCGGTCAAAGGCTATAGCGCCACTGCGCAGCAGTTCTTCAAGGGCGATATACAGGCGCTGATTCAGCACTATCGCAGCAGTGAAGACCCTGTTTTTCGTGCTGATGCAGACAACATCGATACCTTGATGACCCGTACTCACATTCTTGAACGCCAATGGCTTGGGCTGCAGGGGGCCTGGTACTCCAAGGCCATCTTCGTGGCAACTTCTGCCGATCCGGATATTCGTCGCGAAACCTTCAACGGTTACACGTGGCAAGTCCTGCTGGCTCCGGAAGTGATCGCCTGGGGCATCATCACTGCATTGCTACTGGCGCTGGCGATTGAAAGCGTCGTTCTGCTGCTCGGCTGGGTGGTCAGTGGCGGACGACGCAAGCCGCAACTCGCGAGAGACCGTCACTGACCGCTGACAGGTGTTACAACACTGCCGGGCAGCTCATATGACTGCCCGTGTTTCGTTACGCAGATAGGCGAGCACTGTTTCGGGAGCGTTCCACATCAGCACATCGACTATCGAGAGGTTTTCGAAGAAGGTGTATGGCCCGGTGGAATAACTGAATGAAGCATGTTCGAGAAACCTCAGTTCCACGCCGCGTTCCTGCCATTCTTCAGGGATGAATATGTCGCGTCCCCCGGCTGCGTTGATGTACTGACGCGCCTCCAGCAGCGTGCTGATTTCCAGCGCCCATTGGCCGGCATGCTTTATCGGTGGCAGATCAAGCTGCAGCGTAGAACAGCGTTCCCAGTCGAAATTCATGCCCAGATAATCGCAGACCACTTTCAGGGAGCGTGTATTTATATCGCACAGGTGTGTGGCCGGTGTGCCGAGAGTCAGGTCAATCAGGTTCAGAGTTTCCTGAAAGTAGGGCGCTTTGTGCCGGTAATGCTCAAGCTGATGCCTGATTTTATGATGCGTCATGGCAAGGTCGGTCAGCGTGGCGTCCTTGATCAGCGTTCCCTCGCTGGCGCACACCGGCACAGTGATGTGTTGCCAGCCACCTTTGCCGTCCAGCACCCGATTGCGGTTCATCCAGCTCTTGCGTTTGTATTTGACGATGTCAAAGACAATGCCGCGCTGGACGGCCGCAATCAGCTGGAAATAGCCGATGTAGGGGAAAAAATAAGGCTGCATGATGCCAAGCGTTTCGTTCATGAGTCGTCCGCTGCGTGGCGACGGCGGGTCAGGCAAAACGATGGAGTTACTGCAAAACTGTCTACTCGATCAGCGCATGTCCGTCTGATGGGGTGTCTGGAATGTGTGAGCGTAGCTCATGACTCTGCAAATGGCCGAACCGATGCACAGGATGTACGAGCTTTGGCCGCCAGGCCCGTACAACCGTCAATGCGCCGTTATTTCGCCAGGTAACGCATGCCTTCTTCCAGCCCGCGCAGGGTCAACGGGTACATCTGACCTTCAACCAGATCGCGCACGACATGGGTGGAAGTGGTGTACTCCCAGGCATCCTTAGGGTACGGGTTGATCCAGATGATCTTCTTGAACTTGGCCATGAAGCGCTGCATCCACACGTAACCCGGCTCTTCGTTCCAGTGTTCGACACTGCCCCCAGGCTGGGTAATCTCGTAGGGCGCCATCGAGGCGTCGCCGATGAAAATGACTTTGTAGTCTGCGCCATATTTATGCAGCAGGTCCTGCGTGGAGGTCCGCTCAGAGCCGCGGCGCAAGTTGTTCTTCCACACCGATTCATAGATGAAGTTATGGAAGTAGAAATACTCCATGTGCTTGAACTCGGTCTTGCATGCCGAAAACAGTTCCTCGCATACCTTGATGTGTGCGTCCATCGAGCCACCGATGTCGAACAGCAGCAACAGTTTGATGGTGTTGCGTCGCTCGGGGCGCATCTGGATGTTCAGAAGGCCTGCGTCGCGTGCGGTGTGGTCGATGGTGCCATCGATATCCAGCTCGTCTGCGGCGCCTTGGCGGGCGAATTTGCGTAGACGACGCAGCGCGACCTTGATGTTGCGGGTGCCCAGTTCAACCTGATCATCGAGGTTCTTGTACTCACGCTGATCCCAGACCTTGACAGCCTTGCCCTTGCGTTCGCCGGCATCGCCCACCCGGATGCCTTCCGGATTGTAACCGCCCGAACCAAAAGGGCTGGTGCCACCGGTGCCGATCCATTTGTTGCCGCCGGCGTGACGTTCTTTCTGTTCTTCCAGACGTTTCTTGAACGCCTCGATGAGTTTGTCGAGACCGCCGAGCGACTGGATCTGTGCGCGTTCTTCGTCGCTCAGTGAGCGCTCGAACTCCTTGCGCAGCCAGTCTTCCGGAATAAGCGCCTGCAAATGATCGTCGAGTTTTTCCAGACCGTTGAAATACGCACTGAAGGCGCGATCGAACTTGTCGAAATGACGCTCGTCCTTGACCAGAATCGTGCGCGCTAAAAAGTAGAACTCATCTATGTCGGCAAAGATTACCCGCTGTTTCAGAGCGTTGATCAGGTCCAGAAGCTCGCGCAGGGACACTGGCACCTTGGCCGCACGCATTTCGTTGAACAGGTTGAGCAGCATGGCTGTCGCCCTTTTTGGTAACAGGATGGATAAAGGCGATCAACGATTGCCGCGACGGCTCATGAACGCCAGACGCTCCAACAGGTGCACATCCTGCTCGTTCTTGACCAGCGCACCGGCCAGTGGCGGAATTGCTTTGGTCGGGTCGCGCTCGCGCAATACAGCTTCGCCGATGTTGTCGGCCATCAACAACTTCAGCCAGTCCACCAGTTCGGACGTCGAAGGTTTCTTCTTCAGACCTGGCACTTTGCGCACATCGAAGAACACGTCCAGCGCTTCGCTGACCAGGTCTTTCTTGATGTCCGGATAATGGACATCGACGATGCGTTGCAGGGTGGCGCGGTCCGGGAAGGCGATGTAGTGGAAGAAGCAGCGGCGCAGGAAAGCGTCCGGCAGTTCCTTTTCGTTGTTGGAGGTAATGATGATGATCGGGCGCTGCTTTGCCTTGATCGTCTCATTGGTCTCGTAAACGTAGAACTCCATCTTGTCGAGTTCCTGCAACAGGTCGTTGGGGAACTCGATATCGGCCTTGTCGATCTCGTCGATCAGCAGAATTACCCGTTCTTCGGACTCGAAGGCTTCCCAGAGCTTGCCCTTTTTCAGATAATTGCGCACATCGTGAACCTTGTCGACGCCCAGCTGCGAGTCGCGCAGACGGCTCACGGCATCGTATTCGTAAAGGCCCTGATGCGCCTTGGTGGTGGACTTGATGTGCCAGGTGATCAACCGTGCGCCGAAAGACTCTGCCAGTTGTTCGGCCAGCATGGTCTTGCCGGTGCCAGGCTCACCCTTGACCAGCAACGGACGCTCCAGCGTGATCGCCGCGTTGACCGCCAGCTTGAGATCGTCAGTGGCAACGTAGGCCGGAGTACCTTCGAACTTCATGATCCATCCTTTTCGCGTGGTCGCGCTTGGCCTGTTGGCACGCGTACCGTAATAGAAGCAAGCAATGCCAGGACTATAACTTGGCTGCCCGATGGCTGTGAACGTTGACGCCTCATTCAGTTCTTGAATGAGGCGTCACGCTGTGACCGGGCCTGGATGGCGCCGCTGTATTGCCGCTCAGGAGCCCTTGCTGTTTTCATACCGCGCATTGAACGCCTGGACAAATGCGTTGCGCAGGATCTGCAAAAAGGCCTGGAAGCCGCTGATGTCCTGCTGATGGACGCTGCCGCTGAGGTCGACACGGGTGGCGAACTGGTTCTCGCGCTGGTTTTTCAGCACGGTTTCGCTGGTGCCGACAAGTGCTTCCCAGACCGAGCGGAAAATGCCTTTGTCCTTGTTTTCAACATCCTGGTGCCAGTTGAAGACATCAACGTTGCGCAGCAAGGGCTTGATGTAACCCGTCAACTGGCCTTTATCGGCCTGTGCTTCAATCACAATATCGCCATCACCGGCGTTGAAGTCGAACTTGCCGTAGGCCGATGAAAAGTCATTGAGCTTCTTGAGCTGGATGCCGGTGGCGCGCAGGCGGAAGTCGAAATCCTCGAAGTTGCTGAACGGGTCGAACCTGGCCGTACTTTCCAGATCGGCGTGGCCCAGCAGGCGCGCCTTGCCCTTGAACTCGGCATCGCGATTGCCTTCGACGTCCACCACGTTGGTGAGGTTGTAAAAACTGGCATTGACCTGGTCAGCGTCGATTTTCACTTTGGGCGTCGAATTGAAGTTGTTGAACGTGATGCGTCCATTGTTGATTCGCAATTCGTTGAGGGTGATCGGCAACAGCTTGTCCAGTTGGGTACGCCAGTCGGTGCCCTGACCGGTCTGGGACGCTTGCTTGTTGTTGCCGCCGTCGACGAAGTTGATCTGCGGGTCTGTGAACAAGGCTTTCGCCACCACTGCATGATCGTTCCAGAGCGAGTTCCAGCTGACAGCCAGTTCGATCATAGGCGCATCGACAAATGGCACTGGAACCTTGCCATCGGTCTTGACGATCTTCAGCCCTTTGATCCGGTAGGCGCCGCGCCACAGTGCCAGGTCCACGTCGCTGATCTGCCCCCTGTAGTCACCCATGTCGGCGAGCTTGTCGTTGAGATAGTCGCGCACCAGGTACGGCAGGGCGATATTGATGGCGATCAGCAAGACGACCAGGGCGGCCATTGTCCATAGCGGCCAGCTGTAGCGACGTTTCATGACATGCGTCTCCTGTTTCAATGAGAGGATTGACTGCGCGCGCAGTCATACGTTCGGTCGGACTGGACGCCCATTGGATGGGGGCATAGGCTTTGGGTCTTTAACCGATGTGCACAAGGACACCATCATGAGTCGTATCTACGCGGATAACGCCCATTCCATCGGCAATACGCCACTGGTGCAGATCAACCGTCTCGCGCCGCGTGGTGTCACGATTCTGGCCAAGATAGAAGGGCGTAATCCAGGTTATTCCGTCAAGTGCCGTATAGGCGCCAACATGATCTGGGACGCCGAAAGCAGCGGCAGGCTCAAGCCCGGCATGACCATTGTCGAACCCACGTCGGGCAATACCGGGATCGGTCTGGCGTTTGTAGCTGCCGCCCGTGGTTACAAACTGATGCTGACCATGCCGGCCTCCATGAGTATAGAGCGTCGCAAGGTGCTCAAGGCGCTGGGCGCTGAGCTGGTGCTGACCGAAGCTGCCAAAGGGATGAAAGGTGCAATTGCCAGGGCCGAGGAGTTGCTGGCGGGCGATCCCGAAAAGTATTTCATGCCTGCGCAATTCGAGAACCCGGCCAACCCGGCCATTCATGAGAAAACCACCGGTCCGGAAATCTGGTCCGACACCGACGGCACCATTGACGTGTTGGTGGCCGGGGTTGGCACCGGCGGCACTATCACTGGCATTTCCCGGTACATCAAACACACCGCAGGCAAGCCGATCCTTTCGGTTGCGGTCGAACCGGACAGTTCACCGATCATCACCCAGGCGATGGCTGGCGAAGCGATCACGCCCAGCCCCCACAAGATTCAGGGAATTGGCGCGGGCTTCATCCCGAAAAACCTCGACCTGTCGATTGTCGATCGGGTCGAGCGTGTGACCGACGAGGAATCCAAGGCGATGGCCCGGCGTCTGATGCAGGAGGAGGGTATTCTCTGCGGTATATCCTGCGGCGCTGCGATGGCGGCTGCCGTCCGTCTGGCCGAGAAGCCGGAAATGCAGGGCAAAACGATTGTCGTGATCTTGCCGGACTCCGGCGAGCGTTACCTGTCAAGCATGCTGTTCAGCGACCTGTTCACCGAGCAGGAGTTGTCGCAGTAACACTTCTTCGAAGGTGTGTGCTTCATGCGGGCAACGCAAGGGTTTATGATGGCCAGCTTGCCAGTCGCCGGGCGGGGTTTCTGCCTGCACGGCGCCTGCGGTCCTTTGTTCAATATCATGCATCACTGCTGCCTGCGTGACGTTCGGCGTTACTCGCCCGCTTCAAGGAGAGCTTCATGACCCTTTCATTTGTTGCCAAGGCATCGATCCTGATGCTGTTTCTCGGCAGCACGCTATATGTTCACCTGCGTGGGCGCGCGCGGCTGCCTTTGTTGCGGCAGTTCGTCAATCATTCGGCACTGTTTGCGCCTTACAACGCGCTTATGTACCTGTTTTCCAGAGTGCCGTCCGAACCGTATCTGGACCGCAGCAAGTTTCCTGAACTCGACATCCTCAAGGACAACTGGGAAACCATTCGCGACGAAGCCATGCACTTGTTCGACGAAGGCTACATACGTGCGGCCGAGAAGAACAACGATGCCGGTTTCGGCTCGTTCTTCAAGAAGGGCTGGAAGCGTTTCTACCTGAAATGGTACGACAAGGCGTTGCCGTCTGCCGAAGCGCTGTGCCCGAAGACTGTCGAGCTGGTCAACAGCATTCCCAACGTCAAAGGCGCGATGTTTGCGCTGTTGCCAGGTGACAGCCACCTTAACCCGCACCGCGACCCGTTTGCCGGTTCGTTGCGTTATCACTTGGGCCTGTCCACGCCCAACTCGGATGCCTGCCGGATTTTCGTCGACGGCAAGGAGTACGCGTGGCGCGACGGCCAGGACGTGATGTTCGACGAGACTTACGTGCATTGGGTCAAGAATGAAACCACTCAGACCCGGGTGATTCTGTTCTGCGATATCGAACGCCCGCTGACCAACCGTTTCATGACGCGCGTCAACCGCGGCGTCAGTGCGTTTCTGGGGCGTGCAACAGCACCTCAGAACCTCGATGACGAGCGTGTCGGCGGGATCAATCAGGCGTATGCGTTCAGCAAGCGTTTCAGCGACGGCTTCAGTGGCAAGGTCAAGCAGTTCAAGCGCGCCAACCCCAAGGCATATCGCGTGCTGCGCCCGGTGTTGGCGGTCCTCGTACTGACATTGCTGGGTTACTGGTTGTTCGGTTGATCTTCTGATGTATCGGGTTGCTTGCCGCTTGGGCGGGCAACCCTTATCCCTTCCTTAATCCAGATTCACATGCCGACTCAACAGCGCTCGCAATGCGGCAGGCTTGACCGGCTTGGGCAGATAATCGAGCCCGGCGGCATGCACTTGGGCGATCAGCTCCGGTCGACCGTCGGCGCTGATGAGTACGCCGGGTACTGGCTGACCCAGACGGGTGCGTAACCAGGCCATCAGTTCAGTGCCGGTTTCACCCTCATCCAGGTGGTAATCCACCAGCGCAATCTGCGGCCTCATGCCGTTGTTCAACAGCACCTCGCATTCCTGGCGGTTACGAGCAGTCCAGACCTGACAGCCCCAGCGCGACAGCAGGCTGTTCATGCCGATCAGGATGCTGTCTTCATTATCGATGCACAGCACTTGCGTACCGTTCAGCGCAGGCCGGCTGATGTCTGCCTGAGTGGCAGGGATCGGTGCCTGAGCGGTGGCCAGTGGCACGCGTACGCTGAACACGCTGCCTTTACCGGTCCACGAACGCACCTGCAAAGGGTGCTCGAGAATGCGGCACAAACCATCCGCAATCGCCAGCCCCAGGCCCAACCCCTTGGCTGCGTGGGTCTTGTGGCTGTCGAGGCGTTTGAATTCCTCGAATATCACAGTGCGCTTGTCTTCGGGTATGCCCGGACCGCGATCCCATACTTCAAGGCTCAGGCTGTCACCATGGCGCCTGACGCCCAGCAGGACAGGGCCCTTGGCGTAGCGAAACGCATTGGTCAGGAAGTTCTGCAGAACGCGACGCAGCAGCTTGATATCACTGTCGACGCGCAGTGAACTGCCCCTGACACGGAACGCCAAACCTTGCTCGCCGGCCAGCGCCTTGAACTCGGCGCCCAGCGTGTCGAACAGCGCATTCAGCGGGAACGGCTGGCGATCCGGCGTGATCTTGCCGTTTTCAAGGCGAGAAATGTCCAGCAGGTCGCTGATCAAGTCTTCGGCGGAGCGCAATGAACTGTCCAGATGCTGGACCAACTGCTGAGCGTCTTTGGCAAGACCGTCCTGTTGATGGGACAGCGCTGCGGAAAACAGCCGTGCAGCGTTCAAGGGTTGCATCAGATCGTGGCTGACCGCCGCCAGAAAACGGGTTTTCGATTCGTTGGCGGCTTCAGCCGTGCCCTTGGCGTCGGTCAATGCCTGATTGAGTTGCGACAGCTCGTGGGTGCGCGCTGCGACGCGCTGCTCGAGGCTTTCGTTGACGCCCTTGAGCGCCTGCTCTGCGGCGCGAAACTCGGTAATGTCGGTAAAGCTCATGACGAAGCCGCCGCCCGGCATCGGGTTGCCGATCAGCTCGATCACCTGACCGTTGGGGAACAGCCGCTCCGAGGTGTGGGCACGGCCCTGGCGCATCCAGTGCAGACGTCGTGCGACGTGGACTTCCGCTTCGCCTGGCCCGCACAGTCCACGTTCGGCGTTGTAGCGGATGATGTCGGCAATCGGCCTGCCCACGCCGATCAGGCCTTCCGGGTAATTGAACAGCTCAAGGTAGCGACGATTCCACGCTACCAGTCTCAACGACTGATCGACCACGCTGATGCCCTGGGTGATGTTCTCGATGGCACCTTGCAGCAGCGCGCGGTTGAATTGCAGCACCTCGGAGGCCTCGTCGGCGATGCGCACCACGTCTTCAAGTTGCATCTCGCGGCCTTCGATAGCCGCTTTTACCACTGCGCGTGTCGAAGAGGTGCCCAGTACGCCTGCCAGCAGCCGTTCGGTATGGGCGATCCAGTCGCCGTCGGCGTTCTGGCTGGGGTTGAAGCGCTTGCCTTGCCGGTCGGCAAAACGGACGAAGCTCTGTTGTGCCCGATCCTCGCCGACAAAACGTGCTGAAAGACTGAGCAGGTCCTCGATCTGCACCGCCAGCAGCGGCCGGCTGTAGTCTCGCCCCTGAGTTTCCTGGCCGATGAAGCGGCCCGCCTGCCAGTGCTCGGTCACCCGCGTGCGTGACAGCATCGAGACCCAGGCGAACAGTGTGCAGTTGCCCGCCATCGACAGCACAACGCCTTGGGTCATGGGCGAGATGGGCAGATTCAGCGGGTTATTGTGCAGCCAATCCAGCAGCGGAAAACTGCTCAGTGACCAGCCCATGCCGTGCGCGGCGACTGGCAGCACCAGGGTGTAGAACCAGATGAAAATCCCGGCTGCCAGACCCGCGAACACGCCTCGGCGATTGGCCTGCTTCCAGTACAGCGCGCCGAACATGGCCGGCGCCAACTGTGTAATTGCCGCAAAGGCGATCTGGCCGATGGTCGCCAGGCTGGCGGTCGACCCCAGCATCCGGTAACTGACATAGGCCAGCAGCAGGATCATCACGATGCTGATGCGTCTGACCGAGAGCATCCAGTGACGAAACGCTTCGAACGGCCGCTCGGTATTTTTGCGCCGCAGCAGCCACGGCAGCAGCATGTCATTGGAGATCATCGTCGACAGAGCCACGCAGGCCACGATCACCATGCCGGTGGCCGCCGAAGCACCGCCGATGAAGGCCAGCAGAGCCAGTGACGGGTGCGCGTGCGCCAGCGGCAGGCTGATCACGAACGAGTCGGGCAGCATGGAGTCAGGCAGCAGCATCTGTCCGGCCAGCGCAATCGGCACTACAAACAGGGCCGCCAGCGCCAGATAGGCCGGGAACACCCATTTGGCGAGATTGAGGTCTTGAGGCTCGATGTTCTCTACCACGGTCACGTGAAACTGCCGGGGCAGGCAGACAATCGCCATCATCGCAACGCCGGTCTGCACGAACATCGACGGCCAGTTGATCGTATCCTGCCAGTATTCCTCAAGGCGAGGCGCGAGCTTGGCCTGATTGAACAGGTCATCGAAACCGTCATACAGGCCGAACGTCACGAACACACCGACCGCCATGAACGCGAACAGCTTGACCAGTGCTTCAAAGGCGATTGCCAGCACCATGCCACGGTGGTGTTCGGTGACATCCAGGTTGCGTGCGCCAAAGACAATGGTGAACAGTGCCAGAATCAGCGACACCACCAGCGCCGTATCCTGAGCGCGCGTGCCGGTCGAGTCGGCGACTGCGCCGATCAGGATATTCACGCCCAGCACGATGCCTTTCAGTTGCAGCGCAATGTACGGCAGCATGCCGATCAGGCAGATCAGCGCCACCATCACTGCCAGTGACTGCGATTTGCCATAGCGCGCGGCGATGAAGTCGGCAATTGAGGTGATGTTTTCCTGCTTGCTGATCAGGACCATTTTTTGCAGCACCCAGGGCGCCAGGACCATCAGCACGATCGGCCCCAGATAAATCGGCAGGAACGACCATAGCTGCTCGGCGGCCTGACCGACTGCGCCAAAGAACGTCCAGCTGGTGCAGTAGACCGCCAGCGACAGGCTGTATACCCAGGCGCGCATCGTCGGGCGCAGTGAAGCGCTGTACCGATCACCATAAAAGGCAATGGCGAACATGATGGCCATATAGGACAAGGCGACGGCCGCAATCAGCCCGCTGGACAGCGACATTTCAAATTCCACACCGTATCGACAGCACGCAGTCTCGCACGATGCACACGGTTCGTCTTTGTCGACCAAGGTCGAGCGTGGCAGGGTGTCGCAGCGGTCTCTCGAACGCCTGCTGTGAAAGGGAAGGGCGCCAGGTGATGTGTAAAAGGAAATGTCCTATCGACATTCACTGAAGTTACGTCTTCAATGTGCCTCGGATTGGCGGTTGCGTCAGTTCGCCCCAGCCTCTCAGGACCATGGACGATGAGCCAACAGTCGCAATTCAGCTTGCTCGGGAAACGTCGTTTCCTGCCATTTTTCATCACGCAGTCTCTCGGCGCGTTCAATGACAATATCTTCAAGCAGTCATTGATTCTCGCCATCCTTTACAAGCTGAGCATCGACGGGGATCGCTCGATCTACGTCAACCTGTGTGCCTTGCTGTTCATTCTGCCGTTCTTCCTGTTTTCGGCACTGGCCGGGCAGTTCGGCGAGAAGTACCCCAAAGACAAGCTGATCCGCATCATCAAGTTCGGCGAGATCGTCATCATGACGGTCGGCGCTGCAGGTTTTCTGTTCAATCATCTTGAGCTGATGCTGGCGGCACTGTTTGCGATGGGCACGCATTCTGCGCTGTTCGGGCCGGTCAAGTATTCGATTCTGCCGCAGCACCTGCGTGAGAGTGAGCTGGTTGGCGGCAACGCGCTGGTCGAGATGGGGACGTTCCTGGCGATCCTTGCCGGCACCATCAGTGCGGGGGTGATGATGTCTTCCTTGCACTACGGCTGGATCGTCTCGGCGGCGACTGTGCTGGTGGCATGCCTTGGGTTCATTGCCAGTTTCGGCATCCCGAGCGCCTCTGCCGCTTCACCCGAGATGAAGCTCAACTGGAACATCTTTACCCAGTCCTGGGCGACCTTGCGGATGGGTTTGAAGCAAACTCCTGCCGTATCGCGTTCGATTGTCGGTAACTCGTGGTTCTGGTTCGTCGGTGCTATTTACCTGACGCAGATCCCGGCCTATGCCAAAGAGTGGATGTACGGGGATGAAACAGTCGTCACCCTGATCCTTACTGTGTTTTCCATCGGTATTGCATTGGGCTCGTTGCTCTGCGAGCGCTTGTCCGGGCACAAGGTCGAGATCGGTCTGGTGCCGTTCGGCTCGATGGGCATGACGATTTTCGGTCTATTGTTGTGGTGGCATTCGGGCGGTTTCCCGCAAAACGTGCAGGCCAACGACTGGCTGGCAATACTTTCCTACGGGCAGGGCTGGCTGGTGCTGTTCGACATTCTGGGCATCGGCGTGTTCGGCGGCTTTTATATCGTGCCGCTGTACGCACTGATCCAGTCAAGAACCCCGGTCAAGGAGCGGTCACGAGTCATTGCGGCCAACAATATTCTCAATGCGCTGTTCATGGTGATCTCGGCGATCGTCTCGATCCTGCTGCTGAGCTTTGCCAATCTGTCGATTCCGCAGCTGTTCCTGGCGGTTTCGCTGATGAATATCGCGGTGAACATCTACATCTTCAAAATCGTCCCCGAGTTCACGATGCGCTTCATGATCTGGCTGCTTGGCCATTCCATGTACCGCGTCGAACACCGTGACCTGAACCGGATTCCAGACGAAGGTGCGGCGCTGCTGGTCTGCAACCATGTTTCCTTCGTCGACGCGCTGTTAATTGCCGGGGCGGTGAGGCGGCCGATCCGGTTTGTCATGTATTACAAGATCTACCAGTTGCCGGTGCTCAACTTCATCTTCCGCACCGCGGGGACCATTCCGATTGCCGGGCGCAACGAAGACATGGAAATCTACGAGCAATCGTTCAAGCGGATCGCACAGTACCTCGCTGAGGGTGAGCTGGTGTGCATCTTCCCGGAAGGCAAGCTGACCACCGATGGCGAAATCAACGGTTTCAAAAGCGGCATGAGCCGTATCATCGAGGAAACCCCGGTGCCGGTGATCCCGATGGCGCTGCAGGGGTTATGGGGCAGCTTCTTCAGCCGCGACCCCAGCAAGACGTTGTTTCGACGCCTGTGGTCGCGCGTGGTGCTGGTCGCCGGTTCGCCTATTGCCGCAGATGTTGCAACGCCGGTGGATGTGCGCGAAGCGGTCAAAGCGCTGAGAGGGGCAGTGCAGTAGTAGCTGCACTGGCCTGAATGTTGTAACGCTGTGCGTCGCCCTCGGGCGACGCACACGTATCAAAGGCTCGGCTTGTCGTCTTCTTCCGGCATCTTCCTGAAATACGTCGACAGCAATGCACCGGAAATATTGTGCCAGACGCTGAACAGCGCGCTTGGCACTGCCGCCAGTGGCGAGAAGTGTGCGCTGGCCAGTGCTGCCCCCAGGCCTGAGTTCTGCATGCCGACTTCCAGTGCCAGTGACTTGCGTTGCGGCAGTGGCAGTTTGAACACCTTGCCGGTGAAGTAACCCAGCAGAAAGCCGAAGGTATTGTGCAGGATTACCACGGCCATGATCAGCAGGCCGGATTCGGCGATTTTCGCCTGACTGACCGCGACTACGGCGCAGACGATCATCACGATGCTCACTACCGACACCAGTGGCAGAACGTCCACGGCGTAACGGACCCGCGCGCCCAGCAATCGCTGGGCGACCACGCCCAATACAATCGGCAGCATGACCAGTTGCAGGATCGACCAGAACATATCGAGGAAGGACACCGGCAGCCACGCCGACGCCAGCAACCAGATCAGGGTCGGGGTCAGCAGCGGGGCGAGCAGGGTGGTGACTGCAGCGATTGCCACCGCCAGCGCCAGATCACCCTTTGCCAGCCAGGCCATGACGTTGGATGAAGTGCCGCTCGGGCAGCAACCGACCAGAATCACACCCACGGCGATTTCCGGCGGCAGTTGAAACACCTGACACAGCAACCACGCCACGCCGGGCATGATCACAAAATGCGCGATCACGCCCAGTGCCACGCGCCAGGGGTTACGCGCAACTTCAGAGAAATCTTCGAGTTTCAGGGTCAGGCCCATGCCGAACATGACCAGCCCCAGCAGCGGCACAATCCAGCTTTTCAGGCCGATGAAGACCTGCGGGAACAGAAACGCCAGGATGGCGAACAGCAGCACCCAGTAAGCAAAGGTATTACCGACAAACCGACTCAAGGCTGCCAACGCACGCATGGCTCGTTCCTTCCTGTTTGAATAGTTGGTGTGAAATGAATGCGCCGTCTGAAAAGACGGCGCGGTGTTTCAGGCATCAAGGTTCGAAGCAACCGCGAGCGGGTATCAGATCCCTTGCGGAATTTCTTCGCCGCCCAGTGCTTCGAACAACTCCGGCAGAAACTCGCCGAAGGTCAGCATCATCAAGGTGAAACTGGCGTCGAGCTGGCCCAGCGCCTCATCGCCGCCGTCCTGTTCAGCCTGATCTTGCAGCAGGTCTTCGAACTTCAGGCGCTTGACCACCAGTTTGTCGTCCAGCACGAACGACAGCTTGTCCTGCCAGGCCAGCGACAGCTGGGTGACGACCTTGCCGGTGTTCAGGTGCAACTGGATCTCGTCGCTGGTCAGGTCCTGACGCTTGCAACGTACAATGCCGCCATCTTCATGGGTGTCGCGCAGTTCGCATTCGTCCAGCACAAAGAAGTTGTCCGCCGCTTTCTGGGTCTTGACCCAGTCGGTCATGGTCGCGCTTGGCGAAACCTTGACGGTCAGCGGACGTACCGGCAGTGAGCCGATGACTTCACGCAGGGTCGACAGCAGGTCTTCCGCGCGTTTCGGGCTGGACGCGTTGACCAGGATCAGACCCTGTTTCGGCGCAATGGCGGCAAAGGTCGCGGAGCGGCGTATAAAGGCACGCGGCAGGAAGGCCTGGATGATTTCATCCTTGAGCTGATCGCGTTCCTTTTTATAGACCTTGCGCATCTGCTCGGCTTCGATCTCGTCGACCTTTTCCTTGAGTGCGTCGCGTACGACGCTGCCCGGCAGAATGCGCTCTTCCTTGCGTGCGGCGATCAGCATGAAGTCCTGGCTGATGTGTACCAATGGAGCGTCTTCGCCTTTGCCGAACGGAGCGACGAAACCATAGGTGGCCACCTCCTGGCTGGCGCAAGCACGGGCCGGTTTGGTCGCAAGTGCTGTCTCCAGCGCTTCGGCATCAAAAGGCACGTCCTGGGTCAGGCGATAGACAAGCAGGTTTTTGAACCACATGAGGTGAATCTCTCTTTCTATACAAAGGCGGGCATTATTCGCTCCTAAGCTGCTTCGGCCAACCCTGCACAGCGCGTTTGTAAGCCTTTGGAAGGATTATAAAAATTATTTAAAAAATCGCTTGCCAGAGCACAGGTCGCTCCGTAGAATGCGCGCCACACCGAGAGTGAAGGGTGATTAGCTCAGCTGGGAGAGCAGCTGCCTTACAAGCAGCGGGTCGGCGGTTCGATCCCGTCATCACCCACCAAACTCACTTTTAGTGTTACGCGCAGCGGTAGTTCAGTCGGTTAGAATACCGGCCTGTCACGCCGGGGGTCGCGGGTTCGAGTCCCGTCCGCTGCGCCATATTCAGCTTCAAGGCCCTTGAACTCCTTGAAGCAAACAGAAAGCCCGCCTTGTGCGGGTTTTCTGCTTTCTGATGCTTTGAAAAAGCACATCTTTGATTATTTGGCGTAAAGGCAACTGCCAATTGTGTTGATGCCTGTCCCGGTTGATGTCGTTTTTCCAGGCTGGCGTCTTGTATCGCCAGCCCGTGCAGACATTCATTATTCGGTTTTAGTCGCCATCAAGGCGTTCACCTCACCGTAGGTGTGTGCTTTAAGCGCATGGGTGTCGAGTTGGCCTCTGTCGAGAAAGCTGCGCGCCAACCCGGCCATTGCGCCCTGCAGAAACTCGGCGATGCTCGAGCCGGCGCTCAATCGTCTGACGCCCAGACGCTTCAACTCTTCTACCGATGGCAGACCTTCCCGCGACAGCAGGTTGACCGGTAACGTGCTTTCAAGGCAAATAGTGCCGATGTCGCTCGACGTTACAACGCCTGCCGCAAATAGCCCGTTCGCCCCGGCATCGGCATACAGTGCTGCGCGTTTCAGAAGTTCTTCCAGACGTTGTTCGACGGGGAACAGATTCTTTAAATAAACATCGGTTCTTACATTGATAAACAGCCTGACGCCGGTCAGGTCTGCCACCTTTTTAGCAACGTCGATCTTGCGCACAAGCAACTCCGGAGAGTTTGTGCCGTCTTCGATATTAATGCCTACCGCCCCTGCGGCAATCACGGCATGGATTACTTTTTCGACCTGTGCCGGATCATCCGAGTAGCCGCCCTCGATATCTACGGTGAGCGGGACGCTGAGCACGCGTGCCATTGACCTGACGGTAGTGCTCAGCAGGTCGAGTGGCAGCTTGTTGCCATCCGGATAACCATGCGACCAGGCCACTGCCGCGCTGCTCGTCGCCACCGCCTTGGCGCCCAGGCTTTCGACCATGCGTGCGCCGCCCGCATCGGCTACGTTGGCCAGGATCAGCAGTCCATTTTTATGCAAATTGTGAAAAACAGTATCCAGTGCAGTCATTACAATTCAACTCCTTCGAGACGCGGCTTTATATGGCAAGGTCCGGTTGATTGTTACAGCGCGGCACGGCTTCTCATACAGTGCCGTATCGGTTGTTTCAGCACATCATCAGGTAAGACGTTGTCTTTTACAATGTCAGTCATTTCCTTATTTATTGAAATTAGTGGCTCGCTCTCCGTTTGGACTGATCAAGCCCTTGATTTCTCCTCTTTGCTGGTATTAGCTGGTTTTACGAGTCGGCACCCTAAGTGGTGCTGGCCGAGTGCTTGATTACCTGATTTTATATAATCGCCCAGTCAGGGCGGTTGAACACTGCCTATTCAAATAAGGAAGTTATATGAACACGTGTCTAAAACTGTTATTGGCCGTTTCGGTCATGGCAGCCTCCGTCAGCGCCCTGGCCTCGGCTGCGCTGCACACTGCAACTATAGACCAGCACGGCACTGTCGTTGCTCAGTCTTCCCCATGGATCAAATCCGTTAGCTACAACAGTCAGAGTGATTACTTTGCGACGTATAAAGTATTCTTCAAAGAGGGACAGTTTGAAAAGTCCCCTGGTTTCTGCGCCGTGTCGTCTATTGACACCAGTGATTATGAGCGCCTGTTCTACGGCCACGCCAAGTTGGGCGGCGCTGCTACAACAAAAGAAGTCAATGTATTGGGCCTCATGGTAGGCAAGCGCGGCGCTTCGGGGGATTCCTCGATGAGTTTCCAGTTGGCGTGCAGTAACTGAATGAGTGGGCCTCGCTTCATGCGAGGCTCATAACTTGGAGTGGCGCCGATTAGCACTGTTGATTTCCAGGACCACTCATCATGCAATTGCCTGCCTGCCACTGGTTATCTGACAAAGCTGAGCTGTGATGGCAAGCTAGAGTTAAGTGGTCGCCCTTAATATTGGCGCTTTGATAGATCGTCTCTGCGCTGACTGTTTTGTAAACGACTAATCCCCCGGCTTTCCATTCAGCGCGTTTGCGCCGATCATTCGTCCATTCCCTCACAAGAATGGACGTGTCATGAATCTACCTTTGCAAGGTATCAAAGTGGTGGAGCTGGGCCAGCTTATTGCCGGGCCTTTTGCGGCGAAGATCCTTGCCGAGTTCGGTGCCGAAGTCATCAAGGTCGAGCCGCCGCTGACGGGTGACCCATTACGCAAGTGGCGTCTGCTGCATAACGGTACTTCCGTCTGGTGGGCGGTGCAGTCGCGAAACAAGCAATCGGTAACCCTCGATCTGCGTCAGCCCAAGGCGCAGGAAATGGCTCGGCGGCTGATCCGTGATGCCGATGTGCTGATCGAGAACTTCCGCCCCGGTACGCTTGAAAGCTGGGGCTTGAGCTGGGAGGAGCTGCATGCGCTCAACCCGAAGCTGATCATGTTGCGGGTTTCCGGCTACGGGCAGACCGGCCCTTATCGGGACCGGCCTGGTTTCGGTGTGATAGGCGAGGCAATGGGGGGGGTGCGACATTTATCGGGTGAGGTGGGGCGCACGCCGGTGCGTGTCGGTGTGTCGATCGGTGATTCGCTGTCTGCGCTGCACGGCGTTATTGGCATCCTGCTGGCTTTGCGTCACCGCGAGCAAAGAGGTGGCGACGGTCAGCAGATCGACGTCGCGCTGTACGAGTCGGTGTTCAATATGATGGAGAGCCTGATTCCAGAGTACTCAGTATTCAATACGGTTCGTGAGCCGGCTGGCAGCAGCCTGCCAGGTATCGCCCCGACCAATGCTTACCGCTGCAATGACGGCAAGTACGCCCTGATCGCGGGTAATGGCGACAGCATCTATCGTCGTCTGATGGAGAAGATAGGTCGCATGGACCTTGCCAACGATCCTGAGCTTGCGCACAACGAGGGCCGGGTCAGGCACGTGGCGCGCATTGATGCGGCCATCTCGACCTGGACCGCCGAGCGCTCGCTTGACGATGTGCTGGCGGCCCTTACAGAGGCGCGTATTCCAGCGGGCAAGATCTACGACGCAGCGGACATAGCCAGCGATCCGCATTATCAGGCGCGAGATATGCTGCTGCAGACCACACTGGATGACGGCACCCCAGTCACCGTGCCGGGCATTGTGCCCAAGCTGCTGGACACGCCAGGACAGGTCCGGTCGCCCGCACCGACACTTGGGCAGCACACCGATGTAGTGCTGGAAGCACACGGTATCGATGCCGACACCCGCGCAGAGTGGCGTCGGTTGGGCATCATCTGATCCATAATCTCGCTGCTGACGTAAACAAAACTCTATTTTTCAAACGGAGCTGATCCCGTGATTGATCATCTGGACCATCTGGTATTGACCACCGCTGACATTGACGCATGCAAGGATTTTTACGTGCGCGTGATGGGCATGACCCCTGAACGCTTTCGTCAGGGCCGTCTGGCGTTCCGCTTCGGCAATCAGAAAATCAATGTGCATGAACGCGGCAGAGAATTCGAACCCAAGGCTCATCTGCCCGTGCCGGGTGCGCTGGACCTGTGTTTTATCGCCAGCGTTCCGCTTGAACAGGTGATCGTGCACCTGAGCGAGCAGGAATGGCCGATTGAAGAAGGGCCGGTTGATCGCACCGGGGCGACAGGCCCTATCCGCTCGGTGTACGTGCGTGACCCGGACCTGAACCTGATCGAAATCTCCGAGCTCGTTGGTCCCGGTATCTGACCCTGCAGCTTGGAGCGTTTTGCTGGTCCTGAGCGGTTTCACAACCAGGACCAGGCACGTCGCGAATCATAGGCCCCAGTTCGCGGTGTCATATCCCGCTATGTCATCTCGCCCCTTCAGTTTGCTTACGCTCCTGACTCGATCAGTCAAGCTCAAGGAGCTGCAAACATGTACCTCAGAACAAAACGTCCCAAGCAATCCGCAGGTGATCGGGGGCATCCGGCCATGCCGACGCTCAGCGCACCGTTCGATCATCCTGACGAGGCGGCGCGTTACGCCCACGAGCGGATAGGCAATCGGCGTGACCGTGAATACGGCGGCTTCATTCTGGTTCGGGACGACGGCAAGTACGTCGCGACCGAGCCCATGAATGGCAGTCAGTTCAGTTTCGACCCGAATGAAGTGTTCCCTCGCAACGACGAGGAAGGTTATGTGCTTTATCCGGAAGGGCATGACGACTATGCGATCTACCATTCCCACCCTTCATTGCAGGCTGGGCTTGAAGAGTGGCCGGAGCCCGAAAAGGTCACGTACCCGAACAGTTTTTCAGCGGGCGACATTTATGCGGTGATCTCTGACGAAATCTGTCCGGCGTTTTATCTGTCCGGCCCTGACGGCTCGTTGATCAAATACACACTGTCCCATTCCGCCGCTGAGACAGCGTTGTTCGCGCGTGTGGCCGGCCCCTCAGGCATACCTCACCTCAGCAGGCTTAGCGAGGTGCAACGGTCATTACAGAACCTCACGCTTATGCCCAGCGACGTAGTACGCCTGCTGGCAGCTGCAGGGGACTTGCAAGTCGTGGTACCAAGCCTGTTGTGGGGGCGTGCTGGAAAGGTCTCAGCCGACTGGCGACCTTTTCCCGGCCAGCTTGCCTCTGATGAACCAAGAGTCTCTGCGCCCGCCACCTGTGAAGCGGTGTTGCCGCCCGTACCGTTGAGCCTGAGCCCTCAATTCTCCAGTGCCGATGATGGCGCCCGTTACGTGCACGGCCAGATCGGCGCTCGTATTCATTCGCCGATCATCGGGTTTCTGCTGTTCAATCCGGTGTTGCGAACCTACCTTGTCGCCGAGCCGATTCTGGAGGACGGCTATCCGGTTTATGCGCCGTGTTCGGTGTTTCATCCGGATGCCTTTTACCGACCCGCGTTGCCTGCCGGTTACCGCGTCGACGGGATGTATTTTTCACCCGCCAACCTGGCAGCGGAGGGCGGGCATGAAACGCAGCGTCCGTTCTTCGAGCCAGACGACCTGCACCGGGTGTTCACGTATCGACACATCCCCGCAAAACGGCCAAAGGGCTTACCGATTCGCTACGGGTTCGAGATGTCGGCGATTTATTTCCTGGCTGGCGACGGTGCATTACTCTGTTACACACCCAGCAAGTCCGTTCAGGAAAATCAATTGGCGCAAGGTGTGTCACGGGTCTATTCGGGGGCTCAATCCATACAAGCGCAGCTCGCGGCCGGCACGATCAGTGCGGACGAATTCGTTCGTCATGTCGCGCGAGCCGGTCATCTCCGGGTCTTGCAGACCAGCAAGAGCTGGCCTGTCGCAGGGGTGATCAGCCATATGCCCTGAACTTTTTGCAGCCTGACTGCGCTTTACGCGAGGGACTCGCAAACTGAACTGCAACTGAACAATGCGGTGTCGAGCCGGGAAAGCCTTTGGATACCTGAACTTATCGGCTTTTTCTCCCTCTCATGCCGGTAGCCATTGATCGCGGCGGCCTGATAAGCTCGCGGCTTTACTCGTTTGCCCTTTTGGCGCATGAACAAGGAATTAGCATGAAACAGCATCGGTTGGCAGCGGCGATTGCCCTGGTCGGTCTGGTACTCGCAGGTTGTGATAAGCAGGCCAGCACCGTAGAGCTGAAAACCCCAGCACAAAAAGCGTCCTATGGCATCGGTCTGAACATGGGCAAAAGCCTGGCTCAGGAAGGTATGGACGATCTGGATTCCAAAGCTGTGGCTCTGGGTATCGAAGACGCTGTTGGCAAGAAAGATCAGAAGCTCAAAGACGAAGAGCTGGTTGAAGCGTTCTCTGCTCTGCAGAAGCGTTCCGAAGAGCGTCTTGCCAAGATGAGCGAAGAAGCATCGGCAGCGGGCAAGAAATTCCTCGAAGAAAACGGCAAGAAGGACGGCGTGGTCACCACTGCCTCCGGTTTGCAGTATCAGATCATCAAGAAAGCCGATGGCCCACAGCCTAAGCCGACTGATGTTGTGACTGTTCACTACGAAGGCAAGTTGATCGACGGCAAGGTCTTCGACAGCTCTGTAGATCGCGGTAGCCCGATTGACCTGCCGGTAGGTGGCGTGATCCCGGGTTGGGTCGAAGGTCTGCAACTGATGCACGTAGGTGAGAAGATCAAACTCTTTATCCCTAGCGATCTGGCCTACGGTGCCCAGAGCCCGAGCCCGGCGATCCCTGCCAACTCGGTTCTGGTCTTCGATCTGGAATTGCTTGGCATCAAGGATCCGGCGGCTGCACCGGCACCTGATGCTGACGAAGAAGAATCAGCTCCAGCTGCTTCGGCTTCGGCTCCGGCCAAGAAGTAACGCAACACCTGGCTACGAAAAACGCCCTGTCTCGACAGGGCGTTTTTTTGTGCATTTTATTTCTCGAACGCTTGGCCGTCCTTACAGTCCCACTATCATGGCTGCAGCGATGAGGATTGTTCGACAGTCGGGCAGGTTCATTGCGTCTTTCCAGAAGACCCGCAGAGTCAACATTTTTTGCAGTTTTTTTGTGAGTAAAAAACGCCCGATCTAACTGCGGCCCCACGGAAACGGGGGGTTCAGGCATTAAAAAAGCGGCTGTTCACAAGGTTATCCACAATTATTGTGGATAACCTTGAGCGCCAGACAGGCCGGTTCTCACGACCGCTGTTTATCCAGACACAATTTGCTGAATGGGAGTGGGTATGAAAGCACCGTGGAATCTGATCCGTTATCTGCCCGGCGCTCGTCGTCTGCTGGCCGCAGGGCGGCTGCCGGGACTGTTGTTTGCGGTTGCGCGCAAGGGCAATAGCGAAGGCAATCGTCTGGGCAAGCTCAAGGAGGACCTGCGTCTGCTTCAGGCATTGTGTCTGGCCTACTGGCGTGGCGAATACCGAAGTATCAGCCCCAAGGCAATCCTGTCGATCGTTGCCGGGTTGATGTACTTCCTCAGCCCGCTGGACGCGATACCAGACTGGATTCCGGGCCTCGGGATGCTGGATGACATCGCGGTCCTGGCCTGGGTCACCAAGCATTTGAGCGACGAGCTCGACGCTTTTCGCGCATGGCGAGCGCAGCAGCCTCCCGAAAAGCTGATCGTGGTCGAGCAGTTGCCCAAGACTCAGGCGCTGCTGGAGAAAGAGCGCAAGGTGTGAGTCTCGCGGATTGAACACAAGACCTGGCGTTCCGCTGTTAAGATGCCAGCATCCGACGTAAGCCTGTTCAGTAGGCGGTCTTGTAGTACAAGAGGAGTCTATGGATCTTCAAGTGATATCTCGTGACGGTGAGCCGGAATACGCGGTACTTCCGTGGGCTCAGTACCAGGCGCTGCTCAAGGCCGCCGGCCTGATAAGCAAACCGACTACGCTGGCAGCAGCGTCTTCTGTCGAGACAGGCTCCGATGAACAACTTCCAGGTTTTGACCGGCTGGGCGCATTGCGTGCGGCCAAGGGGCTCGAAGTGGCTACCCTGGCCCGTGCCGTCGGCATCAGCCCGTCTTACCTGGAACTGATCGAAAATGGCACTCGCCAACCGGATGCAGCCATCAAGCGCAGCCTTGCATGGGAACTTGGAGTAGCGGGCTGGCGAGGTGAGTCATGAGCGTACGCATCAGCCGCCAGCACTGGGAGGGGCTTCTCAGTGAGCTGGACGGTGCTCGCCGACAGCGTCATCTGCTGACCTACCGTGCGTTGGTCGAGCGCCTGCAACTGCCCAGTCCTGCCATGCAGACGCTGACCGCGGCCCTTGAGCACCTGGCCGCAATGGACGCCCGCGCTGAACAGCCTTTGCGCAGTTCGCTGGTAATAAGCCAAGGTGCCAGCCGCCTGCCGCGCCCGGGCTTTTTCGAGTGCGCCGAACGCCTCGGGCGCTTTTCCGGCCCATCGGACGGCGTTGCCGCAGCCTCATGGCATGCCTCGGAGGTGGTCAGGGTGTTCGAATACAGCTATCCGGAAGCGCAAGTAGAGTAGTTTCGCCAACTGTCATGACTTCGGTGCGGAGCCTCCAGTAACTGTAGCGACGATGGTTCGGGCTTCACTCACGCCTGCATCAACAAATCCATCCGCGTCGAGTCGATCACATGGATGCTCGCGCCCGCGATGTCCTTGGCGAAGTGTTTGGCTTGAGATGCCAGGTCGGCCAGTTGGCTGGCGTCGACGTGGGTGCAGCTCTCTTCATGCAGATGCACCACGCCAATCGACAACGACAGCAGAGGAAAATCCTGACGCTGCCCCTGACGATTGAGGGCTATGAAGCAGCCGGCTTCCAGGTGTTCGGCACGGTAGAAACGACGGCATTGGTTCTGGAAATCATCCAGCAGGGTTTTCAGGCGTCGTTCCCAGTCATCAAAACCCAGCACCATCAGAAAGTCGTCCCCGCCGATGTGCCCGACAAAGTCCCGGCTCGGATCGATGCGGTCGTTCAGGCACTGCGCCAGGCACAGCAGCACTTCGTCGCCGCGGGCATAGCCGTAGATATCATTGAAGGGTTTGAAACTGTCGATGTCGACGTAACAGATCATCGATTCGCGGCCCTGTTGCAGCAGGCGTGTCAGGCATTGCTGGATCGGGACATTTCCGGGCAGCAGGGTCAGCGGGTTGGCATAACGGGCCTGCTGGATCTTCATTTCAGTGATCAGTTTCAGAACATCGATTACGCGGCCCAAGCCCAGATAAGTGCCGTTCAGCGTAATGATGAAATCCTCTTCGATGCGCTGCCGGGCGCGGCTGGTCAGCAGCCGGCTGACCTGCTGCAGCGACTGGCCGACTTCCACAGCCAGAAAGTCGTCGCTCATCAGGCGGCTGATCGGCTTGCGGGCAAACAGTTCGGTACCAAACGGCTTGAGCAGCGCTTCGGAAAGCGAATGCCGATGCACAATGCCGCAGGGCCTGGCTTCTTCATCCAGCACGGCCAGCGAGTTGAGGTTTGCCTGCTTGCGAAACGCTTCAAGCACTTCTGCGGTGGGTGTGTTCTGGCTCACTGAGGGTTGCGGGTTGAGGAGGGCGGAAAGATCGGCAGCCTCTTCGTTCAGTGGCGCAGCTACGGCTTCTGCCTTGGGCAGCATCGCGCGGGTGTCGCGGGGCGGTCGCTCCTGCGGGCGAGCCAGCAGATAGCCCTGAACCAGGTCCACGCCCATTTCCTTCAGTATCGCCAGTTCCTCCGGCAACTCTATACCTTCAGCGATGACCGTTGCTCTGGACGCTTTGGCCATTTGCAGCATGGAGCCCACGAACTCGCGTTTGACCGCGTCCTGGTGGATCCCGTCGATGAAGTGTCGATCGATCTTCACGTAGTCCGGGCGCAGCTCCGACCACAGCCGCAGGCTTGAATAACCCGCCCCCAGATCGTCCAGTGCAATCGAAAACCCCATGTCACGATAGTGATGCAGCGCTTTGTACAGCAGGTTGAAATCATCGGTCGGCATTTGCTCGGTCAGCTCGATGACCACGTCCTTGGGGGCGATCTGGTAGCGGCGCAGCATCTCCAGGGTACGTCCCGGCGGGTGTGACGTTTCTAGCAGTGATTCCGGTGAGACATTGAGGAACAATTTGCCCGGCAATTTCTGCTGACTGAAGCGACGGCAGGCGCTTTCTCGGCAGCTTAGCTCCAGCTCACTCAGTCGCCCGGCTTGGCGGGCAATGGCAAACAGGTTGAGGGGAGAGTGCAGCGGGCTGTTGGAGGGGCCGCGTGTCAGGGCTTCGTAACCCAGAATCCTGCGCTCCGACAGCGAAATAATAGGCTGGAACAAGCTGTGCAAATCACCACGAGCCAGAATGGAACTCAGTGCGCTCAACTGTTCGGCTACGGTCATGGTCGTCTCGAGGGGAATAAAGAGTGTTGCAATGAAAAGGGCTGAACGCTTGCACGTTCAGCCCTGTATTTCACGACAGCTTCATGACTGTTTGATGACGTTGGAACTAAATGGCCATCAATGAATCCGCCTTATTTTTTTGCCACCGCAGCACTAAGCCCCAGGTAGTCGATGAGGATGCGCCCGGTCTCGGCCAGATAGGCGTCGTCCTCGGGTTTGGTCTTCTCGTCTTCAACCGGCAGAGCGTCTTCGTCCTCTTTCTTCAGCTCTTTGAGCGGCTCTTCACCCTTGGCCTTGCGGCGGGTGTTTTCCAGCGCGAGCTGCTTGCTTTCGATAGACGCGTGTTCGGCGCGACGGTCTGCTTCATTGAGGCTGACCGTCTTCTCGTTCATCAGCTTCTTGGCCAGCGCGAGACGATCCTCGATGAACACGAATTCGGCGTCTTTGGCCGAGCGCGCGTCATGACGGGTCTGCAACTGCGCCAGGAAAGGTTTGAACGGATCAATTGCCGGCTTGATCGCCGGCTTGATGCTATCCCAAGGCATGGCCTCGGGTAGCGCGCTCTCGCCGATTTCCTTGGTATCGATCAGCGAAGGGTAGGTGATGTCCGGCACCACGCCCTGATGCTGTGTGCTCTGGCCGGAGACCCGGTAGAACTTCGCCAAGGTCAGTTTCAGTTCGCCGTGGTTAAGCGGCTGGATGGTCTGCACGGTGCCTTTGCCGAAGGTCTGGCCACCGATCACCAGCGCGCGGTGGTAGTCCTGCATTGCACCGGCAAAAATCTCGGACGCCGAAGCCGACAAACGGTTGACCAGCAGCGCCATCGGGCCTTTGTAGAAGGCGCCTTTGGCTTCGTCTTCCAGCACGTCGACCTTGCCATCTGCATTACGCACCAGCACTGTCGGGCCCTTGTCGATGAACAGGCTGGTCAGTTCGGTGGCTTCCTGCAAGGAACCGCCGCCGTTGTTGCGAAGGTCCAGCACCACGCCGTCGACTTTCTCGGCCTGCAGCTCGGTGAGCAGTTTCTTCACGTCACGGGTTGTGCTCTTGTATTGCGGATCGCCAGCACGGTAGGCCTTGAAGTCCAGATAGAAAGCCGGAATGTCGATGACCCCGAGCTTGTAATCCTTGCCGTCCTGCTTGATATGCAGGATCGACTTCTTGGCCGCCTGCTCTTCGAGCTTCACTGCTTCACGCGTGATCGAGACGATTTTGCTGGTCTGGTCATTCGGCGCATTGCTGGCGGGGATGATCTCCAGGCGAACCACGGAGCCTTTCGGGCCACGGATCAGCTTGACCACTTCATCCAGACGCCAGCCGATCACGTCGACCATTTCCTTGTCACCCTGGGCCACAGCAACGATCTTGTCGGCGGGGGCGACCTGCTTGGTCTTGGCCGCCGGACCTGCTGGCACCAGGCGCACGATCTTCACGTTGTCGTTGTCGCTCTGCAACACGGCGCCGATGCCTTCCAGCGACAGGCTCATGTTGATGTCGAAGTTTTCCGCGCTGTCAGGTGACAGGTAGTTGGTATGCGGATCGTAAGACATGGCAAAGGTGTTGATGTAAGCCTGGAAGATATCTTCGGCGCGGGTCTGGTTCAGACGCGCCTGCTGATTCTTGTAACGCTTGGTCAGGGTTTCCTGGATTTTCGCCGGGTCTTTGCCTGCGATCTTCAGGCGCAGGACTTCGTCCTTGATGCGCTTGCGCCACAGCTCGTCCAGCTCGGCGGTATCCTTGGGCCATGCGGCGTCCTTGCGGTCCACCAGCAGGGTTTCCTTGGTCGTGAAGTCGAGCTTGTCGACGCCTTTGCCCAGTTCTGCCAGAGCGAAGTCCAGACGCGCCTTGATGCGGTCCAGATAACGCTTGTAGATGGTGAAACCGGGGTTCAGGTCGCCGCTCTTGAGGAAGTCGTCGAAGTCGAACTGCCACTTGTCGAATTCGGCAATATCGCTTGCCATGAAATAGCTGCGCGAGGGGTCAAGCTGCTTGATATAGCTCTGATAAATAATCGCTGAACGCTTGTCGTCCAGGGGCGGCTTGCTGTAGTGATGTCGCTTGAGCAGCTCAACCACGTTGAGACTGGCAATCACTTCGTCGCGGTCAGGCTGAAGATTATCCCAGCTGTTGGCGGCAAAGGTGCTGGCGGACATCGGCAAAACGCTAAGGCCGACAAACAGTGCAAGGGCTGTGCTTGGGAATAGTTGCTTCATGCTGATTCGACGCGAGGACAATTGATAACGCATATTAGGCCGTCTGTGAGGTCGCCGGTTCCCTTGGAGCCGGCCGCATAATGCAAAAGCCCGGGCAAACAGCCGCGGGCTCAGTCTGGACTCACTATGGAGGCACCGTGAAAGCATTGCAAGGCGTTGAAGGTCATGTGGAATGGGTCGAGGCGCCAAGTCCGGCCCTCGATGTGGGACAAGTACGTATCAAAGTTGCTGCGGCGGGTTTGAATCGCGCCGATCTGTTACAACGCGCCGGGAAGTATCCGCCGCCGCCTGGCGTCACCGAAACGCTGGGTCTGGAGTGCTCTGGCGTCATCGCCGAGGTGGGGCCGGGAACCTCCTGGCAGGTGGGAGACCGCGTCTGCGCGCTGTTGGCGGGCGGGGCGATGGCCGAAGACGTAGTGGTCGATGCCCGGCACGTCTTGCCGGTACCAGAAGGGTTGTCGCTGCACGAGGCTGCAGCCATTCCTGAGGTGTATGCCACAGCCTGGCTGAACCTGTTTCAACTGGCAGGTCTGAAGCCCGGTGAAAAAGTCCTGCTGCACGCCGGTGCAAGTGGCGTTGGTTCAGCCGGTATTCAGCTTTGCAAAGCGTTTGGCAACCCGGTCTGGGTCAGCGTTGGCTCGACTGAACGACTGGCTTATTGCGTCGAGCTGGGCGCACAGGGCGGGATGGTGCGCAGTGAAAGCCTGGAAGGCCTGAACGACTTTGCGCCGTTCAACGTCATCCTCGATCCGGTTGGCGCCAGTTACGCCGAGCTCAACGTAAAACTGTTGGCTCTGGATGGTCGCTGGGTGCTGATTGGTGTGATGAGCGGGCGTGAGGCGCAGGTGGATCTGGCGCATGTGCTGGGCAAGCGCATCCAGTTGATGGGCTCGACGTTGCGCAGCCGTGACGAAACATTCAAGGCCGATCTGATTCGTGATCTGGGGCAGCATGTCTGGCCGCTGTTCACCGAAGGCCGCCTCAAGCCGCAACTGGCAAAATCCTTTGCGGTCAAGGATGCCGAAGCGGCATTCGAAGAACTGGCGACCAACAAGGTGTCCGGCAAGATCGTGCTGGTGATCGACGAAAGCCTGGTCTGAAGCGTCGGTGCTGCCGGATTCAACTCCAGCGATGCACCGGCCAGCCAGCTTTCTGCGCGTGATCCAGTAGCACTGCATCAGGGTTGACCACGTTAGGGTGGTCAACCTTGAGCAGCAGCGGCAGATCATTGCGCGAATCCGAATAGAAGCTCGCACCCTCGAGGTTTTCTCCCTCTGCGTCCAGCCACTCCATCAGGCGAGTGATCTTGCCTTCCCGGTAGGTCAGCACACCAACGGTGCCGCCGCTGTAGACGCCATGCTGCACGTCCAGCTCGATCCCCAGCACTTCATCGATCCCCAGGCGGTCGGCAATCGGCTTGACCAGATGCACGCCCGACGCCGAGATCACCAGAATCCGGTCCCCCTTGGCGCGATGCTGTGCGATGCATTTGCAGGCGTCGCTGTAGATGATGGGCTCGATCACATCCTCGACCCACGGGCCGACCAGATGATCGACTTCCTCAGGCGTGCGTCCGGCCATAGGTTCCAGGCTGAATGCCATGAACTCTTCCATCGCCAGTTTGCCCGCACTGTAGGCGTCCATCAGCTCATTGTTGCGTTGCATGAACGACTTGGAATCGACCCAGCCCAAGCGACCCATCTGCTCGCTCCAGAGCGTGGCGCAATCGCCACCGATCAGGGTTTCGTCGAGGTCGAAAATTGCCAGGGGCATGTGCGTCTCCTAAATATGCGTTGAATCAGCTTCAAGCTTGGCGCTTCAAGCCTCCAGTGAAAGCATGGCGCTCTGGCGTTCTCATTCCAGTGCGCAGAGTGCCGATGGTTCGATGTTCAGTGTTACCCGCCGCCCGTCCGGGTGCAGATCGTCGGCGCTGCGGTTCAGCACGTCGACTACCAGCTCCACACCGCGGGCCTGTATGCGATAGCGGATCACGTTGCCGAGCAGACTGTGACTGCGAACTTCGCCTTCCAGTTCGCCTGTCAGGCTCAATTGGATCGCTTCGGGGCGAATAGCCACACGGCTGGCGATCGGGCGTTGCATCAGGCGTGTGGCGACGTCGGCTTCCAGCAGATTGTAGTTGCCGATAAAACCGGCGGCGAAGACATCCACTGGCGCCGTGTAAAGCGTTTCTGCGTCACCGCTCTGTACGATCCGGCCCTGATTCATCAGGAAAATACGGTCTGACATGGTCAGCGCTTCTTCCTGATCGTGGGTCACAAAAATCGTGGTCAGGCCCAATTCGCGCTGGATGGCGCGGATTTGCTCGCGCAAGTGCTTGCGGATTCGCGCATCCAGCGCCGACAGCGGCTCGTCGAGCAATAGCAGACGCGGGCGAGTGACCAGCGAGCGGGCCAGGGCTACGCGCTGGCACTGACCGCCGGACAGCTGATGCGGATAACGCTTGGCAAAGTCGTGCAGTTCGACCATCTGCAGTATCTCGGCGACGCGTTTTTCGCTGTCGTCTGCGCTGACTTTCTGCATGCGCAGGCCAAAGGCGACGTTCTGCTCCACGTTCATGTTGGGAAACAGCGCGTAGCTCTGGAACACCATGCCGATGTTGCGCTTTTGCGGCGTGAGCGGTACCAGATCGCTGCCGTCCAGCAGGATGCGTCCGCTGTTGACCGGGGTCAGCCCTGCGACGCAGCGCAGCAGGGTGGATTTGCCGCAGCCGGACGGGCCGAGCAGGGTGACGAACTCGCCTTTTTTGATGTTGCAATTGATATCGCTGAACACCGACGTGCTGGCGTAGCTTTTTTGCAGATTTTCAATGCTGACAAAACTCATTTCAGTCTTTGTCCTTGTTCAGTCGATTGGCGGCCCAGGTCAGCACCAGCACGAAGAGGAAATACGAGATCACCAGCGCGCTGTTGAAATGACCGCTGCTGTTACGCATGTTGTTCAGGTACACCTGCAACGTTTCATAGCGGGTGCCGACCAGCAGGTTGGCGAACACGAATTCGCCGAACAGGAAGGAAAAAGACAGCAGCAGGGCGATCATCAGGCCCTTGCGCAGATTGGGCAGCACCACCATGAATGCCGCCTGCCAGGTGCTGGCCCCGAGCAGTTGGGCGGCATCCATCAGGTCTGTCAGGTTGATGGCCTGAAGGTTGTTGGTGATTGCGCGGTACATGAAGGGCAGGGCGATGGTGAAGTAGCAGCCGATCAGAATCCACGGCGTGCCGACCATCGCCATCGGGCCCGAACCATAGAGTTGCAGCAGGCCCACCGACGACACCACCGGCGGGACAGCGAAAGGCATCAGGATCAGGATGTTCATCAGCCCGTCGAGGCGCGGGAAGTGGTAATGCACCACAAACAGCAGCGGCAAAATCAGCACCACCGACAGAATCAGCGCGCCGAAGCACACTAGCAGCGACTGGCCGAAAGCCGCCAGAAATCGTGGGTCGCTCCAGAGTGCCACGTACCATTTGAAGGTCAACCCGCTGGGCAGAATGGTTGCCGACCAACTGGTCGCGATCGAGTACAGAAAAGTGCCGGCAAGCGGCAGCAGCAGGATCAGAAACAGCAGGTAGACCACGGTCTTGTGGTAGAGGGCTGCTGGTGCTCGTTCAGCGCGCGACATGGTAGCTCCTTTTCAACAGCCACTGATGGATCACGGTGACCAGCGTCATGAGGCCGACCAGAATCATGGCCAGCGCGCTGGCCATGTTCGGGTCCAGCGTGATGTCACCTGCCACCATCGCCGCAATGCGGATCGGCAACACGTTGAAGTTGCCGGTGGTCAGCGCGTAAACCGTGGCATAGGCCCCCAGCGCGTTGGCTAGCAGGATAACGAAGGTGCCGAGCAGGGCCGGAGTCAGAACAGGCAGGCCTATGTAGCGCCAGAACTGATAGCTGCTGGCGCCCAACAGAGCCGCTGACTCGTTCCAGTCTTCGCGCACAGCATCGAATGCCGGATAAAGCAGCAGCACACCAAGAGGGATCTGGAAGTAGGTGTACAGAATGATCAGACCGGCTTTGGAATACAGGTTGAAGTCGTCGATGATCCCGGCCTGCTTGAGGATCAGCGTCAATGCTCCGTTAAAGCCCAGCAGGATGATGAAAGCAAATGCCAGCGGGACACCGGCGAAGTTGCTGGTCATATTGGCGAACGAGTTCACGAAGTCTCTCAGCCGCGAATCCACCTTGCGCAGCGAGTAAGCCCCGAGCACCGAGATGATGATGCCGAACAGGCTCGACCAGAAGCTGATCTCCAGGCTGTACTGGATGGCCTGGCGATAGAACTTCGAGCCAAACGCTCTGACGAAGTTGTCGAGGCCCCAGCCGGCGTCGCTTTGCAGACTGTTGATGACTACCCACAGCAGTGGCGCAATCTGGAATACGATGAAAAACAGGGCGAACGGCACCAGGCACAACAGCGCCAGCCGCTTGCCTCGGGTAAAGCGCGTCACTTGAGTATCTCCCGGCAGAGCGGTTTGTCGTGGGGCACGCCAAGCAGCTCGCAGATCGTGCCACACAGGTCGGTCTGGCGCGGCGCTGCATCGACATTCAGGCTGAATGCCTCACCGATGACAAACAGCGGCACTTCGCGCTCTTCGGGCAGCAGGCCATTGTGCGAGCGGTCATTGTTCATGCCGTGGTCGGCGGTCACCAGCACCTGATAACCCGCGTCCAGCCAGCGCTGCAGGTAATCCGCCAGGATGATGTCGGCGCTGCGGGCGGTGTTGCGATATTGCGCGGTATCGAGGCCGTGCTTGTGCCCGGCGTCGTCAATGTTCATGGGGTGTATCAGGAGAAAATTAGGGGCGTGCCTGAGACGCAGGCTTTCGGCGTCGGCGAACAGGTGCGAGTCCGGATAGTGGTCGGCCCAGTAGAACAGCCCGTGCTGGATCGGTAGGTCGGCTGCTTCGGTGTAGCGATCGCGTGCCGGGTCGAACGGTGTGCGGTTGTACAGTTCGCTGACCCAATGATAGGCCGCCGCCGCAGTGCTCAGTCCGGCGTCGCGGGCGTAGTGGAATACGCTGCGCTGGCTGGACAGGCGGGAAACGTTGTTGTGCACGATGCCGCTGTCGATGGGTGCGACGCCGGTCAATATGCATTCGTACAAGGGGCGGGAAAGGGCGGGCAGCTCGCACTCCAGCTTGTAGAGCGCTGCACGGCCTGCGTTGTGCCAGGCCTGAAGATGGCCCATTGCATGGCGGGCTACTTCGTAATTGAGTCCATCGAGCACGATCAGGATGACGTTATGTTTCATGGGCGACTCGCTTGGGCGAAGAAGTACGGGCGAGACTGTCTCGCCCGTTTCACACGACTCCATCCCTGGGTCGCAGTGGCGATCAGTTCATCTCGATGATGACCTGTTCGTTCCACTTTTGAGGCAGGGCCTTGGACGTCTTCTCCCACGCATCCGCGTTGACGATCGGCTTGGCATTCTTGTACTGGTCTTGCGGCAGCAATTTGGCTTGAACGGTCTCAGGCAGCTTGAGGTGCTCTACGCGGATCGGACGCGCATTGCCTTCGGCCAGCCGGATCTGACCGGCATCGCTGAACGTGTACTCACGCGCCAGCTTGGCGGCGTTCGGGTGTTTGGCGTATTTGTTGATAATGGTGGTGTACCCGGAAATCACCGAGCCATCCGACGGGATCAGCACTACGTAGTCGTCAGGCTTGGTCATCTTGGCCTTGTAGCTCAGCCCGTTGAAGTCCCAGACCACACCCACTTCGATTTCGCCTTTCTCCATAGTCTGGATAGTCGGGTTGGCGAGCGACAGACGCTTTTGCTTAGCCAGTTCGGTGAACAGTTGCAGGCCCGGTTCGATGTTGGCTTCGTCGCCTTTCATGGCGATGGAAGCTGCCAGTACACCGTTTGCGGCCTGGGCAGCAGTACTCACGTCGCCGACCGAAACCTTATATTTACCGGTTTTCAGGTCAGCCCAGCTTTTTGGTATTTCCGAACCGTGCAGCAGGTTCTTGTTGACGATAAAGGCGATGGTGCCGGTGTAGGCCAGCGCCCAGTGGCCTTCCTTGTCCTTGGCCCAGGCCGGGATCTGATCCCAGGTGGTTGGCTTGTAAGGCTGGGTCACGCCCTTCGACACGGCGATGGGGCCGAACGCTGCGCCCACGTCACCGATGTCGGCGCTGGCGTTATCTTTCTCCGCATCGAACTTGGCGATCTCCTGGGCCGAGCTCATGTCGGTGTCCATGTGCTTGAGGCCGTACTTGGCTTCCAGGTCCTTCCAGATGCCGCCCCAGTTAGCCCAGTCATCCGGCATGCCTGCGCTATTCACCGCGCCTTCAGCCTTGGCCGCGGCCTCAAGGGTTTTCAGATCCGTGTCCGCAGCCATGGCCAGGGAACTCATTGCCATGGCTGAACCGAGGAGTGATGCCAACAAAAGATGTTTCATTCGGAGCTCCTGTGCACTTCTTTAGCAGAAGTCTTCATCGCGGATGGTTTGGTCTAGATCAGCAATACCTGAGCCAAGTTAGGCGTGTTGCATGACATTTTCGTGTCGGGGAGGGCGAAGAATTCCGTTGTTCCCGCTGCCTGACAGGGCTTCGGGCTAAGCGTAGACCATTGCAAAGCGTCTGAATCAATGGGGTTTCAGGGCTTTTGGAGCGGCGTCTGGCATGGATTGTGAAGTGCTGTGTCACGTGATGGTCATCTGGCCGGCCTAGGCTTGCACCGATGGAGTTAACAGCGGTTGCAGCACGCATGCGTGCCCCGCGAGAGGGCTGGTCTAGTCCAGACAGGTACGCAAATGCGCGAAGATGTACCACGAGCAGTCACCACCATCTGCAACGCTTTGCAGGAGCAAATAGAACACGGTCTGTTGCCGCACGGCAGCCAACTGCCCGCCGAGCGCAAGCTCAGTGAAGTATTCGCCACCACGCGCATCACCCTGCGCGAGGCACTCCTGCAACTGGAGGCTCAAGGGCTGATCTACCGCGAAGAGCGACGTGGCTGGTTCATATCGCCGCCGCGCCTGGCCTATGACCTGATTCGACGCAGTCATTTTCACGCGATGGTCTGCGCGCAGGGAAGGGTGGCTCACACCCGCTTGCTTTCGGCGCGTCTGCAGCCGGCGTCGGCGAAAATCTGCGAAATGCTGGAGCTGCCGGCACTGTCAAGCGTGATCCAGATCTGCCGCGCGCGGCGTATCGACCAGCGTCTGGTGCTGTACGTTGAGCATTACCTGAGGCCTGAGTTGTTCCCAGGTATTCTCGAACACGACCTGAGCGAGTCGCTCACCGAGCTTTACGCCCGGTGCTACGACATTCACTACGGTCAGGTGCATTTCGACATGGTACCCACGGCACTGCACGTCGAGGCAGCCGCCGCCCTGAAGGTTTCACTCGGCAGCCCGGGTTTGCGCATTGCGCGGGTCAACTATGATCGCAACGACCGGCTGATCGACTGCGACCTCGAATACTGGCGTCATGATGCTATTCATGTGCGCGCTAAGGTGCATAGCAACTGACGCTTGTATTGCAAACCCACTTGCCGGGTGCGGCCCGCACCTTTGTTAGTTGGCTGTTTTATATAAGTTAATAGTTGTTTCATTGTTCTAGTGCTTGCGAAGTGTGCGGCTTGGTTAATAGGTTTTATATAGTGTCCGTGGCCAGCTAATAAAAAAATCATTGAAAATATTTCTATTCTCTCGGAGGGGCGTGGCGTAAATTAGTTGGTTTTTCTTCAGGATTTTCCAGAGTGATTATTCTAATTTTTAAGGGGTATATAAGAAAAAATTTTAGAATTAATTAATATTTCCTAATGCGCTGTGTTAGGTTTTTTAGTGTGGAGCGAAGTGCGCAGGCCAGTGGTTTTCCTGTGCGCCGTTCCGCTGTGGGATTAAGGCTGACATGGCGGTTGTCCTGTAAAGCAATGCTTGATAAGTGCAGCTGCTTTTATTTAAAGGATCTATGAGGATGCTGTAATGAATCTCGACAAGGCGTTAGTGCTGCGTACCTGTGCAAATAACATGGCCGATCATTGCGGCCTTATATGGCCCGCTTCCGGAACAGTTGAATCCAAATACTGGCAGTCAACCAGGCGGCATGAGAATGGCTTGGTCGGTCTGCTGTGGGGCGCTGGAACCAGCGCTTTTCTAAGCCTGCATGCCGACGCACGATGGATTGTCTGTGAGGTCGCCGTTACAGACATCATCAGCCTGGAAGAACCGGGGATGGTCAAGTTTCCGCGAGGCGAGGTGGTTCATGTCGGCGACAAAATTAGTGCGTCACACTTCATTTCGGCGCGTCAGGCCGACCAGGCATCAATGCCCGCGCCTACGCCTATGCTCTTGACCACGCCTGCGGCGGCAAGTGTCACGTTACCTGTGGCCGAACAGGTCAGTCATGAAGTGTTCGATGTGGCGTTGGTCAGCGCGACAGCCCCCTTGGCAAACAACTTGCCGGTGACGGTGCCGCAGACTTTGCAGACCGCCACTTACGGCGGCACGTTGAGTGGCGATAACCACAGTCGGCTCATTGCCGGTTATGGCAGTACCGAAACCGCTGGCAACCACAGTGATCTTATTGCCGGTTATGGAAGTACAGGAACCGCCGGCTCCGACAGCGCTTTGGTAGCAGGCTATGGCAGCACCCAGACTGCCGGAGGGGATAGCGCGCTGACTGCGGGTTATGGCAGCACCCAGACCGCCCGCGAAGGCAGCAACCTGACGGCAGGGTATGGCAGCACCGGCACGGCGGGTTCCGATAGCTCGCTCATCGCAGGTTACGGCAGTACACAGACTTCTGGTGGGGACAGTTCGCTGACGGCGGGATACGGCAGTACGCAAACGGCTCAGGAAGGCAGCAATCTCACCGCGGGGTATGGCAGCACCGGCACTGCAGGTTCCGACAGCTCGCTGATCGCGGGTTACGGCAGTACTCAGACCTCCGGAGAAGACAGCTCGCTCACAGCAGGTTACGGCAGCACGCAAACGGCTCAGGAAGGCAGCAATCTCACCGCGGGGTACGGCAGCACCGGCACTGCAGGTTCCGACAGCTCGCTGATCGCGGGTTACGGCAGTACTCAAACCTCGGGCGGGGACAGCGCCTTGACCGCAGGCTATGGCAGCACTCAGACGGCCCAAGAAGGCAGCAATCTCACTGCCGGGTATGGCAGCACTGGCACAGCAGGTGCCGACAGTTCGCTGATCGCCGGTTATGGCAGCACACAGACGTCAGGAAGTGACAGTTCCCTGACGGCGGGCTACGGCAGCACTCAGACCGCTCAAGAGGGAAGCAATCTTACTTCTGGTTACGGCAGTACAGGCACCGCTGGCTCTGACAGCTCGCTGATCGCCGGTTATGGCAGCACACAGACCTCCGGGAGTGATAGCGCACTTACAGCGGGCTACGGCAGTACCCAGACCGCTCAGCAGGGCAGCAACCTGACAGCCGGGTATGGCAGCACCGGGACGGCTGGCTCCGATAGCTCGTTGATAGCAGGCTACGGCAGCACGCAGACCTCGGGCGCAGACAGTGCAATGACAGCAGGTTATGGCAGTACACAGACCGCGCAGGAGGGCAGTAACCTGACGGCGGGTTATGGCAGCACTG
>NZ_LJRO01000125.1 GCF_001401155.1 Pseudomonas tremae
TCGACTTCAGCCTTGTCGAGCCTATGACCGGCCTGATCAGCACCGGCCAGTCAGGCAACCCGGCCAGCCCGTATTACGCCAATAGCATCGAGCCGTGGCAGAAGGGGCAATACATGTCGATCCCGCTGCAACAGCAGAACTATGAAAAAGGCTACGGCAAGCAACGCCTGACACTGACGCCGGGCAAGTAAGCGCCGAAAACCGGACGCGGAGCGTCCAG
>NZ_LJRO01000241.1 GCF_001401155.1 Pseudomonas tremae
GGAGTCATTGATTTCTTCACTTCGCGGATCATGTTGCCGCTGGGTGGGTTGTGTTTTGTGGTATTCGCTGGTTGGGTGATGAGCCGTGAGACGGTGCGTGACGAGTTGTCGATTCGCAGTCCATTGCTCTTCAACCTGACGTTCTTTTTGATGCGCTACGTGGCGCCGCTCGGCATTCTTGTGGTGTTTGCCGCTCAGCTCTGGAAATGACGCTCACATGACTACGCA
>NZ_LJRO01000016.1 GCF_001401155.1 Pseudomonas tremae
CGCCCTGCGCAGGGCGCTGAATGACGAGGAGAACTACATTGTCACGGTGCCAGGTCGCGGTTATCGCTTCATCGCACCGGTCAGTGTGCAACCGGCTATCCGCCCCGTGCCAGCACCGACTTCAGCGGACACGCTGCCTGCCGTCCCGCTGGTCAATCGTAAGGTACTGGGACGCGGCGAACTGATCGAACAATTGTCGACGCTGACCCTGGCCCGGCGTCTGCTGACCCTGAGCGGTCCGGGCGGCGTAGGCAAAACCACCGTGGCGCTGGCGCTGGCTGACAGTCTCGCCGCGCAATCGGGCCTCAGCGTTGCCTTCGTCGACCTGACGCCGGTCAACGGCACGCAGCCCATACTGGGAAGAATCGCGTTCGCGCTGGGCCTGAGCGCCGAGAGCGAACACCCATTGCATAACATGCCTCCTTCGCTGGTCAGCCGCCCGCAGTTGCTGGTGCTGGATAATTGCGAGCATGTGCTCGATGAAACAGCTGCTGCAGTCGAAGCATTGCTGACCAATGCTCCGCTCTGCTGCATCGTGGTCACCAGTCGCGAGCCGCTGCGCGCGTTCGGTGAATGGGTACATGAGCTTGGCCCTCTTCAGGTGCCGGACGAACACGAAGCGCTCACTGCCGAACAGGCCGTGATGTACTCCGGGGTGCAGCTCTTCGTCACGCGCGCCAGAGAGCAGGACCCGGAATTTTCCTTCAATGACAGCGACGCCCATACAGTGGCTGCCATTTGCCGCAAACTGGACGGTAACCCACTGGCGATCGAGCTGGCAGCTGCACGCGCCAGAACCTTTGGCATCCACGATCTGGTCGGCCTGCTGGACGGCAGTTTCCGCCTGCAAATGACCGGGCTGCGCACTGCCCTGCCGCGCCAGCGCTCGCTGAGCGCCACGCTGGACTGGACCTACGGCATGCTCAGCGCAGACGAGCAGGCCTTGCTGCGCCAGCTGTGCATATTCAATGGGTCTTTCACCATTGACGGGGTCATGGCAGTCGTCAATATCGGTCTACCTGATGTGCGCCTGACGTTGCCGATGCTTGAGAGCCTGCTGGACAAATCCCTGCTCGGCACCTTCGATCACAGCCAGGGCAAACGCTTCAGGCTGCTTGAGACCACACGCCTTTACGCACGCGAAAAACTTGTCCGGTACGATGATGTGCCACGCTTGTGCCGGGCTCACGCACAATGGTCGCTGACACTCCTGGAACACGCCAGACAGGACCTCGAACAGCTCTCTCAGGAAGTCTGGACTCAGCGTTACAGCATAGAAATCGACACCATCCGGGCTGCGTTGACCTGGGCTTTCTCAGTCGAGGGTGACCGCCAACTGGGGGTCGAACTGACGCTGCACAGCTCGCCGCTGTGGCTGCGCCTGTCGCTGGTTCGTGAATATCAGGACTGGGTCAACCTGGGCCTGCCGCGGCAACTTGAAGAGGCGCTGATGGACCGTCGGCAACGCATGCGACTACTGACCATGTCCGGCAGTATTCTGATGCTTACGTACGGCGCGGGGCAGAAAATGCGCGAGGTCTGGCAGCTGGTCAGTGACGACGCCGAAGCGCTGGATGACTCCGAATACCGCCTGCGGGCCTTGTGGGGAAAATGGAACGACCATACCTGCAGCAACAGGCACGTGCAGGGCACGCAGGTTGCCGAGCAGTTTCTGGCACTGGGCAAGGATTACCGGATCGCTGACTGTCAGTTGCTCGGCAAGCGAATGCGCGCTACCAGCGCGTTCTACATGGGCGATATGAAAACCGCACGTCAGGCCATCGAAGAAGCGCTGGGCGCGCCTCGCTCGCGGTCATCGCACATCATCGACATGCATTTCGACCAGCGCATTGCCGCGCAGTCGCTGCGGGCTCAGGTTCAGCTACTAATCGGTAATACCGGGCAGGCAATGGTCGCTCTGGATACCAATGTGGAACAGGCGGTTGCGCTGAGTCATCCTGCAACGTTGTGGTACACCCTGGCGATCAGTGCGATCCCGGCGACGCTCATTGCCGGTACGCTGCACAAGACGCGGCGCTTCCTGAAGCTTCTCAAACAGAGCAGCGAACGGCAGCCGTTGCATATCTGGCGGCAGCTGACGTGCTGCTATGAAAGTATTCTGGCGATTCGCCAAGGTGATCCGGCAACGGGTGTACCGCTGCTCGGAGAAGCGCTGCAGCAACTGCGCAACCATGTCGAAACACCCCTGCATGCGATGCTGCACACCGAGTATGCGACCGGGCTGGCGGCGCTGAAACTCGAACCCCTGGCGCTGGAAATCCTCGACGAGCTGCATGTCGGTGCGGTGAATAACCACGACCGCTGGTATTTGCCGGAGATCATGCGGGTCAAGGCTCAGCTGATGCTCGACCAGCCGCATGACTACTCGCTGGAAGCTGTGCGCATGATGCTGAATCAGGCCCTGGAAACAGCGCACAAGGACGGCACGCATTTCTGGGCATGGCGTATCAACACAGACCTCAACCGCCTGAAGATCGCCCCAGGTACGCCTGTAGCCCGCTACAGTCCTGCGATGCATTGAGTGCGCTGGTTAGCGCTCAGGTCATATCAGCCGCTGCGCCACCAGTGCGTCGGCGACGGCCTGAAACGTGTTTTCCGGGACCGGGTCGCCCGCCACGCTCCGCTTGGCAATCGACTCGGCAAGAGCTGCATCTGGCCACACGGCGATGCCCAGAGGTGTAGCCTCGGCCAGCAATACCGCCGATTCGTGTTGTGCGGCGCGGCAGACCACAATCGGCACCGGCGTTTCTCCTCGAACATAACGCACGCCCACAACCCAACCGCCAGCGTCGCCGATCATCAGAGACGCCCGTGCCAGCCCTAGCTTGGTCGCCAGTGCCTGCATTTCGCGCCGTTGACGCTGCCGTTCGCGTTTTATCATCGGGTCGCCATCGACGTCTTTGCGTTCGCGCTTCTGCTCGCTGTGGCTCATTTTCATTTCCCGGCCAAACAGCCAGCGTTGCATCAGTACATCCACGGCACCGACCAGCAGAAACGCCGCAAGCACGGTAAACACTAGCGGTTTGAGGACCAGATAAAACGTCGACTCGATACACCCCTCACCACAGCGCGAAGACTCCATCAGCGCTTGCAGTGCCTGGCGGCCGACCACATAGAACGCCAGCCCCAGCAGCACCACCTTGACCAGCCCCTTGAGAAACTCGATCAGGTTACGCATGGCAAAGATGCGCTTGAAGCCCTCGGCCGGATTGATCCGCTTGATGTCCGGCTGAACGGGTTCCACCGAGAACACGACACCTTTCATCGTCACGATATTGGTCAGAATCACCGCCCCGACCGTCACGGCCACCACTGGCAAGGTGATGCCGATGACGATTTGCTCGGCATGATCGAGCAGCCGTGGCCAGACGTCGTTGAAGGGTTCGATATAGATCAGCGCCGCCAGGTCGATCAAGGCTTCGACCTGCGCCCTCGCCTTGGGCAACAGCACCGAGATACACAGGGTGCATAACAGAATGACCATGCCGGAAACCAAATCCTGGCTTTTTGCGACCTGACCTTTTTTGCGCGCGTCACGCAGCTTCTTGTCCGTGGCCGGCTGGCTTTTCTCTTCGCTGGACTCACCCATCAGTCGCCCTCGACCGCCAATGCCTTGAGCACCTCGACGGTGCCACGGAACTGTGCCAGCTGATCAATCATCACCGGGATCAGAAAGCCGATATAGACCACCATCAACACCGAAAAAAACAGGTTCTTGACCGGTAATGACAGGTCGAAAATATGCAGGCTGGGCGCCATGCGCGACAGGTACGCGAGCATCAGGTCAGTGATCAACATCGCAATCAGCAAGGGCGCTACCATCAATACGCCTATGCGCATCACCTGATCGAGAATCGCCAGAATGGACATCAGGGCCGCGCTGCTGAACAGCGGCGTGAACTCGGTCACAGGCCACAACTGGTAGCTGTGGTAGTAACCATCGACCATCAGGATGAAGCCCCCGGACATGAAAAACAGCGTGATCAGCATGACGGTGAGCAAGGTCGCCATCACACTTGCCTCCCCCTGCCCCAACGGGTCGACCAGTTGTTCCATGGTGGAACCGCGTTGCAGATCGATCAGTTCGCCTGCCACTTCTGCGGCCCAGAACGGTATGCCGAACAACAGCCCGATCAGCAGCCCGATCAGCAATTCTTTGATCATCAGGCCGGCCAGAAAGAATCCGCTGTGTTCGGGCATCGAGGTGAACGCTGAAAAGACCGGCAGAATCATCGGCACCGAGATCGCGACCGCCACGCAGCCGCGAATCATGCCGGTCAGCCCCAGGCGATTGAACGCCGGTGTAATGATCACCACGCCCATGGCACGGGAGGCAGCCAGTGATGCAGAGCTGATCACCGGGTAGGCGATTTCGATGAACGCATTGGTCAGATCAGCGCCCATGACAGTTCAACGAGTCCACAGCGGAAAGTTGTCCAGCACCTGATTACCCAGCTCCGCCACCTGCCCTGCCAGTAACGGGCCGACAAACACGATCACCAGCAGGACGCCAACCAGCTTGACCACCTGCGGCAGTGTCTGGTCCTGAATCTGCGTCAGCGCTTGCAACAACCCTACGCTCAACCCGACCACAATCGCCACGATCAATGCCGGGGCAGACAGCAGCAGCACAGTCATCAATGCCTGATTCATCAGCGACAGAAATACGTCCTGGCCCATGGCGTCAGCCTCCGTAGCTTAGAATCAGCCCGTGCATCAGGCGTGACCAGCCGCTGAGGGCCACGAACAGGAAGATTTTCAGGGGAATGGAAATCAGCGTGGGCGAGACCATCGACATGCCCATTGCCATCAGCACGTTGGACACCAGCAGGTCGACGACCAGAAACGGGATATACAGCAGAAACCCGATTTCAAAGGCACGGGTCAGTTCTGAGCTGACAAACGCCGGGATCAATACCACCAGATCGTCGTCACGCAGATCGGCACGGGCCTCGGGGGACCAGATGGTTTCGGTGGCCTGCACGAAAAAGCCGCGTTCGCTTTCGTTGGCGAACTTCGACAGATGCGCCTGCAGCGGCGGGCGCAAGGCACTGCCCAATTCTTCCAGTTGCTGAACGTTTTGCAGGCTCAGGTCGCGGCCCTCCACCTGCCGATACATGTCGCCGATCAGGGGTGTGGTGACGTAGACCGAGAGGATCAGTGCAATACCGTAAAGCACCAGGTTCGGCGGCGTCTGCTGCACGCCCAACGCGTTGCGGATCAGAAACAGCACCACAGAGATCTTCATGAATCCGGTCAGGGTCACCACGGCAAGCGGAATCAATCCGATGGTGGCAACGACCAGAATGATCTCGATCAGATTTGGCTGGTAACCGTTCATGAGCCACTGAAACCGAGCAGACGCACGCCCAGACCGTCACCGATAGTCACCAGTTCGCCACGGCCGACACGACGGCCATTGACCATCAGGTCTACTTCATCATGCGCCAGGCCGGCCAGCGGCAACAGACTGCCGGGGGCCATTTCGCGCAACTGCGCGAGCGTCAGCTCCACGCTGCCCAACTGGCAGACCAGGGTGAGCGGCAAATCGTCCAGCGAGGTGTCCAGATCGGCATCGGTGCTCAGTTCACTCATCAGATCGTTCCTGTCGTAGGTATAGGGAGGGAGCCCGGAGTTGCCAGGACGTAACGCGCCTTGCCAGACCAACGCGTCTCGCTGACGCCTCGCTACGGTCTGGCAGTGATGCCCAAGGCGCAGCAGAACTTGCGCGTCAGGCAGGGTGTCGAGCATGACAACATCGCCTGGTAGCAGGCTGCGCAGCTCGGCGCAGGTCAGCGGGGCCTGCCCGGCTTCGACACTCAATGCGAGCCGTAACCCTTCCAGCGGGGCGCGCGCACAAGCGACATGCTGCTCAAGCAGTTCGATCACTCTGGAAGCGCTATCTGCGTCCAGATACAGATTCAGCGCCTGCGCGGAATGGTTGTCAGGACGTACTTCGATCGCAACTTTCATCAGATGCCTGCATGGCTGACTTGCGGCGCATGGCACTACCCGCACAGACTCGCTCAGCAGCGCCTCCAGCGGCTCGATCCAGCTCAGCCAGGCCTGTTCGAGCAGCATGGCGTCTGCCTGAGTATCGATTGCAGCACCGGGCTGCCAATCCAGCCCCGAGAGCTCAAGCAGTCGACGCGGGATGTTCAACTCGATCTGATGCTCGCCAAGCAGCAGTGCCACACGCACCGACTGCCGGCATTCGCCGCCAGCACTGGCCCATAGCACCTGTACCGATTGCTCGCCGATGAGCATCTGCCAAGGCGCCAAGCGTCGGTGCAGCCGGTTGTGCGGGTTCAGCAGTGCAGCGTCGAAACGGGGCAGTCGGGCCCTCAGCGTGGCAGCGTCAGACTGGTCGGTGGCGATGGGTCGGGCAAACACCGTCATGGTTCGTTTCCTGATACGCCGGCAGGTATCGCGACAGAGGGTTGATCGGCTTCGTCACGTTGTTCGGCCAGCCGTGCATCGCTGCGCACGCGCTGCTCCAACAGGCTGTCCCAGGCCCTGGTTTTCTGTTGCTGTTCGATGTGCGCCTGCTTCAACTGCGCACGGGCCTGCTCTTCGGTCTTAAGAGTCAGGGCCACCGCGTCAGCATCGGCCTGAAGCGCTACGCGCTCCTCGTCCAGCTGTTGCAAGCGATCCTGTGCAGCCCGCCAGGCGCTGACCGACAGCCCTTCGCTGAATCGGCCGTATGCCTGCTCGGCTTCCTGGACGAGCTTTTCACGGTGCAGGCGCAAGGATTCGCGCGCGTGGTCGAGGTCGCTACTGGCATCGCGACAACGTTCACGCTGCACGGCAAGGCGCGTCGCTGCGCGCTGCTCACGCAACGCGCGCAAAGCCTGAAGACTGTGCAAATCAGCCGTTTTCATAGGCGTTTTCCATGACACTTGCCTGCTGGCATCGAATGGGGAAGTACATGCGGACAACCAAGATATCCAGACCTGCTTCAACTGCCAGACCACCGTTTGCGCTCATGCGAGCACCTTGCGCATCTGCGACAAAGTCTGCTCGAGGCTGTCGTGTTCGGCGGCAGGCTGACGCAGAAAGGCCTCGATAGCCGAATGCCGGGCAATCGCTTCATCAGCCACCGGGTCGCTGCCAGCGGCGTACTCACCCACCTGAATCAACAGTTCGATTTGCTGACGCCGGGCGATCAGTTCACGCATCCGCGAAGCCAGCTGGCGGTGCTCTGGCGTGGCGATGTGGTCCATAAGTCGGCTGCGGCTGCGCAGTACGTCGATGGCCGGAAAGTGATCACGCTGCGCCATATCGGCACTCAGCACGATGTGGCCATCGAGAATCGAGCGGGTTTCTTCTGCCACCGGGTCCATACTCGCGTCGCCCTCAGTCAGTACGGTGTACAGCGCGGTGATGCTGCCTGACGGCCCCGGACCGGCGCGCTCCAGCAGGCGCGGCAATGCCGAGAAGAACGACGGTGGATAACCGCGCCGGGTCGGCGGCTCACCCACCGCCAGACCGATCTCACGCTGAGCACGGGCGAACCGGGTCAAGCTGTCCATCAACAGCAGCACGCTACGGCCCTGATCGCGATGGTATTCAGCAAGGGTCGTCGCCACATACGCCGCCCTCACCCGCTCGGCAGCGGGCCGATCCGAGGTGGCAACCACGGCAACGGTGCGCGCGCGTGCCGCAGCATCCAGCTGGCCTTCCAGCAGCTCACGCACTTCACGGCCACGCTCGCCAATCAGGCCGATGACGATCACATCGACATTGCTGTTGCGCACGATGCTGGCCAGCAGCGAAGACTTGCCCACGCCCGGCTCGCCGAAAATGCCCATGCGCTGACCCTGTGCAAGGGTCAGCAAGCTGTCGATGGCGCGCACCCCAAGCGACAGCGGCTTGACGATCCGCTGGCGGCTGAAGGGGGCTGGCGGCTCGGCATGCAGTGGGTAACGCTGCAAGCCGATGGCAGCGGCCGGTGCCGGCCCATCGAGAAACTCGCCCATCGGGCTGATGACCCGCCCCAACAAGGCGTCGCCGACCTGCACGCCCATTGCCTGACCCGTGGCGATTATCTGGGTGCGGGTCGACAGGCCCTCCATGGAGCCGATGGGCGACAGGATGGCGTCGTCCTCATCGAAGCCGATGACCTCGGCCGACAGCTCTCGTCCGTTTACGGGATCGCGCAATACGCACAGTTCGCCGATCCGCACCCCGGCGACACTGGCACGCAACAGCACGCCGCGAATGCTTCGCAAGGTGCCACGCATCGGTCTAGGCTGAGCAAGTTGCAGACGCTGCTGAAGATCCGGCAGCAGCGTCATCAAGGCCTTATTCAAGGAGCATCCCCTTCCGCCAGAGGCAACAACGCACGCCGCAGGTTGTCCAGTTGCGCCTCCAGCCCGAGTTCGACCGAACCAGCCGGGCTGCCCAGACGCGCCTGACCGGTTTCGAGCTGGTCATCGCCGACGATGCTCAGCGATTTGAGTGCCAGAGGAGCATCGTCAGCAAGCCGCTGGCGAAGGCCCTCGACTTCAGTCCGGGGCACGTACAACGTCAGGGCCTGATCCTGGCGGAACGCCGAAAGTGCCTCCGCGGTGCAACGCAGCAGCCGCTCGCGGTCATTCATTTCGCCCAGCACCTGGCGAGCAATGCCCAAGGCCAGTTCAGCCAGCGAACTTTCCAGCCCGGCAAGGTAGCGGTCCACCTCGGCACTGGTCTGCGCCAGCAGTGACGCTACCTGCTCAGCGCCTTCCTGACGGGCACGCTCGAAACCCTCTGCACGCGCCTGCTCCAGCCATTGCGCACTGTTTTCGCGAACAGACCGGGCCTCCTGGTGAGCCGCTTCGACAAAGGCGTAGCCGTCAACCCAACGTGTGGCATCAGCTGCGCGGACGATGCGTGATACAGGTCGGGTTGGCAGCTCACTCATGGTCATCACTCTCGGTCAGCAGACGGGCAACGGTACGTACCACGCTCACCTGTCGTTCATCGTCCGGCTGTTGCGGCCCTTCAGAAACGTCGAAGCGCAAGCGCAGCCAGGCCTGCAGAGCCACGGGCAGCGCCTGAAACCAGGCAGCAACGCAGGCTGCGCCATCACGGTCTATGGCCTGGAGCAGTTCGGTGGGCGTGCGCAACAGATTGGCGGCCCCGGCAAGATGGCGCTGGGCGAGCGCCAGCGAAAAAGCATCGTCGCCCAATAATTCGCGGTACTCGCTGACCACATCACCACGAATTTCCCGACTCAGCGTGGCGGCGTGCCAGACCGCGCCGCACAGACGCGGCAGGCGTGCAAAATGGTGGTCGGCCAACAATATGACAGCCAGATCTTGCTGCGCTGGCGGAGCCATTCGGGCCAATGGTTGTAGCTTGAAATGCGCGCTCAGCAGATGTTCGAAGCGCTCGCCAAAGCGCGGGGAGTCTCGTAGTTTTGCCAAGGCCGAGGCACTGACATCGCGTTGCAGGCACTCGGCAAGCCAGCGTTCCCTGACAAACGTCAGAGGACGCCCGGCCAGCGCCTGCCACTGCTCCATCAAGGCAGCGCTCATGGTGCGTCACTCAGCACATAGGTGCCTTCGACCCGGTGGCGCTGCCAGAACTGGCGACTCAGCAACCCGGCCAGCACCAGTGCAATAAGCAGCAGGCTGCCAAACAGCCAGCGCGCGGCGGGCACATCATCCTCGAGCATCCATAGCCCGAAGAAGCTGGCGAGTTGCGGCTGGGCGCTGGCCTTGTCGGGGACGACTGCCTTAATGGCGGTAACCGAAACGCCGTCGTAGCCGAGCCCGGAAATACCATTGGCAACCAGGGTCTTGATCTGCGGGATCAGCACGTTGATGTCGGTGCGCGGATCGTACCGGACCAGCACCGAAGCAGAAGACGGCGAGATCACCCGCTTGAGCAGGTCATTGTCAGGCAACACGACATGCACCCTCGCGGAAAGGATGCCGTCGATCTGCGAAACCGTATGTGACAATTCCTCGCTGAGCGCATACACCATCTGCGCGCGCTCCTGTACCGGCGAAGACACCAGGCCGTTGCCTTTGAAGACCTCGCCCATATTGGAAAAAGTCTGACCGGGCAAACCGGCATCATCCAGCGCCGCCATCGCCTCGGCAAAACGCTTTTCGTCGACCATCACCTTGAGCTGGCCGTTGTCCTGCACCTTGCGTGACGCAGGTATGCCATCGCGCAGCAATACCGCCAGCATGGCGTTGGCTTCACGTTCGCCGAGGTTGGTGTAGAGATCGATGTCGCAAGCCTGTAACAGACTGGCAAGCGTGGCCACGATCAACAGGCGCAGGACACGGCAGCGTTTGGGCATGGTTCATTGACCTTTGAGAAGGGTGTTGGCAGAGCCGGATATCTGCGTGGCCCCGCGCACCACCATCTGAGTTTCGATGGAGTAGTCGAACATCCGCCCCAGCGATTGCACGATCTGGTCGACTTGCGGCCCGCCGACCTTGCCAACCGCCTGGCCATCGCTCGCGGCGGCTACCGGTGGCTGACTGGCGGCCTGCGGTGCGCTGCCCTGGGTCAGCGCATCGGCGCGCTCGGAAAACTGCCGCGAGCGGTCGATGAAGCCGTCCAGCCGCTCCATCAGGTTGCTGCCGATCTGATGCGGGCTGGCGCCTTGCGGCATGCCTTTTGAGGTCTCGGCCATGTGTTCGAAGAGGTTCTGCGAAGCCTGTGGCCCCGCGCCTCCTCCCGGCGAAGGCAAGGCTGCCGCCGCCGGTGACGCAGCTAGATTCACCGTCATGGTCGCACCTTATTCAGAGTCGTCATCGGACTGCGCTTCGTTCAGCATTTCCTGAGCGCGCGGCATGATGATGAATTGCCCGCCAATGGTGACGGCCTGAGTGATCATTGCTTCGTTGAACTCACTGTCGCTGGATGCCTGTTCGGCGTTCTCGACGGCGGCGTTGAAGCGCGACTCCTGGCTGGAAACATTGACGTCGACGTTGCTATCTACAGAATTGACGGACATGGGTAGTGCTCCTTTCTGAGGTTACTGGCGGTCGGTGGCGACTTGAGTGACGACACCGCCTCGAAACACCCGCACACCGCGCTCGCGCACCACCGGTGCGGCCTCGGCGACAGGTTGACGATCCACATGCTGCTGAATCTGCGCCAGGTAGGCTGGCGGCCCGGAGACGAACAGACTGTCGTTATCCGGGCTGACACGGCTGGACATCGGCTGGCCGGACACTTCCAGGCGCGTCAGATAGTCCTGCAACTCTTGCAGCGGGGCGCCTTGCAGGTCGAAAACCCGCGTGCCGACCTCATCCGCGCCTGCGATGTGCAGCACGTTGCCGTCGAAATACCAGCTCAACTGATTGGCATCACACAGGTGGCCAAGAAACTCCCCGGCCGTTTTGCCGCGAACCGTACCGCGCGCACTGCCACGGACCTTGTCAGAAAACACCACGATCAGGTCGAGGTTCTGTGCAAACTCGGTCAGCGCACCACGAATATCCTGGTCGACCAGCACATAGGCATAAGGCTCGGAGAACCACTCGGGTTCGCGCTCCGCAGCGGCATTCGACACTCCGGACGACGAGCACAGCAGCATCAGCAGCAGTAGTTGCGCGGCGCGCCAGTCAGCCTTGAGCAGCATCATGGTGTCCTCCTTGCCTGGTGCGGCGCTGCGGAGTGCAACGACCAGCGGCGCGGCGAAAAACAGGGTTTAAAAAACGGTCGCAATTCAGCGCTGTGGCTATAAACTGGCGCTCGCCTGCGAAGGCCGTCGACGGCTGAATCGCCTTGTCCCGTCCCCTTTCACAAGAGCCTTGTCCATGCCTCCTCGCTCCCTCCCAACGCTGTTGTTGCTCGGCTGCCTGACCCTGACGGCGTGTGCGACCCAACCCAAAGCCGACGCCAGTTACGAGCGCTTCATGCAACTGGCTGCCGACCTGGAAAAACGCGGTGACTCGACGACTGCCGCGTCGTTCTACCAGCGCGCCACGCAGCAGCCCGAAGCCGGCGTGGAGGCCTGGCGCAAACTCGGTGCCGCGCTGCTCGTCAGCGATGACACGCGTGGCGCGGAACGCGCCTACCAACGGGCACTGGAGCTCAAGGCCGATGACCCAGAAGCCTTGTTGGGCCTGGGCACCGCACAGCTGCGCCAGGGCAAATTGCAACGTGCCGTTAACGTGCTGAACCAGGCAGCCACTGCGTTGCAGCAACCGCAGGCGTGGAATCGTCTGGGCATCGCCTACATCCTCAGCGGTGAGGCCGCTCAGGCACAGAACGCCTTCAATACCAGCCTGCGCCTGGCGCCGAACGATCTGGACACACGCTGCAACCTGGCCCTCGCCTATGCGCTGGGCGATAACAATCAAAAGGCTCTGGATACCATTGGCAGCGTCAGCGAATCGCCGCTGGCGCAACCTCGCCACCAGCGCAATCAATTGCTGGTGATGGTGCTTGCCGGTAAGGACAAAGACCTGAAGGCTGTGACCTTCGATGACATTCCCAAGGCCGAGCGCAGCAAACTGATCGCCGAAGCGCGACGCATCAAGGCGATACCCGACCGTGCCGAACAGGCGCGCGAATTGGGGCTGGTCGACGCTCGCTGAAATCATCGTGCCTCACGGGTATCAGTGTTGGCCTGCTGTTCTGCCTGACGGCGGCGCAGCTCCTCGCGGTCATAGCCATCGATATAGACTTGCGCCGCTCGGCCCACCGGAGCCGCCATGACCGGCCCGGTACTCCGGCCCTGCACCACATCCGAACGCTGCTCAACCATCTGCAACAGAATCAGATTGCTGGCACAGCCCGGCGGCAGCAATGGCTGGAAGTCCTCTCCGACGCCAATGTCATCCTGAGCAGCAGGCTGGACGCAGGCATCAGGCACCAGTTCCACGCGACCGTCGGCACGGGTGATGGCTGTGTAATCCGGCGAATAACGCAACGGGTCTAGGTGCGTCTTGCAACCTGCCAGCAGGCACAGCGTCATGATGACCGGCAGGCGTGGCATGCTTGAAATAAGGTTCATGGCCGGCTCCTGTCAGTTCATGTAAAAGCCGAACGCGCCGCCGCTACGCGGTCCTGCCGACGCGGTACTGGTTGCACGTTGCTTGTCGAGGGGGGTTGCCGCAACACGCTCCTTGACCGGCTCGACCAGGTAAGGGGTGATCAAAATCACCAGTTCGGTCTCGTTACGCTGGAAGCGCTTGGAGCGGAACAGATTGCCCAGGATCGGCATGTCGCCGAGCATCGGAACCTTGTCCATGTCCTGGCTGCTTTCGCGCTGGAACAGGCCGGCAATAGCGAACGTCTGGCCGCTGCCGACTTCCACACGGGTATCGGCGCGGCGCACCCGGAACGACGGTACCTGATAGCCGTTGACGTCCAGCGTGGTGGTGCTCATCAGGCTGCTGACCTCGGGGCGTACTTGCAGGGCAATTCGTCCGTTGGGCAGCAGTGTCGGGCTGAACAGCAGCGACACACCGTAGGGCTTGTATTCGATACCGACCACTTCACGGTTGACGGGCACTGGCACCGCGACTTCGCCGCCCGCCAGGAAGCTTGCGGTCTGCCCGGTCATGGCCGTGATATTCGGCTCTGCCAGCACTTCGAGCACGCCGTTGCTTTGCAATGCTTCAAGCATCGCATCGATATTGACGTTACCCGAGGTGAGCCCGGCGCTGATCACGTTCGACGCGCCGCTGGCGGCATCGGCAGCCAGGCTGCCTCCGGTCAACAGGCCAAAGGAAAAAGTGCCGTTATTGAACAGCGCGTTCCAGTTCACCCCATAGCGCAACAGCTCGGAGCGTGAAACTTCGGCAAAACGCACGCGGATGTTGACCTGCGCCGCCCCCGCATAAGTGGCGCTGTTGACCGACGATTGAAAGTTCTGGCCTTCGCTGCTCAGCAAGGCGTTCAGGTCGGTCGCTTCACCGACATCCTGCACAGAGCCGCTGGCAATAACGCGATTGCCGCTGGCGCTGATGCGCGCCCGACTTTGCGGGTGCAACGCCTTGAGCGGACGTGTCACCGCTGCCGTACCGCTGCTCACGGCAAGACTCAGCGCGGCGGTTTCCCGGCCTTCACTGTCCAGTGCAATCAGGCTGGTCTGTCCGGCGGTCTTGCCGAACACATAGATCACACCCGGTGATACCACTTGCAGATCGGCAATGCCCGGTTCGGCGACCATGACCGAATCGACAGGTGCCGAAAAATGCAGAACCCGGCCCTCGCCTATCGCCAGGTCAATGGTGCCCTCGGCACCTTTGGCGATGGTCTGGGCGTTCGCACCGCCAGCAAGGAGCAACGCGCCCAACGCAAGGAACAAAACACGAATCATGGAAGCTGAACACATCATGAGGCAGTCGCCAAAGGGGTGGCCGCGCTGGTCTTGGGGGCCGGGCGCGCAGTGATGTCGGTCAGGCTGACAGTGCCGACCGCTTGAAGGTTGTATTCGCTGGCCAGCTCGCGGTAGGACAGCACCGGTAACTGCAATTCGCCGCGCACAATGATGCGGCGCAGGCCGCGACGCAGCTCTGGATGTACCAGCAACACCGTCAGATCATCTTCCGGCAGCACATCGCACAGACGTCGAAGTTGCCCCAGCACGGTCCGGCCGATGTCATCGGGCAACGCGTCACGGTGTCTGTCCTGGCGGCCCAGCGCGGTACGCAGTTGCTCTTCAAGAGCAGGTGCCAGCACGAAAGCGCTGATGACCCGGTTGCGATCGGCATATTGATGGCTGATCTGGCGCGCCAGCGCGGCGCGCAGGTGTTCGGTCAGCCGCCCGGCGTCGGCCTCGCGGCCGCCCCACTCCACCATCGCTTCCAGCAGGCCACGGCGATTGCGTATCGATACGCCTTCGGCAACCAGCAGTCGCAACACTTCGGCGATGCGTTGCAGCGGCAGAATGCGCAGCGCCTCTTTGACCAGCTCTGCGTACTTGCCTTCAAGCTGCTCGAGCATCACGCGGGTTTCCTGAATGCCCAGAAAATCCGCGGCATAGCGCCGTAACGTGCGCTCCAGCATGGCGCGCAGCACTTCGTCGGCGAACAGAAAGCCGATGCCCGCCTCCTGCAACTTGTCTGCATGATCACGCCCTACCCAGCGACCGGGGCGGGAGCTGATCGGAGACGGGGCCTCGAACGGCTCTACGGACATCAATTGCGCGTGCAGCGGATCGTCTTGCAACAATAGCGAGCGAGCGCTGAATTCACCTTCGCAAACCGGCACGCTCTCCAGCTCGACCTGAAAGCGATCGGCCGCCAGCGCACGATCCAGATAAACCTCCGGCACGGGCACCTCGACCCCCAGATCAACGCGAATGTCGTGGCACATGGTCTCGATACGCTGACGTAATGGTTGCAACGGCGCGACCTCGGCCAGCCCGGCACCGATGCTCAGCAGCACCTGCGTATCGCGAGGACGTTCGGCCTCCTCGAAGACTGTGGATGGCTCAGGGTCCTCCACCAACGGCTGCTCGGGCTGCTCGACCTGAACGGCAGGCTGGCTGGCCCGGTGCTGACGACGCCAGAGAAAAAACGCGCTACCGCCGAGAATGGCCGCCAGCACCACGAACACCAGCATGGGAAAGCCGGGCAGCAGGCCAACGCCGAGCAGAATCAGTGCAGTCAACCCGAGGGCACGGTGGCTTGCACCCAGCTGGCGGACAATCTCGGTGCCCAGATCGCGCTCCTCACCATCACTGTTGACGCGTGTTACCACTGTGCCGGCGGCTACCGAAATCAACAAGGCCGGGATCTGTGCGATCAGACCATCGCCCACTGTCAGCAGCGAATAGGTATGGGCCGCCTCGGCGAATGGCATGCCGCGCTGCACCATACCGATCATCATGCCGCCCAGCAGGTTGACGAACAGAATCACCAGCCCCGCAATGGCATCGCCCTTGACGAACTTCATGGCACCGTCCATCGCACCGAACATCTGACTTTCCCGCTCCAGACGCGAGCGGCGGCGTCTGGCCTCGCCCTGATCGATATCGCCATTGCGCAGATCGTTGTCGATGCTCATCTGTTTGCCGGGCATCGCGTCCAGGGTAAACCGTGCCGCAACTTCGGCGACACGCTCGGCCCCTTTGGTAATGACCACGAACTGCGCCACCGTAATGATCAGAAACACCACCAGCCCCACCACAACCTGGCCGGCAATCACGAAATCGCCGAACGCCTTGACGATATGACCGGCGTTGCCGTCCAGCAGGATCAGGCGCGTGGTAGTGATCGACAGCGACAGACGAAACAGCGTGCTGAGCAGGATCAGCGGCGGCAACGCCGAGAATTCCACCGAGTGATTGATGTAGAACGCGACGATCAGTATCAGCAGGCTGAGGGCGATGTTGAGGGCAATCAGCGCATCCACCAGATAGGTGGGCAGCGGAATGATCATCATCGCGATGGCCATCAGCATGAACGCAACAATGATCACATCGGTGCGCTTTGACGCTATTTCGGCGAGTTGATTGAGGCGGTTCATGAGGGTCATTGCGCGGCCCTCCGGGCGTCCAGATAACGTCTGAAACACTGTCGCGCATCATCACTGCGACCGGCTTTCCACAGCGCCCGGCTGCGTAACAACAACAGCGACGCGCTTTCGCCTTGCTGCTCGACCAGACGGTCCAGCGCTGTGAGCGCCCTGTAGGCATCACCACTGTCAGTGAACGCCAGCACGAGACTGTGCAGCAGCGCGGTGTCGGTCGGCGCCAGTTGTATGGCAATCAACAACATGACCAGTGCTCGCTGAGGCTGACCACTGCGCCGGTACAGATTGCCGAGCCCGGTCAGCAGCTCAACGCATTCCCGATCCTGATACGCACTCATGGCTGCACCTCGGCGCGCTGCTGTTCCAGCAACAGACGCAACTCGATTTCTTCACGAATGACGTCCTCTGCGAGATCGCGAATATCTGGCTCCGCATCCAGCGCAGGGAGTACTTCGTCGAGCAGATAACGCAGTACCTGCAACGAGCGAGCCGCGCCGAACAAGGGGGCAGCGACACCGGCAGCCTGTTCGGTCTGCTCCAGTTCGCCACGCAGCGAACGACGCACCTTGCGCTCGCGCTGATCGAGCAACGCCTCGAATCGCGTGCCCTGTCTTGGCTGCGCAGGCGCAACACGTTCGACCGCTGGCAAGGCCTCCGAGGACGTCGAGGTGATGGGCCGCAGATCAACTTTCATAGGGTGAAGGCAAACCGTTCCTGGCCCCGCGCCAGATGCACCTGATCACCCTCGATGCTTTCCAGCGTCCAGTCGTCAGTCAACCTCGCGCCAGGATAGACGCGCTTGCCGTGCTCATCGATGACATAGGGATTAGGCCCGAACCAGACGGCCTGCAGACGCACACGTGGCGTAGCGACGGCGGCGCTGACCTTGACACTGGGGGTCAGCACCACGCGTTGGCCGAAACGGCTATCGAAATCGCGCTGGACCTGTAACCAGCTGTTTTTGAGCGCGGCAGGATAGCTGCCCGCCACTGTGAGTTGGCCTTCCTGCTCCTGGATGCGCAACTGGCCAAGCCCGGCGTCACGCAGTGCCTGCTCCAGCCATACCCTGGCGTCAGGCAGCGCAGGTGAAGATGCACTGACAGAAGCCGGAATTGCGCTGTCGGTGGTGCGCAGTGCGGACGCTGGTGGCGCGCGGAAAGCAAATGCAGTGGCGCACGTCGCCAGCAGCAAAAGTGCGACCAACAGGGGCAATTTGAGCGCCTGCAACGAGCCGGCTGCGACAGGCGAAGCGCTTGCAGGGCGAGTACTGCGCAAACGCAAACGACTCTGGCCAAGCTTCAACTCGACAGGCAGGTCCAGGCGTTGACCATGTCCCTTCGGAATAAGCAGACTTTTGCCAAGAGCATCGATGGCAGTCACGTCGCTGCCCATCGCCTCAATGGCAACGATGTCATCGGAAAACCGCAGGCGTGCGTGCTGGCTGGCAATATCGGCATCGCCCAGCACCAGATCGGCCGGAGCGGCATTGCCGATGATGTAGACAGGCTTGTCGAGTGTCAGGACGACACCCTGATGCAAGCCGTGAAGAATTTCGAGCAACGCCACGCCACTGTCTTGCAAAGACGAGTCTGGCGTCGCGTTCAATGAAACAAGGGCTGTCATGATCGAGTCACCACCGTGTGATTTACCGGAAACGGCACGTCAGAGCCAGGTAAAGCTGTCGATCGAAAGACGTCGTGCAAACACTGCAAGAAGCGGGTGTGGGCAGCAGCGCCGCTGCCCACACCACAGCATCAGTTCTGAGGACGTTGCTTGGTAGCGTCCAGCTCTGCCTTTTTGGCAGTGGAGATTTCAGTGATCTTGGCTGACTTCTCGATAGCCATATCAAAGGTGGCGGACATTTTTTCGATTGCTGCGTCCGAGTTGCCGGAGCTTACTGGTGGAGTCTCACTCATGTTGTTTCTCCTTGCTTTTAGGGGGAAAGTTTCAACTGCCGGAAGGCAGAGCAATATGCCATCACAGAACAGCAAGTCAGGGACGGTATTACTTAATGATCCCGATCAGCAATGTGCTCACTGTTTTGCCGAACCGATAGTACGCAGGCGCGATTATTGAATGCTGTGAAAAGTTGTGAATTTGCATTTTCACAACCAGCAGCATCAACTGAAAACAATGATATCAACGTGATATTTATTTCTGCTTTATTTCAATGCGGATTATTTTTTAATCTGGCGTCTACAGCTCAGGCGCCGTCGTGCGGGGCGTTTGGAGCGTTACGGGAGGTACGGTTGCTCTGTGAAACATTGTGAAAATACCCTTGCCACTCTTTTTCTACTTCGCCGAGTGTTAGTACTTTCCATTAAACAGCGCCACAACACGTAAATATTAGAACAAGCCCAATGAATACACTGCACACGCTTCCACGCGGCGTCACTTGCACTATGACAAAAACTGCATTCTAGCCAGCGAGTATGGGCTGGCATTAAAGCGCGTGCGCGACAACACTTGCTATAATCAGGTTTTGTAATCCAGCAAACCACTCGATGGCGATTTACACGTGGATACGGCGAGCCGCATACATCCCCAGATCAGCAGCAACGTAACAGCGGCGCACAGTGAATCAAAGTTTGCCGATCTCTCCGGTCGCTTCGCCGATGGTAGCGAGAGTCGCCTCGACATCATCGAATGCCTGTTCAATAGCAACGAACGATTGCTGAATGGCTTCCCGGTTGTCCACCGTCTGCTCCCCTCGCAAACGTTCGACACGCTCCAGCTCACTGAGCTGCAATTGCCGAACCTCCTCGCGCAGGTTTTGCAGCGTCGTCCAGACTGAATGGAATTGTTGCTGGCTGTCATTTACCACCGTTTTACCTCCTCGTCGATTCGTTAACGTGCAGGGTTGAGACAACCGGCATTCGCGATGCTCCGCTCTATTGCTGGTGATCTGATTAAATACCTGACAACGCCGCCCGTCAGGGTTGATACACATCACTTTGAATTTCCCTCCGCCCCAAGGATCACTTTTCATACCGTTGCCGCACTCAACCGACACAGCAACCTGGTTGTTCACACTGTTCACTGTAAAAGCGATCTCATTACTGACAGGTTGATGCTCGAACGATTTATGAAGCTATATATGACCGATAACCGCCTTTGGCCTCGAACCCTCCCCAGCAGTAATGAAAAAGGAATTTCCCGGCATGGCCACTCCTGACACAACCCCGCTGCGCCGGGCAATTACCGCCCCTATGCTGACCCTGTTCATCCTCGGCGACGTGCTCGGGGCCGGCGTGTATGCGTTGGCAGGCACGATAGCCGGACGCGTCGGCGGCGCCATCTGGGCTCCGTTGCTGATTGCACTGTGTTTTGCGTTGCTGACTGCTGCGTCCTACGCCGAACTGGTGACCAAATACCCGCGTGCAGGAGGTGCAGCGGTGTACACGGAAAAAGCCTTTGGCAAGCCGCTGCTGTCGTTTCTGGTTGGCTTTTCGATGGTCGCGGCAGGCGTCACCAGCGCTGCCGGGCTGGCGGTGGCATTTGCCGGCGACTACTTTCAGGCATTGGTGAACTGGCCCGCGCAGTGGGTTTGCGTCGGTTTCCTGGTCATCGTCGCGCTATTGAATGCGCGGGGTATCAAGGAGTCGTTGTCGGCCAACCTGCTGATGACCACCATTGAGCTGAGCGGTCTGGCGATGGTGATCGCCGCTGCCGTCTGGTTTGTCAGCCAGGGCAATGGTGTGCCGCAACGCGTGTTCGAACTGGATACAGCATCACCGGCCACGGCGATTCTTGCTGCGTCGTTGCTGGCCTTTTATTCGTTTGTGGGCTTCGAGACCTCGGCCAACCTTGCTGAAGAGATCAAGGATGTGCGCAGGGTTTATCCAAAGGCGCTATTCGGCGCGCTGCTCATCGCAGGCGCGGTTTACATGCTGGTCGGCGTAGGCGCAGCGATGGTCTTGCCCGTCGAGCAATTGAAGGCATCGCAAGCTCCGCTGATGGATGTGGTCAGCGCATCTGGGCTTGGAATACCTGCGCCCTGGTTCGCAGTCATCGCGCTTATTGCGGTCGCCAATGGCGCGCTGTTAACCATGATCATGGCCAGCAGGTTGACCTTCGGGATGGCACGCGAAGGTCTGTTGCCGTCTGTAATGGGTTCAGTTCTGCCCCGGCGCCGGACGCCCGGTGTGGCCATCTTCGTGACTACGCTGGTAGCCATCGCCCTGTCTTTCACCAGTACCCTGACGATTCTGGCTGAAACCGTGGTGCTGTTACTGTTGTTCGTGTTTCTCAGCGTCAATGTCGCGGTACTGGTACTCAAGCGCGACAAGGTCGAGGAAGGGCATTTCAAGATTCATTGGGTTGTCCCGGTGCTCGGCATTCTTTCCTGCCTGCTGCTGCTCACCCAGCAAGGTCCGGAAACCTGGTTGCGTGCAGGCATCATGCTGGTCGTGGGCGCGGTGTTGTATGGGCTGACACGGTTGGGTAGCTCTGCGTTGGCATCACATTCTCGTTAACAATGCGGTGGAACAACTTGACGAAGTTCACGCTGATAACAGGTCAAGCCCCCACAACCGGCATAACACCGTCGACTGCCTCAGCGGTGTTATTTAATAGCGCTAACATAATCATCACATCATATCACATCACAGCCGCAGACTGACATGTCGCGGCTTTACCTTCGCTATCAACAGCCTTCCTTCATGAAAAAAGCCCTTGCCGATCACTCGACAAGGGCTCTTTCACTACTGCATTGCAATACTTAACTTACCGGCGCTTCATCCGGTCAATGATCACTGCGAGCAGCAGGATCGTGCCGCGAATCACGTACTGGTAGAAGGTATCGATGTTCTTCAGGTTCATCGCGTTCTCGATGATCGCCAGAATCAGCACCCCCGCGATCACGTGACGAATCATGCCGATGCCGCCGCTCAATGAAACCCCGCCCAGTACACAGGCCGAGATCACGGTCAGTTCAAAGCCCTGGCCAATCATCGGCTGGCCAGAAGTCATGCGTGAAGCCAGTACCACACCTGCCAGCGCCCCGATAAGGCCGTGCACAGCGAAGATGATGATCTTGGTGCGATCGACATGCACACCCGCCAGCAGTGCCGCTTCCTGGTTGCCACCGATGGCCATGGTGTTGCGCCCGTAGGTGGTGTAGTTGAGTAGCCAGCCGAAAAAGACGAAGCAGGCAATGGTGATCAGGATCGGCACCGGCACGCCGTACACCTGCCCATTGCCGAAGATGAAGAAGTCTTCGTTGGAAACGCCGACGGCCTTGCCGCTGGAGAAGATATACGCCAGGCCACGCACAATCTGCATGGTCGCCAGCGTCGCAATCAACGCATTGATGCGCAATTTGGCGATCACGATGCCGTTGATAAGGCCCACCACCAACCCCAGCGCCAGTGCGGCGGATACGCCCAGAAACACGCTGTCGGTGTCACGAATCACGATACTGGCGATGACCCCGGAACAGGCCAGTACCGAACCGATCGACAGGTCGAAATGGCCGGAAGCCAAGCAATACAGCATGGTGCAGGCGGCAATGCCGACAGTTGAAATCGCCAGGCCGAGACCGCGCATGTTGAGCGGCGACATGAAGTTGTCGATGAACACGGCGCACAGCAGGAAGATCCCTACAGCGGCCAGAAGCATCACCCAGTCATCGGCAAAACGACGCAGGTTCATGCCCTGACGGGGAGCCTGCAGGCTGGATTCGGTAGACATACGCACCTCTTTTTTATTGTTCATGGTCAGGGACCGACTGTCAGCCGCGCGTGCGTGGCAGAGCCAATTGCAGTAATCGCGACTCGTCAGCCTCGTCGCGGTTGAGTTCGCCGGTGATTGCGCCTTCGCTCATCACCAGAATTCGGTCGGAAATACCCATGACTTCCATCAGATCGCTGGACACCACAATCACGGCAATGCCATCAGCCGCCAGGTTATGAATGATCTCGTAGATTTCAGACTTGGCGCCGACGTCGATACCTCGGGTAGGCTCATCCAGCAACAGCACTTTCATCGGCATGGAAAGCCAGCGCCCAAGAATCGCCTTCTGCTGATTGCCGCCCGACAGGAACATGATCTGCTGCTCGGGAGACGGTGTCTTGACGTTCATCGACTTGATCTGGTTACGCGCGTTATCGCGCTCCCAGCGGCCCTGAATAAGGCAGCCAAAGTTCACATGCCGTGGCCGCGCGCCAATGTTGATGTTCTCCGCAACGCTGGACAGCGGCACGATGCCTTCCTTCTTGCGGTCCTCCGGGCAGAGCAGAATTCCGGCCTCGATGGCGTCGCGTGGAGATCTCAGCGTCAGCGGCTGGCCATCCAGTTGCAGACTGCCTGCTGTACTGCGCGTCAAGCCGGACAAGAGGCGAAACAACTCAGTGCGACCTGCGCCCACCAGACCGAAAAAGCCCAGCACCTCGCCTTTTTGCACAGCGAACGTCACCGGCTCATGCAGGCCAGGGCCCATCAACCCGGTAACACGCAGACTCGGACCCTGGTGCTGACGAGGGCGGTAGTTATAAATATTCTGAATGTCGCGACCGACCATGCAGGTCACCAGCCGGTCGTGGTCCAGGTCGGCCATTTGCTCGAAGGTTTTTACAAAGCGCCCGTCCTTGAACACCGTTACGGCATCACAGACGCGAAAAATCTCTTCCATACGGTGCGACACATAAAGAATCACCCTGCCTTCGTCCCGCAGCCGCGTGATGATCGCCATCAAACGGTCGATCTCGCGCGCCGACAAGCTGCTGGTAGGTTCATCGAACGCAATGACATGAGCGTTGCGCGACATGGCCTTGGCGATCTCCACCAACTGCCGCTGACCCAGCGACAGATCGCCCAGGCGCGTACGCGGGTCGATTTCGTCAGCCAGCCCCTTGAGCAATTCGCCGGCACGACGGTACATGGCGCCGCGATTGATCAGCCCAAAACGATTGGGCATGTGCCCAAGCAGCAGATTTTCAGCGACGGTCATTTCCGGCACCAGATGCAGCTCTTGGTGAATCACTGCAACCCCTGCCGAGATGCTGTCGGCAGTGGACTTGAATTGGTGGGTCTGATCGCCGATCTGCACGTTGCCGCTGTTGGGCTGGTACGACCCACCGAGAATTTTAAGCAACGTGGACTTGCCTGCGCCGTTCTCGCCCATCAGTGCATGGACGCTGCCGGGACGGGCCTCAAAGGTGATGTCCGACAGCGCCTTGACGGCCGGGAATACCTTGCCGATGCCATTGAAACGCAGGGCACCGCCTATGGGTTGAAGCTCGATAGCCTGTTGCATGAAACCAACCTCCTCGCACAGTTGAGGGGCCCGAAATCAGGCCCCTCGCTCAGATCACTTCCACAAACCGATTTTGGTCAGTTCAGCCTGAAAGTTTTCGCGAGTGATCAATGTCACGTCATCCATAGCGGTGTACTTGGGCGGCTCGACACCCTTGGTGACCCAGTTGAAGACGTACTCGGCAGTCCGGTAGCCTTCCTTGTCGGGGCTTGGCAGCATCGAACCGAAGAAGCCGCTTTCTTTCTTCTTCAGCTCATCAATGGCATCGGTGCCATTGATGCCGATCCCGATCACGTTTTTGGCGGAGAACCCTGCGCCCGAAGTGGCGCGTACGCCGCCCAGTACAGTGTTGTCGTTCATGCCACCGATGATGAGGTTCTTGGCTTCACGTGGCAGCTTTGGCAGAGCGGAGTTGGTGGCGTCCATTCCGCCTGGTACATCAAGAGTCTTTTGCGGAGAAAACAGAATGTGATCGGCTGGCAAACCGGCTTTTTTCAATGCATCCACCGAGCCGTCGGTGCGCTTCTTGCCGGTGTCCAGCTCGCTGTAGGTATTGATGATCGCGTAGGTGTTCTTCCACTCGCCCTCATCCCACTTGCGATTCTTGGCCTCGGTCGCCATGGCGGCGCCCTGCTTCTGGCCCACTTCGAAGGCTGCCATACCCAGATACGGCACATCCTCCATCGGCTTGCCGCTCGCATCGACAAAACGGTCGTCCACCGCCATGACCTTCATGCCATTGGCCTTGGCCTTGGCTACGATGGCAGGGCCTAGCGAAACATCAGGCGGGCAGATCACAAAACCCTTCACGCCGTTGGCAGCAAGGTTGTCGATCGCAGACAGGGTTTTCTCGCCGTCGGGAACGGCAATCTTGATGACCGTGAAGCCAAGCTCTTTCCCGGCTTTTTCGGCGAATTGCCACTCGGTCTGGAACCAGGGCTCTTCAGCCTGTTTGACCAGAAAGCCGATCTTGACTTCATCAGCAGCGGAAGTAATGCCACTCATGCCCAGAATGGCAGTGGTGACAGCGGCACAGCACAGGGAACGAATCCCGTGACGACTCAACATAGCTAACTCCTTATTTTTATTGAATAGCTACAGCGACCAGCAAGGTGGCGGTTGCAAACGCGGGGGCGTCTGAAACCGATTAAATAGTCATACCATATAATGAATGACCGCTATGTAACCGAATGTCACTTTGCCGCCACCGCCTTGATAGATGCGTCGACAGCATAAATTTCTTCAACCGGCAAAACGCTGACACAACGTCCCTTTCACGCTCACATCTGCCCTCAATACCGCGCCGTCGAACTGACCATGCGCATCGCCAGGCGCTGCGCCAGTGACGTACAGCGTCTGCAGATCAGGACCACCGAACACGCAACTGGTGGGGTGGCTGACAGGCAGCTCGACAACCCGATCAACACTTCCGTCGGGCGCGAAGCGAATAAGACAACCGCCGCCCCAGCGGGCGTTCCAGACATACCCCTCGGCGTCCATCGCCGAACCATCAGGCGAACCCTGGCTTTGCACACCAGCCCAGACCTGACGAGGCCCCAGCGTCCCGTCTGCCATGAGCGGGTATTGGTAGATGACGTCGTCAAGGGTGTCGGCGCTGTACAACACGCTGCCGTCGGCATTCCAGAGCAGGGTGTTGACGATGCCCTGCCCGTCCAGCAGACGTGTCACGGCTGCATCGGCATCGACGCGGAACAGGCCGCCCGAGCGACGAAACAACGGTATATCGCCGCCTTCCGCGTCGATATTGTTTTGCATACTGCCCATCCACAGCATCCCGCGCGCGTCACAACGGGCTTCGTTGGCACGGTTGCCGGGTGTGGGGTCCGCCACGCAAAACAATGACAGTGAGGTTTTTTCGGCGGTCAGATCCAGGCGATAGATACCGCTGGCCAGGGTCACCAGAGCATCGCCTTTTGCGGTCGGAATGAACGCAGAAACCGGTTCGGGCATGCGCCACTGACGGTATTGCCCGGCAGCCAGACGACAGGCCAGAAAGCCAGCGATGTCGACCCAATAAAGGGCTTGCTCCTGGGCATCCCAGAAGGAGCCTTCGGCAAGCTTGAAACGGTGCTCGGAAACGGGCAGCCAGTTCATGAAAAATGTCCTTTGTTATTGTTGTAAAGGCACTTTTTTAGCGTGTGTCGCGCTCAGGTGGTCACATCACGAGCTGCATTAGCCGAGCCATCGGGTTCATCCTTTTTTTCAGGATTCGGCTCATCTGGCTGAAATCATTGTCAGATCATCGGCTAAGGTTACTGACCAAGCCTCAGTGACGCCTGCACTACTAAATAGTATTACAATTTATTTTTCAAGCGGCATTTTATCGGCTATAACCCCATGCATCGAATGAAATTCGATCAAATAGTCTTACCAATAACAATAAAAGCGGGTAGATCAGATGAAAAAGCACGCTCTTCTCAGCACCTTTGGACTGTCTTTGATGATCAGCACCTTGACGGCACAGGCCGCACTCACTAGCGAACAAAGCAGTTTTGGACAAACGTCCGACGGCAGTGCCGTTGAAAAGTACACCTTGCGCAACAGCCACGGCATACAGGCCAGCATCATCACCTACGGCGCGACACTGCAATCGCTGCTGGTTCCCGATAAAGCTGGCAAGGTCGACGACATCGTGCTGGGCTTCGACGATGTGAAGGGCTACCAGGACAATGGCACCGTGTATTTCGGCGCAACCATCGGTCGCTTCGGTAACCGACTGGCGGGCGGCAAGTTCAGCCTCGATGGCAAGACCTACCAGGTGCCACTCAACGACAAGACAAACGCTCTGCACGGGGGCACCCAGGGGTTTGACAAAAGACTCTGGAAGGCAGAAGAAACCAAAACCGGTGACTCGGTCGGCGTCAAGCTGACCTACGTGTCACCGGATGGCGAGATGGGCTTCCCCGGTACATTGCGCACCGAAGTCACCTACAGCCTGAACGACAAGAATGAGCTGAAGATCGACTACCACGCTACCACCGACAAACCGACGGTGCTGAACCTGACCAACCACAGCTATTTCAATCTGGCGGGCGCAGGCAGTGGTGATGTTCTCAAGCAGGTCGCCACCCTTCACGCTTCGCATTACACGCCGGTCAACGACAAATTGATCCCTACCGGTGAACTGCCTGCCGTGGCCGGAACCCCGATGGACTTTCTCAAGCCCACTGCGTTTGGCAAGCACATCAAGGACGACCATCAGCAACTCAAGTACGCAGAACCCAAGCAAGGCGGCTTTGACTTCAACTGGGTGCTGGACACCAAAGGTGACGTGAAGAAACTGGCTGCCGAGGTGAGCGACCCGCAATCAGGCCGTAAATTGCAGCTGTTCACCACAGAACCCGGCGTGCAGCTGTACACCGGCAACTTCCTGGATGGCACTATTCGCGGCAAGGCGGGCAATATCTATCCGCACTGGGGGGCTTTCACGCTGGAGACCCAGCATTACCCTGACGCGCCCAATCAGCCGAAATTCCCCAGCACACGACTGGACCCGGGCAAAGCGTATACCCAGACTACCGTGTTCAAGTTTCTCGACAACTGAGGCTTGGCGTTGCGCAGCCCTTGAATGCCAAGGGCTGCGCGCACTGAGGTTTTACTGATTGCGTTTCATCGCAGTGGTAAGGGTGTCGACGTTGTAGCGAAACATCTTCGCGTAAGTCGGCGCAGGACCATCAGCAGGCGACAGGGCCTCGACGTACAGCTCACCACCAGGCTGAGCACCACTGGCTTCGGCGATCTGCTTGACCAGACGCGGGTCGCTGGAGTTTTCGAAGAAATAAGCGCTGACGTGTTCGGCCTTGATCTGGCGGATCAGTTTCGATACATCCGCTGCCGATGCCTCGGACTCGGTTGACAGGCCCAGCGGCGACAGGAACTTCACGCCGTAGGCATCACCAAAGTAACCGAACGCATCATGCGAAGTGAGAATTTTGCGCTTGGCCGCCGGAACCAACTGGATCTGGTCGCGGGCATAGGTATCGAGTTGCTGCAGTTCGACGATGTAGCGATCACCATTAGCCTGATAGACGCTCGCCCCTTCCGGATCGGCTTTTTTCAACGCGGCAACAATGTTGCGAACATAAATCACCCCATTGGCTGCACTGTTCCACGCGTGCGGGTCGACGATGCTCTTGCCGTCTTCATCCATGCTGCGGGTCTTGATACCCTGGGACAGCACGACGGGCTGCCCTTTATAGCCCGACGCCTTGATCAACCGGTCCATCCAGCCTTCCAGATGCAGACCACTGACAAACGCCAGATCAGCGTTTTTCAACGCTTGCGCGTCGCTTGGCGTTGGCTCGTAGACGTGCGGATCGCCATTCGGGCCGATCAGGGATTTGACGTGTACGCGATCACCACCGACGGTACTGACCATATCGGCAATAACCGTGAACGACGCCACCGCCTCAAGCGGCTTGGCCTGAGCCAGGCTGGCGAATGCCGACAGCGCCAGTGCAGCCATAGAACTCAATAACATCAATCGTTTCATGACATACCTTTTCAATGAGCCAGGTGAGGTTTGGGAAACAGTCGACGTACGATGCCCGTGCGCCCGAATAACAGGGACACGCCATAGAACGCACTCGCGGTGAGGACGATGGCCGGCCCGGAGGCGACGCCAACGTGGTAGGAAACGATCAGCCCGATCAGGCCGGACAATGTGGCCAGCAGTGTCGAAATCACCATCAGGCCGCTCAGCGAGTTGGTCCAGAAGCGGGCAGCGGTCGCGGGCAGCATCATCATGCCCACTGCCATCAAGGTGCCCAGCGCCTGAAAGCCTGCCACCAGATTCAGCACCACCAGCAGCAGAAACAGCACGTGATATAACGATCCGCGCCCACCTACAGCGCGCAGAAACCCCGGATCGAAACACTCCAGAACCAGCGGACGATAGATCACGGCCAACAGCACCAGCGTGAAAGAGGCAATGCTGCCGACCATGTAGATGGCAGTGTCATCAATGGCCAGAATGGTGCCGAACAGCACATGCAACAGATCGACGCTGGAACCATGCAGCGAGACGATCAGCACGCCGGCAGCCAGCGAGGTCAGATAGAAACTGGCAAAGCTGGCGTCCTCACGAAGCGAGGTCAGTCGGCTGACCAGCCCCGACAGCAAGGCAACTGCCAGCCCGGCGATCAACCCGCCAAAGCCCATGGCAGGTAACGACAGCCCGGCGACCATGAAGCCTACCGCAGCCCCCGGCAGGACAGCGTGACTCATGGCATCGCCCACCAGGCTCATGCGCCGCAGCATCAACAGCACGCCTACCGGGCCGGAGCCTATCCCCAGGGCCAGACACGCCACCAGCGCACGACGCATGAAGCCGAACTCGATAAACGGTTCGACGACCAGGCTATAAAGCATCATGAATGCTCTTCCTCGGCATCACACAGCATTGCGTCCGGGCTCCAGTACTCCGCCATGTTGCGCGCCTTGCGCAGGTTGGCAACGCTGAGCACATCGGCGGTTTCGCCCCACGCAATGGCTTCACGGGCCATCAACAAGGTCTGCGGAAAGTGCTGACGCACCTGATCGATGTCGTGCAGCACAGCGATCACTGTGCGCCCCTGCCCATGCCAGACGCGTACTAGCTCCAGCAGATCGCGGGTGGTACGTGCGTCGATGGCAGTAAATGGCTCGTCGAGCAGGATCACCGATGCGTCCTGCAGCAACAGCCGAGCAAACAGCACGCGCTGGAACTGTCCCGACGACAGCGAGCCGACGCTGCGCTTTTCAAAACCTTCCAGCCCGACAGTGCGCAGCGCATCCTGGGTCAGCGTGGCGTGATGGCGCGTGAGCCCGCGGAACGGGCCGACGCTGTGCCACGCACCCATCGCCACCGTGTCGGCAACACTCAACGGGAAACTCCGGTCGATTTCAGCCGCCTGAGGCAGATAGCCGATAGTGCGTGTAGCCAGGCGCCCCCGGTCGACATGCCCCTGGGCGGGTTTCATGGTCCCGGCAATGGCCTTGATCAGGGTTGATTTACCCGCGCCGTTAGGCCCGACGATAGCGGTAAGACTGCCTGCCTCGAAGCGTCCGCTGATGTGATGCACAGCAGGACGACGCTCGTACGCCACAGTCAGATTTTCCAGCGCAATCGCGGCACTCACGGAATGGCCACCGACCAGCCGATTGCCAGCCATAGCAGCGTCAGTATCGCCAGCGAAAACAGAACACGCTTCCAGGCGGATAGCGCCAGAGCAGAACCTGCGATTGAAGGAGAAGAAGAGGATTTCACGCGCGGGCAACCTGCAATTATTTGTTACAGTATTACATACCAGATTCAAACATCGTTATAAAATAACATTTAAGTTCGCATTCGCCTCTTCGCCTTATCGGCCCTGCATGGATCGACCTTCGGTCTGATCCGGGTATCGACGCTTGAGTCTGCATCGGCAACTCTATACTGTACATACAAACAGTTAAGGGGCATGCCATGCAGCTCATCGACAAGCTCAGCATTCTGGCGGACGCCGCCAAGTACGATGCGTCGTGCGCCAGCAGCGGAGCGCCCAAACGCAGTTCCCAGGACAAGAGCGGGCTCGGCTCTACCAACGGCATGGGTATCTGTCACAGCTATACGCCGGATGGGCGCTGCGTGTCGCTGCTGAAAATCCTCCTGACCAACTTCTGCCTGTACGACTGCCAGTATTGCGTCAACAGGCGCTCCAGCGACGTTCCTCGCGCGCGCTTCACGCCTGAGGAAGTGGTCACCCTGACGCTCGACTTCTACCGTCGCAATTGCGTAAGCGGGCTGTTCCTGAGCTCCGGAATCATTCGCTCGGCTGACTACACCATGGAGCAACTGGTCGAAGTAGCTCGGTTGTTGCGGGAAGTGCACGAATTTCGCGGCTACATTCACCTCAAGACCATCCCTGACGCCGACCCCGCGCTGATTGAAAAAGCCGGTCGCTATGCAGATCGTCTGAGCGTGAATATCGAACTGCCCACCGACCTCAGCCTGCAGACCTTGGCGCCGGAAAAAGACGTGGCCTCCATTAAAAAGGCCATGCAGACCATTTACACCGGCGAACAGACGGTGCGCAATGAACCGCGCGCTCCGCGCTTTGCACCTGCCGGGCAAAGCACCCAGATGATCGTCGGCGCCGATGCCACCGACGACAGCACCATCCTGCACAGTACCCAGTCGCTGTACAGCAACTTCAAACTGCGCCGGGTCTATTATTCGGCGTTCAGCCCGATCCCCAACAGTCCCGACAGCGTGCCGCTGGCCGCGCCACCGTTGATGCGCGAACACCGGCTGTATCAGGCTGACTTCCTGTTGCGCGGGTATGGTTTTACCGCTGGCGAACTGCTGAATGGGCCGGGCGATCTTGCTCTGGACATCGACCCCAAGCTGGCGTGGGCGCTGGGCAATCGCCAGGTGTTCCCACTGGACCTGAACAAGGCCGACCCGGCATTGATCGCCAGGGTGCCGGGCATAGGCATCCGGACTACCCAGCGACTCGTCGAACTGCGCAGGCAGCGGCGCATTCGCTACGAAGACCTGACCCGCATGCGCTGCGTGCTGGCCAAGGCCAAGCCCTTCATCATCACCAGCGACTATCATCCGCCGCAGGCTGAGACCACCAGTGAATTCCTGCACCATCAGTTGCGGGACCGGCCGCAGCCTCAGCAAATGGGGCTCTGGGGATGATTTGCCTTGATTGCGACGATCTTTTCGACACGTGGCGGCTGCAGGCGCGCTGGTTACTGAGCCATCAGATAGACCCCAGCCAGGTCAGTTGGAAATCACCCGACGCTACAGATTTGTTCGGCAGCGAAGAAGAATACCCCAAGGAGTCCGGCCCGTTTCAGGCCCGTGTTCCGCTGGAATTGCTGCAGTTGCTGGAGAGCACCTCACGCTATCGCGGCGAGCAGCGCTGGAGCCTGCTGTACGAAGTGCTGTGGCGTGTTACCCACGGCGACCGCACCGCCATGATGGCTGGCGACAGGCTGGGCAGTGAATTGCATCGCAGGCTCAAGTCGGTGCGCCGCGAGGCCCATCACCTGCATGCCTTTCTGCGCTTCGTAGCGTTACCGCCTACCGACAATGACGCTGCGCTCATGCGCCCGCAATACGTGGCCTGGCATGAACCGGCTCATGACATTCTGCTCAGTGCCAGCGAACACTTCATCGGCCGCATGGGCCAGCATCGCTGGATGATTGCCACTCCGCAAGATGGTGTGTACTACGACGGCAAGCAGTTGATCCACGAACGTCGTTGCCCGCAAGCGTGGCAAACCATGGCCCGGCACGTCGAAGATCCGCACGGCGAGTTGTGGCTCACGTACTACAGCCATATCTTCAACCCTGCGCGCCTGAACCCCAAGGTCATGGAGGGTCATTTCCCTTCGCGTTTCTGGAAAAACCTGCCTGAAGGCCCTTTGATTCCGGCGCTGATCACCCAAGCGCGGACCGGCAAGCAACGCGACGGTCAGGCCAGCGATATTGCCGCCCGGCGTGGCAAGAAGATTGCAATCAAGGAATGAATGCCTTGCCGCAGTGGCCCTCGGCACCAAATCCCAAGACTGTCTAGCCTGGAGCAACGCCCGGCACGCTTACAGTGAAACCTGCCCTTCGATACAGGTTACGGTCGAACCGCCCACCCAGATATCGTCACCAACACGCTGGACAGATACGCGGCCCTTGCGACCGAGCGCGGTACCCTGGCTGGCTGTATAGCTGTCAGGTGCCAGCCCCTCGTCCAGAAACCAGCGAGCGAGTCCGGCATTGAGGCTGCCAGTCACAGGGTCTTCGGCCATGCCGTCGCCCGGAATAAAAGCGCGAACTTCGAACTGTGCCTCGTCCCCGTCCACTGCGGTGTCCCAAGGCGCGATAACGCCGAGCTTCAATCCTTTCAATAGCGTGTAGTCCGGTTGTAGTGCCAGTACGCTGGCACGATCTGCCAACCTGAACGCGACCCAACCGGGGCCGTTATCTACCCAGCGAGCATCCAGAATCTCCCCCGGACCAAGCTTCATGCCAAGGCGAATCTGCTCGATAAGCCCGGCGTCTACTGCGCCGTAACGCAGCAAAGGCGGCGCTGTAAATGCCAACCCGCTGCCCTCGCGTCGAATGCGCACCAGGCCAATCCCGCATTCCTGGATGATCTCCTTGCCACGCGCCACGCCACCGCCTTCGAGCCACGCGTGACAACTGCCCAGCGTGGGGTGACCTGCAAACGGAAGCTCTCGAAGGGTCGTGAAGATGCGCGCGCGATAGTCAGCACGCGGGTCAGTCGGTTTGAGCAAAAACGTAGTCTCACTCAGGTTGGTCCAGCGGGCAAACGCAGCCATCTGGTCGTCGCTCAGCCCGTCAGCCCCCAACACCACCGCCAGGGGGTTACCAAGCAAAGGCTGGTCGCTGAACACATCCAGTTGTTTGAAATGAAACGAGCGCATCGAAGCTTCCTTGGCAAGGCGATAAAGGTTAAAGGTTGCCACGAGTGCCGGGCGCTGGACAATGGCCCTTTGAACCAACGCTTCCCAGAGTGCGCCTGCCTGCTAATCTCGCAGGAACAGAGCCCGGATAATATTGCTCATTCGAGGTTTCAAGATGCTCGACAGTACAACCCGCAGTCAGCTTGAAACGCTTTGCGAGGCGATGACCGACAAGGCGTTTCTGGTCGTTACCGGCGCTGGCATCAGCACCGCATCCGGCATCCCGGATTACCGCGACAAGGATGGCGTACGCCGTGGCAAGCAACCCATGATGTATCAGGAATTCGTCGGCAACCCTGCTGCGCGCCAACGTTACTGGGCACGAGCGATGCTTGGCTGGCCGCGTATCCGCGCGGCACAGCCCAACGCGGCGCATCAGGCGCTGGCTGCACTGCAGGCTGCTAATGTCGTCAACAGCCTGATCACTCAGAATGTCGATGCCTTGCATACTCAGGCCGGGAGTCAGGACGTCATCGAACTGCACGGCAGCCTGCACCGCGTGCTGTGTCTGGATTGTCAGCAACGGATGGACCGGGCGGCGATTCAGGAGCAGTTATTGCTGCAGAATCCGTATCTGTCCGGCGTCCATGCGACACAGGCCCCGGACGGCGATACGCTGCTGGACCCTGCCTTCGAGGCCGGTTTCACAGTACCCGCCTGTATGTACTGCCAAGGCGAGCGGCTCAAGCCGGACGTGGTGTTCTTTGGCGAAAACGTCGCTCCACAAACCGCTGCCAGTGCAACATCGAGCGTGGAGCAGGCTGACGGGTTGCTGGTCGTGGGCAGCTCACTGATGGCCTGGTCGGCTTTCCGGCTGTGCAAAGCCATGGTCGAACAAGGTAAACCGGTCATTGCCATCAACCACGGCAAGACCCGCGCAGATGAACTGCTGCACATGAAAATCGAAGCATCCTGCGAGCAGGTCTTGCCGTGGCTCGCCGATCAACTGATCAATCGACAGGCTCTGTAGGAAAAGCCGACGAGCACAGTCATTGCAAGTCTAGAGCCTAGAAAAGCCCCAACTGCCCGCCGACGAGTGTACTGAAATCGTCGTCCACGAACGGCAGAATAGCGTCGGCCAGCGGTTGCAACTGGCGCGTCACGTAATGATCGTAATCGATGGGGGCATGACGAATTTCCAGCGGTTCCGGGCCGGCTACGGTCATCACATAGCTGATCCAGCCGCCGCTTTGATACTGCCGCGGTCGCCCCTGCTGGTCGTTGTATTCGTCAGCCAGACGCGCGGCGCGCACATGCGGTGGCACGTTGCGCTGGTAATCGTCGAGCTTGCGGCGCAGTCGCTTGCGGTAGATCAGCAGATCATCCAGCTCGCCTGACAGCGTACGTTGCACGTAATCGCGCACGTAGTCCTGATACGGCTGACGCTTGAAAATACGCAGATACAATTCCTGCTGAAACTGCTGAGCGAGTGGCGACCAGTCGGTTCTCACCGTTTCCAGGCCCTTGTAGACCATTTCCTCGGAGCCGTCGGCGCGAGAGACCAGCCCCGCATAACGCTTCTTGCTACCCTCCTCCGCGCCGCGCACCGTCGGCATCAGAAAGCGTCGAAAATGCGTTTCGTATTGCAGTTCCAGAGCACTGTGCAAGCCATATTCTTTCTGCAAATGCTCGCGCCACCACTGGTTGACCTCCAGCACCAACGCTTTGCCGATGCTTGCCGCCTCTTGCTGCCCATGCGGGCGGCCCAGCCAGACGAATGTCGAGTCGGTATCACCGTAAATCACGGTGTAGCCTTGGGCCTGGATGAGGTCGCGGGTCTTGAGCATGATTTCATGCCCGCGCAAAGTAATCGACGAGGCCAGGCGCGGATCGAAAAACCGGCAGCCGCTTGATCCCAACACGCCGTAAAAGGCATTCATGATGATTTTAAGGGCCTGGGACAGTGGCGCGTTCTGCTCACGCTTGGCAGCCTCGCGCCCCTGCCACACACGCTCCACGATGGCAGGCAGGCTGTGCCTGGTGCGTGAAAAGCGCGCACCGCGAAAACCCGGCACAGACGCACTGTCGTCAGGGTGACGCATGCCCTCGATGAGCCCCACCGGGTCAATCAGAAAGGTCCGAATGATCGACGGATAGAGGCTTTTGTAATCCAGTACCAGCACCGACTCATAAAGACCCGGCTGCGAATCCATGACGAACCCGCCAGGACTGGCTTCGGGCAATCGCTCGCCCAGATTGGGCGCGACAAAGCCCTGGCGATGCATCAGCGGAATATACAAATGGCAGAACGCGGCGACCGAGCCACCGCTGCGGTCCGCAGGCAGACCAGTCACCGTGGCACGCTCGAGCAAAAAGGTCAGCAGTTGAGTCTTGGCGAAGATACGCGTAACCAGCTCGCAGTCCTTGATGTTGTAGCGCGCCAGTGCCGGTTTATCCTCGGCAAACATGCGGTTGATTTCATCCATGCGCTGGTAAGGCGTGTCAATGGCCTTGCCCTCACCCAGCAATGTCTGCGCGACGAACTCAAGACTGAACGACGGAAAGCTCCAGGTTGCCGAACGCAGTGCCTCGATGCCGTCAATGATCAGCCGCCCGCTGACTTCAGCAAAAAAGTGGTTGTTGCGACTGCCGTGCTCGCGCCAGCCCATTGCCTCCCCGCCACGTCCGAGGCGCAGCGGCACCTGCAGACGCTGCGCATGTTCGTGCAGGACCCGCAGATCGAACTGCACCACATTCCAGCCAATGATCGCGTCAGGGTCGTGCAACGCCAGCCAGTCGTTCAGACGCTCCAGCAACTGTGCTCGGGTATCGCAATAGTCGAGCTGAAAGTCCAGCTGCTCATCGCCGCCATTCGGCGGGCCGAGCATGTAGACCTGACGCTGACCGCAGCCCTCGAGGGCGATTGAATACAGCTCACCCCGCGCCGTGGTTTCGATGTCCAGAGACGCCAGTTTGAGCTGTGGCCGGTAATCCGGGGCAGGCCTGATCTGCGCATCGCACAACACGCCATCGGCATTCGGTGTGCCGCCAAACTGTACGGGAGCAGTGATGAAGCGCTCCATCAAATAGCGCTCGGGCGGGCGGATGTCGGCTTCATAGACATCCACATTGCCCCTGCGCAACAACTTTTCGATGTTCATCAGTTGACGGTGCTGCTGGCAGTACACACCCAGTACCGGACGATGGCGAAAATCACAGAGTTCCAGCGGACGCAACTCCACGCCACGTTCGCTACGTAACAATGAGCGGACGCGCTCGCTCTGTTCAGCAGGAATGAACGCCACAGATGGCTGGCAAGGCAGACGAATGTGGCGCGGCCCTTGGTCAGTGGCCAGCCAGAAGTCGACCTCGGTCCCGGCGGGCGTGTCTTGCCAGTGCCGACTGAGGATAAAGCCCTGCTGTAAATCCAACGCTGCAACCTCGACTATGAGTGAACACGTTGATTCTACTTGGCTATCAGGGTGAACGTGCAGCGGACGCTCTAATTAAAGGCACATCAGCAAAGGTCGTCGGCGCGCAGAGCATTGATTCCGTCTATGCCCTCCATGCTTATTTAGCGGTTGATTGGTTCAGCTGAGTGCATGAATCTGTAGCGCTGCTGCAGATGCACTACAGTCAAACAGGTCGCCACCCCGGAGAGCACCATGAAAACCGTCGCCCAGCTGTTGAAATTGAAAGACCTGCACAACCAGCAAGTGCACACCATTGGCCCGCATCAGATGGTGCTCGAGGCGCTCAGGCTGATGGCCGAAAAAAACATTGGCGCGTTGCCAGTGGTTGAGAATGGCGTAGTGGTCGGCGTAGTCAGCGAACGCGATTATGCGCGCAAAGTGGTCCTCAAGGGACGCTCTTCGGTAGGCACGCCGGTCAGTGACATCATGAGCAGCCACGTCATCACTGTGGACTCGCAGCAGAGCGTCGACGCCTGCATGGGGATCATGACCGACAGCCACATGCGCCATCTGCCTGTCGTGGAAAACGGGCAACTGCTAGGCCTGCTGTCCATTGGCGACCTGGTAAAAGAAGCCATAGCCGAGCAGGCCAGTCTCATTCAGCAGCTTGAACAGTACATTCGCGGCGACTGATAAAAACACCTGCCCGTGAAGCGCGCGGTGACGCGCGCAATGGCATCACTCAGTCATCCAGCGCCTTGCCAGGCGCGCCACCCTTGACTGGCTTACCGGGCTTTTCGGGCTTTTCCGCCGGCGCGGGTTTGGCTTCAGGCTGCGGTGGCGGCGCGGAAGCTTCCTGCTCTCTCATCGGCATCTGGTCGATGGTGGCGAAGATCTCCTTGGGGTCTATCGACTCTGACTTTCCGACAGTCCTGTCGATTTTTTTCTCGCCGTCCTTACCCACCAGAATGACCTTGGTCCCCACTCCTGCACCCAGTTTCAACTCGCGAATCAAGGCCATGGTCGATTGTGCATCAAGGGTTTTGCCGTTGCGTTCGCCGATGGTATTGACGATCGTGTACAGCACCATATGACGCTGCGAAAACGCCTCACGATTGGCCGGCTCGTCCAGCGCCTTCTTGAGCTTGACCAGTGTCGGATCGACCGTGCTGGGCGCAATGATGATCAGCGGACGCGACGTACCGCGTTCTTGCACCAGCGGGTTTTCGTCAGCGGCAAGCGCTGTGCCGGTAGCAACAAGCAGGGTGGCGAGGGTCAGGGACCGGATTAACATGGTGGGCTCCTTTCAAATCCATTGGGTAGCCATCGCGCAGACACACACGACGCTTGTCCCTTCTACCGCAAATGGGCGGTTACGGTACAGCCCGGCGTAGTCCTTTTCCTTCATCAAGATCCTGGGCTGAACATGCAAGCGACCGCTGGGAGGCGCTGTCGAGTGCTGCCGACAGCCGCTGAACAATCTGTGCAACCTCGGCAGCATCGAGCATCAGAGGTGGCAACAAACGAATGACCTTGCCCCGTGTGACGTTGATCAACAGAGCATGTTGCTCGGCCGCGATCTGCGTCAATTCGGGGATCGCTTCTTGCAATTCGATGCCGATCATCAGCCCTCTACCGCGAATCTCCAACACATTCGGATGTTCGCCAAGCGCGCTTTGCAGTTGCTCAAGCAAGCGCTGGCCTTGAATCCCGGCGTTCTTCACCAGTTCCTGTTGCTCAATGATGTCGATCACAGTGCACCCGGCACGACACGCGAGCGGATTGCCGCCGAAAGTACTGCCATGGCTGCCGGGCGTGAACAATTGCGCAGCCTTGCCCCGCGCCAGACAGGCGCCGATCGGTATCCCGTTGCCCAGTCCTTTGGCCAGGGTCATGACATCGGGCACGATGCCTTCATGCTGAAAGGCAAACCACTTTCCGGTGCGGCCCATGCCGGTCTGGATTTCATCAAGCATCAGCAACCAGTCGCGGCGCGTGCAGCGCTCCCTCAGCGCCTTGAGATACCCGGCCGGCGCCACTTGCGCGCCGCCCTCCCCCTGAATCGGCTCGACCAATACCGCAGCGATCCGGTGCCCGTGAGTGACGCAGACTCTATCGAATGCTGCCAGATCACCGAACGGGACCTTGACGTAGTCACCCGGCAAGGTGCCAAAACCCAGGCGCACGGCCGGCCCGTCGCTGGCTGACAGCGTGCCCAGCGTGCGGCCGTGAAAGGCGTTTTCCATGACCACCACCAAGGGTTGCTCGATGTACTTGTGCCAGCCGTGCAGCCGAGCCAGCTTGAGCGCAGTCTCGTTGGCCTCGGCACCGGAGTTATTGAAAAACACACGCTCCATGCCAGAGAGCGCTGTCAGCTTCTGCGCCAGGCGTTGCTGCCAGTCAATGCTGTACAGATTGGAGGTGTGCAACAGCAACCCCGCCTGATCACGAATCGCCGCTACCAGCAGCGGATGCGAGTGACCGACATTGGTCACTGCCACCCCCGCCACGGCATCCAGGTATTCGCGCCCGCGCTGGTCCCACAGACGCGTGCCCAGACCATGAGTGAAACCAATGGCCAACGGTTGGTAAGTGCTCATCAGGCAGGCAGTGGTCATCGCGTGAAGCTCCTTGGGTAGATGTCGATTTTTGCAGTATGGTTAACCACTCCTTATGGATAAATAGCGCAATACTTCAATCATCTTAAAGTCAGGATTGATAATGGATTTGTTTCAGGCGATGCGTGTGTACGTAAAGGTTGTCGAGGCAGGCAGCCTGACGGCAGCGGCGCAGGCATGTTCGATTTCCACTACGATGGTCGGCAACCATCTGCGCGCACTGGAGCAGCGCCTGGGCGTCAGCCTGTTACAGCGAACCACCCGCCGCCAGCGCCTGACCGAGTTCGGCACGGCGTACTACGAGCGTTGCCTCGAGGTATTGGGCCTGGTCGCCGAGTCCGAACAACTGGCCGAGCAGGCACAAGGTGATCCGTCAGGCACACTGCGCATCACCGCGCCACTGACATTCGGCTCGGAAGTGCTGGCACCTGCACTCGCAGAATTCTCCCGGCACTTTCCACAAGTCAGGCTCGATCTGGTGCTGACCAATCAGCGCCTGGACATGATCGATAATGGTTTTGACGTTGCAGTGCGCCTAGGCAATATTCCAGAAGCTTCGCCGCTCATTGCGCGACCCATGCAGGACTACACCCTGACCATTTGCGCCGCGCCGGCCTACCTGGCTCGCCACGGCGCGCCCACACACCCTGAAGATCTTCGTGCGCATAATTGCCTGCCGTTCGCCTACCCCGCCGGAGACGAGTGGCGCACTGCGGGCACCCAATGGCGCATGACAGGGCCTGAAGGCGAGGTGCTGGTAGAGGTGGACGGTTCGCTGGTTGCCAACACTTCCGCAGGTCTTTATCAGGCGGCTCGCGCTGGAATGGGTATCGTGATGCTGCCGGATGCGCTGGTTCAGCGAGACTTGCAGGAGGGCCGGCTGGTTGCGCTGCTGCCCGACTATCACCTGCCGAGACGCCCGATGAACCTGCTGTATGTACAGGACCGGTACCGGCTGCCGAAGCTGAGAAGTTTTGTGGAGTTTGCGTTGCAGCGCTGGGGCCGCTAGCTGTCAGAGCGCGTGCGCGTCGCCCCTACCGGTGCGTGGCATTGCGCCCGCACCGGAGTATTGCCGAGGGCAAACGTCAGACTTTGAAACGGTTGACCAGGCTTTGCAGGTGCCCGCCCAAGCGGGCAAGCTCCACGCTCGACGCGGCAGTCTGTTCACTGGCCGAGGCGGTCTGTTCCGAAATGTCTCGCACATTCAGTACGCTGCGATTGATCTCTTCAGCCACCGCGCTCTGCTCCTCAGCCGCCGCAGCAATCTGATGGTTCATCGTCTCGATGGTCGAAATCGCCTGAGTGATGTTACTGATCGAGACGCCCGCATTGCGAGTCAGCTCGACACTGTTGGCGGTCAGCGCCTGGCTGTTGTCGAGAATCGTGGCCACTTGCGTGGTGCGACTGTGCAATCCGCTGATCAGGGCAGCAATTTCCTCTGTCGAGGTCTGCGTGCGTTGCGCCAGACTTCTCACTTCATCTGCAACGACCGCAAAACCACGTCCAGCTTCGCCCGCCCGGGCTGCTTCGATGGCGGCGTTGAGCGCCAGCAGATTGGTCTGTTCGGCCACTGCCTTGATAACGTCCAGAACGCCGCCGATCTTGTTGCTTTCGCTCTTGAGGTCATCCATTGCAGATTTGGAATGCTGCACTTCGGTGGCCAGTTTTTCGATCTGTGCCACGGCCTTGGAAACTACGCCATCGCCTTCACGCGCTTCTTTCGATGCGTTGACCGCAGCATTAGAGGCCTGCTCGGCGTTTCTGGCGACTTCCTGAACGGTCGCCGACATTTCGTGCATGGCGGTGGCGACCTGATCCGTTTCGCTTTTCTGGCTGTTCACACCCGCGCTTGTCTGCTCGGTCACTGCCGAAAGCTGCTCGGCGGCACTGGCAATCTGGGTAACACCGTCACGCAATCCGCCGATCAGCTCACGCAAATTGGTCGTCATGCGCTGCATGCTGCTCTGCAGACGTCCGAGCTCATCCTTGCGGGTGACCGCCTGATTGTGCGTCAAGTCGCCATCTGCGACACGCTCGGCCAGCTTCAATGTTTCGAGCAGCGGACCTACGATCAGGCGGGTAATCACCCAGGCCGCGAGGAAACTCATGATCAGCGCCGCAACCAGCCAGACCGAAAGCAGCGTCTTGGCCTGATCGACGTCTTCAATGCGCAGATTCACCTGGTTGGCGGAAAGCTGGTCGGCCGACTTGAACAGAACGCCGATCACTTTGGTGATACCCGCCTGGGCCTCATCAATAGATGCCTGTGCAGCAGTGAACTTGTTCATGGTGCTCTGGTAGCTGACCATGGAATCTACAAGGTGCTTGATCGTTGCAGACTGACTGTCGAACCCTTGCAGACCTTTGACAAAGTTGATGACTGTATTCATCGAGGCTTCTGCCGGCGCCCTGTTCTCGGTTTTCAGAGAGTAGGTATAACCGCGCAGATCGAAACGCATTTTCTGAAACAGTGTCATGGCCTGAACAATAGCGTCGCGCTGTGAAGCAGTGCCCTCATCCGACCTCGCGAACGCATTCAGCTTCTGCAAGTCTTCAGCCCCGGCATCAGCGTACTGGCCAAACATTCCACGGGTCGCCTCGCGGGCGGCAGTCGCCCGCATGAGGTTGTCATAATGGACCCGGTATTCAACCAGCGCTTCGGCAGCAGCATTTACCAGCGGTATGTTCAGCGGGGAGTCGAATACCTCTTGCGCATACTTGACGTGGTTCTCGAGGCGCTCAAGAGCCTTCAGCCAGTCATTGGCGCGCTCGGCGTCGTAGTTTATCCAGTACGCCAGGCGTGCGATGCGAACATCACGAGTCAGCGTGCTCATTTTACCGATGTCGGCAATCCGTTCGCTTCGTTCGCTCAGCGAAGAAATGCCGGTCCAGCCCGTCAGCGCAATCAGCACCGTCAGCACGATGACCAGAGCAAAGCCCAGCGCTAGCTTGGACCGGACAGAAATATTGCTCAGAGTGTTTTTCAACTTAAGTCGCTCTTTATAGGTCATCGGGTGGAGTTACGGGGCTGATCCTTGCCACCTGCTCAGTCCAGTAGTCGGCTGAACGACGCCGAACTTTAAAGCTGGCGTCAATAATTCATGCTCACAAATAATTCACCAGAGGCTGTAACGTATATGGCTTTTTTAAACGGCTCGGTTAGCATGGTGCGCTGCGCACATGAATGAGTACCCCCGGAGAATGACATGAGTTTGGCGTTGACAACTTCAAGGAGCTGCTTGACCACTGAGGAACGCTCTGCGATCGCCGAGATCGAGGCCACGACCAATGTCTTGCGGCTGGTTACCCGGCTGACCGGAATGCGTTTTGCGGGCATCGCGAAATTTACCGAATCGGACTGGATAGCCTGCTCGGTCTATGACCCGACAGACCTCGGCATCGACGATGGCGATGTGTTCCCGCTCGAGACCACGCTGTGCAGCGAGCTCTGCATCAACCCCCAACCCTTGTTCGTACCGCAGATCAGCCAGAACGGCAGGTACGCCAACCGCCCGGTGGTAAAACGTTACGCCATAGAAAGTTATGCGGGTGTGCCTATCTATCTTCCGGACGGCCAACTGTATGGCGCGCTGTGCGCACTGGATTCACAGGTGACGCTGTTTGAAGACCCTGATCTGCCGGAAACCCTGACTCTGTTCGCGCGGCTGATCGGGTGTATTTTCTTCGCCAATATCACCGACACCAACGCCTGAAACAGAACAACCCGGTCAAGGCCGGGCGGTATGTTGTGTCGCCGCATACAGAGCAGGTTCAAGCATTGCGCTGCTGAACCGGCCCTCATCGAGTTGCATGGTACGTTGTGGCGAAACAGGTCTGGACGGGGTTTCTGCGTCCAGCGTATCGGCAGGCAGGTCGACGCCGAAATGAGAAAACGGTTCTTGTGCAACCATACCGCCAGCCGCCAGAACCAACAGCAGGAATACGCCCGCAACGGGCTCTTTTGATACGCACATAACCGCTTCTCCACTTCGGTAAAACGATTCGACTCAAGGCAGCCAACGTTGCACAAGGCCGCAGAGCTGTGCCGGGCTGATGCCGATCACCTGCTGCGGTGCAACCCGGAATCAGCGATCCTACATGGCTGCTATGCTGCGCACCCACCACCATAAGTGAACGTAACGGTACACTTATGGTGAAATAGAGGCAAGACCTCATTTTTGCGAAGGCCGCGCTACACGCTTTGCAGGTACGCGCCCAAATGATCGTGCAGGAAGAACGCAAGCAGCGTTCCTGCAAGCATTGCCAGCAAATCCAGCGCTCTGGCTTTGCCCCACATCGGTGTGCGCTCACGAAGTCGAAAATACCAGGGGCCAGTGCAGAGGATCAGGCCTTGGCCAAAAATCCAGACAAGCGCAATGAAAACTCCTGTGCTCAGAAAGCCTTCATCCCGGACACCCCACCGGTCCGTCGACTGATTCATGGCGACGAAGTAAAGACCAGCCGCGCCGATGATCGCCATCGTCAGGCCAATAGGCCAGGCTGGAAAACCGGGTCGCTGCATCGCCTTTTCAAGGTTGGAACGATCGCCCTCCAGCAACTCGATAATCCTTGGCCACCCCGCCATACGCGCAAGCGCCAATGCATCATGCCCATTGCTGTTGGTTGCCGCCGGGTCTGCCCCGAAATGTAAAAGCGTGACAACAAAATTGCAATTGCCCGCGAGCGTCTCGCGGTGGATCATCTGCCAGCCCTCTTCGTCAGGGTCCGTGACTAGCGCAGGGTCCTCTTTAAGACCATGTTCGACAGTGCTTTGAGCATTCAAACCCATCGGATGTTCGAGCCGCTCAAGCGTGTTTAAAGCCCGTTTGTCCGACGCGCTGGCAAGTGTGCGGGTGAAGCAGACTGGCGACTTGCCCTCAGCGGGCGGGACAAGCATCACCGTGCCAGCCTCACCGAAGTCCAGGCCCCATGCCTGATCGTGTGCTATGCGTTCTGCCGCAGACATCCCGGACCGCAGCGCATCAATGGTGAAGCCACCGAATACGCGGCCGTCCGACACATAGACCCAGTCGTTCAGGCTGGTCAGCGGAACCGTAACCGGGTCTCCGGCGCCCATCGAGTTCACCCACACGGGTTCATTCATGAGAACGCCTGAAAGGCTCTGGCCGTCGAAATCGACATCCGTCACCCACATGTTCTCGACCGATGGGCTATCCGGATCAGGTGATTGGGTGGCGAACGATACCTTTACCGCGGCCAGGTCCAGCCCTTGAACAATTCGGCGGCGCTCCCAGGACATTTCCCGCCAGAAAAACTTGAACGTGCGCCGCGCACTGGCAGCGGCGGCGCGAAAGTCTTCGCTCTCGCCTTCAACGCCGTAGATCGTATGTTCCTTCATCGACAAGTGATTCCTTGCATGGAAAGATTCAAAAAACGCAGCTGCTGAGCGTCATCGATCACAGCCGGTCAACGATGTCATCTATGTATCGGCTGCAAGTCTCTGGCGCCTTTTTCACAGCGCCAGGCTTGCGGGCGGAATAATCCGGTGCCAGAGTGCCTCGCACAATGCTTGAAATTTTACATGGGCAAGCCCGAGTATATTGTCTGAGCCCTATGTAGCGGTCGCCGAAGTTTCCAATGACGCTTCCTGACTGCGACCGATAGACACCATTCAAGGAATGAATCCAATTGCATACACCTGTCTCGCAAATTCTCATTCAGCGTCTGGCTGAACCCCACCTTGAAGGCGTCACGGCGCTCTTCAACGAGCCAGCGGTTTGTCGTCAGTTGTTGCAGATGCCTTATCAGTCCATCGAGGTATGGCGCAAACGTCTGGCAGATAGCACCGAACGCCATCTGAAACTGGTTGCGCTGAGTGGCGGCGAAGTAATCGGCAATATTGGTCTCGAACAATATTTACGCAGCCGCCAAAGCCATGTCGGCGCCATCGGTATGGGCGTCGCATCATTCTGGCAAGGCAAGGGCATTGGCTCAAGATTGCTGGCGGCAGCGCTGGACGTGGCAGACAACTGGATGAATCTGCACCGGATAGAACTGACTGTATTCGCCGACAATGAGGCCGCTCAAGGCCTGTATCGCAAATTCGGTTTCGATGTGGAAGGACGGCTGCGCAACTACGCAGTGCGCGACGGAGTATTCGTCGACGTACTGAGCATGGCGCGACTGAGATAACTACGCAGATAAAACTGCCGCTTGAGCCCTGCCTGAAAAAGTGCAAGGATCAGCCATGAACAAAATTTTTCAAAGCAACCGACATCACCATCACAGCCCCTTTCAAGGCGCTGAGGTTGCGTGTGCTCATCGATAGGCCAGACATGGATTCATGCTCTGCCCCATCAGTGAAACAAACCAAGGCGCCCCAGGCGCCTTTTTTATTGCCTGTCTATTACCCTCAAAAAATCACCCTCAAAAAATGGAGATAACACCAATGACCATGCTACGCGGAACCCGCATCGTGACCGGACCAGAAGCCGCAAACCTGCGTGAAACGGAAAACCGTTTCCGGAGCTATCTTCATCGAAGCTGGCGCTGAGGAAGCAATCGTCCCGGCCTTGTGGGGTCAGGACACGTTTATCGAAAAAGCGGGCGGCAGCGAGATCATCGGTCAGATGTGGGCCTTCAACGACAAGGCCGGACGCGCTTGCTGTCTGATCCCGGAAGCCACTGCCTTGTTTCAGGAGCGCAGTGAAGTACTGTTGAAGGGGCGCAGTGAGGCCATGTTTTTCTATGTGGCACGCTGCTACAGATATGAACGCCCTCAGGCCGGACGCTATCGCGAGTTCACGCAGTTGGGGCTAGAAATTCTCGGTCCCTCACCGCAGCAGGCATTGCTGCGCAGCCAGGCGATATGCACCGGCTTTCTCGATTTGCTGGGGCTGGATTACCAACTAAATATCGCCGTCAAACGGGGCCTGAGTTACTACCTGGAAGGCAATGGCTTCGAGGTGCGCTGCCCGGGATTGGGAGCGCAGCAACAAGTCGTTGGTGGCGGGGCCTATCGGGAAGGTGCCGGGTTCGGTATCGGGCTTGAGCGGCTGGTGCTGGCGCTTGAGCAAGATTGACCTCGACTGATGCAGGGCGCCTCTGCCAGGGGGCGCGTCTCCACTAACTGGAGTTAGTCCGAAAAGTCAGCCCGCAAGCTTCTTTTGATACAGGCCAGTGTGAGATTGCTCCCCGCCCGCCCCCTGTGTCAAAGGTCGAGGAACCATTATGGCCCTGGAACCACCTATTGATTTAGCTTTCTTGGGGGATGTATGGCTTCGTCATCTGCTATAGCGTTTCATTACGCCCAGTCATTTTCCTGTATCGCGGAGAAGTGCGAGGATAATTGCTGCCAGGAAGGCTGGCAGATTTCTGTAAGCGACCAGCGTGTCGATGCTTATAAACGGTCGTCTCCCGAACTCCTTAATCTGATAGCCAGTGACAATGAAGGTTTCAGGATGAACCTGAATGCGGATAATCAATGTATGGCTCTGCAAGGGGGGCGCTGCTCCGTACATACCCAATACGGTGAGGCGGCTCTGCCGGATATCTGCGCAACGTACCCTCGTATGAATCGTCGGTTCGATGCCTTTATTGTAAAGTCCGCCACAATGAGTTGCCCTGAAGTGGCACGGTTGGTCTTGTTTGGTGATACGCCCTTCCTGCTGGAAGATAGCGTTGGGCCTAATACAAAGGGGGATGGAAGTTTAGCCAACCATTTGATCAAGGTCGATCCTGACAGCTGGGCCTCTATCATTCGTTTTTTCAGCGAGCAGGCGCTGACGCCGCACAGGTCGGTGTACCAGGTCATCGGGCAGTTATGCTATGTGGTGTCGGGTCTAGAGGGCCTGCCTTACGAAAAGTGGATGGAAAGCATCCATCGACGTGGCTCCGCAACCTCGCCGCTGATGCTGAATAAGGAGCCCGAAGTAACAGATCAATTACTTCAGGTACTGGAAGATATTCTGAAAGCGCGAACCATACCGGAGAGCATGCGAAAAGCCGTATCAGATGCAATTACAGTTCAAAAAAAAGGACCACAGAAACGCCAGCTAAGGGCGCTTAAACCAGAATTTTCTGACACTGCCCAGCATCACGCAGATGCAGCTCTGGAACAGGCGATTAAACGTTTTATTGCGGCCGAAATTACCCGCACTGGTTTTCCTTTTATCTCTACCACACCCGCAGGGCAAGATTATGGTTTGTCTCTCAGTGAATGGACCGCTACCTTGGCGATCCGTACATTGGCTCTGCGTTTGCTATTGTTAGCACACTGCGATCAAGAGCCTGATAACCAACTGCCGCCACAAAAAATCGTTGAGCTCATCTACCGCTATTGCCGTGCGGCCAATCATAATCTCGCTACCGCTAGCGAAATAGCACTGAGACGAAATATCAGTGCAAGGATCCTGGCCATCCACGATACGTCGGTAACGTAAGAGCAGTTGATATGTACCCTACGCTGACCCTCTCCGGTTTGGTGGCTGCAAAATCAAAAAGGAGAGACGGCCGGCAAGAAAATTTCTATAAGGGTTTGGGGGCAATGTAACTTGAGCTTAAATGCACTTGCCGTTACGTTAATCCCCAAACCCCAACAACAGAAATATTAAACGTCAGCCCAGCGAAGCTTCAGGTAGTCGACCACCTGCTGAGTCTGTGAGGCCCGCAGAAACATATGTCGAAATAACATACACCCGGAAACCTCAGTCAGAGAATCATTCAAGTCAAGCTGACGGGTAATTTCAGGCACGCCCCCCTCGACAGTCCAGTCGGGCTCGGTTTCTGATGCCGTTCCCACTTTATACAGAGCCATACCAATATATAACGCTGTGCCAGTTCCGCTGACGGTATCCGCCCACCACTGTGTGATGACATCATAACGCGCAACCTCACGAGCAAACGGCCAGTATACCTGCGGGGCGATATAATCAATGATGCCGTCAATGACCCATTTCCGTGTGTCTGCATACGCGAAATCGTAATTAGACGCACCGGCCTGCGTATCAGACCCCAGCGGGTCGTCAGATTTATTCCGCCAGACGCCTGCCGGGCTGACGCCAAACAAGACATCCGTTTTTACGGTGGCTATTTTTTTATGGCATGTATCAACCAGCGAATAAGTGTTATTCCGCCGCCAGTCGGCCTTCGTGGTAAAGTTCGTATTGTATTTCTGATAGGTGGTATCATCCTGCAGCAGCGAGCTGGCAGTTTCATAATAAAAATAATCATCGAATTGAATGGCATCAACATCGTATTTAGTGACAATTTCTTCAACAATACTACTAACCCACGTCTGAACTTCAGGTATCCCGGGGTTGAGAACAAAGCGGTTCGCTGCGGTTCCCGTCCATTCAGGATGCGTTTTAAACACACTGGCCGGTGAGTCAGATGATGAGTTGTTCAGCTCTTCGATTGTGGCATCGCTGGCGTTCATTGATACGCGGTACGGGTTCACCCATGCGTGCAGCTCAATATTGCGAGCATGTGCCTGCTCGATAGCATAAGCCAGTGGGTCGAAGCCGGGATTCTTCCCGAGCGTACCCGTCAGGTACTTCGACCACGGAAGCAGGTCTGATGCATAGAATGCATCTGCGCAGGGAACAACCTGGAATATGACGGCATTCATTTTCATTGCCACAATTTCATCAAGAATGCCGGTCAATTCTTCTTTCTGTTTACTGACACGAGCAGCCTCATCAGTAATGGCCACAGATGAGACTGACGGCCAGTCAAGATTCGTAACTGTCGCGACCCAAGTCGCCTTGAGGTTTTTGTTCGCAGTTGCCATTGCGGTTTCTCGTTTAGGGTTCTGAGTGAACGAAGAACGCCTGCTCTCACAGACGTTCTTCAGGTATGGGAACGGTGTGTCAGCTCAGTTGCACGTCTTTCATCGCAGGAATATAACCGTAGTCATATTCTTCCTGCACGAACGAGCGATCCCCTTTCAAGAGGATCCTCACCGTCGGCGCTTCGGT
>NZ_LJRO01000406.1 GCF_001401155.1 Pseudomonas tremae
AAGTGGCTATGCAGGATTTACGCATGGCTTCCAGCATAGGCCTGGATATCGAAGCGCAAAAAAACTTACCTGACTTGATCCTGGTTGACTTGGAACCGGTTCATCCGCTGATCGTGTTCGTCGAGGTAGTGGCCACCGATGGTGCGATTACAGAACGCAGACAAGAGGCTTTATTTTCGCTCACGGACAAAGGTGGGTTCAAACGATCGAGCGTAGCATTCGTCACGGCCTACGCGGACCGTCAGACACAAGGTTTTAAGAAGACCATTAGCGGTCTTGCTTGGGGCTCATTCGCTTGGTTTCTGAGCGAGCCGGACAAGGTATTCATGCTAAGTGACGGTATAAAACCGTTGTCAGGATTGAACGAAGTTATCACACGACTATAAGGGAGCAATTTATGAAATGGTACCCGAGCCTTGGGGTGTTTACATTGGCCATCATGGTTGGCGCTAATGCGGCTGAGAAGGTGGAAGTATCCAACCTCACAGTGACAGACACCGCTTCCGGAAAAATTCACTATATCCAGGGCACAGCGCACAACGTGAGCGGGGCCCCTTTGGGCTTCGTTGCGTTGACTTTCAAATTGTATGATTCGGAAGATAACGGCGGTTGGCCAGGGTATTGG
>NZ_LJRO01000299.1 GCF_001401155.1 Pseudomonas tremae
GTGTGATAACCGATCTGCGCCACTGCCACGCCATCGGCAAACAAGCCGACCTGGCTCAGCACCACGCGCTCGCCAGCCGCCATCGCCGCCTGCAGGCAGTTGGAGTCGTCCGGCTCGACGCCGATCACCCTGATTTCCGGGCGCAGGTACTTCACGTAAGCCGCGATTCCCGCGATCAGACCGCCGCCGCCCACCGGCACGAAAATCGCGTCCAGCTGGCCCGGTTGCTGGCGAAGAATCTCCATCGCCACTGTGCCTTGCCCGGCAATGGTGTCGGGGTCGTCGTACGGGTGGATGTACACAAAACCCTGTTCATCGACCAGTTTCAGCGAATAGGCCAGCGCTTCAGGGAAGGAATCGCCGTGCAACACCACAGTGGCACCGCGCGAGCGCACGCCTTCGACCTTGATTTCCGGCGTGGTGCGCGGCATGACGATGGTGGCCAGAATGCCCAGTTCGCGTGCCGCCAGCGCAAGGCCTTGCGCATGGTTGCCCGCCGAGGCCGTGACTACGCCGCGTGCCGTTTCTTCTGCGCTCAGTTGCGCCAGCTTGTTGTACGCGCCACGAATCTTGAAAGAGAACACTGGCTGCAGGTCCTCGCGCTTGAGCAGCACCTGATTGTTCAGCCGCTCGGACAGCTGGCGAGCGCCTTGCAGCGGCGTTTCGATGGCAACGTCGTAGACGCGGGAGGTGAGGATCTTCTTGACGTACTGTTCAAGCATCGGGGCGGCATCACTGACGAAGCGGGCAAGGCCGGGAAGTCTACCCTGCGTACCCGAGGACGACCACACGAATGACGGGGCTTTACAGCGCAGTCACCGCTATAATGTGGGCCTTTTTGCTCATCCCTACCTCTTATCTACTTACATCAGGCATCGTGGAGCCCGCATGACCCAGGATCAACTCAAACAGGCAGTCGCCCAAGCCGCTGTCGACTTCATCCTTCCAAAGCTCGACGACAAAAGTATCGTGGGCGTCGGCACCGGCTCCACGGCCAACTGCTTCATCGATGCGCTGGCAAAGCACAAGGCAGCGTTCGACGGCGCGGTTGCGAGCTCGGAAGCCACCGCTGCGCGCCTCAAGGGCCATGGTATTCCGGTTTATGAACTGAACACCGTGAGTGATCTGGAGTTCTACGTCGACGGTGCCGATGAGAGCGATGAGCATCTGAACCTGATCAAGGGCGGCGGCGCGGCGCTGACTCGCGAGAAAATTGTCGCGGCGGTGGCCAAAACCTTCATCTGCATCGCCGATGGCAGCAAGCTGGTGCCAGTGCTGGGCGCATTCCCGCTGCCGGTCGAAGTCATTCCGATGGCCCGCAGCCACGTCGCTCGGCAACTGGTGAAACTGGGCGGTGATCCGGTTTACCGGGAAGGCGTGCTGACTGACAATGGCAATATCATCATCGACGTCCACAACATGAGCATTACCAACCCGGTGGAGCTGGAAGCCAGCATCAATGCCATCGTCGGCGTGGTCACCAACGGTCTGTTCGCAGCCCGTCCAGCAGACTTGTTGCTGCTGGGCACCGATGAAGGCGTGAAGACCCTGAAGCGCTGATACACCCGGCCATGCCCACGCAAGGTGGGCATGGCCGGCAGCGGCTCAGGGCTTGCGAAAAACGTAAAAAAGGTTCGGCTCGCTCACCAGGTACAACGTCCCTTCCGCGTCCATCGCCATACCCTCTGCCTGCGGCACACCTTTGCTCAGCCCCATCGAGCCTTTTGCCAGCGAGCCGCTGCCAATCGGATGCCCACTGGTGTCGAGTTCCAGAATACGCTTCGATTCATCGGACAATGCCAGCAGGTGGCCGCTGGTCTCGTCGAATTGCAGGCTGGACAGATCACGCACGGACAACCGGCCATCGCGCTTGCTGTTGGAAATTACCTGGAGATCGCCGGGGGCGTCGTGGTTGGTCTTTGGAAAGCCGCGCACCTCGATGATCTGCACCGGGTCGCGTTCTCTGGCAACGAACAGGCGCTTGCCCACAGAGTCATAGGCCAGCCCCTCGTAACCTTTGTTGCCGCCCGCGTTGATCCCCAGCGTCAGTTGCTCGGCGTCGGCGGCGTTGAGGCTTTTTGTGTTGTCATCGACGTGAATCTGAATCAGCCGCAGCCGACGCTCGTCGCTGATGACATACAGGCCGGGGCTAATGTATTCAACAGCTTCAGCATCGCCAAAGCCCACCAACGGAATGCGCCGCAGCACGCGGCCATCGAGGCTCAGCTCGACCAGCTCGGCATTCTGGTTGGTCACTGTGAACAGGCTCTTGCGGTCCGGGTCGTAACTGAGACCCGAAACATCATCTTCCAGCCCTGTAATAACCTGCCCTTCTGTCACGACGCGATACTGATCAAGGCCAATGGCCTGAAGCGATTCGGATTGCCAGAACATTTGCCAGTCGAACAGGGCGCTCTCTACGTAGCGATACCGTTGATTGGCGAGCATGAATATCGCAACCAGCGGCACAAGCGCGAGGAGCAGGAGTAAAGAGCGGGTAGAACGGCGCATTCGGGTGACTCGGACGGATTGGGCGGGCGGACTTGATACCACGCCATTCTGAAAGCAAGCTTAATGGCACGGTGCTATTTGTTTGCCGATCATATATCGGCCATCTTTTATCTGCCGTCCTGGCTCAGTGCTTGCGAAACGAATAAAACAGGTTTGGCTCGCTCACCATGTACAGCGTCCCGGCCTCGTCCAGGGCCACCCCTTCTGCTCGGGGGATCGTGTCCTTGAGCCCATTCATGCCGCCCAGCAGGGTCATGAAGCTCACCTGCTCGCCTTGCTCGTCCACTTCCAGCAGCAAATGAGAGTCTGCCGAAAGCGCCAGCATGTGCCCGGTACGCGGGTCGATGCTCAACGAGGACAAGTTGCGCATGTCCAGCGAACGGCTGGGAAGCTTCTGCTTGTCGCCTTGCAGTACATCACTGCCGTTACTTTTCCAGGTGTACAGGGCAGGTGGCCGCTCTTCACCCAATATCAATTGCTGACGAAGAGGATCCCAGGCAATGCCCTCGAAACCCTTGTTCTGATTATCCGATTTGCCCAGCTCGTACTGAGGGAAATCCGCGATATTGAGGGTCTTGGTATCTGCCGAGACCTTCACGACGGTCAGCTTGTGCTGCCGCTCATCGGTGATGGCAATCAGGCCATCGTTCATGACCGCAACACCTTCCGGATTGCTCCAGCCCACCAACGGGATCTTGCGCAGAACGTCGCCTGTGAGCGTCAATTCGACCAGAAATGCGTTCTTGCCCATGACTGCGAACAGCGTTTTGCTCACCGGGTTGTAGGACAGGTCCGATGCTTCGTCCTTTTCCATGCCCGGCAACGCCTTGGCATCGATGTCCACGTGATAGTCCGGCAGCCAGATACTGGCGTGGCGGCCGGCCTTGGTCTCGAAGCGCTCCTGAAACCAGAGCAGCGCACGGTCATCCCAATGCATCGCAAATGCCAGGCCATACCCCATCAGGGCAACCAGCAACAGCCATGAATACCAGCGCATGTTTCGAACGAAAGCGAAGCGTTTTTCGGCGCGAGGCGGCGTTTGGGCAGGAATGGCCATTAACGTGTTCCTGAGCAGATGAGATGTCGTGACGAATGTGAGCCGGCGAGTTCATGCCAGCGAAGCTCGGCGGGATTATCCAGACCAGGCGTGAAAAAAACGCAAAACCGCAGGAACTATCAACTACCGGGTAAACAAAAGCCACCCGGGAATGACCCCGCGTGGCGTTGGCTGAAACGTCAGGCGGCTGTTCGCTTAGCGAACGACGCTGCTGAACGGCGTTTGCCCGACCAGCTCCAGAACGATTTCATCACCGGCTTGAAACGGGCCGACACCCGCAGGCGTGCCTGTCATGATGATGTCACCGGCCTGCAGCGAAAAGTTGGTCGCCATGTGCTGGATCATCGGCACGATAGGGTTGAGCATCAGGCTGCTGTTGCCATCCTGCACGACCTTGCCGTTGATGGTCAGGCGAATGCCGATATCGGTGAGGTCGGTAAAGGTGCCCGCCGGAACGAATGGCGGAATCACTGCGGCGCCGTCGAAACACTTGGCCAGTTCCCAAGGCAGACCTTTCTCGCGCAGACGCGACTGGACGTCACGCAGAGTAAGGTCCAGCCCCGGTGCGAAACCGCTGATTGCGTCCAGCACTTCTTCACGGGACGGATTCTTGCTCAGAGGCTTGCCGATCAGTACCACGATTTCGGCCTCGTAATGCACTGAACCGCGATCTGCCGGTATAGCGAACCCGCCTTCCAGCGCAACCACCGCACTGCCCGGCTTCATGAACAGCAACGGCTCGGCAGGCACCGGGTTGCCCAGTTCCTTGGCATGCTCGGCGTAGTTGCGACCGATGCATACCACTTTGCCCAGCGGAAAGTGAATGCTCGTTCCATCAACATATTTGTGCTGGTAGCTCATGACGTCTCCTGAGTCTGATTAGTGTGGCGTGGCAGTGTTGGCGTGGCGATGCACGGTACGACAGGAACTCAGACCGCGAATATTTTTCCGGGGTTCATGATGCCGTTCGGGTCGAAGACCGCCTTAAGCGCCTTCATGTATTCGATTTCGACCGGCGAACGACTGTACGTCAGGTAGTCACGCTTGGTCATCCCTACCCCGTGTTCGGCAGAAATCGAGCCGTTGTACTTCTCTACGGTTTCGAACACCCACTTGTTGACCCGCGCGCACTTGACGAAGAACTCGTCCTTGTCGAGATTTTCGGGCTTGAGGATGTTCAGGTGCAGGTTGCCGTCGCCGATATGGCCGTACCACAGCACTTCGAAGTCAGGGTAATGCTCGGCTACGATGGCGTCGATTTCCGCCAGGAACTCCGGCACTTTCGAGACCGTGACCGAGATGTCGTTTTTATAGGGTGTGAAGTGCGAGATGGTTTCGGAGATGTATTCGCGCAACTTCCACAGGTTGCGCAACTGCTGCTCGCTCTGACTCATCACGCCGTCAAGCACCCAGCCCTGATCGACGCAGTGTTCGAAGGTTGCCAGCGCCTGATCAGCGAGGTCTTCAGTGGTCGCTTCGAACTCCAGCAGCACATAGAACGGGCATGGCGTATCAAAAGGTGACGGCACATCACCTCGGGCCATGACCCGGGCGAAGGACTTGTCGGAGAAAAACTCGAAGGCGGTCAGATCAAGCTTGCCGTGGAAGGCGTGCAGCACGGGCATGATCGAGTTGAAGTCAGAGGTGCCCAACACCATCGCGGTAAGATTTTTCGGCGCCCGATCCAGACGCATGGTGGCCTCGACCACAAAGCCCAGTGTGCCCTCGGCGCCAATGAACAGCTGTCGCAGGTCGTAACCGGTGGCGTTCTTGATCAGGTCCTTGTTGAGTTCCAGCAGGTCGCCCTTGCCAGTGACCACCTTGAGGCCAGCCACCCAATTGCGGGTCATGCCGTAGCGAATGACCTTGATCCCGCCTGCATTGGTGCCGATATTACCGCCGATCTGACTGGACCCCGACGAAGCGAAGTCCACCGGGTAATAGAGGCCGCTTTCTTCGGCCAGTGCCTGCAACTGACGCGTGATCACGCCTGGCTGGCAGACTGCCGTGCGGTCAGTGAGGTTCAGCTCCAACACCTGATTCATGTAATCGAACGACACCACCACTTCGCCATTGGTTGCCACTGCTGCCGCAGACAACCCGGTGCGTCCACCTGACGGCACCAGCGCCACGCGTCGCTCATTGGCCCAGCGCACGATGGCCTGGACCTGTTCGGTAGTCTTGGGGAACACGATGGCCAGCGGCGCAGGGGTAAACTGCTTGGTCCAGTCCTTGCCGTAGGTTTCCAGAGAACCGCTGTCAGTCAGCACTTTGCCGGGGTCGACCAGGGTCTTGAGCTCATCAATCAAAGCGGGATCGGTCATGGACTCAACTCTCGAACAATTCATGGGCATCCTGAGAACGGTTCACGTTCTGGAATGGGGTTTAGCGGGGCTCGTATGCTAGCATATGCCCCCCGCGAATCGTGCCCAGCGCCGATCCGGCCCCCTGCCATTTTCTCCGGGACACAGGTTTACGCAGATGAGCAAGACTTCCCTCGACAAGAGCAAGATCAAGTTCCTTCTTCTCGAAGGCGTTCATCAATCCGCTGTCGATGTCCTCAAGGCAGCCGGCTACACCAGCATCGAGTACCACACCAAGTCTCTGCCGGAAGCCGAACTGAAGGAAAAGATCGCCGACGCTCATTTCATCGGTATCCGCTCCCGCACCCAGTTGACCGAAGAGCTGTTCGATTGCGCCAAGAAGCTGGTCGCGGTCGGCTGCTTCTGCATCGGCACCAACCAGGTTGATCTGAACGCAGCGCGCGAGCGCGGTATCGCAGTATTCAACGCGCCCTACTCCAATACTCGTTCGGTCGCCGAACTGGTGCTGGCCGAGGCGATCCTGCTGCTGCGCGGTATCCCCGAGAAGAACGCCTCCTGCCACCGAGGCGGCTGGATCAAGAGCGCGGCCAACTCTTTCGAGATCCGCGGCAAGAAGCTGGGCATCATCGGCTACGGCTCGATCGGTACCCAGCTGTCGGTACTGGCTGAGGGCCTGGGCATGCAGGTCTACTTTTACGACACGCTGACCAAGCTGCCACTGGGCAACGCCACTCAGGTGTCCAGCCTGACCGAGCTGCTGGGCATGTCCGACATCGTGACCCTGCACGTTCCGGAAACCACAGAAACCCAGTGGATGATCGGCGAGAAAGAAATCCGCGCGATGAAAAAGGGCAGCATCCTGATCAACGCCGCTCGCGGCACAGTCGTCGAGCTGGACGCCCTGGCCGACGCGATCAAGGACAAGCACCTGATCGGCGCTGCCATCGACGTATTCCCGGTCGAGCCGCGCTCGAACGACGACATCTTCGAAAGCCCGCTGCGTGGCCTGGACAATGTGATCCTGACCCCGCACATCGGTGGCTCGACGGCTGAAGCACAGGCCAACATCGGTCTGGAAGTTGCGGAAAAACTGGTCAAGTACAGCGACAACGGTACGTCGGTGTCCTCGGTCAACTTCCCGGAAGTAGCCCTGCCTGCCCACCCTGGCAAGCACCGCCTGCTGCACATTCACGAAAACATCCCGGGCGTGCTCAGCGAGATCAATAAGGTCTTCGCCGAAAACGGCATCAACATCTCTGGTCAGTTTTTGCAGACCAACGAGAAAGTCGGTTACGTGGTCATCGACGTCGACGCCGAATACTCCGACCTGGCGCAGGCCAAGCTGCAACAGATCAAAGGCACCATCCGCAGCCGCGTGTTGTTCTGATCCGATCGCGCTGATCAGCGAGCCCATGCCATGCGTGGGCTCGCCTTCTGGCTGTGACATCCCCTCTCAAAACCAGACGCAGAGCGTCCAGAACGGCATTCCCATGCTGGAGCATGGGCACGGTAGTGTGGCCGGACCAGAGCGCCGTTCGTGACGCTCTGCGTCACACCTACGCTGACAGCCCTACTTCACATTGATGGTGATCTTTTTCGACTCGACCGGCGGGTTCAGAGGCATGTGGCCTTTGTCGCCCATCATCAATTGCAGGGTGTGCTGGCCTGGCGGCAGGTTGATTTCGGTTTCGGTCTGGCCTTTGCCGAAGTGACGTACGTTGTCGCTGACCGGCAACGGAGCGTCCAGTGCAGGCTGGTTTTTGACGTCGATCAGCAGATGATGGTGACCGGTGTCAGGAACATCCACACCCGCAGGCGCAACGCCCATGCCCTTGAGACCGAATTGCACGGTAAACGGAGAGGTGACGGTTTCACCATCCTTGGGCGAGATAATGTACACCTCAGCACCTTCGGGTGATGCAGTGCGCGGCATGTCGGCGGCGCTGACCAGCATGGATGCGCTCAGCAACAGGCCCGCCACTGCCGTTCCAGAAAATAAGGATTTCATGATTGCTCCAGATCCAGTTGACGTAAGTCCGACCCTGCACACGACGATCCGTCGTCTCAGGAATGCTCACGATAGACCGCCGCAGGGCTCAATGGCTCACTGCATTCATGAAACAGTTTTCATGAGGCATAACGGCATTACTGGAACAGCTCGTTACCGCGACGCCGGAACCAGCCGGTCAATGAAAGCCGGTCGCGGGTTGCAGGCATGACTTCGTGGGGGATATCGCCGGACAGGAAGACCACCAGACAGCCGCCCGTGGGCTGGACGTCATACGCCAGGTCATCCTTGAGGTACATACGCAACTGACCGCCATGCTCCGGCAGCCAGGCGTTATTAAGGTAAAGCACTGCGGACACCACGCGCTTGTCATCGTCGCGAAAGCGGTCCACATGCCTTAAATAGAAGGCCCCCGGCGGGTATAAGGCAAAGTGGCTTTCGTAATCATCGAGCCCCAGAAACAGCCCGCGGTTGAGCGCCTCGCGCAAGCTGTCCATCAACTCCAGATAGCTGTCGCAGCACTGCACCTGACCGGCTTCCAGCCACTGAATGCGATCACCACGGATACCTTCGCGCACTTCCAGTGCCGGCCCCTTGCCGACGCCGGCAGGCTCAAGTTCGCCTTCGGCAGCGCGCTTGCGGCACTCCTGCTCCAGCTCGAGGGTCAGAGCTTCGGGCAGGAAAATATTCTGCTGCGACCAGCCATTGGCGGCCAGGTCGTCGACGATTCGCAACAGCAATGGGTGGTCAGAGGGTATGCGCATGGCGTGCATAGTATCCATAAGCCCTGAAATCCGACAGTGGCGTTTAGGTATGCCATCAAAGGCGTGAGATTTCATTCGCCGAGGGCAGTCATAACTCGACAAATCCACGCGAACACCCGGAGAATAGCGGCCTGCCGACAGGAGTCCCCAATGCGTCGTTTGTTTGTTTTGCTGTTGATGTTCTGCACCGTACCTGCCTGGGCAGACAACTACGATCAGTTGTACAAGGCTGCAGGCTGGCCGGACCAGCGCGCGCATTTCAACGATGCCCTCAAGGCTGCGCAACAGCGCTACAGCAACAACCTGCCGCCTGCGGTTTATCAAGCACTGGTGAATAACAGCAATCAGCGTTTCGCCCCACAGGCCATGGATCAACGTGCCGCGAAACGTCTGCGTGAAAGCCTCAAGGACCCGGCCCCTGCGCTGCAATTCTTTCAATCGCCGCTGGGACGCAAGATCGTCAATGCCGAGCTGACCGCAACCCGCGCCGATCAGTTGGCCAAACACGCGCAGGGCCTGCCTCACATTCAGGCGGACGCCACACGTCAATTGCTGATCGGCCATCTCGCCCAGGCACTGCCCGCCAAGCAGGCCGGTGCCGAAGTCAGCCTCGCCATCGCGGGCGTTGCAGCCGACAGCCTGAGCCAGATGATCCCCGGCCTGCTGGGCGGCGGTCAGGCGCAGGGCATGCTGGAGGGCCAGCGCGAACGTCTGATGGCGCAGATCAGCGCCGACTTGAACAACACGCTGCTGTACGTCTACCGCGACCTGTCAGACCCGGAGCTTGAAGAGTTCTCGACCTTCGCAGAGTCGCCGGAAGGCAAAGCCTACTATCAGGCTGCGCTGGACGCGATTCGCGCAGGGCTGGCCGTCGGGCAAAGTGCGTCGAGTTTGAACCCCGGACAATGAACCCGGCTCAGGCCAGCGTGCGCCTGAGGCCAAAGGAATGGACGCACTTTATGAAAGACTCTATCGCCCTGCTCGTCACTGCGGTCGTCATGGCGTTTTTCGCCTGGCTGTTCTGGAGCACTCTGGGGCCGGATGCTTTTGTTGTTCTCGGATCGCTGATGGTGGTCGTGCTATGCACTGACAATTTCCGCCTGCGTCGCCAGGTGAAGGCGTTACAGGCTGGCGCGGCTAAAAAAGCTTAAGCCATGCGCGCGGAAAGAAAGTCCAGATACCGCTCGCGCATTTCCGGCGTTTCGTTGGCCAAATGATGCCGGGCATGGCCGAGCATGAGGATTTGCGGCTGACTGAATTTATCTTTCAGGACCGTCAGGTTATGCGACCAGTCGACGGTCATGTCTGCCTCGCCTTGAATGATGATCGGACTGCGTCGGCTGCGGGGCGCGCGTTCGATGCGCGTGATCCACTTCGCCAGCGCACCGACCCATGCGGTCGGCAAGCGATTGGGCTGCAACGGGTCTGCCAGCAGAAAAGGCAGAAAAGCCGGGGCGTTGGAGTTTTCCGTGAAGCGCCGGGCGATACCCTTCACAAACGGCCTGAGTGCGTGATAACTCAGGCGCGACCAGCCCCAGGCGCGCGGCCGAACCAGCGGAGCCAGCAGAATGACCTCGCCCTGTGCCGGGGAGTCAGCGCCCTGATGCAGCAGGTGGTCGATCACAATTGCGCCGCCCATGCTTTGCCCACACAGGTGCCAGGGCTGCGGCAGCCGCAGGCCCTCGGCTTCCAGCAGCAGGCGCTGCAAGACGGTCTGGTACTCGGAAAAATCACGAATGCTGGCACGACTGCCACTAGACAACCCGTGCCCCGGCAAGTCGCAGGAGATCACCGCAAACCCTTGGGCCAGCGCCCACTCGACCACATGTCGGTACAGCCCCATGTGGTCATAGAAACCGTGGAACAGGAACAGCGTCGCCACCGGACTTTCCGGCAACCACACCTGCCCGACAACCTCGTACCCGTCGACGTCGAGACGCCCCAGCCAGCTGCGCACGCCCTGCTCACCGCCCAGGCCGGCAAGGCCGTAGAAGCGCTGATAGGCCTGGCCGTGCATTGAAAGCGGATCAATGACGTTCAGCGGCAGCAGGCTGGCTCTCAGGTTGTCGGGGTCGAACGTGACGGACATGTATTTAGATTCCGGCGGAAGGCTCGTAAAGTTGTGTAACGATATTCTTCTGTATGCTTCGGCATGGCAAGCTGTGCCGCTGTAATCGCAGCCCTCAGGCATGAGATCAGTACGCCACTACGGGCCTGCACGATGGCGTCCAGTATCTTGATGCCTGCTTTGCACTCGATCACGGTAGGCTTTCGTGCTCTGTCCGGTCGAGCTGTGTATCAGCCTGCTGCCTGTTGCACAACCTTGACCCTCACCCACGCCTAACGCCATTTACAGAGAACCCGGATGAAACGCAGTCTCGTCATTCTTGCCATCATTATTGCCATTCTTGCTGGCGGCGCTGGCTGGTACATAAACAGCAAGCAGCCAGTCCGGGATGGCGAGATCGCCATGAGCCGTCTTCAAGCGCCCGTCACGCTGCGTTACGACGAGCGCGGCGTGCCGCATATTCACGCCGAAAACGAAGCAGACCTGTACCGCGCCTTGGGATACGCCCACGCGCAGGACCGGCTGTTCCAGATGGAAATGCTGCGCCGCCTGGCGCGTGGCGAGCTGGCGGAGATACTGGGACCGAACCTCGTCGAAACCGACAAACTGTTTCGCAGCCTGCGCATTCGTGAACATGCCGATGCCTACGTCGCTCACCAGGACAAGAACACGCCGACGTGGCAGGCGCTGGAAGCCTACATTGATGGCATAAACCAATATCAGGACAGCCACGCAAGGCCGATGGAGTTCGACGTATTGGGCATCCCCAAACGGCGCTTCACTACCGAAGACACGATGAGCATAGGTGGCTACCTGGCTTACAGCTTCGCGGCAGCGTTCAGGACCGAGCCACTGCTGACGTATGTGCGCGACCAGCTGGGTCCGCAGTACTTGAAAGTCTTCGACCTGGATTGGCACCCGGACGGCGTACTGAACTCTAAACCTGCCCTCGCCAGCGCCGACTGGAAAAGCCTGGGCGAGCTGGCCCAGATCAGCCACAAGGCGCTTGAGGACGCCGGCCTGCCGCAGTTCGAGGGCAGCAACGCCTGGGTGATCTCCGGCAACCGCACGCAAAGCGGCAAGCCGTTGTTGGCGGGCGATCCGCACATTCGTTTTTCGGTGCCTTCCATATGGTACGAGGCGCAGCTGTCAGCGCCCGGTTTCGAGCTGTACGGCCATTTTCCGGCACTCAATCCGTTCGCGTTCCTGGGGCACAACATGGACTTCGGCTGGAGCCTGACCATGTTCCAGAACGACGACGTGGACCTGATTGCGGAAAAGACCAACCCCGACAACCCGAATCAGGTCTGGTACCACGGACAATGGGTCGACATGACCCGCACCGAACAGCAAATTGCGGTCAAAGGTCAGCAGCCCGTCACCCTGTCCCTGCTTGAATCGCCGCACGGCCCCATCGTCAATAACGTGATGGGCAAGAATGCCGGCCAGACACCGATTGCCATGTGGTGGTCCTTTCTGGTGTCCGCCAACCCGGTGATGGATGGCTTCTACGAGGCCAATCGCGCTGACACACTGGAAAAAATGCGCAGCGCCGCCGAGAAGATCCAGTCGCCGGGGCTCAATATTGTCTGGGCCAATGCCAAGGGCGATATCGGCTGGTGGGCAGCGGCGCAATTGCCGATCCGTCCTGAAGGTATCAACCCGGCCTTCATTCTGGATGGCAGCACCGCGCAGGCTGATAAACTCGGTTTCTACCCGTTCAGCGCCAACCCTCAGGAAGAAAACCCGGCCCGTGGCTACATTGTGTCGGCCAACTTCCAGCCGCTGTCGCCGAGCGGGATGCAGATTCCCGGCTACTACAACCCACCTGAGCGCGGCCAGGAACTGAACCGGCAACTGAGCGATACCACCATCAAGTGGGACCTGACGGCCAGCAAGGCACTGCAATTGAGCACGCAGACCGATTACGCACCGAGCATTCTCAAGCCGTTGATTCCGGTATTGCGCAGTGTGATCAGCGACCCCGAGGAGCTGGCGCTGGTGGAACGGCTGGCAAGCTGGAAGGGTGATTACCCGGTCGACTCGGTCGGCGCCACGCTGTTCAACCAGTTCCTGTTCGATTTGACTGAAGAGACCTTTCACGACGAGCTGGGCGATGCGCTGTTTGAAACGCTGCTATCGACCCGCGCACTGGACTCCGCGCTGCCGCGACTGGCTGCCGATGCGGATTCTCCGTGGTGGAACAACCGCAATTCGCCCCACGAAGAGAGCCGCGCCAACACCGTCAAGGTGGCCTGGCGGGCCAGCGTTTCACACTTGAGGTCGCTGTACGGCACCAACCCGGACGAATGGGTATGGGGCAAGGCGCACACCCTGACTCAGGGTCACCCGCTGGGCTCGCAGCCGCCGCTGGACAGGATCTTCAACGTGGGTCCGTATGCAGCGCCAGGCACCCATGAGGTGCCGAACAACCTGTCATCGAGCATCCGCCCTGCCCCGTGGCCGGTCGGCTATGGCCCCTCGACCCGCCGCCTGATCGACTTCGCCGACCCTGCCCACAGCCTGGGAATCAACCCGGTAGGACAAAGCGGCGTGCCGTTCGACAAGCATTATTCGGATCAGGCCAAGGCATTTGTGAAGGGCGAATACATGCCTCAGCGTTTTAGCGAAGACGATGTGGCGGAGCATACGGAAGGGGTTTTACGGCTAGTGCCGGGGGAGTAGCGATCCGATCACCCTCTGCGCCGAACCCGGAAATGAGGCTTCTGCCCTTAGGGCGTGGGAGCGGACTTG
>NZ_LJRO01000219.1 GCF_001401155.1 Pseudomonas tremae
GAAATTGTTGATGTTTGTTCGCGTATTCGTGGCGAGTTTAGAACATTGATGACCAGCGCGATAAATGAATTTTTCATGGAGCTTTTGGCAGAAAAAACCATTGACCAGGCCCTTCACTCAGAGCTGGTCAAAACATTAGAGTCAGGCTGTTTTACATTCGATTGTCATTGGGCTGTCAGCTTGTCACCGGGCGGCGAGGCTAGAGGACCCTTGGAGGCAGAGGCGCGTCATTTATTGGATATGGCCGTAGAAGTCGCTGTTTTTGAGTCAATACTCGATGAGTTGGATGAGGATATGAACTCAGTGACGATTTCGAATGTTGAAGCCGAAATTGACGCGTTCGTTGGCAAAATAGGCTTAGACTTTGCAGATGGACGTTTAAAGGAAATTCACTATGATTTTCTTTTAAATTGGATTGAAACTATCTTATTGATATTTTGAATTCAGGGCGCAATTGGGTGGGTGGCCAATGGCCAGATATTTTCATGACCTGAACCCAGGCGGCTGTCAGAAAGGGATAGATAACTGATAGAGGCACTACCTATGGAACAGATGATTGATTACGCGCCGTTGGCAGCACTAGTGATGTTGGGCCTAGGCTACATGGCGGCTTTTTTACCTACCAAAGGGTAGCCGGAAGTAAGTAGGGAGGCTTTCTGGCTTGACGCTCAGCGTCAATTGTTTCGACCATTGCAAGACCAGCATGCTGGTCGAAAACCCTCTCGATGTATAGGAATTTCA
>NZ_LJRO01000460.1 GCF_001401155.1 Pseudomonas tremae
GGACGTAAGTCATTCTTGCCGCCAGACGCTATGGCTCGAGTGCTTGAAAAAGTGGTTCAACCTCGTATTGGCCAGCCTCGCTGGAGCTGCCGAAGCATGGCGCAAGTCGCGGGTATTTCTCCGGCCAGCGTCCAGCGTATATGGGCTGCCAATGACATAAAGCCGCACCTGACTCGTACGTTCAAGCTGTCCAACGATCCCAACTTCGAAGAGAAATTCTGGGACGTCATCGGGTTGTATCTGGACCCGCCAGACAAGGCACTGGTGCTGTGCTGCGATGAAAAAAGTCAGGTTCAGGCCTTGGAGCGTACCCAGCCAGGACTGCCTCTGGGCATCGGCCATATCCGCACGCAATCGCACGATTACATTCGCCATGGCACCGTGACCCTGTTCACTACGCTCGATTACCTTGAGGGGAAGTTGATCAGTTCTATCGAGCGCCAACACCGGCATCAGGAGTGGCTGGACTTCCTCAAGAAAATCAATCGGGAAACGCCCAAGCACCTTCAATTGCACCTGATCGTCGACAACTACGCCACGCACAAACATCCGAAAGTGAAGGCTTGGCTCGAAAAGCACAAGCGCTTCCATATGCATTTCACCCCGACCTCAAGTTCGTGGATGAACAGGGTTGAGCGCTTCTTTCGTGACATCACGGTATACCTGCGCGACGGTAGTTTCAGCTCGATTCGCGAATTGGAAAGCTCAATCACCACATTTCTGGCACTGCGAAATGCCCAGCCGACTCGCTCCGTTTGGAACGCGAAGGGAGAAGATATTTTGAACAAAATACAGCGAGCCCGCGCGGCAATGAGCACGCAGGCATGAGAGAAGTTAATTTTGAGACGGCACAGTAGAAGCTGAGAACTTACCATATCAAAAATGAAAAGCCACCCTATTGAGACGCAAAAAGCGCCTCAGCCACGCGTCTCACA
>NZ_LJRO01000193.1 GCF_001401155.1 Pseudomonas tremae
GACCGAAACCGGTAATGGAGCAATAGATCAGACGTGGATTAACAGCCTTGAGCGATTCGTAATCCAGACCATAAGACGCCAACCCGCCAACCTTGAAGTTCTCGATGACAATATCCGACTTCGCCGCCAGCTCCCGTACCAGCTTCTGCCCTTCCGGCCGCGTGAAGTCGATGGTGATTGACTGCTTGTTGCGATTGGCCGACAGGTAGTAAGCAGCCTCGGTGGTGTTCTGCCCGGCCGCGTCCTGAAGAAATGGCGGACCCCACGAACGAGTGTCATCGCCACATCTTGGTCGCTCGACCTTGATGACGTCAGCCCCCAGGTCAGCAAGGATCTGCCCGGCCCAAGGCCCGGCCAGGACCCTGGACAAGTCGAGCACCCGGATATGTGAAAGCGCCCCCATGATCAGCCCTCCTTAATAGAAGGCCTGAATGCCGGTCTGCGCACGCCCTAGAATCAACGCGTGCACATCGTGCGTACCTTCATAGGTATTCACTACTTCCAGATTGACCAGATGCCTGGCGATGCCGAACTCGTCCGAGATACCGTTACCGCCCAGCATGTCGCGAGCCATGCGCGCGATATCCAGCGACTTGCCGCAGGAATTGCGCTTCATGATCGAGGT
>NZ_LJRO01000496.1 GCF_001401155.1 Pseudomonas tremae
CGTAATCGCCGTCGGTGTACAGCGTCCAGCGTGCCACCAGCACGACCTTTTTGATCTGCCGCTGCTTCACGTATTCAAACTCGCGATTGGCCAGCGCCTCGCATACCCCGGCAGGGTAGTTACCCTTGGCGATGTCCACGCCGAGCAAGGGCAGGCAACCGCCCAGACCTATGTGCGCGACGGTTCTGCCCAGATCCCGCGCGGCGGCGTCAAACGTCGATAACAGGGCCTCTGAGTGGCTGTCACCAAACAGAGCCATCTCCGGTACGACGTTGCTGTCGGCAAGACCAAACAGGCAAAAATCGACATTCCAGCCTTGGCTATCAACTGTCTCTTATACACATCT
>NZ_LJRO01000197.1 GCF_001401155.1 Pseudomonas tremae
CACCACCTGGTGGCCGTCACTGATGCCCTGAACAACACCACCACGCTGGAACGCAAACCCGACGGCGAAGTGCTGCGTATCAACCACCCGGACGGCACCAGCGAGACTTTTACCTACAACGAACTGGGCCAGGTCCTGACGCACACCGATGGCAAGGGCCAGACCACCCAACTGCTGCGCAACGACCGTGGCCTGCCCAAATGGCGACAGGATGCCAAAGGCCAGACCATCACCTACGAATACGACAAGGCCATACGCCTTGTCGCCCTGACCAACGAAAACGATGCGACCTACCGCTTTGCCTACGACAACGCAGACCGCCTGGTCGAAGAAAAGCGTATCGACAACCTCACCCGCCGTTTCAGCTACAACCTTGGCGGGCACCTGACACAGGTCGAGGAAATCGGCTACGGCGAGAAAGGCGAACAGCCACGCCGTAGCACCCATCTGGAGCGCGACCCGATTGGGCGCCTGCTGGCCAAACTCAACGACGATGCGCGTCAGGACTACGCATACGA
>NZ_LJRO01000191.1 GCF_001401155.1 Pseudomonas tremae
GTTATGATGCGCGCCGTTGGAGAGATGCCAGAGTGGCCGAATGGGACGGATTCGAAATCCGTTGTACCTTCACCGGTACCTAGGGTTCGAATCCCTATCTCTCCGCCAGTATGTGTCCTAAAAGCCCCGTTTTTCGGGGCTTTTAGGTTTTTGGCATTAGTTGTTCACCCATCTGTTCCCACACTGCAGTTGTGCGCCCCCATTGGGCCTAACCGGCTGTATGACGGCTATTCGGTCCACCTGCAGCCCTGGCGGCCAGGATCACCAATCCCAGTGCTGCTGCAAGCAAGCTTACCGTAAGCGGGCTGATCTCTGCAGCGACTATGACTTTCGCCGTGCTGAGTATCAGGGCTAGTGCCGCAAGAGCGCAGCCCAATGCTAGCTTTAACATAATGAGCTCCTTTGTACCTAAAAAGGAAATATGGGATGCCCCTCTGGGCATCCCATATATGCGCCTGAACGTTCACGCAACGAGCTCAAGCGCAGCATCCAACGCACGCTGTTTGATTCCCGCGCCTGGGCCGAACCAGGCAGAGTCCAAGCGGTAGTCTACCGATCGGGCACGTCTCTCATGATCCACGTACTCGGTGACGGCGTTCAGCAAGCCCCAGGCAGTACCGTTGGCTGATACCAGGTCGGACCCGCGACCGCGCCCTGTGTAGAGCGCCATGGCCTTCTGGAAAGCATGGTTTACCGCAGGCTGGGTTCTGCTGCGTGGGGTGACTTCGGTGTGTAGGATCTGCCCGAAATACGCT
>NZ_LJRO01000373.1 GCF_001401155.1 Pseudomonas tremae
TCGATTACCTGGCTTTTCACTGGTACGACTATGGTTTGCTAGGAATGCTCGATCGGCTGTCGAAGTACGGAAAACCCTTCTGGGTCACCGAGTTCGCCAATTGGCACGCCCTGGATGACGGTGCGCAGATTGATACGGTCGAAAAGCAGAAGCAGCAGATGGCCGAGATGGTCGCCACGCTTGAGCAGCGCACGGACGTGTTCAGGTACGCCTGGTTCACTGGCCGGATGAACCCGGACCCGCACTTTTCCAGCCTGTTGAACAATGAGGGTAAGCTGACCGAACTGGGCCAATACTACCTCTCGTTGCCGTATAACGAGTGACACTGCGTTGAGTGACCACGGGGTCTTCACAGCTGGCAAGCGAGGCTGCGCCAATCTCGGTCAGGCCACTGATGATGTGCTGGGTATAAGGAAATGACTGATCGGGCTCCAGGACTCTTGCGGAGACCAGAAGCCCCTCCCTGACCAGCGTGTCGACCGCTCCCACACAAACGT
>NZ_LJRO01000467.1 GCF_001401155.1 Pseudomonas tremae
TTTCGCGGGCGCGAAAATCTATGGTTGCTGGTGAGAGCCAGCGCGACAAGTCACCCTGGCTCTCACCAGCTCGTTTGGAAGCACACTGTTGAGTGTCCAAACGAGCTGCAAGCACTGTTATTTGCTCAGCGCGCAGATGAGGTTCCGAACCGTCCATGATTTTCGCGCGCGAGAAAATGAAGAGGCCTCGATGAAGTAGAAACAGCCCGGAGTTCTGTCACAGCTATCAATTTTTAGCTCCCGTCAGCGGGTTGTAGCCTTGGGCCGCGCATCTGGCTCTCGCCATGATGCTGGCCGTGCATTCCCTTTGCTTCGCTTCTGCCGCAGCTTCCGATTGGCGTTTCGCCGCCGCTAGTCGGCGCTCGGAGTCCTGCTCTGCTCGGCGTGTAGCCTCGACGGCTGCGCTGGCCTGGCGATCAGTGTCACGTTGGCGCTGAATAGAAAGGCGCTGCGCTTTCTGTTGCTCGCGTTCTGCCTGCTGCTCCGCCTGTCGGGCGTCCCGCTCTACCTGACGTGCTTGATTCTGGGCTTCTAACTTTGCCCGTTGCTCCTGGCGTTCTGCGTCTCTCTCCGCTTTACGGATCGCGCTGCTGAGCGTGTCAATGGATGCTGTAGGTGTCGGTTGCTGCGGCTCTGACTGCTGTTCTCGATCGTAATAACCGGAAGTTTGCTCTGTTGCCGCTGCTGGCCCGAGCGCCCCTGCCTTATCGCCGTTCAGTTGCACATCTAGTCGATGAACCAGGGTCTCAGTCTGAGCCTGTAGCTTGAACCCTTCTTGCAACACCGGTAGGGCATTGAGTACGCCATCTGACAAGCGCTGATAGTCGAACCGAGAGGGCTGCTTGACCTCAAGCGCGCTTAGAAATAATTTTCCCTCAACGCTCAGCGGCACCTGTTGCTTCGTAAGATTTTTGAACGGTGATGTCTCGATGAGCTGCTGTGCCTGATCGTATTTTTCCTGTTGTGCCGCTGCTTTCTGAAGGACCTGTTCCGGGCTTGGCGCTTTGATACGCGACAGCTGCGCCTGAAGGTTAGACGTCTGTTCGGTTGCAACTTCTCGCAGCCACTCAGGCTGGTCCGCTATCAAAACTTGCAGGCGAGAAAGTGCTGCCTCAGTGTGTTGCACCGATTGGGCGCTTAGCGCATTGATTGCTTCAAGGCGTTGAACGGCCTCGCCAGCTTTCATTGCGGGATATCGGTAGGCATACACGACTGCAACTAAAAGCAGAGCCAGTGCAAGGAGGGTGGCTGGAGAAGTGGACCCTGGCCAATACCAGCGACCCTCTGTTTCACGCATCACGGGCATACGAATTTCAGTAGTCATCATGCAGTACCCCCCTGTGTTTTCGGATACAACCGGATTACGTCCCGACGTTGAATACGTCCACGATTGATGATTGCTATCGCAGTACCAGGGATGGCGAGCAACGTATCAATCTCATCAGGCTGGATAAGGGGCGATAGCTCTAGCTGTAGCGATGGACGCTGTGGTGCCTGAGTTGAATCATCCGGCACTACCATTCCATTCAGCCAGTTCATGGCCTTGGGAGTCCACTGACGGTGCCAAAGACCGATAGCGTAAGACAGACGTGGCGCGCCAAAGCGACTCTGTCGATTCAGCGTCGTCGATTGCATTGCTTGATCCGTACCGGAGTTAGCGTATAGGCCAAGGTCGCTTGCCGCGTCTGGTAGTCCTTGGAAGCTTTGTGTTGAGGCCTTCCACACATGGCCACCACGCTTGGAAACGTAATTGTTTGAATCGTCTGTACGGGGAGCTAAAGCAATGATGCTGGCCAGGTTACCGAGCATCTGAACCGCACCATCACGCTCCAGGCGTTTGTATAACCCGTCGACGTTTTGCGTTGCAAACATTAGGTACAGGCCCAGGCTGCGTGCTACAGGAACAGTCTCTAAGTCTGCTTTGGTCAATAGGTTCTGAACTTCGTCGGCTGCAAGTAACACGGGCCGGTGGCCTTCCAGATGTTGCCAATTGTCGCCGCGTTTTTTCACCGCGTCGTAGACTCGTCGCATGCATAGGGCCGAGATCGCAACCCCGCCAATACCATATTCCGATTCCGGTAATAGGAGTCCGATTTTCTGGCCGGTCATTACTCCCTCAACCCTGAAGTGGGTATCAGTTGTATTGACCCAAGGCCCCAGCTTTTCTTGAAGCAGGATGTTCCCCAACCAAGTCCTCAGCATGTTGCTGATGCAACCTGCAGTCTTCTCTGGGAAATCGGGATACTCCAACAACCAGTAGTGAGCAGCTGCGAGCAGGCGGCCGCTGTGGTCAATCTCGTTTGATATGGGGTCTAGCCAGTCCGCTCGCTCTTGATGGCTTGCCAGGCAAAACTGCTGGATTTGTGTCAGCGTATAGGGAAGATCGGGATGTGCTTCCACTAGGATTGCCGCCATACGCAGCATCAGGCGGGCAGAGTCCCGCCAGAAGGTATCTCCTTTCCCGTCGTCGCAAACGTCGGGCAAAACATCAGCCAGAGCATCTGGCGTCATCTCGTAGATAGGATTGAATGGGCCGTGGTCCGGGCTGATGAGCGTGTAGCCGTCGATACCATGGAACTCAAGCGGCAGTGCACCCTTACCATCGAGCACCAGAAGACCTCCTAGATCGCCATCGATCCACTGTTTGGTGAGCGGACGAATGACCCCTGAAGTTTTGCCCGTGCCGCTAGCTCCTAGCACACCGACATGAGTAGCCAGATCTGTAACCGACAGGCCAAACGGTATACCCGCTTCTGTAGGTGCTAGCGGGTCACGTCGTTGCGCTAACAAGCCAGTACTGGTTCCGAGTTGAATGAAAGGAGAGCTGTCCGTTTTGGCGTTTTTGATCTGCTCATTCCGTGCTTCCTCCAAGTGCTGGAAATACGCGCGCCCGGCCTTGTCGATTAACAGCTCGGTACCGCTTTCACGCACGGCTTGATCAAGCAGCATTGCGCGAACCGTAAGAGGAGATTTGGCCGTGAAGGTAAGATAGATTGCGAAACCCCACATACCTAAAACGTATAGCCAATTAATCAGCTGAGCATCCAGTCGAACGAATGTGTCCAGATGTTCACGATAGGATGCCGAGAGTCCCACAAAAATCAGGGCTGGAATAATGACTATTTTAAGGACAAGGAGAAATACAGACGGGTCCGTTTCCTTCTGCGCCGGTTGTGCTTTTTCCTGATCACGCGGAATCCAGAAGGCAACACGTTTCCAAACCAAAAGGGCGAAATAATCCAAGACCGCAAGCATGGGCGATGAGATTGCGAGAGCCGGAGTTAGCATTACTAAACCAACCATGAACAGCACCGCCTTCGTGGTCATCCATTCAGAGCGAACAGCGGAAAACTCTAGGTCGGTGGCTAGTACTTGTCCCGTGACAGACTGGCCGTTGGAGTCTGTCACCAAAAGCCGGGCGCGGTCTGCCAAATCGGGCGGAGTTCCTGGCTCCAAATCACGAATAACGCACCGGGAAATAATGCTTTTCACTGAGTCGATTTCATCCTGACGTACAGGTGTTCTTGGCAGGAGTATTTGAGCGATCAGAGGGCCAAATAGTGTTGCAGAACAACACAGCAAAACGCTAAGCCATACAGTGATCGTAAACGCCAGAGGGATGAGAGTGTCATTTGTTGTCGTTCCGGCTTTGTTCACTAAAACATAAGTTAAAAATAATCCGATGAGCATCAGCGCCGGAACAGCCAACCAAGTTCGTTTTGCCCAAATACGTTGCGCGAGGAAAACACCAATTTGAGACAGCGAGAGCCTCTGAGCCATTCTTTCGATATGATCATTTGATAGCCCGTCATGCTCAGTATCCGTTCCACTGATCCAGTAAACTTGTGGATCTAGCACACCCTCATACTTGCGCCTGATGACAGTGCGCATTCGTTCCTGTTCGTGATGTAGAAGCCAGTACTTTGTCTTTGACACAGGGTCATCAAAAAAACTATTTTTTGAAGTGCTCATTATTATCGCCTATACAAGAAGTGATTAAGGTGCGGCTGGTAGCCGCTAATTTTTTCTTGGCCGCTCACGACTCGCGAGGAGTGCGTCTCCCGTTCGCTTCCACTCAGTCCTCACCGCATCGGTGACGGACGTTTCCTCAACCCCAATCAGAGCGCCTAGTAACTCGCCGCGATCAATCAACGGGCTTCCTGTCTTCGTATCGACTAGGCCCGCCAATATGAGTAGTCCCGCTGCTTGATAGAGCTCGCGGTCCCGGGCTTTACGTGCAGACTCTTTCTCTGCATTAACAATACGAGCTACATCGCTTCTGGCCTTCTGTGCCTTGGCTTCTGCCCACTCTGCCTTGATGAGAAAACTGAGCTTTCGCTCTTCGTCATTTGTTCGAGGGATTTTCTCTGAAAGCATCAGGAGTAATCGCTGTTGATCACTTGGTGATTTCAGATTTTTTATATGGAGAATTCTTTCGCTAAGCCATTTATCTTTCATTTCGCTTAATTACGCTAAGTTTGTTTTTAGGGTTTTAATTATAACTATTATATGTTTAATGTGCGCGCGGACTGCTTTATCCTTCCAGTATTGGAAGGCGCGCTTAGTTGTTTCTTCGTTCCTCAGAAACAGCGCGCCCTGCCGGGGGCAGAATCAAAAGCAAAATTTTCGCGGGCGCGAAAAACCAAGCGCACAGCGGAGGCGTATTTTCGCGCCCGCGAAAATTCAGGAGCGCAGAGGCAAAGCAGAAATGGCCATTGGGCGTTTGAGTATGAAGGTGGGAAAAGCCGGTAAGGCGGGCCCGCACGCGGCCTATATCGCCCGAGAAGGTAAGTACGCGGCCAGGCTTGATCAGAACGAAAAGTTGGAGGCTACCGAGTCGGGGAATATGCCGGTTTGGGCGCAGCACTGCCCGCAAGAGTTCTGGAATGCTGCTGACCGCAATGAGCGTAAAAACGGCACAACTTACCGTGAAATGGAAATAGCCCTGCCGCGTGAGTTGTCACCCCAGCAGCGAGCTAACCTAGTGCGTGATTTCGTGCGCAAGGAGGTTGGTGATCGCCATGCTTATCAGTGGGCCATCCACACGCCAAAGGCTGCAGATGGTGGCGAGCAGCCGCACGTGCATTTGATGTTCAGCGAGCGCCAGCGGGATCGTATCGAGCGTGACCCGGAGCAGTATTTCAAACGCTATAACGCAAAGAACCCAGCAGCTGGTGGAGCCCGCAAGGGCTATGGCCCAAGTGCTGGGCTTACCTTAAGTGCGGCAGAGCGCAAAGCTGAATTGCGTCAGCTGCGCGACCGTTGGGAGAAGACCTGCAATTCGCATTTGGAGCAGGCTGGAGCGGTTGAACGGATCGACATGCGTAGCCATGCAGAGCGGAATACTGGGCTAGTGCCAGAGCGTAAACATCTGCCCAGCGAGTGGAGAGATCCAGGGCAGCGCGCCAAGGTGATCGACTTCCGCCAGGCCCGTGCCGAGCTTTCTCAATCCCGTGAAGCTTTGCGGCGTGAAGTGCCGAGTGCAGGAGCTGAAATCATCAGCCTTGAGGCTGAACGTGAGCGGCGCATTGCAGAGCGAGTCAAGACAGGCGGAAGCTCATTTGATACCAGCATAAAAGCCGTCCAAGACAGGAGCCAAAACGACATGGTACAGAACTCAAAACAAGGTAAGGAGAAGGCCGAGCAGGCCAGTAGAGAGGAAGCTGGACGGATCGCCACAGCGCTTTCCCAGCAGAACGAACGTCGAGAAAACCAGATATCCCAGGGCAAGGGCCCGGAGGCAGAGAAAGAAGCACAAGCCTTGCAGGATAAAAAGGAGCGTCTGGAGCAGGAGAAAGCGGCTCAAGTGCAAAGCCGCCGAATGGAGCAAGCGAAACGCGACGAGAGTGATCGGTTGATTAATCAACTTCAACGGCAGAGCGAGCAAGAGTCAACCAAAAAGCCGAGCGCAATGGAGCAGATGAAGGCCAAGGCTGCTCAGCAAGGCCATGTTAAAGACCAAGGGCATGCTCGGGGTCAGAATGTTGTCAGCATCGATCAGATGAGGGCGCGGGCGGCTGAGAAGGGGCATGTGAATGACCAGACGCAGAGGCCTGATAATGAGCGGGCTAATACTCCTTTAACGCTGGAGCAGATGCAGATCGAGTCTGAGTCACGTCGCGTCACGAAAGAGCAGGAGCGTGACGAGCCAGGTCTGGAGCGGTAATCAGTATGAAAGAGGCTACAGCTTTAGCTCTTGCCGTAGTCTGGTGATCAGCCATTCCAGCTCGGGTGGCTGGATCTCCTCAAGAGCTTCTAGCATGGCTATCAGCTTGCGCTGGTGGCGCAGGGTGGCGTCCTCGATGGACTCGCCTGGCAGGGTTATGAATTCGCTTAGTTCTGTGTCGTCGAAAATCCCCCGCCAGACGGCCAGTCCTAGCGGATTTTTGGTCAGGTTGGCGAAGTAGTCCCGCCAGTAGCTGGGGTGTTCGACAGTTACGATGGTCATATCTTCCTGCATTGCTGAACCTCCTTATGCATGCGTTCCAGTTCGCCTGTTGAGCGTCCCTGGAATTGACCGGCCATTAGCTTGCTCAGTTCATCCAGAGGCACACCCATCAGCCTGGCTGCATGATCGAGAGTTATTCCCTTTGCCTCGATGGCCTGGGTCATTGCGGTCACTAACTGGGCTTTAGCCAGCATTGCCTTGGCTGTTGGATGACGAAGGTCGGCGTAGACATTGCCGCTGCTTGTTTCGATCATGCTCATCGAGATCACCGAGCCAGATTAAAATGATTAGAAAGGATTAAGGCATCACACACTTGTTGCGGAGCCCAGTAGCTCCGTGGGATGCAGCGGATTTAGCCTGTGGATAATTTAGCCAACGGTACGGTATTTTCTAGCCAACGGTACGGTAATTCCTAGTCGACAGTACGGTACTGCCTAGCCAACGGTACGGTATCTATTTTCCGTTTGGATCTACTGCCCTTTCTCCCCAGATGCCGGGATTGGCTGCTGCTTGGTGTTCGTTTGATGTGTACGAGGCCACCGCAGATCTCATAGCTGAACGGCTGCCCATGCAGGTCGCTGGCGAGCTGTAATGCGTCCAGTGCTCTGCGGAGGTTTTGCTCCCGACTGGATGGTGAGGCGTCAAGGCTGCCAGCCATCAGCATAATTGTGTCCACCGACATGGGTATGGGCTCGGCGTGGCTGGATAAAAAGCCGTGCAGCCATTGTGCGAGTGGCTTGGAGTTCAGACTCCGGCGAATAGACCAGTCAATGTGGGTGAATTCGTTTGGCCCAAACAGCTTGCTTAACTCGGGGTTAAGGGAGATGACCAGCTCATGCGTGATTTCGTCCCTGTAGATCGAGTCTACCAGACCACCGGTGTAGGAATGTCGTGTTGCGCTTATCTCAAGCGTGGCTGCTGCGAGTCGGAAAAGGCGCTTGTAGAGTGTTTTCCTGTTGTTGCCGGCGTCGGTCTTTCCTTGTTGCTTCAGAAGCTCGTACGCACTGGTCTTGAAGGATTTCCCCATCGTTTTCCGTCGTGCGATGTGCAACAGCGTGATCCAGACATCCAGGTCGCCTTGGTCTAGTCGCGGTCCGGTATATCTCATCCGCGTAGGCCGTTGAGTGTAAATTTCGGCTCGCTGCAGGTACGTCTGGCTACTGGATCGACTTGAGCCAAAGAGCGCTGAGCGCAGAGTGATATTGGGGACGCCCCTCACCTCATCTGGCCAGCTAGTCAGCTGGATCTCAAGCTGGCGGGCATCATGCTGTGCTACTGGTCGAGTGGACGGCCGATTGGAACGTGACTCTTTCAGTCGTGTAAGTGCAGCCAGGGTCGACACGGGCAGTTCTTAAGCTTCGTCAATAAAGCGAGCGACGCCGGCGACGCGGAAGTAAACGCGGCGGCCAATCTTGATCCTGCATGGCTTTAGGTTTCGGGCGATTTCATTGTCGCCGGACAGGGTGATGCGCAGTCCCTCAGGGCTGCGGTGAAGGATCTCTGCTACCTGCGATAGTGAGAGGAGGGGAGAGCCGCCATTGCTGGTCAGGATTAGTTCTTCTGTTGTCATGTTCCTGCACCTACTTGAGTAATGTAGGTGGAACACTACGAGTAATTACGCCTAGAATGAGATGAGTGTTTTTGACTTTTAGGCTGACATGGCTCGCGCTGATTACCTTGATCACCTGCTGACTAGCTTCACCAGCGACCCCCGTTGCTCGTCTGATTTCGGTTCGGGCTTTAAAGCAGTTCTTTCGGGGATTTCGGCGTCGTCCAGTCTTACCTCCAGGCGCTATCCAATCTGGCCCTTGGTTCGGAAGTACCTTGATGGGGCCTTTGAGGACTGCATCGAAAGCTACAACGGCGAGTGGGCAAGGGTGTTGCTGGCTGGAGTTCCTCTATCGGAGATGTCGCAGCGGCCGCCACATTTCTGGGCCGCTCCCTACATGAGTCCAGCCGAAAATAGAGATACCGCGCTGGCTGTTGAGATTGTGGCGAGTGATTTTGTGGGCGCAAAACCAGAAAGCATGCCCGAGATCGACTGGCAGCTCCTGAACCTGCAACGCTGGGATTCAAACTTGAGATTTGCAATACGCAGCTTGCTTGGGCCTTCAGGTGCGCCGCTTCCTGAGACTGCTGTTATATGTGGTGCTCTTGAGTCAGTGCGTGAGTTGTTTCGATTGTTCAGGCACTTCAGGCCAAAGCTCACCAAAGCTCTTAGGGATTGTGATGCGCTGATAGATGACCGCACCCGGCCCCAAGGCACGGCCTACTGTGAGCTCTGTTGGCGAGAAAGCATCAGGTCTAAAAAGCTGCAGGAGATTGACGCCGAAGAGCGGCAAGAGGTTAGAGCAGTGCTGCGTTCGCGCATTCTTGCTGAGGATGAACAGGGCGTCAGATGGGCGCAGGCGCTGATGCTGAAAACAAGCCGGCACCTTCCTCCCACAGCAGCGGTGATATCGAAATCAGAAGCTGCAGAAATCAGTCGTATATTTGAACGATTCAACGCCGAGCGAGTGTGGGCTGGGAATCTAAGTCAGCGTTATTGCTCAATCCACAAACCTGGGTCACCCAAATATCATGCGGATCTGCGTTACAAACCTGCATTTCAGCGCCAACTCGCGGTGCTGATGGGCTCGGCAAGGTCAGAGTTTGCGATCAATTTTCGTCCTCCTGATGCTGCTGACATGCAGGAAGTACGGAAGACAGCCTATGACCAGGTGCATTCAGGCCTGCATGCCATAGCTTCAGTCAGCGGTACGTCGATGGGGTTGCGTGAAAAAATCTGGCTCATGCATGGTGAGGGGCTCAGTCAGTCGGAAATGGCAAGGCGCGTGGGTGTTAAGCGTCAGACCATATTCAAAGCCAAAAAGAGTTTGGAGGAGCTGCTGAATACTCATCTTGCGGGTAGTTACCTTAATCCGATAACCGGCGAGGCTCAGGTGTCTGAGCGCATTCGGGACGATATTCGAGATGGGTTGAGGCGTGGGCTGCCAATCGCAGCCATCGCAAAAGAAGTGGGGCTTAGCAAGGGCACGGTAGATGGACTAGCTCGCCTGATTGGCGGCAGTTAGCCCTGGAATCTTTTCTAGTGGTAGCCGCTTTTGTCCCGGCGGATTCTCAGCCGGGAGAAACGTGGCTGGAGCTGTTAAGGACTGGTGATGACGTCAGGATTGCCTGGTGTCCAGTTTGTCCAATTTACTGACTAGGTCCTCAGCCCGCAGGTGCGTGTAGCGCTTGAGCATCTGCATCGACTTGTGCCCGCTGATGGCGGACACCTCTTGGTCGGATAGGCCGCCCTCGACCAATCGGCTTACAGCCTCATGGCGCAGATCGTGGAAGCGAAGATCAGGCATACCCAGCTTGGTTTTCAGCAAACCCCAGGTCTTGGTGAAGGCGTAGGGGCTGCGTTTGCCGTTTTTGCCTGGTTCGCCAAAGAACACCAGGTCACAGTCAATCGGACATATTGGGTTGTTCAGCGCTGCCTGGAAGGTCTCAGTGGCCCATTTGCTGAGTGGGACGGTGCGTGCGCTGTCGTTCTTGGTGTCGGAGAGACGCACCACGCGCTTTTTCATGTCGACCTGATGTCTGCGCAGGGATGTGATCTCAGAAGAGCGCATGCCGGTTTCCAGGGCGATACGGACGATCCAGCCAAGCATGGGGTTACTGTGATTGTTCACTGCTGTCAGCAGGCGGCGTTCCTCTTCTGCGGATAAGCGTCGGTCGCGGCCTTCGCCGGGGCTCGGTTTACGGATGTTCAGCACCGGGTTGAAGCTGAGCCCCAGGCCCCATTCCTGAATCGCCACGGTGAACAGGTGGCTCAGCAATGCCAGCTCCAGGCGCACGGTGTTGTTGCTGGTGGGTTTGCCGCGATTGGTGATCGAGGCTAGGCGGGTGTCGCGGTAGCCGGCGATGATTTCAGCAGAGAGGGCGGCCATGGAGTATTTACCCAGGTGGCTAATCAGCTGTTGGGCTTTGGTGGCTTCGGCGCGCTGCGTGGTCGGCTTCTTGGTGGGGCTGATTTCGCTGAGGTAGCGTTTCAGCGCCATTTCCAAAGTCATGCGCTCGGAGCCGCTGCGCTGGATATAAACGCCTCTGACCATTTCGTCTTCGGTGCGGCGCGCCCAGTCTTCTGCATCGCGCTTGGTGCGGAAGGTTTTGGTGTTGGTCGGCCAGCCAGTTTTGCGTACCAAGGCCTTCCAGGTGCCGGCTGCCGTTTTGACGATGGTGGCCATCTTTTCCTGCTCCCAAAGCGTACCGCTGTACCGGCACTGTACTGAATTTGTACCTTTGGACTATAGGACTGGTCTAGCTGTTTTTACTGCAGACATGAAAAAGCCGCGCAATGCGCGGCTTTGAGTATGGTGGGCCCACACGGACTCGAACCGTGGACCAAAGGATTATGAGTCCTCTGCTCTAACCAACTGAGCTATGGGCCCTCAGTAGGTCGCGGATTATAACGGCGGTTTCGCGGCTGTGCTATCCGAAAAGTCCGAAACATTCATAAGAAGAAATTTCGTGCTGAATTCGTCGGGGTTGAGGGGCAGGCTGATGATGTAGCCCTGGATCTGTTCGCAGCCTTCGTCGGTGAGGAATTTCTGCTGTTCGCTGTTTTCGACGCCCTCGGCGATTACGGTCAGTTGCATGCTGCGGCCGAGTGCGATGATGGCGCGGACGATGGCGGCGTCGTGGGTGTCTTCCGGGAGGCCGCGTATGAAGGACTGGTCGATCTTGAGGATGTCTAGCGGCAGCCGCTTGAGGTAGCTCAGTGAGGAGTAGCCGGTTCCGAAGTCGTCGATGGCCAGCTGGACGCCAAGGTTTTTCAGTTTGTGCAGCACGGCCAGTGCTTCCTGGGTCTGGCTCATGATGAAGTTTTCGGTGATTTCCAGTTGCAGGCAGTTAGGAACCAAGCCGTTGTCGGCAAGCAGTCGCTCGATGCGTTCGACCAGGTTTGGCTGGCGCAGTTGGGCGCCGGCCAGGTTGACCGATACCGGCCCGAACAGTTTGAAGGTCTTGCGCCATTTGCCCATTTTCAGGCACGCCTGCTCCAGCACCCAATCGCCAATCTGCAGGATCATGCCGTTTTCTTCCGCAAGCGGAATGAAATGTTCGGGCGGGACTTCGCCGAGGGTAGGGTGGCTCCAGCGGATCAGTGCCTCTGCGCCTACCAGTGTGCCGTCGAGGAGGCTGATCTTGGGCTGGAAGGCCAGGCTCAGCTGATTGCGGTCCAGTGCTCTTCTCAATTCCTGCTCGAGCGCTATGCGCTCGCTGGCCTGTTCGGTGAGGTCGCGGGTGTAGCACTCGACCCGGTTGCGGCCCTGTGCCTTGGAGCGGTACATGGCGGCGTCGGCATTTTTGACCAGGGTAGCTACATCGGTGCCATCGGTGGGGAACACGCAGCTGCCGATGCTCGAGCTGATATACAGCTCGTGCTCACCTAACTCGAACGGCGTGCTGAAACAGGCCAGCAGTTTGGTGGCGATGGCTTTGGCGTCGCTGGCGTGCAGCAGGCCAGGCAGCAGGACGATGAACTCGTCGCCGCCGAGGCGCGCCACGGTATCGATGTCGCGCAGGGTTTCCTTGAGCCGATGGGCGATGCCCTTGAGCAATAGATCGCCCACCGGGTGGCCCAGGCTGTCATTGATGTGTTTGAAGCGATCCAGGTCAAGGAACAGAACGGCGCCAAGGCTGCCGGACTCTTCGCTGTGCAGTAACGCTGACTGAAGGCGACTCTCGAACAGGGTGCGGTTGGGCAGGCCGGTGAGCGGGTCGTGGTGGGCCTGGTAGTCCAGGCGCGCCTGGGCCTGCTTGAGGCTGGAAATGTCTGCAAACACTGCGACGAAGTGGGTGAGCAGGTTTTCTTTGTTATGTACGGCGCTGATCGTCAGCCAGCTTGGGTACAGCTCGCCGTTCTTGCGCCGGTTGCTGATCTCGCCTTGCCAATGGCCTTCCGCTGTCAATTGATGCCACATGGAGGCGTAGAAAGCGCTGTCATGCTGGCCTGAAGCAAGCAGACGAGGTGTTTGGCCGATGGCGTCGCTTTCGCTGTACCCGGTTATTTCAGTAAAGGCGCGGTTGACGGCACTGATACGCTGGAAGGTGTCGGTGATCAGTACGCCTTCGGCCGTGCTCTCGAAAACCGTTGCGGCCAGCAGCAGCTTTTCCTGCATTTGCTGACTTTGGGTAATGTCCCGCGAAATGGTCAGCAGGCACTCTTCGCCAGCAATGATAAGCGGTTGCGAGGACAGCTCGCACAGCTTGATAGCACCGCTGGCAGTGCGCAGCCGGGCGCGGAAGTCCCGGGCCGAGCCATTACGCTTCATTTGTTCGATGAGTTGATAACGCTCGTTCAGATCAGCCCAGATGCCCAGATCGAACGTCGAGTGCTCAAGGCAGTATTGTTCGTCATACCCGGTGATCTGGCAGAAACCTTCATTGACCTCCAGCATCATTCCGTCCAGTTGGCGGGTGATGCCTAGCCCGTCGGGCGAAGCATGGAACGCCTTGGCGAACTTCTCTTCGGACATTTGCAATTGCTGTTGCGCCAGTTTGAGCTGGGTGATGTCTCGAACGACCACTAGCACCGCTTTCGTGGAACCCTGATCAAGCGGTTGCGCTGACATGAGCCCTGAAAAGGTTTCGCCGTTATGGCGACGGAAGGGGATCTCAAGATTGTGGATATCGCCGGTTTGCAGTTGCTGAAGAATCTTCGGCCCCATCCCGGGCACCGCCCATAGGTCCAGCTCGGTGGGGGTTTTGCCGATCACGTCATCTATGGCAAGCCCCGTCTGTTCGACGAACGCCTCGTTGGCATCCATGATGTGCCCATCAATGAGGCTGGCTATGATCATTGCGTCCGGGCATTGGGCGAAGACCGTCGCAAACCTGCCTTCTGACAGACGCAGGGCTTCCCGGTCGCTAATGTCGATCATTGGTCCACGCATAAGTGGTTCACTTCCGTGTCTGATCATTACTGAGATGTTGTGGCGCGGCCTTGGGCCAGGTGTCGAACCAGTGCCTGCCCCGAAAGCGCTGTATCCGGGTAGATACATAGTTGTAGGTCAATTCGCCGAGGCCTGCAATTAGACCGATGGCTGACAGCGCGTAATGTCGACCAGGTTGCATATCGGTCAGTCTGGAGGGGATTCTAGTTCGCCAGAAGCGCAAAACCCCCGGCAGGCCGGGGGTTTTGGTGACGCGCTAGTGCGATTACTCGTCGAGGAACGAGCGCAGATGCTCGCTTCGGGTCGGGTGACGCAGTTTGCGCAGTGCCTTGGCTTCGATCTGACGAATCCGCTCGCGGGTCACGTCAAACTGCTTACCGACCTCTTCAAGCGTGTGGTCGGTATTCATATCGATGCCGAAACGCATACGCAGAACCTTGGCTTCACGGGCGGTGAGGCCCGACAGCACTTCGCGTGTCGCTTCTTTCAGGCTTTCAACAGTGGCGACATCGATTGGCGACTGCATGGTCGAGTCTTCGATGAAGTCACCCAGGTGCGAATCTTCGTCGTCACCGATCGGGGTTTCCATGGAGATCGGCTCTTTGGCGATCTTCAGTACCTTGCGGATTTTGTCCTCAGGCATTTCCATGCGTTCGCCCAGCTCTTCCGGAGTCGGTTCACGACCCATTTCCTGCAGCATCTGGCGGGAAATACGGTTGAGCTTGTTGATCGTCTCGATCATGTGCACCGGAATACGAATGGTGCGTGCCTGGTCGGCAATCGAGCGAGTGATCGCCTGACGGATCCACCATGTGGCATACGTCGAGAACTTGTAACCACGACGGTATTCGAACTTGTCCACAGCCTTCATCAAGCCGATGTTGCCTTCCTGGATCAGATCGAGGAATTGCAGGCCACGGTTGGTGTACTTCTTGGCGATGGAGATCACCAGACGCAAGTTCGCTTCAACCATCTCTTTCTTCGCGCGGCGGGCCTTGGCCTCACCGATCGACATGCGACGATTGATGTCCTTGATCTCGGCGATTTTCAGGCCGGTCTCTTCTTCCAGTGCAGACAGCTTCTGCTGGCAACGCTGGATATCAGGTTGCAGACGAGCAATGGCTTCGGCGTACTTGCTCTTGCCTTTGGCCAGTGCGTCAGTCCAGCTTTCGTCAACTTCGTTGCCTGGGAACTGGCGCAGGAAGTCGGCGCGCGGCATACGTGCATCACGTACACACAGCTGCATGATGGCGCGTTCCTGGGCACGAAGGCGCTCTAGGGCACCACGCACACGCTCTACCAGACCTTCAAACTGTTTTGGAACCAGTTTGATCGGCATGAACAGTTCGGCAAGTGCAACCATTTCGGCAATGGCGTGCTTGTCGTCGCGGCCAAGCTTCTTCAGTGCCTTGCGGGTGATTTCCATCTGATCGGAAACCGCACCGAAGCGCTGCTGGGCGATGACCGGATCAGGGCCGCTCTCGACCTCGTCTTCTTCATCGCTGGCGTCTGCCGACTCTTCCTCTTCGTCGTCACCTTCTGCCTTGGCGGCTTTGGGGTCGACGGGCGGAGGCACTTCGGCAGGCGGCGCAATGCCGTCGTCCGGGTCGATATAACCGCTCAATACATCGGAGAGGCGACCGCCTTCGCTGGTGACACGTGTGTACTCGGAAAGAATATGGTCAACCGTGCCAGGGAAGTGCGCGATTGCGCCCATCACTTCACGGATGCCTTCTTCGATACGTTTGGCGATTTCGATTTCGCCTTCACGGGTCAGAAGCTCAACGGTGCCCATTTCACGCATGTACATACGAACGGGATCGGTGGTGCGCCCGATGTCGGTCTCGACCGCTGCCAATGCTGCGGCCGCTTCTTCAGCGGCTGCCTCATCGGTATCGGCGTCGGCCAGCATCAAGGCGTCCGCATCCGGAGCACTCTCGTGTACCGGGATCCCCATGTCGTTGATCATGCGGATGATGTCTTCCACCTGCTCGGGATCTGAAATATCCTCGGGCAAGTGGTCGTTGACCTCTGCGTAAGTCAGATACTTCTGCTCACGACCCAGGGTGATCAACTCTTTGATACGAGATTGCTGTTGCGCTTTTCCGGACATAACACCCTATCCACTGAAGGTCTTGGCGGGCAAAAAACAAGCCGAGGATTATACCCGAGCTATGACCTCACGCGCCAGTTGAGGTCGGGTTTTGTGCAGAATCATTACGACTGAGCAGCTTTACAAGCTGCGCTTTCTCTTCGGCCGTCAGGCCGGTGTCACGATCTTTTCTGATCAATTGATCAATATTTCGCGAACGTTGGTCCGCCGATAGCTTAGTTATAGTGTCGAAAAACTGTTGTTCAAGGTTGTCGGCCTCAATCAGCCACTCCTTTTCGGCCAGGGCACGCAACAAGCGGCCCTGCTCGGTCCCATGCCATCGTGCTATCAACTGTAACGACCGCAGGTTGGGATTCTTTTGCCTCGCTTCGATGAGCGCGACAAGTAATTGTGCGATTGACTGGTCTTCTGCCGCGAAATGGCTGGCATTTTCGACCTTTTCGGCGAGTTCCGGGTGGTGCAGCAGTGTCCGCAAGGCGGCCTGCATCGGCGGCTCGACCGCTGTCGGGAGGCGTGGCGTGCGCGGTTCGAAGTCCTGACGCTTGCCTTTTTTGCCCCAGGGCTTGTTGTCCCATTTTTTTTGATTCGGGCCGCCGGTTTTCTTCGCCGTCCATTCCTGCGGCTGTTCGTAGCCGCCCTGTGGCTGATAGTCGGCGAAGTCAGGCATCGCATCGTAATCGACATACGGGTTGTAGCTTGGCGGCGCATCAGCGGGTGCGCTTTGCACCAGCTGGCTGACGGCCTCGCCAGTGAGCCCGGTTATTTCGGTCAGGCGCTGACGCATCAGAATACGCAGGTTGGCGCCTGGCACTTTATCGATCAATGGTGCTGCGAGCGTGGCCATGTGCGCTTTGCCTTCAAGCGAGCGCGGGTCGGATTCTTTGGTCAGTTGCTCGAAAAAATAGTCGGCCAGCGGCTGGGCATGTTGATTGATGCGCGCCTTGAACGCGTCGGTGCCTTCGGAGCGCACCAGTGTGTCCGGGTCTTCGCCTTCAGGCAGGAACAGAAAGCGCGCCCGCCGACCGTCCTGAAGGTTCGACAGGGTAGCCTCAAGCGCTCGCCATGCTGCGTTGCGCCCGGCCTGATCGCCGTCGAAACAGAACAAGACGTTCGGCACGACCCTGAACAGGCGTTTCAGATGCTCTTCGCTGGTGGCGGTGCCCAGCGTGGCCACGGCATTGCGCAAGCCTTGCTGGGCCAGGGCGATCACGTCCATGTAGCCTTCAACGACAATGATTTCATCGAGGTTGCGATTGAATTTGCGCGCTTCGAACAGCCCGTAGAGCTCCTGGCCCTTGTGGAAAACAGGTGTTTCCGGGGAGTTCAGGTACTTGGGTTTGTCATCACCCAGCACGCGCCCGCCAAAGGCGATGACCCGGCCTCGGGAGTCGCGGATCGGAAACATGACCCGGTCGCGGAAGCGGTCATAACGTTTGCCGGTTTCGGCGTTCTCGATCAGCAGGCCTGCGTCGATCATGACCTTTTGCTGTAACGAATCGCTGCTCAGGTGCTTGTAAAGGTTGTCCCAGCCAGGCGGCGCGAAGCCCAGGCCGAAATCCCTGGCTATTTCACCGGAAAGACCACGGCCCTTGAGGTAATCCACCGCTGCCTTGCGCGATGGATGGCTTTTCAGGGCTTGACGATAGAACTCTGCGGCAGCGGTCAGCAGCGGGTAAAGCGGAGAATCGGTCGGCTGACGAGGCTTCTGACCCTTGACCCCCTGTTCGCGGGGCACTTCCATGCCGGCGGCTTTGGCGAGGTCTTCGACAGCCTGGGGGAAATCCAGGTTGTCGTGGTCCATGATGAAGCCGAGTGCGTTGCCGCCTGCGCCGCAGCCAAAGCAGTAGTAAAACTGTTTGTCCGGACTGACGCTGAAAGAGGGTGTCTTCTCTTTGTGAAAAGGGCAGCACGCGCTGTAGTTCTTGCCGGATTTCTTGAGCTGCACGCGCGAACTGACAACATCGACAATGTCGGTGCGGTTCAGAAGGTCGTCGATAAAGCTCTGGGGGATCAGCCCGGCCATGGCGTTCTCGTCATTCAAGCGTGTTGCAGAAGTATCGGGAGACTCTACGAGCGTTCCGTCAGCCTGTCAGCCGTCTTTTTGCATTGAAAAGGCAACAAGCGGGCACGTCTTTGCATCCGAAGGTCGGTGCTGTGTTCTTGAATAAAAGGGGACAAGTGATTGTGCAGACAGGTCATCGAGCCAAAGGCTTGAATGCGCATTCCAGTTGCCTGAAACGACGCTGCCTTGGCTGAGCTTCTTGCGAAGTCATCAAGGCATACTCGTCTTGTCATTGGTCGATCTGCTGCCCGAGTGGGCGTGACCAATGCTGCCTGTGAACAGGCTGGACGTGCTTGACTGGATGTATGGGTCGCATCGGCGGCCTGGACAGTTCAATCAATCTAGCTAACGCAAAACAGCAAAGCTTTAACTGCCGACAGCCCGGCTGTGTGGCCGGGCAAGGCAGAAGCTTGCGACGAAAGTCTGTAAATTAATACAGACGAACGGCGCGGCGCTGTTCGCGCTGGACTTTCTTGGCGTGGCGTTTGACAGCAGCTGCTGCCTTGCGCTTACGCTCCGAAGTCGGCTTCTCGTAAAATTCGCGGCTACGAACTTCAGCCAGAACACCGGCTTTTTCGCAGGAGCGCTTGAAACGACGCAGAGCTACGTCGAAGGGTTCGTTCTCTTTAACTTTGACGGCTGGCATCCAGAGCTACCTTCATTCATTACCGGGGTCAACGCTTAGTGCAAACACTGCACAAAAGTACGTCGGTTTTTAAGGGTTGCGGATGTTAACCCCTCATTGAGAGGAATGCAAAGCCTCTGATCGAAAACCGCTGGTCGGCACCTCGGGTGGCGACTATTATGCGCGCCTTCAAACCTGCCCCCAACAAGGCGCAACCCATGCTAGTACTGGGATTAGAAACCTCCTGCGACGAAACCGGCGTCGCGTTATATGACAGCGAACGCGGTTTGCTGGCAGACGCATTATTCAGTCAAATCGACCTGCACCGCGCTTACGGCGGGGTAGTGCCGGAGCTTGCCTCGCGTGATCACGTCAAGCGCATGCTGCCCCTGATCCGCCAGACACTGGCCGAAGCCGACTGTGTTGCCACGGATATCGATGCTATTGCATACACCGCCGGTCCTGGCCTGGTGGGTGCGTTGCTGGTCGGTGCGTCGTGCGCTCAGGCGCTGGCATTTGCGTGGGATATTCCCGCGCTGGGTGTTCACCACATGGAGGGCCATTTGCTGGCCCCGATGCTGGAAGAGAACCCGCCGCAGTTTCCGTTCGTCGCTCTGCTGGTGTCAGGTGGTCATACCCAGCTGGTGCGTGTCGACGGCATCGGCCAGTACGAGCTGCTGGGCGAGACGCTGGATGATGCCGCAGGCGAAGCGTTCGACAAGACCGCGAAGATGATGGGCATGCAGTATCCCGGTGGCCCGGAGATCTCGAAGGCGGCCATGAAGGGTGTGCCGGGGCGTTTTGTCTTCCCCAGGCCGATGACTGATCGCCCGGGGCTGGCATTCAGTTTCAGCGGGTTGAAAACCTCTGCGCTCAATACCTGGCAGCAGCGCCAGAGTGCTGGAGACGACAGTGAGCAAACCCGCTGCGACATCGCGCTGGCCTTCCAGCAGGCGGTGGTGGAGACTTTGACCATCAAGTGCAAGCGCGCGCTCAAGCAGACCGGGCTCAAGAGCCTGGTCATCGCTGGCGGCGTCAGTGCCAACAAGGCGCTGCGGGTTTCGCTGGAGAGCATGCTAGGCGACCTGCGTGGGCATGTTTATTACGCCCGGCCGGAATTCTGCACTGACAACGGCGCGATGATCGCCTTTGCCGGCTGCCAGCGTCTGCAGGCAGGGCAGAAGGAAGATTTGAGCATCAGTGTGCAGGCGCGCTGGCCTATGGAGCAGTTGTCGGGAATCTGAACGTGCGTGAGGGTGGCGTTTTTGCACTTTCGCTCAGAAATGCCGTTCGCGCCCGGCGAGCAGGTCGCGTAGATTGCCGCGATGGCGCCAGACGATGAGCAGGGTCAGCACGCTCATTGGCAGCAAGGCGTGAGGTTCCTGCCAGGCCAGTAACGGCAGCGTCAGGGGCGTGGCGATCAGCGCCGCAAGCGAGCTGGTTCGGGTCAGGTAGAAGGTCAGCAGCCAGGCGACTATCGCCAGTGCTGCTGCAGGTGGATATAGCCCGAGCAATACGCCGGCAGCAGTTGCCACGCCTTTGCCGCCGCGAAACCTGAAGTACAGCGGGAACAGGTGGCCGAGCACGGCGCAGACGCCGAGCCAGCCTTGTTGCGATGGATCAAGGCCCCAGGCGCCGGCGAGAAGTACCGGAACCATGCCCTTGCAGAGGTCGCCGAGCAGAGTAAGGATGGCCAGTTTCTTTCCGGCCAGACGCAACATGTTGGTGGCGCCGGCATTGCCGGAACCGCTGGCGCGCGGGTCCGGGCTGCCACTGAGACGGCTGAGCAGGATGGCAAAGGACAGTGAGCCGAGCAGGTAGGCGAAAGTCGCCAGTAACCAAAACATGCTAACCATTCCGGGCGAGGATGCCCTGATTCTAACGGCGCATCGCGCCCTTGTCGTGCAGTGGAGAGTAGTGCTTGGACAGAGTTTTCATTGAGGGCCTTGAGGTCGATACCGTCATCGGCGCGTATGACTGGGAGCGCGGCATTCGTCAGTGCCTACGTCTGGACCTCGTTTTTGCCTGGGACAATCGCCCTGCCGCTGCGGGTGACGACCTGAGCAAGGCGCTCGACTACGCCAGTGTTTCAGCACGCATTCAGGCGTTTGCCGAGCAGGCGCAGTTTCAACTGGTCGAGACCTTCGCCGAACGTCTGGCTGAAGTGCTGATGAGCGAATTCAATATCCCCTGGCTGCGTCTGAAAGTGACCAAGCCGGGCGCCGTTGCTGCCGCCTCCGGCGTCGGCGTGGAGATCGAGCGCGGATGTCGCTGACCCGGATTTTCCTCGGTCTGGGGAGCAACATCGAGCGTGAGCGGCACCTGCAGGCGGGGCTTGAGGCGCTGGATGGTTTTTTGACCGACATGACTTGCTCGCCGGTGTTCGAGAGCCATGCAGTGGGCATCAAGAGCGGGCCATTCTTCAATCTGGTGGTTTCGGCGCTGACCGAGCTGCCGCTGACCGAGCTCGACCGCCGCCTGAAATTCATCGAGGCGGACAACGGTCGATATGCGCCTGATCGTGTGGGTCTGCCGCTGGATATCGACGTGCTGCTGTACGGCGAACAGGTTGGCAATTTCGACGGGCTGATACTGCCGAGGGCTGAGATCCTCAAGAACGCCTTCGTTTTGCGCCCACTTGCATTGATCGCCCCCGAACGTGAGCATCCGGGAGTGGGTGTCTCGTTTGGCAAATTATGGGCTGATGCGCAGATAGATCAGCAGCTCTGGCCTGTTGCGTTTGAGTGGCGTGGTGTGGGGCTGACGCCTGAAGGTTTGCTGCGTAGCTGAGGTTGCTTGGGGTTCAGGGAAGACGCTTCTCGTGCGATGCAGGTAGTGAGGCTTCGTCGTCCGTCAGGGGCTGAAGATCGGGCGCGGAGCGTCCAGGGCTGCGCTACCACGCTGGAGCGTGGAAGCGATAGACAGACGTTCAGCGCTGGGAGCGATAAGGTGAGCGAGTCAGTCAGGCGGCATGCTCGGCCTTGTAGATTTTCAGTGCCTTCAAGCGCTCGTTCTTCAGTGCATCACCCAGTTCCTTGCCTTTGAGGCCCTGTTCCAGCAGTGGCTGTACTGAAACCGTGCGTGCAGCCTCGGCTGCGCCGCGCAGGTAGTCGGCCTGTGGATAACTGCGTTGCTCGAAACCCTGACGGCCTCGTGCGTCCATTTCGCAGGCGGCAATGAATTCCTCGAATCGCTGCGGGCGGCGATAGACGTCGAAGCTGTGCAGCAGGTCCAGCAAGGTCGAGGGTTTCAGTTCCAGCGCGCGGTGCCCATGAGTGTGGTACTGGCCAACCAGCAGCGCCAGTTCCTGACAGTCCTTGGGTACCCGAAAACGTTCGCTGACTGCTTTTATCGGACGCAGGCCGGTGTGCTCGTGGGCAATATGGCGGGGCCACTCGGATTCGGGCGTCAAGCCTTTGCCCAGGTCGTGCAGCAGGCAGGCCCAGCGTACGGTCAGCGGATGCTGATGACGGGCAGACTGCTCAAGCACGCTCAGTACATGCACGCCGGTGTCTATTTCCGGATGGTGCGCAGCCGGCTGCGGAACGCCGAACAACGCTTCGACCTCCGGCATCAATTCTCCGAGCGCACCGCAGTCGTGCAGTACCTGGATGAATACCTGAGGCTGTTCTTCCATAAGCGCGCGCGAGATTTCTTTCCAGCTTCGCTCGGCGGTCAGGGCCTTGAGTTCGCCTGACTCACTAAGCTGCCGCATGAGGTTCATCGTTTCGGGGGCGATGCTGAAACCGTAGCCGGCATAACGCGCGGCGAATCGGGCAACGCGCAGAACCCTGAGCGGATCTTCGGCGAAAGCGGGCGAAACGTGACGCAAGATGCGCGCTTCCAGGTCTCGCTGGCCATTGTAGGGGTCGGTCAGATTGCCGTCCTTGTCCTCGGCCATCGCATTGATGGTCAGGTCGCGACGGATCAGGTCTTGCTCGAGCGTGATCTCGGGGCTTGCGTGAAAAACAAAGCCGCCATAACCCACGCCGCTTTTGCGCTCGGTGCGCGCCAGCGCATATTCCTCGTTGGTCAGCGGGTGCAGGAACACCGGGAAGTCTGTGCCGACCGGGCGATAGCCCTTGACCAGCATTTCCTCGGTACTCGCGCCCACCACTACCCAATCGATGTCCGTGACGGGTTGCCCCAGCAGGCGGTCGCGTACTGCACCGCCAACTTTATAAATCTGCATAAAAAGCCTCCGTAAGCGCGACAGGATAAACCCTGTGTCGCGCTCGCGGAGGCCAAACCGATGGCATGGCTGATAATTAATCGTTACCGCTTGCCAGCCTAGAGGTGTACGACCGCCAAATCACGCCGGGGAAACTCACTGTCGGCGTTTTCGCTTCTTGGCGGTACATGGTGTGTCTTGACGACTTCGTCGTCTTGAACCGTCTCCAGATGGATGTCGAAACCCCATAACCGATGCAAGTGCTTCAGCACTTCGTCCGTCGAGTCGCCCAGCGGTTTGCGGTTGTGCTGCTGGTGGCGCAGGGTCAGCGAGCGATCGCCGCGTCGATCAATGCTGTAGATCTGTATGTTGGGCTCACGGTTGCCGAGGTTGTACTGGGCGGCGAGGATTTCGCGGATTGTCCGATAGCCGTTTTCATCGTGAATGGCAGGCACGACCAAGTCTTCTTTCTGATCGTCGTCCATGATGCTGAACAGCTTGAGGTCACGAATGACCTTCGGCGACAGGTATTGGAGGATGAAACTCTCATCCTTGAAGCTGCTCATTGCGAACTTGATCGCCGTCAGCCAGTCGGTTCCGGCGATTTCCGGAAACCACTGGCGGTCCTCATCCGTGGGGTGCTCGCACATCCGTCGGATGTCCTGATACATCGCGAAACCCAGAGTGTATGGGTTGATGCCGCTGTAGTAAGGGCTGTCGAAGCCAGGCTGGTAGATCACACTGGTGTGTGACTGCAGGAACTCCATCATGAAGCCGTCAGTGACAAGGCCTTCGTCGTACAGGTCGTTCATCAACGTGTAGTGCCAGAAGGTCGCCCAGCCTTCGTTCATCACTTGGGTCTGGCGTTGCGGATAGAAGTATTGAGCAATCTTGCGCACGATCCGCACCACTTCACGCTGCCAGGGCTCCAGCAACGGCGCGTGCTTCTCGATGAAGTAAAGAATGTTTTCCTGCGGTTCGGCAGGGAAGCGGGCATTGTCTTCCTTGCTGCTTTTGTCGGCGTTCTTCGGAATGGTGCGCCAAAGATCGTTGATCTGCCGTTGCAGATGTTCTTCACGATCTTTCTGTCGACGCCGCTCTTCTTCGGCAGAAATCGGGTACGGACGCTTGTAGCGGTCCACCCCGTAGTTCATCAGTGCATGGCAGGAGTCGAGCAGGTCCTCCACGGCATCGATCCCGTGGCGTTCTTCGCACTGCATGATGTACTGCTTGGCGAACACCAGATAATCAATGATCGAACTGGCGTCGGTCCAGGTACGGAACAGGTAATTGCCTTTGAAAAAGCTGTTGTGCCCATAGCAGGCGTGAGCGACGACCAGCGCCTGCATGCAGATGGTGTTCTCTTCCATCAGATAGGCGATGCAAGGGTCCGAGTTGATCACGATCTCGTAGGCCAGCCCCATCTGGCCCCGCGAGTAGGATTTTTCGGTGCTGAGGAAGTGTTTGCCATAGGACCAATGGTGATAGCCAAGTGGCATACCCACCGAGGCATAAGCGTCCATCATTTGCTCGGCGGTAATCACCTCGATCTGATTGGGATAGGTATCCAGGGCGTACCGCTCGGCAATTCTGCCGATTTCCCGGTCGTAGGCCCGGATCAGTTCGAACGTCCACTCTGACCCGATGGAGAGGGGTTGGCGTTTCTGCTCTCTGGCGCTCATGACACTAACCTTCGCTGGAAGAGTTCGCGGAATACCGGATAGATATCGCCGGCAGAGACCAGCTGCTGCTGGGCGAACGTATCGGCGAACTCGTCACTGATACGCTCGTATTCGTACCACAAGGCCTGATGTTCACGCGGCGTGATTTCCACGTACGTGTAGTACTGCACGAAGGGCATGATCTGCTTGGTCAGGATCTCGCGGCAGATGGGAGAGTCGTCGTTCCAGTTGTCGCCGTCCGAAGCCTGGGCTGCGTAAATGTTCCAGTCACTGGCCGGGTAGCGCGCAGCCATGATTTCCTGCATCAGTTTCAGAGCGCTTGAAACGATGGTGCCGCCTGTTTCCCGGGAGTAAAAAAACTCTTCTTCGTCCACTTCGCGGGCACTGGTGTGGTGACGAATGAACACGACGTCGATTTTGTCGTAATTACGCTTGAGGAACAGGTACAGCAGGATGAAGAACCGTTTGGCGATGTCTTTGGTGGCTTGGGTCATGGAGCCGGAAACGTCCATCAGGCAGAACATGACGGCCTTGGAACTTGGGTTGGGCTGTTTGACCAGCAGGTTGTATTTGAGGTCGAACGTGTCCAGGTAAGGCACGCGACGAATGCGCGCCTTGAGTTTTTCGATATCGGTTTCCAGCAACTGAATGTCGCCGAAATTGTCGGGCTCCTCGCGTTTCAAGCGCTCAAGTTCGCTGGTCGCTTCGCGGAGTTTTGCCCGGCTGCTGCCTGACAGTGCGATGCGTCGCGCGTGGGCCGAGCGCAGCGTGCGGATGATGTTGATGCGCGACGGGTTGCCTTCGTTACTGATCCCGGCCCGTACCGTCTTGAACGTGTCTGTGCCGGTCAGGTTGCGTTTGACCAGATTGGGCAGTTCGAGGTCTTCGAACATGAACTCGAGAAACTCTTCCTGAGTGATCTGAAACGAAAACTCGTCCATGCCTTCGCCGGAGTTACCTGCCTTGCCTGGCCCTTTGCCTCCGCCGCCACCTTGCGGGCGGGCGATATGTTCGCCGGTGGTGAATTCCTTGTTGCCAGGGTGAACGACCGTCTGCTTGCCGCCACGACCGTGGTGCAGAACCGGCTCGTCGATGTCGCGCCCGGGAATACTGATCTGCTCGCCGTGTTCCATGTCCGTGATGGAGCGCCGGCTGACCGCTTCCTCGACCGCCTTCTTGATATGGTCACGGTAACGACGGAGAAACCTCTGCCGGTTTACCGTGCTTTTGTTCTTGCCGTTGAGACGTCGGTCGATTACATAGCTCATAGGCCCCTCCGGGGAGCTTCAAGTTTTAAGCTTCAAGCTGCAGGCGAATGCTTTGTCAGCCTGGAGTCCGGGCCTGACTGCTGCTCGCGTGCAGCCAATAGCTTGAAGCTTGCACCTGCCTTATTGCGACTTGCGCACGCGCAGATACCATTCGGAAAGCAGGCGAACCTGTTTGTCCGTATAGCCCCTCTCGACCATTCGAGTGACGAAGTCGTTGTGCTTCTGCTGATCCTCTTTGCTGGCTTTGGCGTTGAAGCTGATGACCGGCAGGAGGTCCTCGGTGTTGGAGAACATTTTCTTCTCGATCACCACCCGCAGCTTTTCGTAGCTGAGCCAGGTCGGGTTCTTGCCGTTGTTGTTGGCACGGGCGCGCAGCACGAAATTGACGATCTCGTTACGGAAATCTTTCGGGTTGCTGATACCCGCCGGTTTTTCGATCTTTTCCAGTTCTTCGTTCAGGGCCACGCGGTTGAGAATTTCGCCGGTTTCGGGGTCACGGTATTCCTGATCCTGAATCCAGAAGTCCGCGTACAGCACATAGCGATCGAAGATGTTCTGCCCGTATTCGCTGTAGGACTCCAGGTACGCAGTCTGGATTTCCTTGCCGATGAACTCGATGTAACGCGGTGCCAGGTACTCCTTGATGAACCGCAGGTAGCGCTCGCGGGTTTCAGCGGGGAATTGTTCCTGTTCGATCTGCTGTTCCAGCACATAAAGCAGGTGAACCGGGTTAGCGGCGATTTCGTGTGGGTCGAAGTTGAAGACCTTGGACAGAATCTTGAACGCAAAGCGGGTAGACAGGCCGTTCATGCCTTCGTCGACGCCTGCGCTGTCGCGGTACTCCTGTATCGACTTGGCCTTGGGGTCGGTGTCTTTCAGGTTCTCACCGTCATACACGCGCATCTTGGAGTAGATATTGGAATTATCCGGCTCCTTGAGACGAGAGAGGGTGGTGAACTGGGCAAGCATCTTCAGTGTGTCGGGTGCGCAGTGCGCTTTGGCCAGCGAGCTGTTGAACAGCAACTTGTCGTAGATCTTGATCTCGTCGCTGACACGCAGGCAATAAGGCACCTTCACGATGTAGATACGGTCGATGAAGGCTTCATTGTTCTTGTTGTTGCGGAAGCTGTGCCATTCCGATTCGTTGGAGTGCGCCAGCAGGATACCGGTGAACGGGATCGCCCCCAGGCCTTCGGTACTGTTGTAGTTGCCTTCCTGAGTCGCCGTCAGTAAAGGGTGCAGGACCTTGATGGGCGCCTTGAACATCTCGACGAATTCCATCATCCCCTGGTTGGCGCGGCACAGTGCGCCGGAGTAACTGTAAGCGTCGGCGTCGTTCTGTGGGTACTCTTCCAGTTTGCGGATATCGACCTTGCCGACCAGCGCGGAAATATCCTGGTTGTTCTCGTCGCCCGGCTCGGTTTTCGCCACAGCGATCTGATTGAGGATAGAAGGGTAGAGCTTGACCACCTTGAACTGGCTGATGTCGCCCCCGAACTCGGCCAGACGCTTGGTCGCCCACGGCGACATGATGGTGCTCAGGTAGCGACGCGGAATTCCGAAATCTTCTTCCAGAATCGCGCCGTCCTCAGTGGCGTTGAAAAGACCCAGCGGCGATTCGAAGACTGGCGAGCCCTTGATCGCATAGAACGGGACCTTCTCGATCAGTTGCTTGAGCTTTTCAGCCAGGGACGACTTGCCACCGCCCACCGGGCCGAGCAGATAGAGGATTTGTTTCTTCTCTTCCAGGCCTTGGGCGGCATGGCGGAAATACGAGACGATCTGGTCGATGCATTCTTCCATCCCGTGGAAGTCGGCAAAGGCCGGATAGCGGCGTATGACCTTGTTAGAGAATATTCGCGATAACCGGGAGTTGGCGGATGTGTCCACCAGTTCGGGTTCGCCTATGGCCAGCAGCAGACGTTCTGCGGCTGAGGCGTAGGCGCTGCGATCCTGTTTGCAGAGCTCTAGATACTCCTGTAGCGAGAGCTCTTCCTGTCGTGTGCTTTCAAAGCGGTCTTTGAAGTGGCTGAATATGCTCATGACGTCACCTCGCTCGATACGTAGAGCCGGCGGCGGATCTCAGTCGATGCTGGCAGTAGCCGGTTTACCCGGTCACTGTTTACCCCCCAGAACACCTTAAAAGTAACTACCGATGACCCACGCGCCGGTGTACCGGCTCTCCCCTGAATACGGATGGCCTGGGCTAAGGATAGTTCGGATTCGGAAAGATAAAGAAGGGATGCGCGAGAAGAGGGGGTGACCGTTCGTCAGATGAAGCGCGAGCCCACGTAGAACGCGGGATCAGCTGTCATAAAAATATTTTGTATCAGCCTTGTGCGGTTTCTGACGGATAAGTGGCGCGCCAGAGCTCGAAACCACCGTCCACGCTGTACACGTCCGAGAAACCCTGGCCCACCAGATAGGCTGCGGCGCTCTGGCTGGAATTGCCGTGATAGCAGACTACTACCAGCGGTTTGTCCAGGTCGGCCTCGCGGATGAAGTCGGCTATGGACTGGTTATCCAGATGCAGGGAATCAGGAATGTGATTGCTCTGAAAGGCCTGAGCATCACGAACATCGACCAGCACGGCGCCTTGTTCGCGCAGTGCCTGAGCCTGTTCAGGCGGGATACGTTTGAATTCGGTCATTGCTGGGGCTCCTGAGCCTGGGGTTGCTGGGTTTGCGCGGTGCCGGGCTGCGTGCGGACAATCGGTCCGGTGGCAGCGTTGCCGACAGCATCGCAATTGCACAGATGGCGTTCAAGTGTATCGACGTTGAGCAGAGTCATGGCCCCGCCCCAGACACAGCCACTGTCGAGCGCAAAGACACCGGGTTCGTCGCAATGGCCTTCCAGTGCTGCCCAGTGGCCGAAGATGATTTTCACCTCGCGAGTCTTTCGGCTCTTGTGGTCGAACCAAGGAGCGTAGCCAGGCATGGCGGTTCCGACGCCTTCCTTGCTCTTCAGGTCGAGCTTGCCATCGCTGGTGCAGAAGCGCATGCGCGTGAAGTAGTTGGTGATCACTCGCAAACGTGCCACGCCTTTCAGGCTGCTGTGCCATTTTGCCGGTTCGTTACCGTACATGCCGTCGAGGAAGACGCCACAGGACTGATCGTCTTGCAGCGTCTGCTCCACTTCGGCGGCGCACTTCAGGGCCTTATTGAGCGACCACTGCGGGGCTATGCCGGCATGCACCAGAGCAACGTTACGTTTTTCATCGTAATGCATGAGTTTCTGCCGGCGCAGCCAGCCCAGCAATTCGTCGCGATCCGGGGCTTCAAGGATCTCACGCAGCGTGTCGCCTTTTTTCAGGCGCTCAGCGTTGCGCGCAGCGGCAAGCAGGTGCAGGTCATGGTTACCCAGTACGCAGACCAGCGATTCGCGGATGCTATAGAGGTAACGCAGGGTTTCCAGCGACTGGGGACCGCGGTTGACCAGATCGCCGACCAGCCAGAGCTGATCCTGATCCGGATCGAACTGAACATGCTCCAGCAGGCATTTCAGGGGTTCGAGGCAACCTTGCAGGTCGCCTGCCGCGTAAATCGCCATCAGTGCAGCGAGCCCGGAACGGCCAGGCGGAATGGCGCGATCACCGCATCGAAGCGTTTGCCGTCTTCGGCCAGCATCTGATAAGTACCCTGCATTATACCCACCTTGGTGGTCATGACTGTGCCGCTGCTGTAGGTATGGCTTTGCCCGACCTTGATCAGCGGCTGTTGTCCCACAACACCTTCGCCACGAACTTCCTCGACATGGCCGTCACCATCAGTAATGACCCAATGGCGTGACAGCAGCTTGGCGGGCAGTTCGCCGTTGTTCTGCACCGTGATGGTGTAGGCGAAGGCGAAGCGGTTCTGCTCGGGTTGCGATTGTTCTGCGAGAAAGCGCGTGATGACGCTGACGTCGACCTGATAACGAGAATCTGACATGCAGTAGGCCTTGAAATCCATTGCGAAAAAACGCGCGTGTGCGGCAGATAGAAGAGCTTAGGACAAGTAGCCGGAAAGGGACGACGGTATAGTCGTCTACCTGTCCCGAAAGGTTACTCCGTCACAACCTTTTCACTGAGTGTGTCAGCCAGTCGAACAAACGCGGCCAGGTCCAGTTGCTCGGGACGCAGGCTGCCGTCCACCCCGGAAGCCGTGATCTCGTCGCTGCTGAGCAACAGTTTGAGCGTGTTGCGCAAGGTCTTGCGGCGCTGGTTGAACGCTTCGCGCACGACCCGCTCCAGTACGCGGTGATCCTTGGCCTGGTGTGGCAGTGTTTCATGTGGGACCAGGCGGACGATGGCCGAGTCCACTTTCGGCGGCGGATTGAAAGCCCCCGGTCCGACATTGAACAAGTGTTCTACGCGGCAATGGTACTGAACCATGATCGACAGGCGGCCCCAGTCACCACCGCCAGGCCCGGCAGCCATGCGTTCGACCACCTCTTTCTGCAACATGAAGTGCATGTCGCGAATAAGGCTGGCGTTTTGCAGCAGGTGAAAGATCAGCGGTGTAGAGATGTTGTAAGGCAGGTTGCCGACCACGCGCAAGCTGCGAGGCTCTGCACCCAGACTGTTGAAATCGAATTTCAGGGCATCGCCTTGATGCAGGCTGAAGTTCGGCTTGCCGGCGAACTGGCTGTTGAGGATCGGGATCAGGTCCTTGTCGAGCTCGACCACGTCCAGCTGGGCACCGCTGTTGAGCAGCCCCTCGGTCAGCGCGCCCTGGCCCGGGCCGATTTCCAGCAGGCGTTCTTCGGATTTGGCGCGAATGGCACGCAGGATCTTGTCGATAACGCCTGCATCGTGCAGGAAGTTCTGTCCGAAACGCTTGCGCGCCCGGTGTTGGTATTGCTCGGTCATGAATAGGTCTCGGCCATCTGGTAGGCGGTTTGCAGCGCAACGTGCAGGCTGCCGGTGTCGATGTTCGCACTGCCGGCCAGATCCAGCGCCGTGCCGTGGTCGACAGAGGTGCGGATGATCGGCAGGCCAAGCGTCACATTGACGGCTGCGCCGAAACCTTTGTATTTCAGCACGGGCAAGCCTTGGTCGTGGTACATCGCCAGCACTGCATCGCAGTGCTCCAGATATTTTGGGGTAAACAGAGTGTCGGCAGGCAGCGGGCCGCGTAGGTCCAGCCCTTCGCTGCGCAGGCGCTCCAGAGTCGGTTCGATAATGTCGATTTCCTCACGGCCCAGATGCCCGCTTTCGCCAGCATGGGGGTTGAGGCCGCAGACCAGAATGCGCGGTTTCGCGATGCCGAACTTGTTGACCAGATCGGCGTGCAGGATGCGCGTAACGCGTTCCAGCCGGTCGGGTGTGATAGCGTCGGCCACCTCGCGCAGGGGCAGGTGAGTGGTCACCAGCGCGACACGTAGATCGCCGGTTGCCAGCATCATCACCACCTGTTCGGTGTGGGTCAGTTCGGCGAGGAATTCGGTGTGCCCGGAAAAAGCGATGCCACCGTCGTTGATGACACCCTTGTGCACGGGCGCGGTGATCATGCCACTGAAAAGCCCGTCGAGGCAGCCTTGCCCGGCACGGGTCAGGGTCTGCAGCACGAACGCGGCGTTGGCCTTGTTCAGTACGCCTGTTTGTACAGGTTCCGCCAATGGCGTGTCCCAGACATACAAGCTCCCTGCTGGAGCAGGCAGATCGGGGAGGGTGTCAGGCGTGACGTCGAGCAGACTGACCGCCACACCCAGCTGCGCGGCCCGCTCAAGAAGCAGGTCACGGCTGGTAATGGCAATCAGGGGATAGGGCTGAGGCTGAGTGGCGAGCAGCAGGCAGAGGTCAGGACCTATGCCGGCCGGCTCACCGGGTGTCAGAGCGAAACGCTTTGGTTTCACTGTTCAGCCTGAGTCGCGCCAGGGAGTTTGATCTCGACGTAGGCTTCGTCACGAATCTGACGCAGCCAGGTTTGCAGCTCTTCGTCGTACTTGCGATTGCGCAGCACGCTCAACGCTTGCTGCTCACGCGCCTGACCGGTTGCATCTGTGGCACGACGGCCAAGCACTTCCAGTACATGCCAGCCGTAAGCGGTCTTGAACGGTTTGGACAACGTGCCCTGCGGCGTGCTGTTCATGACTTCGCGGAACTCCGGAACCAGAGAGTTCGGGTCAACCCAGTTCAGATCGCCGCCGTTAAGCGCCGAGCCCGGGTCTTCCGAGAAGCTTTTGGCCAGCGCCGCGAAGTCTTCGCCATTCTCGATGCGTTCGTAGATTTTTTGTGCAAGCAGCTTGGTCGCTTCTTCGCTGCGGATTTCACTTGGCTTGATCAGGATATGACGCACATGCACTTCATCGCGCATCTGTGCCTGGCCTTGGCCGCCACGTTTTTCCAGCAGTTTGAGAATAATGAAGCCACCCGGCGTACGTGCTGGAGGCGTCACATCACCAATAGGCATCGAACTGAGCATGTCTCCGAACGGCGGCGGCAGTTGAGCGGCTTTACGCCAGCCCATGTCGCCACCTTCCAGTGCGTTTTCGCTGGAGGAAGTGGTGGCGGCGAGCTTGGCAAAGTCAGCACCTTTCTTCGCCTGATCATAGATGCTCTTGGCCTTGAGGGCTGCGGCCTGAATGACATCCGAAGATGCGCTGTCAGGCGTGGCGATCAGGATGTTGGCAAGGTGAAACTCTTCAGACAATTGAGCCTTGCCCTGGTCGGAGGCGAGGAAGTTTTTGACTTCCTGCTCGGAGACCTGAATACGCTCTGCCACCCGGCGCTGACGCACCCGGCTGATGATCATTTCCCGACGAACCTGCTCGCGAGCATCGTCGTAGGACACGCCATCATGGATCAGCGCGGCGCGGAACTGCTCCACGCTCATGTTGTTGCGCTGGGCAATGGAGGCGATTGCCTGGTTCAGTTCGTCATCGCTGACACGAATGCCGGACCGCTCGCCCATCTGCAATTGCAGGTTTTCCAGAATCAGACGATCCAGAACCTGCTTTTGCAGTGCTTCGGCCGGCGGAACGCCAGAGCCGCGCTTGGCGATGGTTTGCTGAACCTCATGAACCCGCTGGTCCACCTGGCTTTTCATGATCACGTCGTTATCGACGATGGCCGCAACACTGTCCAGAGGCTGAACCGCTGCATGCACAGCACCGCTCAGGAGTAACGCGCCCAGCATCAGCGGGCGCAGACAATCAGAAAGCTTGGTCTTCACGTTCACGATAACCTTGAATGCCTTTGTCGAGGAAGCTGTCTACTTTGGCGCCAGTTACACCGCCGAGCCCCTTCAACACGATTTGTAGGAATATGCCGCGGTCGCCTTTCTCGTTCTGAGGTGCAGCCTGGCTGAACTCGTCATAGTCGATCCAGTAGCGGTTGACCAGACGCATCTTCCAGCAGCAGTTGTCGTACTCGAACCCGCCGAATGCTTCGATGGTGCGCGCACGGTTGTAGTCATACTGCCAGCGGCTGATCACGCTCCACTGCGGCACGATAGGCCAGATGACCGAGAAATCGTGCTGTTGAATCTTGTAGTAGTCCTTCACGTAGTTCGGTGAGCCAGGCGTGCCGTAGTCGCCACCCCCTACGATCCAGCGACCAGTGCTTTCGTCGTAACGAATCTGGTCGTTGCGATAGCGATAGCCCAGGTTGACGATCTTGTTGGGTTCGGCTTCAGGCTGGTAATGGAACATCGCGCTGCCCGAACGGGTGCTCTTGCTGTCCGGATCCCAGTTGAAATCGGAGTTGAAGCGCCAGTCGCGGTTGAAGCGGTATTCGTATTCCAGAGCGTAAGGCGAAACGTTGGCACGCGCGTCATCACGATCTGCAAACTGAACGCCAGGCAGTTGCACCTTGCGGTCTTCGAAATAGACGGCCTGACCAATGCTGAAGCGTTGACGTTCGAAACCGTTGTCTTCGATCCAGCGGTTGGTGATGCCCAGCGACAGCTTGTTCTCGTCGCCGATGCGATCGGAACCGGTAAAGCGGTTATCGCGGAACAGAGATGCGTAGCTGAAGGTGCTCTCGCCTGTGTCGAATACCGGAATGTCAGTCTGGTCTTTCTCTGGAACATAGAGATAGAACAGGCGAGGTTCCAGTGTCTGGCGATAATCCTTGCCGAACCAGTTGGTATTGCGGTCGAAGTACAGGCCGCTATCGACGCTGAAGATCGGCACGCTGCGGCTTTGGCTGCTGCTGTATTGTTCATCAGCCAGCAGCGAGGCTTTGCCCTGGCTGTCCAGATCCAGATCGTACTGGGTATAGACATACTTGAGCTTCGGCGTCAGGAAACCGTAGGACCAGTTCATCGGCAGACTAACGGATGGCGCCAGGTTCAGGCGATCGCCGTTGGCGCGAGCAAGGCCCGTGATGTTGTTGTCGAGACGTGTTTCCGGGTTACCGTCTTCATCGATGAACGATCCGCTGCGCAGATCACGCTCAAAACGTACAGCCTCAGTCTGATAATCGAACTTCAGGCCGCCCGGGTTATAAGGCAACGTACCGTTCAGTGTCAGCTGTGGCAAACGGTTGTAAGGGGTAACGTTCGCAACCGTCGCCAGCTTGTAGGCCTGAGCGTTGAGCACTGCCGAGTAGCTGTCGCCACGGTAGGTCAGGGAGCCCTGCTGGTTGATGTAGTCAGTGCGTTTAACGCCGATCTGATCGGTTTCCAGGTCCTGGAAGTAATACGGGTCGCTGATGTCGGTGTAATCAACCTGGGTCAGCCAGCGTGTATCAAGCCCGCCCTTGTGCTGCCAGTTGATCATCCAGCGAGTCTTGTCGTAGTCCGACTGCTGTTTGCGTTCGTCATTTTCGTCGTTCAGGTATGCGCCGCCGAACTGGCCTTCGCTGCCTTTGGTCAGGTAGCGGAACTCGCCTTCCATCAGCAAGCCGCGGTCAGCCATGTAGCGCGGGTACAACGTGGCGTCGTAGTTCGGCGCCAGGTTGAAGTAGTAAGGCGTGACGAGCGTGAAGCCGTTGTCGCCGCCTGCCGCAATAGTCGGCGGCAGGAAGCCGGACTGGCGACGGTCGTCGATCGGGAAGTAGATATAGGGCGTGTAAAGGACCGGAATGTCCTTGACCCGCAGGGTAACGTTGGTCGCCGTACCGAAGCCGGTGGCCGGGTTCAGCGTAATGTTGTTGCCCTTTAGCGTCCAGGCGTTGCTGTTCGGTTCGCACGTGGTGTACGTACCGTCCTTGAGCCGGATGATCGCGTTCTCGGCACGCTTGGCGTACAGAGCGTTACCGCGAATGTTGGACTTGTGCAGGACGTATTCGGCGTTGTCGACACGGGCTTCGCCGGTATCGAGCTGCAGCTCGGCCTTGTCGCCGACGATCAGTGCACCGTTGTCGCGCAGACGGACATCGCCGTTCAGCTCGCCACGGTTTTCTGCCTGATGCAGGGCGGCCTCCTGGGCCTGGACCTGCATGCTGCCCTGACGCATGACGACATCACCGGCGAGGGTCGCGACCTGTGCTTCCTGCTCGTAACGCGAAGCCTTGGCTCCCACGAACATCGGCGCGTCTTTCATCGGCGTCTTGTCGTCCATGCCAGGACGGATCGGCTCGACATAGGCACCCGAGCAATACGGGCCGGTCTCGGCCAGTTGCGCTGCGGTGAGCTTTTCGCGAGGAACCCAATCGAGGTGGCTGTAGTCAGCACTACGCGACTTCAGACCTTTGCCCTTGGCTTCTGTGACCAGCTGCGTACCCGCAGACTGACCGCTCGAAGAGGTACTCTCCGAGGAAACCGTGCCGTTGGAACTGACCGACGCCGTGTCATGCACGGGGCGCGGAGGCAGATCTACAGCTGCAGTGTTGGATTTCGGCGCACAGTTCCAGGCACCCGAAGCAGAGACTGAGCAGTCATACTGTTCCGCGGCGACCACGAACTGAGTGGCCAGAGGTTGCATCGCCAGCAGACTGCCGGTTACGAGCAACGGAAATTTTTTACGAAACGCGGGGGATTTCAATGCCATCTTATTAGTCCGGGCTTCCTGCGCGCCATCTGCCCGCGGGGGGGCCGCACGCCTCTCGATGGGCTGAAAAAGATTCCGGATAATAAAGCATGACCCGCTTGACGGCTAGCGCCGTCGGAGACCCTTGTAATGTCAGATCAAGATATACGCCTGCAATCCCTGAAAGTTTGGCTCGATGAGCAGTTGCCAGCGCTCTTTGCAGCGCACAATTGGGGCGCCGTTCCCCCGGCCACGTTGACTGCCGCCAGCAGTGACGCAAGTTTTCGCCGTTATTTTCGCTGGGAGGGTGCCGATCGAACTTTTATTGTCATGGATGCGCCTCCACCCCAGGAAAACTGCAAACCGTTTGTAGAAATCGCTCATTTATTGGCCAGGTCGGGCATTAATGTTCCAAAAATATATGCCGAAGACCTGACGCAAGGCTTTTTGCTGCTCAACGATCTGGGTCGTGATACTTATCTTGATGTGATCAATGATGCCAATGCCGATGCATTCTTCGCCAAAGCCATTGAGGCACTGTTGGCGTTCCAGCAACTGCCGATGGACACGCCGCTGCCGAGTTATGACGAAGCCTTGCTCCGACGCGAGCTGGAGCTGTTTCCGGAGTGGTACGTGAAGCGCCATCTGGGGATCGAGATGGATGAGGAGCAACAGGCTGAGTGGCAGCAGATCAGCGCGCTCCTGATCAACAGTGCGCTGGCGCAGCCCAAGGTACTGGTGCATCGTGATTACATGCCCCGCAACCTGATGGTCAGCGAACCCGGTCCCGGTGTACTGGACTTCCAGGATGCTGTGTATGGCCCGGTGACCTATGACGTGACCTGCCTGTTCAAGGATGCCTTCCTGAGCTGGCCGCAGGAACGTGTCAGCCAATGGCTGAACACGTACTGGGACAAGGCGCGTGCGCTCGGCATTCCGGTGCAGGAAGATTTTGCGTCATTCGAGCGCGCCAGTGATCTGATGGGCGTGCAGCGTCATTTGAAGGTCATCGGGATCTTCGCGCGAATCTGCCATCGCGACGGCAAGCCTCGTTATCTGGACGATGTCCCGCGCTTCTTCGCCTATATCGAAGCGGTTCTTTCGAAAAGGCCCGAACTGGCGCAATTGGGACAGTTGCTTACCAGCCTGCAACACCCTGTAACTACTTCAGTCTGATCGAACAGATGAACGCCAACTTGAAACAACAGACATTGATTGATTTGAAGAGGACTGCATGAAAGCGATGATTCTCGCTGCCGGAAAGGGCGAGCGTATGCGACCGTTGACCCTGCACACGCCTAAACCGCTGGTGCGTGCCGGGGGAGTGCCTCTGATCGAATACCATTTGAATGCCTTGCGCGAGGCAGGCTTTCACCAGTTGGTCATCAACCATGCCTGGCTGGGCCAGCAGATAGAGGATTATCTGGGGGACGGTCAGCGTTTTGACCTGAGCATCCGTTACTCCCCCGAAGGCATGCCGCTGGAAACAGGCGGGGGCATTCATCGTGCGCTGCCGTTGCTGGGCAGCGAGCCTTTTGTCGTGGTCAATGGTGATGTCTGGACCGACTACGATTTCAACGCTTTGCGCACGCCGATATCTGGCCTGGCCCATCTGGTGCTGATCGACAACCCGGCGCATCACCCGACCGGCGACTTTTCACTGGTCGACGGTCAGGTGCGTGATGACGACTCGGCCGGGCAGAGGCTGACGTACAGCGGCATCGCCATTCTGCATCCGCGTCTTTTTGCCGAGTGCGAGCCCGGTGCGTTCAAGCTGGCACCGTTGCTGCGCGAAGCCATGCACCAGGGGCTGGTTACGGGTGAGCACTTCAGGGGCCGTTGGGTGGATGTCGGCACTCATGAGCGTCTGGCCGAAGTCGAGCAGTTGCTTGCGGAGACTCGCTGAATGCTCTGGCCCGGCACACTGGTCGGCGCTGGAGCCGGTTATGCAATTGCCAGCATTCCGGGCGCCATGCTCGGCGCGTTGTTGGGGCAGGCGCTGGACCGGCGGCTGAAGATTCAGAGCTGGGCGCACCTGCGCGAACGTCTGGGCGGGCGTGCGGCGATACCTGGCGACGATCTGTTGTTCGTGCTGCTGGGCCGGCTGGCCAAGAGTGAAGGGCGCGTGGTCGCCAGTCACATCCACCAGGCGCGTACCGAGATGCGCCGTCTGAACCTGAACGAGGCCGAGCAATTACGCGCCATCAACGCCTTCAAGCGCGGCAGGGATGGTGCCGATGGTTTGCGCAGCTATTTGCGCGGTTTGCAGGGTCAGGCTGAGCTGACGGAAGCCTTGTTGCGTGCGTGCTGGCGTATGGCCTGGGCGGACGGCAAGGCTTCCCGGGTCGAGCGCGAACTGATCGGCATGTGGGGCATGTGGCTGGGTTGGTCGCAACAGCAGGTCGAGTCTCTGGCTGGCGAGCATGATCCCATGCGGCGTGCGCCGATCAGTACAGGTGATGACTACAAGGGGGCGATGGCCCTGCTCGGTATAAAGTCTGACACCGACCCTTTGAGCATCAAGCGCGCTTATCGGCGCTTGCTCAGTCGGCACCACCCGGACAAGATCGCCGGCTCGGGTGCCGATGCCCGACAGGTGCGTGTGGCCACCGAGAAAACCAGCGCATTGCACAACGCCTATCGGGTCGTGAAAAACCGGCGCGGCTTCACCTGAAGCTGCGCCTGTAACGCGCTGCGTTCGTGGCGTTTACTTTTCCTCTTTGGCCTCTATCCAGCCGCGAACGCGCCTGAACAGCTGATCTTGCTCGGTGCTTTCATTGCCGATGATGTTGATCAGGGCAATTTGGGTAAACCCCGGCCCCTTGGCGCGTTTACTGGCCTGCAAGCGCGCCTTGGCGGCCAGGTCCACAGGGTTCTTGTAAACGAAGTCAGCGGTCTTGATTTTAAGCGAGGGCACCATTTCCAGTAGCGTAGGTGCGGGATTGACGGGCTCGCGAGCAGCGATCATCACCAGTTTCTGCACGACAGGCGAGGTCCGCTCATTGAGGAACCTGGCCGCCCAGTACGCCCCACTGCTATGGCCGACCAGCACTATGCTGTGTGCCTTGTTCTGCTGCGCGAAGCTGATCGCGCTTTCTATGCGGGCAAAAATACGCTCGGCCTGAGCCTTGTTGCGTTCTTCATCGGCTGCGGCCTTGGCGGTTGCAGCGGCGGCCTGAGCTTCAGCCTCAGCCGCCGGGTCTGGCGTTTTCTCCGCTGTATCCTTGGGCGTTTCCTTCGGTTTTTCGGCGTTGGCATCTGCAGCCGCGGTGTCGGGCTCACGCGCTGTCAAGGTCGTGTCCTGAGCGTCCGGCAGGGTGATGCTCAGGCTCGACCAGCCGACATCCGGGAACTTGCGTCGCAACGGCCCGACGGCGTCCGGCCAGTCGGGAGACTCGTCGTCGCCCGGGACGATGATGACGGCGCCCTGAGGTGCTTCGCTGTTTGCGGGCTTCCAGAGTGCTAGAAAGCTTTCGTCCCCGGCCTTCAGTTGCTGTTGGTCCTCGCGAGGCAACTGACGCTCCAGCGCCAGTTCGTCTTCCTGAGCGCGACTGAGCAGTGGTGCCCGCTCGACAGGTGCTTCGGCAGCGTCCTTCGCTGGCGTCGGGTCGGCCGCTGTCGCAGGCAGGGCGCAAGGAAGCATCAATGAGAGAAACACTGCGGGAAGCATTGCGCGAAAGGGGTAGGACATCGGATATTCCAAGCCGGTAACTGTCCCGGCAGCCTAATGGGTTGATCGGCTTTTGTCAGGCATGAGCCTGCGCGGCACATGACCGCCATGCGAACACACGAGAGCGACACATTGATCATTCGTCTTCTGCGCACCGGCTTTATCGGCTGCCTGGCTTTGCTCTTGATGGTTGAGATGGCGAGTACCCAGGCTGAAGAGCCTGAAACACCTGCCGCTGCTCAGTTGAGTCCTGCACAGCGTAGCTGGCTTGATCAGCATGGTCCTTTGCGGGTCGGTCTGGTGTTGCGTGCGCCCTATGCTCAGTTCGACCAGCGTTTACAGCAGTTGTCTGGTGCCAATGTCGACCTGATGAATGCACTGGCGGCCACCCTGCCGGCCGAGTTGCTGTGGCGAAACTTTGCCGATCAGGCGTCACTGGAAAAAGCCCTGAGCAATGGTGAAATCGACGTCGCCCCCGGTTTGATGCAAACCCCTGCGGGGCTGCGTCTGTGGGTGTTTTCCGATCCGTATCTGCGGGTGTCGCAGCTGTTGATCGGCGAACGTGATGGCGGTACCGCCGTGGAACTGGAAAAACTCGACAGTCTTTCCAGGGTGGCGGTGCGTATGCCGAGCGCTACTGCCGATTACCTGCGTAGCAATTTTCCGCATTTGAACCTGCAAGGCGTGCCATTGGAGCGTCAGGTGCTGCAATTGCTGCTCAGTCAGCAGGCACGTTACGCTGTGGTGGACGAGGCGCAACTGAGTCGCCTGCTGCGTGAGCCGGAGTTCGCCGGGCTGGCGGTAGTGGGAGATATCGGCCTCCCGCAACTGCTGCGTGTGGCTTCACGGCGCGACGCGCCTGAGCTGGCAGCTATCGTCAGCGAAGCCTTGCGGGCGATTCCTGCCAGGCAGCTGGAACAACTGCATGCTCGCTGGATGCCACTCACCCCGTCGCACCTCAGTGAATCGACAAAACTCTGGAAAAACCTGTGCATCCTGCTGCTGGTGATGCTGCTGGCCTGTTTTGCCATCGTGATCTGGCAACGTCGCCAGCAGCAGGCGCTGGAGCGGGAGGTGCTCGGCGGGCGTGAAGACCTTGCCCGCCACGTCGCCAGTGAAGAGGCGCTGCGTCTAGCGCAATTTTCCATTGATCAGAGCACCGTCGGTATTCTCTGGGTCAACTGGGACAGCCGCGTGCGCTATGCCAACCGGGCGGCGGAGTCCATGCTGGGCTATGCGCCGGGGCATGTGGTTGAGCGTCCTCTGATCGATTTCGATCCCGGTCTGCACATGGATCGCTGGCTTCATCTGTGGAAGAGCGCACGTTCCAGTGAGGGCAGTCCGCAGGTGTTTGAGACCCATTGCCTGCGCGCCGATGGCAGTTTTCTGCCGGTTGACGTCTCGCTGAGCTTCCTGCGTTTTTGTGAAGCCGAATACCTGGTGGTGTTCCTCAGTGATGTCAGCGAACGCCGCCGCGCTCACGATCAGCTACGCGAATTGTCCGCGCACCTGGAAAGCGTGCGCGAGGAGGAAAAAGGCCGTATTGCCAGGGAAGTTCATGACGAGTTGGGCCAGATGTTGACGGTCTTGAAGCTGGAGACGTCGATGTGCGAGCTGGCGTATGCCAGTCTCGACCCTGGCTTGAGTGAGCGGCTGGACAGCATGAAGCGCCTCATTGCCCAGTTGTTTCAGCTGGTGCGTGATGTCGCCACTGCGCTACGGCCGCCGATTCTCGACGCCGGCATTGCCTCGGCGATCGAATGGCAGGCACGCCGTTTCGAGGCGCGTACGCAGATTCCCTGTCTGGTGCAAGTGCCTGACAATCTTCCGTTGCTCAGTGATACCAAGGCTACCGGCATGTTCCGGATTCTTCAGGAGGCGTTGACCAACGTCATGCGTCATGCCGAGGCGCATACGGTGGACATCAGCCTGACGCTGCAAGACCAGATGCTATGCATGACCATCGCCGATGACGGAAAGGGCTTTGTCATCGAGTCGGGCAGGGCGGTTTCATTCGGTCTGGTCGGGATGCGCGAGCGTGTGCTGATGCTCGGCGGCAGACTGGAGCTGGACAGCGAGCCAGGAGAGGGCACAACCTTGCGCGCGTTCATCCCGCTGGACCCCACCGCTCAGGAGCGACAACCGTGATTCGTGTTTTGGTAGCTGAAGATCACACTATCGTGCGTGAAGGGATCAAGCAGCTGATTGGCCTGGCCAGGGATCTGCAAGTGGTGGGCGAGGCCAGCAATGGCGAGCAGTTGCTTGAGACCCTGCGCCATGTGGCCTGTGAAGTGGTATTGCTGGATATTTCCATGCCAGGCGTTAACGGCCTGGAGGCGATTCCGCGGATTCGTGCACTGGTCAATCCGCCAGCGATCCTGGTGTTGTCAATGCACAACGAGGCGCAAATGGCAGCGCGCGCCTTGAAAGTCGGCGCCGCAGGTTATGCAACCAAGGACAGCGACCCTGCACTGCTGCTGACGGCTATTCGCCGGGTCGCGGCAGGCGGGCGTTATATCGACCCCGATCTTGCCGACCGCATGGTCTTCGAAGTAGGCCTTACCGATAACCGGCCTTTGCATTCGCTACTGTCGGAGCGCGAGTTTTCGGTGTTCGAGCGTCTGGCTCAGGGCGCCAATGTCAACGACATCGCCCAGCAACTGGCCCTGAGCAGCAAGACCATCAGCACCCACAAGGCGCGGTTGATGCAGAAAATGAAGCTCAACTCGCTGGCCGACCTCGTCAAATACGCGATGGAGCACAAACTGCTCTGAGTCTGAAAACGACACCTCAGCAGAGTGTCGGGCCGATGCTTTGCTCATCGCTATGCGTGCGCCCTGAAGAGCCTGGAATCTGAGCTTCTGCCCAAAGGGCGTGGGAGCTTCAGGAGGTTACGACGGCTGCGATGGGCTGCGAAGCGGCCCCAAAACCGGCCATCTTGATTAATCTGACCTAGTGAGGTCGCCGGTCTTGCTTCCGGTCCCCGGCAGTTCGCGGACAAGTCCGCTACCACACTGCCCCCTTAGTGGATAACGATGGTCTCAACTAGCTCAATCGCGCCATCTCTGTAGGGCAATTCCTACGCCTAGCCTTCCAGCTTGCCTGGGTGATTCTCTCTCGGCCCCCGATTTGCGGGGGATGCAGGCTGCTCTAGTCTTGGGCCTACGCAGACAAAACAAAGGTGTGGGTGATGAGCGACGTCGATACAAGCGCTGGGGCAAATGATGTTCTGGTCAGCTTTCGTGGTGTGCAAAAGAGCTACGACGGCGAAGCACTGATCGTCAAAGACCTTAACCTAGACATTCGCAAAGGCGAATTCCTGACCCTGCTTGGCCCGTCCGGCTCTGGCAAGACCACCAGCCTGATGATGCTGGCCGGCTTCGAAACGCCAACGGCGGGCGAAATCCTCCTGGGTGGTCGTGCCATTAATAACGTGCCACCGCACAAGCGCGATATCGGCATGGTGTTTCAGAACTACGCTCTGTTCCCGCACATGACGGTTGCCGAGAACCTCGCGTTCCCGCTGACGGTGCGCGGCATGAGCAAAACGGATGTCGGCGAGAAGGTCAAAAAAGCATTGGGCATGGTCCAGCTGGACACGTTCGCGCATCGCTACCCTGCGCAGTTGTCCGGCGGTCAGCAGCAGCGTGTGGCTTTGGCGCGTGCGCTGGTGTTCGAACCGCAACTGGTGCTGATGGACGAACCGCTCGGCGCGCTCGACAAGCAACTGCGTGAGCACATGCAGATGGAGATCAAACACCTGCATCAGCGCCTAGGCGTGACCGTGGTCTATGTGACCCACGACCAGGGTGAAGCCCTGACCATGTCAGACCGGGTTGCGGTGTTCCATCAGGGCGAGATCCAGCAGATCGCGCCGCCGCGCAGCCTGTACGAGGAACCGAAAAATACCTTTGTGGCCAACTTCATCGGCGAGAACAACCGGCTCAACGGGCGGCTGGTCAGCCAGGACGGCGACCGCTGCGTGGTCGAGCTGGAGCGCGGTGAGAAAATACACGCGCTGGCAATCAACGTCGGCCAGCCGGGTGGCCCGGTGACGCTGTCCATCAGGCCCGAGCGCATCCATCTCAACGGCCGGAGCGAAAGCTGTGCCAACCGTTTTTCCGGTCGTGTGGCCGAGTTCATTTACCTCGGTGATCACGTTCGTGTGCGTCTTGAAGTAGCAGGCAAGACCGACTTCTTCGTTAAACAGCCTATCGCCGAACTGGACTCGACACTGAACGTGGGCGACGTGGTGCCCATCGGCTGGCAAGTCGAGCATGTGCGTGCGCTCGATCCCTTGCAGCAAGTGCATTGATCTACCGACAAAAGCAATAACAGAGGCGACCTGATCGCTCATCCCAATCGCTTACCAACACTGCTCGTGGAGAAAAGAATCTATGTTGAAGTCTTTGAAGTTCACCGCCATCACGTTGGGCATGATGTGCGCTGCGCAAGCCATGGCCGCGACCGACCTGACCGTCATTTCCTTTGGCGGCGCCAACAAGGCCGCGCAGGAAAAAGCGTTCTACGCGCCTTGGGAGAAGGCCGGTAACGGCAAGATCATCGCCGGTGAGTACAACGGCGAAATGGCCAAGGTCAAAACCATGGTCGACACCAAAAGCGTTTCCTGGGACCTGGTAGAAGTCGAATCGCCAGAACTGGCTCGCGGCTGCGACGAAGACATGTTCGAGGAACTCGACCCGAAACTGCTCGGCAATGCCGCTGATTTCGTTCCCGGCGCCATCACCACCTGTGGCGCAGGCTTCTTCGTCTGGTCCACCGTGCTGGCCTACAACGCCGACAAGGTTGCCAGTGCTCCGAGCGGCTGGGTCGATTTCTGGGACACCAAGAAATTCCCCGGCAAGCGCGGCCTGCGCAAAGGCGCCAAGTACACACTGGAATTCGCACTGATGGCTGATGGCGTTGCACCAAAGGACGTCTACAAAGTACTGGCCAGCAAAGACGGTCAGGACCGCGCGTTCAAGAAACTCGATGAACTCAAGCCGAACATCCAGTGGTGGGAAGCGGGCGCGCAGCCACCGCAGTACCTTGCTTCCGGTGACGTGGTGATGAGTTCGGCCTACAACGGCCGTATCGCTGCCGTGCAAAAAGAGAGCAACCTGAAAGTGGTCTGGACCGGTGGGGTGTATGACTTCGACGCCTGGGCGATTCCAAAGGGCTCGAAAAACGCCGATGCAGCGAAGAAGTTCATCGCCTTCATGCTGAGCCCCGAGCAACAGAAGGTCTACTCGCAGAACATCGCCTACGGCCCGGCAAACACCCAGGCGGTCAAGCTGCTGGACAAAAAGACCCTGCAAGACATGCCGACCACACCTGAGAACATCAAGGATCAGGTGCAGATGGATGTGGCGTTCTGGACCGACAACGGCGAGTCCCTTGAGCAGCGTTTCACTGCCTGGGCTGCCAAGTAACCCGGCTGTGTGAGTCAGATCCGGGCGCTCCTGTTGCCGGGGGCGCCCCCTTGTTGAAAGATTCCGGAGTTCGCTATGGCCATCGCCGTGCCCTTGACTGAAGGCGCCAGCCCCACTTTGAAGCAACGCCTCGCTCGCGCCGAGCGGGTCAACCGCTGGAAGGCTCAGGCATTGATCGCGCCGTTGGTGATTTTCCTGCTGTTGGTGTTTCTGGTGCCCATCGCCGCGCTGCTCTACAAGAGTGTCGGCAACCCTGAGGTCGTGACTGCATTGCCGACCACCGTGGTAGAAGTGCAGAAATGGGACGGCAAAGGGCTGCCGCCCGAGTCGGTCTACAAGGCGCTGAGCCTGGACTTGGCTGAAACGCGCAAGAATTCCACGCTGGGTGACCTGTCCAAGCGTCTGAACATGGAGCTGGCCGGTTATCGCAGCCTGCTCAGCAAGACCGCCCGCGCGCTACCGTTCAAGACCGAACCGGCTTCCTATAAAGAAGCGCTGGAGGCACTGGATGAACGTTGGGGCGACCCCGCCTACTGGCAGGCGGTGCGCCGCAACACCAAAAGCGTCACGCCGTATTACCTGTTGGCGGCGTTGGACCATCGCATCGATGATCTGGGCGAAGTGGCCCCCGCGACCCCGGACCAGGCGATCTATCTGGATATATTCGCCCGCACCTTTTGGATGGGCCTGGTGATCACCGCGATCTGTCTGGTGCTGGCCTATCCGCTGGCGTACCTGCTGGCCAACCTGCCGGCACGGCAAAGCAACCTGCTGATGATCCTGGTGCTGCTGCCGTTCTGGACCTCGATTCTGGTGCGTGTGGCGGCCTGGATTGTGCTGCTGCAATCGAGCGGGCTGATCAACAGCGCGCTGCTGGCGATGGGCATTATCGACAAGCCGCTGGAACTGGTCTTCAACCGGGTCGGCGTGTACATCTCGATGGTGCACATCATGCTGCCGTTCATGATCCTGCCGATCTACAGCGTGATGAAAAACATCTCCCCGACCTACATGCGTGCTGCCATTTCGCTGGGCTGCCACCCGTTTGCCAGCTTCTGGCGCGTGTACTTCCCGCAGACCTACGCGGGGATAGGTGCCGGCTGCCTGCTGGTGTTCATTCTGTCGATCGGCTACTACATCACCCCGGCCTTGCTGGGCAGCCCGAATGACCAGATGGTCAGTTATTTCGTGGCTTTCTACACCAACACCAGCATCAATTGGGGCATGGCAACCGCGCTTGGCGGGTTGCTGTTGTTGGCAACCATCGTGCTTTACCTGATTTATAGCTGGCTGGTCGGCGCCAGCCGCCTGCGATTGAGCTGAGGAGCGCCACCATGTTGAATCCATACACATCGCCGATCGAGCGCATCTGGTATTACGCCTTGCGCATCCTCTGCGCGCTGATCCTGCTCTTTCTCGTGCTGCCGGTGCTGGTCATCGTGCCACTGTCATTCAACTCAGGCAGCTTTCTGGTCTACCCGCTGCAAGGCTTCTCGTTGCAGTGGTATCAGGATTTCTTCCATTCTGCGGAATGGATGCGCGCCTTGAAAAACAGCATGATCGTCGCCCCGGCGGCGACATTGCTGGCGATGGGCTTCGGCACGCTGGCGGCGATTGGCCTGACACGCGGCAACTTTCCCGGCAAGGCGCTGGTCATGGCCCTGGTGATTTCGCCGATGGTGGTGCCGGTGGTGATCGTCGGTGTCGCCAGTTACCTGTTCTTCGCGCCTCTGGGCCTGGGCAACAGTTACACCTCGCTGATTCTGGTCCATGCCGTATTGGGCGTGCCGTTCGTCATCATTACCGTTTCAGCGACATTGCAGGGCTTCAATCACAACCTGGTGCGCGCCGCTGCGAGCCTTGGCGCATCGCCGCTGACAGCCTTCCGCCGCGTGACCCTGCCATTGATCGCGCCGGGGGTGATCTCCGGTGCGCTGTTTGCCTTCGCCACCTCGTTCGACGAAGTGGTCGTCACGCTGTTTCTGGCCGGGCCGGAGCAGGCAACCTTGCCCCGGCAGATGTTCAGCGGCATCCGCGAAAACCTCAGCCCGACCATCGCTGCCGCAGCGACTCTGCTGATCGGCTTTTCGGTGTTACTGCTGCTGGTGCTGGAGTGGTTGAGGGGGCGTAGCGAAAAGCTGAGAACGGCTCAGTAATCGGGAGGCCGCCAGGCGCGGCAGGTTTCGGGTTGCACGCTGAAGCAAATCCATAGGCATGCAGCTTGAGGCTTACCGCTCCAGGCCCCGGTTGGCATACAATGCGCACCACCGTGATTCTGCTCAAACAGGTGCGTCATGCAGCCCTTCGTTATTGCCCCATCGATCCTTTCCGCTGACTTCGCCCGTCTGGGTGAGGAAGTCGACAACGTGCTGTCCTGCGGCGCTGATTTCGTTCACTTCGATGTCATGGACAATCATTACGTCCCGAACCTCACTATCGGCCCGATGGTGTGCAGCGCGCTGCGCAAATATGGCGTCACTGCACCGATTGACGTGCACCTGATGGTCAGCCCGGTGGATCGCATCATCGGCGATTTCATCGAAGCCGGTGCCACCTACATCACCTTTCACCCGGAAGCGACCCAGCATATCGACCGTTCGCTGCAGTTGATCCACGAAGGCGGCTGCAAGGCCGGTCTGGTGTTTAACCCTGCAACGCCGTTGAACCTGCTGGAGTACGTGATGGACAAGGTCGACATGATCCTGCTCATGAGCGTCAACCCGGGTTTCGGCGGACAGAAGTTCATTCCCGGTACGCTCAACAAGCTGCGCGAAGCACGAGCGCTGATCGATGCGTCGGGCCGCGATATCCGTCTGGAAATCGACGGTGGCGTCAATGTCAATAACATCCGCGAAATCGCGGCGGCAGGTGCCGATACCTTCGTCGCAGGCTCGGCGATTTTCAACGCCCCGGACTATCGCGAAGTGATCGACAAGATGCGCGCAGAACTGGCGTCTGCCCGCGCATGAGCGGCTTTGAAAAGCTGTTTGCAGGCCAACTGCCCAAGCTGATCATGTTCGACCTGGACGGCACTCTGGTGGACTCGGTTCCCGACCTCGCTGTTGCAGTCGACAAAATGCTGGCTGAGCTGGGCCGGCCACCTGCAGGTCTGGAGTCGGTTCGTGGCTGGGTCGGCAACGGTGCGCCAGTGCTGGTGCGCCGTGCGCTTGCCAATAACCTCGAGCACAGCAGTGTCGACGATGCGCTGGCCGAGCGGGGGCTGGATATCTTCATGCGCGCCTATGCCGAAAAGCACGAGTTCACTGTGGTGTATCCGGGCGTGCGCGAAACCTTGAAGTGGTTGCAGAAGATGGGCGTCGAGATGGCCCTGATCACCAACAAGCCGGAGCGCTTCGTTGCGCCACTGCTGGATGAAATGAAGCTAGGGCGCTTTTTTCGCTGGATCATCGGCGGCGATACCATGCCGCAGAAAAAACCCGACCCTGCCGCGTTGTTTTTCGTGATGAAGATGGCCGGTGTTCCTGCCTCGCAGTCACTGTTTGTCGGCGATTCGCGCAGTGATGTGCTGGCTGCGAAGGGTGCCGGTGTAGCCTGCGTTGCATTGAGCTATGGCTACAACCACGGCAGGCCGATTGCCGAGGAAAACCCGGCGATGGTCATTGATGATCTGCGCAGATTGATTCCCGGTTGCCTGGATCTGGACGCTGAGATACTGTTGCCCGACGTCAAACGTCCCTCCTCAAGAGAATCCATCGTGGTGGTCACTCGCAAACTCTGGATGAAAGTCATCAAGGCCCTGGCCCGCTGGCGTTGGCGCGCCTGACTTGATTCTGGCCGGCCCGCCGGCACGTTTGCCTACCTGACCGTTTTGTCCTCAAACCACGAGGTTGCTCATGAACCGTGAAGAATTCCTGCGTTTGGCTGCACAAGGCTATAACCGCATCCCGCTTGCCCGCGAAACCCTGGCTGACTTCGACACACCTTTGTCGATCTATCTGAAGCTGGCCGATCAGCCCAACTCCTACTTGCTGGAGTCGGTGCAGGGCGGCGAGAAATGGGGCCGTTATTCGATCATCGGCCTGCCATGCCGTACCGTGATGCGTGTTCATGGCCATCACGTCAGCGTGACTCAGGACGGTGTCGAGGTCGAAAGCCTCGATGTCGAAGACCCGCTGGACTTCGTCGAGACCTTTAAAGCGCGCTACAACGTGCCCACCATTGCAGGGCTGCCGCGTTTCAATGGCGGGCTGGTTGGCTACTTTGGTTATGACTGCGTACGTTACGTCGAAAAGCGCCTGGCCAATTGTCCAAACCCGGACCCGTTAGGCGTGCCGGATATCCTGTTGATGGTGTCCGATGCTGTAGTGGTGTTCGACAACCTCGCAGGCAAGATGCACGCCATCGTGCTGGCTGATCCTGCGCACAAGGACGCTTATGCCAGTGGCGTTGCGCAGCTTGACGAGCTGATGAACAAATTGCGTCAACCGATCACGCCGCGTCGTGGTCTGGATCTCGACAGGCCGCCAGCGGCCGATCCTGTGTTCCGCTCCAGCTTTACCCAGGATAACTACGAGACCTCGGTCGACACGATCAAGCAGTACATCCTCGCAGGCGACGTCATGCAGGTTGTGCCATCACAACGTATGTCCATCGACTTCACCGCGGCGCCTATCGATCTGTACCGGGCGCTGCGTTGCTTCAACCCGACGCCTTACATGTACTTCTTCAACTTCGGCGACTTCCATGTGGTTGGCAGTTCGCCGGAAGTGCTGGTGCGGGTCGAGGATAATCTGATCACAGTGCGTCCCATCGCCGGAACCCGCCCTCGCGGCGCGACCGAAGAGGAGGATATTGCGCTGGAAGAAGACCTGCTCTCCGACCATAAGGAAATCGCCGAGCACCTGATGCTCATCGATCTGGGGCGCAATGACGTCGGTCGGGTGTCCGAGACAGGCACGGTGAAACTGACCGAGAAGATGGTGATCGAGCGTTACTCCAACGTGATGCACATTGTGTCCAACGTCACCGGCCAGCTGAAAAGTGGACTGACGGCGATGGATGCGTTGCGGGCGATTCTGCCGGCCGGGACGTTGTCCGGCGCGCCGAAAATCCGCGCCATGGAAATCATCGACGAGCTGGAGCCGGTGAAACGTGGCGTCTACGGCGGCGCTGTAGGTTATATGGCGTGGAACGGCAACATGGACACCGCTATCGCGATCCGTACTGCAGTGATCAAGGACGGTGAACTGCATGTGCAAGCCGGCGGCGGCATCGTTGCCGACTCGGTGCCAGCATTGGAATGGGAAGAAACCCTGAACAAACGTCGAGCCATGTTCCGCGCTGTCGCCTTGGCCTCGCAGACCGCCAAGGACTGAGCCGGCTGGATGCGCACGCTGGAGCATGGGCACGATAGTTCAAGGATTATCGTTCCTCACGCTCCAGCGTCTTTTTTAGAAACTCAGACTCAACGCGACATTCACCCCTTGCTGCGTCACGTCGTCGTTCTTGCGCCAGTTGTAGTTGCCGCGCAGTGTCAGGTCCTGGGTGAGTTTCTGGCTCACGCCCAGCGTCGCCCGGTTCAGGTCACGTTGCGGTGTGTAGCCCTCCAGGGTGAAGTCGACTGACTGTACGCTGTTGAGTGACATGGTCACGTTCTGCTGATCGGTCTCGAACTCCCGCTCACGCGCTACTTCTCCCCACACTTGCGTCGTCGGGGTGACCTGGAACTTGCCTTGCAGGCCCACGCCTGCGCGTTTGGATTTTCGGGTCTGATCGCTGAAGGTCAGTGCTGTAGAGCGGTCGCCTTTTTCGGAATACCCATCAACATCGATATGCGCGTAATCGGCGCTGACGAACGGCGACAGGTGCCAACGACTGGCAGCACCCGCTATGTCGAAACCGACTCGTCCGCTGACGGCCCACATTTCGCCATCGGTATCGCCTTTTTCCTGGCCTTCGCTGACGCCCAAGGCAAACTTGCGCTCGGCACTCTCGTAGTCAAGCTTGCCGCCCGAGGCTGCCAGATCGCCCCACCAGTGGTTGGCCTGATACTGCAGAAACGCAGTGGCAATGTAGCTGTTGAGCTTGTAATCGGAGTCCTTTGGACCGGCTTCCAGACTCTGTCGATACGCCCCTACAACAACCCCCGTGCGCCAGTTTTCGGCAAAACGGTAGCTGCCGCCAATGGTCAGGTTGTAGCCTCGACCGTCAGCGTCGGCCGAGCTGTCCTGTGCATCAAAGTCCATCTTCTGGCCGCCTGCCGAAAGCATGCTCTGCCACTGCCCGACACCTTGCCAGTTACCCCAGTCGCTGAGCCATTGCGCACGAATTTCGTCCTGATGCATGCGTAGCGCCCCATTGGCCATTTCCGGCAGCAAGGTGATTTCCCAAGGGGCCGAGAGCAGCGAATAGGCGTAGTCGGCCAGCAACCGCTGACCGGCTTCGGTAGGGTGGACGCGGTCATTGAAAAACACCCGGTTTGGGTTCGGCGTCGCGCTGGACCTGCCGTTGGTCGCACTTTCTCTGCAACTGTCGCCGTTGAAGCATGTGGCAATCAGATTCTCATTAGGATCGAAACCAAATCTCGACGGTTCAGCCAGCGTCTCGGAGATCAGCAGCGGCACGTTGAGCGGGATGATCTGCGCATTGATCTGTGCCAGACGGCTGACCAGTTGTTGATTGAAGGCAGCGCTGAGAGCCGACGTGGCGGACGCCAATGGCGTGCTGCTAAGGGCGGGCGTTTTGCCGATGTCCGGCAGCAACCAGACCATGATGTAGCGCGCTCCGGCTTGTTGCAGCGCTTGCGCACTGTCGGCGAGGCGGTTGGCGGCTTGCCCTGCGCTGTTGGCACTCAGCACTCGACCTTGCAGAAAATCGTTTCCGCCGCCGGTCAGGTAATACAGGGCATTGGGGTCAGCGCGAAAGTTGTTGGCCGGCAGGTAGCCAGTCCGGTTGCGTAGCAGCGTGCCAGAGTTGGGGTCGACGACCGTGGACTGCGAGTTTATCGAATCAAGGATCTGGTCCGTTCGATAGCCACCGACCGCCCAGTTATTGCCGTCCGGCTGACCCACTGCGGCATTGACCGGCGATGTCGACGCTGCCAGATCGGCCGCCGAGACGTTGAGCATTCTGCCGATCAGTGTCGATGAGTTCAGATTGAACACTTCACCGCTGCCGTCCTGATACGTCGGGCCCACGCGATTGGTAAAGCGCAGCGTGGATCCTGCCGGGCCAGCAGTGTCCGGGAATTGACCGGCGTCTGCCAGGCTGTCGCCGAAGACCACCATGGTCGAATAGGGCGCCGCAGTGGCGGCGCCACAAGCCAGCGATAACAGGCACGCCGCGAAGGGCCAGCGCCTTGACGTCTTGGTCATGAGAGGATCCCGGTTGTTGTTATTTTGTAGCGCGAACGTACCAAGATTTTTCAAGACTGCAAAGGTCGGCAAGGGCGCTTTCATCTTTTGCGGCGTTTTTTGAATTCACGCGGCCCTGTTGGTCACGATGTCGCTCAAGTAATCAGCCAGATCGTGCAAATACACGAACGGATGGCCCTGACGCGTGCCTCCGGTGCGGCTGACTTTTAGGGCAATACGGCCTGCGTTGATCTTGCGCAGCAGATTGCGATCATTCGACAGGTGCGAAAAATAACGCTCTCTGACGGCGCTCAACGAAGGGCATGGTGTGGCGAATTCTTTGCGAAGTTGATCCAGTATCTCGTTCATTCCATGACTCCCTGTGGTTTGCATGGTTGAGTACTCCCGAAATGGGGTGCAAACAAACAATACGATATGTAGTGAACGATGACAATACAGTTTGTATTTTAAATACGATCTGTAGTATTTTTTTACAGCGAGTCGATGTACCACCAGACGTGTGCTGTGCCGGTATCCGGGTTGCGAGTCACGGAAACCCCTTCTGCCTCGCCGATCTGTTCCAGAATCCGTTCCCAGTGTTCATGCGCTTCCCCAGGCTCTCTGACCAGCAGCACCTGATGCTCGATCTGAGCCTTGTCGCTGGCAATAGCGTCTTGAATACGTTGCGCCAGGGCCAGGTAAGCGTCGTGTTGTGGTGTGTCGAGGGTCTGTTTCAACATGCGTGAACTCCTTTTTACTGTATGTGCATACAGTAATTGAGGGGTGTTTCCCACGCAAGCTACAAATTTTTCCTACATGAGTGTCGGCCAGAACTGGAAGATCGCGCATAAAAAAGCCCCAATGATCGGGGCCTGGATGCTCGGCAAAACGTTAAAGGCGCATCGTCATTTGCCTGATAACCCCGATCAGCTTGCACTCTTCGGTCACCGGAAGGGTCGGGTAGGCGGGGTTCAGTGGTTTGAGGAAATAGCGACCGGCGTCTTCGACCAGCTTTTTGAACGTGGCTTCATTGCTCTCCGGAAGCTTGGCGATGACCAGCTTGCCGGCAGTGGGCTCGATTCCGGTATCCACCAGAATCAGCATGCCTTCGGGAATACTCTGGCCGGCGGGAGCTGTCATCGAGTCGCCACGGACGACCAGCCAGAAGGCGCGGCCCTTGGCTTTATAGTCACTGATCTCGAAGGTGTCGGTGTATCCGGCAGGGTAAGGCTCGACCGCCTCGCTCCAGCCACCGGCCTCGACCCAGCTGATCACTGGGTATCGATAGAAACGCGAAGGCTGCACCGTTTGCGCCACGTTGTTCATGCCAGGTTCGTCGGATGGAAGGGAGGTCGCGAGGATCGGCAAGCCCAGCTCGGCCAGAAATCGATTGATGACCTCGATCTTCGGTTCGCGCTTGCCATTGAGCCAATGCCCCACGGCGCCGGGCGTTACGCCCATCCGCTCAGCCATTTCTTCCTGGCTGATGTCCTGGGTTTCCATGACGTGTCTTGCGACTTCATACCATTTTCTGTTCATGGGTCGAATCATACAGGCTGTAGGGTGATCGGCAATATACATATTGTAAATGCTGGTTGTCTCTAAAAAATACAGATTGTATTGTCTGTCGCTCAAGCTTCGTGACGGGTTCGTTCGCGAGGCAGTTCAGCAAGCTCAGACAGGAAACAGACAATGATCGAGAAAGTGGAAGCGGTGATGCAGCATTGGGGCGAGCAACGCATGCGTGTCGGACTGGGCGGCGGGCTCAGCAGCCCGATGGCCGGAATAATGGAATGGGGTGCCTATATACCCCGCCGTACACCCGGTTCGCGTGCGCTGATCGGTAACGGCAGCGGCATGGACTATATAAGCAGTGAAGTCGAGGCGGCGATTGCGCAACTGGCGCGCAGCCCTGCGAAGGGGCGCGGGCCTGAATTGGCCCAGCTCGCGACGTTGCGTTACGTAGAGGCGTTGCCGGTGCGCGAACAGATGCGCCTGGTCGGTATCAATGAAGGTGCGGACCGCACCTATCGCAACTGGATCAACAAGCTTCATCAGCAAGTGCTGGCCATTCTTGCCGAGCGCAGCGCTTCCAGAAGCAATGGGGCGGCCACAAGCAAGGCAGGATAAAGGCGGATGAAAACGGTATCCGATACCGTTTATCCGGGCCGATTGCACAGCTGTGGTCGAACTCGTGTTGAACTCAGGTCAAACTCGACCAACCCCGAAATTGGCCCTTCCCAGCCTTTCCGGAGGGGGGTAAAAAGGCACCACGATATGCGATTTGCGCCTCAGGGCTGCAGCTGGAAACAGGATTTCAGACAGCGAAAACCGGTCAATCGCGACCCACCTCAGACCCCGCCCATGCGGGGTTTTTTATTCCCGGAGTACCCATGGACCCAACCGACCTAGGCCCAGGCACAGCTACCTGGCTGGGCGGCACGGGCACGATTTTGCTTGGCGGCTTTTTGTGGCTGCGCAAGTTTCTTTCAAGAGATGCAACAGACCGGGCGATGGACAACGCTGATATCGGCACGGTTCGCCGCCTCAATGAGCTGCTCGACTCTGAGCGACAGGCTCGTAAAGACGCCGAAGCGCGGGCTGATCAGTTCGCCAGGGAGCGCAACGAACTCGCGGCGGCGGTTGGCCGGATGGAGGGCAAGATCGAAGCCCTCACCAGCCACATCGTTCAGCTCACCGACAAGGTCACCACGCAGAGTGCCGAAATTGCCCGGCTGCGATCCCAGCTTGGAGGTGTCAACGATGCACAGATGCGCAATTGATTTTATCGCTCGCCACTGGTGGCGGCGGCTGGAGATCTGGTTGATCGCCGTGCTGCTGCTCGCCGGGTGCCTGATGCTTGGCTTTCAGGCCGGGCAGTGGTCGGCCAGTGCCGAGCACACCCGGCAACTGGCCGAGGTTCGGATTGCTTACGACGCAGCACTGGGCAAGCGCGATCGCCGTCTGGTCAGGCTTGCCGAAACGACGATTCAGGTGGCAGACAAGGTCGAAACCGCTGCATCTATCGCCAGCCAGGCTGCGCATGCGGCCACTCGCGCTGCGGACAAGGCGGATGAAGCGCTGGACAAGGCAAGCCAATAGGCCTTCGTCATACCTGACCAACCTTCAACACACGCGGAACCCTTATGAAAATCACCCCGATAGTTGCCCATTTGCAGGCGACCTGCCCGAGCTTTGCCGCTCGGGTCAGCGCTGGCATCGACTGGGCTGCGGTTGCTCTTGGCGACCAGCTTGCGCATCCCTCGGCTTATGTCATCGCCAGCGGCGATTCGGCCACGGCCAATGATCTGCAAAACGTCATCCGGCAGAGCATCACCGACCAGATCGACATCGTTGTGGTGCTTGAAGGCGATGACAAGCGCGGGCAGCAAGCCAACGATCAGTTGCATGCAATTCGCGCCGAATTGTGGCGCTCGCTGGTGGGCTGGAACGCTGATCGCGATTACGACGCGATGCAATACACAGGCGGTGCGCTGGTGCAGATAAGCGGTGCGCGCGTGACCTATCGCTTCGGGTTTGCCGCGCAGTTTCAGCTTGGCCGCAGCGCTGCAGATCAGCCCGCCGAAACCTGGCATGAAGCCTGGCTGGACGGTTTGCCCGGTTTCACTGGCGCCACTATCGAGATGGACTGCATCGACCCTGCAGATCCGAATCTGAAATCCCCCGGCCCTGATGGCCGTATCGAAGCGAAGTTTACAGGAGAGGTAACACCATGACTCAACGCATCACTGTAATACCGGCCGAGGGCCGCGCTGTGCCGGATCCGGAAGCGGGCGATCTGCTGCCCGTGGAAGGTCGGCAGGTCACCTTCAACGCCTGGTGGCAGCGTCGTCAGAACGACGGAGATATCACCGTTCAAACCGAGCAATCCCCCATCACTCATCAAGCCTTCACGGCCTAACCAAGAGGAAGCCAAACAATGGCTATCAGCTTTAACAACATTCCATCCGATGTCCGCGTGCCGCTGTTTTATGCGGAAATGGACAACTCTGCCGCCAACAGCGCGTCGGCCAGCATGCGCCGTCTGATTGTTGCCCAGGTCAATGACGATGTCTCCGGGCCTGAGCTCGGCTCGCTGGTGCTGGTGCCCAGCGTTGCACTGGCGAAAAACATCGGCGGTCAAGGCTCCATGCTGGCCGCCATGTACGAAACCTGGCGCAAGGCCGACCCCACCGGGGAAGTCTGGTGCCTGCCGCTGCTCAATACCGAAGGCGTCAAAGCTTCTGCAACCGTTACGCTCACGGGCGCAGCGACCGAACCTGGCCTGTTGAATCTGTATGTCGGCGGTGTGCGGGTGCAGGCGACTGTCGTCAATGGCGCGACCGCTGCGCAAGCCGCGACGGCGCTGTCGGTGAAGATCAATGCCACCCCTGACCTGCCGGTAATGGCCGCAGTCGATGCGGGTGTACTGACCCTTTCCTGCAAATGGAGCGGGGCAAGCGGCAACGACATTCATCTGGAACTCAACCGCCTGGGTAAAACCAATGGCGAAGTCATTCCAGCAGGCTTGACTGCCGCAGTGATTGCCATGACCGGTGGCGTGGGTACGCCCGATCAACTCAAGGCGCTGGCTGCGCTGGGCGACGAGCCCTTCGAGTTTTTGTGCATGCCGTGGACCGACACCAGCACGCTGGATGCCTGGAAAGCAGCAATGGACGACAGCACCGGTCGCTGGAGCTGGTCGCGTCAACTGTATGGCCATGTGTACAGCGCCAAGCGCGGTACGGTCGGCACGCTGGTCGCGGCAGGCCAACTGCGCAACGATCAGCACATCACCATTCAAGGCGTGGAAACCGGCGTTCCGCAACCGGTCTGGCTGCAGGCTGCTGCTTTGGCTGCGCGCACCGCAGTGTTCATTTCTGCCGATGCCAGCCGTCCGACTCAGAGCGGCACCATGCCCGGCCTGGACCCGGCGCCCGCCAGTCAGCGCTTCACCCTGACCGAGCGTGAATCGCTGCTGCGTTATGGCATCGCCACGGCTTACTACGAAGGTGGTTACGTACGTATTCAGCGCTCGATCACTACCTATCAGAAGAACGCTTACGGCCAGGCAGATAATTCGTACCTGGACAGCGAAACCATGCACCAGTCGGCGTTCATCATTCGTCGTCTGCAAGGCATCATCACCAGCAAGTACGGTCGCCACAAGCTGGCCAGCGATGGCACGCGCTTCGGCGCCGGTCAGCCGATCATCACGCCGAGCACCATTCGTGGCGAGTTGATTGCGCAGTACGCGCGTCTTGAAGAAGAAGGCCATGTGGAGAACGCCGAAGTGTTCGCCCAGCACCTGATCGTCGAGCGTGACGGCAATGATCCAAGCCGCGTGAACGTGATGTTCCCGCCGGATTACATCAACGGCCTGCGCGTGTTCGCGCTGCTCAACCAGTTCCGCTTGCAGTACGACGAAGCGGCATAAGCCTTACCAACCCTTTTCAAGCCCGCCTCGTGCGGGTTTTTTCATTCTGGAGATAAACAACATGGGTCAGAAAGTTGCGGGTACCTGCTACATCAAAGTGGATGGCACCCAATTGACCATCATTGGCGGCGGCGAAGCCCCTCTGATGAACATCAAGCGCGAAACCGTATTGCCGGGTTACTACAAGGAAGTCGACAAGACTGCCTGGTTGAAATTTCAGGCGCTGCACACCGCAGATCTGCCGCTCAAGCTGCTTACTACCGGTGTGGACATGACCATCACCTGTGAATTCAGCAACGGCAAGACCTACGTTCTGTCCGGCGCCTACCTGGTTGAAGAACCGTCCAGCAAGGCGGATGACGGTGCCATCGATCTTAAATTCGAAGGCAGTCAGGGGAGCTGGCAATGAGTGAAGTCATCGACCTGGTCAGCCCGATCGAAGCACACGGGGAAACCCTTTCGCAGGTGATGTTCCGGCGTCCTACCGCGCAGGAAGCGCGAGCCATCAAGGCCCTGCCGTACAAGATCGACAAGAACGAAGACGTGTCGCTGGACCTGGACGTGGCGGCGAAGTACATCGCCGTCTGCGCCGGTATTCCGCCCTCGTCGGTCAATCAGATGGACCTGTGCGACATCAACACGTTGAGCTGGAAAGTCGCGAGTTTTTTCATGGCAGCGGCATCAGCGACCTCGAAAGACTGATCGCCGTCGTTTACGACCTCGCGTATTTCTGGAAGACCGATCCGGAGCTGATGATGTCCAGGGAGCTGGACGTCATCACTGAATCGATCTTGCAGGCACAGCGCATCAACCAGATCCTGCAGGGGGAGTGATGGCAGACACTATCAGAACGCTGATTACCGGCGTCGACCAGCTGTCTCCAACGCTGGCAACTATCCGCACCAACGTCAAAGGCTTCCAGGAAAGGCTCGGCAACTCGGGTCTTGGGAAAATAAACGTTGGCGAGATGATCAAGGGCAATGCTTTTACCGAGCCCTTGATTGCCGGGGTAAAGGCAGCGATCGGTTTCGAGACCAGCATGGCAGGCGTGAAACGGTCAGTCAGCTTTGATACACCGCAACAGTTTCAGCAGATGGGGTCCGACATTCTGGACCTCAGTGAACGGCTGCCCGAAAGTGCCAACGGTATCGCGGCGATTGTTGCCGCCGGTGCCAAGGCCAATGTACCGCGTCAAGAACTGACCGGGTTTGCCAGCGATGCTGTGAAAATGGGTATCGCATTCGATCAGACGGCCGCTGAATCTGGCGACATGATGGCCTCATGGCGATCTTCGTTCCAGATGACTCAACCGCAAGTCGCGGCGCTGTCCGAGAAGATCAACGTGCTCGGCGGCAACAACCTGGAAAAGAAAATCGCCACCATGGTCACCGCAATGGGCCCGCTCGGGCCCGTTGCGGGGCTTGCCTCCGGGCAACTGGCGGCGATGGGCGCCACCCTGGCCAGTGTCGATGTGCCGGCCGATGTTGCGGCCAGCGGCATGACGCGATTCATGCAGTCGTTGACCGAAGGCGGCGCGGCTAAGGCCGGCGCGTTCGAAGCGCTGCAACTCGACGTCAATCAACTGACCAAAGGCATGCAGAGTGACCCGTCCGGGACTATTGAAAAGGTCCTGACGGCGGTTTCCAGTGTTGATCCCGGCAAACAGTCGGATGTCATCACGCAGCTGTTCGGTGCGCAATCACTGGGCGCGATCACGCCGCTGCTGGCCAACCTCGACGTGCTCAGGTCCAACCTGGCCGAGGTCGGCGAGGGCGTGCAGAGCAGTGGGACCATCGAGAAGGAATTCGCCGACAACTCCCAAACCACGGCCTCGGCCATCAAAGAGATGACCAACCGTGTCGATCATCTGGGCATCAACATTGGCAGCATGTTCCTGCCTGCGATGAACGAAGCAATGGCCGTGATCGGGCCGATGATTTCTCAGGTCGCTGCACTGGCGGCCGAGCACCCTGGCGTGATCAAGGGTGTGGTGGGCGCCGCAGTTGCGTTCGGCATTCTGCAAGTCGCGGTTCTTGCTGCAACGACGGCTGCCCGGTTGCTGAACGCGGTAATGGGCATGTCACCGTTGGGCCTGATCGTACTCGGCCTTGCACTGGCGGCAGGTCTGCTGATCGCTAACTGGTCGACCGTTGCCCCTTATTTTGAAGCGGTCTGGGAAGCGATTCGCGGGCCGGCCATGGCGCTGTGGGACGTACTGAAGGCGGTATTTGCCTGGACGCCGCTCGGCATGATCGCTGACAACTGGCAGCCGTTATCCGAATTCTTTGCCGCGCTGTGGGGCGTGATCACGGCCTTGGCCACGCCGTTTTTCGACTTCCTGCAGACGCTGTTCGCCTTGTCGCCGCTGGGCATGGTCGTGACCAACTGGCAGCCACTCTCGGAGTACTTTGCCGGGTTGTGGGAAACCATCAAGTCCGTGGCGCAGCCCTTTACCGAGGTGTTGGCGACGCTGTTCAGTTTCTCGCCGCTGGGCATGGTCATCGAGAAGTGGCAGCCGATCAAAACCTGGTTTGCGGGTTTATGGGCGGACATCAAGCCCTTCATCGAACCGATCACGAGCTGGTTTGGCGGCGACGGTAATAAATCCTTACTGCAAAGGGCGACGGAAAAGGTCAATCAGTTCGCTGAAGAGCAACGGCTGAGCAACGCTGGACCGGGCGGCGGAACCGGAGCGTTTCTAGCGGCGAATGCGGTCGAGACCAGTCGCCTGAATCAGCAGCAGCTCAATCAGGCCACTGGCGTGCCGCCGACCAGTCAATTGCTCAGTGTGCCGAACGTTCCAGCCCCCGGCAGCCTGTTGCTGCAACAGGGCGCTGCGGGGAGCGGTTCGCGACTTGAAGGCGAGCTCAACATTCGTTTTGAAAACGCGCCGCCGGGCATGCGTCCTGGGCTTGTACAGACCAATCAGCCGGGTTTGACGATTTCGCCAAACGTCGGTTATCGAACCCTCGGCGCAGGAGCCGGATCATGAGTACATGGCGTGACAGCCTGCTGCCAGCGTCTTTCCGTGGCGTCGGTTTTTTCATTGAAAAAGCCGTCGTCCCGGTGGGTCGCAAGGGGCAGTTGCATGAATTTCCACAGCGCGACGAACCGTACTTCGAGTCGTTGGGCAAGCAGTCGCAGATTCACACGCTGACGGCTTTCATTGTCGGTCGCGACTGTTTCGAACAACGCGACAGATTGCTTCAGGCGCTGGAGCAGGAGGAGGCTGGCGAGCTGGTGCATCCGTGGCTGGGGCGCCTACAGGTGCAGGTCGGGGAGTGCAGCGTCACGCACAATCTGAACGAAGGCGGGCTTGTCCGCCTGGATCTGAAGTTCTATCCCGCCAACCCGCTCAAGTTTCCTGTGTCGACGCTCAACACTCGGCGCCAGTTGCTGGGCGCGTCCGAGAGCCTGCTGGACTCGGCACTCAGGCGCTACCGCATGGTGATGGCCACCGTGGATGCCGTGCGCATCAATGTTCAGGCGCTGCGCAGTGCGCTGTCTGGGGTATTCGCAACCATTCAGCGGCAGTTTGCGCCGTTCATGACGATCTATTCGGATGTTACCGCGCTGGTGCATTCACTGGTCAATGCGCCGCTGACCATCAGCACGCTGTTCTCCACGTTCTTCGCCAGTTTCGACGGCGACAGTCGTCGTTCCCGAAGGGCGAACGGCACCAGCAGTATCGGTGGCGCCAGCACCGGCACAGGTTCTGGTAGTTCAATTGGCAGCTCCGTTGGCAGTTCAGCCGGAGGTGCCTCTGGCGGTTCGGCGGGAAGCAGCTCCGGCGGCGGCTCCATGAACGGCAGCAGCGGCACGGCTATCGGTCAGACCGCCAGGTCCGCCATGAATGGCGGGGCATCCTCGGTTGAAACGGTGCAGTACCGGTCGGTGATTTCCGAGGCCACACAACAGGCGGAGGCGGTGTCCGCTATCAATCTGGTCAACCAGGGCAGCGGTCTCGACACTGGGGCGACTGCTCAAGCTACCGCCAACCTGGTTCAGGATGCGCTGTTGGTCAAGGTCGCCAGAATCGTCGCCAGCATGCCGGTTGCGACAGCGGTTGCGCCACTTACGGTGGTGCCTTCGCTGGATCAGCAGGTCACGCAACCGCTGCAACGCGTGGATGTGCCGGTTGCCGATGATGTGATCGAGCTGCGCGACACGCTCAGTTCGGCGATCTGGGACGCGTCGCTGAAGGCCGACCCCGAACATTACCTGGCACTGAACACATTACGTCAGGCACTGGTCAGGCACCTCAATGCGGTGGCGGCGTCTGGCGTGCGTCTGGTGGACATGAAGGTGTCCGAACCGCTGCCTGCGCTGGTGCTGGCCTATCGGCGATTCGGTGATGCCAGCCGGGCGCTGGAGTTAGTGCAGCGCAACCGGCTGGCCCACCCGGGTTTCGTGCCTCCCGGCACGCTGAAGATCGCTCAGGAGTAACCCATGATCGACCCTAACGTTGTCACCCTGACGGTTGACCAGCACGACTACGCCGGTTGGAAATCGGTGGAAATCTCTGCCGGGATCGAGCGTCAGGCACGCAGCTTTGACGTGAGCATTACCTGGCAGTGGCCGGGCACTGAAATATCGCATCCGATCACGCCCGGCGCAGCCTGCGAAGTGCGTATCGGCGGCGAGCTGATTCTGACCGGCTGGGTGTTTGCCGCGCCGATTACCTATGACGGCAAGCAAGTCACGCTAACGATTTCCGGACGCTCGAAAACGGCTGACCTGATTGACTGCTCTGCCATCAACAAGCCCGGCCAGTGGACGGGCGTGGGTGTGCTGACCATTGTTCAGGCGCTGGCTGCGCCTTACGAATTGAAGGTGATCAGCGAAATACCGGAAACCTCGAAGCTGGCCAAACACAACATCGAGCCGGGTGAAAGCGTGTTCAAGTCCATCGACCGGCTGTTGACCCTGTTCCGGATTTTCTCCACCGATGACGAATACGGCAATGTGGTATTGGCCAGGCCGGGGAGTCGGGGGCAGAGCGCAGACGCGCTTGAGCTAGGCAAGAATGTGCTGAGCGCGAAGATCGCGCGGGATTTTTCCGGGATTTTTTCCGAGTACCGGGTTATTGGCCAACAAACGGGTAACGACAAGACGTTCGGCAAAGAGGCTTCAGAGGTTTCGGCCGAAGTCACCGATACGCGGCATGACGATCCCGGCCGCAAAAAGCGTCTTCGCGTGTTGATCGTTCATGAGGACGCGCCGATCACCCCCACGCTCGCCCTGAGCCGCGCCAATTGGGAGCGGGGTCAACGGGCAGGCAAAGCGCTGCTCACCACCTATAAGGTCCAGGGCTGGCGACAGTCAAACGGCGCACTGTGGCGACACAACACCATGGTGCGCGTGGTGGATCCGGTTATCGGCTTTGCGGGCAGAAACATGCTGATTTCAGCCGTGACCTACTCGCTGACTGATCAAGGCACGATCACCACGCTAGTGGTCGGTCCGCCTGAAGGTTTCCAGAGCGAGCCCGGCGACCCCAACAAGCGCAGCAAGGTACAAGTCAATCAGGACGCGTACTCCTGGCTGCTGCCCATCGACGAGGAAACAACTGCATGAGCTTACTCAATCGCATGCTGGTGCGCGGCACGGTCGTGCTCGCCAGGGCCAGCAGCAAGATGCAGGCGCTGCAAATGCGCCTTACCGCCGGAGAGGTCAAGGACGACATGGAACATTTCGAACCCTACGGCTTCACCAGCCACCCGCTGGCCGGCGCTGAAGGTATCGCCGCGTTTATTGGCGGCGATCGTTCTCACGGTCTGCTGCTGGTGGTGGCCGACCGGCGCTATCGCCTCAAGGGCCTGGAGTCCGGCGAAGTGGCGATCTATACCGACGAGGGCGACAAGATCCACCTCAAGCGCGGCAAGGTCATCGACATCGAAACCGGCACCCTGAACATCAAGGCGTCAAAGGCAGTAAACGTCGACACACCGCAGATCAACCAGACCGGAAAGATCGTGTCCCAGGGCGACCAGATTGCCGGCGGCATCAGCCAGATCAGCCATCTGCATGGCAACGTGCAGGCCGGTAACGGTCAGAGCGGGCCGCCTGTTGGAGGTGCCGGATGATCATTGAAGGCTCCCTGCAGGCTTCCTTGCTGCGTTCAGTGGTGATCAGCCTGTTCACCTGGCGGCGCGCTGAAGCGGACGACCCGTATGACGATGCCGAACGCTTCGGTTGGTGGGGCGATACCTACCCGGCGCAGGCCAATGACCGTATCGGCTCCAGGCTGTGGTTGCTACGCCGGGTTCGACTTACCGCGCAGACCCGGCGTGATGCCGAGTTCTATGCGCGCGAAGCGCTTACCTGGCTGATCGACGATGGCCAGGTCAGCAACATCAACATCATTACCGAACAGGTTCAGAGCAATCGCTTGAACCTGGGCGTCGAGCTGGTCGTTTCGGACGGTCAGGTCGTGCGCTTCAACCCTTCTGAACAGTGGCAGGTGATTTATGCCGTTTGAAACGCCTACGTTACCGGCGCTGATCAACCGAACCCAGGTCGACCTCGCCGACGACGCGCTGCGTCAGTCCGATGCTCGGGTGCTGTCGCGCGCACACAGCGGTGCGGCCTATGGGCTGTATGGCTATCAGGACTGGATCGCCGACCAGATTCTGCCGGACACCGCCGATGAGGAAACACTCGAACGGCAAGCCATCCTGCGCTTGCGCCAGCCGCGCAAGGTCGCGCAGTCCGCACGCGGTTCGGTGCGCTTCACCGCGGCGGCCGGTGCGGTGCTGGATGCCGACACCGTGCTGCAATTCAGCGATGGACGCTTTTACCGGGTGACCAAAGGTGTCACCACGGTCGCGGGCAACAACACCACGACAGTCGAGGCCGTGGATGCAGGCAGTCTCGGCAACGCCGATGCCGGGATGGTGATGACCGTCGTGCAACCTGTCGAAGGGATCGACAGTACGTTTACCGTGATCGAGGACGGTCTGTCTGGCGGTATTGCTCAGGAAAGCATCGAGTCGCTGCGGGCCAGGGTCGTGCGCTCTTACCGGATCATTCCGCATGGCGGCAATCAGGATGATTACGTGACCTGGGCGCTTGAAGTGCCGGGCGTGACACGGGCCTGGTGCGTGCGTCGCTATTTGGGGCCGGGCACTGTCGCGGTTTTCTTCATGCGTGACGATGAGCTTGACCCGATTCCCGATGCCGAGCAACTGGCTGAAATGGCGGCGTACATTGAGCCGTTGCGCCCGGTCACTGCCGACGTCTATGTGCTGGCGCCGGTGCAGAAGCCGGTGGTCTACACCATCAGACTGACGCCTGACACTTCTGCGGTTCGCGCAGCAGTGGAGACGCAACTGCTGGACTTGCACAACCGCGAGGGCGGACTGGGTGAAACCCTGTTGCTGACGCATATCGCCGAAGCGATCAGCCGCGCGACCGGCGAAACCGATCATGTGCTGGTTGCACCGGTCGCCAACGTCACGGCAGCCGCCAATCAGTTGCTGACCTTCGGAGGAATATTATGGTCGTCATAAGAACTGCCGAGCACTACGCCGAGCAACTCCAGGCACTGCTGCCGCCCGGCCCCGCCTGGGACCCTGAGCGAGTGCCGGAAGTGCAGCACGTCATTGCCGGGCTGTCCCGCGAATTCGCCCGTATCGATGGCCGCGCTTTCGACCTGCTCAACGAGATGGACCCGGCCAACGTCAGCGAGCTGGTGCCGGACTGGGAGCGGGTCATGAACCTGCCCGACCCGTGCCTCGGGCTCAAGCCCTTGTTCGCAGACCGGCGCCTGTCAGTGCGACAGCGACTTGTTGCGACAGGAGGGCAGAACGCAGGGTTCTACATCGACATTGCCATCAGCCAGGGCTACCCCGACGCCACCGTGACCGAACACCGAACGCCCCGTATGGGGCGTTCGCGTTTTGGTCAGGCGCACTTCGGCACCTGGAGCGCGCAATTCATGTGGACCCTGAACACCGGAGGGCGCCAGCGTCTGGGGCGCCGCTTCGGGGCCAGCTATTGGGGCGAGCGGTTCGGGGTCAACCCCGGCGTCGCCATCGAGTGTCTGATCCGCCGAGCTGCACCGGCGCACAGCGTCGAATTCGTTAATTTCAACTGAGGAACACAACATGGATTATCCCAAGAGTGTGCCAAGCGTAGGCTTGGTCAGCGGCAAGTTTGTAGATGAAAACCCGGCCACCGGAACACCCGGCTCGCTGATCCCGGCGGCGTGGGGGAACTCGGTGACGCAGGAGATTTTGAATGCGATGGCTGCTGGTGGCGAGCTGCCCGACGAAACCAAAACAGATCAACTGGCAACGGCAATTACCCAGATTGGCTCGCAGGTCAGGCAGGCTTATAAAGGTGCCGGGTTTGGTTACACAGCTTCTGAAACTCTTTTATCTGGAGCAGCGGGGCATTGGCACAGAGTCAATGTCGCGGGGATCACGCTGACATTACCTCCCAAGGCGAGTGTAAGTGTGGGTAAATCCATTACCTTTCATAACGCATCGCCAGGAGCGGCAACTATCAAGGCCAACGGTGCTGAGGTTATATCGCTATACGGTGCCGGCAGTAATACGTTGAAGCTCAGTGCTGAAGAGTGGGTAGAGCTGGTTTTTAATACTGATGCGATCTACATCACCAAGCGCGGAAAAATTACCGAGGTCGTGGGGGTCGACTCGCAAAAGGTATTCTCGTTCAGCGCTGATACGGCGTTTACGAAGGACCAGATGGGGTTTCTTCTACTGGATGCCACTGGGGCCAATCGGTCGTTCTCTTTGCCATCTTCAAACGCTGCGCTTGGCGTCAGGGATGTCGTCGTTCGCCGAGTCGACAATAGTGGAAACCGACTGGTGATCAATGCCGCAGCAGGAGAGAAAATAAGGTTTCACACTCATCTAAACGCCGCTGGTTATTCCTTTCTGGTTTTGATGGGGGCCGGCGACTGGTGGCAACTACGTAGCGATGGTGCTGGAAGCTGGTGGCCGATAGGGCGATATGACAACACGCCTTTGGGGAGGCCGGTTTTCGAAACAACGACGCTGTTCAGCCCCGGCGGATATGGCGCGCTCAACGGCGCGCTGCTTAGCCGCGCCGAATGGCCTTGGCTTTGGGATCATGCGCAAAAATCCGGGATGGTCTACACGGAAGCAGCTCGTACCGGCAAGGAAGGTGGATGGACCAGTGGCGACGGTGCTCAGACCTTTCGTGGGCCTGAGGGACGAGGCGAGTTTTTGCGGGTACTGGACGAGTCCCGTGGCGTCGATACATCGCGTGTCGCTGGCTCTTGGCAGGACGGTACTTGGCTGAGGACAGTGGCTCAGGAGTGGAGCGGCTCAGACGTAGAGACTGGCAGCTATCTGCTGGGCAACGGCCATGCGCAGGCAGACGGGCGTCTGAATTCCACAGGTCCCGGGGGGCTGTTGCCGCCAGGCGCATTAGTCCCTGCCGGCGGTTCCGCATACCTCCCAGAGACGACAGACAATGGCGTTATGGCAACTGTTATGAGAGACCAGCAACCGATGAATAACTGGATTCGTTTTCGTAGTCGCAACATGGCCTATCCGGGCCGTATCAAACTGATCTGAGGACACTATGCCTACTTACTTGATAGACGACTCTGGGGCCCTGATGGGGCCCGTTGAATTACCGGTGGTTCCTGGGCTAGGCGAGCAAACTCCCAGCAACGCTGTAAGCATCAACGAAGTACTCAACGAGCCAAATACAGGGTTTGCCTGGACGTTGGTCGATGGTGAGCTGCGGCAGGTTATAGATCTGCGCGGCTCGATGTATCGAATAACCGATGGCTCGGTAGAGGAGTGGAACGGCCTCGGTTTGCCGCCTGAACGGCTTACCGCCAAACAATGGCCTGGCAAATATTACGTTTGGCGAGAGGGTGATTGGTCTCTTGATACAGAAGCGCAGAAGATCGCATTGGCTTCGGCTGCTTTGATCCTTCGTGACCAGCATTTACGGGAAGCTGCCACACGTATCGCTCCGTTGCAGTATGCCAAGGATCTGGGAGATGCCACCGAGGCGGAGAATGCAAGTTTGCTGGAGTGGAAACGCTATAGCGTGGAACTGAACAGGATCGAGCAACACCCGGATTACCCTTTCCAGATCAAGTGGCCTTCACCGCCTTCGGATGCAGCTCCCCTCTAAACACCACCGCGAAAGCGGTTTTTTTATGCCCAGCTTTCGAGGTCTTCACGTGCGGGTTGAGCATGTGCGAATTCCTCAAAGACCCTGCCCACTAAAGGAGGGATACCTTATGAAAGCTTGATTCATAACGCTACACAGCACCCGTCGCATTAAGGATAGCTCAGGATTTTCTGTAGGGAATCTGGGGCGCACCTAAATGGCCATCCAGTAATAACAGCACTCTCTCAATACTCAACACAAAGGAATTAACTATGAACATCGTCCCCATCACTCGTAACCCTCAATGGGCCGATCAGGCTCACACCTCCATGACGCTCTGGGTGATCGTCAGTGAACCCGGCTATATGGATCGGCAGGACGCCATATCGGTCTCTGCCAATCATCCGGATCCGCAATATGTAGCGTTTTACAACCGGGCAATCGCTGGAGAGTTTGGTGAGATTCTTGAGCCAAGCGAACAGACGATTCTTATGAACATCAATGCGCAGCGTGGCGTCTACCTGGACAACGCTACCAAGCGAATCAACGAGCTGGATTTTCAACTGACCATTGTGCAAAACGCCATTGCATCGGGTTCGGCCACTGTCGCGCAAATCGAGTCCCGGCCTGCGCTGCAAGCCGAGCTTGATGCGTATTCGCTTTACCGGGCACAGCTCTCCAATCTGAGTTCGCTGCCAGGGTTCCCCCTGTCTTTTGTCTGGCCTGTTCCACCTGCAACTCCCTTCGTTTACGTAAAGCCGTCGGATGTGCCTACGCCTTCTACAGGCGTGAGCGAAGATGAACTGCCTTGGATCATGAGCAGCATTCGTAACCCTCGCTGGGTCGATCAGGCTCATACCGCTATCGTGCTTCTGGTCGTTTTTGAGAAAACCAAATATACGAAAGGCGAGGAGGCCGTCACTGTTTCTGCCAACGCACTCAAGCCGCAAGCCAGAGAACTCTTCAATCGTGCCTTTAACGGCGAGTTTGGCGTGATTCTCGAGCCGATCACGGAAGCGGGAACGGGCGATGTCATGACTCAGCGCGACGGATACTCGGCCCTGGCCACTGCGAAAGTCGATTCGTTGATCAGCAGGTTGAGCACCGTGCAAAGTGCCATTGAAGCCCAGTTGAAAACCCTGCCTGCACTACAAGCCGAGCTCAATGCTTACTGGCTATACAGGGTGCAGCTCGCCCAACTCGATGCGCAGCCGGGCTTTCCAGGGTCGTTTGTATGGCCCGTAGCGCCCGCATCGCCATTCGTGTACGTAAAGCCGGTTGAACAGCCAGCACCTTTTATAGGCGTAAGTGCAGACGAGCTACCCAAGTAATCACGCCCCGCACTGACGGGGCGTTGTTTTATCCGCAGTGCGCGTCGTTCTGGAAAAAGTAGTACTTCATCGACGCGTGATGCCAGCAAGCTATTTAGGAGGAATCCATGCTTATCAACCAGCAACAACTACTGCAAATCCTCCCCGACGCCGGCCCTAAAGCCGGCGTTTTTGTGTCTGCTCTCAACGTCGCCATGACTCGTTACAACATCAATACCCGGCTGCGCATTGCTGGATTCATTGCCCAGATCGGGCATGAATCCGGGCAGTTTCGCTATGTGCGGGAGCTGGGCAGCGACAGCTACCTGGCGAAGTACGACACCGGGCAGTTGGCACTGCGTCTGGGCAACACGCCAGAGGCGGACGGCGATGGCCAGCTTTATCGCGGTCGGGGGCTGATTCAGGTGACAGGGCGGGCGAATTACGAAGCGTGCGGGGAAGCGCTGGGGCTGGACCTGTTGAGTCAGCCGCAGTTGCTCGAACAACCAGAGCACGCCGCGATGTCGGCGGCGTGGTTCTGGGACCGGGCAAACCTCAACGCACTGGCAGACAAGGGTGATTTTCTGATGATCACCCGCCGCATCAACGGCGGCACCAATGGCCTGGCGGATCGACAGGCGCTTTACCAGCGGGCCTTGGAGGTACTGCCGTGAAAATGCTGGATGTGCGATTCCTGATCCTCGCATTCGTGCTGGGGTCGGGGCTGGGTACATGGGTCGCCTGGAAGTGGCAGGCGGCCCGCTATGGTCTGCAACTGTCGGCGCAACAACTGGCCTGGCAGCACGAACGCGAGCAGGCGGCATCCGCTGTCATCGAGTGGCAGGCTGCCGAACAGTCACGACGGCGGGCATTGGAAGTCCGTCTGCAAAACAACGATACAAACCTTCACAAGGAGTTGAGCGATGCACAGACCTCTCAAGCTCGTTTGCGCGACCGTCTGGCCACTGCTGATCTGCGGCTGTCAGTCCTCCTCGCCAGCCCTGCCGCTGGTGACGGAATGTCAGCCACCACCGATGCCGGCAGCCTGGTTCATGGAGGCCCGCGAGGCGAACTTGACCCAGCGGCTGCTGGACGAATTGTCGCCATTACCGACGACGGCGATCAGGGATTGATCGCCTTGAAGGCCTGCCAAGCCTACGTGCGTGAGATTGCGCACTGATGTTCCTTTCGGCTCCCCACCCTCGGCCATCGTGCCCCTGCCTGAATCCCGCCTCCGTCAGGAGGCGCGGCCTTTTTTCCCTCCTTAATAGTCCGTTCAGTCTGCCTTGCCTAGTACATTCATATTGCACCGGCCCATTCGGTACGCTAATGTCCCGAAACGTACCGATGAGACCCCTTCCGTGACGACAGTCAGCAAGCTTTTGATGCGCGTAATCAAGGCTCACGCCCGTTGGCGTTGGCGCGCCTGACTATTTCCTTGCCGGCCCTGCCGGACCCGTACCTGCATGCCTTCGATTTGTAATGCTTTCTGCCCCGGTTCCCCCACGCTTTGCGGCTGAGAGGGGAGGCTTGAGCGAAGTAGAATCCGGAAGGCTCGAATCAAGTCAGTAAATCAAAAGGTTGATAGCAAAATGTTGCTGATGATCGATAACTACGACTCCTTTACCTACAACGTTGTGCAGTACCTCGGTGAGCTGGGGGCAGACGTCAAAGTCATTCGCAATGACGAACTGACCATTGCCCAGATCGAAGCCCTGAACCCCGAGCGCATCGTGGTATCGCCCGGCCCGTGTACGCCCAACGAAGCAGGCGTATCGCTTGAGGTGATCAACCACTTCGCTGGCAAATTGCCGATTCTGGGTGTCTGCCTTGGGCATCAGTCCATTGGCCAGGCATTCGGGGGCGAGGTGGTGCGTGCGCGTCAGGTAATGCATGGCAAGACTAGCCCGGTGGTACACGAAGACGGTGGCGTGTTCGAAGGCCTTAATCATCCGTTGGTGGTAACCCGCTACCACTCGCTGGTGGTCAAGCGCGATACCTTGCCCGAGTGCCTGGAAGTGACGGCATGGACGTCGCTTGAAGATGGCTCTGTTGACGAGATCATGGGCCTGCGCCACAAGACATTGAACATCGAGGGCGTACAGTTTCACCCCGAGTCGATCCTGACCGAGCAAGGTCACGAGTTGTTCGCCAATTTCCTCAAACAGAGCGGCGGCCATCGTCAGGTCTAAGGACTTCTTATGAGTACCCCCATGAATATCAAAGGTGCGCTAAATCGCGTGGTCAATCAGCTGGACCTGACCACTGAAGAGATGAGCGACGTCATGCGCGAAATCATGACCGGGCAATGCACCGAAGCGCAGATCGGCTCTTTTCTGATGGGCATGCGCATGAAGAGCGAAACCATCGACGAGATTGTCGGTGCGGTTTCGGTCATGCGCGAGCTGGCCGACAAGGTCGAACTGAAAACCCTTGATGGCGTTGTCGACATCGTCGGCACTGGTGGCGACGGCGCGAATATTTTCAACGTGTCCACCGCGTCGGCATTTGTTATTGCCGCCGCTGGCTGCACGGTGGCCAAGCACGGCAACCGTGCCGTTTCCGGCAAAAGTGGCAGTGCCGATTTGCTGGAAGCGGCGGGTGTATACCTCAATCTGACGCCTGTTCAGGCGGCTCGATGCATTGACAGCGTCGGTATCGGCTTCATGTTCGCGCAGTCTCATCACCGCGCCATGAAACACACTGCCGGCCCTCGCCGGGAGTTGGGGCTGCGTACACTGTTCAATATGCTTGGCCCGCTGACGAACCCGGCTGGCGTGCGTCATCAGATCGTCGGCGTGTTCAATCAGGCGCTATGCCGCCCGCTGGCCGAGGTGCTGTTGCGTCTGGGCAGCAAGCACGTACTGGTGGTGCACTCGCAGGATGGGCTGGACGAGTTCAGTCTGGCCGCGCCCACCTTCGTAGCCGAATTGAAAAATGGCGAAGTGACAGAGTACTGGGTTCAGCCTGAAGATCTGGGCATCAAGAGTCAGAGTCTTTATGGCCTTGCAGTGGAAAGCCCCGCCGCTTCCCTGGAACTGATTCGTGATGCGCTGGGCCGTCGCAAGACCGATAACGGGCAGAAAGCTGCGGAGATGATCGTGCTCAATGCCGGTGCCGCGCTTTATGCCGCTGACCACGCCACAAGTCTGAAAGAGGGTGTGGCACTGGCGCACGACGCATTGCACACCGGTCTGGCTCGGGAAAAACTGGAAGAGTTGGGTGCTTTCACGGCTGTATTCAAACAGGAGAACGAAGGATGAGTTTGCCCACTGTACTGGAAAAAATTCTTGATCGAAAAGCTGATGAAATCTCTGCCCGTCGCGCGGTCGTCAGCCTGGCTGACCTCGAGCAAGAGATCGCGAAGGCTGATGCACCCCGTGGTTTTGCCAATGCGCTGATCACTCAGGCCAGGCTGAAGCAGCCCGCCGTCATTGCGGAAATCAAGAAGGCGTCGCCGAGCAAGGGCGTTATCCGGGAAAACTTTCTGCCCGCCGATATTGCCAGAAGCTATCAAGCGGGGGGCGCGACCTGTTTGTCCGTATTGACCGATGTTGATTTCTTTCAGGGCTCCGATGCCTACCTGCAACAGGCGCGCGCAGCCTGCAATTTGCCGGTTATCCGCAAGGATTTCATGATTGACCCGTATCAGGTGTACGAGGCGCGAGCCATTGGTGCGGACTGTATTCTGCTGATCGTATCGGCACTGGACGACGGGCGTATGGCTGAGCTGGCTGCCGTCGCCAAGAGTGTCGGGCTGGACGTGCTGGTTGAAGTGCATGACGGCGCCGAACTGGATCGCGCGCTCAAGGTGCTCGATACGCCGCTGGTGGGGGTCAACAATCGCAACCTCCACACTTTCGAGGTCAGCCTCGAAACCACGCTGGATCTGCTGCACCGTATCCCGCAGGATCGTCTGCTTGTCACTGAAAGCGGCATTCTCAACCGCGCGGATGTCGAGTTGATGGAAATCAACAGTATTTATTCATTCCTGGTGGGCGAAGCCTTCATGCGTGCCGTCCATCCGGGCGATGAACTGCAGCGGCTGTTCTTTCCTGAGCGCAAATCAGTCGTGAGTGGTTCTTCCACCCATTAACCGCATCTACTGCGCGCGCTGAGGGCTGGCATGCAAGACTCGATCATCGACATCTGTGTCGAACAAGGCTTGCAAGCCGAGCAGGAGCTATTGGCTAGCGTGTGTGCAGGCGAGGCAGACCACGGTTTGCTGCTCTGGCGACCCACCGATCAAGCGCTGGTGATACCGCGACGCATGAGCCGCCTCCCAGGTTTTATCGAAGCCAGCGAGACAATGACGGATAACGGCTGGCCTGTTCTGTTGCGCGAAACCGGTGGTGAGCCGGTTCCGCAGTCTTGCGCCACTGTCAATATCGCACTGGTCTATGCCCAGCCTGCGGCGGACTCTGATCGGGATCGCATCGAAACTGCTTATCTGCGCCTGTGCCAGCCGATTCTCGACCTGCTGCTCGCATTGGGCGGTCAGGCTTCGCTGGGTGAAGTGGCCGGGGCCTTCTGCGACGGTCGTTTCAACGTCAATCTAGATGGTCGAAAAATGGTCGGCACGGCTCAGCGCTGGCGCCAGGGTCAGGGCGGAACACGTCCCGTTGTGTTGGCTCACGGTGCGTTGCTGCTGGATGACCAGCGCGCGCAGATGGTGGCAGCAGTCAATCGTTTCAATGAACTATGTGAGCTTGATCAGCGTGTACGTGCCGAGAGTCACATTGCCCTGCACGAAGCGTTTCCCTATGCGCAGGTTCTCGAACATCTGGCACAGCGTTACCGGCGCATGCTGGCCGAGCTCTGATCGCCAGCGCATCAGCGTGTGCCGTAGACCACCATGGTTTTGCCTTTGACGTTGACCAGGCTTTGTTCTTCCAGAGCCTTCAGCACGCGGCCGACCATCTCCCTTGAACAGCCCACGATGCGGCCGATTTCCTGGCGGGTGATCTTGATCTGCATGCCGTCCGGGTGGGTCATGGCGTCTGGCTGTTTGCACAAGTCCAGCAACGTGCGCGCCACGCGTCCGGTCACGTCGAGAAACGCCAGGTCACCCACCTTGCGCGTGGTGTTGCGCAGGCGTTCGGCCATCTGGCTGCCGAGTGCGTAGAGAATTTCCGGATCCTGCCTGACTAGCTCGCGGAAGGTGTCGTAGGAGATTTCGGCGACCTCGCACTCAGTCTTGGCTCGTACCCATGCACTGCGCACGGATTCACGCCCCGGTTGCTCGAACAGACCCAACTCGCCGAAGAAATCGCCGTTGTTCAGATAGGCAACTATCATTTCCCTGCGCTCGTCATCCTCAATCAGCACAGTGACCGAGCCTTTGAGAATCAGAAACAACGACTCGGAATGATCGCCTGCGTTGATGATGTTGCTTTTCGCTGCATAGCGACGACGTTCCGCATGAGCGAGTAGCTTGTCCAGCCTGCTGGCTTGAGGTGTAAAGGTTATTGCGACCATGCGGTACTTCCGAAATAGAGACTATGGCCAAATGGCATACCTATAGGTATCGGCTGCACCTGGGTTCTCAGCAGCTTTTCAAGGCGTAACGGGTGCTATTTGCGAATGTTCCTACACGTTTCCTGCAAAAAGCATTTTTTCTGAGTGTTCGGTCAGGGTTTGGCGCTGTGCTAAGCTTGCGTCCCCTTTTTTACAATGCAGTTTTAGAATGGAGTCCTGGCGATGAAGGCACGCATCCAATGGGCCGGCGAGTCCATGTTTCTCGGAGAGTCCGGCAGCGGTCATGTAGTGGTAATGGACGGTCCGCCTGAAAGCGGTGGGCGCAATCTGGGTGTTCGGCCAATGGAAATGGTGCTGTTGGGCCTGGGCGGCTGCAGCAGCTTTGACGTGGTCAGCATCCTCAAGAAGTCGCGTCAGCCTGTCGAAAGCTGCGAAGCCTTTCTTGAAGCCGAGCGCGCAGACGAAGAGCCGAAAATATTCACAAAAATTCATCTGCACTTCGTTGTGAAGGGCCGCGGGCTCAAGGAGACTCAGGTCAAGCGTGCCATTGAGCTGTCTGCAGAGAAGTATTGCTCGGCCTCGATCATGCTCGTAAACGGGGGTGTAAAGATCACTCACGATTATGAAATTGTCGAACTGGGCTGAACGTCAGACATCCAACGATCATAAAAACGGCGCACACTCTGGCAGACGGCTTCGGACGTCTGCATAATGCGCCACTTTTTCAGGGCGCAGCGTGCATTGGTTTTTCTGCTGGCAGCCCGAACAGATAACCAAAATCGCCAACGCGAAGAGGTGTTAACCGTCCTACGCAGATGAGCCGGGCTCACCTGACGGGCATGCTTGATCACGCGGCTGGCGCCGCACCCATATAGAGAGTTTTTAACGGTGAAAAGCAAACTCAAGCTCCACGGGTTCAATAACCTGACAAAGACCTTGAGCTTCAACATTTATGACATCTGCTATGCGGAAACCCCGCAAGACCAGCAGGCGTATGTCGAGTACATCAACAGTGTGTACGACGCAGAACGCCTCACGCGGATTCTGACTGATGTTGTCGATATCATTGGTGCCAACATCCTGAACATTGCGCGTCAGGATTACGATCCACAAGGTGCCAGTGTGACCATTCTGATCTCCGAGCAGCCGGTGACGCCTACCGAAAGCCAGATCGAAGAGTCGCCAGGTCCATTGCCGGAAACTATCCTGGCGCACCTGGACAAGAGCCACATCACGGTTCACACCTACCCGGAAATTCACCCGGTAGATGGCATTGCCACGTTCCGGGTGGATATCGACGTGTCGACCTGTGGCGTCATTTCACCGCTAAAGGCGCTGAATTATCTGATTCACAAGTTCGAGTCGGACATCGTGACCGTCGATTATCGCGTGCGCGGCTTTACCCGCGACGTGGAAGGCAAGAAGCACTTCATCGATCACGAAATCAACTCGATCCAGAACTACCTGTCCGAAGACACGCGCAACGGTTACCAGATGACCGACGTGAACGTGTATCAGGAAAACCTGTTCCACACCAAGATGCTGCTCAAGCAGTTCGAACTGGATAACTACCTGTTCGGCGACGCTACCAGCAACCTGTCTGTCGAGCAGCGCGAGCAAGTGACAGCGAAGGTCAAGCACGAAATGCTGGAAATCTTCTACGGCCGTAACGTAGCCGTATAAGCCGGATTTCGGACATGAAAAAGGCGCCTCTTGCAGGCGCCTTTTTTCGTGGGGCTTTGGTCAGATGCGATAAGTCGACTTGGTCATGACCTTGGCCAGCACACTCATGCCGAACTTGACCGGGGCCGGGAAGCGGAAGCCGCCTGCCTCCAAGGCAGATTCGGCGTGGTGTTCTTCATCGCTGAGCATCTGTTCAAGAATCGCCCGGGACTTGCCGTCTTCGCTCGGCAGTTGGACCAGGTGCTCGCTCAAGTGCTTGCAAACCTGATCCTCTGTCGCCGCCACAAAGCCCAGGCTGACCCGGTCACTGATAATTCCAGCTACCGCGCCCATGCCGAATGACAGGCTGTAGAACAGCGGGTTCAGCACGCTGGTATGGCTGCCAAGTTGACGAATGCGCTGCTCGCACCAGACCAGGTGATCGATCTCTTCTTCGGCGGCGTGCTCCATCGCCTTGCGTACCTTGGGCAACTTTGCGGTCAGCGCCTGACCCTGATACAGCGCCTGGGCACAGACTTCTCCGGTGTGGTTGATACGCATGAGGCCCGCCACGTGACGCGTATCGACGTCACTCATCTTGTGGTCTGGCTGGACGACTGCGGGAGAAGGGCGTCGGGCGTGAGCGCTGGACGGCAGCAATGTGCGCATTGCGCTATCGGCTTGAAGTAACAGACGGTCGAGTGGGGAGTATTGACGTTCGGTAGCCATGGGCACCTCCGGAAGATCATGCGGGCAGTTTACCCCAATCAGCCGGAGGTGGCAGGGCCTGTCTCGTGTGGCCAGCGATCATCTGCTTCGCTGGTCGCGATCATGCCTGCAAACGCTGGATCAACCCGGAGGCCAATTCATCTGACGCTGACCCAGCACGTGCATATGAATGTGATAAACGGTCTGTCCGCCCAGCTCGTTGCAGTTCATTACCACCCGAAAGCCTTCTTCGCAGCCCAGCTCGATGGCCAGACGCTGCGCAGTGAACAGGATATGCCCTGCCAGGCTTTTGTCCTCTTCGGTCAGATCGCTCAGGGTGCGAATGGGTTTTTTCGGGATCACCAGAAAATGCACAGGTGCCTGAGGGGCAATGTCGTGAAAGGCAAGAACCTGATCATCTTCGTAGATGATCTTTGCCGGAATTTCCCGGTTGATGATCTTGGTAAACAAAGTTTCCACAGCCGTTGCTCCTTGTCGGTTGATGGGCGTCGCAGGGTATTGCCATGCAGCAACGAGCCCGAGTGTACTGAGCGAGGTACGAGTAGCCCAGTCGTTTGTCGTCAGCGCGGGCAGAATTTCTTGTTGATGTAGCCGCTGATCTGCCGCGCCAGCCAGCGCGAAACCAGGCGCGGGCTGAGCGTCCAGAACCTGTTGCTGAAACCTGGAATGATGACTGCGCGGTTTTTTTCCAGCGCACGCACGGTGTACAGCGCAACTTCTTCAGGGCTCATCAGGTTGTCGACGTTCACCTGTAGCTGCGCGGTGCGGAAAAAAGCCGTTCTGGTTGGCCCCGGGCACAATACCGAGACCTTGACCCCGGCCTTCTTCACCTCTTCGCGCAGCCCTTCGGAGAAGTGCAGCACGTAGGCCTTGCTCGCGTAGTAGGTGCTCATCCACGGCCCAGGCTGGAAAGCCGCCACCGAAGCGACATTGAGTATTTGCCCACCGCCCTGAATAGCCATGAGGTTGCCAACGGTATGGCACAGGCGCGTGAGGGCCAGAATATTAAGGTCGATCAGGTCTTGTTCGGCGCCCCAGTCCTGCGCCAGAAAGGGGCCGCAAGTACCAATGCCGGCGGCATTGACCAGCAAGTCGATCTGATGCGCACCGTCTTCCAGCTCCAGCAGAAAACCTGACAGTCTTAGCGGCTCGCCCAGGTCGCATGCGCGAAACAGTACTTCGACGCCAAAGCGTTGGGTCAGCTCCAGAGCAATCGTTTCCAGAAGATCGCGTTGGCGTGCGACCAGGATCAAGCTGCGACCACGGCGTGCCAGCGCCTCGGCCATCGCCAGGCCTATACCGCTGGAAGCACCGGTGATCAGGGCGTAACGGGTCATGCATTTCTCCATTGAGCGTGTTGCGCCCGGCGTTGCGCCGAACCGTGGGCCGTCTGTTACTGGCTGCTGTTGTCTTTGGGCTCTTGGTAGACATCCTCCGGCGCCGTCAAGGCACTGTCCTTGTCCTCTTCATCGTCGTAGGGCAGGGATTGCTCATACTCATCGGTCTGCAGCGCCAGTTCCGCCTGAGCGAGTTTGCCGATGCTGTAATAGATACTGGCCACCGAAATAATCGGGATCATGACAATCCAGATAATGCCCAGCACCTTGACGCCCCGCGTGTTGGGCGGCGGCGGTGGACCAAACTGATTTGGGCCTCGTGTGCCGGGCAGCAGCATCATCAGGAAGGGGAACAACGTGCCTACAAAGGGCACCAGATTCAACAGCAAGAGCCAGCCTGACCAGCCAAGATCGTGCAGCCTCTGTACGCCTATCATCACGCCGATTGTCATGAACACCACCACCAGGACCGCGATCAGCAAGCCTCCGCCGACCAGCGACCAGTTCAGGACCATCAGGGCAAGCGCCATCAACGCTACCAGGGTGACGCACTGAACCATGCTCCATGCCAGAAACCGCAGGCGGCCGATGCGCCCGTGAGTGGTGAAGACCTTGAGCGTCGAATGCCCATACTGCTCATTGACGACCTGCGCCTTGGGTGGCGCATACGGAGAGGCGTCCGCGGGCGCCTGTCTGGCGGGCGACCAGGGCGTGGCCTGAGTGGAGACTTCATCGAGATTGAGGCTGATCGCCTCATCGGGCTCGAGATAGGCTTCAACACCCGCGTTTTTCAGAGCGTCGATGTAACGTTCGGCCTCCGCCCGGACCAAGCCGCGTTTGAGCGCTACAGGTTCACCGTTAAACAGCTTTTGAACAGCCGCCGTTTCGCTCTTGAACAGTCCGGCCAGGTTGGCCTGTGCAGTTTCTGGCTCTACGCCGTCACGCACCTTCCCTGCAAACATGATCTTGAAAAGGGTTTCGGTCATACAGGGCTTCCTTGTCTTGAGTTAGGAGCATTCGAGGATTGCTCTGCCCATGCAGAGCGTCCTTTCATGGTCCGAATACGCACGGTGTGATAACCGATCAGAACGGTCGGACGATAACCAGAATGACCACGGCGATCAGGACCAGTACCGGAATTTCATTGAACCAGCGATAAAACACATGGCTGCGGCCATTCTCGCCACGGGCGAAACGCTTGATCTGCGCGCCGCACACATGGTGGTAACCGATCAACAGCACCACCAGCGCCAGCTTCGCGTGCATCCAGCCCTGGCTGAAGTAGCCGCTGGGGTTGAAGCTGATCAACCAGCCGCCGAAAATCAGCGTGGCAATCATTGCTGGCCCCATGATGCCGCGGTACAGCTTGCGTTCCATTACCTCGAAACGCTCACGGCTGACAGCGTCTTCACTCATCGAGTGATAAACGAACAGCCTTGGCAGGTAGAAGAGGCCTGCAAACCAGCAGACCATTGAAATAATGTGCAGCGCTTTGATCCATAGATAGAGCATTTTTAGTTATTCCCAGGTTCACGGTGGCCGAATAGTAGTGTCTTGTGCATCCATACGTCACGTTGTCGGTTGTCGCAGACGCCATAGGCTCCTATTATCGACCGCTTTCCAGTTGTTTCGTTGAGGGCAGGTTATGGTCAAGGTCGGTATCGTCGGCGGCACGGGTTACACCGGTGTCGAGCTGCTGCGTCTGTTGGCACAGCATCCGCAGGCAGAAGTGGTGGTTATTACCTCTCGCTCGGAGGCCGGTCTTCCAGTCGCCGACATGTACCCGAACCTGCGAGGCCATTACGACGGCCTGGCGTTCAGCGTGCCTGACGTTAAAACCCTGGGCGCTTGTGACGTCGTGTTCTTTGCCACGCCTCATGGCGTAGCCCATGCCCTGGCAGGTGAGCTGCTTGCCGCAGGCACCAGGGTCATTGACCTGTCTGCCGACTTCCGTCTGCAGGACTCGGAGGAGTGGGCCAAGTGGTACGGCCAGCCCCATGGTGCGCCGGAGCTGCTGAAGGACGCGGTTTACGGGCTGCCTGAAGTCAATCGCGAGCAGATAAAAAGCGCGCGCCTGATCGCCGTGCCGGGTTGCTATCCGACTGCTACCCAACTGGGCTTCCTGCCGTTGCTTGAAGCAGGCATTGCCGATAACACTCGCCTGATTGCCGACTGCAAATCAGGTGTGAGTGGCGCTGGTCGCGGGTTGAGCATTGGCTCTCTGTACTCCGAGGCCAACGAGAGCTTCAAGGCTTATGCTGTAAAAGGCCACCGTCACTTGCCTGAAATCACTCAGGGCTTGCGCCGCGCCGCAGGTGGGGATGTCGGCCTGACCTTCGTTCCGCACCTGGTGCCGATGATTCGGGGCATTCACTCCACGCTGTATGCGACGGTCACTGATCGCTCCGTAGACCTGCAGGCGCTTTTCGAAAAGCGCTACGCCGACGAGCCTTTCGTGGATGTCATGCCGGCGGGCAGTCATCCAGAGACTCGTAGCGTACGCGGCGCCAACGTTTGCCGTATCGCCGTGCACCGTCCGCAGGGCGGCGATCTGGTTGTGGTGCTTTCGGTCATCGACAATCTGGTCAAGGGTGCGTCGGGTCAGGCGGTTCAGAACATGAACATCATGTTTGGCCTGGATGAGCGTGCAGGGCTGTCCCATGCGGGAATGATGCCTTGAAGGGGGCGCTGAGGCGTTGCCGCGCAAATAGTTGACCGATTTTCTAGGAGAAGCGGATAATGCCGTCATTACGCATTACGACGGCTGATGCCGGGAGATATCTGACATGAGTGTTGAATCCTTCACGCCTACGGCTTTGGAATTCACCCCAAATGCAGCGCACAAGGTGAAAACCCTGGTCGACGAAGAGGGTAATGACCGCCTTAAACTGCGTGTATTCGTTACAGGTGGCGGTTGCTCAGGCTTTCAGTACGGCTTCACGTTTGATGAAGACGTGGCAGACGACGACACAATCGTCGAGCGAGAAGGCGTCAGCCTGGTGGTCGATCCGATGAGTTTCCAGTATCTGGCTGGCGCGGAAGTCGATTATCAGGAAGGGCTTGAGGGTTCGCGATTCGTTATCAAGAACCCGAATGCATCGACTACCTGTGGTTGCGGCTCTTCGTTCTCGATCTGACGGGGCCAGCTGTAACAAAAACGCCGCTCATACGAGCGGCGTTTTGCGTTTTGCTTTCAGGATTCAGGCCGGATAGATTGCGCCGAGAACCCTGCGGCCCTTGGCGCCGGTGACCGTTGGCCGGTTGGCAGGTACGCCTTCAAGGCAGCAATGAGCGAGCCAGGCAAACGCCATCGCCTCTACCCAGTCAGGGTCGACGCCAAACTTCTGAGTGCTGTTGACCTCGGTATCAGGCAACAGCTCGGCGATACGTTGCATCAAGGCCGCGTTGTGCGCGCCGCCACCGCAGACCAGCAGTTGCGTGGTGGTCGCTTGTGCGGATTGCAGGGATTCAGTAATTGTCAGCGCCGTCAGTTCCAGCAGCGTGGCTTGTACATCTTCCGGTGCCAGCGTCGGTAGCTGGAACAGATGATGATGCACCCAGCCCAGATTGAATACTTCCCGGCCTGTGCTTTTAGGGCCCTTGGTCAGGAAGAATTGATCGCTGAGCAGTTTTTTGAGCAGGTCTGGGTTGACCTTGCCGCTCGCGGCCCACGCGCCGTCCTTGTCATAGCTTTCGTGGCGCTGCGACTGTATCCACGCATCGAGCAACACGTTGCCCGGACCGCTATCGAAACCCTCGACCGGTCGATCAGACTCAATCAGGCTCAGGTTGCTGAAGCCGCCGATATTCAGCACAGCGCGGTGATTTTTGTTGTCATCGAACAGCGCTTCGTGAAAGGCAGGCACCAGCGGTGCGCCCTGACCTCCAGCAGCAATGTCGCGACGACGGAAGTCGCTTACCACTGTTATTTCGGTCAGTTCGGCCAAGAGGGCGGGGTTGCCGATCTGGATGCTGTAGCCGCGAGCAGGCTCGTGCCGAATCGTCTGGCCGTGGCTGCCAATGGCGCGTATCTGACCAGCGACCATGTTCTGCTCTTTAAGCAAAGCCAGAACACCCTCTGCGACCAGGCGGCACCACTTCTGTTCCGCAATGGCTGCGCGAGCGAGCTCATCCGCGCCGCTTGAGCAAAGCGCGAGTAATTCCGCATGCAGGTCTTCCGGCATTGGAATGTAGTGAGTTGCCAGCAGTTTTGATCGGTCATCCTGCTCCAGCAGGGCGATATCAATCCCATCAAGGCTGCTGCCGGACATCACACCTATATAGAAGTAGGCCATGGATTACCTTTTATTCGAGGCCAGCGTGGTGGCCTTTTCCTGATCCATGCGCGCCATCAACGGTTGGCTTTGCTGCATGAACCGCTGTTTTTCGGATTTGGCGATCGGATCCGCCATCGGAAGCTTCTGACCCAATGGGTCTACGTGTACGCCATTGACCTGAAATTCATAGTGCAAGTGCGGGCCAGTCGACAGACCGGTCGTTCCAATATAGCCGATCACTTGGCCTTGCTTGACGGAACTGCCCGTTTGCACGCCTTTGGCGAAGCCCTGCATGTGACCATACAGCGTGCGATAGGTGTCGCCGTGCTGGATAATTACGGTATTGCCGTAGCCGCCGCGACGGCCTGCCAGCAGTACCTTGCCATCGCCTGTGGCCTTGATTGGTGTGCCGCGTGGCGCTGCATAATCGACACCTTTGTGTGCACGGATCTTGTTCAGGATCGGGTGTTTGCGGCCCATCGAGAACATCGAGCTGATGCGGGCGAAATCAACCGGGGTGCGGATGAAAGCCTTGCGCATGCTGTTGCCGTCGGCGGTGTAGTAATTGGTAGTACCTTGCTTGCTGGTGTAGCGAACCGCAGTGTAAGTCTTGCCCCGATTCGTGAAGCGCGCGGCCAGAATGTTGCCGGTGCCGACGCTCTTGCCGTTCACCACTTTCTGCTCGTACACCACGTCAAACTGGTCGCCCTTGCGGATGTCCTGAGCGAAATCGACGTCGTAGCCAAAGATATTGGCCATGTCCATCGTCATGCTATGGGTCAGGCCTGCGCGCTGTGCTGACTGGGACAGGGAGCTGTTGATGACGCCGTGTACATAGACATTGCGCACATTGGGCTTGCTGATTGCACGGTTGAACGCAAACCCTGTGGCCGTTTTCGAGAGGCTGATGGTCTCGAGTTCGCTGAGTTTGGTATGCAGCTGCTTGAGCTGGCCGTCCGGCGTAAGCTCGAACTGCAGAGTCTGACCGTTCTGCAGCTTGCTGAATTGCTTGGCCTGTTTGTCGCTGGCCAGGGCTTCATGGACTGCCGCGGCCGGCAGACCAACCTTCTCAAACAGAGTCGAAAGGGTATCGCCTTTACTGACAGTGACTTCCCGGTGAAGCGGATCCTTGGCAACTGGAGCCTGTTTTTCGGCTTCAGCCTGCGCGGTTTCAGTGTCTGGTGCCTGTTCGGCGGCGTTGTCGATTTGAGCGAATGGCGATTCGGTGGTTTCAGGTGTGGCTTGAGTGGCTTCTGGAGCGTCTTGGTCTTGTACGTCCTGATCCGGCATCTCCAGATCAAGGGCAAGGTTCGTTCGTTTGGCTTCCACTTCGCTTGAAGGGAAAACCAGGAGAGCCAGGCTCAACAATGCGGCGATGCCGCTTGCAGCGAGCAGGTGACTCTTCGGATAAAGCGGGGGCGCTTTAGGCGGTGTGTCTTTCATAGGTAATTTGACTTTGAAAAAGGTGAAATGGAAAAGATGAATGACATGATGAAGATGAAATAACTGTATAAAATATAACCAAAACCTGCTCGAAGCAACCCTTGCCGCGTATCAGTCACCGATATGCAGGTGAAGGCTGGGCAAAACTTGTAATTGGGCTCTGATCTTGTAAGGTTGAGCCCCTTTGAATTGGGGGCTGAAATGAAGTCGGTTGAAGAACAGCTGGCGCTTATAAAGCGCGGTGCAGATGAACTCCTGGTCGAGGCCGAGCTGGTCGAAAAGCTCAAGCGTGGTCAGCCACTGCGTATCAAGGCCGGGTTCGACCCGACAGCACCTGATCTGCACCTGGGGCATACCGTCCTTATTAACAAGCTGCGCCAGTTTCAGGATCTGGGGCACCAGGTCATATTTCTGATCGGTGACTTCACCGGCATGATCGGCGACCCTAGTGGCAAAAGTGCCACGCGCCCGCCGCTCACGCGTGAGCAGGTTCTCGATTACGCAGAGACTTACAAATCTCAGGTTTTCAAGATCCTTGACCCCGCGAAGACCGAGGTGGCCTTCAATTCGACGTGGATGGATAAACTCAGTCCGGCTGATTTTATTCGTCTGTCTTCGCAATACACGGTTGCGCGGATGCTTGAGCGTGACGATTTCGACAAGCGCTATAAGAGCAATCAATCCATTGCCATCCACGAGTTTCTTTACCCGCTGGTGCAGGGGTATGACTCGGTAGCCTTGAAGGCTGACGTCGAGCTGGGCGGCACCGATCAGAAATTCAACCTGTTGATGGGGCGTGAGCTTCAGCGTTCGTACGGGCAAGAGCCGCAGTGCATTCTGACCATGCCTTTGCTGGAAGGGCTGGATGGCGTGAAGAAGATGTCCAAGTCTCTGGGCAACTATGTCGGCATTCAGGAAGCGCCAGGCATTATGTACAGCAAGCTGGTATCGATCCCGGATTCATTGATGTGGCGCTACTTTGAGCTGTTGAGCTTTCGCTCCATGGAAGAGATCAATGGCTTCAAAGCCGATTGCGAGGCGGGCGCCAATCCGCGGGACATCAAAATCAAGCTGGCTGAAGAGCTGGTTGCGCGTTTTCATGGAGAAGAAGCGGCAGCCAGTGCGCATCGTTCTGCCGGTAACCGTATGAAGGAAGGCGAGCTGCCGGAAGACCTGCCGGAGATATCGGTAGCTGCCGCTGAGGATATGCCTATCTCGGCCGTCCTTAATAAGGCGGGGCTGGTTAAGAATGCTGCAGTTGCTCGTGATCTGCTGGCGTCCGGCGGCGTACGTATAGATGGTGAAGTGGTAGACCGCAGCTTTGTATTCAAGCTGGGCGCTACTCATGTATGCCAGGCAGGCAAGAAGGCTTTTGGGCGTGTCACACTCGTTTCGGCATAAAGTTCAAATTAACGGTTGACGCCCTCTGTGATCTGTCTATAATTCGCCCCACTTCCGGCGCAGACGGAAACGAAAAAGCCTTGTAGATCAATAGGTTGCAAGGCTTCGGAGTGAGGAGTCAGCGAGGGAAGAGGTCGAGTCTGCAGTGAT
>NZ_LJRO01000161.1 GCF_001401155.1 Pseudomonas tremae
GTGCGGGCAGGCTCTGCGCCTTCAGTGTCGACGAGCAGCTTGCGCGCAGCTTCGGCACGAGCGCCTTGCAATTGCGTCACCGACAACACGCCCTGCTCTTGCTGAACCTGCAACTCGCTAAGCCGCTCCTGATACAACGCCACGTTCAGGGCTGTGCGATCTTCTTCACGTTGCGCACGATGGCCGCGCAGCACCGGTATCAGCAGAAACCCCAGCGCCACGAGCAAGAGAAGCCCGGTCGCGATCCAGAAATCGGTCATGGCCGGTGGTCATCCAGCAAAGCGGCGAGGCGTTGTCGCTCATCCTCGGAAAGCACATCGGCCTGTTCGGAGTTCGCCTTGCGACGCCGCCCGACGATGAAACAGATCACCACCAGACCGCCGATCAGCAGACCGGCCGGGCCGAACCAGAGCAACCAGGTGCGCGCATTGAGGCTGGGTTTGTAACGAACGAAGTCACCGTAGCGATCAACCATGAAGTCGATGATCTGCTGATTGCTCTGCCCTTCACCCAGCATGCGGTAGATTTCCTTGCGCAAGTCAGCGGCAATAGGCGCGTTGGAATCGGCGATGTCCTGATTCTGGCATTTGGGGCAGCGCAGTTCCTTGGTCAGTTCGCTGTAGCGTGCACGCTCGGCATCGTCGCGAAAAGTGTAGGCGTCGATGGCAGCGTGGGCGATGCCTGAGCACAGCACGCTGAGCAGGACAATCATCAGGCAGCGCTTCATGGCTGCGCCTCATCAACCAATTGCTGGTAACGGGCAGCGAGCTTTTCTCGCCACACAGCCTCATCGATGACCCCGACATGCTTGTAACGAATAATGCCCTGACGGTCGATCAGGAAGGTCTCCGGCGCACCGTACACGCCCAGGTTCAGCCCCAGCGAGCCGTCGTCGTCACGGATATTCAGCTGATAAG
>NZ_LJRO01000122.1 GCF_001401155.1 Pseudomonas tremae
GTGTTGCTGATTGGCTCGCTGGGCGCACAACAGGGCGTGCCGGGGGCGTACGTGGCCGGTGCTGCCAGCGCCTCGTTGCTGTGGTTCTCAAGCCTGGCACTAGGTGCGGCATGGCTCGCGCCCTGGCTGGCCCGCCCCGCCACATGGCGCATGCTGGACGTGATGATGTTCAGCGTGGCCTTTCAGTTGATCCGCTCAGCCTGACGAGTTTCATGACCTCGAGGTCAAACGCGTTGGAACCTCTATCCCACACA
>NZ_LJRO01000497.1 GCF_001401155.1 Pseudomonas tremae
TAGCCAATTAGAGCCATTTTTTAACCTTTTGTCCGTCATTCCGTCCGAATATCTTATTTTCCGAAAACTCATTAATCAAGAACATTTCCGGACAACATTCGGAATGGCCGACAAATGATTGTTTGATGGACAGAACGGGACAGGCTAAATTATTACTAGGTATCACCAAGTGATAAGGGAACAGCAATGGCAACATCACTCAAGATTGACGATACGCTCAAAGGCCGCGTCCAATACCTCGCTAGTCAGCGCCGCCGTTCACCGCACTGGATCATGCTTGAAGCCATCCAACAATACGTCGAACGAGAGGAAGCCCGTGAAAACTTCAAGCAGGAAGCCTTAGCTTCCTGGGCTGCTTATCAGGAAACCGGTCGGCACCTGACCGGTCAGGAAGTGCGTACTTGGTTAAACACTTGGGGCACCCAAGACGAAAAGGCGGTGCCTGAGTGCCACAAGTAATCGTCACAGAAGGCGCGGCGCAAGGATTTGAGCGATGCCGGCGGTTCTTGGCTGCAAAGGACCCGGAAGCTGCGAAGCGGGCTGGCCAGGCCATTGAACGGCAATTCTTGCTACTGGAAACAGCCCCCGACATTGGCCGACCATTCCCTGAAATGCCGGAGCTACGCGAGATGGTGATCGCCTTCGGAGATTCTGGCTATGTGGCTCTGTACCGCCAGGAAGCGGCCGCTGATACGGTCTATATCTTGGCATTTCGGCACCAGAAAGAGGCAGGCTACTGATGAGTATGAACGAATTCCGCCGACTGGCCGAGAAGATCGATCAGCATATGCAGCAGCTTGACGCACAAGGCGTCAGCGAGGCGTATGCCGTCATCAATCGCATGATGGGATACGTGCCCGACTTGAACAAAATCTGGGTCGGCACCAACGACCAGCAACTCATCGCACTATCCCGCGAGTTCCCTGGGTTCTACTGCTACGCCCGGCTCATGGAAGATGCCTTCGAAGCCGAACGCCAAAAGGCGTCGCGCCCCTATGACGGCATGCCCGAGTTCTCTGATAAGCACAAGCAAATAGGCGAGCAACTGCTGACCACGGCGGCCACGCTTGAGCGTACCTACCAGGCGTTTCATGCGCGCCGCCCTCAAGTCTTGCAGCCTCAGCGCGACGAACTGAGCCATCTGCATCGGCAATGGCTGTCCGACCTGGATGCTTTCAAAGATTCGCTGCGCAGGCAGGGTGCAGAACCCAAGGTTCTGGAATACGTGAACGAGGTTTTCGGCCGTCTAGCCGAGCGTATCAAGCAGCTTTCCGGGTGATCGTCAGGTCGCCGACGGAAATTTCGGCTGTTTGTGATTAGAACCCCTTCCTGGATCATCCATTTCTCGATATAACGACCCGTTACCAAGCCCCTTCCGCTAACGGCCGTGCTCCTACGTGGAATCTGGTGTGGCTCACCCTTACGAATCACTCAGATTGCAGCATAGAGCGCCCTTTTTATGTAGGGCTTTAGAGAGGGCATATGCCAGTTCTGAGCGGGTACAGGCCTCGATTTGATCGGGGTGAGGAAATAGAAATCAGAGGTTCGCAGCGAAGGCGAGCATTATGAGTGCTTTTGTAGTTTACGTACGTACGTATTTTAGTATTCCTTCTGA
>NZ_LJRO01000041.1 GCF_001401155.1 Pseudomonas tremae
CTCACCGTCGGCGCTTCGGTCCCGCCGATACGATAATCCTCGCCTTCGGTGGGCACGCTGTCGATGAAAGAAGTTACCAGACCGTTTGGCATGACGCAGTGCGAATACGTCTGGAAAGGCTGCTCGGGCGGATTGCCAAGCACCAGGCCAGAAGCGTTCATTGGCCGGTAAGGACCGAACAAATGTTCGCCGACAAAACCGTACACCCCGTCTGGCCCTGTAACACCATCGGCATACGTAAACTTGTGGCTGATGGTGAACAAGTAATACTTGCCGTCTTGAAACACGTAATGCGGACGTTCGGTCTGATCGTTTACGCCGACCGCTGTTACCAACGGCGGAAGTAGTTCCCACTCTTCACCACTGAGATCCTTTGCGACCGCCAGACCGATACAGCCCACCTGGAATCTGGCACCCCCCACGTCTTCATAACCCGGTGGCACAGGGCCAAGTTCGGCAACCCCTACTGTATGCGAACCGCGTTCACCGGCGACATTGCCTTCGAACACCATGTACAACTTGCCGTCATTGGGATCAATAAACGGACTGGGGTCGCGAAAGTTCCAGGTCGAGTTCTGCGCTTCGGTTTGATAATACGTGCCGTCGGCGTCGAAAAGAATCTTGACGTCGGTAAAGTCTTTCAACTCCACGCCTTTATCAGAGGTAACAATACGACCGCGAACTTTGGCAATCGCTGCGCCAGGCGTGACGCATGTGTAATAAAGATCAATATCGCCCTTGTCATTCAACAGTATGGGTGTGCCCGCCCACTCTCGTGTTGTGGGCGATACACCCTCGGCCATTACACGGCCACCAAAGATCCAGTCCTTGCCAGTACGCGAGTACCAGTAGCACATGCGTGCGCGGCCATGTCGATCTTCCCAGTCGCGCTTGATGTCATAGCGACCGTCGGGCCCCAGGTACTGAGGGTCGTCAGGATGGCGGTCCGCCGTCAGGGTGATGATCACTGACCAGCCGTTGACCGAAACCACCGTGCCGTCGAGCTCTCGCAGCGGCATGGTATCCCAGATAAATACCGTATCACTCATGACCGGAAAGTCCGGGCTGACCAGTGGCTGCGTGGTGGTCGGGTCATTTTCATTGACCTTCAGCGCATCGGCACGGGACCAGACAGTGGGTGCGTAATTGATGTTACTCATGATGATGTATCCTTTATTGGCGCCTGTAATGAAGCGCGAAGAAGAGGACATCCCGACGTACATGGGCACTGCCGGGGTGCATCTGACATCGGCCTTTCAGTTCGTTAATAAGGAAAAGCCGAGATAAAGCGCGAGTATCCGATTACTTTTTTCAAAGTAAGCATTTATCGACATTGAACGACGGCCCGAAAGTAAAGACTGTCGCGGTGAAGAGCACAATCATCTGTTACGGATGAGCCGTTTCATCAGCGGCAGAACGGATGCTGTCAGAGATAACGCACAAAGTAAATTAAATATTTGAGACGTTATTAATGTATACCGTGATCCGACAGTGAATTAATAAATCTTCACATTTATTGATCACCTCTATTAACCGCATCATACAAAGACATCGAAACAGCATCACAATGACAGCACTTATTGTTTTAAATAGTGGCACACTAAATAAATACCGAATCTGTTGAACTTTAATACACCCTACAAGGACCCCACTCTCCAGCCGGGATCAATTCAAGGATATCGACCTGCACTAACCACAAAAACCCTGACTCGGCGACACGCCCTTTTTTGCAGCGTGCTGGCCGGCTATCGCTCGATTCAAGGTCATTTGGGCAGGTCTGTCGCAGCTATTGAAATGATTCAACCCCTTACACCGCGTGACGCCGAGCCGGTTGCAAGCGCATTGGCCCGCCTATTGCTATGTCTATCACACCGATAGCCAACGGCGGCTATCACGCTTACGACAAAGACGTTGCTCATCTCTTTCCGCTCCGGTGGACTGAGGGGCGACGTCTTTTGCGTTTTGGCCCCGGCGAAGGGGCCGGTGGAGTCGCCGTAAACCGGAACACTCCACCACAACGTCTGGAAAAAACGTGTCGTGGCCATGACCCGACTGACCCGCTGGCAGATGATGAGGTGCACACATGGATACAAACTTCTGGAAGGCCGGCCACAAACCGACCCTGTTCGCAGCCTTTCTGTATTTCGACCTGAGCTTCATGGTCTGGTACTTGCTCGGCCCGCTGGCGGTACAAATTGCCACTGACCTGCAGTTGACCACTCAGCAACGCGGCCTGATGGTGGCCACGCCTATTCTGGCAGGCGCCGTGCTGCGTTTCTTCATGGGCCTGCTGGCCGACCAGTTATCGCCCAAGACAGCTGGCATCATCGGACAGGTGATTGTCATCGGCGCTCTGTTCGCGGCCTGGCAATTGGGCATTCATACCTATGGCCAGGTGCTTTTGCTGGGCCTGTTCCTTGGCATGGCGGGCGCCTCATTCGCCGTCGCGTTGCCCTTGGCGTCGCAATGGTATCCGGCACAACATCAAGGCAAGGCAATGGGCATCGCCGGCGCAGGCAACTCGGGCACCGTGCTGGCCGCGCTGATTGCGCCGGTACTGGCCGCCAGTTTCGGCTGGGGAAATGTGTTCGGTCTGGCGTTGATCCCGTTGGTGCTGACCCTCATCGCATTCACCCTGATGGCACGCAACGCGCCGGAGCGCAGCAAGCCGAAGTCCATGGCGGACTACCTCAAGGCGCTGGGCGACCGTGACAGCTGGTGGTTCATGTTCTTCTACAGCGTCACGTTCGGGGGGTTCATTGGCCTGGCCAGCGCCCTGCCCGGCTACTTCAACGACCAATACGGACTGAGCCCGATTACCGCCGGGTACTACACCGCCGCCTGCGTGTTCGGTGGCAGTCTGATGCGCCCGCTGGGTGGCGCGCTGGCCGATCGCTTTGGCGGGATCCGCACACTGACCGTCATGTATGCAGTGGCTGCCATCGGCATTGCGGCAGTCGGTTTCAACCTGCCAAGTTCGTGGGCAGCACTGGCTTTGTTCGTCGCGGCTATGCTTGGACTGGGTGCCGGTAACGGCGCTGTCTTTCAGCTGGTGCCCCAGCGCTTTCGCAAGGAAATCGGCGTGATGACCGGCCTGATAGGCATGGCCGGCGGTATTGGCGGTTTCCTGCTGGCTGCCGGCCTGGGCACCATCAAACAGAACACCGGTGATTACCAACTGGGGCTGTGGCTGTTTGCGGGCCTGGCAGTGCTGGCCTGGTTTGGCCTTATGAACGTCAAGCGTCGCTGGAGAACCACCTGGGGTTCGGCTGCCGTGACAGCAGCTCGGGTCTGAACTGCCAATGACGCTGCAACTGCGGTGTGCCGAGTTCAGCGCCAGCGGTCCGCGAGCGGAGAATCAGGACGCCCTGCGCTTGGTCACTCCGGTTGCGGCGCTGGCGGCCAGCAAGGGCTATCTGTTTGCCCTCGCCGACGGCGTCAGCCAATGCGCCGATGGTGCGCTGGCCGCCCAGTCGACACTACAGGCGCTGGCACTCGATTATTATTCGACACCCGAAACATGGGGCGTGGCCCAATCGCTTGATCGCCTGCTGCTGGCGCAGAATCGCTGGTTGCTGGCCAACAGCCTGATGACGACGCTTAGCGCCCTGGTGCTGCGCGGGCGACGCTTCACCCTCGCCCACGTCGGTGACTGCCGGGCCTATCGCTGGCACGCGGGGTCGCTCAAGCGCATCAGTGAAGATCATGTCTGGGAGCAGCCCGACATGCAGCACGTGCTCAAGCGCGCGCTCGGCCTGGATCAGTATGTGGTGATGGATTATCTCGACGGCGAACTGTGCGAAGGCGAACGTCTGTTGCTGGTCAGCGATGGCGTCTGGGCGACACTCGGCGATGCCAGCATCCGCTCGATTCTTGGCGAGCAGGAAGACCTCGACGCAGCTGTGAAGACCCTGGTCAGTGCGGCACACCTGGCAGGTAGTCAGGACAATGCCAGCGCACTGCTGATTCAGGTCGACAGCCTGGGCGAAGATGACCTTGGCGATGCGTTGCTGCAGTTGCAACAGTGGCCGCTGCCGCCCGTGCTCAAGCCTGGCCAGCTGTTTGAAGGCTGGAGCGTTGCCAGCGTACTGGCGCAGTCCCGCCAATCGTTGCTGTATCGGGTACACGACATTCATGGCCAGCCTTGGTTGCTGAAAACCCTGCCCGCCAGCCGGCACGACGAAACCGGCGCCGGTCAGGGCCTGTTGCTTGAAGAGTGGTTCCTGCGCCGGGTTGCAGGACGCTTCTTTCCCGAACTTCACCCGCTTGCAGAGCGCCAGCATCTGTATTACGTGATGCGCGAGCACTGCGGGCGCACGCTGGCCGAGGTGTTTGCCGCCAGCGGCCCTGTGCCGCTGGCCCAATGGCAAGGTCTGGCGACCCGGCTGTTGCGGGCCACCGGCCTGCTGCACCGGCGCAATATCATTCATCGCGACATCAAACCGGAAAACCTGTTGTTGAGTGACGACGGTGAATTGCGCCTGCTGGATTTCGGCCTGGCATTCTGCCCCGGCCTTTCAGCTGCCAGCGCCGAAGATCTGCCTGGCACGCCGAGCTACATCGCGCCAGAAGCGTTCAATGGCGCAGAACCCGACCCGCGGCAGGATCTGTATGCCGTCGGCGTCACCTTGTATTACCTGCTGACAGGCCACTATCCCTACGGCGAGATCGAAGCGTTTCAGCATCGACGCTTCGGCCTGCCGATTCCCGCCGCTCGCTACCGGCCCGATCTGCCGCAATGGCTGAGCCAGAGCCTCGACAAGGCGCTGCAAGCCGACCCGGATCAGCGCTATGAAACCTCCGAGCAATGGCTGCTGGAACTGGAGCAGGCGGAACATCGCCCGGTCGTGGCGCGTCCACGCCCATTGCTCGAACGCGAACCGCTGAAGGTCTGGCGGACGCTGGCGCTAGTTTCGCTGCTGGTCAATCTGCTCGCAGCCATCTGGCTCATGCACCATCCTTGAATTGAATAAGGTGCCTTGATCCAGAAGCCGCCCTGCTTCTGTGCAACGCGCTTCAACCCAGTGCAAGAAATACCTGTCACGCTCGGCCAAAAACCCCAGCCCCACTAGCGCCCGATAGTTGGCACAAGCGCTGCATGGTCTTTTTTCAGATGATTTATAACGCGCAGCCTTCAACGATGAAGGATGCGTTTCCCGAGATAACGGGACCGGACAAAGGCGTCCCTGTCAGGCAACTGACGGGACGCCTTTTTTTGTTTGCGCACACTGTGTCGAGCGCGTTCTGGCGACTCGGAGGCAAGATGAAAAAACTCAAACTGGTGATGATTGGCAACGGCATGGCCGGCGTGCGCACCCTCGAAGAGCTACTGAAGTTGAGCGAAAACCTTTACGACATCACGGTCTTTGGCGCCGAACCGCACCCCAACTACAACCGTATCCTGTTGTCCCCGGTATTGGCAGGCGAGCAGAACTTCGAAGACATCGTGCTCAACGACCTGGACTGGTACGAAACCAATGGTATCCAGTTATTGCTCAACCGCCGGGTAGTGAAGATCGATCGCATAAAACGCCTGGTGATCGCCGACGATGGTACTGAAGCGCGTTACGACCGGCTGCTCATCGCCACCGGCTCGCGGCCTTTTATCCTGCCTATCCCCGGCAACACGCTGCAAGGCGTCATCGGTTACCGCGACATCAGCCATACCCGGCAGATGATCGACACCGCCGTCACGCACAGGCGTGCAGTGGTCATAGGCGGCGGCCTGCTCGGACTGGAAGCTGCCAACGGTCTGAGCCTGCGCGGCATGCAGGTTACGGTCATTCACAACGGGCAGACCCTGCTGGAACGCCAACTGGACAAGACCAGCGGGCTGATGCTTCAAGCAGCACTGCAACGGCGCGGCCTGAGCTTTCGCCTCGATGAGCAGACCGAGGCTTTGCTGGGTGACGATCAGGGCCGTGTGCGAGCGGTGCAGTTCAAGAACGGCGATGTGATAGATGCCGACCTGGTGGTCATGGCCGCAGGCATAAGGCCCAACACTGAACTGGCCGAACAGGCCGGGCTGCCTTGTAATCGGGGGATTCTGGTCAACGATACGTTGCAGACCTATGACCCGCGCATTTACGCGATTGGCGAGTGCGTCAGCCATCGCGGTATTGCCTATGGCCTGGTTGCCCCCTTGTTCGAACAGGCCCGAGTCTGCGCCAATCACCTGGCACAGCTGGGTTTTGCGCGCTATCCCGGTTCTGTCACCTCGACCAAGTTGAAAGTCACCGGGATTGATCTGTTTTCAGCCGGCGACTTTCTCGGCGGCGAAGGCACGGAAAGCATCACGCTCTCCGACCCCATCAGCGGTGTCTACAAAAAACTGGTGATCAAGAACGACATTCTGGTCGGCGCCTGCCTGTACGGTGACACTGCAGACGGCAGCTGGTACTTGCAGCAGATTCGCGATGGCCAGGGTATTGCAGCGATCCGCAACCACCTGATGTTCGGCCAGCCCGCCGCTACCGAGCCTGCTTGCGCATGACCAGCCTGGCCATTCCCTCCAGTCAGATCACAGCGTCCACGTGCTGCTATTGCGGGGTCGGCTGTGGCGTGCTGATCGAACATGACGGTCAGAAGATTCTCGCTGTCAGCGGCGACCCGACGCATCCGGCCAATTTCGGCAAACTGTGTAGCAAGGGCTCCAGCCTGCACCTGACAGGCGACATCGACGCGCGTGCGTTGTACCCGGAACTGCGCCTGAGCAAGGAACTGGCGCGCGGCGTGACTGACTGGGACACCGCACTGGATCACGCTGCCAGCGTGTTCGCAGAATGCATCCGCGAGCATGGCCCCGACAGCGTCGCGTTCTATATTTCGGGCCAGTTGCTGACCGAGGATTACTACGCCTTCAACAAGTTGGCCCGCGCGCTGATCGGCACCAACAACATCGACAGCAATTCGCGGCTGTGTATGTCGTCGGCAGTCGCCGGCTACAAACGCAGCTTGGGAGCCGACGCGCCCCCCTGCAATTACGAAGATATCGAACAGAGCGATTGCGTGATGATTGTCGGCAGTAACATGGCCTACGCGCACCCGGTCCTGTTCAGGCGCTTGGAAGAAGCGAAAAGCCGCCGACCGCACATGAAACTCATCGTCATCGACCCACGACGCACCGACACTTGCCAGCTCGCAGACCTGCACCTGGCCATTCAGCCGGGTACCGACGTCGCGCTGTTTCACGGCATCCTGCATGTGTTGATGAACGAGCGCCTGATCGACCCGAGCTTTATCGCCGCGCACACAGAAGGTTATGAGGCGTTGGCCACGCTGGCAGGTGAATACCCGCCCGACTACGTAGCGACTCTCTGCGGCATTACTCAGGACCAGCTGTATACCTGCGCACGCTGGATTGGCGAGTCGCCGAGCTTTTTATCGTTGTGGTGCATGGGCCTGAATCAATCCACCGCGGGCACTGCCAAGAACAGCGCGCTGATCAATCTGCACCTGGCAACCGGGCAGATTGGCCGTCCCGGCGCAGGCCCTTTCTCACTGACTGGTCAGCCGAATGCGATGGGCGGACGCGAAACCGGCAGCCTGTCCAATCTACTGCCTGGCCATCGCGACGCTGCCAACCCCGCCCATCGTGCCGAGGTTGCCGCGTACTGGGGCGTCGACAGCCTGCCGGCCAATCCCGGCCTGTCCGCCATCGAACTGTTCGAGCAACTGCAGAACGGCAAGATCAAGGCATTGTGGATTGCCTGCACCAACCCGGCACAATCTCTGCCCGATCAGAACAAAATCCGCCAGGCGTTGGAAACCTGTCCGTTCGTAGTGCTTCAGGAGGCGTTCAAGACCACCGAAACCGCGCGCTTTGCCGACCTGCTGCTGCCCGCAGCCAGCTGGGGCGAGAAAGAAGGCACCGTCACTAACTCGGAGCGACGCATTTCCAACGTGCGCAAAGCCATTCAAGCGCCCGGTGAAGCGCGCCCGGACTGGGCGATCACTGTAGATTTCGCTCAGCGCCTGCAGAAGCGCCTACAGCCAGACGCCCCTGCACTGTTTGATTTTCCGACCCCAAAAGCGTTGTTCGACGAGTTCAAAGGGCTGACTGTCGGGCGTGACCTGGACCTTTCAGGGATAAGCCGCGAACTGATCGACCAGCAAGGCCCGCAACAGTGGCCTTATCCGACGGGCGCCCGCGAGGGTACATCCCGGCTTTACACCGATGGCATTTTCCCGACCGCTTCGGGTCGTGCGCAATTTCTGTCAGAACCCTATGTCGCCGCCCGCGAGCTGCGCGACGCAGAATACCCGCTGACACTCAACACTGGCAGGCTGCGCGATCACTGGCACGGCATGAGCCGCACCGGCACCGCCGCCCGACTGTTTGGCCATGTCAGCGAAGCAACACTGGGCCTCAACCTGCAGGACATGCAAGATCATGAGGTGCAAACCGGTGATCTGGTCAGGCTTATCAGCCGCCGCGGCGAATTGTTGCTGCCAGTCAGTTGCGATGAAAACCTTTTGCCTGGGCAGGCCTTCTTACCCATGCACTGGGGTGACCGGTTCCTCAAGGGTGGCGTGAATATCCTCACCCAGCCAGCGTTCGACGCAGTTTCGAAACAACCGGAACTAAAACACTCCGGGGTGAGAATCGAAAAGGCCAGGCTACCCTGGCGGTTTTTCGCCCTGATCGAGGGCAATGTACAGCAGCGCATGGAACAACTGCGGCCGCTGTGCAATGGGTTCGCTTACCTGAGCATGAACCTGACGGGGCGCGATCGGCCTGCGCTGATCGTGAACGCCGCCAGCAGCGTAGCGCCAGACCCGATGCTGTTGCACGAAATCGATCGTGTGCTGGGCCTCGACGCCGGACCGGTCATGGCTTACGACGATCCTCGGCAGGCTATTGGCAAGCGGATAAGAATCGACGATCAGCGCATCACTGGCGTCCGTCTGGCCGGTGAAACACTTGCTCGACACTGGCTGCAGACACTTTGGCTGGAAGAGCGTGTAGACGACTCCGTGCGGCGCTGGCTGCTGGCACCATTGAGCAGCCAGCCTGGCAAAGACGCGTCGCAACATCGTGACAATACCTTGTGCAACTGCATGAACGTCAGCCAGCGCAGCGTGATGGGCGGCATCGCACGCGGCCTGGATCTCGACCAACTCAAGAAGCAATTGGGATGCGGAACCCAGTGCGGTTCGTGTGTCCCTGAAATAAAAAGACTGATTAACACCGTGGCAGTGACCGAATGAGGAAGACAGCATGAGCGCAAAAGTATGGCTGGTAGGCTCAGGCCCCGGAGACCCTGAATTGCTGACCCTCAAGGCAGTTAGGGCATTGCGTGAAGCCGACGTGGTATTGATCGACGACCTGGTCAATACCGACGTACTCGAGCACTGCCCTCAGGCGCGGGTGATCGCCGTTGGCAAACGGGGTGGTTGCCGTTCGACACCGCAGGCTTTCATTCATCGTCTGATGCTGCGTTACGTGCGTCAGGGCAAATGCGTCGTGCGCCTGAAAGGCGGTGACCCGTGCATCTTCGGGCGTGGCGGCGAAGAAGCGCAGTGGCTGCAAGCGCATGGCGTGGCGGTCGAGCTGGTCAACGGCATTACGGCGGGCCTTGCCGGTGCAACTCAGTGTGGTATTTCACTGACCCTGCGTGGGATCAGCCGTGGCGTGACACTGGTAACCGCCCATACTCAGGACGACAGCAGCCTGAACTGGCAGGCACTTGCCCAAGGCGGCACTACGCTGGTGATTTACATGGGCGTGGCAAAGCTTGCACAGATTCGCGAAAACCTGCTGAGAGGCGGAATGACCGGCGAGATGCCGGTAGCAATGATCGAGAACGCTTCACTGCCCTGGCAGCGCGAATGCCGCAGCACGTTGAGCGCCATGCAGGAAGATGCAGCCACCTTCGAGCTGAAAAGCCCTGCCATTCTGGTGATAGGCGCAGTCGCTGCCTGCAACAACGAAAGCTTGAATCAGACACTTGCGCAGCACCTCCCGCAACTGCAAACAGGCTGAGCCAGACGCAACACCTGCTCGAATCGCAGGCAAAGAAAAGCCCGGCCTAAGCCGGGCTTTTCAGTACAAGCGGGCTAATTACTTAGCTTGAGCTTCTACTTGTGCTTCTACGCGACGGTTAACTGCACGACCAGCTTCAGTTGCGTTATCAGCAACTGGGCGGGATTCGCCGTAACCAACCGAGTTTACGCGGCCAGCGCCAACACCGTACTGGTTAACCAGAACCTGTTTAACGGCGTTTGCACGACGCTCGGACAGTTTCTGGTTGTAAGCGTCAGGACCGACGGAGTCAGTGTGACCTTCAACAGTAGTGGTGGTGGATGGGTACTGCTGCATGAAATCAGCGAGGTTCTTGATGTCGCCGTAGCTGTTAGGCTTGACAACAGACTTGTTGAAGTCGAACTTCACGTCCAGCTCAACACGAACCACTTCAGCAACTGCCGGGCAGCCATCAGCATCAACAGTTACGTTGGCTGGGGTGTCTGGGCACTTGTCAACGTTGTCGCACACGCCGTCGTTGTCGCTGTCGGAGCACACTTCAGCTACTGGAGCTGGTGCGGCTTCTACTTTCTTGCTGCCACCGCCGAAGTTTACGCCGATACCGACGCTTGGCGCCCACTCGGTGTTGCCTTGGTCGATGTTGTACTGAGCTTCAACGCCTGCACGGGCATAGAAGTTGTCAGTGAAGTACAGCTTGGCGCCGCCGCCGATGTTGGCGAAGGTCGAACCGTCACGGCCGTTGCGAGCGTCTTGACCGATGCTTTGGTCAGAGAAACCGGCAGACAGGTAAGGACGCAGCATGTCACCTGGGTTGTTGAAGTGGTACAGAGCGTCCAGAGCGGTATCTGCGCCCTTGATGTTCTTGCCACTGTCGCTACGGACGTTGTGGACTTCGTCGTAGCCCAGACGCAGTTCAACGTCGTCTGTCAGGAAGTAACCAACGGAGCCGCCGAACAGGTTGCCGTCGTTTTTGAAATTACGATCGCTATCGTAATACTCTTTCTTGGCGAAGCCTTCGATTTCGACTGCGCCTTGGCCTTGAGCCAGAGCGCCGAACGAAGTTGCGGCAACAATAGTACCAATGGCCAAGCCCAAGGTGTTTTTCAGTTTCATCCGTTAAATCCCCATCTGTTGATTATTAAGCAGTCCCACACAGGGGGACAACTCGGCGGCTAGTCTACCAGACCTTGCCAGTTCGTAAGAGATATTTGCACCGTATTAAGTTTCGGCGATTCCCGCAAATTTCTCTCGTAATTTATCTAACGCCCGCTTGTAACGCATTTTCGTTGCGCTCAAGCCCATGTGCATGATGTCTGCGATCTCCTGGAATTCAAGTTCTGCGACGAATCTCAGCACCAGAATTTCCCGATCAATCGGGTTCACATACACAAGCCAGCGATCGAGTCCGCCCCGCTCTTCAGGTTTGGGCGTCTTGTCTTCCGACGCTTCCTCAAGTGGATCCAGACTCAGCGCGTCCATCAAGCGACGCTTACGCCGTTCCTTCCTGTACTGCGTGATGCACTCATTGTAGGTGATGCTGTACAGCCAGGTTTTAAATTTAGATTTACCTTCAAAATTTTTCAACCCATACAACACTTTAAGCATCACCTCCTGACAGACATCGTCAGCATCGCGATCGTTCCCTAAATACCGCGAACACACGTTAAAAAGTGTCCGTTGATAACGACGCATCAATTCTTCATACGCCCGCGTCACATTGAACAGCTCGACGTGGGCCCGCGCAACCAGCTCCTCATCGGAGAGTTCTCGGGGATCGTAGCGTGTCGAAAACGGTTGAGGTTTATTCAAAACAAATCTTGCCGACAGTCAGGTCAATGTCCGCCACAGCCCTGTATCGGCAGCGTGGCGGCATAGATTAGCAGGTTAGCCGCTTAACGGCTGCTCACTCTCTGCTCAAGCAGGAGACGGTTTGAAAACGAAACCAGCTCCCCTTCTTCTGTCAGCAGTATTGTCTTGACCGTACCGATCTCCTCGATCTGCCCTTCCGTATCCCCAATCTGCACCTGCTGGCCGACCTGAAACAGTTCGCGCACATAGATACCTGCAATGATCTGCCCGGCAATTTCCCGACTGCCGAGGCCCAGGGCAAGCGCCACTGTCAGACCAACGGTAATCAAGGCAATCACGATGACGTGGTTCAGCAGGTCGGTCTTGACCTCGAGCTGGCTGATCGCCACCGAGATACTGATGATTATGACCAGCCCCTGAGCAATTCGTCCCAAGCCTGCCGAATAATCTATTCCGACGCCTTCAGCGGCACCCCGGACCAGGCCGTTAACCAGCTGCGCCAACAGCACACCGACCAGCAACACCAGCGCGGCACCAAATACTTTAGGCAGATACAGCGCCAGCATGTCCAGCGTTGCGGAAACACGCTGCAAACCAAGCGATTCAGCAGCCGACACTAGAAAGATCAGTAACACAAACCAGTAGACGACTTTGCCGATAAGCGTCGACACAGGCACCTTGACGCCGGCGCGGCCGATCAGCTTGGTCAGGCCAGTGCCGCTTACCAGACGGTCGAGCCCCAGTTTGGCAAGCAGCTTGGAGAGCAGCGTGTCGAGCAGCTTGGCCACGACAAAACCCAGCAACACCACGACGAGGGCGCCGAAAAGGTTGGGGATGAAGTTGGCGACTTTGGTCCACAATGCGGTCATTGCAGCAAGAAGGCTCTGGGTCCAGAGATTCAATTCCATGCTCAATCAGCCTTATCGATATCGACAGAACGCGCACCGGCGACGGTGCGGCGAGAAACGGGAGAGACGTGCGCAGAGCCATTGTTGACAGCGATCATCAACGCCTCCGACCAACGCCCCAACAGCCCGAATAACACACCAGCACCGACCTGGCGGTTGGCGGTCTTCAGGACACGTCCCAGACATGCATCGTCATCCCGGCTGGAGGATGAAGAATTGAGCATGTCACGTAAAGATTCTTCAAACGGATCGTGCATCAGGCACCTCACGTAATGTCATTCAAAGACGCGACGCGAAAACAACAAGTCACACAGCCTCTGCAAAAAAGCACAAGGGCTGACCTTCATACCCAGCGTAAACGCCTGAACAACCACCACTGCCCCGCTGCCAGCGCGACGATGAGCAGGCACGCCACGAGAAACCCGTAGGCGCTGTCGGAACCTGGAATACCGCCCACATTGATGCCCAGCAAACCGGTGAGAAAACTCATCGGCAGGAAAATCCCGGTGATGATACCGAAACGGTACATCGTGCGGTTCATGTGCTCGCGCAGGCGCCGATCCTCAGACTCCAGCAGCAGCCCCACTCGTTCGCGGGTCAGTTCAAGCTCTTCCAGATAGCGGGTCAGGCTATTATTAAGCTCGTTCCAGTAATCGGCATCGTCGTGGGCGAACCAGGACAGCTTGATCCGCGAAAGCTGACCATAAATGTCACGCTGCGGCCCCAGAAAACGGCGCAGGCCTGCTGCGCGACGGCGAATATGCAACAACTTGCCATGTTCCGGGCTGTACCGTTCGTCGACATCTGACTTTTCTTCCTCTTCGTCGACAGACTCTGTCAACTCGCTGACCAAGTCCTGCACCTTGTCGGTCAGGTATTGCGCAAGGTAAAGAATCAGCTCCGAAGCGCTCTTCGGGCCTTTGCCCAGCTCCAGCAGTTCGATCAGTTCCTCCGTGGCGCGCAACGGGCGCAGGCGCAGCGAAATAACGCGTTGCGCTGCGGCAAATATGCGCACCGAAACCATGTCTTCAGGCTCGGCGCCAGGGTTCAGGTTCACCCCACGCAAAAACAGCAGCAGCTCCTGGTCGGCCAGCGGCAACAGGCGTGGTCGGGTGTTTTCTTCGAACAGCAAGTCGCAGGCAAACTCGCTCAGGCCGCTGGCAGTGCGTAGCCAGGTCTGGGTCTGCGGGTGGCTGCGATCCCAATGCAACCACAGGCTTTCCTGCGGCTGTAACTGGAGTGCCTGCAATTCGGTTCGAGCAATGAAACGCGCTCCGCCATTACCGTCCAGGACAAGGGCATGAACCAGCCCCCACTGCGCGTTTGCTTCATCGAACATGGATACTTCGCTTATTCCGGCATAGTCAGTGGAGAGGAGGAAATGATGATGCCATTGTTATCGGCGTACAGGTATTCCCCGGGGTGGAATGTCACACCGCCGAAGGTCACTGGCAGGTCAAGCTGCCCCTCGCCGCGCTTCTCTGATCGCTTCGGGTAACTGGCCAGTGCCTGAACGCCCAGATCGGTCTGGGCGAGCATGTCGACGTCGCGCACACAACCGTAGATCACCACGCCTTCCCAGCCATTCTTTGCGGCTTTTTCAGCGAGCATGTCACCCAACAAGGCGCATCGCAGTGAACCGCCACCATCGACCACCAGCACTTTGCCCTTGCCATCGAGTTCAACCTGCTGCTTGACGAAGGAATTGTCTTCGAAACATTTCAGGGTGACGATCTGGCCGCCAAACGAATCACGTCCGCCAAAGTTGCTGAACATCGGCTCGACAACCTGCACCTGTTCCGGGTATGCGTCGCACAGATCGGGGGTGATGTAATGCATAGGTCCAACTCCTGTAATTGGGCTCGGGCTCATGAATGTTTCTGGTCCGGCAGCGTGAGCCAGACACGACCGGCTGACCCTAACCATAGCGACTTTAACCGCTAACTGCCCACTGCGGCCTGAAACTCCACGACCTGTTCAGGAACCGCGCGCGCCTCCAGCCACTCGATGACACGAGGCCAGACCTGTTGTTGCGCGGTTTTGCTGATCAACATCTGCACATGATCGAAGTCTTCACTGAACCCGTGTTCGCGCCCCAGGCAGAGAAACTGCTTGAGCTGGCCCCCGCCAATCTGATCGAACAGCGTGCGGCAGGCCCATACCGGGTCCTGCAGATCGCCTGCCGCTGCGACAGCCAGCACCGGCACTTGCAGTGATTTGAGCCCTTCCCACCAGTTGTTGTCGCGCTCGCCAAAGCGTCCGAGAAACCCATGCCAGCGAAGACTCTCCAGCACCAGCCCGATCGGCTCGTCTTCAGGCCCGCGCTTGAAACGCGGCCCAGAAACATGCTCAAACGAGCGGAGCAACAGGCGCGCCGACCACTGCAGCGGAGGAATTTTCAGCGGCCAGTAACTGCGGCTGACCTGGCTGCCGAACAACGCCACCGACGCAGCTGTTTGCGGCCCCAGATACTGGCCACCCAACGCCGCTGCCAGGGTGATGCCCCCCAGCGAATGCCCTATCCAGTGCGGCGCCTGAGCGCTTTGCTCGACAACGAATGCGGCAATGGACGGCAGATCGAAACGGGCATAGTCCGCTACACAGTTGGACCGATAGCTCTGGTTACGCGACGAAAGCCCGTGCCCGCGCATCTCTGGGATCCACACGTCATAACCGGCACGGGCCAGATACGGCCCCAGACCGATGCCCTTGGGCGAATACCAGAAGCGTCGATTGGAAAAACTGCCGTGCAGCAGAATAACCGGTACGCCGCGCACAGCAGGCTGATCGACCAGCCCTAAGCGGGTCACTACAAGCTCGACACTGGGGTCAGGGCTGTTGGCAGGCTTGAGACGATAAACGTCCTCGACCAGATCACCACGACGTTCGGCACTGATCAAGGCAACGGGGAAAAGCTGGCTGCTGCTTTGCATATCACTCTTTATCGGGCTGGACAGACTGGATAACACCACGCATTCGGGCGCGTTCGTGGCACGCCATAAAAAAGGCGGCTTCCGAAGAAACCGCCTCTTTCAAACACCTGATGCACATGACGGCTCAGGCAGTTGACGCGTCACATCAGACCGGCGCCTGCGCCTCGGCCAGGAAGAACCAGGTCTCCAGCACAGAATCAGGGTTGAGCGATACGCTCTCGATACCTTGATCCATCAGCCAGCGCGCCAGATCCGGGTGGTCGGAAGGCCCTTGGCCGCAGATACCGATGTACTTGCCAGCCTTGTTACAGGCCTGAATGGCGTTGGACAGCAGCTTCTTGACCGCCGGGTTACGCTCGTCGAACAGATGAGCGATGACCCCGGAGTCACGATCCAGACCAAGTGTCAGCTGAGTCAGGTCGTTAGAGCCGATGGAGAAGCCATCGAAGTACTCGAGGAACTCTTCAGCCAGAATCGCATTGGACGGCAATTCACACATCATGATAATGCGCAGGCCGTTCTCGCCGCGTTTCAGGCCGTTGGCCGCCAGCAGGTCGATTACCTGACTCGCCTCACCCAGGGTGCGCACGAACGGCACCATGATTTCAACGTTGGTCAGGCCCATCTCTTCGCGTACACGCTTGAGCGCACGGCATTCCAGTTCGAAACAGTCGCGGAAGTTTTCGCTGATATAACGCGAAGCGCCACGGAAACCCAGCATCGGGTTTTCTTCCTCAGGCTCGTAAAGCTTGCCGCCGATCAGGTTGGCGTACTCGTTAGACTTGAAGTCCGACAGGCGCACGATGACCTTTTTCGGCGTAAAGGCGGCTGCCAGCGTGCTGATGCCCTCGACCAGTTTCTCAACGTAGAAACCGACCGGGTCATCGTAACCGGCAATGCGCTTGTCGACGCTGTCCTTGATTTCCGGGGGCAGCAGCGAGTAGTTCAGAAGTGCCTTGGGGTGCACGCCGATCATGCGGTTGATGATGAATTCAAGGCGCGCCAGGCCGACGCCGGCGTTGGGCAACTGAGCGAAATCGAAAGCCCGGTCCGGGTTGCCGACGTTCATCATGATCTTGAATGGGAGATCGGGCATGGCATCGACCGAATTGGTCTTGATGTCGAAACCCAGTTCGCCTTCGAAGATGTAACCGGTATCGCCTTCGGCGCACGAAACGGTCACGCCCTGGCCGTCCTGCAAGGTCTGAGTGGCATTGCCGCAACCCACGACTGCCGGAATGCCGAGCTCGCGGGCAATGATCGCGGCATGGCAGGTACGCCCGCCACGATTGGTGACAATTGCGCTTGCACGCTTCATGACAGGCTCCCAGTCCGGGTCGGTCATGTCCGACACCAGTACATCGCCGGGCTGGACCTTGTCCATTTCGGACACGTCCTTGATGATGCGCACCTTGCCTGCACCAATGCGCTGGCCGATCGCGCGGCCTTCGACGAGCACCTTGCCGGTCTCCTTGAGCAGGTAACGTTCCATGACATTGGCCGAGGCACGGCTCTTCACGGTTTCAGGGCGTGCCTGCACGATGTACAGCTTGCCATCGTCACCGTCTTTGGCCCATTCAATGTCCATCGGGCACTTGTAGTGCTTCTCGATGATCATCGCCTGCTTGGCCAGTTCGGACACTTCGGCATCGGTCAGGCAGAAACGCGCCCGATCGGCAGGCTCGACGTCGATCACCTTGACCGATCGCCCGGCCTTGGCTTCTTCGCCATAAATCATTTTGATGGCTTTGCTGCCCAGGTTGCGACGCAGAATCGCCGGACGGCCGGCAGCCAGCGTGTCTTTGTGGACGTAGAACTCGTCGGGGTTGACTGCGCCCTGTACAACGGTTTCGCCCAGGCCGTAGGCGCCGGTAATGAACACCACATCGCGGAAACCGGACTCGGTGTCCAGGGTGAACATCACGCCTGCCGTGCCGGTTTCAGAGCGCACCATGCGCTGTACACCCGCCGACAGCGCCACCAGTTTGTGGTCGAACCCCTGATGCACGCGGTAGGAAATAGCCCGGTCGTTGAACAGCGAAGCAAAGACTTCCTTGGCGGCACGAATCACGTTCTCGACGCCACGGATATTAAGGAAGGTTTCCTGCTGACCGGCAAAGGACGCGTCGGGCAGGTCTTCAGCAGTAGCGGACGAGCGCACTGCCACAGCCAGATTCGGGTTGCCTGCAGACAGTTCGGCGAAGGCGGTGCGGATCTCGGCGTTGAGCTTCTCGGGGAACTCGGCTTCCATGATCCACTGACGAATCTGCGCGCCGGTACGGGCCAAAGCGTTGACGTCATCGACATCAAGGGCATCAAGCGCCGCATGGATCTGATCATTCAGGCCGCTGAGTTCGAGAAAGTCACGATAAGCCTGGGCCGTAGTCGCGAAGCCACCGGGTACCGAAACACCAGCGCCCGCGAGGTTGCTGATCATCTCGCCGAGGGACGAGTTTTTGCCCCCCACATGCTCTACATCATGGACGCCGAGCTTATCGAGGGAAACTACGTACTCTACCAAGGTGATCTCTCCACTAACTATGTTTGTTGTTGGGAAAAGCTCATGCACCCGGGCCACGTGCATCGTGGCCTCGGGCGTGTCTGGTCGGGCGCAAGCCTGAACATTCAAAAAAGGTGCGCCTGCAGCCCTCAGGGCAGGCAAGCACGCCTATGATAGCCAGAATTCGTCAACTGCTTAAGGCCAGGGCAAAAATGAAACGATCTGCTTTCTTCATCTCGGACGGTACCGGTATCACTGCCGAAACCCTGGGGCAAAGCCTGTTGGCACAATTTGAAAACATTACATTCAACAAGTTCACCAGGCCCTATATCGACAGCGTCGAGAAGGCGCGAGCGATGGTACAACAAATCAACAACGCCGCCGACAAGGACGATGTCCGCCCGATCATCTTCGACACCATCGTCAATCAGGACATTCGCGAGATTCTGGCGACGTCGAACGGCTTCATGATTGATATCTTCTCGACCTTTTTGGCGCCGCTGGAGCAGGAGCTTAGTTCACACTCCTCGTATTCAGTGGGAAAATCGCACTCCATCGGGCATAACTCCAATTACATGGAGCGCATCGAAGCGGTCAATTTTGCGCTGGATAACGACGATGGCGCGCGTACGCATTATTACGACAAGGCCGACATCATCCTGGTGGGCGTTTCGCGCTGCGGCAAAACCCCGACCTGCCTGTACATGGCCATGCAGTTCGGCATTCGGGCGGCCAACTATCCGTTGACCGAGGACGACATGGAGCGGCTGCAACTGCCGGCGGCGCTCAAGCAACACCGCGAAAAGCTGTTTGGCCTGACCATCGACCCGGACCGTCTTACCGCGATCCGCCATGAGCGCAAGCCCAACAGTCGTTATTCAAGCTATGCACAGTGCGAATTCGAAGTGCGCGAGGTGGAAAGCCTGTTCCGCCGCGAGAACATTGCGCACATTAACTCCACGCACTTTTCGGTGGAAGAGATTTCCGCCAAGGTACTGGTCGAAAAAGGTGTCGAGCGACGCTTCAAATAAGTCGTTCATTCCCCCGCAGGAGGCACGCGTACCCAGCCTTCCATCAGCGTTCTGGCGCTGCGGCTCATGATCGCCTTGGTGACTTTCCACTCGCTGCCAACCTGTTGCGCCTGAGCGCCGACCCGCAGCGTGCCTGACGGGTGGCCGAAACGGACCGCATCACGCGCCTCGCCACCAGCGGCCAGGTTCACCAGAGTGCCGGGGATAGCCGCCGCAGTGCCGATCGCTACCGCCGCAGTGCCCATCATCGCGTGGTGCAGTTTGCCCATCGACACGGCACGCACCAGCAGGTCGATGTCCCGCGCTGCGACAGGCTTGCCACTGGAAGAGACGTAATCGGCCGGTGCCGCGACAAAAGCCACTTTGGGCGTGTGCTGGCGCGTGCCAGCTTCATCAAGCGTGCGAATCAGGCCCATACGCAAGGCACCGTGGGCACGAATGGTTTCCAGCCGGGCAAGCGCCAATGGGTCGCCATTGATATCGCCTTGCAACTCGATACCGGTGTAGCCGATATCTGCGGCATTGACGAAGATGGTCGGGATGCCTGCGTTGATCAGGGTTGCCTTGAGCGTACCGACCCCAGGCACCTGCAGGTCATCGACCAGATTGCCGGTAGGGAACATCGAGCCGCCCGCGCCCTCTTCATCCGCCGCCGGGTCGAGAAACTCAAGTTGCACCTCAGCCGCAGGGAAGGTCACGCCGTCCAGTTCGAAATCGCCGGTTTCCTGAACCTCACCCTTTCTGATCGGCACATGAGCAATAATGGTCTTGCTGATATTGGCCTGCCAGATACGCACGACAGCGATGCCGTCCTGCGGTACACGGCCAAGGTCAACCAGACCATTGGCGATGGCGAACGAACCCACAGCTGCCGACAGGTTGCCGCAATTGCCGCTCCAGTCGATGAAGGGCTTGTCGATGGAGACCTGACCAAACAGGTAGTCGACATCGTGATCAGGCTTGCTGCTGTGCGACACAATGACCGTTTTGCTGGTACTGGAAGTCGCCCCGCCCATGCCGTCGATCTGTTTTTCATAGGGGTCGGGGCTGCCGATCACCCGCAGCAACAGTGCATCACGAGCAGGGCCGGGCGTTTGTGCAGCTTGCGGCAGGTCGGCCAGCCTGAAGAAAACACCCTTGCTGGTGCCCCCGCGCATGTAGGTCGCAGGGATTCGGATCTGTGGTGAGTGAGGCATGAATTCGTTGTCCTGTTCGAAAAGCGCGTTGAGCGCTCAAAGTAGGACGCGGAGCGTCCAGAACTGCATGCCCATGCGGAGCATGGGCACGATAGTGTTTTTTCACGCCTATCGTTCCTCACACTCCAGCGCGGGAATGCCTTGCGTGACGCTGCGCGTCACAGATCTTGCGCTGCGCTGCACATTCAAGAGCGGACGCTGCGCATGAGGGACGATCAAGCCACGGTCGTAGCCTCCAGAAAATCCTGGGCAAAACGCTGCAACACGCCGCCAGCTTCGTAGATGGAAAGCTCTTCGGCGGTGTCAAGGCGGCAGGTAACCGGCACCTCGACGCGCTCACCATTCCTGCGCTGGATCACCAGCGTCAACGTCGCACGCGGCGTGCGCTGGCCGATCACGTCGTAAGTTTCGCTGCCATCGATGCCCAGTGTCAGGCGGTTGGTGCCCGGCTTGAACTCCAGCGGCAACACACCCATACCGACCAGATTGGTCCGGTGAATGCGTTCGAACCCTTCTGCTGCGATGGCCTCGACGCCCGCCAGCCTTACGCCCTTGGCGGCCCAGTCGCGGGATGAGCCCTGGCCGTAGTCGGCACCGGCAATGATGATCAGCGGTTGCTTGCGGGCCATGTAGGTTTCAATGGCCTCCCACATACGCGTGACCTGACCTTCCGGCTCGATGCGGGTCAGCGAGCCTTTTTTCACCTTGCCGTCGATCACGGCCATCTCGTTGACCAACTGCGGGTTGGCAAAGGTCGCACGCTGAGCGGTGAGATGATCGCCACGGTGGGTCGCGTAAGAGTTGAAATCCTCCTCCGGCAAGCCCATTTTCGCCAGGTATTCACCCGCTGCGCTGTCGAGCATGATCGCGTTGGACGGCGACAGGTGATCAGTGGTGATGTTGTCCGGCAGCACTGCCAGCGGGCGCATGCCTTTAAGTGTGCGCTCTCCGGCCAGCGCGCCCTCCCAATAGGGCGGACGACGAATGTAGGTGCTCATCGGACGCCAGTCATACAGCGGCGCAACCTTCGGCCCGGTGTGTTCGTCGATGGCGAACATCGGGATATACACCTGGCGAAATTGTTCCGGCTTGACCGACGCCTGCACCACTGCGTCGATTTCCTCGTCGCTCGGCCAGATATCCTTGAGGCGGATCTCTTTGCCATCGGCGACACCCAGCACGTCGTTTTCTATGTCAAAACGAATGGTGCCGGCGATGGCGTAAGCCACGACCAATGGCGGAGAAGCCAGAAACGCCTGATTGGCATAAGGGTGTATGCGCCCATCAAAGTTACGATTGCCGGACAACACCGCCGTGGCGTACAGGTCACGGTCAATGATTTCCTTCTGTATCAGAGGGTCAAGTGATCCGGACATACCGTTGCAGGTGGTGCAGGCAAATGCCACCACACCGAAACCCAACTGCTCCAGCTCAGAGGTCAGCCCGGCGGCATCCAGATACAGTGCAACGGTTTTCGAGCCGGGAGCCAGCGAGGATTTCACCCACGGTTTGCGGTTGAGCCTCAGCTGGTTGGCATTGCGCGCCAGCAGGCCCGCCGCAATCACATTGCGCGGGTTGCTGGTGTTGGTGCAACTGGTGATCGCAGCGATGATCACCGCGCCATCCGGCATCTGCCCTGGCACTTCTTCCCACTTCCCGGCAATACCCCTGGCGGCCAGATCAGCGGTGGCCACCCGCGCGTGCGGGTTGGACGGCCCGGCCATATTGCGTACCACACTGGACAGATCGAAGCTCAACACCCGCTCATATTCGACCTCGCTCAGGCTGTCCGACCATAGCCCCGTATGCCGGGCGTAGAGTTCGACCAGCTTGACCTGCTCGTCCTCACGGCCGGTAAGGCGCAGGTAATCGATGGTTTGCGAGTCGATGGAGAACATCGCCGCTGTTGCGCCATATTCCGGCGCCATGTTGGAAATCGTAGCCCGGTCGCCAAGGGTCAGGCTCGAGGCACCAGCACCGTAGAACTCAAGGTACGCGCCGACGACCTTCTGCTGGCGCAGGTATTCGGTCAGGGCCAGCACCACATCGGTAGCGGTAATGCCCGGCTGGCGGCGGCCCGTGAGTTCAACGCCAATGATGTCCGGCAGGCGCATCCACGAGGCGCGACCAAGCATCACGTTTTCGGCCTCGAGCCCACCGACGCCGATGGCGATTACGCCCAGTGCATCGACGTGCGGCGTGTGGCTGTCAGTGCCGACCAGCGTGTCGGGGAACGCCACGCCATCAAGCACCTGCACCACCGGGGACATTTTCTCCAGGTTGATCTGGTGCATGATGCCGTTGCCCGGCGGGATCACTTCAACGTTCTTGAACGCCAGTTTGGTCCAGTCAATGAAATGAAAACGGTCTTCGTTGCGACGATCCTCGATGGCGCGGTTCTTCGCCAGCGCTTGCGGGTCGTTGCCATCTGCCTCGACGGCCAGCGAATGATCGACGATCAGTTGAACCGGCACCACCGGGTTGACCAGCGCCGGATCACCGCCCTGGGAAGCAATCGCATCGCGCAACCCGGCGAGGTCCACCAGTGCGGTCTGGCCGAGAATGTCATGGCAGACCACTCTTGCTGGAAACCAGGGGAAATCCAGATCACGCTTGCGCTCGATAAGCTGAGTCAGTGAAGCGTTCAGCGTTGCAGGATCACAGCGGCGCACAAGGTTTTCAGCCAGCACGCGCGAGGTGTACGGCAATGTGGCATAGGCCCCGGGGCTGAGCGCTTCGACAGCCGCATGAGCGTCAAAGTAGTCCAGCCTGGTGCCAGGGAGCGGTTTGCGATATTCACTGTTCATTGCGGGGTCGCTCACGGAAAGTTCGGAATATGGGCGAGAAGCTCATCAGCGGCTCCCCTGCCCCTTTCAACGTTGTTCGATGGGTACGAAGCTGCGCTGCTCGACACCTATGTACTCGGCGCTCGGACGGATGATGCGGTTGTTCGCGCGTTGTTCGAACACGTGGGCGGCCCAGCCGGTCAGGCGTGAGCAAACGAAAATCGGGGTGAACAACTTGGTCGCAATGCCCATGAAGTGGTAGGCAGACGCATGATAGAAGTCGGCATTGGGAAACAGCTTCTTCTGCTCCCACATGACCTTGTCGATGGCCTCGGAAACCGGAAACAAAACGCTATCGCCCACTTCGTCGGCGAGTTTTTTCGACCAGCCCTTGATCACCTCGTTGCGCGGGTCTGACTCCTTGTAGATCGCATGACCGAAGCCCATGATCTTTTCCTTGCGCTCAAGCATGCCCAACGTCCCCTGGGTGGCGTCTTCGGCTGAAGAGAAACGCTGGATCATTTCCATCGCCGCTTCGTTGGCGCCACCGTGCAGCGGACCGCGCAGTGTGCCGATGGCTGCGGTAACGCAGGAAAACAGGTCCGACAGGGTCGAGGCGCACACGCGGGCGGTGAACGTCGAGGCATTGAACTCATGCTCGGCGTACAGAATCAGCGAAACATTCATGACCTTGCGATGCAGCTCGCTAGGCGCCTTGTCCAGCAGCAGGTGCAGAAAATGCCCGCCGATGGAGTCTTCGCGAGTATTGCAATCGATGCGCTTGCCGTCGTGGCTGAAGCGGTACCAGTAACACATGATCGCCGGGAACGCGGCCAGAAGGCGGTCAGTGGCGTCCAGCTGTTGATCGAAGCTGCGCTCGGGCTCAAGCGTGCCGAGCATCGATGCACCGGTGCGCATGACGTCCATCGGATGAGTGTCGGCCGGGATGCGCTCCAGCACGTCTTTCAGAGCCTGAGGCAGATCGCGCAGCCCCTTGAGTTTGTCCAGGTAAGCGGACAGCTGGCTCTGATTAGGCAGTTCGCCATACAGCAGCAGGTAGGCGACTTCCTCGAACTGCGCCTCTGCGGCCAGCTCACGCACGTCATAGCCGCGATAAGTCAGCCCGGCGCCGGCCATGCCGACTGTAGACAAAGCCGTCTGCCCGGCAACCTGCCCGCGTAGCCCGGCGCCACTCAACACTTTTGCTTCAGCCATGGTTTTCTCCAATTTTGTTTTTCTGTACCTGGACGCTGAGCGTCACCAGATGAATCGTCAGAACTATTGTCTTCGCGAACAAGTCCGCTCCCACGGCCTTCGGCCAGCATCAAAAGCAGATTTGAGTAAGCAGCGTGTTCTGTGACAATCAGCCCTTCTTCTGCGCAAACAGCGCGTCCAGCTTCTGTTCGAATACGTGGTAGTCGATGGCGTCGTACAGCTCCATGCGGGTCTGCATGCTGTCGATCACGTTTTTCTGGCTGCCATCACGGCGAATCGCGCCGTAGACGTTTTCCGCAGCCTTGTTCATGGCACGGAATGCAGAAAGCGGATACAGAACCAGCGAAACATCGGCATCACGCAGTTCGTCGACAGTAAACAGCGGCGTCGCACCAAATTCGGTGATGTTGGCCAGAATCGGCACTGCGGCGCGATTGGCGAACTGCTTGTACATCGCCAATTCGGTGATCGCTTCCGGGAACACCATGTCCGCGCCCGCCTCGATACAGGCCGCCGCGCGCTCCAGCGCCGACTCAAGCCCTTCGACCGCCAGCGCATCGGTACGCGCCATGATCACAAAACTGTCGTCGGTGCGCGCGTCGACGGCAGCCTTGATACGGTCGACCATTTCCTGCTGCGAAACGATTTCCTTGTTCGGGCGATGCCCGCAGCGCTTGGCGCCGACCTGGTCTTCGATATGAATCGCTGCGGCGCCGGCCTTGATCATCGAGCGCACGGTTCGCGCCACATTGAAGGCCGACGAACCGAACCCGGTGTCGACATCCACCAGCAACGGCAGATCACACACGTCGGTGATGCGACGAACATCGATCAGCACGTCCTCCAGCCCGGTGATGCCCAAGTCCGGAATACCCAGCGAACCTGCCGCCACACCGCCACCGGACAGGTAAATAGCCTTGAAACCTGCCCGTTTGGCGAGCAAAGCGTGATTGGCATTGATCGCGCCGACTACTTGCAGCGGCTTCTCGCTGGCCACTGCATCGCGAAAACGCTGGCCGGGAGTGCTGTTGTTGTAACTCATTGTTGACCTCGGTCAGTTGCTTGGGAAGAAGTCGCCTGATAGTGGCGCTCGATGTTGCGTCTGGACGCCCCGATATGTCGGCGCATCAACAATTCAGCCAGTTCGCCGTCACGCTCGGCGATAGCGTCGAGAATCCGGTGATGTTCGACAAAGGCCTGGCGGGGGCGGTTGGGCGTGGTGGAGAACTGGATACGGTACATGCGCACCAACTGGTAAAGCTCGCCACAGAGCATCTGGCTGAGGGTACGGTTGCCGCTGCCCTGAATGATCCGGTAATGGAAGTCGAAATCGCCTTCCTGCTGGTAATAGCCGATACCGGCCTGAAAGGCAGCGTCGCGCTCGTGAGTGTCGAGCACGCCGCGCAGCTCATCAATCTCGTCCTGGGTCATGCGCTCGGCTGCCAGCCTGCAAGCCATGCCCTCCAGCGATTCGCGGATTTCGTAGAGTTCGATCAGTTCGGCATGGCTCAGCGCAACAACCCGGGCGCCGACGTGAGGCACCCGCACCACCAGCCTCTGCCCTTCAAGCCGATGGATGGCCTCACGCAACGGACCACGACTGATACCGTAGGTACGGGCCAGCTCCGGCTCGGAGATTTTGCTGCCGGGGGCAATCTCACCCTTGACGATAGCCGACTGGATGCGCCGAAAGACGTTCTCGGAGAGGGTTTCAGAATCGTCTTCAGCCACCGACTGCTTTTCGATCACAACCGACATTGTCGACACCTTTTCTTTTAATAGCTGCAAATCTAGTCATAAACAGCCAATCAGTCAAAGAAAACTGATTGATTGTCGACAATCCATGCAACTGCCTGATATCACGTCTCAAGAGCAACCTGAACGGACACACAGGTAGATAACTGGCGCCCGCGGGCCTTCATGCTAGAATGCGCCTCGCGTCTGCACAGCACGCTCCATGGCGGAGCGGCTGCCTGCGACCTCCCTGCCTCACTGCCATCAGGTCCATTTAGCTTGCGCCCTGACCCTGAAGTTACCTGCTCATCGCGCCAGGATTTATGAGACTGACTACCTTCTTCACATTGTTGTGCCTCTTGTCTTTGCCGGGTCTTACCCTGGCCGCCAACAAGACGGTCTATGGCCTTAACGAGTACGCCAGACTCACCGACATCGACGTCGAAGTCGCCGCCAAGCTGGACACCGGCGCCAAGACTGCCTCGCTGAGCGCCCGCGACATCAAGCATTTCAAACGCAACGGCGAGAGCTGGGTGCGCTTCTATGTGGCCACCGACCGCAAGCATGTCCACCCTGTCGAACGACCGCTTGCCCGAGTCAGCAAGATCAAACGACGCGCCGACGATCTTGACCCGGATGACGACAACCGGTTTTCCTCACGACCGGTGATCACGCTGGATATCTGCATGGGTGAAGTTTTACGCACCATAGAAGTGAACTTGACTGACCGAAGTGCATTCCAATACCCGCTTTTGATCGGCTCCGAGGCGTTGAAACGCTTCGATGCGCTGGTCGATCCAAGTCTTAAATATGCGGCAGGAAAGCCCGTCTGCGCTTCCGTCGCTCAAAACGCAGAGTAAATCCATGCGCTCTCTTACACTCCATCTGAAGATCCTGATCACTGTCCTGGTGACCCTGGGCATTGCGATCACGGCCTACCAGATACTGGCGCTCGGCATACCGGTGTCCGAAGACGAAACCGATGACCTGTGGAACATCGACGCCAAGGTCGAGTTCGTTGCCAACCCCAAGGACTCGGTAAAAATCCAGATGTTCGTGCCGCCGCTGGCCCACGACTACATCAGCCTCAACGAAAGCTTTATCTCGAACAATTACGGCGTCAGCGTCAATCGCGCTGACGGCAATCGAAAAGTCACGTGGTCCGCACGACGTGCCACCGGCAACCAGACACTTTATTACCGACTGGTCCTGACCAAGCGCTACAGCGGCGAGAAGCCCAAGGTCAAAGGCCCGATCTTTCGCGACAGCATGACCCTCGAAGGCCCTGAAAAAGTGGCGGCCGAAGCACTGCTTGCGCCGATCCGGCAACACTCGGCCGACGTGGAAACCTTCATCACCGAGGCTATTAAACGCGTCAACAACCTCAATGACGACAACGTCAAGCTGCTGCTGGCAGGCGACACCTCGGCCTCCAACAAGGCCCGCATCACCGAGTTGCTGCTGTCGATTGCCCACGTGCCAATGGAAAAAGCCCACACCATTCGCCTGCAAGCCGACCAGCCACAAACGCCGGAACTCTGGCTGCGCAGCTTCAATGGCAAGGAATGGCTGTACTTCAACCCTGACACGGGTGAGGCCGGCATGCCGGAAGACCGTCTGCTGTGGTGGACTGGTGAAGAAAATCTGGTCTCCGTCGAGGGCGGCAAGAAGGTGCAGGTCACTTTCAGTCTCAACAACAGTGAGATGAATGCAATGCGTCTGGCCAAACTGACCGACGCCAGCACCGACTCGGACTTCCTCGCCTATTCGCTGTACGGCCTGCCGCTGCAGACTCAACAGACCTTCATGGTCATGGTGATGATCCCGATCGGCGTATTGGTCATCCTGATCCTGCGCAACCTGATCGGCCTGCAGACGCTGGGGACGTTCACGCCGGTACTGATTGCCCTGGCGTTCCGCGAGACTCAGCTGGGCTTCGGGATTGTCCTGTTTACCGTGATCACGGCCCTGGGCCTGTCACTGCGCTCATACCTGGAGCACCTGAAACTGCAGATGCTCCCGCGTCTCTCGGTGGTACTGACCTTCGTTGTGGTGCTGATTGCCGCCATCAGCCTGTTCAGCCACAAGCTGGGGCTGGAACGCGGCCTGTCGGTGGCACTGTTCCCGATGGTGATTTTGACCATGACCATTGAACGCCTGTCGATCACTTGGGAAGAGCGCGGCGGCAGCCATGCCATGAAAGTTGCAATCGGCACGCTGTTCGCGGCGTCTCTTGCACACCTGATCATGAGCGTGCCGGAACTGACCTATTTCGTCTTCACCTTCCCTGCCGTGCTGCTGATTCTGGTTGGCTTCATGCTGGCCATGGGCAGATACCGTGGCTACCGACTGACCGAGCTGGTGCGCTTCAAGGCATTCCTCAAAGAGGAAAAAGCCAAGTGATGGGCTGGTGGAAGACCTGGAAAGCACTGGAAGCCCGCGGCATCATGGGCATCAATCGGCGTAATGCCGACTTCGTGCTCAAGTACAACAAGCGCAGCCTGTACCCGATAGTCGATGACAAGATCATCACCAAGGAGCGGGCCATCGCTGCGGGCATTCACGTTCCGGAGATGTACGGGGTGATTTCCACGGAAAAGGAAATCGACCGGCTCGACGAGATCATCGGCGGCCACAACGACTTCGTGATAAAACCTGCCCAAGGCGCAGGCGGCGATGGCATTCTGGTTATTGCCGACCGCTTCGAGGATCGCTTTCGCACGGTTTCCGGGCGCATCATCAGCCACTCGGAAATCGAGCATCAGGTATCCAGCATCCTCACCGGCCTCTACTCGTTGGGCGGACACCGCGACCGGGCACTGATTGAATACCGGGTGGTCCCCGACTCGATCTTCAAGAGCATCAGCTATGAAGGTGTACCGGACATTCGCATCATCGTGCTGATGGGCTATCCGGTGATGGCCATGTTGCGCCTGCCGACTCGTCAATCAGGCGGCAAGGCAAATCTGCACCAGGGCGCCATCGGCGTCGGCGTCGATCTGGCCACCGGCGTGACACTGCAAGGCACGTGGCTGAACAACATCATCAGCAAGCACCCTGACACGACACACTCCGTAGACGGCGTACAACTGCCCAACTGGGACGGTTTCATGAAGCTTTCAGCCGAGTGCTACGAGCTGTGCGGCCTGGGCTATATCGGCGTCGATATGGTGCTGGATCAGGACAAGGGGCCGCTGATTCTGGAACTGAACGCACGCCCCGGCCTGAATATCCAGATCGCCAACGACACCGGCCTGACGCACCGCACCCAGGCGGTCGAAGCACGGCTGGAACAACTGGCCCTCGAAGGACGCCAGGAATCGCCTCAGGAACGGGTCGATTTTGCGCAGCAGCTGTTCGGCCATGTGCCCAACGCCTGAGTCATGCCTACGCCCGACATACTGCTAGGAGCGGCCGGACAGCAAGGCTACAATCGCCGGCCGCGCTCTCAAGACTGACGCTCGATAATGTCCACTTGCTCGATACACTCTCTACCCTACAGCGCTGACCCGGCCGTGTTTTTTTCACGCCTGCGTGAGGCGTCGGGCGCGGTACTGCTCGACAGCGGCAGACCGGTCGCCACGCGTGGCCGATATGACCTGCTCAGCGCCTGGCCAGTCGACACACTAGTGGTTGCAGAGGGTGAGACAGGCACGGCTTATCTTCAGCGGCTGCGCGACAGCCTGACTGCACTGGGAACGGCAACCCTGCCCGCAGGCTGCGAACTGCCGTTCACCGGCGGCCTGATAGGGTATCTGGGTTACGAGTTTGGTCGACGCCTCGAACCGCTGCCTGAGCAGGCCCGCAACGATCTGCAGTTGCCAGAGGCACGTCTGGGGCTCTATGCCTGGGCGCTGATCAGTGATCATAAGCGCGGCACCAGCCAACTGGTGTTTCACCCGTCATTGAGCGCGAGCGAGCGTGCACGTCTGATTGACCTGTTCAGCACCAGCACACTGTCGCAACGCACCCGTTTCGAGCTCGGCCAGGCGTTTCAGGCCAGCATCAGCGCAGATGACTATCGACAGGCTTTCGCGCGCATCCAGGCCTACATCCAGGCGGGCGATTGCTATCAGGTCAATTTCGCGCAACGCTTTCAGGCCCAGTGCTCAGGCGATCCATGGGCAGCCTACTGCGCGTTGCGGGCGGCTTGCCCTACCCCGTTTGCCGGTTATCTGGCATTGCCGGGAACTGACGCCATCCTGAGCCTTTCTCCTGAGCGCTTTGTCAGGGTCAGCTCACGGCAGGTGGAAACCCGCCCCATCAAAGGCACGCGGCCGCGCAGCGCAGATACTGCTCAGGACGCCGCTCTTGCCCTGGAATTGCTGGCCAGCGAGAAAGACCGCGCCGAAAACCTGATGATCGTCGACCTGCTGCGCAACGATCTGGGCCGCAGTTGCAGCATCGGTTCGGTGAAAGTCCCTGAACTGTTCAGCCTGGAAAGCTACCCCAATGTTCACCACCTGGTGAGCAGCGTGACCGGCGAACTGGCAGCCGGCAACGATGCACTGGACCTGATCGCCGGCAGCTTTCCCGGGGGCTCCATTACCGGCGCGCCGAAGATTCGTGCCATGCAGATCATCGACGAACTGGAACCGACCCGCCGCAGCCTGTACTGCGGCTCGCTGATGTATCTGGATGTTCGCGGCGAAATGGACAGCTCTATCGCCATCCGTAGCCTGCTGGTCAAAAACGGACAAATTTCCTGCTGGGGCGGCGGCGGTATCGTCGCCGATTCCGACTGCGAGGCCGAGTATCAGGAAACCTTCACCAAGGTCCGCGTGCTCATGGAGACGCTCGAAGCGCTTTGAGATCCAGCTTCTGTGGGGCGAGCCTGTTCGCAAATGCGTCGGTTCGGGCATCAGGATTTCGCCTATGCACAGCCCCTTTCGCGAACAAGCCAAGCGTCGCCCGGTTCGCGCTTGATTTACTTATGGCCGCTACAGGGCACGTTTCGCCTAAAGCAACAAATCCCGATTCGACGCCTTGATGAATTCTTTCTTCAAGTCCTCAAACGTATGCACCGCCGGGAACTGCGGGAATTCTCGGATCACGTTGTCAGGTGCGTGAAACAGGATACCCGCATCAGCTTCGCCCAGCATCGTGGTGTCGTTGTACGAATCGCCCGCTGCAATGATGCGGTAATAGAGACTCTTGAAGGCCAGTACCGACTGACGCTTCGGGTCTTTCTGGCGTAGTTGATAACTGACCACACGGTCGTTTTCATCAGTGATCAACCGATGACACAGCAGCGTCGGGAACCCCAACTGACGCATCAGCGGCTGGGAGAACTCGTAGAACGTGTCCGACAGAATCACCACTTGAAAACGCTCACGCAGCCAGTCGACAAACTCTGCAGCGCCCTCCAGCGGCCTGAGGGTGCTGATCACCTCTTGAATGTCCGCCAGCTTCAGACCGTGCTCATCCAGAATACGCAGGCGTTGGCTCATCAGTACGTCATAGTCAGGGATGTCCCGAGTGGTCGCACGCAATGACTCAATGTCGGTTTTTTCGGCAAAGGCGATCCAGATTTCCGGGACCAGCACACCCTCAAGGTCCAGACAGGCAATTTCCACAGCACACTCCTCAAGGGCTTTGCTATCAAACGGATAGCGGCACTCTAGTCGCTGGCACGGGCCATTGAACAGTGGATTTGTTACCATTGCCGGCATTACGAGCGCTTAAGCGCCACTCTTGAATTCAAGGAAGCCGCCTGATGAGCCAACCTTTCGACGTCGCTGAGCTGGCGACCACGTATGCCAACAAATCCGCGCAGGACATTCTGAAACTGGCTTTCGAGCACTTTGGCGACGAGCTGTGGATTTCGTTCAGCGGCGCCGAAGATGTCGTGCTGGTGGACATGGCGTGGAAACTGAACAAAAACGTCAAGGTTTTCAGTCTGGATACAGGCCGCCTGCACGCGGAAACCTATCGCTTCATCGAGCAGGTGCGTGATCACTACCAGATCGAGATCGAGATCATCTCGCCGGACCAGAGCAAGCTGGAGCCTTTCGTCAAGGAAAAGGGCCTGTTCAGTTTCTATCGGGACGGTCATGGCGAGTGCTGCGGCATTCGCAAGATCGAGCCGTTGCGCCGCAAATTGTCAGGGGTCAAGGCCTGGGCGACCGGTCAGCGCCGCGACCAGAGCCCCGGCACCCGCAGCGCCGTCGCTGCGCTGGAGATCGACAGCGCGTTCTCGACAGTCGAACGCACGCTGTACAAGTTCAACCCTTTGGCACAGATGAGCAGCGAGGAAATCTGGGGCTATATCCGTATGCTGGAGCTGCCTTACAACAGCCTGCACGAGCGCGGCTTCATAAGCATTGGCTGCGAACCCTGCACTCGCCCGGTACTGCCGAACCAGCATGAACGCGAAGGACGCTGGTGGTGGGAAGAGGCCACGCAAAAAGAATGCGGACTGCACGCAGGCAACCTGATAGCGCGCAGTTAATGTAGCGAGCAACGAGCGGCAAGCTACAAGTCAAAGCGTGAAGGCTCTGGCTTGCAGCTTGAGGCTCGAACTGCCTCTAGTGCACCGGCAGTTCGACGTTGGCAAACAGCTCTTCCATTTCCTGTTTGTTGTGGCACTGAATCGCCTTGGCCATGACCTCGCGGGTCAGGTGCGGAGCGAATTTCTCGATGAAATCGCACATGAAGCCACGCAGGAAAGTGCCGCGACGGAAGGCAATCTTGGTCACGCTGGACTCGAACAGGTCGCTGGCGTCGAGCACTACCAGATCGCTGTCAACTTCTTCATCCACCGCCATTCGCGCCACAATCCCAACGCCAAGATTCAGCCTGACGTAAGTCTTGATAACGTCAGCATCTGCCGCTGTGAACACGACTTTCGGCACCAGGCCGCGGTGGCTGAATGCTTCGTCCAGCTTGGAACGGCCTGTAAAACCGAAGACGTAAGTCACTATCGGGTATTCGGCGAGCAACTCCAGCGTCAGCTTCGGCACCTTGGTCAGGGGATGCCCCTGAGGCACCACAACGCAACGGTTCCAGCGATAGCAGGGCATCATCACCAGGTCGCTGAACTGCTCGAGCGCTTCGGTGGCGATAGCAAAATCAACCGTCCCGTCAGCCGCCATTTCGGCAATCTGCATCGGCGACCCCTGATGCATATGCAGCGCGACGTCAGGGTACTGCTTGATGAAATTGCTGATAACCGGGGGCAGTGCATAACGTGCTTGCGTGTGAGTGGTTGCGATCGACAGCGTGCCTTTCTTCTCGTTGGAGAATTCCTGGGCAATTTGCTTGATGCTCTCGACCTTGCGCAGGATTTCACCGGCCGTGGTGATGATTCGCTCTCCGGCTGGCGTCACGCGCGTCAGGTGCTTGCCGCTGCGGGCAAACACCTCGACGCCCAGCTCGTCTTCAAGCAGACGGATCTGCTTGCTGATCCCGGGCTGAGAGGTATAAAGGCTTTGGGCCGTCGCGGAAACGTTGAGGTCGTGGTGCGCCACTTCCCAAATGTAGCGCAATTGTTGGAGCTTCATATGTATCCCTCAAAGCAGATAAACCCGATGGGTATCAGCGACGGTATATAACTGGATTAATGGTGAGACGAATAATTCTAGAACTTTTTATCACCTTTGTAAGGTGATCGCACGCTCGATTTCATTAAAACCACCAAATGACGCTCACCCTACCCTCGCCCTTTTTTAAGCATGATTGGCACCATGTAGACGGGCACGTCGGAAAACTGCAAGACCCTGGACGCTGTTCGACCTGTCGATGCCCCCCCTTCCACCCGGCGGCTGTGGCTGCCGACTACCAGCAGGTCCACGTTCAGTTTGCGTGCCTGCTCGAGAATGATGCTGGCGGGCTCTCCCTGAATGACACGCACTGTGCGGATCAACGACAGATCAGAGTGACCCTCCCCGAGCTCCTCCCGATACCCGTCAAGCATCCGTTGCTCTATGCCCTCCAGAAACGCCTCCACACCTTTGCCGTGAAGCTCTCGCAGCGCATCCTGCCCAAGGTAAGTTTGCAGGACCGATTCGGCAAACAGCCCTAAGGGTTCGACAACATGGATAACGTACAGCCCGGCGTTGAACGTTCTTGCCAGCGCCAACGCGTGCTGCGTCACATACGGCGCAAACAGACCCAAGTCTGTGGCATACAGCATCGAACGCACCATACAACCTCCCGTACAACCAGAATGGCGGAGATTGACACAGCGTAGCAGTGCATCAGGCGCTGCGACGGCAGACTGCTCGGTACCCGTTCACGTCAGTGGCTTTATTTCGTTGCTGATACCGTGCGGAACATGACCTGTGGCAACTACGTCGCGAGCTTTTTCGCAGTGCCCTGGCTGATCGTCGAAAAACACATCGGCAGCGAACGCTTCAAGGAACGCCGACTTTTGCAAGCCACCGAGAAACAGCGACTCGTCCAGCCGGATATCCCATTCACGCAACGTACGGATCACTCGCTCGTGCGCAGGGGCCGATCGCGCAGTGACCAGCGCCGTACGAATCGGACAGCTTGCATCGGGAAATTCGCGCTGGAGCTTGTTTAGCGCAGCAAGAAACGGCTTGAACGGCCCGCCGCGCAAGGGCTCGCGGGCAGATTCACGTTCGCTGGCCTGAAAAGCGGCCAACCCGCCATTTTGATAAACCCGTTCCGACTCGTCGGAAAACAACACCGCATCGCCATCGAACGCGATACGCAGTTCGCCACTGGCGGCACGCCGCGCACCGCCGGACAGAATAGTCGCGGCGGCGAACCCGGCGTCCAGCGCGCTGCGCACATCTTCGGCGTGGGTCGACAGAAACAGATGGCAACCGAACGCCGCCAGATAAGGGTAAGGACTGCGCCCGCCAGCGAAAGCTGCGCGGCTGATATCGAGCCCGTAATGCTGAATCGAATTGAATACCCGCAGGCCGGTGTCGGCACTGTTGCGCGAGACCAGAACCACTTCGACCCGCGCCCTGCCCAGGCTGACGTTGAGGTTCAACAGTTTTTCTACCAGAGCAAAAGCATCGCCCTGCTCGAGGATGCCGTCCTCGTGCTCAATCTGATACTTGCGATAGGCCTCAATGCCATCCGCCATGTACACCGCGTGGCTGTCACGCAGGTCGAACAGCGCTCTGGATGAAATGGCCAGTACCAGTTTATCGTCATCATTCTCGATCATTACTCACTCCTCGCCTGATCGACGGTTGTCGCGATCAACAAATGCCAACGCCTGGTAAAGCGCCCGGACACGGACCATGTCAAAGCCGGCTGCAAGCGCGGCCGCCAGAGGCCGGGCATAAATGGCTTCCAGCTCTAGCGGACGCCGTTCGACACGATCGTGGTACATGCTTGGCCTGTAGTCGGGCATGGTTTCAGTGACCGAAAGCAGGTGCTGCGCGAACCCGGCAGGCAACACATGACCGCACGCCTCGGCGCCCAGCACCACTTCGTCCATCAATGCACGGATCAGCGCCTGACTGTCGGGGTCGCTCATCAAGCGGCCAGTCCCTGCCTGCAACAGAGCCGACAGCCCGTTGTAGGGCACATTCCAGACCAGTTTCTGCCAGCGGGCCTGGCGCAGATCGGCCATTACCGGAGCGTCGATCCCGGCAGCGACGAACAAGGCCGCGCACGCTTCGACGATGGTCAGACGGCTGGCCTCGTCGACAGCAGGGCCGCTGTGGTAACCGACACTGACCGCGCCGAACGCCTGATGGGTGATGACACCCGGCGAGGCCCGATGCAGACAAACGAAACACAGCCCGCCCAACAGGTGCAAGCCGTCAGGCAGCACCGCGCGCAGTTGATCTTCAACGGCGAGGCCGTTTTGCAACAGCAACACGCCCGCATTCGGTGCTGCAACCTGCCGGATGATCGGACCCAGCTCGGCATTACCGGTGCTCTTGGTGCCAATCAGCAACCAGTCACAACGCGGCATGTCGGCGGCCGAGCGATAAGCCTGGACAGGCTGCAGGTGCAAATCGCCATGTACCGCGCTACTGACCCGCAAACCATTGGACACCACCGCCTCAAACTCGCTGCGCAGCAGGAAATGCACGTCAAAGCCGGCGCGTGCCAGCATCAGCCCGTAAAATCCACCGATGGCACCGGTACCGATAATGCCGACCCGTGGCCGATGGGGAATGACACTCATAAGGACTCCCTTGGCTGTCCGGATATTTCTGGCCGTACACTATCCTTCTCGGCGGATTGTCTTGCAATACGAAGACACAACCCAGCTGGCAGCCTGCGAACCCGTGCGATACCTCGTTTACTTATTGTCGAACAACGCGATAACGCGCTAAGGTTCGGCTCCCCGCTGCGCTCAAACCTGCTGGGCACCGCCGCACGGGGGACCGTTGGCGGCCAGTACCCGCGACCTGATGAGTAACACGATGGCTGATTTACCGATTAATGACCTCAACGTTGCGTCCAATGAGACCCTGATCACCCCGGATCAGCTCAAGCGCGACATCCCGCTGACCGATGCTGCCCTGCGCACCGTCAGTCAGGGCCGTGAAGTGATTCGCAATATTCTCGACGGCAACGATCACCGTCTGTTCATTGTGATCGGCCCCTGCTCGATCCATGACCTGAAGGCCGCCAAGGAATATGCCGAGCGCCTGAAGACACTGGCTGCGGAAGTTTCCGACACGCTGTATCTGGTCATGCGCGTCTACTTCGAGAAGCCGCGCACCACGGTCGGCTGGAAAGGTCTGATCAACGATCCTTATCTCGATGATTCTTTCAAGATTCAGGACGGCCTGCACATTGGTCGCCAGTTGCTGCTGGACCTGGCTGAAATGGGTCTGCCGACGGCCACCGAAGCGCTTGACCCGATCTCTCCGCAATATCTGCAAGACCTGATCAGCTGGTCCGCCATTGGCGCACGCACCACTGAATCACAGACGCACCGCGAGATGGCTTCCGGCCTGTCTTCGGCAGTCGGCTTCAAGAACGGCACCGATGGCGGCCTGACCGTTGCCATCAACGCCTTGCAGTCGGTTTCCAGCCCGCATCGCTTCCTCGGCATCAACCAGGAAGGCGGCGTGTCGATCGTGACCACCAAGGGCAATGCCTATGGCCACGTCGTACTGCGCGGCGGCAATGGCAAGCCCAACTATGATTCGGTCAGCGTGGCACTCTGCGAACAGGCCCTGAACAAATCCGGCATTCGTCCGAACATCATGGTCGACTGCAGCCACGCCAACTCGAACAAGGACCCGGCGCTGCAGCCTCTGGTCATGGAGAACGTCGCCAACCAGATTCTGGAAGGCAACGAATCGATCATCGGCCTGATGGTCGAGAGCCACCTCAATTGGGGCTGTCAGTCGATCCCGAAAGACCTGTCGGAATTGCAATACGGCGTGTCCATTACCGACGCGTGCATCGACTGGGAAAGCACTGAGAAAACCTTGCGTAGCATGCATGCGAAACTCAAGGGTGTATTGCCTGCGCGCAAGCGCAAGTGATCTGACAGGTCGGTATTCAGCGAGCAGATACGCAGTGACGAAAACGCCGGGCAAATGCCCGGCGTTTTTCATGGTGACAGTCATTCGATCAGGTCAGAGCTTGGCAGCCTGCGACTGAAGGTCATGAAGTTCCATATAACGCTCCACATACGAGCAGGACGGTATGACGGAATAACCCATGCTGTCTGCGTAGTCGAGCGCCTCTTTGGTGAGGGCAGCCGCAATTCCACGCCCGCGCAAGGCATCGGGTACGAAGGTCCGGTAGAAATCGAGGGTCTGCTTCCCGAGATCCATGTAGGTCAGGTAGGCACGATGGCCGTCGATAATAATTTCGAAATGATGGCCGATTTCGTCATGGTGGATGGACAGCGCCTCGCTCATCGTTACTCCTAGCGGGTCTTGGAATTGGACCCCTACCTTACCGGTCTTTTTCAGGCGAAGGAACATCCACGCCACCAGTGTCTGTTCATGACACCGAAAACAACATTGCCGATATCGACAAACAGCACCCTGAGATAGTAGGCGCCATTGTTGAATATGCTCAAGCGCAGCAAGCGTAAATACACGTAAATATTCCAGCCTGTCGACCAGCCGTATGGCACGGCAACGCATGATCAGTGACCCGAATGCAAAAGCAGGATGCTCGCGAGCCCGCACTTGCCGCCTTCCAGTGGATAGTTTTTGTACAGAATGCGCGAGAAGTAACGCGGAACACTTTTAAAGCAGCTAAATTTAGCAGCTTCTTGCGCTGGGTCCGTTTACTTACTACAAACAATGGGTACTATGTACGCCGGTCGTTTTCTCATTTTCGAGAGATGACTAATTTGAAAAAATTCCTTTAAGGTGAACACGATGAACAACGTTCTGAAATTCTCTGCTCTGGCTCTGGCCGCAGTTCTGGCTACCGGTTGCAGCAGCGTATCCAAAGAAACCGAAGCTCGTCTGACAGCTACCGAAGACGCAGCAGCTCGTTCGCAAGCACGTGCCGACGAAGCCTACCGCAAGGCTGACGAAGCTATGGCTGCTGCTCAAAAAGCTCAGCAAACTGCTGACGAAGCCAACGAGCGCGCTCTGCGCATGTTGGACAAAGCTAGCCGCAAGTAATAATCCTCCGGGATTATTGAAAGCCGATCCGGCAACGGGTCGGCTTTTTTTTATGTTCTTTTGATTCTCGTTCCCACGCTGCGCGTGGTAATGCATTTCGTGACTCCCTGCGTCAGCAGGGTTCTGACGACGAATATCGTGCCAACGCTCCGCGCAGGCACGAGAATCACGCGGAACTTCACGAGACGGAATGACGACGCTTTACTGAAAAATTACCGGCTCTTCAGCACTCGAAGGCGCTTTACCCGGTTCTGCGATTTCCACCGGCATGCCATCTTCAGCGGCCACCACATCACGCACCAGATCCCAGTTCATGCGCAGGTTGTTGCCCAGATCGTCACGTTTGAGCAGCGCATTGATGACCGCCGTGTGTTTGTCGACCACTGACGGGTTACCCTGGTCATCGACCGGCGTGTGCGCCTCAAGGTAAACCTTGCCGCCACTGAGGCCGAATTTGTAAGGCTCGCTGATGATGCGCACAGTGGTGCCGACAGGGGCCATGTCAGCCAGTTCAAGCACGTTGTTATTGTACATGCGGAAGCAGCCATGGCTGGTGCGCATGCCAATGCCAAACTTCTTGTTCGAGCCGTGAATCAGATAGCCGGACATCCCCAGGCCGAACTTGAATGGCCCAAGCGGGTTGTCCGGACCGGCGGGCACGACGTCTGGCAGCGGATCGCCGTCAGCGGCATGTTCGGCCTTGATCGATGCAGGCGGCGTCCAGGTAGGGTTCGGCGTCTTGGCAATGACCTTGGTCACACCGATAGGCGAGCCCCAGCCTTCACGCCCTACCCCGAGTGGATAGGTGTGCACCACATTCTGCCCCTTGGGGTAGTAATACATGCGGTACTCGGCCAGGTTGATCACGATCCCTTCACGCGGGCCCGGTGGCAGGATGAAACGGGTCGGCAGCACGATGTCCTTGCCCGCGCCTGGCAACCACGGATCGACGCCAGGGTTGGCGGCGATCATTTCCAGATAGCCCAGATCATATTTCGTGCCCAGATCGGCGAAGGTATCTTCGTATTTGGCCTTGATGACCTGCACCTGGCCCACGATGTCCTCGCCAGGCGGCGGCAACGGGAACTCCAGAGCATGGACAGAGCTCACCGCGCACAGAGCAGCAAGTGACAGACAGCGGGTAACGGCTGGAATGCGCGACAACATCCGGGAAGATCCTTCGGTTCTACAAGGTAAATACAAAAAATGAAGTGTACACCTGGACTTGCCGGATCGGGGATATCCGGATCCGGCCATTGCGCTGCGCCGACAGCTAGAGTTCAGGCCAGATAGGGTTCATCCCTCTGCGCTGCGCATCAATGATGGCCTTGCACAAGGGGCACAGTCGCTCGTCGCGCATGACCTGCAGCTCGACCGGAGACATTTGCGGCCGGGCAGGCAACAACGTGCCACATAACGTTCGGTCGATTGAGCCGCCCAGCTCAAGTTGGCGCGCGATCAGATGCACCCGCACTTCCTGACAGGCGAACAGATCCAGCTGTTCATGAGGTTCAAGCATTTGATAGGCGTACAGGGACCAGGCGGGACGCGGCATGGGGGGCTCCAGATCGGGGGCGCCACATTAGCCGAAAGCCCCCGTGCAGGAAAGCCTCAAAGCAGCGGTTTCAGGCTCGGCCAGACATTTTCCAGCAACTTGTCCTGAGCCGCCGCCGCGGGATGCAGACCATCAGCCTGCATCAGCTCGGGCACGCCGCCTACGCCTTCCAGAAAGAAAGGCACGAACGGCACCTTTTTCTCATCAGCCAGATGGCTATATACCTCTTTGAACGCAGTGGTGTAACGCGGCCCGTAATTGGGCGGGATCTGCATGCCGAGCAGCAACACCTTGGCACCAGCTGCCCGAGCGCTGTCGATCATCGATGAAAGGTTTTGTTGCAATTGAGCAGGCTGCTGGCCGCGCAGCCCATCGTTGCCACCCAGCTCGAGAATAACCAGCTCGGGCTTATGCTCTGCAAGCAGCGCAGGCAGACGCGCTTGGCCTCCGGCGCTGGTGTCGCCGCTGATCGATGCATTGACCACCTTGTCGTCGTATCCCTCCTTCCTGAGCCGTTGCTCCAGCAGGCTGACCCACCCCACACGGGTATCCAGGCCGAAAGCCGCACTGATACTATCCCCAACGATCAACACCGTGCCCGCCATCGCGCCCTGTGACAACAACAGCAACCCCAGGCCAGCACTTAAAAACCACGCACGCATCGGATTCTCCATGAGTGAAAGTATTCTCAGTGCCCAAAGCCTCAGTAAAGTGGTCCCCAGCACCGAAGGTGACCTGACTATCCTGCACGAACTCTCCCTGGAACTAAACAAGGGCGACACGCTGGCCATCGTCGGCGCATCTGGTTCGGGTAAATCCACGCTACTCGGTCTGCTTGCCGGTCTGGACCTGCCCAGTGCCGGCTCGGTGATTCTTTCGGGGCGCAACCTCAGCGAGCTGGACGAAGACCAGCGCGCCAGGGTGCGCGCCGAGCACGTCGGGTTTGTGTTTCAGTCGTTTCAGTTGCTCGACAGCCTGAACGCGCTGGAAAACGTCATGCTGCCGATGGAGCTGGAGGGCCGCAAGAACGCTCGCGAGAAAGCCCGCCACCTGCTGGAACGTGTAGGGCTGGGCCAACGCCTGACTCACACCCCGCGCCAGCTGTCCGGCGGCGAGCAGCAGCGAGTCGCGATTGCCCGCGCCTTTGCCGCCAACCCGGACGTGCTGTTTGCCGACGAACCCACCGGCAACCTCGACAGCCACACCGGCGAGCGCATCAGCGACTTGCTGTTCGAGCTGAACAAAGAGCGTAATACCACACTGGTACTGGTCACTCACGATGAGCGTCTGGCCCACCGCTGCCACCGTTTGATCCGTCTTGAAGGGGGTCGAATGGTCGCCCCGCTGGAGCCTTGATGGCACGTTTGCCTTTTGCCCGACTGCTGAGCCTTGCCACCCGCCAACTGCTGCGCGACGCCCGTGCCGGTGAATTACGGGTCCTGTTCTTCGCCTTGCTGGTGGCAGTGGCGGCCAGCACCGCTATCGGTTACTTCGGCGCACGCCTGAACGGCGCAATGCTGTTGCGTGCAACCGAGTTCCTCGGCGCCGATCTGATTCTCGAAGGCTCCAGCCCCGCGCGCGTCGAGCAGATCGAGGAAGGCAAACGCCTGCAACTCAAACATGCGCAGATCGTGGTTTTTTCAAGCGTGATCGCCACTGACGCCGGTATCCAGCTGTCGAGCATCAAGGCAGTAGATGATGTGTACCCGCTGCGCGGCGAACTGAAAAGCGCACCGGACCTGTATCAGCCCGAGCAGCCCGGCAGTGGGCCGAACCCCGGCGAAGCCTGGGCGGAGGCGCGATTGTTTCCGGCTGTCGATCTGAAGGTGGGTGACGACATCGATGTCGGCTCCAAAACCTTGAAGCTGACTCGTGTGTTGACCTACGAGCCAGACCGGGCGGGGAATTTCTACAGCCTGACACCTCGGGTCATGATCAACCTGCAAGACCTGGCCGCGACCGGCGTGGTCCAGCCTGGCAGCCGGGTTACCTACCGGGAAATGTGGAGCGGGCCGCCCGAAGCGCTGGCGGCTTACCGCAAAGCGATCGAACCTGGCCTGGAGCCGCACCAGGAAATCAAGGACGCCCGTGACGGCAGTCAGCAGATTGGCGGCGCGCTGGGCAAGGCCGAACGTTATCTGAACATGGCAAGCCTGGTGGCGGTGCTGCTGGCGGGCGTTGCCGTCGCATTGTCTGCCTCCCGATTCGCTGCGCGGCGCTTCGATGCCAGCGCATTGCTTCGCTGCCTCGGCCTGTCGCGGGGCGAAACGATGGCGCTGTTCAGCCTGCAATTGGCAATCATCGGCCTGCTGGCCAGCCTGAGCGGCGCACTGCTGGGCTGGCTGGCACAGCTCGGGCTGTTCGCACTGCTGCAAAATCTGCTTCCGGCCACCGTACCTCCGGGCGGTCTTTTACCCGCGCTGGCCGGCATGGGCACCGGGCTCGTGGCACTGGCGGGCTTCGCGCTGCCGCCGCTGGCTGCCTTGGGACGTGTGCCGCCATTACGCGTATTGCGCCGGGACATGCTGCCTGTCCCTGCCAGCTCGTGGCTGGTGTATGGCGCTGCGTTATTGGCGCTGGGCCTGATCATGTGGCGCCTGAGCCTGGACCTGGTGCTGACCTTTGCCCTGCTGGGTGGTGGCGTGGTCGCTGCGCTGATACTGGGCAGCCTGTTGCTACTGGCACTCAACAGCCTGCGCCGCTTGCTGGCTGGGGCCTCGCTGCCGTGGCGACTGGGTCTGGGGCAACTGCTGCGTTACCCGCTGGCCGCTGCCGGGCAGTCACTGGCCTTCGGACTGATCCTGCTGTCGATGGGCTTGATCGCGCTGCTGCGTGGCGAGTTGCTCGACACCTGGCAGAACCAGTTACCCAAGGATGCACCCAACTATTTTGTACTCAACGTGCTGCCGTCAGACAAAGAGAACTTCGCTCAGACCCTGAGCAAGCTGTCCACTCACTATGCCCCGCTTTATCCGGTGGTGCCGGGGCGTTTGACCAGTATCAATGGCGAACCGGTCAGCAACTTTGTCACCAAAGACTCGCGTGGCGAAAACGCCACGCGCCGTGACCTGAGCCTGACCTGGGCCGCCGATTTGCCCGAGGGCAACGCATTGACCGCCGGCACCTGGTGGAAAGACCTGCCCACCACTGGCCAGAGCGATGCAACGCCGGGTGTGTCAATCGAGACCAAGCTGGCAGAAAGCCTGAAAATCAAACTGGGCGACCGCCTGAGCTTCATTGTCGGCGGCCTGACTCGCGAAGCAGTGGTCACCAGCCTGAGGACGGTGAACTGGGATACCTTCCAGCCCAACTTCTTCATGATCTTTCAGCCAGGTACGCTGGCCGACCTGCCGACCACCTACCTGACCAGTTTTTACCTGCCGCCGGGACAGGACAAACAGATCGTCGAGCTGTCGCGAACCTACCCGTCGATCAGCATTCTGGGCGTTGAAGCCCTGTTGGCGCAGGTGCGCAGCATTCTGGATCAAGTCACTCTGGCGGTGCAGTTCGTGCTGTTGTTCGTATTGGCGGCCGGCATTGCCGTGCTGTTCTCAGGGCTGCAGGCGACACTGGATGAACGCATTCGCCAGGGCGCCCTGTTGCGTGCGCTGGGTGCAGAGCGAGCGTTGCTGATCAAGTCACGACGAATCGAATTCGGTTTGCTGGGCGCTGCCAGTGGTGTGCTGGCAGCGCTGGGCTGTGAGCTGGTGAGTTTTGTGCTGTATCGCTACGCCTTTTCACTGGAATGGCAGCCGCACCCATGGTTGCTGCTGTTGCCGTTGATAGGCGCGCTGCTGGTCGGTGGTGCCGGTGTATTCGGCACCCGCCGTGCGCTGAACGTCAGCCCGTTGACCGTACTGCGTGAGGGGTGAGGCTGGGCCTGCGTGGGAGCCGGGCGGTTATCAAGATCGTCCCCACGCTCTGCGTGGCAATGCAGTTCGTGACGCTCCGCATCGGATGAACCATCGTGGCTTGACCAGCACCACAGAATCTCCCACTGCCCTCGGCCAGAATCATAAGCAGACTTGTGTATAAAGCCGAGCTGCGCGTGGGAATGCCCTTCCGGACCGCACAGCGTCCAGCCTCACTTCTCGTAAACGATCGAATTCACAAACCAGAGCTTCTCGCCCTCCGGGGTGTTGACCAGCACTTCATCGCCCACTTCCTTCTTCAACAAGGCGCGAGCCATAGGCGAGTCGATCGAGATGTAATCATTGCGACCATAGATCTCGTCGTAGCCCACGATACGAAACTTCTTCAGATCGCCCTCTTCATTTTCGATCTCGACCCACGCACCGAAAAACACCCGCCCTTCCTGTTCCGGCGAATACAGGACCACGCGCATGTCTTCAAGGCGCTTGCGCAGGTAGCGCACACGACGGTCGATCTCGCGCAGCAGTTTTTTGTTGTACTGATAATCCGCGTTCTCGCTGCGATCACCCAGCGACGCCGCCCAGGTAACTTTCCGGGTGATGTCGGGGCGGTGCTCTCGCCACAGATAATCGAGTTCTTTCTTCAGGGCTTCGTGCCCGTCCCTGGTGATGATCTTCGTGCTCAAGACGTTTCTCCGGCCCTGCAAAAATCAGTTCAAAGGGTGATAAACGTCACCGACGCGCTACCTCATGCTGGATACAGCCGTCGTAGTAAACCTTGCTGACCGCATCCGGTTTCAACCGTGACTCGCTGTCATACGTCTGCTCAGTGATGCGCAATGCCATGGGGCGCATCCATTGTTTGACGAACTTGCGCGCCTGCAGCTTCTGCCTTGCTCCATAGCGGGTAACGCCTGACAGTTTTGAAGCCTGCGCTCCGCCGGCAATGCTCGAACCCCAGCGACAAAGATAACGCTCGTTTTCCGTGGCGTTTCTGGCCTGAACGGAAAAAGCCAGGCCGGACAGCGCCAAGCACGCCAGAACACAATAAACCAAACGCATGCGAAGACCACCTAATCCTTTGATAAGGCGGCGATTTTGCCTGCGTGACAACATGCCGGGGGCCAGCAATATGCCTTCTATTGCCGTTGGCGACACACTTTCTCAGCCCAGCCTAATAAGCCCCTGACGAGCAATGCGCGTCAGATCACGAATAACCTGCCCGACGTCGTCCGCTCGAAGTGATTGCACCACTGCGAGGTCGAACTGGTCGTTGGCGAAATGGCTCAGCGACTGGTCGGTCTCGACAAACTGGATCAGAAACGCGCAGGAGCCACCGCGCCGACGAGGCCAGCCATCGAGATAACGCAACAGAGTGGGCTGATGGGCACCGCTCAGCAGGATTTTCGGGTTCTTGCGTGACAAGACCGTGCTGATCGGGGAAAGACGAATGAGGGGGCGCAGGTTGTTCATGGTTTTCTCAGCCTCGCAAGATCCGCTGGGCAGCGGTGAGAGGCAACACCGAACCAACGTTTTAGCGGTATTTAGACAAGACTCGAGCCTTGCCAGGCGCCCCGCAAGTAGTTGTTAAATCGGCGCTTGAGCATGCATCGTAGAGAAACGGCCACTTCGTTGTCAATCGCCATCCATGACGCTGGCCTGCAAACGCACGAGGCCCGCCAACAGGCGGGCCTCGCAAGACAAGCGTAGCCGGTTATCGCGCGATCAGGCGGTCCACCGACAGTTTTCCTGCACCCTCGATCAGAACTGCCAGAGCGCCACCGAGCAAAGCCAGTGCGTACTCATAGCCGTTGTTGGCCATGAAGAACCCGTTGTGAATGTGTACGGTAAAGATCGCCACCAGCAACAGCAGGATGACTACCACCGCGGCCGGACGAGCCAGCAGCCCCAGCAGCAGCCCCAGACCGCCAAAAAACTCCGCGCTGCCAGACATCAATGCCATCAGATATCCCGGTGTCAGGCCGAGGCTTTCCATGTAATGCGCTGTGCCTTCCAGGCCGTAGCCTCCGAAAGCACCAAACAGTTTCTGACTGCCGTGGGCGATAAAAGCTATGCCGACGATGATGCGCAGAACGGTCAGGCCGTAGCCGGCGCGTGTGGTAACGATCGAGCGGATGAAGGTGTTCATGTGGATGGCTTCCGAAAGTGATCAAGCTGGAGTGCCGCCATCATAATCGAATGAACTCATGTGAAAATTATAAATAACAGCACATAAGCATCGATAAAATCGATAATCAGCGTTTTGTGGTGGCAGCTTTGCTGCCTTTTTCCAGCGATTCGCGTTCACGGTCGAACGCCAGATAGTACTTGTTTACGCTGTTGACGAACGCGACCACATTCGCACCACCCTGCTCCATCGCCACACGCTCGGTCTGGAAGAACCACTGATTGGGGTTGAGCCCACGCCGCCGAGCTTCTTCGCGCATGCCTTGCACGCGCTCCGGCCCCAGGTTGTAGGCGGCCATCACAAACGCCATGCGCTCGCGCTCGTTGACCTTGTTACTGGAGAAGTATTTGCGCTGGATCAGCGCCATGTAACGCGAGCCTGCGCGGATATTGTCATCAGCGCTCTGAATATTCTGTACGCCAACGCGCTTGGCTGCCGATGGCGTGATCTGCAGCAGGCCTGTCGCACCGCCGCTGCCCTTGGCCGTCGGGTCGAGCTTCGACTCCTTGAACGCCAGCGCCGCGAGGTCCAGCCAGTCCATACCCTGCGCATCCGCATGACGTTGCAGCATGGGTCGCAGCTGCTCAAGACGTTGCAAGTTGTTGCGCACCAGAGGGTTGTTGACCTTGAAGGTGTTCCTGTAAGCGTTCTCGAAAGCCAGGTCATGCTGAGCCGATGGCTTATAGCCCTTGAGGAAGTCATCCACACTGGCGCGCAGCAGGGTCGCGTTGTCACGCACGAACCAGCTGATGTCACCATGAGTCTGCAGGGTCAGATCCCGGTTTATACGCAGCTTGGGCATGATCCTGGCCCAGCGCTCGGCAATGGGCTGTTCGACCAGCGTCATCGGGTAGATACCGGCCTGGACCATTTCCAGTACGTCTTCGACCGCCAGAGTAGGGTCGACCCATTCGATTTTCGCCAACGGCAGCTTGCGCAGTTCCAGTTGCCGATTGACCTGATGCAGCGCCTCATCGGCCGCGCTGCCGGTGGGCAGGCTCAGCGTTCGACCGGACAACTGATCGACCCGACGCAGGCTGCGCTGGCCGCGAACACTGACCAGGACCAGCGGCACGTCATGAATGATCGGGGCGCTGGCCTGAATGCCTTTTGCGTCGCTGATGTCGAGCAGTTCGCCGGGCGCGATCAGATCACCCTCACCACGCTGCAACGCACTCAGCAGTTGATTCTTGGCTTTGGGAATGACCTTGAAGGTGACCTTGCGGCCATCGCGGGCGTGACTGTTGAGATACTCTTCGAACGCTTCCAGACGATGGTATTCGACGCCTATCTCCTGCCCCTTGACGTCGCCCGAACTGTTGCGACTCTGGTTGACCAGTACCCGCAGGACTTTGCTGCTGCGAATGGCAGGCAGGTCACGCACCTGGGTCTTGTGTTGCACAGCTTCCGGGCCGGTCTGGCGCGCAGACGCGTGCAGGGGCAGCAGCGGCAAAAGGCACATGAAGGACACAAGCGCGGATCGAATCATTCGTTTACCCCGGGCAATGCCGGAAAAAAAACAGGAAAAAGAAAGTCTTTGCGTCACGCAGCGGCATCGAGCAGCTAAGAAATCAATGAGCGTTTGCGCCCAATGTCTTGAATACCCTGCCTTTTCTTGTTGTGACCGTAGCTCTGGTATGCTCGGCGGCCTTGAGGCGGAGGTAGCACCATGCAACTCATCGACATCGGCGTCAATCTGACCAACGCAAGCTTCGCGTCCCAGCGACAAGCGGTACTCGACCGAGCCTATGCCGCAGGCGTTTCGCAACTGGTGGTCACCGGCACCAGTATCGAGGGCAGTGAACAGGCCCTGCAGCTGTGTCACGACCTCGATGAACCAGCGCAACAGTTGTTCTGCACGGCGGGTATCCACCCGCACTCAGCGAGCGATTGGACCGGCGACAGCGAGAAACAGTTGCATGCGTTGCTCAAGGAAAATCGCGTTCGTGCTGTAGGTGAATGCGGACTGGACTTCAACCGCGACTTCTCGCCTCGCGCCCAGCAGGAAAAAGTCCTGGAGGCGCATCTGGCGATGGCCGTAGAGCTGCAACTGCCGGTGTTTCTGCATGAGCGCGACGCCAATCAGCGCCTGCTTGAAATCCTGCGCGACTATCGCGACCGTCTGCCCGCGGCAGTGGTGCATTGCTTTACGGGGGAACGCACAGCGCTGTTCAGCTATCTGGACATGGACCTGCACATCGGCATAACTGGCTGGATCTGCGACGAGCGACGCGGCACGCATCTGCATGCGCTGGTGGGCAACATCCCTCGTGGTCGGCTGATGCTCGAGAGCGACGCGCCCTATCTGCTGCCTCGCAGCCTGCGCCCGAAACCGAAAAATGGCCGCAACGAACCCGCCTTCCTGCCCGAAGTACTGCGTGAGGTGGCCCTGCACAGGGGTGAAAGCCAGGAAGACCTGGCGCGCCACAGCACAGCGTGCGCCCGGGCATTTTTCAGCTTGCCGACAGTAGAGCCGACAGCCGGTGAAAATCTGCAGCTTTCTTGACCCGTATCAACAGGGACTTCAATGAATGAGGCACTGTGATGGCACCTTGCTGCTACTTCACACGATCATCATAGAAGACCTCACATGGGCTCATGGCTTGGCAACCTTTCACTGAAATACAAATTCTGGGCCGTCAACGCGGTCGCCTTCGTCACCACGCTGTTGCTGGTGCTGTACGCCTTGCAGGTGGAACAGCAGGCGCGCGCGGAAACCTCACGCGAAGCCGCGCAATTGCAGGCTCGCCTGCTGGCTGTGTGGCCTGCTGAAACGCCGCTGCCTGCAAGCGACACGCTGCTGATCTACGACAAAGGGCAGGCCCCCGAGCTGAACTCGATCACCCTGCCGGAACTGGCCAACGCCAGTGACTGGGTAATGCTCGACAAGCGGCTGGGCGACCGAGTGCTGAGCGGCGCTCAGATCGTCTCTGCCCGCAATGGTCAGCACCTCGCGGTGCTGGCCTTCACTCCCACCTTCATGGAGACGCTTGAGGCTCGCTTCACGCATTACGCCGTCGCGGTTTTCGTGTTGATGATGCTGATGCTGTGTGCGTCGCAACTGCTGATCCGCTTTCTGCTCAGCCAGCTCAATGCGCTCAAGGACGTGATGCTGCATGTCGAGAAAACCGGCGACCTGGCGGCACGTGTCGCCAACCGTAGCGATGACGAGGTCGGGCAGATGGCCAAGGCATTCAACGCGATGCAGGCCGGGTATCAGCGGGTGGTCGATACCGTTTCGCAAACTGCCGGACGTCTGGATCTGGGCGCCGCCCAACTGGCGGCGGGCATGAAGGATGTGCGTCAGGGCATGCTGGGCCAGCAAAGCGAGACTGATCAAGTGGCGACCGCGATCAACGAAATGACGGCCACGGTTCATCACATCGCTCAGCACGCCAGCACCACCCGCGATCAGTCGCAGACCGCCGATGCGCTGGCAGGCAGCGGCAAGGCAGTGGTCGATCGCGTGCAGGTGTCTATTGCCGGGCTTTCCAGCGGCGTGCAGCAGACCGCCGAGATGATCAAGCGCATGGCCGAGGACAGCCAGAAGATCAATGGCGTGGTCAATGTGATCCACAGTATTGCCGAGCAGACCAACCTGCTGGCGTTGAACGCTGCCATCGAGGCGGCACGCGCCGGGGAAATGGGCCGGGGGTTTGCCGTGGTGGCCGATGAGGTGCGCAACCTGGCCAGACGGGTACAGACTTCGACCGACGAAATCACCACGATGGTCTCGACCTTGCAGAACGGCACCCGCGATGCGGTGGATTTTATGCAGGACAGCTCGTTCAAGGCGGATGAATGCGTGCAACAAGCCAAAGAGGCAGGCGAAGCGTTGGCAGCCATCGCAAGCGCTGTGGCGCAGATGCGCGAAAGCAATACGCAGATCGCCGTTGCGGCCCAGCAGCAGAGTCAGGTGGCCGAAGAAATGAATCGTGCGGTCGTGAGCATTCGCGACGTCACCGAGCGCACGGTAATCCAGACGGTGCAATCCGCCACCACCAGCGATGAACTCGCCACCCTGGCAGGCGAGCTGAATGCCGCTATCGGCCAGCTCAAGCTGTAACAGGCTATCGACGCGATAGACAGGCTTGCCTCGTCAGTCAATACACGCAGGCCTATTCTTCAGGCATTGATTGAACGATGCGTTGAAGAGGACAGCATGATGAACAAACCACTTTCCGGTGTGCAGATGAACCCATGGCGTGATACCAGCGCCGATCAGGTGCATTCGACCAGCGTGGCCCTGTACCTGATCGCCGTGCCGCTGTTCATTCTGGCGACACTGCTGATCTTGAACGGCCTGTTCTCCGAAAGCCTGTCGTCCGTCGCAATCGGCGTGATCGGGATGGTTGCGGCGCTGGCCTTCCAGCGAAAGGACGCTGCCCGGATCAGCCAAACACAGTCACGGTCTGACGACTGATCGCTATCAGCTCACCCTCCGGGCTCCACAATGCAGCAGCGGTGTGACCATAGCCGTCACGCGCGTGCTCGATGACTGCGCGATAGCTGCACCACTGTAAAGTGTCGAGCACCGGCTGCGGCTGCACGAACTCGATGGTCCAGGTCAGCGAACTGCCTGGCGCCGGTTTGTTCAGATGCGGCAGCACCGCTGGCGGCCAAGTATCGACCAACGCCAGGATGTGCGCCTCGCTCACAGGCTTTGCGTGTTCTTCACGAAACCGCACATAGCCGCCGATCGCAGGTGATTGCGTATTGCTGAAAGGCATGCCACCCAGCGCCCAGCGAATGTCCATGAAGCGTAGATAATCGGGCATCACGCCGCTGGCAAAAGGCAGCTCCGGACATTGATCGACAGGTTTCAGGTCTGGTGCAGGCTCGGCGGCGACGGTAATCATCGACTCGCGGGACGCACCGAAGCTGCCCTGTATCAGCGTCATCACCTGACCATTCTGCATCGCGCGGCCCAACACCTGACTGACGGCCTTGCCATGGCGCAGAATATCGACCTCGAATGAAACCGGCACACCTGGTTCGGCAGGCCCCACGAAGGTGATTGCCAGCGAGCGAATCGGTCGCCCTTCCGGCACTTGGGCACGCATGGCTTCATAGGTCAGAGCAGCCATGAGCCCACCGAAGCAGGCACGCCCCTGCGACCACTCGGCAGAAATGGTCACAGAGAGCGGGTTGTCACGGATTGCATCGATCAGTTCAGAAAAAGTCATGGTGGTTCCACCGGCTTGAAAGGCGATTGATGATAACCATCCTCTTACTGGCTGACAGGGTACATATCGGCCATTCTTGCGGCTTGATGTTGCGCCGCGCCCGCAAACAAGTGACAGGCACGTGGCGTCAGAAACACGCTTTGGCAAGTCGCTTGAGCGAGGCCTCTGCCTTGCGCTCGGCACGTACGATACCGATCTGCCAGCCAGGTATGCACGGTGCCAGATCCGACTGTTCTCCAGCCTGAGCAAGCCACTGCAGGTGATCGTGCCAGTCACCGAGTTCGCTCTGGGCAGACTTCAGCCGGGCCTGCATGTTTTTTGGCTGATGACTGAGTTCGGGATAGGCTTCGGCGGCATAACGCACGCGCTTGATCAGCAGACGCAGGTCGTGTCGATCATGGTCCGGTTCGGCTATGGCCACACGCAGCTTGCGCCATTGTTTGTCCATGCGCTTTTCAACGGTCTTGCGCAGCCCGCGCAACTGACCTTGGCGCTGTTGCAGGCGCAATGAGGCGGGAAAGCCATCGATCAGGCTCAGCAGCCGGCTCAGCTCACCTGATGTAGCCACCTTCGGACAGGCATCGGCCAAGTGCTGGCTGCGTTTGAAGGCGGCTTCGTTCAGCCCCTGTTCTTCCAGAAAAGAAGCCAGCACCTGCATGTCGCGCAAGGGCGTGGTCAACTGTCCTACGGCCTTGGCTGCCTCTTCCAGCGCAGCGGCAGCCGGTATTTCTCGCAAGGGCCGCAATACACTGCGCAGACGGCGCACAGTGGTGCGCAAATCATGCAACGCTTCGCTGTCTGTCGACACCGCCAGACGCGCCTGACAAGCAAGCAGCTTGACATCCAGCGCGAGTATTTCGGCGACCAGATGATTCACCATTGACGACATGCTGTTCCCCTTCGACAAAACCATTCATGAATGCCTGTCCGTGACGGCTGACAACCGCCAGGGCAGACGACGGCGCAACGTCCTCAACGCTTGTTTCAAACGACTCGCAGAGGCAAGTCGCCCAGCGTAACGTTGCGCCTGAAACTCCAGAACGAAGCCTTCGATGGCTTCGGCATGCTGCGGAAAGAACAGCGCCGCACGACTACCGAAAGCCGCTGCGCCCTCGCCTGGCATACGACGCAGACCGTGGCGAGCCAGCAAGCGTTCAAATGTGTTGAACAGACGAAGCTGCGCATCGCTCTCGCGCAGCCACGGCTTGAACAGCCAAAAGGCGATCAAGCCCAGCGAAAGCAAGGTTCCCAGCACAAAAACCGGCGCCTGAAAGCCCGAAAACCAGCGCCCGAGAATGTGTAACTGTTGTTGTCCCTGATAGCCAAGCACCCAACGCTGCCACCCGTAATTGAGGCTGTCCCAACTCAGACGCAAAGCATTGACCCAAGGCACATTGCGGTAACGCAACGCTGAAAGCGGCGAGTCTTGGAGGAACGCCTCGTCAGCCGCCAATGCCTGCTCCAGCCCTTGTTCAATGCGCTGTGGCGCAACCGCAGCGGTAGGGTCGACAGTGCGCCAGCCAACACCTGGCTGCCAATACTCGACCCAGGCGTGCGCGTCGAACTGGCGCACAGTCAGATACTGCCCGTCGGGGTTAAGCTCGCCGCCTTGATAGCCGGCCACCACCCGCGCCGGAATGCCTGCCGCACGCAGCACAAACGTCATGGCCCCGGCATAGTGGGCGCAGAAGCCTTGGCGGCTGACAAACAGGAACTCATCGATACTGTCACTGCCCAGCGGGGCCGGCTTGAGGGTGTAATGGAACGGTTGATCGCTGAAATACCCGAGCATTGCCTCGACCAGCGCATCAGGCTTGGCGTAACGGCGGCGCAGATCATCGGCCCATTGGCGGGCGCGATCGTTGCCTTTGGCAGGCAATTGCAGGTTCTGGCGCTGAACCTGCTCGTTTGGCTGAGGGTCGCGAATGCTCTGCGGCCACGAGCTGACTGCGTATAACAGCGACTGCTCTACGGGACGTCTGCGTTGCAGGCGGAAATCGCTCATCTGCCTTACGTCGGGCAAGGCAGTTTCGGCCACATCAAGGCCCAATAGCCAGGGTCGGCCGCTGGCTTCCATGACAACGCTGTAGGCCAGCGGATCGCCGCGTTTCTCCCACTGCGGGATCTGCACGGTCTGGGCACGTGCTGACTGTGACCAGCGGCGTCCGTCAAACTGCTCAAGGGTCAGACCACGCCAGTACAACTGATTACGCGCCGGTATCGGCCCGTCAAAACTGGCGCGAAACACCAGCGCAGGTGACTTGCTCAACTCGGCCATATCGCCGGGCGCCATGTTGTCGGACAGGCCGGTAACGCCCTTGTTGCTCGGCTGCGGCAATGACCATAGCGGATCCAGCCTGGGGAAGAACAGGAACAACAAGAGCATCAGCGGCACTGCCTGGGCCATCAGTTTGAAAGCCAGCTTCAACGTGTCGGATGATCTGCCCGCGAGATCGGACTGCTGCAGACCGATCAGCGCCGCCAGCAGCGCACCGACAGGCAGTACACTGAAGAGCGCCCACAACAGATTGTCTTCAAACAGATAACCAACTGCCACGCAAAAAAAACCGAGAAAAATCAACACCCGTGCGTCGCGACGATTGTTCATTTCGAGCATTTTCAGGACGAACGCTGCGACCAGCAGCGCAGCGCCCGCGTCCAGCCCCACCAGGCTGCCGCGCGCCAGGTACACGCCACCCGCAGTGCCCACCAGCAACCCCGACTTGACCCAGGTGCCAGGCAACCGCACGCGCATCCGCATGGCCTGGATTCGCCATAACGTGCAGCCCAGCCACAGGATGATGATGGAAGCGGGCACATGCAGCGCGAACGGCAACACCACCAGTGCCTGCGCCAGCAACAGCCAGACAAGACTGGCCCGGGGGATCGGCGCAATCGGCGGCGCAGCGCCTGCCTTGCCGCTCATGATCGGTAGCCGTACAGCGCCAGTGCGCGCAGGCAGGCTTCGCGGTGTGCGTCACCGCTGCCCATCGTCGAGAGGAAGCCCGGCAGTCGCAAGGCGAACGGCTGACAGCGCCGAGACAGCTCAAGTACCCAGTAACACAGCCGCGACAGCCGGTCTTCGATATTGCCGCCAAGCGCCATGAAATCCAGGCAAACGTCATGGCCGCTCAGATCGGTGAAATCCTTGACCAGCAGGCCCTGACCTCGCGAGTACGCTTTCCAGTGCAGACGATTGCGGTTATCGCCCGGCTGGTAGACGCGAAGGCCCTGGTAATCGTCTACACCCGCGCCTTGAGTCGCATGCCCCTCATCCTCGCTATGAGGCCGACCGCCCTTGAGCAGCGGCATGGCGCCAGCCAACGGCCGGGGATATATCAACGCACTCTGCTGCAGATCCAGCCAACTCCAGGCACGGAAGATGCCCAGCGGGAACACGCTTTCGACCCGCAACCTGGGCGCATGTAGCCAGCCACGTTTTTCGGCAGGCAGCGTCAGTTCCAGAGCAGTCAAGCCGCGCGGGAGTACGTCGCCCGGCTGCAGCGCAGTGGCGGTCCAGCCCAGACCTACTGCGTGATGAGCCTGGCCGGCGCTTTCCAGCCGCAAATGCAGCTGCACCGACTCGCCAACGAACACCGGGCGTGCGACACCTGCACTGAGAATCAAACCGCTGATGTTGCGGTAGGTATGCAAGATGGCCAGCACACCCACTGACAGCAGCAAGAACGTCAGACCGTAGGCCAGACTGTTCTGATAATTGATCGCCACCAGCAGCATCAGTATCAACACCAGCGCAAAGGTCATGCCGGTCCGCGTCGGCATGATGAAGATGCGCCGGTGATCAAGTGTAATTCGCGACGCCGCAGGGATGCGTTTCACCAGCCAGCGTTGCCAGAGCGGTTTGAACGGCTGGATCAAAGCGCAGGCACCTCGCGCAGCAGCCACTGCACCAGCGAACCACCGCCATGCCCGGTCGGGTCACTGCGCTCGCGCAACCGGTGTCCGACCACCGAGGGCAACACCGCCTGCACGTCCTCGGGAATCACGTAATCACGTCCCGACAACATGGCCCAGGCACGCGCCGCTGCCAGAATCGCCAGGCTCGCCCTGGGTGACAGGCCGTAGGCAAACTGCGGCTGGCTGCGTGTTGCATCAACCAGACGCAGCACATAATCGACCAGCGCATCACTGGCCCGCACCTGGCGTGACTGCGCCTGAAGCTCGCCCAGCAAGGCATGATTCAGAATCGGCTGCAGACGCGGCAACAGCTCGCGGCGCGACTCGCCGAGCAGCAAGGCTTTTTCGGCGGCTCTTGCGGGGTAGCCCATGGAAATGCGCATCAGGAACCTGTCCAGCTGCGACTCGGGCAAGGCAAAGGTGCCCCCGGAGCTGAAGGGGTTCTGGGTGGCGATCACAAAGAATGGATCAGGCAACAGACGGGTTGCGCCTTCGATGGACACCTGCCCCTCCTCCATGGCTTCCAGCAGGGCGCTCTGACTTTTGGGTGTGGCGCGATTGATTTCATCGGCCAGCACAAGCTCGGCGAAGATCGGCCCTGGGTGGAAGGTAAACTGCCCACTGTCCCGGTCAAACACCGAAGTGCCGAGGATGTCGCCCGGCAATAGGTCAGAGGTGAACTGAATTCGCTGATAGCTCAGGCCGAGAATTTTCGCCAGCGCATGGCTGAGGGTCGTCTTGCCCATACCCGGCAAGTCCTCGATCAGTAAATGCCCGCCGCCGATCAGGCACGTCATCGCCAGTCTTACCTGCGCTTCCTTGCCCAGCACCACCTCGTTGATGGCACTGAGGCACGCATCGAGTTTTCTACCCATCGAAAAGCCCCTTCCGGCAACTGCTTCATGACTATGGGACTGCAAGCGATGCCAAACGTCCGAACACTCTACGTTGAGAGTAGGCCGTTTCGCTAAAGTTGGAAGGGATTTGATGTGATGCTGGATGCTCTGCGTCCGCGATGAAAAGTACAGCGCGGACGCAGAATCAGCCATTAACGGCCAGCGCGGGATTCGCGGATGTAGAAGCGGGCTTTCTCGGCTTTCTGAGTGCAGCCTTCGAAAGCTTCGAACTGTTGCTGGGTCTTGGCGCCGGTCAGCAGCGACAGGGCTTTGGAGTAGCTGACGGTGCCGGCGAAGCCTTCGGCCTTGGCCAGATCAAGTTCGTGCCAGGCAGCGTCTATTTCAGTCGCGCAGCTGTCGCGATACCCGGTCTTGCCGGCACAACCTGCAAGAACCAAAACGAGCAATGGCAGACAGATCAGGGCTTTCATGGGGTGTTACCTCAAGAGTAAATACGGAGTGTGCGCCTTTGACGGTCCGGCGTATCAAAAGTGCCGTGCCACAAGGGCCGTAATCGTTGTTTTCATCTTCCAGCCGCTAGCCATCGGCGAGCAGTCTATACCCGATGCCTGCCTCGGTGATGATGAACCTCGGCGCGGTCGGATCATCGCCCAGTTTCTGACGCAAATGCCCGACTACGATACGCAGATAATGGCTGTCTTCGGTGTGGGTCGGGCCCCAGATGTCCTTGAGCAACTGCTGCTGGGTAATGACTCGCCCAGGGTGCCGCGACAATTGCGCCAACACGGCGTATTCCTTGCGGGTGAGTGCTACTTCCTGCTCATCGAGCAATACGCGGCGGTAAGCCAGGTCGACAGTCAACGGGCCGAAGCGCAAGGCGGCGTCGGGCTTTTCACCGCCCGAGACCTGCCTGAGCAACGCCCGGACCCTGGCCAGAAACTCCTGAATGCCGAAAGGTTTGGTCACATAATCGTTGGCCCCGGCATCCAGCGCCTGAACCTTCTGAGCCTCGCTGGCGCGCACCGAAAGTACCAAAACCGGCACAGCCGACCACTCTCGAAATTCGCTCAGCACCTGCTGGCCGTCCATGTCCGGCAGGCCGAGGTCGAGAACCAGCAAGTCCGGTTTGCCCAGTGCAGCCTGAGTCAAACCCTCCATACCGGTGGCTGCTTCGAGCACTTTGTAACCCTGGGACACGAGGCTGATCCGCAGAAACTTACGAATCTGCGGCTCGTCGTCGATGACCAGAATCGTCGCGACCTGACTCATGCCTGAAGCGCCGTTGCAGCACTGCAAAGCCGCACTGACGTAACCGATGTTCTCAAACAGTTTCCTCCACTTCGCCGTCCGGCTGCGCCTGTAACGGCAGAAACAATGTGATACGTGTGCCCAGCCCGTCGATACCGTCCTCGACAGCCAGTCGCCCGCCATGCGCACCAATCATACCCTGACAGATCGCCAGCCCGAGCCCGGTGCCCTGCCCTCCGCGATCACCGCGCGCAGCGGTGTAAAACATGTCGAAAATCTTCGCCCGCTCATCCTCGGGAATGCCAGGCCCTTCATCACTGACCGAGAAAAACAGCTCGCTGTCGACGACGCCGGCCGCCACTTGCAAGCGCCCTTCGACAGGAGAAAAGCGTGCGGCATTCTCCAGAACGTTGACCAGTGCCTGCTCGATCAACGCTGCGTGGACGTACAACAACGGCAACTCGCCGGGCACCTGTGTGCTGACCTGCAACGGAGCCAATACCGCCCGCAGGCGATTGAGCGCGCTGCCTACGATATCGGCAGGCGACACCCAATCTCGAGCCAGCTTCAGCGCGCCGTGCCCAAGGCGTGTCATGTCCAGCAGGTTCTGAATGTAACGGTCCAGGCGCTCTGCCTCGTCGCGGGTGCCTTCCAGCAGTTCGCGACGATCTTCCAAGGGGATGGCCTCGCCCAAAGCCAGCAGGCTGTCGATGCTGCCGCGCATTGAGGTCAGCGGGGTGCGCAGGTCGTGCGACACCGATGCCAGCAAGGCGCTGCGCAGTTGTTCGGTTTCGCCGTGCAGGCGCGCCGCCTCGAGCTCCTGCGCCAGTTGCGCACGGGCCAAGGCCTGGGCGAGTGGCTGAGTCAGTGCAGCAAGCAGCCGCCTGTGCTGGTCAGTAAACGACTGCCCTTCCCGTGCACAAACACCCAGCAAGGCCAGCGGCCCTTCTTCTGCGGTAATCGGCCACCACCACCAGCGACCTGACGGCAAAGTGCCTGTACCGCTGCCTGCGGGCTGGTCGTGCTGCCATGCCCAGTCGGCAGCGGCGCGCTCGGCCTCGGAAAAGGTCAGCGGCCCTCCGGTTTCGACCACCCAGCCGCCCTGCCCGTCTCGCCCCACCAGACACAGGTGTAACTCTTTCCAGCCGGAAAAATGCTGCTCGGCGGCATTGAGTACTGCCTTGCGGTCAGTGGCGGCGGTCATTTTGCGCGACAGGTCGAGCAACTCGCTGGTCTGTTCCTGCGTATCACGCAAGGCTTGCAACTGCCGGCGCTGGCGTGCCGCCAGCTTGCCGGTCAGGGCTGACATAAGCAGGAAGAACAACAGCGTCAATACGTCCTCTTCGCGCTGGATGTTCAGCGAGAAGCTCGGCGGAATGAACAGAAAGTCATAGGCCAGAAACGACAGCCCGGCGCAGGCCAATGCCGGCCCCATGCTGCTGCGCACCGCCACCAGCAGCACTGCAGCCAGAAAGATCAGCGATATATTGGGCAGCGCCAGAACGCCTGCAACTCCCCAGGCCACCAGGCTGGCGATCAGCGTGGCAACGAAAGCCAAGCCGTAATCGAACCACACCACTTCGTGAGCCGGACGCGCGCGCGGCGGTTGATCAGGTAGCTCTTCGCTGTCATCGAGCACCGAGATTTCCAGCCCGTGCCCTTCGCGCAGCAAGCGTGCGGCGACACCGCCGCCAAATACCTTTCGCCGCCAATGCCGACGCGACTGGCCAACCAGTACCACGCTGGCGCGTCGCTCGATGGCGTGCTGCACCAGCGTCCTGGCGACCTCACCGGCACGTAACGATACCGCTTCGCCGCCCAGTCGCTCGGCCAGTTGCTGGGCACTTTGCAAGCGAGCACGGGATTGCTCGTCGAGAGTTTGCCCGTCATCCACGTGCACCGCGCTCCACGGCAGATGGCGACGCTGGGCCACTCGGCTGGCATGGCGCACCAGGCGCTCTGCATGGATATCGCCATCAATCCCCACCAGCATTCGCCCGCGCACGGCCGGCGCCGACTGGCCCAGTTGTCGGTAGCCTTGCGCCAGATCGTTATCGACCTGCGCGGCAGCCGTCTGCATGGCCATCTCGCGCAGTGCAGTGAGGTTGGTCTGGGTAAAAAAGGCGTCGATGGCCGCGCGTGCCTGCTCCGGCACGTAGACCTTGCCGTCGCGCAAGCGCTCCAGCAGCTCGCGCGGCGGCAAGTCGATCAGGACCAGGTCGAAGGCTTCCTGCAACACCCAGTCCGGCAGCGTTTCGCGCACCTGCACGCCAGTGATGCCGCGCACCTGATCATTCAGACTTTCCAGGTGCTGGACGTTGACCGTGGTGTAGACGTCGATGCCAGCAGCCAGCAGTTCCTGAATGTCCTGCCAGCGTTTGGTGTGCCGGCTGCCAGGCGCATTGGTGTGCGCCAGTTCGTCGACCAGCACCAGGCTCGGCGCGGCCTTGAGCAGAGCGTCCAGGTCCATTTCTTCGAGGGTCATGCCGCGATATTCAGTGCGCAGCAAGGGCTGCTGTGGCAGCCCGTTGAGCAATGCTTCCGTTTCCGCTCGGCCGTGAGTTTCCACCACGCCCGCCAGCACCCTAACGCCCTGACGCAATTGCGCATGGGCTGCCTGAAGCATGGCGTAGGTCTTGCCGACACCCGGCGCAGCACCGAGAAAAACCTTCAGCCGCCCACGGCCTTCGCGGGGTAATTGGGCCAACAATGCATCAGCTCGACCGGAATCACTCACGTGGCTACCACCCTCTCTAAGATCAGTTACAGCGTAGCGACGCTGCTGCAATCAATGCGCAATTTGTTACAACTGCGCGTTGCGCGGTGCAGACGGTAACTGATTCAGGCTCATATTCAAGGTCAATACGTTGACCACCGGCGGACCGATGAGCGGGCGCTGGGTATTGGCCTCGATCAGCGCCTGTATTTTATCCATCGGCATTTGCCGGGCCGCTGCCACGCGGCTGGCCTGCCAGGCAATGGCTTCGGGTGACAAATGAGGATCAAGACCACTGCCTGACGTCGTCAGCAAGGCCATCGGCACAGGCCCGGCAGCGGGGTTGGCCAGTTTGGCGGCGTCCTCCGTGACGCGTGTCGCCAGCGCCGGGTTGCTCGGTGCGAAGTTGCTGGCGCCGCTGGCCACGGTCGCAAAAGCACCTGCCGAGGGACGCGACTGGAACCACTCATCGCCGGTAAACGCCTGGGCGATCAGTGAAGATCCGCGCACCTTGCCCGTTTCGTCATACATCAGACTGCCATTGGCCTGCGCCGGAAACGCTACTTGCGCCACTCCGGTGACCAGCAGCGGATAGGCAACACCGGTAATCAGGCTCATCAACACAATCAGGCTCAGGGCCGGACGCACTACACTGGACATCTGCATTTCCTCAATAAGGTGAGGCTGCACGCCACCCGGCGTGCAGCACAGGCTTCAAACCAGGCCGAGTCCGACCAGCAGCATGTCGATCAGCTTGATGCCGAGAAACGGCACAATGATCCCGCCCAGGCCGTAGATAAGCAGGTTGCGACGCAGCAAATGCGCCGCGCTGGCGGCCTGGACGCGCACACCGCGCAGGGCCAGGGGGATCAGCACCACAATGATCAGCGCGTTGAACACGATTGCCGAGAGAATCGCGCTCTGCGGGCTGGCCAGATGCATCACGTTGAGCACGCCCAACTGTGGGTAGATGGAGGCAAACAATGCAGGCAGAACGGCGAAGTATTTGGCCACGTCGTTAGCAATCGAAAACGTCGTCAGCGCACCGCGTGTAACCAGCAACTGCTTGCCGATCTGCACCACGTCCAGCAGCTTGGTGGGGTCACTGTCGAGGTCGACCATGTTGGCCGCTTCGCGCGCCGCCTGGGTACCGTCGTTCATGGCCATGCCGACATCCGCCTGGGCAAGTGCAGGTGCATCGTTGGCGCCGTCGCCGCACATCGCTACCAGACGCCCTTCGCCCTGCTCCTGGCGAATCCGTTCCAGCTTCTTCTCTGGCGTGGCTTCAGCCAGCACGTCATCAACACCTGCTTCGGCAGCAATCGCTGCGGCGGTCAACGGGTTGTCGCCAGTGACCATCACGGTGCGAATACCCAGCTTGCGCAATTCCTCGAAACGCTCGCGAATGCCCGGCTTGACCACGTCCTTGAGGTGAATCGCACCCAACAAACGACCATTGGCGCAGACCAGCAGCGGCGTGCCACCGGTCTTGGCGATCTTGTCGACTTCCCGTGCCAGTACCGGTGGCAGATCACTGCGCTGCAGGTTGACGAAAGCCAGCAACGAGTCCACCGCGCCCTTGCGGTAAACATGGCCTTGGTAGTCCACGCCGGACAGACGTGTATCCGCACTGAACGGCACAGCGGTGACCGAACCGAGGGTCGGCTCGTTCATCGGGTGCAGATTGCGCAAGAACTCGACGATGGATTTGCCTTCAGCCGTGTCGTCGGCAAGCGAGGCCAGCAAGGCGCCCTCGCCCAACTCCTTCGGGGTCACGCCAGGCGCTGCGTAGATGGCGGCGCAACGGCGGTTGCCGAAGGTGATGGTGCCGGTCTTGTCCAGCAACAGCACATGCACATCGCCTGCGGCTTCCACAGCACGACCGGACTTGGCGATCACATTAAGGCGCACCAGGCGGTCCATACCGGCAATACCAATGGCCGATAACAAGCCGCCAATGGTCGTCGGGATGAGCGTCACCAGCAGCGCGACCAAAAACACCAACGGCAGGCTGCCGCCAGCAAAATGGGCGAACGGCTGCAAGGTGATGACCACCAGCAGGAAGATCAGCGTCAGGCCGATCAACAGAATGTCCAGCGCCACTTCATTGGGGGTTTTCTGGCGCTTGGCGCCTTCGACCAGCGCGATCATGCGGTCCAGCGTCGACTCACCGGGGTTGCTGCTGATGCGTATCAGCAGCCAGTCGGATACCAGTCGAGTGTTGCCGGTGACCGCCGAACGATCACCACCAGACTCGCGAATGACCGGCGCGGATTCCCCGGTAATCGCCGCCTCGTTGACCGCCGCGATACCTTCGATGACTTCGCCGTCACCGGGGATCATTTCCCCGATTTCTACGCGCACCACATCACCCTTGCGCAGCTCACTGGCGTTGATCGTTCTGAAGCTGCCGTTCACGTCGCGGATACGTGCCTTGAGCCCTTCGCTGCCAGCCTTCAGGCTGTCGGCCCGCGCCTTGCCACGGCCTTCGGCCAGTGCTTCGGCGAAGTTGGCGAACAGCACGGTGAACCACAACCACAGGGCAATCTGTACGCAGACCGAGGTTGGCACCTGCGGGTTGGGGATGACGCACAGCACGGTGGTCAGAATGGCAGTCAGTTCCACCACCAGCATCACCGGCGAGCGTTTGAGCTGACGCGGGTCGAGCTTGACGAACGCCTGTACCAGCGCCGGGCGCCACAGAGCAGCGATGCCGGTTCTGGCGGACTCGCTGGCGACCTGCGGTTCAGCGGCTTTTGCAGCATCACTTCTTACAGTGTCAGTAGTGCTCATGATCGGTTCCTCAGAAACCCAGGCTCAGGTGTTCGGCAATCGGGCCCAGTGCCAGGGTCGGCAGGAAGGTCAAACCACCCACCAGCAAAATGGTGACGGTCAGCAGGGTGACAAACAGCAGGCCATGGGTCGGGAAGCTGTTCTGGCCCTGCGGTGCGGTTTTCTTCATGGCCAGGCTGCCGGCCAGTGCCAGCACCGGCACGATATAACCGAAGCGGCCAATGAATATCGCAAGGCTGAGCATCAGGTTGTGGAACACGGTGTTGGCACTGAAACCGCCGAACGCCGAGCCGTTGTTGGCCGTCGCCGAAGTGTAGGCGTACAGCAACTGACTGAAACCATGCGGGCCGGGGTTGCTGATCGCACCCGCCGGGCCCGGCAGGCTGGCGGCGATTGCGCCCAGCACCAGCACGCCCACCGGCATCACCAGCAGGGTCGCGACCAGCAGCCGGACTTCCTGCGCCTGGAGCTTCTTGCCAAGGTATTCCGGCGTGCGGCCAATCATCAGCCCGGCGAGGAACACGGCGATCAAGACGTTGAGCAACATGCCGTTGAGGCCGACACCGACGCCGCCGAAGATCACTTCGCCGACCATCATGTTGACCAGTGCGACCATGCCGGTCAGCGGGTTGAGGCTGTCGTGCATGCCGTTGACCGAGCCATTGGACGCCGCCGTGGTGGCAACCGACCACAACACAGTGCCGGTGGTGCCGAAGCGGGTTTCCTTGCCTTCCAGCGGGGCGGTCTGTTCAACACCGGCTATGTTCAGCATCGGATTGGGCTGGTACTCGGCCCACAGAGACACCGCGCCGCCGATGAGCAGCAACGCCAGCATGCAGCCCAGAATCGCACGGCTCTGGCGCATGTCCTTGACGTAGTGGCCGAAGGTGAACACCAGCGCTGCGGGAATCAGCAGGATCGACACCAGTTCGAACAGGTTGCTCCAGGCAGTCGGGTTCTCAAAGGGGTGCGCCGAGTTGACGCCGAAGAATCCACCACCGTTGGTGCCCAGTTGTTTGATCGATATCTGGCTCGCCGCAGGCCCCATGGGAATGCTTTGATCGGTGCCTTGCAGGGTCAGCGCGTCGATGTAATGGGCAAAGTTCTGCGGCACGCCCTGCCAGACCAGAAACACCGCCAGCACGATACTGATCGGCAGCAGGCCATAGAGCGTGGCGCGGGTCATGTCGGCCCAGAAGTTACCCAGGCTTTGCGAGGAGCGACGACTGATACCTCGGCACAACGCGACCAGCACTGCCAGGCCCGTCGCAGCGCTGACAAAGTTCTGCACGGTCAGGCCGACCATCTGGCTCAGGTAGCTGAGCGACGCTTCGCCGCTGTAGGCTTGCCAGTTGGTATTGGTCACGAAGCTCATGGACGTGTTGAACGCCAGTGACCATTCCATGCCAGGCAGTTGCTGCGGGTTGAGGGGCAGCACGCCTTGCAGCATCAGCATTGCAAACAGCAGGACAAAGCCTGCCAGATTGAACGCCAGCAAGGCCCACATGTATTGCTTCCAGGATTGCTCGGTTTTCGGGTCGACGCCGGAGATCCGGTAGCAGGCCCGCTCGACCGGCCCCAGCACCGGGCTCAGCCAGGTGCGTTCGCCTTCCATGACCCGATAATAGAAACGCCCCAGCAACGGCGCAGGGGCCAGCAGCAGGACCAGGAAGGCCAGAATCAACAGATAATCGTAACTGTGCATGATCACTCCTGACTCTGGTCGGCGCGCAACAGCGCCACCAGCAGATAGATGAACAGCCCGACTCCCATTAGCAGAGAGATACTATCCATAACGCTCATTGAATTTTCCCCATCAGGCAACAACCGATTACGGCGCAGGCCGCGTGGGTGGATTGTCCGCAGCATGGGTGTAAAGGCGCGAGAGCGACTGCACGCGCCGGGCGTAAAGAAGCTGTAAAGAAGCGCTGCAAGCCTGACGGGGCCATGCATGCGCAGGCATCAGCGCTGTCATTTATGTCAGGTTCGCGATAGGGGTTGTGGGGGTATCGTGAGGCAGCGATCTTCAGGAAAAGGACTTCATCATGCTTCGCGACAAGGGCAAACCACCCGGCTCCATCCCGCCCTCCCCCGACACTTCTACCGTTGTCCAGTTGACGATCAAGGAACGACAAGTCCTGGAATGGGTGGCGATCGGCAAATCTGCATGGGAGATATCACGTATTCAAGGATGTTCGGAGGCAACCGTACACTTTCATACCAGCAATATTCGCCGCAAGTTCGGGGTGACGTCGTTGAAGGCGGCGCTGGTGATGGCGATCAGGCAGGGGGTTATTTTGGTGGAGTGAATGGGTGCGTTGTCAGTCGGCGCATAGCGTTCAATTTTGCCCATTCTGACTAACAGACCAAGCCGCACGGTTGAGTACATGCGGCAGGTCAGAAAAGCCTTCTACATTCAAATACGCTTTGGAAGTAGGGATGGACGCGCAGCTCAATATAAAAAATCGCGACCCCTCACTTCAGAGGCATTCGGCAGATCTAATGTCCTCATACCAGTCATTGCATTTCTGCGTCTCATGTTAGACGGCTCAAGGATTGGCGACAATTTTCCAGAAACCTTCCTCATCTCGAGTTCAGAGTAATTCCTGTTGGATAATTTACGCGCTCTATACTTAGTTGCAGATAGTGGATTGGGTTTCGATTTTTTTACTAACTTCCTCACCTGCATACTCGAAAATTTAACTTTCCGTGCACCTAACTGACTAGAGTTTTGAAAGACATCAGGTCTCTCAGCACTTTTGGATGCCGCTACCTTTGGGGGCTCTAAAACGTCTTTGCTTTTGTCCACTATCGGACTGTATTTATTTGCCACCACCGGTTGTTTTGGAGGCTTTTTTGCACTAATCCCAAAAACCCGCCTGAAAAACTTTCCTATGTTTATATGCCCCGTCGGATCCACCCGATTCACCGAATCCCCCTCACCATACGCATAAGCATTCAACCCACCCTCGCCAAACGGGCTCAAACTGTCCTGACTATGAAAGCGCATCAGCACCGGGTTATACGCCCGGTAGCCATTGCCCAGCAGCTGCCAGCCGGTATCGTTCTAGGTCAGTTCACCATTGAACCCCAGGCCACCGGGAGGTTCATCGGAGCTGCGATGGCCGTAGGCGGTATAAGCGCTGTCATGCTTTGTGCCGCCCACCACTTCGCTCAGAACAGTGTTGCTCAGGGTGGTTGCCAACAAGCGCGTAGCCCCTGCGCCCTCGCCGCCTTGTAGCTCGGCCAACAGGCTAGCGCCGCCGCGCATGAACGTGCGCTGCAGCTTATCGCTAATCTGGTTGGCGGGCTTGCCGTCCTGATAGAAACGCTGCTCGACCCCTTGCGCACTTTCGCGCGCTGCGAGTACGTCCAACGGGTCGTAACGGTAGGCGTCTTCACGGTACTTGCCGGGCATCGATGGGCCACTGACTTCCAGCAAGCGACCCAATGCGTCGTAACGCAGGGTTCGACCCTGTTCATCCTGAGTCAGATTACCATCAGCGTCGTAGCTCAAGATCAACTCTGGATAATCTGCATGAGTGTTGGTAACACTCAACAACTGAGTAGGGTCGATCTTTGGGTCTGCATAGCGATACGTCGCCAGATTGCTGCTGTCCGGAAACTCGGTCAGGACGCGGCTAAGATTGTCAAATTCGTCGAAGCGAAATACTTGGCTCTTTATCGACTTATGGTAGAAGTCCACAGGCAGTTGACTGCCTGAACATGTGTACAAGACCAGCCGTCCATGTCTGTCATAGTCAAAATCTTCTTTGCGCAGCAGCACGCCACCTTCAACCAGCGTGCGCTGTGTCATATGGTCATTCGCGTCATAGGCCTGAGTCATGACCTGTTGTACATCGCCAAGATCGAAGTCACGCTGCGTCTCACGGCCAAACTCATCGTAGGTGAGTCTGACCGCAACCTTGTTTGCGCCTTCCAGCGTTTCGATGTGACACGTCTGGCCCAGCGAGTCGTAAAGGAACGTCGACGTAATTTGCCCAAGCACGGTCTTGATCAGACGCCCTGCGTTGTCGTAAGTACACTTCTGGACCTGTCCAAGCACATCGGTGTATTCCATCAGCAGCCCCATCAGGCTGTAGCGGTACGACATGGTCCGCGTCTGCGTGTCAACGGTGCAGGTTTCGCTTTTCAGTTCGCCGGTGGAGTAATAATCTCGCGTCAATGCCTGTTTCTGTTCCTCACAACTGCGCAGGCGCGCATCTTTTACATCGTATGCATAAGTGGCAGAAACCTCGCTACCCACTATCCTGCGCTGCATTGGCTGATCGCTTAATGAAGGAAGGTAGACATACTCGATGGTCTGATCGCTGGCCGTGAGCACGGTTTTAGGCTGAGTCTGCCCCGATTCAAATGTAAACACCTGTTCACGGCCTCCGGTTACCGCCTTATATCGGCGCTCAAGCCCGTCAAAGGATTGCAGCCCCAGAACGCAGTCGTCGACGCTGATTGCCGTCGGCAGGTCCTCAATGCTGTGCGAGGCGTACTCGCGCCGGATCACCGTATCGTCTGGCAAGGTCTTTTCGATCATGCGATCAAACGCATCGTACCTGTACCGATTGACATGCCTCAGCGTATCAATTTCCTCGACAGTACGACCAAGCCCGTCGTAACGATAAAGCTGTCTACTGACAAGCTCCCCTTCCTGGGGAATACGCTCGACGCTTTCCGGTTGTTCAAACAAATTAAGCTGAGTGACCGTAAGACCGTGTTTTTCGGTCTCGGTGTGACTGGTCTGCCGCCATTCGCGCAGCACGGGGCCTGAGCTGCCAAGCTGCAGGTCTGTCTGCTGAAATGCCACCACCCCGTCCGGCCCTGTTTCACTGACCTGCTGACCCCAGTCGTCATAGCCAAAGGTGCTGGTCAGGATCAGCACCTTGTTGTTCTCGTCCAGCCAGTCGTAGCGCGTTTCTTGCTGCAACTGGCCACGCGCGTCGTACCTGGCTGCGTAGGTATCACGCATGCGTTTGTTGCCATCGGCACCATCGGCATTCTGACGCGTTTCGCGAAACACCCGACCCAGCCCGTCCAGGTAGCTGCAGGTAGTCACGCCCTTGACGTCGGTGATCTCCTGATGCGCCGTCTCGCCTTCGGTGGCCACCAGTGTGTAGGCATAACGACGCGTAGCCTCATAATCGCTGCCCGGCGCAACGGTTTCGCTGGTGACCCGCTCCAGGGCGTCGTAGGTGTAGCGAATCTCCACTTTGGCGTCGTCGACGGTCAGCAGCGGCTCGCCATTGATCAGCGAGTGCTCCAGATTGAGGGTCCGGGTGTGGCTGTCCAGTGTGCTGCTCAGGGTCTGGGTGGTCTTGAGCACGGTTTCGGCCCGGCGAGCGTTCCTGCCCAGGCTAGCTTTTCTCAACGCTCTGCATGCTCTGCAATTTCTGCATGCTCTGCACTTTTGATGCGCTTTACCCTTTTTACCTTTTTTGCCGCCTTCTGCGGCGCGACTCAGGGACTTGCTGTAGGCAAAACTGGTCAGGGTGCTGATGCCGTTGAGTGTGAACGTGTCCAGCAAGGGGCGACCGTGACTCAACACATCCTCCGGCTGCTGAATATAGAGGTGGCCGGTGGCGTGCAGGGTCGTTTCCGAGTCGCCCTGCACGCTGAGCAGCGTCTCGCGGGTGAGCACCAGCCAGGGTTTTGATGCGCCGCTGACCGGCGCCATCGCGTCATAAACAAAGCGGTTACGCAGCACCGGCGCGAGCTCGCCATACTCGGACTGCGCGGGGGTGACGGTGCGGGTCCGGACGTGACGCACGAAGCCTTCCGGGTCTGGCGGGCACTGAAACTCGCCCTGTGTTTCGCCTTCTGCGGGGTACCAGGTGCTGGTTTCGAGCACGCCGCTGGGCTGGAGCTGACGCGTCAGGTTGCCAAAGTTGTCGTAGTCGCTGCTGAGGGATTCGTAGCGCACCTGACTGGCGTTGCTGCGCAGCGACCATCTGTTGGTGACGTTTTTGGGCTGCTGAAAATAAGGCGGCTGCTGATCGAAATCGGATTGCTCCAGAGCGTGATAGACCGTGCTGGTCTTTTTCACGTTATCGCCCTGGGTCGTGGTCTCTTCGGTCAGCAAATGAAAGCGGTTGAAACTGCGCTCGACAGTGCGTACGGGCTCACCGCTGACGATCAGGCTTTGCGTGGTGCCGTACTGGTAGTTGTCGCTGACCTGGTACAGGTTGTCTTCGCCGTTGTCTTCCCAGATCAGCCCGCTAGCGTTGTTGCCCAGAAAATTGTTGGTCTGGCCCGTACCGTGGGCACTGTAGCCATAATGGGTGCTGATGGTCGACTGACCGTTTCCGGGGTAGGTCAAATGCTCGGTGACCCTGCGCAAGGCCGGACGTGCGTCGGCATGGGGGAATGCATGTCCGGCATCGTGATAGCCCACGGTTTCCCGGGCACCGCTCGGGGTGTAGGCCTCAGTGATGCATAACAGCCCGTTCAGCTGTTGGTAAACGAAACGCCAGCAGGCCCCGTCGGCGGTGGGCAGCACTACCTCCGCCACACGAAAATCAAACCCGGCCAGCTCCATTGTAAAGCGTGCGGGCAGCACACCCGGGTTCAGGATGATTTCAATCTGCCACCTGGTGCGTGTCAAACTGATCAAGGTGCGCTGGCTGTCGCTGACGGACGCCAGGATCTGCTGGCCGTCGAACAGGTCGTAATCAAGGTAGACCGAACGCCCGTCGGGCGAGCTGATTTCGTATGGCAGGGCCAGGCGGTTATTGGCACTGCCGCCGGTGCGTAGCCGTTCGACCAGCCCGGA
>NZ_LJRO01000238.1 GCF_001401155.1 Pseudomonas tremae
GGCTTGATCGTTCAGCCAGGCCCGCACGGCCAAGTGGGACTCGGGCTTCATCGCCTCGGAAACGACGTTGGTATCGAGGACGATCATTCAAACCTCAGCGGCTTGGCCGGCGTCTTGTCTCGCACTTGGTTGAAGACCTCGAAATCTTCGTTCGTCAGGCCGATCTTGCGACCCAATGCCGCCAAGGCTTCACCTAGGCGAACGCGCGTCTCCGGCTTGACTGCGATCGCCAGAATCTCGCGGACTTCGGCCTCGGTGCTGTGCCCGTGTTGGGCGGCCCGCACTCGTAGCGCGCGGTGTACATCGTCGGGCAAGTTCCGTACTGTCAGCATTGCCATAACATCACCTCATGAAATTGCATTCAATGAAGTCATTTTATGTGTTTGAATGCATTTTCGCAAGAAGCCACGCGATTTCGGAAAACAGCCTCAAAGGCTGTTCGTTGGTTGAGGCGAGCCATCAGAAATGGCCAGGACCTACATTCGAAATATAGGGGGTTGGGGAGCAATGGAACTGAAAACCAACGTAGATAATAGCCGTAGGCTCGACCATCTGCACATGACCCAGCTCTCAGTTTCGCTGAATCGGCTCATACCTGACAGCTTGACCAAGCCTAGGCG
>NZ_LJRO01000183.1 GCF_001401155.1 Pseudomonas tremae
ACAATACTTTACGTACAGAGCCTAGGCTGCGCTGCAGACATTGCTGGGGTTGCGCGCCACGATTTGGCTTGCTCACATTTCGTGGCGCGTGACAAAGTAGCCACCTGCCATACCGAAATGGGAAGTCAGGGAGTTTGAAGCGGTGGGACGTTTAGCGCTTATTCGGGATTCGGTCATGAAAAACAGGATGTTTGCAATTCTCACAGTGCTGGCCATGCGGGTGCTTGCCGCCAAAACACCGCTCTCTGTGGTACCTGATACAGAGGCACAATATTTTGCTGGAGCGGGACACAAGGCGATGACCGGAAGGTAACCACAACGCGGGCCGAAG
>NZ_LJRO01000458.1:0-272745 GCF_001401155.1 Pseudomonas tremae
AACAGGATCGGTCTTTCCTTGGGCTGGGTCATGGCGTCACCACCCGCCGTGCCCACCAGCAGACCGGGCCATCGTCTGTGTCATGAATAGCCAGGCAGAACCAGCCTTCACCATCAGGGCGATCCGGCTCCCAGTAACTGCAATCAGGGTCGCCCGCTTCGAAGTAGCGATCAGCAACAGCTTTGTCGCTTGCATACTCAAGTTCGTCCTTGACCACCTCGAGGCCTTGTTCGGCAATCCAGGCTTTGCACTTGTCGCCGTCACCCTCATCGAAGTCTGGGAGGTCGGGATGCTGGAAAAATCCGTTCTCGTCACGCTTAACGGGCCAGCTCTTAATTAGTGGAATGCGGTCGAGACGTTCGATCTCGGCCAAAATCAAGGCGCCAGCCTTCACCAAGTCGCGACGGCGGTCAGAACTGGGCTTGAATTTGTCTTGGCCCCAAGGCCACGCAGAGCTCATGCTTGTTGGCTGGCCCGCTAGTCTGGAATATACGGATGCCGCCTCGGCCATCTCGCCTTTAACGTAGGCGTCGTCGCGATAGAGCGAATAGCCCTCGGCCGATACTTGCCGCTGGCGCTCAGCTATGACGTCGCGCGCTGCGCTGTTTAGAGTTGGTGAACTTTTTTCGGGCATGACTTCGTCCTTGCCGCACACGCGGCTGACATTGAATTGATTGAGAGGGGGTGGTTACTGCGGGGTGTTCGGGCGCACCTGGCAAAAGTGAGGCCCTGTCAAACCCTTGGAGAAGCGCTTTATGAGTTCAAGTATCGGCCTTTCGGCGGTGATACTCGGTTGTTTCGGCACTGCCTGGGCCGCTGCACGCCAGCATATTGGCTTGCTGGTCATGCCTGGCCGCTGTTCGGCTTGTCGCAGCCCCGAAGCACATCCAAGATGTCGCTCAGATAGCCGCTGGCAACAGTCGGCTGTCCGGCTGCCGCATCACGAAGCTTTTGCACGAAAGCAGTCGCCTCAACCAGTCGCTCATCAACCTTCGCCGTGGCGGGCTGGGCGTGGCGGTAGAGCGGCGTCTGCGCCTTGCAGCAGATTGCGAACACCTCATCGTCGATGCAGTCGGCCCTCGTTAGGACTGAGCCGTCTTCGTACATAGCCGCCACCGGCTCGGCCTGCTGATCGGCTGGGCGGGCGCCGAACGCCTTGAACGCAACCCAAAGGCCTTGAACGTATTCGTCCGCATACCCTTCGCGGTCATCACCACGGCGAAGCCAGTGACCGTCGAGCCAGCCCTTAACGGGGTGCTCGACCGAAAGCGCCCATTTCTGGAACAGTTCACGCGGGCCTCGGGGATTCTGATCTTCCTGCTGGGCGAGCGCTGACGGTTGACAGGCGGGCCTGGCCAGCATCGAATCGCACTCACGCCAATTAGGAGATAACTGACCGCAGGCTGCGCACGACGACCTCGGGTATGGCTTTCCTTCGGCGGCGAGACGCTGGCGACAGCCGACAGGTACAGCCTTGCATTCGTTGATCATGATTTTTCCCCTGTGTATTCACGCCAAGCGACCTTTACGCCGTTGACCAGAAAGCCCCAGTCGCCTTTCCAGCGGCTGGTGATGAAGAGCGTGTACACGCCGCCGGGCGACACTTTGTCGATGCGGTGGTATTCGCCGTGGTTGAGCCGTGCGGTGTCGCCCGCTTCTCGCCAGTAGTCGAGGTCGGTAGGATCGCTAGCCGGCCAAAAGTAACGGCGCTGCTCCTTGTAGAAGCCGCGCAGGATGACCGTGCGCGCATCCCACGGATGGTCGTGCAGGTCCCGGTCGGCGTCGGGCCGCATGATGTGGTGCACCCGGATCGACCAAGCGCACCAGCGTATGCGCCCGAGGTGCGTTTCCCGGTCGTAGGCGTTGAACAGCCACCAGCGTCCCATGTACACCTCTTGTCCATCAGCTGACCGGATGTGCAGGTATGGGGTGCGCTGGGCGCTGGTGATGAGCCAGGCAGCGATTGCCGGGCGCGCGAGTAGCTTGGCGAGCAGTCGCCACAAGAAATTGATCATGCAAGGGCTCCAAATGGCGGTCAGCCTATCGAGGCCCGCCGTGAACTGCGTGATGGGTAGTCTTGGGTCAGGCGCTTGCAGATAGGGCGTGGGCATGCTCGGCGCCATTGGCCAAGCCTGCATGCAAGTCGACCTTGGTGCCCGCCAGCATCCCGGCGATCTGGGCGTTGAGGTCGAGCTCTGCCTCTCTGACCTTCCTGGCTTTGCCGATCTGCTTGTCTGCGAGGTAGCTATCGATCAGCGCTTGGTGCTGGGCTTCTACTGCTACCAGCCCCTGTCCTGCGCTTTGGTGTTCTGGCGTTGTTGGGTCTTCACCACGCGGCACAAGCTCTTGCAACTTGCTCTCAACCGCAAACACCCAGGCTATGGCGAAGTGATCGCCGGCAGTGGGGGCGGAATAGTTGCTTCGGAACTTGCCGGCACGAACCCCGGAAACGTATGCGTTCCGAGCCTGCGTCAGCTTCGAAAGAAGAGTTTCGTAGGCGTAGAGAGCGATGTGTTGTGCAGGGCTCACTCCCACAAACTTGGCACGCTCGACGCGGTTCTTTTTGGTCTCGCACCAATGGGTGAAACGCAGGGCCTTGACGTTAAAAACCTTGGCCACAACTGCGCTCAGCTGTTGATCCCATAACGGTCTGCGTGCAGCTCGCGACATTGACGATTTAGCCTCGCCGACGTCGCTCACCTTTACGTCAGTCTCGCTCAAGTGATACTCACGCATCAGCGCCTGAGCCTGGCGCATCGCCGTGGCGGCTTCGTTTTCGTTCGAGCTTTGCGACAGCGCCAAGCAGTGCTTGATCTTGCGGATAGCCCGCTCGAGCTTTTTCGGATCGATCTGTTTTTCGGACATGGTTCATCCTCGCCGGGGTGGCGTGAGTCGTTGAAGTGGGGTATTGGTGGTTGCCCGGCAAGAAGCCGGTTAAAGGAGATTCGAATGTCACAAGAAGCGAAGGTCATTGCTTTGGAGCACTTGGTTTTAACGCTACTCGAAGATATGAAGGTCAGATCCGGCTGCCATCCTGAGGCGCTGGTTGAAAGAGCGATCAGCTCTATAAGGTCTTCGAGTTATCCCGGCGATGAGGAGCGCATGCAAGCGGCTGTTGGCGCCCTGAAGGATCTGTGGACGCTCGTCGGGGCAAAGAAGCCTTAATCGTCTGATTCATGCGGCTGGCTCTGCGTCATGAAACACATCCATTTGTGCCGCTCCGTCCGCCCAAGCCGCGTCGGTTCGAGCACGGGCTAATGCCGCATACCCTGGGTTCAGCTCGCAGATTATTGACCTGCGACCTTCCTGCATCGAAACCAGCGACGTGGTACCGGCGCCGCCGAATGGGTCCAGCACCACGCCGCCTCGCGGCGCGCCGGCAAGAATGCATGGCCTGATCAGGTCGGGCGGGAAGGTGGCGAAGTGGGCTTCCTTGAAGGCGTGGGTCGCCACGGTCCAGACGCTGCGCTTGTTGCGCGTCGCTGTGTCGTGGGTACTTTCATCCCGGTCAGGCCGGTGCGTGCCTTTTGACTGGCCGGGAATGGCTTGCTCGCGTTTTGAATCTTCACGCTTGAAGCTGTCCCGCCGCTTCCGTTCAGCACCATCCTTGTGAAAGGCCCCGTGGCCACCTTCGCCGGTTGACGTGTCCCAGCCGGTCGGCACAGTTACGCGTGGTTTCGGTACCACGTCGAATCCGTGACCAAATCCAACGCCAGAAGGTGTTGGGCCGTATGCTGCCGGCTCTCTGATGGCCTGCATGTCGCAGTGGTACCGACGCGACTTGCTTAGCAGAAACAGGTATTCGTGAGCTTTGGTGCAGCGGTCCCGCGTCGACTCCGGCATAGGGTTCGGCTTGTGCCATATGATGTCCTGCCGCAAATACCAGCCGTCGTCCTGCAGCGCGAAGGCCAGGCGCCAGGGCATGCCCATCAGATCTTTCGGCTTGTACTCGGCATGTGTTGTTGCTTTCGACTTCCGCTGGCTCGCCATGACCTGGCGCTGGCTGATCGTCGAAACACCAACCCCCATATCGCCCCGGCCATGCGCGCCCCAGCTACCTGCGTAGCTGTCGCCCATGTTTACCCAGATCGTGCCGTCAGCTCGGAGTACTCTGTGCACTTCGCGGAACACATCGACCAAGCGGGCGATGAACTCAGCAGGAGTTTCTTCAAGGCCGATCTGGCCTTCTACGCCATAGTCACGCAGACCGTAGTAGGGCGGGCTGGTCACGCACGTATGCACGCTTTCATCTGGCAGCGTGCGCATCATGTCGATGCAGTCGCCTACCAGTATTTGGTGGAGCTGGCTCATAATCGATTCCGAGGGGTGGCGTCAGTCGTTAAAATTGAGGTATTAAAGATTTTTACAACCACCCTAGCGGGGCACCGTTATGACTTTAAAAAGTGATACAGAAGCGCTTGAGGCGATCGCGGAAGAAGCCGAGATATTGAATCTGCTTCTAGAAAACTTCAAAGGCTCAAACCATGCCGAACTACTCGCCGTCGTTCGACAGATCATCGCAATAGCGCGCTACCGCGAAGAGCTGGGTAACGTTGAGAGCTTTCAGCGCAATGGTTAGGCAGCCCGCTGTTCAAAGATGAAGAGGTCCCACGCTACTTTATCGACGGCGCAGATCCACTAAGTTAGCTCTATACTGTTTTCCGTGTCGCTGACTGATCCGCCGTACTGAGCGCCAGGGAAAGTAAATTTCCCACTGTTTGCGCAATAGGGGTAGCCGCCAGTGAATTCGATGAAGGTAATCCCCGGCTGGGCATCTGCGGCAGAGGACTTGAACGACTCAAACTTTGCGTTTCGGGCACTGACTTCCGCGTCGTGCCCGCTCTTGCACTCTTCTGAGCAGTACACAACGCGGCCATCGAAAACTAGATTCAGTGGAATATCAGAATCTGTTTCCTCGTCCCACCTGCATGCATTGCTGTCGCAGCGGATACCGCAGTGATTGCAATCGAACCACCAGCCCGCATCGATGTAGGCCTTCGCGGGGATGTAACGCAGGCCAGCGTATTGGTCGGCCCATTGCGCGCGACGGCAAGACACACCACTGAAGTCGGTGCCTATCTCGTCAGCACCCTGTCGGCGTGCGGCGGCGTTCGACGTAGCGAACTGAATGGTTGACTCTTCCGGATCATTGGTTTCGACTGAGTACGCCAGCACCGTGCGGTGCTTTTTATCTGCGGATGGTGACTTGTTCATGGCAATCTCCATGCATGCGCCGCCCTCCGTCTCCGGTGGTGGCAAATTGGTTCGGGATGAGGTATTACGAGTGACCGGCATCACGCCGGATCACCGGAGCTGAAAATGAAACAGCACACCGACGCATATACTCATTGGTCAGCGATAAGCGGGCCATTCCTGCACCACAGTGAATGGGTGAGCGATGATCGAGAGATAGATGTTCGGGCGCGAAAGAATAAGTTTGGAGATATTCAAGTCTTTAACGGCGTGTACGATAAAAATGGCGCTCTAAAAATGGAGGAATACCATCCAGATGCAGAGCTGAAGACTTTAGAAGAAGCCTTAGCCTGGGGTATTTCGAGAACGAGAAGCTTTGCTGCAGAGCCTCGATAGCCGATTCGCATCATTCTGGAATTGCGGCCTCATCAGCATGCTCTTGCGGTGAAACTCCAGCGCCACGGTATTCGACACTCCGATTTCGTGGCGCGGGTTTCAGGCGTCAGGCCGCAAAGCTACCCAGCGCCAGCTGAGCGGCATCGCCCACCTTTGCTTCAAGCACCGACTTGAACTCTTGCGCGATATCTTCGCGCTGCACGTCCTCGCCCACCCAGCGCAGTTTCAGCACCGGCTGTGCGCCGCTGGTGATGACCGAGATTCGCAGGATGATTTCGCGCATTTGCAGACCTTCAAACGGCACAGCCGAGAAGATCAGCGACGTGGGCAGCGTTTCTTTACTGGTCGCCTCGATAGCATCCATTGCGCTGCGGCTAGCACGGGTCTCGCTGACGGTGTGATCGCTTTCCGACGATGCCTTGACCGTGATCGTGCGCACGGCGGCGATGGCCTTGGCCAGTGGGATGTTCTGCAGGTCATCACCGACTGCCGACAGCGTGCTGTGCCAGTCTTCAATCCAGTCGCTCATATCCTTCTGCGACATGGCCTTGCCACTGATGGCCTGCACGGCCTGATAGGCTGCGGTGGGCTTAAGTTTCAGCACTGCACGGTCATCTGCGTGGCCTGGCACTTCCTCGTTGCCCAGGTTGAACAGCACCGAACAGGTCATTTCGTCCTGATTGATGAAGCCTTTTGCGTCGGCGACTGCGCGGTCGGAAACGTATTTGGCGAAGTCGGCCAGGGAGTTGGTGGAGAACGTGCCACGGAAGCGACTGCGGCCTGCGCCGAATTGCTCAAGGTTCACGACCTTTGCGCCTTCGGGCAGCACGATGGTTGGCGTGACGGTGTTCAGCTCTCTGCCTTCCGCGATCAGCGCGGTGTCAGTGATCAGTTGAATAGCTTCTTTCGTCAGGGACATTTGTCAGGTCTCTTTGGTGAGGAAGGGTTGTTGCGGTTGATCAGGTGCGAGGCTTGACCGGTGCTTGGTCGCGCTCGAATAGCTGTCCCGGGTGAGGAGCTTCAGCGAACAGCGTTACTTGGCCGCCGGTGCCGACGTTCATCGGGGTATCCAGCGCTGTGTTCTCGCTGCGGGTTCCGCGCTTGGTGGGCACTTTGTAGTCGAGCTTGTGTTTGATCTTAACCATGTGGGAATCGCCGATCTGGCTCATGTCCAGGGTGATGACCAACTTCCCGGCCTTGCCATGCTCGACAACTCCCGAGGCGACTTCGGAAATTGCGTAGCCGATTTGGCTGGCGAAAGCACCGCCATTCAGCTCGTTCAGAAATTCGGTTGTATCGGTAGGGGTGGACATGGGTTCTTCTCCGAGGGCTTGATTCCACTGGGTGGGATGTTGAGTTGAAGAGGGCGGCGGCGATGGTTGGCGCGGGACTGTATACGCCTCATTTAGGGCTTGGCCCTTGCAGCGGGTAGTCGATGTTGAATTCACGGATCAGCCGCTTGATCATCGTGTTACTCAGTCCGAGTTCGACGACGGCGGCCTTCCGCGATATGCCTCGGTCGCGGGCGGCTTTGATCCGCACTACGTTCAATGCGTCAGCTACCGGATCGGTCTGATAGGGAATTAGGTTCGACGCCGGGCTGAACGCCTTGTATTCGAAGCCATGCACGCGGGCCATCTTCCGAAGCCTGTAGATGCTCACGTCAGTTTTTCGCATGACATCGGTGATCGTCATCGTCTCGGCAAGCTTGCGGATGACTTCCACCTGCTTGGCGCGGGCGTTGCAGCGGTCTTGGATAACGTCTTTCGGCGCTGCGGCCCGCAGTGCTTCTTTAGTCCGCCGACGCGGTAAAGGCTGGCGCGCGACCGGCGCACTCATCCGGCCGTATTCCTTTGGCTTGGGCTTCAACGGAAAGCCGCTTTTGGTTTCGATCACGCCGCCGCGTTTGAGGAATGCAGCCACTTCAGCCTCGAGGATGGCGGACCGCTCTTTGTTGCGCTGAATCGTGCTCAGCTCTGGACTTATCATCAGCTTGCACCGTACAGCGCGAAGAGAACGAAGGCGGTGGCGATGGCTGCAGTCCAGCGCAGCATGTGGGAGGCGAACGACGGCTGACGTACAGGTTGCGTTTCCAACTGCTCAGCGGCCTTGCAAGCCGCGCTGTGGCCGCGATGCACACCGCGCACAGCACCTGTTGAACGCTCGACGATACCGAACTCGTTATTGCCGTTTGGTACCACCGTGAAGCGCGGCAGGGTGGCCGGGTTCAGGCGGCCGACCTTGTCGTAAAACTCGGCAGTGGAAAGGTTGCAGCGTTGGCGCAGGCCTTCGAGGATTGCACGACGCTGGCTGATTGTCTGATGCATGTGAGGCTCCTTGACCGCATTGGCCAGATGCCAGGCGCGGGTGACCAAACCCAGCCGTGAGACTGGCCTGGCACCTGCCGATGCGGTCGTTTTGATTTGGGGGAGGGTGATGCAGGGGGCCGATTTAACGGTTTGTACTCATCCGCATCGGATATCGCTCGAATCCCTCCGAGTGTTGCCCGTCTACGCCGCTGCGAAAATCAGCTCTGGCTCGGGACAAGGTGGCCACCCCGCTGTCACGACGGTGGGCCGAGCGATATCCGATGCAGCCTGGCGCTATGACAGGGTTCGGGCAGTTTTCGTCAGGCTGACGTAGTGCTGGTTGAGGCAACAGCCAATTGCTTGAGTCAGGCTTTAATGCCGAGCCGGGTTCTCATTTGTGGAGCGAGCCGACTGCAGAAGCTTTTCTTGAGCTCTGGACCTCTCTGTGCGCGCGCCGCCAAGGGCAGTGATCGCCAGCTCTAGAGCGGTGCTTGCTTGCTCGTATGCTCGCTGTGCCTCGTCTTCTTGTTTCGCTGCTGCTGCCAGCTCGTTGAACGCGGCTAACTGGGCCTCTGTCATTTTGGTTTCTCCAGTAGGTTTCTCGTGCTGGCCAGTCGTAAGGACCGCGCAGGTAAATTGTTGCTCAGCAGATCGCCGCCACTGGCCTCAGCTTGTCCGAGCCTTTACGGCTGATCTTCTGTTCGTACCCGCCCCGGCGTGACTCGGGGGCTCTGCGCTCGCGCCTCATCGATTCATCGCCCAGCACCGCGTGCAGAACGATCACCGACATGAACAGCAGGCAGAGCGGGGAAATGATCTGTCGGCGCATGGCCTCGGCGATCATCGCTGTCTGGCGATTCACGCCGAGCTTGAACATGGCGACCGACAGACGCTTAACGACCGTGCCCGGCGCGATGCCGAACGTGCGGGCGATTTCCTTGGCTGTGCAGCCCTGGGCGGCTGACAACAAAAACTGCAACTCTCGCGGCGCAAGACCACGGCCGAGGTGGCCTCTCCATGCCCCACATACGATGGTGGTGTCCATTACGTTTTACTCGGTGGTTGTCATCCCAAAGCACCCGGCAAGCCAGGTGCTTCAGTGATGCTGTCCAACAGGTGATTCCGTTCTCTGTAAAGAGCTTCGTCCAGTCGGTCCCGTTATCCGGGGCTGGGAGATCACTTCGCTGATCCCGTGCTATCTGGCGGCTTCACCAGTCTTGTGTCGATTCGCTTTGATGCGTTTCGATGGGTAGAACAATACGATACCGAATTAACTGGTGCAAGCCTTTTCAATTCATAAACGTATTAATTTTTATCGAGACGAAAAAAACCCGCCGAGGCGGGGCTTTTTCTGAGAGGGGGAGGAGCTATTCTCCGTCTTGGCTGGCTAAGCAGCCCTTGAACATTTCTGTTCGAAAGTCGCTCACTGCCATGGTTTGATCCCGCTGTCCTTCGCTACGAGGAACACGATAGGCGGCTTCAATAATGATTTTTGCCGATTTTGAGGCGGCTGGGTCGAGTTTATCGGTATTCCGGTAAGCCTCAATCATCGGTACTCCTGCTTGGCGAGAGAGCATCGCAGTCTCAGCTAAACCATCGAGGATGTCGCATATCTGCTCACCCTGGGTGCGTGCCAAGCTCAAGGCTGGAGCGAGCGCCAAGCCCGCACAAATGATGCCTACGGCTAGCCCCTTTATATTCATTTTTGATCCTTCAAAGAAAAGAGTTTGGATACTTTATGTCCACAACTCGACCAATAATTTGAACGTCATCGTCTATGACGATCATCTTGAAATCTGGATTCAAGGGTTTTAGATAACCTATTCCCGAATCTCTCACGTATTGCTTCAGCGTGGTTTCGCCAGTGCTCGCCAGCAGCGCGATGTAATACTTGCCACTCACAAGATCAAATCCCTCTGGCTGCACAAGCACCCTCATGCCTTGGGTAAAACCGTTGCCCTGCGGGGGCGTCATGGAGTCACCTTGGACCTCAAGCCAATACCCGCAGTCTCCTGCATTGCACTCTGAAGGGAGCATTTCTGTGTTAGGTCCTAGCTGATCTACGTCCGGCGACTCCGCCCATGCCCCCGCTGCTATCCAGCTGATAACGGGATATTCCTTTATGCCACGTTGGGGCGCATGGCTCAGTAGAACGTCGCCATGCGTAGAGCCAAACAGCAGCCATTCCGGGGTTACCCCCAGAGAACGCGCAAGTTTTTCGACAGTCGCCTTTCTAGGTGTCTTGCTATCACCATGGAGGATTCGGTGGATTGTGGGCTGTGGGACACTAGCTCGTCTTCCAAGCTCGTTTTCTGACAGAGCCTTTTCGTTCATTTTTGCGCGAAGGCGCGCCGCGATCGTCATAGCTTCGCCCAAGCGTATTAGGGGAGGGCGAAGTGTATTGCCTGCGTTAATTCGGTAGCGTATTATCATGGCCAATTACAAAACGCATTGGTGAGGCATGATGACTATTTCGCAAATGCTGGCCGATCTGACTGAGCAGGGCTGGACCCAGGCTCGCATTGCCGAGCATTGCGGAACCACCCAGCCAACGATCTTCCGCATAACCAAGGGTGGTGACACCAGGTACGAGGTCGGGAAGGCAATTGAAACCCTGCACAAGAAGGTCATGAAGGCTAAGCAGAAAGCGGCTTAAAAGCGGTTCGGTCAGTTCTTGATACGAATTATCCGCTCAGGCGGGAAGGGCAGGTAGTACAGCGGCTGGGCTGTTAATTCATACAGTGAATCTGAAGGGAGTGGAAATGGCAGGCAAAAAGCATCTGGAGAAGGCTCTGCTCAAGACAGATGAGCAAAGCCGCAAGGCGTTCTACGTAGCAATGCTCACTCTTGGTTTGGTGAGACCCGAATGTGATTCAGGGCCTTCACGTAGTTCTCGAGACCGTTAATGACTTCATCTGGGACTGGCAGATACGCGAGCGTCGATCTTGCAGTAGCGATCTCGATATCGAACTCGCGAATGGCTTCCGCACGCACTTCAAGCGGAAGCGACCTCAGCACGCCCAATAGCAGCGCCTGGGTAGCAAGGAGCTCTCCCTTTTGCCCGTTGAGCTTGTCGATGATTTTTTCGGTTGGATCAGTCATGTCCGGTCTCCGTGACCTTCTTGTGTGGAAGCAGAAAGCTACCACGGATGCGCCGGACACCTACAACGCCTGAATTTTGGGCAAAAAAAAGCCGGTGGCTAGACCGGCTTCTTCACAACACTACGAGACAGATTATGCACATCAGACCTGAGCAAGGCAACACAGGCAAAATTGGAGTAGCACTGTGAGCGTTCAAGCAATGTCGTGGGCGCTACAGATCCCACGCGTGACCCTTTCCGATTCCAGCGCCCGGCACGTCCTGCTTTGCCTGGCCAACTATGCCGGTACTGACGGACGCGGGGCGTTCCCTTCTGCCACTACGCTGAGCGAAGACACCGGTCTTTCGGAGCGCACAGTTCGCTCCAAACTCGAGCTGTTGCGGGCGTCTGAACTGATCGTTCCAGGCAATCAAGCGCTGGCCGCTGTGTACATTGAGCGTCATGACCGGCGCCCAGTCGTCTATGACTTGCCGATAAAGCGGGGTGCAAATCCTGCACCCCGAACTGAACGGGGTGCAGATGACGGCACGGGGTGCAAATCACAGCAGAACGGGGTGCAGAATTCGACCGAACGGGGTGCGAAATCTGCACCCAATACGTCACTTAACCATCAATTAACCGAACAGCAGCAGCCGCGCGAGTTTTCGGACTTGATCAACGAGCAGGACGCGCAGGCCCTCGAGAGCACCGATGATCGCCAGCGCTTTTCCATGTTCGCTGACTGGACACCCGACAGCCGCTACCTGATTGCCCAAGCCCAGATCGCTGGCGTGAAGCCGACCGATATCACGGACGCGATGATTCGCAGCTTCATCGGCTGGTTTGTGGCCAAACAGAACACCGTAGACACACCCGCAGGCTGGTGTAATCGCTTGGTGGGCTGGTACGTGAAAGAAAGGGCCAAGGGGAACTCGCCAAATTTCGACGACACGTCCTGGTCTGACGATCTTGGTGACCTATGACCCAAGCCAAGCCAAAGCCGCCCCAGAGCGCTACACAGCTCATGACCAGCATGGGCAACCTGCCGCCTGTCGTTCCTTCGGTTCCGAAAGCACTTCCTCCCGGCACAGCGTCCGTTGTGAACGCGCTGTTCAGGGAGTTGCAGGCGATATTTCCGGCGTGGAAGCAAGCGTGGCCAGACGATGCAGCGTTGCAGGCTGCCAAGCGTAGCTGGATCAAGGCTTTCATCGCTGCGGGTATCAACACACTGGAGCAGATCCGTTATGGCCTGCAGAACTGCCGTCAGAATGGGAACGACTTCGCACCCAGCGTCGGCAAGTTCATCAAGTGGTGTCAGCCAACTCCGGAAATGCTGGGTATTCCATCTCACGACAGGGCATTTCGCGAGACGCTTCTCAACCTGCATCCATCGCGCCGTACATCGCGGGGGTGGTCACACGAGGCAGTACGCCACGCCGCTCTCCAGTGTGAGATGCATAACCTTGCCGACCTGACGTCGGAGAAGGCCAGCAAGGTGTTCGACCGCGCTTATGACATCACCATCCGCATGCTTGTGCGGGGGCAGTCGCTGGAAGACATCGCAGTCGGCATCGGTCATGACGGACAGAAATCAGAATTCGAGCGGGCCGAAGAGCTGACAGATCGGGTCAGTCTCGCACTGATCGCACGACAAGGAATCCCGGCAGACGGTGCAACGGCGCGTCAGCTGCTGATGGCGAAATTTGGCAGAAGGGCGGCGCAATGAATAAGCAAACGAAACTCACCAAGGCAGCGCGTGACCGCGAATGCCAGATCCGTTACCCAGGCTGCTCGAGCGAATCATCGACCACGGTGCTGGCCCATTACCGGCTCGCCGGGACTTGCGGCATGGGCATCAAGCCAAACGACCTGCAGGCCGCTTGGGCGTGTGCTTACTGCCACGACATAGCCGATGGCCGCTTGCGCGCTCCGGCGGTGCTGAGCCGTGACGAAGTCCGTTTGTTCCACGCCGAGGGCGTCATGCGTACCCAGGACGCGCTCATTCGTGAAGGGAAGGTGTCACCGTGAATACTGAAAAAAAGCGAGAACAGTTTGAGGCTTGGGCGCTGGCCCGATTCATAAATTCCGACACCATGAAACCCTTGCAGCGAAGCGCAGATAAGCCAGATGAATACCACTATCCGGTCCTGAACACTGCTTGGGCCGCATGGCAGGCCTCCCGCGAGGCGCTGGTGATTGAGCTGCCGAAAATTCAGTTCATCCAGTCTTCTGAAGAATTTCAACAGTCATGCCTGAAAATCCGCTACTGCGACATCGCTGCCATCGAAGCCGCTGGCTTGAAGGTGAGGCCATGAAGCCCGCCGAAATGACGTTGTTTAAACCGAAGCGCACCCGCGCCAAGTCTGTCGACCGTGAAGGCCTGGAGCAGGCCGCGTTGCTGCGCGAGCTCAAGTTGCGTATGCCTCTGGTAGCGGCGCTGATCTACCACGTTCCCAACGGTGGCCACCGGCACAAGCTGGTTGCGATCAAGCTGAAAGAGCAGGGCGTGCGCGCCGGAGTGCCCGATCTGGTGCTGCCGATGGCACGCGGCGGCTACTTCGGCCTGTACATCGAGTTCAAGGCCACGCCGCCGCACGACGCCGCTGTGTCGGGCAGCCAGTACGAGTGGATACGCCAGTTGGGCGAGCAAGGCTATCTGGCGATCGTCTGCCGTGGTCACTTCGACGCGATGGAGCAAATCCGCGCATACCTCCGACTTCCTCAGACAACGGTGGCAGCATGAACCATCTATTCAAGCAGGGCGACCTGGCACTGACCACGGTTTTTGACGTGGATATTCCTGCAGGAAGCTTGGTAGCGCTCACTGAGCACATAGAAAAAGGAACTCTGATTCGCGGCAAAGGCTATGCATTCAAGGCTCCTACGCCTGGCTGGTACGTGATCCCAAACAGTTCGGGAGCGCGAACTGCCTACGGCGAAAATGAGCTGATACCTCTCCGTGGCGAGTTCGCTCCAGACCATCAGAAAGCCAAGGAGGAGCAGCCTGCATGACGGCCGCCGTGCGCATCACTGACGCTGAAATCAAACGCCAGGCCGCTGGCACCGAGCGTGACCTGCGCGACGTGGAGAACCGTGGCCTGTACCTGCGCTTCACCCGCGACCGCGAACGGGCGTCGTGGTACTTGGTCAGCAAGGGCAAATGGAACCTGGTTGGCCGCTTCCCCGATCTGACGGCCAAGCAGGTCGTTGCGGCACTTCCAGGCATTCGCCTTCGCATCGAGGCCGGTGCCAACTCCACGTTATCCAAATGGACAACTACAGGCGAGCTTTTATGCTGGTTCGCCGAGCGGTATTCGCTCGACCGAAGCCTGTCGGAAAAGCGCAAAGACACCAGTGCGTCGATTCTTAGGTGTCACCTCGTACCGTGCTTGGGAGACGTTGCTCTGTCCAGGATCGACAAAGCCACACTTGACAGCAAGCTGATTTGGCCGATGCAACGAACCGTTAAAATCGACTACGTTCGATCCGCATTCCAGCTGCTCGCCCTGGCGTTCCGGCAGGCATTCAAGCTGCGGCTGATATCGGCAAACCCAATGCAGGACATCAAGTTCAAAGACTTCTCAACAGCCAAGGTCGGCATCAAGGCGTCCAGGCTGCGCGGCACCCAGTTACAGGACCTGCTTCACCATTTGGCTGAGGTCATAGCGTCCAATCCGCACGACGGCATGTTGGCCGTGATGATGCTCTGCCATGGCACGCGCATCGGTGAAACTCGGTTGGCCCGCTGGTCCCACATCAGCCTGGCTGAGCGTGAGTGGTTCATTCCAAGCGAGAACACCAAGACCGGCGTCGAGCATCATCTGCCGCTGACAGATCAGGTGCGGCAGTTGCTTATCTGGTATCGCGACAAACAGCAGGCCATCGGTTACGACGGACAATTCCTGTTCCCGGGTCGCGGCGGTGAAGGGCTCAGTGAGGGCCGAGCCAGTGCGGTATTCGCTCGGGTTGGAAGGGGTGAGTGGACCAGCCACGACCTTCGCAAACTGGCTCGTACCTGCTGGGCAGACATCGGTATCGACCATCTGATCGGTGAGCTGCTGATCAACCATGCCATGGGCCACAACGTGAAGGTTTACGTCCAGTCGGGCGTCATGGCGCGCAAGCGAATTGCATTGGAGAAATGGAACGCCCATCTAGACGGGAAGGGCTTTGGCCTCATTCACGAATTGACCGGATTTAGATTCGAAGATTCTGATAATCACCTACAGCCCACGTATGACGTGGCCTGTAGCGCAGATGCCAACACCACCATAGGCGAGGTTTAAAAATGGCATTTTACTTTCAGGGCCCCACGATTCGCATTGCCGTTCAAGGCCGTAAGCCGCTGGACCTTACCCATCTAAAAGCGCTTGAGGGAGCAGCTACCCCTGGGCCTTGGCTTCGGGATTATGGAAATCACGTTGAGTATTCGGCTTGTGGTGACGAAGGGTTCGAGGAATGGCAGGAGGCGGGGCCGGTGATGGTTGGTGGTGATACCCCGCAAAGCAATGCCGATGCGGATTTCGTAGCCGCTGCTCGCCAAGCTATTCCGGCCCTGATCACTGAAATCGAAGCCCTTCGCGCTCAACTGCTGGAGGCTCAATGAAGAAGAGTCACGGCCCTGCCTTCAAAAAGTCGATCGTGCCGCTGGCCACATGCCCGGCATGCAAAGGAAAGGCCTTTGTGAGCGGCGTCTTTCATCAGATTGATTGCGTCCAGTGCAACGCTTCCGGCTGGGTCCGATTCGATAACGGCGAGGCGCTGGAGATTCATGATTTGGTATTCCAGCTGGGGACGGCTCTCAGCGCCGCCTGCCGACAGGCGAACGGCAGAGAAGTCCAGTCCGGTCCGATACGGACCTCAGATGTCAGTGGTTATTACAGCCAGAACAACCGCCGCGGTGCCGGTGGATCGAATTACACAGGGGATTGACCATGATGACTCGCAACACGCTGCACCGCCCGCTGGGTGAAACTGAAAACATGCTCGAGCAGTGGGGATATTGGCGGATGGACGGAATGGGCGTGCCCAGCTATGCCTCGCCCACGCTCGCCCTGATGCGGGATGCCATGCCGATGCCAGGTAAGTCGTATGTGATCACCGACGAGCTTGCTGGCCTTGTTGACGCAGCCGTTGCTGGTCTGTGCGCTCGTCATCAGCAGATGGGCGATATGGTTTGGTTCTATTACGGCGCGAAGTGGCCCGCGATCCGTGTTGGTCGCCACTTCGCAATGAGCGAGGGTAAGGCACGCGAGTTGATCAAGGCCGGTGCCGCCTGGGTGGATTGCTATCTGGAGGGAGTTCGAGCAGCAGCGTAAAAAAGAGTTGTCCATATGGAATAGCTCTGTTTTCATGGCACGGTGTTCAGCTGTTCCAGCGCGGCACCCATTCATTAACTGCCGAACGTTGTCGCTCCCGCAATGGGCGTTATTTTTGCTTCGGAGGCAATTTGAAAACTGTCTATGTGTTGTTTCGCAATGGCGAAAACTATGGAGAGCAGTGTGCAGTTGGCTGGTACGAATCAAAGCACAGCGCCGATGACGCAGCATTAAAAAGGGAGTGGGAGCACTACCGCGCCGAGGTAGCTGTCCAGCAGCCGGGTGTCAAAGTTTTAAGCCCTGACGAAACCGATTATCGGCGTTTCAATGTTGAGGCTATCCACAAGATCGACTAATACCGTTTAAATCCAAAGCCCAGCCAATAGCTGGGCTTTGTCGTTTCTGGAAGGTGGCGCCCAGTGGTGGGCAAACCGGTTTGAACCCGGTGCTATCGGAAACGGTAAGAGTTCGACTCTTTCACCTTCCGCCAATTACGCCGACTGAGAGTGCGCTGGGACGCACGCTGGACTGTAAATCCGGTACTTAGGTTATGTGGTTCGATTCCATCAGGCGGCACCAATTTGGAATGTAACAAGCCTGCGGAGGCTTGACGGTTTGCTAAACCGATCGATCGGCAACGGTTGTGGTTCGACTCCACTGCATTCCGCCATTTTCGTATTACCATAGTCAGGATGGGCCTTCGGGCGGAGCCTGGACGCGGTATAGCAGGTAGTCACGCGTTACGAAAGAACACCGGCAGTCAGTGTGCCTTCGCTCCATCACACGGGGTAGTGCTGGCGGGCAGCGTGGGAAGACACGCACGCTATGCAGATGAATGCGCAGGCTGATGCGCGAGGAAGCTACACGGGTTTGCCGGTGAAATTCCGGTGCTCCTGCAGGGTTTGCGACCAGCGTTGCCGGTTCGAGTCCGGACGGAACCTTGTATGCCGGGATCAGCACCGGCCATCTGCACCCATTTCAAGGGCTCGCCATATCGGCGGGCCTTTTTCGTTTATAGATCCCGAAAGGGTTGAGACCGGACGCGCACCATGCCCGAAAAGAACCCCGACTTATGGGCGCAGGTCTGGATGGCCCTATCTAACCCACTCTGGCAGGGCGCGATCATGGCCATCATCGTCTCACTACTGCGAATCCTCTACGACGCCAAAGAGACCAGCAAACGCCGCATCTGCTTTGAAGCGTTGATCTGTGGTGCGTTGAGCCTGGTTGCGTCCAGCCTGATCGAGTGGATGGCCTGGCCGCCCAGCCTGTCAGTTGCTGCCGGTGGAACCATCGGCTTTCTCGGCGTAACAGCCATACGCGAACTGGTGACACGGTTCATCGGCCGCAAGGTAGACATCACATGAAGGCTATCGCCGCTGCAATCATCATCGGCCTTGTTGCCCTCTTGCTCGTTGGTATCCAGCAGTACCGCGTCGTTGCCCTCAGTGGCGCCATGCAACTGGAGACCAAGAGCAAGAACGAAGCCATCGCTGCCAACAACGAGAGCCAGGCCACCATCACCACGCTGCGGGCCGAGGCCCAGCGCAACGCTGCATATCAGAAAGACCTGAACCAGCGAATCAAAGCCAGCGAAGACAAAGCCAAAAAGGCGAGGAAAGACTTTGAAAAGCTCAAGACAGATAGCAAGCCTGTTCGTGACTGGGCTGCTCAGCCTCTGCCTGACGGCCTGCGCGGCAAAGCCGGTGCTGGTAACAAAGACGTCAGCGGTACGAATCGAACCCCCTGAGCTGATCCCCTGCGAACGCATCAATGCTGATGAGGCCGATCTGCGGCTGAACGGTGATGTGTGGGAGCTGAAAGATCAGGCCATCAAACTGCTGGATACGTGCGCTGACCAGGTTGACGCACAGATCCAGCGCAGCCAGAGCAAGTAGACAACTTCAATTCATTCACCCGCCATAGTTGGCGAACACCGAGGCAACAATCATGGGATCTAAAACCAACTCATCGAAAGCTGTATCCGCACTTGGCTACCTGGGTTTGGCTGCCATTGTGGCCGCCGGCTTCCTGTTCTATTCGCTGGCCTGACGCGCCACAAATTCAGACACTGCCATTTCGTGGCGCGAACGACAGAGGAAAGATCATGGATAACCAGCACAAGCAAATCACCGGCTACCGCGACCTGAGCCAGTCGGAGATCGACGGTATCAACTCGATAAAAGCCCTTGAGGCTGACGCGGCTGATCTGGTGAAGCAGTTGAAAGCCATCCCTGATGTTGATCAGCGTTCTATTGCCCTCGCGGTCACCAACTTGCACCAGGCCTGCATGTGGCAGACCAAAGGCGTAGCCCGTTCGGACAATCCATTCAACTGATCAGCAAGAACGACAAGTGACGATGACCAAAAAGAATTGGATGGTCACCACTCCCGGCTACAAACCATTCCCGATGATCCTTCTTGAGTGCGCCCTTGATCACACAGGGGCGCTTGCCTTTGCCCGGTCGATCTGGCCTCGCTGCACAGTGGAGTAACGCATGACTGACACCAAGACACTGAAGGTGGCCACGATTATACCTGGCCCTCAGTCACACCCTGGAAGCCCACACCAGGCCAGAGGGACGAAGATCATCCTGTCTGACGGCAGTGAGCTTACCGATGTAACCGGCGTCACCCTGCGTGCAGATGCTGATGGTCTATGGAAGGCGAGCATCGAGGTTTACCCGAGCGAAGTCCCAGCCATCACGGCTGAGGTCACAGCTCTCTCTGTCGTGGACCGCTGGCACGCATCCGGCGATGCAGTCCTGGTTACTAAGGGCTGTGCCAATGTTCCTTCGGGCGGCACGTTCCTTCTTGAGGGCGGCGAACGGGTCATACCTCGTGGCGTGTAGCGGATGCGACGCCCGCCGCGACTGGATCAAGAAGTGGACGAAGGTGGCATATGAACGAGCACAGCAACTCCTTGCTCAGCCAGATCCTGGCCGAGCAGATGAAGCAGACCGAGCTGCTCCGGCTGATGACCGAGCAGCAGACGCTGCTGATCGACGCGCTGAGTGAAGAAGATCCGGGAGATCCCGATACCCAGCCTCTCACTTACCTGGACGGCACACCATGCCGCTAAGGCCGCAGAAGCCATGCAATGCCCAAGGCTGCAACACACTGACCCGCAACCCTCGGTACTGTGAAGCCCATAAGGATGTAGGCAAGCAGTTCGAAGTGAAGCAGCGTGAGAAGCAACGCGAGACCAGTACACAGCGCGGCTACAGCTACAAGTGGCAGCAGGCTCGCAAGTCGTATCTTGCGAAGCATCCGCTGTGTGCTGAGTGCGAACGCCAAGGTTTGGTGGTTGTTGCTACCGATCTCGATCACATCGTGCCTCACGGCGGCGATAAGGATGCGTTCTGGGTTAGATCTAACTGGCAAGGCCTGTGTCACCCCTGTCATAGCAGGAAGACGGCGGCAGAGGATGGTGGGTGGGGCAATGCAACCAAGCCCAAAGGTAGACCTGCCGCGCAAGGTCTTGAGTGATAATAATTATCATCTTTATAAAATTTATGCTCTAAATCGGTGCGCGCACTATTTTGGTGCTTCTGGCTGGGAGGGGGGCGGGTAAAAACTTCACCGGTTCCCGTTTATAGACCGCGCCCTCAGTCGTTTTTTTACACCCGCGAAATTAAAAATTCTGGAGTTGCGCGATGGGAGGTACCGCCACGGTCGCCGGCCGTGGTCGCAAACCCAAGCCGACCGCCAAGAAAGCACTAGCCGGAAATCCCGGCAAACGCGCGCTGAATAAGGCCGAGCCCGCTTTTTCGAAGATCACAAATGTTGATCCGCCCGAATGGCTCAGCGACCGCGCTTCGCAGATGTGGAAGATGATTGTTCCCGAGCTTCTGCGTGAAAACGTGGTCGCGATAACTGATTTACACAACGTCGAAGCGTTCTGCGTTGCATACGACAACTGGCGGATGGCACAGGAGTCGGTCCGCCAGCACGGTATCGTCGTTACTGGTGCCACCGGCGGCCCGATGAAAAACCCGGCGCTCACCGCTGCGAACGAAACGATGCGCCAAATGGTGACGTTCGGTTCGATGCTGGGCCTGGACCCGGCCAGCAGGACACGCCTTATCGGCGGTAACAAGGAAAAAGAAACCAACGAGTTCGCCCAACTACTGAGATCGTAAATGGCCAAGTCCGCCCACCCCAACGTCGATAAGGCGATGGTTTGGGGTCGGTCTCTGTTGCGCGGGAAGGTGCCGGCCTGCCGCTACATTCATCAGGCCGTGCAGCGCCACTTCGACGATCTGGCAGCCAGTCGCAAGCGCGGGTTCAGATTCAAGTTCGACCCGGCGAAGGCTGAGAAAAAACTCAAGCTGATTCAGCTATTGCCGCATACCAAGGGTGAGTGGGCGTTCAAGCGCCAGTTGATCACTCTTGAGGGATGGCAACTATTTGGCCTGGCCGTGACGTTTGGCTGGGTAAAGAAGAAGGGCGGGCACCGTAGGTTCCGCGAGAGCTACTGGGAAGTGCCGCGTAAGAACGGCAAGTCCGTTGTGGCCGGAGGCGTGGGCATAGGCATGTTTGTTGCCGACGATGAGTTCGGTGCCGAAGTCTATTCAGGCGCGACAACCGAGAAGCAGGCTTGGGAGGTTTTCAGGCCTGCAAAGCTGATGGTGACGAAATCGCCGATGCTGATCCAGGCTGCGGGCATTGAGGTCAACGCCTCGAATATGAACATCCCGTCCGACTTCAGCCGGTTTGAACCGCTTATCGGCAACCCTGGCGACGGTGCGTCACCCAGCTGCGCCATTGTCGATGAATACCACGAACACCCAACCTCCGCTCAGTACGACACGATGCTCACCGGCATGGGGGCAAGGCGTCAGCCGCTGATGTTCATCATCACTACGGCCGGCGCTGACATCGAGGGGCCTTGTTACGACAAGCGCCGCCAGGTGATCGAGATGCTGGCCGGCACAGTTCCAGACGAAGAGCTGTTCGGCTGGATCTGGACACTTGATGAGGGCGACGACTGGACGGACCCCAAGATGCTGGCCAAGGCCAACCCCAACCACGGCGTATCCGTGTTTCAGGAGTATCTGGAGAGCCAGCAGGCTCGTGCTATTCGATCTGCGCGTTTCACCAACACGTTCAAGACAAAGCATCTGAACCTGTGGGTCAGTGCCAAGTCCGGCTTTTTCAACATGGAGGACTGGAAGTCCTGCGAGGACACCTCCCTTACGCTCGATCAGTTCGAGGGCCAGGAGTGGATTGCCGGTTTCGACCTTGCGCGAAAGCTGGACATGAACTCGAGAGCGCGTCTGTTTTGGCGGGTGATCGACGGAAAAACTCACTATTACAGCGTGGCTCCAAAGTTTTGGGTGCCATACGACACAGCGTTCGATAGCGACAACAAGCGCATGTCCGAGCGCTTCCAGGCCTGGCTGAACTCGAAACACCTCGAGGTTACCGATGGTGCCGAGATCGATTACCGCGAAATCCTTGAAGACACCAAAGAGGCGAATCACCACGCACCGCTGCGTGAGTCGCCGATTGACCCGCACGGTGCTACTGGATTGAGCCATGACCTCGACGACGAGGGTTTCAATCCGATCACCATCACCCAGAACTACACCAACATGTCCGACGCCATGAAAGAGCTGGAAGCGGCTATCACCGCTGGAAGGTTCCACCATGACGGCAATCCGATCATGACCTGGTGTATCGGCAACGTGATCGGCAAAAACATGCCCGGTAACGACGACGTAGTACGGCCCATCAAACAGGGCGATGACAACAAGATTGATGGCGCTGTTGCACTGATCATGTCGGTCGGGCGGGCGATGATGCAAGTCGTTGTCGGCGATGGCGGCGTGGACCGATTCATGGATTCAATCCGGGACCCAATATTCGAATGAACACAGCATCAATCATTTATCTGCTGACTGCAGTGTTGGGCTTTGCCCTTGCCGTGGCAGGCGTTTACGTGCTGCTTGGCATGGGTTGGGCGCTTCTTGCCGCCGCTTCGTCTTGCTTCGTCGCGGCAGCTTTCATTCGAAGGGGGCTGACCGGTGGCTAAGTCTTTTAAATCCGTCTTGAACGGCGCAATTAGCGCGCCTCGGTCATCGATAATCGATTGGGTGGGCAGGTCTCTCTCCGGCAGCGCTTCCGGCATTTGGGCGCAAACCGTGGGCAGCACATCCGCCAACGGCAAAACCGTGACGATCAACAAAGCCATGCGTCTGGCCGCTTGCTGGTCTTGCGTGCGCCTCATCTCCGAAACGATAGCAACTCTGCCGCTTGGCTTATACCGGCGCATGCCTGATGGCGGTCGTGAAGTGGCCGGCGACAATGACCTGCACTGGATTCTCAACACCAACCCGAACAGCCGCATGACTGCTGTGCAGTTTTGGGAAGCCGTAGTGGCTTCGATGCTGCTGCGGGGTAACGCCTTTGTCGAGATCATCCGTATAAGCGGCCGGATCGTAGCGCTTGAGTTCCTGCTGCCCAACCGAATGGATTTGGATGTAGCGGACAACGGCGAGATTCTTTACCGGTACCGGGAAAAAAACGGGCAACTCCGAGATATTGCTGGCAGCAACATGATGCATATTCCGGCGTTCTCTCTGGATGGGCAAATCGGACTCTCACCCATCGCCTACGGCGCAGACGTGTTCGGCGCGGCAATGTCGGCAGAGGACGTTGCGAGCTCCACGTTCAAAAACGGCATGCACCAAACCGTGGCCTTTGAGGTTGATGCAACGCTGAATAAGCAGCAGCGCGACGATTTTCGCGACTATGTCCAACGCATCAGCGGGGCGATGAATGCCGGTAAATCACCGGTGCTGGAAAAGGGTGTTTCCGCCAAAGTGATTGGTATCAATCCAGTGGACGCTCAGCTTTTGGAATCTCGAGAGTACAGCGCCGAGGAGATCTGCCGCTTTTACATGGTGGACCCGACGCTGGTCGGTTACAGCGATAAGGCATCGAATTGGGGTACCGGCCTTGAGCAGAAACTACTGCGATTTTTGACCTTCACGCTGCGCAGCTATATGCGCCGCATCGAGGAGGGGATCAGTCGTAGTCTGCTGGCGCCTGCGCAGCGCCGTCAGATTTACCCTGAGTTTTCCATCGAAGGCTTGATGCGTGCTGATAGCGCCGCCCGTGCGGCGCTGTACTCGGGCATGGTGCAAAACGGCATCTACACCCGCGACGAATGCCGCATGAAAGAGAACCTGCCCAAAATGGGCGGAAATGCCGGTGTGCTAACTGTGCAAACCAACCTTTCGCCGATCGACAAACTGGGTCAGGGCGATGACGGGCAAGCCGCAAGGGCAGCTCTACAGAACTGGCTGGATCAGCCGGCAAACTCGAAGGAATAAACCATGCAACCAAAATCCAAGGCTGGCAGTTTTAACTGCGAGCTGAGCCCGCGCGCGCTCGACAGATGGAATCCCGCCATCAAAGCGGCCGTGGAGTCCACCAGCGATACCATTACCATCTATGGCGTTATTGGCCAGGACTGGTATGGGGAGGGCGTTACCGTCTCGCGTATCGACGCGGCCCTTCGCTCAATCGGCGATAAGCCAGCCACCGTCTATATCAATTCGCCAGGTGGCGACATGTTCGAAGGCCTGGCCATCTACAACCGGCTCCGCGAGCACAGCCAGCCGATCACAACCAAGGTCCTGGGCCTGGCCGCCTCGGCTGCTTCGGTGATTTACATGGCCGGTGCAACGCGCGAAGTGGCCAGCAGCGGGTTTCTCATGATCCACAACTGCTGGACGCTGGCCGTCGGCAATCGCCATGACTTGCGCGATGTAGCGAACACGATGGAAGAGTTCGATGCTGCGATGACAGACCTTTACGCAGACGGCAGTGGCCAGGCCGTTGCTGACATCGCCGAGATGATGGATGACGAGACGTTCATACGCGGCCGACGAGCAGTTGAGCTCGGCTTTGCAACGGCCGTTCTCTCATCTGACGAAATCACCGAGCGTGAAGACGAGCAGGCCCAACAGAATAACGCGCTGAAAGCTATGGATGTCGCGTTGGCAAAAGCCGGAATGGCCCGCAGCGAGCGGCGCGAACTCTTCGCCAATTTCAAGTCCAGCACGCCGCGCGCTGCTGGCGGGGGTACGCAATACGCTGCCTTGTCCGATAAGCCCCGCGCTGTCGAGTTGGACCTGCCACCCCTGCCGAAACTCAACTTTTCCTTTCCCGTATGAGGCTTCACACAATGATGAAATTTCGTCTGTCCCCGGCATTCTTGATGGCTGTGTTGTCCATCGCTGCCTTGATCCCGCTGACCTTCGGTGCCACGCCCGAAGCAGTTATGGGTTCGCTTTTGCTGGTGGGTATTTCCACTGCGCTCGTAAAACGTGGAACCTCTCACTATCGCGGCTGGAATGCTCAGATGGGGAAAATCGGTGAGGATGACATCGAAACCCAGTACAAGCAGACCCAGGCCAACCTCAAGGACATCGGTGATCAGCTCAAGGCACATGCCGAGCAGGCGCAGAAGAATGTCGATCGCCATGAAGGCCTGAGCAAAGAAACGTCGGCCAAGGTCGATGAGTTGTTGATGAAGCAGGGCGAACTGCAGGCTCGCGTGCTGGAAGCCGAGCAAAAGCTTGTCAATGCCAACCGTGACACACAGCGCAACGAGGCCCCGAAGTCCGCTGGCGAGTTGGTCGTTACCAGCGAACATATGGAAGGCGTCAATTCGTCGTTCCGTGGCTCCCGTCGCGTTTCCGTACCTCGCGCCGCGATCACCACTACGTCCGCCGGTGGCTTGGCGGCCACGGAGCGTTTGGACACTGTTGCGCTGCCGGGCATGCGTCGGGCCACCATTCGCGATCTGGTTGCCCCCGGCCAGACCGAGGCTGGCTCGCTTGAGTACGTCCGCGAGACAGGCTTTACAAACAATGCTGCGATCGTAGCGGAGGGCTCTGCAAAGCCGTATTCCGAAATCACGACCGCCTTGGTTACAGCGTCGGTCCGTACTATCGCCCACCTGTTCAAAGCCTCGCGTCAGATTCTGGATGACGCAAAGGCTTTGCAGAGCTACATCGATGCGCGGGCTCGGTATGGCTTGCTGCTCACTGAAGAGTCCCAGTTGCTGTACGGCAGCGGGGCTGGTGCAAATCTGCAAGGGCTTGTTCCGGTAGCGAATCAATACACGTCTCCGGCTGGCTGGACCGTTACCGGCGAACAGCGCATCGACCGACTTCGCTTGGCCCTTTTGCAAGCTGAGCTGGCAGAGTTCCCTTCGGATGGCATCGTGCTGAACCCAACTGACTGGGCGCTGATTGAATTGATCAAAGACAGCCAGGGCCGCTATTTGATCGGTCAGCCGCAGGAAGGCACTGCAGCTCGTCTGTGGAATCGCCCAGTAGTCTCAACCCAAGCCATGAAGCAAAACGACTTCCTGGTAGGTGCCTTCAAACTGGGTGCGCAGATCTTCGATCGTATGGAAGTTGAAGTTTTGATTTCCACCGAGAACGACAAGGACTTTGAGAACAACATGGTCACGCTTCGCGCTGAAGAACGCCTGGCGTTTGCCATCTACCGTACCGAAGCTTTCGTCACTGGCAAGCTCACGGCTGCGGCCGCTGCGGCTTAAGCTGCCCAACCCCTAAAGTGGCCGGCATCCCCGGCCCACCGAGGTGAGAAATGTCAGATGTATTGATCAAGCCGCTGCGGGCTTACGAGGACCGCGGCACCATCCGTGACACCGACAGCGAGCCTTATGCCGCGCCTGTATGGCTGGCCAAGGAGCTGGAGCAACTCAAGCTTTGCAAGATCGTAGGCGAGGTTGGAGACGCTCTGACGTCGAACTTCAGTGAGCGCTCGGCGCTGACGGTTGCGAAGAAGGGGCAGCGTTGGATCATTGTCGACGCTGAAGGCGCTCAGGTCAGCAACTTCATCGGCAGGAAGGAAGAGGCCGAAAGCGAATTAGCCAAACTTTCGGCCTTGACCACCCCGGATCCCGCCGTGAATCCTGAACCTGATGCTGCTATCGAAGGACCGCCTGTTCAAGGCGAGAATTTGATTCCGGAACCCGAGCAGCACCAACCACCTCTGGAGTGACACATGCCCGTCATCAGCATAGAAACGGCCATGCATCACCTGCACGCCGAATCCGAAGATCAGCCGCTTGTGGAGGCATTGCTCGGCGCGGCTGAGGAAGCCGCTATGCAGTTTTTGCAGCGCCGGTTCTATGCCGATAAAGAGTCTGCCGAATCCGCCAAGGTTGGCACCGTTGATCGCATACGTGAGGCCCGTTCTGCCTATCAAGCGGCGAAGACGGAGGCGGAGCTACCAGAGAACGCCGACATACGCTGCACATTAGTGGAGCGGGCGCGCCAGGCTTTGGCCGATTCGTATGAGTCCATCGACATGGACGATTTCGGAATAGTGGTCAACCCTGCCATTCAGGCCGCGTGTCTACTCAAGCTGGGACACCTGTTCGCCAACCGCGAGGAAGTGGTAATTGGCACGACTGCTACGGAGATGCCGCTGGCGTCCAAGTCTTTACTCATGCCATACCGCATCAGGATGGGCGTGTAATGCGTGCCGGACGACTTCGACATCGCGTTACGTTCCAGGCGCTGGGCCGACTGCAGGACCCTGACACTGGTGAAGAACTGGAGAGCTGGCAAACGGTGTGGGACAAAGTACCCGCAGCGGTCGAGCCGCTAAGCGCCAGGGATTTTATTGCTGCCCAGGCCAGCCAGTCAGAGGCAACCGCACGGATGGTGATCCGCTACCGAGCCGGTGTGCTGCCTACGATGCGAATCCTGTACCGGGGGGATACCTACGACATCAAAGGCCCGCCTTTGCCCGATCCCGATTCAGGTCTGGACTATCTCACCATCCTGGTGGCCAAGGGGGTCAACGATGGCTGACTCAGTGGATTTCCAGCTGCAGGGAATTGACTCTCTCGTTGGGAAACTCGAATCAATCACTCAGGACATGAAGCGTAAAGGCGGTAGGTCGGCGCTGCGAAAGGCTGCACAGCTGGTGGCCAACAAGATGAAAGAGGGCGCGCAACGGATAGATGATCCTGAAACAGGCCGATCTATCGCGGACAACGTTGCGCTTCGCTGGAACGGGAAATTGTTTAAGTCCAGCGGGGACCTGGGTTTCCGGGTTGGTGTCCTGCAAGGCGCTGTCCTCAAGAAAGGCGGCGACAAATCTGCGAACGCTGCGACGCCTCATTGGCGTCTGATCGAATTCGGTACTTCCAAAATGCGGGCGGATCCATTCGCGCGAAAAGCCTTGGCCGACAACATAGCGGAGGCAACCAACACATTCATCACTGAATACGAGAAGGCCATTGACCGCGCGATTAAACGAGCGGCCAAGGCCGCAGGGGGGGCGTGATGTCATATGCACCCATATTCGCGGTATGCGCTGCTGACGCAGGCGTGACGGCACTCCTCGGCGTCAGCCCCACCAGGCTCTATCCGTTCGATGATGCACCCGAAGGTGTGGCGAAGCCGTATGCAGTCTGGCAGCTTATCACCGGCAGCCCAGAAAACTACCTCGCAGGCCGTCCTGACGCCGACAGCTTCACGCTGCAGGTCGACGTATATGCAGCCACTGGCAGCGATGCGAGGGCTGTGACCGCCGCAATCAGCAACGCCATTGAGCTGCAAGCTTATGTGGTCCGCTGGGGCGGCGAGAGCAAAGACGCCGAAACAAAGTTGTACCGGTCGAGTTTCGATGTCGACTGGATAGTGCTCAGGTAGTCCCAACCAACTTTACAGCCCGCCATTAGCGGGTTTTTTTATGCCCGACATTTGGAGAACACAATGGCGATTTTGACTCAAGGCACCCAGATGTATGCGCTGGTGCCTACAACTGCAGACCCGACAAAGCTGGAGGTTATCGAGGTGGAATGCATTACAGCGTTCAACCCGGGCGGCAACCCAGCAGACCAAGTTGAAATTACGTGCCTGAGTGACAAGGTAAGGCGATACCTGCGCGGCTTGCGTACGCCTGGACAGGCTTCGTTCTCAGTAGACGCTGATCCGAAAAACGCCTCGCACGTCCGGCTTTACCAGCTTTCCGAGGATGACTCGGTCGAAAATACGTCGTGGGTCGTTGGCTGGGCTGATGGCTTCGATATCAAGCCCACCTTAAATGCGGCTGGCGATGATTTCGAGCTGCCACCGACACGCACCTGGTTCGTGTTCGACGGCTATGTCGCCGACTTCCCATTCGACTTCGCAGGAAACACAGTTGTGAAGACTGCGGGCACCATCCAGCGCTCCGGCGGCTCCGCCTGGATTCGCAAGTCGGCTAACGCATAAGGCATCGCGATGAAATTAAGTCTTGAAAGCTTGCGCGGCGTCGGTGCGTTTACCGGCCGCCCTGTTGAGAAAGAAATCAAATGGCAGCAGGGCGAAGAAGAAATCGTCGCCACGGTCTACGTCAGGCCGCTGGGGTTTCAAACGGCGATCAACGATGCGCTATCCGCCGCTGGCAAGGTGCAGGTTCACGCGGGCCGAATTGCCGCAAGTATCTGCGACGAAGAAGGGAAGCCCGTCTTCACGGTTGAAGACATCACCGGTGAAGCTGATCCAACGCGTGGCTCGCTCGACCCCAGCCTGACTTTCGCGTTGCTGACAGTCATCGCCCAGGTCAACAACTTGGGAAAGACGGCGCCCTCTCCGACGAAGAAGAGTTCTGGCACGAGCTCGTCCTCGCCGGCATCGGCGGGCGTACGATCGCGGAAGCCAAGGAAACCCTCAGCCTGAATGAGTTCAGGTCCTGGCTGAAGTACCGGGCGCTACGTGGCTCTCTGAACATCGGCATGCGGGTGGAACGCGGATCGGCATTGCTCGCAATGATGTACGCCAACGTGAATTACAAGGACGGTCCGTACAAGATTTTCGACTTCATGCAGCATGAGGTCGAGCCGCCCATCAGTCTCGAGCAGGCTATGGAAAGCTGGGCATAAAACTTAAAAGGCCCGCACAGCGGGCTTTACCTTTGGAGGCGAGTTGAATGAGCAAGTCACTGGGCACGCTCACGCTGGATTTGGTGGCCAGGATCGGTTCCTTCACTGGCCCTCTTGACAGGGCGAGCCAAGAGGCAAAGAAACGCAACGCGGAAATTGCCAAGTCTTTTGAAAACCTGGCCAAGGGTGTGGGCGTTGCCATCGCAGCTGTCCCTGCCGCTCTGACAGGGTTGGTCGCCTACACGGCCGGCAGCGCTAAGGAAATCTCCAACCTTGCAGCGCTGGCTGGTCTTGGAACAACCGAGTTCCAGAAGTATGCGGCGGGCGCGAAAACTGTTGGCGTTGAGCAGGACAAGCTCGCGGACATCTTCAAGGATACCAACGACAAGCTGGGCGACTTCTTCAACACCGGCGGCGGCGAGCTGAAAGACTTCTTCGAGGTCATCGCGCCGAAGGTCGGCGTGACAGCGGAGAGTTTCAAAAAGCTCAACAGCGCCGAAGCTCTTCAGTTGTATGTTTCGACCCTTGAGAAAGCAAATGTCTCCCAGGCTGAAATGACCTTCTATATGGAAGGCATTGCCGACGAGGCTAGCGCGCTCGTTCCCTTATTGCGCAACGGTGGGAAAGAGTTTAAGCAGCTGGGCGATGCTGCGGAGTCCGCCGGCGCTATTCTCAGCGTTCAAACCATAGCCGTCTCGAAACAGTTTTCGAGCGAGCTTGTGGGGCTCATGCAGAACTTGCAGGGGACAAAAAACAAGATCGCTGATGATTTCATGCCAGTGGTTCAGCAATTGACAAAAGACCTTAACGACAGCGTCAAAGCGGGCGGCGGTGTAACAAAGGTCGTCGGGGAGATGGGCGACAAGCTTGTTACCGTAACTGCATTTGTCGTTAGTGCTGGCGATGGAGTTGCGAGAGTATTCAAGATCGTTTCGGATACCCTTGTCGGTATGTACGCGACGGCAGTTGGCTACACATCTTCGATGATGGCGGATGTCGCGGGGGGATTGGCAAAGTTCACCATTGGTGATGTATCCAAACAGTTCATAGCAGACAGTGTCCGCCTGCGCGATGAGGCTAAAGTGAACTTTGGCGCTGCCGCTGAGGCAGCGGCAGGGATTAAAGCAAGTCTCGAAACTCCACTCGCGGGCGATACGATTCAGAAATACATCACCGATGCGCGTGCTGCGGCGGGCGAGTACCAGCGCCTGTTTGGCGGCGTTGGCTTCAGTGATCAGGGCGGAACAGGTAGCGGAGTCGACCCCAAAGCGTTGGAAGCAGCCAAGCAGGCTGCAAAAGACGCTGCGTCGGCGGCGAAGAAACTGAGCGATACCTTCAAAGGCTCCGAGACCGATCTGCAGCGCCAGATCGCGCTGATCAATACCAGCGCGGATGCGCAGAAAAACGCCACGGAAGTGGACAAGATTCGCTTCGAAGTCGCGTCGGGCAAGCTGGTCGGGATCAACGCTGTTCAGCAGAAGCGCCTCGAGGGGCTGGCATCGGAGCTGGATGCTCTCCAAAAACTCAAGGTTGCGAACGAGGAAGAGGCCAAGGCGGTCAGCTTCCTTGCGACCCTCAAAGATGAAAATGCTTCCGTCGGTGCTGGCTTCGACATGGAGCTCGCTGGCGCTGGGATGGGCGACAAGGCCCGGGACCGCTTGAAGCAGGATATGGCCATTCAGGAGGATTATGCGCGCAAGGCTGCGGACCTCCAGGCGCAGCGCAACTCCGGCGATATCAGCGCCGAGCTGTACGCCAAAGAGACCGGCATGCTCTCCGACGCGCTGGCTGAACGGATGGTCAAGCAGCAGGACTATTACAACCAGGTCGACGAAGCCCAGTCCAAGTGGATGGATGGCGTAAGCGATGCTTGGCAGGACTACGTAGACGCCGCCGAAAACTATTCCGCCATCGCAGCTGATTTCGTGTCTGGCAGTCTGGATGATTTGACCGGCGGGTTGGGCGACGTTTTCTCCGATGTGGTAACCGGCGCAAAGGACGCTGGCGATGCGATTGCGGATTTTGCGAGCAACATGGGCAAGTCGGTGATCAATGCGCTTTCCGACATGGCCGCGCAGTGGTTGATCTACCAGGGCATTCAGTTGCTCGTTGGCAAAAGCGGGCAGTCGGCGGCGGCAGCGGGTCTTATCGCAAACGCACAAGCGGCATCGGCTCAGGCCGCGTTGAATGCCTACGCATCGACCGCCGGTATTCCCCTGATTGGCCCCGCAGCCGCGCCGGCCGCAGCAATCGCGGCTGCTGCTGCAACCGCACCGATGGTGGCCTCTGTATCCGCATCAGCTCTAGCCGGCATGGCCCACAACGGTATGGACAACATCCCGAAGGAAGGCACCTGGCTGCTCGATGGTGGCGAGCGAGTGCTCAACCCTAACCAGAACCGCGACCTGACCAAGTACCTCGCCGACAAGTCTGGAACTGGCGGGGGCGGCGGCACCCCGATCACCATCAACGCACCCGTTACCGTGCAAGCCCAGCCCGGCGTCAGCGATGCAGATGCAATGCGACAGGGTAAAGCTGCTGGCGAAGCGTTGGCTCAAGAGGTGCGCAGCGTACTGCAGCGTGAAATGGGGCAGGGCGGCTTGCTCTGGAGGCGCGCGTAATGGCTGAGACATTCGATTTTGATGTACAGGTCGGAGCGTCTGGGGACGTGAAGCAGCGCACCTGGTCGAACGACTTTGGCGACGGCTACACCCAGGCAGGCGGCGTAGGCATCAACACCAAATCGCAGGCGTGGGACGTGACGGTGACCGGGCGGTTCGGCGCGGGCCAGAAGCTCCAGCAGGTTCAGGACTTCCTTGATCGGCATGAGGGCTTCAAGTCATTCCTCTGGACACCGCCGGGAAGCGGGCAAGGCCGATACGCAGCAAACGGCTACAAACTGTCGACCCTCGGCAACGGTCTGCACTCACTGTCCACGAACTTCAAGCAAACCTTCAAACCCTGACCCCGCCGAGTGCGGGGTTTTTCGTAGGTAACCACCATGATTTACAGCGCGGACATCCAGAAACTGGAGCCCGGCAACCAGATTCGTCTATACGAATTGGATGCCACCCGGCTTGGAGCAACGCTCTGGCGCTTCCACGGGCATGAGCATGAGGGTGACATCATCTGGCAGGGGCAGCTGTATTCCCCGATCCAGATTGAGGTCACCGGCTTGGATATCCGAGGTGATGGTCGGCCAGCAACGCCGAAGCTCAAATTGGCCAATGAGCTGTCGGGAATTCCGCGAGCAGTTTCAGCGATTTGCCTTCAGTTCAAGGACCTCGCTGGCGCGGACTTCAAGGTGATCGAAACCTTCAAGCACTTCCTGGATGCCGCGAACTTCGACGGGGGCAACCCAGATGCCGCGGATCAGAGCCGCGTCAGCCTGTGGAAAATCGAGCAGAAGACCGAAGAAAACTTCTCGACGGTCGGGTTCGAGCTGTCCAGCCCCATCGACATGGAAGGCCAGCAGCTTCCTGCCCAGCAGATCACCAAGCTGTGCCGCTGGGCCATGCGTGGCCAGTACCGGCAGGAGGCCTGCGCTTACACCGGCACCGCGATGTTCGATAAGAAGAACGAACCCACCGACAACCCTGCGCTTGACCGCTGCGGCGGCTGGTGGAGCAGCTGCAAGTTGCGCGGCAATACCCGCCGGTTCGGCGGATCAATGGGCGCGAGCCTGATCGCCAAGGGGTAACCATGCGAATCAATCAAAAGCTTCAGGATGCCATGCGGGCGCACGCCGAGCAGTCACACCCGGCCGAGGCCTGCGGGCTGCTGATCAAGACCGATGCAGGCCGCGAGTATGTGCCGTGCGGCAACGTGGCCACCGACCCGCTGCAGCACTTCCTGATCGACAAACACGACGCGGCGGCAGCAGAGGACCGGGGCGAAGTACTGGCGATCGTTCACAGCCACCCGGACCGAGCCGCCACGCCGAGCATGACCGATCTGGTCAGCTGCGAGCTGCACGAACTGCCCTGGGCGATTGTAGGCTGGCCCGGCGGCGATATTCAGTGGTTCAAGCCGACCGGGTTCCAGGCTCCGCTGCTTGGCCGGGACTTCTCGCATGGCCTGCTCGATTGCTGGTCGGCCTGCCGCGACTGGTACGCACGCGAGGCCGCGCTGCCGCTGCCGAACTTCGAACGCAAAGAGCTGTGGTGGGAAGATCCTGACAGCCCGAGCCATTACGAAGACAACTATGAAGCATGTGGCTTCGTCCGGGTTGAGCAGCCCCAGCGAGGCGACATGCTAATTTTTCAGATACCAACTGTAGGTCGTCCCTGCCACTTCCCGAATCATGCCGCGATCTACCTCGGCGCCGATGCCAGCCTGCACAGCGAGGACGCTCCGGCGCTGGGCGGCGTTGGTCCGTTCATCTACCACCACATGCCCGGTCGCCTGGCTGCCCGGGAGGTTTACGGCTGGTCGATGGCCAACCGCGTGAAACTGATCCTGCGCCACAAGGAATACACCCCATGACCATGCGCACCATCAAGCTGTACGGCGTGCTGCGCAAGCACTTCGGGCGTGAGTACCGCATCGACGTACACAGCGTGCGGGATGCGGTGAACGCCCTGTGCGCAATGAAACCAGGTTTCGAGAAATTCCTGCGGACGGGCGAAGAGCGCGGACTGGTGTTCAGCGTCTTCTGCGGTAAGCGCAACGCCGGCGAGGCCGAATTCGACATGCAGGGCAGCGATAACACCGATATTCGTATCGTGCCCTTGATCCAAGGCAGCAAGCAGGCTGGCCTGTTCCAGGTCGTGCTGGGTGTCGCGTTGGTTGTAGGCGGCTTGTTCACCGGCGGCACAACTACAGCGCTTGGCGTGGGCCTGCTCGCTGCTGGCGCGGCTGTCGGGCTTGGCGGGGTTGTGCAGATGCTTTCCCCCACGACCACCGCTACTACCGGCAATAAGAATGACGACGGCAACAACCCTAGCTATGGGTTCGGCGGGGCCGTCACCACCGTTGCTCAGGGCAATCCCTACCCGGTGCTGTACGGCGAGCGCGAGATTGGCGGCGCCGTCGAGTCGGGCGGCATCTATACACAAGATCAGGTTTGATCATCAGGTAACACCAGACCCGCTTCGGCGGGTTTTTCTTTTTCTGGGGGCGGTATGGGAAGTGCGGCAGCAGCGCGAAGCATTCGCGGGAGCAAGGGCGGCGAGGCGAAACAGAAGCAGCCAACGATTGCCACGAACGGCACAGCTTCTATCGCCACCGCACGCATCGTCTATCTGTGGAGCTGGGGGCCGATTGTTGGCCCGGTGAACGGCCTGCGCTCCGTGAAACTGGACGGCACACCGCTCGTGGCCGAGGACGGCACCGTTAATTTCCCGGGCGTGAAATGGCAGTTCCGCAACGGTGAGCTGAATCAGCCGCGTCTTGAGGGCATTGCCGAGTCGAGCAACGAGGTCGATGTAAACCAACAACTGCTCAGCACCACGCCGTACCTGCGCACTATTACCAACCCGGTGCTGGACGCGGTGCGCGTTCGCTTCAGCTGGCCGCAACTCCAGTCGCAGGATGCAAGCGGCAACGTCAATGGCGTGCGAATCGAATATGCCATTGACCTGGCCACCGACGGCGGCCCTCTCGTCCAGGTGCTCAAAGACTTTGTGGACCGCAAGAACATCACGAAGTACGAGCGCAGCCACCGCATCAATCTTCCTGCGGGCAGCCGCTGGACCATGCGCGTGCGACGGATCACGGCAGAGGCGAACAGCTCTCTGGTTCAGGACGCCATGTTCATTGATGCGGTCGCTGAGGTGGTGGACAGCGACCAAGAGTTTCCGCTCACCGCGGTGGGTTGCGTCGAATATGACGCTCAACAGTTCGGCGGCGACATCGCCAAGATCGCGGTTCACATGCGCGGCATGATCGTGCGCGTGCCGACCAACTACGATCCTGAAACGCGGGCCTATGCCACGTCAGGCGCCGGGACGAGTAACGGCATTTGGGACGGGACGTTCAAGCTCGCGTACACCAACAACCCGGCCTGGGTCTGCTATGACATCTCGCTAAACCCGTATTACGGTCTGGGTCACCGAATCGATGCCACGATGGTGGATCGCTGGAACCTGTACCGCATCGCGCAGTACTGCGATCAGATGGTGCCGGACGGTATGGGCGGCACGCACCCTCGGTTGACCTGCAACATCTACCTGCAGAAGCAGGCGGATGCCTACGCGGTGTTGCAAGACCTGTCGGCCATCTTTCACGGCATGAGTACTTGGGATGGCAGCCAGATCACGTTCACCGCCGATATGCCTGGCGATCCCGTTTACACCTACAACCCTTCGCAAATCCTCAACAACGGCGAAATCCAGTATTCGGGCACCCGTGCGCGCGACCGTCACAACCTGGCGATGGTGACCTGGGATAACCCGGCTCAGGATTTCAAGACAGACAAAGAGCCCGTCTTTGATGACGTGGCGATGGCCGAATCTGGATCGGTCAACGAACTGGCGGTGGACGCTTACGGCTGCACCTCGCTCGGGCAGGCGCAGCGGGCAGGGCAATACGCGCTTATCACTGAGCAGACTCAGACGCGGCCAGCGACCTTTCGTGTTGGCCTCGACGGGCAGATACCGAAGCCTGGTCAGATCATCGCCGTGGCCAACCCCATGTTGGCTGGCCGTGCGAACGGTGGGCGCATCAGCGCAGTGGCGGGGCGTGTTATCACTGTTGACCGTGACATCGATATTTCGGCCGGTGCCAAGCTGCGGGTGAACCTGCCCAGCGGCAAGTCCGAGGCCCGTGTGATCACTTCAATCAGTGGGCGGCGTGTGACTATCGCAGCCAGCTTCAGCGAAGTGCCAGAATCGGAATGCGGCTGGATACTCGAATACGACGACCTGAAAACCATGCAGTTTCTGGTGCGCAACATCACGCGCCCGGAATGGCATCAGTACCAGTTCGAGTGCATCCAGCACGAACCGAGCAAGTTCGACGCCATCGATTTCGGCGCTGTGGTGGATATCCGCCCAATCAGCGGCGTCCCGGTGGGCGTGCAGCCTGCGCCTGGCGCGGTTTTCGTGACGCAACACGTTGTGATTGAGCAGGGTATCGCTGTCACCAACATGACCATCAGCTGGGACGCTGCGCCAGGCGCGGTAGCGTATGACGTGGAATGGCGCTGGGGCTCGCGTGAGTGGGTCAAGGTGCCGCGTACCGGTGAGCTGCTGGTTGACGTGCCCGGCATCTACTCCGGCCAGTACATGGCAAGGGTGCGCGCTGTCAGCGCTTTGAACGTGTCATCGCTCCCGACTACATCCCTGCTGACAAACCTGAAGGGCAAGACAAGCTTGCCGCCGGCTGTTACGTCGCTGACTACCACGCCTCTGATATACGGGATTGGCCTTAAATGGACTTTCCCGCCAGGCGCAGAAGATGCTCAACGTACTGAAATATGGAACAGCAAGATCAATGATCGCGCTACTGCGACGAAGCTTGCAGACTTTGCCTATCCGCAAGCCAGCCATGAAATGCAGAACATCACGCCGGGGACGAACCTGTTCTTTTGGGCGCGCATTGTCGACAGGTCTGGCAACGTAGGGCCCTGGTTCCCAGCAGATAAAGGTGTGCTCGGACAGGTCAGTGTCAACCAGCTCGCTTACGAGCAGTATTTCCTCGGCAAGATCAAGGCTTCAGCGCTGGGCGAAGAGCTGTTCACCGAAATCGGGAAGATTTCAGGGAATGGGGACGACTCGGTAAATAAGCGGATCGCGCAGCTGAAAAGCGAAATCGGTGCAATTACCGATGCGCTCGTCTACGTGCCCACCGATACCTACGTGCGGGACAACACCGTGCGCGTGGGTGACAACCTCTGGACGGCCATCGCGGCAGTGCCTGCGGCTGCGAACGGCGCCAACGGCCCGCCGAACCCTACGTACTGGGTCAACACCGGCCAGTCGATTCGCTCGGCCAACGCCCAGGCGGATCAGGTTTCCAAAAACACAGCCAACATCGCAACGGTCGACGGCAAGACCAGCGCGACAGCCAGCCAACTGCAGGCGGTTCAGGCCCAGTATCGGTCAGACAGCGGGGAGGGCGATCTGCTGGATGCGCTCAAGGGCTGGGACAGCACAGCCAGCTACGCACAGGAAGTGAAAGTCAGGACTGAGCAGGATTTCGCCCAGGCCCAACGCACCACGTTGCTGGATGCACGTGTCGGTGGCAACGAGTCGAAAATCAGCATCGTCGAAACGACAATTGCTACGGACAGGCAGGCTACCGCCCAGCAGCTGACAACATTGAGTGCGGCGGTCGATTCGAATCAGGCCGCCACCCGGAGCGAAGCAACCGCCAGAGCAGATGCAGACAGCGCGCTCGCCGCCAGAATCGAGCAGGTACAAGCCACCGCCAGCGGTGCAACTTCTGCCGTAAGGGACGAAGCAGCAGCGAGAGCGGATGCGGACGGTGCCCTGACCCGACAGATAAGCACCGCGCAATCGACGGCAAATGGGGCGTCGGCCAATGCTGAAACGGCTACAAAAACCGTTTCGGCGCTCGGCGGCAAGGTCTCCTCACTTACAACCATAAAAACGTCCACCACGGTTGGCGGGCGCACGGTGATGGCCGGGTTGGCGGTGGGCGTCGAGGGTCAGGAGCAGGAGTCGCAGATACTTGCGTTTGCGCAACGCTTCGCAATTCTGGACGAGGCCAGCGGAACGATGATTGCGCCGTTTGTGGTGCAAGGCGGGCAGGTGTTCATCAACACCGCAATCATCAACACGGCCTTTATCAGAGAAATCATTGCGGGAATGTCGATCACGTCTCAGGCCAAGAACTCACGCGGTGAGCCTTTGTTAGAACTCAACTTCGTAACGGGTGCGGTGAATATTCGCAGTCAGGACGCGGAAGGCTCGGTGCTTCTAAACAACCGGGGTCTTTATGTTTATGACGCCAACTTGGTAGAGCGCACGGCTGTAGGTCGATTGACGGCGTCTTAACCTCGTACTGATAAAGCATTTCGGAGAAACGATGGATATTTATGGAGTGCGAGTGCGAGACGCCAGCAACGTCCAGACGTTAGGGATGGAAGATTTCACTATCAGAAAGCTGGCTTCGATGGTGATACCAGCTTCTCGCACGAGCGGTGAGGGCATTCGTAGTGATTATATCCTGATGGATGTACCGAACTATGATCCTGCGAAGTGTTTCGTGCTGATTACCCCAAGGCAGTATGCCTCCTATGGACAGCCTGGCAATCCTGATGCGTGGGGGTATGTTCCCACTTATAAGGATTTGGGAGGAACGAGCATCGGAATATTTACTTACGTCAATAGAAGACGCCCTACCGGGGTAGGTGGGCGATTCAGGGATGAATGGATAGAACATGCTGTTGAGTCTGTAGTGGAAGTTGTGAGGGTGGGGTGATGGTGGACTATGGTTTCTCCGCAGTTAATGGGGCGAGCTCGGTTATTATCGGTAGCAAGTACAAGGTGCTGGTCTTTTCCGAGCGGGGCCAGTTCGCTATTACTTCCCGGTATACCGACAAGGAAGGGTTTGGTTCTGTTGTGTTCGCCCGGCCAATTCTGACCCAAGAGCCGCCACAGATTTTCGTCAGGCATATAACCGGTAGTCATCCTGACTTGGGGATTTATACCACCATGTCGGGAGGACCCGGTAACTGGACTGGATTTTTGGTGACCTCGGCAGTTAGGTTTGGCGGGGCGGTGCAGAATTACTCGATGGAGTACGTCGCTTGCAAGTTCGCTGATCAGCCAAGCCCCGAGGTCTACGGTATGAATATTCGGGACGATGCTTGGCGCATAGTATTTTCGTCGGCCGACAAGATTGTGAGGTACAGTAAGTTCGCCAAAAACTGGACACTACAAAAAGGCGATATGGTTGATATTTATAATAGCAACCTAACCATTGATGCTGACGACTTTGTTTGCATTTCCAGCATAGACCGGGGTGTCATGTGGTTTGCAGACGGCGTCCAGTTTGCGGGCCTTACCTTGCTGAGTAACAGCGTGCCAGTTTTACAAATAAACGCTCAAATCGCGGGCGGTGGCTATTGGTATTACCAAGGGATGAACGAAACCTGCTTCGCTATACCGGTCTGTAAGTTTCCTGCCTCTAGATATTATAACTAAGCACTTTTTTGGAGTTGCCCTCATGCCTTGGTATAAAACCGGGACGGTTTCCGTCACCCAAAATTCGAACGCCGTTATCGGTAGTGGTACGGCCTTCATTGCAAATAGCCGCGTTGGTGATGGCTTTCGTGGCCCAGACGGCGGCTGGTACGAGGTGACGAACATCGCCAGTGATACGGCCATGTCGATATCGCCAAACTACCAAGGCGCCAGCAATGGTGCTGGTGGGTACGCGCTCGCTCCTCTGCAAGGCTACGTCAAAGATTCAGCCGATGCGCTCCGGGCGCTGGTGAACCAGTTCGGTTTTAAGCTTGCTGCGCTGCGCAGCACCGGCAATTACGACATTCTGCCGGTGGACAAGGGCGGGACTGGCGCAGCATCAGCGGCTGATGCGCGTAAAGGTCTGGAGCTTGGCACGGTTGCCGTTGAGAATACCGTCCCGGTAGTGAAGGGTGGTACGGGCCGCACTGACGGGCGGGTGCTGTTCTCTGAGGTGGGGGTGCAGCAGGCAAGCGCGCTTTACAACGTGCAAGGCATGTATATGGGCTGGAACTCTGGCTCGCAGGGCGAGGGCCATTTCGTTGTAAACCGTGGCGGTGGTGCTGGTGGTTTCACTTGGCGATCAGTGAATGCCGGTAATACAGCCACCGGGCCAAGCATGAGCTACGGCTACGACGGTTTGCTGACTGTGCCGTCGCTGTCTGTAACTGCTGCCCCGATCAGCATTGCATCAGGCGGAACCGGGGGTAACTCTCAGGCAACAGCCCGGAATTCATTGGGCGTAGGGCCAGATTCAGCCCCGACCTTTGCCGGGCTTGAACTCAACAACACCAGTCCTTACATCGACTTCCACTACGGCAAAACAGCCGCCGACTACGACGTCAGGCTTATAAACTCAGCTGCAGGCATATTGACCCTGCAGGGGGCTTATGAAGTCACCGGGCGACTGGCATCGGCGGGCACTTGGTGCCGGGCGGGTCTGAGTGCAGGGCGTGGCGGTACGGTTTATAACTACAATTGGACCGGCTCAAACGTCGACGTGTGGATCGACAACACCTATGTCGGGACCATGACGCTGTTCGGGTCTGACTACCGGTTCAAGAAGTACATCGCCGATGCGAAAGTGCCGTCGTACCTCGATCGCATCGATGCCTACAGAATCGTCAACTACCAGCGCAAGGTGTTCGGCGCAGTATTCCGAGGCGATGGAACCACCTATCAAGGCTTGATTGCGCATGAGGCGCAGGCGGTAAACCCCTTGGCCGTGACCGGCGAGAAGGACGGCGTCGACGAAAGCGGCAACGCACGCATCCAGCAGCTCGACCCGATGGCGCTGATCACCGACGTGATGGGCGGCACCAAAGAGCTAAACGCTAAAACTGAAGGTCTACGTGCCAAGCTGGTAGCGTTGCATGCAGAGTTCGAGGCTTTCCGCACCGAGATGGCGGCATTCAAGGCGTCAATCCAGCCGACATCGTAACTTGCCACCGCGTAACGCCCGCACAGCAACACCCGCACCCCGCCATTGAGCGGGTATTTTTTTGCCTGGAGAAACCTAAATGCCGATCACCGCGCAGCAACTACTGCAGATCCTCCCGAACGCCGGCCAGAAAGCCGGCGTTTTTGCACCCGTCCTCAACACAGCGATGAGCAAGTACCAGATCGTGACCCCGCTGCGTATCGCTGCATTCATTGCCCAGGTCGGCCATGAGTCCGGTCAGCTGCGCTACGTCCGTGAGATTTGGGGCCCAACCAAGCAGCAGCTGGGTTACGAGGGCCGAAAGGACCTTGGCAACACCGTTGCGGGTGATGGCTCGAAATTTCGGGGCCGTGGACTGATCCAGGTGACGGGCAGGGCCAATTACGAGGAATGCGGCGAAGCACTGGGCCTCGACCTGATCAACCATCCCGAGTTGCTCGAACTGCCGCAGCACGCCGCTATGTCGGCGGCGTGGTTCTGGCACCGGGCCGCTCTCAACACGCTGGCCGACAAGGGCGACTTCCTGACCATCACCAAACGTATCAATGGTGGCACGAATGGCTTGGCTGATCGGCAGGCGCTGTATGCCCGCGCGCTTGAGGTGCTGGCGTGAGCGGTCTTTACGCACGGGTCGGCGGCTTATTACTGATCCTGCTGGCGCTGGCCGGTGCGTTGTACGGGGCTTACCTGCACGGCGTGACCGTCACCGACCTGGACTGGAAAGCGAAGTGGGCCGAGGAAGTCAGTTCCCAATCCGAAGCGGTGGCCACGACGACCACCGAATACCGAACCGAAGAGCAACGCCGTCAGAAAGCGGCCAACCAGGTAGCAAACAATGCAAGACAAGAACAGACCGCTGCGCTTACCGATGCTGTTGTCGCTGACGCTGCTGGCGACCGGTTGCGCATCGAAGCCGGAAAGATGGCAGCCACCTCAAGTTGTGTGCCCAGCAATTCCGGAGCTTCCGAACGAGGCAAGGCAGCCAGCCGTGCCGCCATGGTGCTCTCCGAGCTGCTCAGCAGGTCTGACGCGCGAGCGGGAGAGCTCGCTAAATATGCTGACTCTGCCCGAGTAGCCGGGCTGGCATGTAATCGCCTTTTCGATGAGCTATCCAACACCATCAATCAAGCCAGACCGTAGGCCTGATTAGAATTCGTGCTTCACGCACAAAAGGAGCGGCTGGTAAGGATGCGTCAACATCCGTTCCAGCCACCGAACCGCAGACTATTCCTGCAAGTCCAGCCAAGGCCCCTCGCTCTGTGCACAAAGCGCGGCGAGCCTAGCACCTGTTTATCCATACAGTAAAGGCTTGCACATGACTAACCCAATTGTTCCCTGGATGGGCGGCAAGCGCCGCCTCGCCGACCGGCTTATCCCCCTTTTCCCGCCACATGAATGCTATGTCGAAGTTTTCGCTGGTGGAGCCGCGCTGTACTTCATGCGACCTCAGGCCGCCCCTGTTGAAGTTCTGAACGACATCAACGGCGAGCTGGTTAGCTTGTATCGGGTGGTGCAAAACCATCTCGAAGAATTTGTACGCCAGTTCAAATGGGCGCTTAGCTCCAGGCAAGTGTTCGAGTGGCAAAAAACGACCCGCCCTGAAACTCTTACCGATATTCAGCGAGCCGCCCGATTTTTCTATCTCCAGCATCACGCCTTCGCAGGCAAGGTTACTGGCCAGACATTCGGGACCGCGACAACTGGTCCTGCCATAAATCTGCTGAGGATCGAGGAAAACCTTTCCGCTGCTTGGCAGAGGCTTTCTGGCACGTATGTCGAAAACCTTCCTTGGCTGGACTGCGCCGAGCGTTACGACCGTGCCCACACCTTTCACTACATGGATCCCCCGTATTGGAAAACCGCTGGCTATGGCGTGGATTTCCCGTTCGAAAACTACGAGCGAATGGCCGACTTCATGCGGAGATGTAAAGGAAAGGTGATGGTGAGCATCAATGATCACCCTGACATCAGGAAGGTTTTTGACGGTTTCCATTTTGAGCAGGTGGATATTCGCTACACCACTTCGAATCAGCGACAAGGCAAGAGCGAGGTCAGTGGAGAGCTCGTGATCATGAATTGGGAGCCGTCTGCGCTTGGGGGCTTGTTCTGAGGCTTCGCGCCTTTTTTATGTACTTTGGAGGCAAAATGCAGACATCGATTAAGCAGGAAAACTACGACCGCACCATAAAGGTAACGCTGGCAGTGAAGGCGAACGGCGGCTCGGTGTCAGTCCAGATCCAGGCAGGGGATAGCTGGATCAATACCGACACGTTCTGGAAAGACGGTGCCTATCAGTTGAGCTTTCCACCCGCGACGATCCGCATCGTGCCAGCTGGTGGTGCTGCATTTGAGGTATACGCATGAGCCTTCTGGTCAATCCCATCCCTCGACGCCAGCCGATCCGACGCGGCCTGGGCCTGCTCGGCGATAGCTTCTCGGGCAATTGCCACACCATTGCGGCGACGGCGTTCGGCACCGAGGCCTACGGTTACGCCGGGATGATCGCGGCGCGCACCGGCCTGTTTCCCAGCTACCTGGACAATCAGGGCAAGCTCGGCGACCACACCGGGCAGTTCCTGGCCAGGCTACCGGCCTGCATTGCCTCGTCTACGGCCGACCTGTGGCTGCTGCTGTCACGCACCAACGACAGCACCACGGCGGGTATGAGCCTCGCCGATACGAAAGCCAATGTGATGAAGATCGTCACCGCGTTCCTGAACACGCCTGGCAAGTACCTGATCGTCGGCACTGGTACGCCGCGTTTCGGTAGCAGGGCGCTGACCGGTCAGGCGCTGGCCGATGCGATCGCCTACAAAAACTGGGTGCTGAGCTACGTTAGCCAGTTCGTACCTGTGGTGAACATTTGGGACGGCTTCACCGAGGCCATGACGGTTGAAGGGCTGCATCCGAACATTCTCGGTGCCGACTTCATCAGTTCGCGAGTGGTGCCAATCATCACTGCCAATTTCGAATTTCCCGGTATCCCGCTGCCCACGGACGCTGGCGATATCTACTCGGCCATTCGCCCGTTCGGCTGCCTCAATGCAAACCCTATGATGTTGGGCACTGGCGGCACTCTCCCGGCTGGTGTCAACGCCGTGGCCGGTTCGGTGCTGGCTGACGGCTACAAAGCCGTGGGCTCTGCCCTGACCGGGATCACCACGCGCTGGTTCAAGGAGCCTGCTGCTTATGGCGAAGCGCAGTGCATCGAGCTAGGCGGCAACATGGCCGCGGCGGGCGGCTACATCTACGTGCAGCCAACAGCGAACGTCATCAATACCAACCTGGCCGCCGGTGACGTTATCGAAATGGTGTCGGCGGTGGAGATCGCGGGGGAGTCGCGCGGAATACTCGCGTGGGAAGCCGAGTTGACCATCACCAAGCTTGTCGGCGGCGCCTCGACCACGTTCTACTATCGCTCAATGGACAAGTATCAGGAGCCATTCACCACGCCGGCCAGCTTCTCCGGGCAGCTAGAAACGCAGCGCGGAACGATCGACCTGACTGAAACGGTGATCACCTCACGGATGGGGCTGTACCTGGCCGCTGGCGTGCCGCAGAACTCGATAGTCAAGGTCGCACAGTTTGGGATTCGCAAAATCTAAAGAATGGCTCTATTAGGAAGGCGTTAGATATAAATGGCGGATCTTAACTCTTGAATTGGCTATACCTCCAAAACAAGCTCGGGATCTGCGTCTACACGCGGTAGATTCAGTCCTCAAGCCTATATCTGCCTTAGGACCATATTTCGTAAAGAACTAAGCAAGTTTTAGCCATGTATGCAGGCAGTGTACGACGGTCTTTCTGAAGTCGCACACTGCCTGAGGTTATTACCGATTTCCGTAAGGGCTAGGTCTCAGGAGGTGATTTTGATCAGGCCCGTCTGGATTCATAGTTTGAAAGTAACGCTCTGAAGAGCCAGAATTAGTGTCCATTTCATCCTGTACAGATTTGCGCATTTCACTCCATTCAGATATAAATCCACGCATATGGGCAACGTCTTCATAGGGTTGCGACCCTAGAGAGAGTACTGAGAGTCCCGTCATAAACCTATGCTGAATACTCGCCCTATCAAGCATGCGTTGAGTGCGTTCATAGAGATTGTTGTAGCGACCTCTCAGATCTTGAGATGCTCGATGATTAATGAAGTAATTCTGTTCTCTAGTTAGACCAGAAGAGTCCGCCAATTGGTGTCTGACGCTCAGAAATTGACTGGCGGTAACGTGATTGGATGTATCCGAGTTGTTGCCAAGTCGGTCTGGTGAGTTCACCTGATGGGCCATCGATGAGCCGCCTACACAGAAGTTTCCCATTGGTATATACCCTCTTTAGCGCAGTGTTTATCACAGCAGTTAGTTGCTGCGGTCTGACTTTTCAGACAAATCCATAGGGCGACTTACCGATAGAGCATTGCGTGTGGGACCTGCCACGCTAGACGTTGGTTGAATTCGCTAATTGGCATCATAAAGTTAGGTCCATGACGAGGATCGTGGAAAATTATTTTAGAGGAAGCTGGATCGACACCTGTAAGAACTGACATATGCCAACTGTTACTTGGAGTCTGCCACCCAAAAATAATTGGACCATGCCTGTAAAGAAGTGAGCTAAGTTGTTCGTGCGAAAACTCCCTATTACTTGGCAGGTCTACTCTAGACAAACCTTCGTTTTGAATAAAGCGCTCGACGTCATCAAATTCTCCCAAGCGGCCGTGGCCGGAACGCGGACTGTAGAGCTCTGGCAATCCTAACCGTGGGCCCGCCTCGACAGAGTGTCCAACCATCCTTGCACAGGCATACCAGCATCCCATTCGCTCATTTCCTTGGGGAACGAAGGGTACGTGTTCTAGATGGAACGACGGGCACTCGGCCGGTTCGGAATTCACATTTGAGCGTTCCACATGGGAACTTGAACTTCCGGACTCGTGTCTAGATGATTTTTTCTTAAAGAATCCTCCAAAGGCAGGTGGCTCTATCTTTTGTCTTCCTAATATTGTCTTGGTGGCAAGTAATGCACGATCTTCATGATTGGCTGCACTAGTTTTTAGTGCTGTTTTTTCGTCTTCAGCAGAATTACTGCTGTTTTGGTTAGGTAACTCTGGCTCCTTAACCGAATGCGCTTCGTTACTGGACGGGATATGGCGTGTCACACTGAGTCCGACTTGCATTTTGCACCTCTGCGGCTTATTGAATGACGAATCAGTGGTCATAGAGGTTAAAATGGTTCCAGCCCTAACTTGGATCCAATACTTCAGGGGCTCACCGATCCTGGCCACCCCATCTTTCCGGGCCGATTCCTGCAACTCTCATAACTTCACGATACTGGTCGATTGCGTACTTCTGGGAGTTGATAGTTTTCCATGAGTCACAAGCGTCGCGCAGGAGGTCGGATATCCGGCTTTCTGCGTCTCTCAGCTTGACCCTGAGTTTGTCACGCTCTAGCGCTGCATCGTTGTGCATGTTGATCAGCTTGGTGACATGTCTCCGATATCGGTCTACCTCATCGCGCAGCAGCCTGTTCTCTTCTGAGATCAGGTGCGCATATTGAGCATCTGCTCCTCCGTGGGGCAGAAAGGCCCAGTCTTCGGCGTAGTCGATGTTCATGATGAGTGATTCTCAACCACTGTATGGGTATACAGTTTTTAGGTGGTTCAGGTTTGGGGAGCGGTGTTCGTCGGCAGAATACAGGAGATTGGACCGGAGAATAGCTTCGATTCGCCATCGTCTTTTTTTCTCACGTGACGACCTACAATCGACTAAACCGCAGGCTGCCTTTGAGAAAAAGCGTCGTAGATATGCGATAGACGTGCCGACCCGTGATATGGGTTTGTTATTTTAATGTGAAATTCTTTTCATCTGGATGCTGTTCTGATTTGGAACTGGCTAAGCGCTTTTGTCCACTCATAGATGGGTAATAAACTATTCGTCAGTGATTGAATTGCAGATATATCAAGCTAAGAATATATGTCTGCGGCTCAATTTTTAAAAAAAATCACAGGCAGTTGTAATGTTTTTATTGCTGCTTTAATCGAAATTAACTTAAAGGGAAAGGGGTATGGGTTGTGCATCTTCAAATATGTCGGTTAGTTCGTCTGGGAGTTTTCGAGCAAATAGTCTGAATTCTCCAGATCATTCTAGAGCTGAATACTCTAGTGTGAATTCTACATCGAGATCCCCAAGGTTCGGTGAGCTTAAAGGACCACAAGACAGCCGGTTAACTCAGCATCAACAATCGTTAGTCGGTGTGGCTCGTTGGCCGAATCCTAATTTTAATAGAGATCACACGCCCTACCAGATGGAGTATGGCCAGTCTTTTTATCATAAAAGCCGAGAGTTGGGCGCCGCGATTGCTGGGGGGAATATCAATAGTTTTAGTGAGGCTTGGGACGAGGCACGTGATTGGAGAAGCGCCAGAGCCGGCGACAAGGCAAAGGAGTTTGCCGATATCCGTGATCCCAATTGGCCTCGTGAGTTCATTACTCCTCTTACAGGGCCATACGAATATATAAAGGATAGATTCGCAAAGCGTAAAGATGCAGATATTAGAAGGCCCACAGGCACCCTACCAAAGAGCAAGGTTTTTAAAGTCTACGGAAAAATTGACGGTGAACCCTTACTACTTACGTGTATATGGATGACCACTGATCGTCATGCTGACCGGACAAAAGAACCTTATCCAAATATGCGCAGGATTGGTATGAATGATATAGGCGAACCTTATGTAATAGTTCATACGGATGCCGAGCACATTCCGAAAATTTTGCAGCATGTCGAAGGGCTTTACGGAGTTGCTACTGACGCTACGATATCCGATGCTCGTGCATTAAAGACGCTTGCAGAGATACACTGGTGGGGGGTACATGCTGTACCTGATATGCGTGGAAGTGCAGCAAAAGCCGAACTATGTGTGCGTTCTATCGCTCAAGCAAGAGGTATGGATCTTCCTCCAATGAAACCAGGTATTGTTCCAGATTTGGAGGCGTTAACAATGAATTTGAAAGATTTTGTGAATAGCTATGAGGGTTTTTTTGATCACAGCTGACGGACGTTTCTTCTTGGATTGCGAAACATCTGCTCAATGATGTTTCGCTGCCGGTTTTTTGGTCGATCAAACAGCTGAGGTACGATAGGTCTGGGAGCGTCGTGGTACTTACCGCTACGGTTGCTGCCGGTCGCGGTAGTGGCTAAATACTCAGTACGATAACCCTTATCAACCGTGAATCAGTTCCGAAATAAAAAGTATAGTCCCCATTCTACGAGGGCTCCAGAGGACTTTTCTCGCTTCTATTTCGGAACCAAATATCGCTACAGTCCGCAGCCTGCTTGTATTTCATAACCGGATTGCAAATCCGCCTACGCCGGTTCGATTCCGACCTCGGCCTCCACTATTCAAAGCCCCGTAGATTAACGTCTGCGGGGTTTTTTATTGGGCGGCGAAAGTGAACGCTGTTGCCTGGCCGGTAGCACCAGGCAGTGGTAAAAAGAGCCTGCGACTTTTGGCGAGGCGCTATGCACCTCATATTTCCACCGAAAAATCTACTGGTTGAACTGCTAGCTATCCGCTTTACGAAAGTAAGTACTCAATTGTGCAACAGGCAAGGCATGCCTGATTCGACAACTGAGGGTATGGAAATGAATGAATCTGATACCGCGCGCCCCAAGCACGGCAGGGTAATAAGCCCAGCATCCCGTGGTTCTTATGCCATGGAGAAAGAGCTGCTACTGGAATGGGAAGTGGTCTCCATGGAAGGAGGCAAAAACTTTCCCGACCTGACCTATGGTTACGCACACGATTTCCCTCGTGTCGATGTACCTGTCGACTTAACTTCTACGCTTACTGATCCCCCAGCAGACGGGCTTATACTCAGTGGCGGGAATAGTGGTAGGTGGGCACGTGTAAACCTTACGGATAAAGGGATTATTGAAGAAATAAAGAAAAACGGTAAAGGTTATGCCGATAAGTGGCCTCGCTTGAGCGTCACCAGAGGAGCCGAATTTAAAATTGAATGGGTGTATCACGCTGAACATTTGACGCGCGGCTACCGGTGGTTTATTACTAAAGAGGGCTGGGATGAAAGTACACCTCTTACCCGAGCTGACTTCAAGGGGAATAACTACGTGTCTGATAACCACTTCAACGCTAACTCGCAAGACGGGTTAATGTGGAGTGATGTTTCTGATTTGAGTCCTTTCAGTGAGCACAGGAACGAGCTACAGCCGAAAAAGACTTCATCAGTAACACTGCCTGATGATAAGCACGGGCACCATGTCATTCTTCTCGCCTGGATCATTGCCGAAACTGATAAAGCCTTTTACCAAGCGTTTGATGTCGATTTTGGGGCGTAAGGTCTGTTTTAGTTACGACGGACAGCTTGACGATTTGATGCGCTCCCCTGGCACATGTACAGGAACTTGCTCGGGGCGACCGCATTAGCGTAAAGCTGCCGCGCACCCGTTCTCGGAAAGTCTTGGTGTCCGGATCAAGGGTCTAGGTGCCAAGAATTTCTGGCTATCTTGCGTGATACTCGCTGGCCCATTAGACCGCCGACAACGTTCTTCTAAGCCGGTTAAGCGCGTGGTGCCACTTTGAGCCTGCTATCAGCGAGAAATCTGAAAAACGGGAACCTGATTCATCCAGGTGCCCACTGACTGTACCGTATCGTTACGGCTGGAATGGTAGTTGCGGATCCAGCAAATCAATACCTTAAGATGCAGTGGTGAATATTATGACAAGCGTTTCCCGTACCGCCTCCCTTAGAAATATTCAAGCCATCCCGGGCTTCGAGGCATCTTCAGAGTGCAAATTGATTCCCTCCTTGGGTGAGAAGCTCGGCAGTGGAAGCCAGAAAGACGTTTATCACTCTCGACAAGACCCAAGGCACTGCGTCTGTCTGATTCGGCCCGGTACGACAGGAACTGTTCTTGAGCGGGAATATGCTTTAAAAGAACTGGAAGCGACCCGGTATTTAAAAAACCTCGGCTTTCCTGTCGTGGATGCGCATGCTTTGGTGACTTACGATGGCAAGGTGGGTATCTCGAAAGACTATGTTCACAACGCTCTGGACTCCGGGGATATCATTCATGGTCGCACCTGCATGCCACGTGATTTGGCTTTCAATAAAAATGTGCTGTCTGACTGTGATGAGATCATATTCAAGCTGAGAAACCACAACCTCCATATTGAGGATTTACAGTTCATAATTGATGAGCATGGCCGGGTGAGAATCAATGATCCACGGGGTGTAGTTCGATCCTTTCCTGAGAAAAGTATCGATAAAGTTAAAGATTTGCGGACCATTGCACTTGAGAACACGCTTGACGATGCCGACAGTGACTGAGATCCCCGGATCACGACTCTTTTTGCTGAATGCTAAAGAAAGGGCTCACCGAGCGCGTTGCCCAGTGAGCCCTCGATCTATAAGTTTTGCTATAGGCACGATTTTGCGCGGAGCGCATGTTGCTCACGGCAACATTCCGCGAATCACAGGTTCAAGAGTTCTTTTCGGACGATGTCTGCGCCTGCACTTAACGCGCGCAGCTTGCCGCTGGCGACATGACGAGGGAGGGGCGCCATGCCGCAGTTGGTGCACGGATAGAGTTTATCGGCATCGACGAATTGAAGTGCCTGTCTCAGGGTGTTGGCGACTTCCTCAGGCGTCTCAATGGTATGGCTTGCCACATCAATGGCCCCCACCATAACTTTCTTGCCCCGAATGAGCTCAATCAGATCCATAGGGACGCGAGAGTTGTGGCATTCCAGAGAGATGATGTCGATACTGGACGTTTGCAGTCTGGGAAAAGCCTCTTCGTACTGCCGCCACTCTGAGCCTAACGTTTTCTTCCAGTCGGTATTCGCCTTGATGCCGTAACCATAGCAAATATGCACGGCAGTTTCACATTTGAGCCCTTCAACTGCCTTCTCTAACGTAGCAACTCCCCAGTCATTCACTTCATCAAAAAACACATTAAATGCAGGCTCATCAAACTGAATGATATCCACTCCGGCGGCCTCAAGTTCTTTAGCCTCCTGGTTGAGGATTTTGGCAAACTCCCAAGCCAGTTTTTCACGATCTTTATAATGAGCGTCGTAGAGAGTATCAATCATCGTCATTGGCCCTGGCAGGGCCCACTTGATAGGCTGCGTGGTTTGCTGACGTAAAAATTTTGCGTCTTCAACAAAAACTGGCTTTCGGCGAGCAACAGCACCTACAACCGTTGGCACGCTCGCATCATAGCGGTCACGAATTCTGACGGTCTCGCGCTTTTCAAAGTCAACGCCTTCGAGATGCTCGATAAACGTAGTTACAAAATGCTGGCGTGTTTGTTCACCATCGCTAACGATATCAATATTGGCCAGTTGTTGTTCTTGCAGCGATAAACGCAACGCGTCCTGCTTACCTTCAACCAGTTCTTCGCCATGCAATTTCCAAGGCGACCAGAGCGCCTCGGGCTGTGCAAGCCAGGAAGGTTTAGGCAAGCTGCCTGCAGTGGAGGTGGGCAACAGTTTTTTCATTAAAATAGCCTTGGTTTTTAATAGTTCAAAGCGCGCAGTCAGCGAACCATCGATCAAGAACGGCCTGGTAAGGTTTGATAAAGTGTTCTTCAGCAAATTTGCCTTGTTCAATAGCCAGCTGACTACGTTCCTCGCGGTCATAGACAATTCGAGTCAATGAGTAATCCTGGTTTTTCAAGCTAGGCTGATAGCGTTTTCCTGCCACTGAGTTTGCGTTATAGATCTCAGGTCGGTAAATTTTCTGGAAGGTGTCCATCGTGCTGATGATGCTAATAAGCTCAAGATTGGTGTATTCACCAAGCAAGTCGCCTGAAAAATAAAAAGCCAAAGGTGCAACGCTATTCGGAGGCATGAAATAGCGAACCTTTAAGCCCATCTTCTTGAAATACTCATCCGTCAAAGAGTATTCGTCCTGCTGATATTCAAATCCCAACACAGGGTGCTGATTTTCGGTCCGGTGATAGGTCCTGGAGCTTGATACGCTCAGGCAGATAACAGGCGGTTTGTCGAAATTAGCGTGGTAGCTGCTTGAATTGACGAAGCATTTGAATAGCTTGCCGTGCAGGTCTCCGAAACCTTCTGGCGTACTCAGCCCGGCCTGACTCTTGCTGTGCTCCAGCAATCGGACACTGAAGTCATAGTCCCGTACGTAAGAGGAAAAGTTGTTGCCTACAACCCCGTTAATTTGTGCGTCAATTTTTCGATCAATGATCGTTGTTTTTAAAACTTCCATCAACGGGATAGCAGGGTGATTGTCTCCAGCGGCAATATTCATTTCCGCAGAAACAATGTCCAGTTCGACCGTATAACGATCTCCTTTGGGGTTGTCCCAGTGCGCCAAGGCATTGAAGCGATTGTCAATCATCGTCAAGGTGTTACGTAGATTTTCCTGGCGGCTTTCCCCTCTGGCCAGGTTCGCAAAGTTAGTTGTAATGCGCGTGGTGTCTGACGGTGAATAATCCTCATCAAAACGAGTTCGCTTGACAGAAAATGTGGGTTCTTTAGTCATCCTGGTGTGTCACCCTGTTTTTGAGGTGAAACCTGAGTGGGCTCCTTGCCTCTTATAGATTTGATCGACAGCTGTTTATTTACTCGGCAGTCGTTATCCTTCTGAGTGAAGGTGTGCGTGGATTTTAAGCCGGGTGCCTACGAGAACAAAAACGAATTGATTTCAATAAAGCATTAGTCACGCTCATGATTGGAACAAGGTCAGGAATAGGGTCCTTGGAGGGGGCATGGCTGCAAGTCTTGGACGTGGTCGATGGGTGATTTTAATTTGTGTGTGTAATGAGTGATTCGGGTTTGGGGAGTGGTGTTCGTCGGCAGGACGCCGGAGAGGGGCTAGAACAATAATTGCGGCAAGAATATAAAATTGCGGCAATCTAAACAAAAAGGGCCTACGCACATAAAGCGCGTAAGCCCTTGATCTATAAGTGGTGCCCCGAGCCGGGGTCGAACCGGCACGTCCAAAGGACGAGGGATTTTAAGTCCCTTGCGTCTACCAATTTCGCCATCGGGGCGGTAGCGCCAAGAGCAGGGAATATATACACCCGGCCCCCATGAAGCAAGCTTGAAAGCACTGTAAATGCCACAGGATGCCGCTTTCCCGTCTGTCAGAAATGCTTGGCAAATCATAAGGCTACAAAAAATACTGAAGCAAACGCTGAGTAGCCGGGTTCATGCTGCTCAGGCTTTGCCTTCCTTCACTACCTTTTCGACTTTATCCGCCAGGATTCGCAAGTAGCTGGCCAGCGCGACTTCTTCGAGCCTCATGCCCTTTTTCTGTCGGGAGCGGGGGAGTTTGGCGAGGTTGCCGAGCAGGAAGCCTTCCAGCACGGCCGGGTGGATGTAGCACTTGCGACAAATAGCCGGCGTATTGCCCAGTTGTTTGGAGACGGCTTTGACCATATCCACGATGTGCCTTTTGGCGTCCGCTTCCGGCTCCCAATGCAACTTTTGCAAAGTGGCAAGGGCCAGCGCACTGGCCGCCCAGGTCCGGTAGTCCTTGGCGGTGAAATCGGAACCGGTCAGGCTTTGCAGGTAGGCGTTGATGTCGGATGACGTCACGGCATGGCGCACCCCGTCGTCGTCCAGGTACTGGAACAGGTTCTGCCCCGGCAGTTCCATGCAGCGCTTGATGACACCGGCCAGACGCCGGTCTTTCACGCTGACTTTGTGCTCGACGCCGCTCTTGCCGCGGAACTCAAAGAGGATCTGGCCGCCTTTGACCTCCACATGCTTGTTGCGCAACGTGGTGAGGCCGTAAGAACGGTTTTCCTTCGCGTATTGACTGTTGCCGATGCGAATCAGCGTGGCGTCAAGCAATGAAATCACCGTTGCCATGACTTTTTCCCGGCCCATGCCCGGCTGGGCAAGTTGCGCTTCAATCTGCTTGCGCACTTTTGGCAGCGCATGGCCGAACTCGATCAGACGTGAATACTTGTCCTGATCACGAATCTCCCGCCAGCGTGGATGGTAGCGATACTGTTTGCGCCCTCGAGCGTCGCGACCGGTGGCCTGCAAGTGACCCATCGGGTCGGCGCAGATCCACACATAGGTGTAGGCGGGCGGAATCGCCAAAGCGTTGATGCGCTTGATCTCTGACTCGTCCTTGATGCGTTGGCCCTTGGTGTCGAAATAAGCAAATTTACCGCGCAGTATCTTGCGGGTAAGGCCGGGCTGAGTGTCGTCTACGTAATGCAGGTCACTGGCAGGCTGGCTGATGGCAGTCGAGTCAGGCATGGCTAAATTCCAGAGGCAGTTAAAAAGACTGACCGCGACCGTTGACGGTGGTGCCGTGTATTTCACGCCCGGTGAATTCTCGATTTATTACGCCAGTACCGCGACTGCCTTTATCTGCGCCCACAGCTGCTGGCCTTGGTGCAGGTTCAATTGGTCTCGTGAATAGCGAGTGATGCGCGCCAGCAAGGGGGTGCCGCCAGCGTCCAGCCTTACCAGTACATGCGCCGAATTGTCGGCAAGCATTTCTGCTGTCACTGCTACCGGCAGCCTGTTGAGAATGCTGCTGTGCTCGTCAGGTTGCAGGTTGAGGCTGACATCCCTCGCCTGCACCTTGATGCGCAGCAGCGTGCCGATCGGTACTTCGGCGTGGGCGACGCGGATGCCAAGCTCGCTGCCGGGAAGCGTCACGGTGAGCAGTTGATAATGACGATCGTAGGCCGTTACCGTCCCATCGATGACTACCCCTGCGTCGTTGCCCATGGCCAGTGGCAGGTCCAGCCGCGCCAGCGTTTCCTTGATCGGACCGCTGGCCAGTACCTTGCCAGACTCAAGCAGCACAAGATGATCGGCCAGGCGTGCGACTTCATCCTGAGCATGGCTGACATAGAGCATGGGAATGTCCAGCTCCCGGTGCAAGCGCTCCAGGTAGGGCAGGATTTCACTTTTACGTTTGGCATCCAGCGCTGCCAGCGGCTCATCAAGCAGCATAAGGCGAGGGCTGGTCAACAAGGCACGGGCGATGCCCACCCGTTGCCGCTCGCCTCCGGACAATGTGTCGGGGCGGCGTGCCAGCAGGTGATCAATGCCGAGCAGCCCGGTCGCCTGCTGCAATCCGATGCGGCGTTGCTGGCGCGGAATGCGCTGCATGCCGAATTCCAGATTGGCGCGGACCGACAGATGCGCAAACAGGCTGGCTTCCTGAAACACATAGCCAATTGCGCGCTTGTGCGGGGCGAGGAAAATACCGTTGGCACTGTCCTGCCAGACCTCGTCGTGAACACGGATAAACCCTTGTTCTGCTTTCTCCAGCCCGGCGATGCAGCGCAGGCAGGTGGTCTTGCCCGAGCCGGACGGGCCGAACAATGCAGTAATGCCCGAGCCAGGCAACGTCAGCTCAGTGTTTACGGTGAAGTCGGGGTAGGCCATCTTCAGGCGCACTTCAATGGGCGACACCATGGCTCAGCTCCATCCCGCTTTGGATCTGCCGCTCGAATAGAGCAGGAGCAGAACCAGAAAGGAAAATGCCAGCATCACGCCAGCCAGCCAGTGGGCCTGCAGGTACTCCATTGACTCGACATGATCGAATATCTGCACCGATACCACCCGCGTCTTCTCCGGAATGTTGCCACCGATCATCAGCACCACGCCAAATTCACCGACTGTGTGAGCAAAGCCCAGAATCGCAGCAGTGATGAAGCCCGGCTTTGCGAGCGGCAGGGTTACATGGAAGAACGTATCCCAAGGGCTGGCACGCAGAGTAGCGGCGACTTCCAGAGGGCGTGTACCGATTGCTGCGAAGGCGTTTTGCAGAGGTTGCACGACGAAGGGCATCGAGTACAGCACCGAACCGATCACCAGCCCGGCAAAGCTGAATGTCAGCGTCCCGAGGCCAAGACTCAGGGTCAGTTGACCGATTGCACCGTTCGGGCCGAGCAGCAACAGCAGATAAAAACCGATGACGGTAGGTGGCAGCACCAGTGGCAGCGCAACAACTGCACCGATCGGCCCCTTGAGCCACGAATCGGTGCGCGCCAGCCACAGCGCAATCGGCGTGCCGATGATCAGCAGGATGACCGTGGTCAGCGACGCCAGCTTCACTGTCAGCCATATAGCGGCGATGTCAGCACTTCCCAGCGGCATTTACAGCTGGTACCCGAACGACTTGATGATCGCAGCAGCTTTTGGACCCTTCAGGTACGCAACCAGTGCTTTGGCTGCGGCGTTGTCCTTGCCTTTGACGAGAATCACAGCGTCCTGTCTGATCGGGTCATGCAGCGAATCAGGCACGATCCACGCCGAACCGCCAGTCAGTTTGCCCTCCTTGTAAACCTGCGACAGGGCCACAAAGCCCAGTTCTGCGTTGCCGGTGGAAACGAACTGATAGGCCTGGGTGATGCTTTGACCTTCGACGATCTTTGCTTTGGTTGTGTCAGTCAGCTCCAGCTTCGCCAGTACCTGCGTCGCCGCCAGGCCGTAAGGTGCTGTTTTCGGATTGGCGATGGACAAGTGCTGATATTGATTGGCCTTCAGCACATCACCCTTGCTATCGACATAGCCTTCTTTGGGCGACCACAGTGCCAGCGTGCCTACCGCGTAGGTGAAGCGCGAGCCTTTGACAATATCGCCTTCCTGCTCGAGCCTGGCCGGGGTGGCGTCGTCGGCCGACAAAAAGACTTCGAACGGCGCGCCATTTTTTATTTGCGCATAGATCTGGCCCGTGGCGCCTGAAGAGACGACGAGCTTGTGGCCGGTATCTTTCTCGAAATCTGTAGCGATGGCCTGGAGAGGCGCGGTGAAATTGGCCGCTACGGCAACTTGTACGTCATCGGCTAGCGCCGAGGCGGCAGCAGGAATGGCAACAGCCAGAGCAGCGAGCTTGAGCAGGGCGTGCAGCGAGGTCTTGCGCATGAAACAGGTTCCTTGAGGGTGAGGCAGACGCCGCTGGTAGAGAGACGTTTCGCTATATATTTAAATATATAGCGCTACCCCTTTGTTCTGAAAGCTATGTTTACCGCCGAGAGAGAATTTTCAGCGCATTTGCTGCCAGTTGTTGAGTCAGTTCCCCCGCGCCGAGCTGGTGCTTGATGCCGACTGCCTGTCCGGCCCAAAGGTTCATGAAGTCGCTGTTGCCTAGTTTCTCTGCCGCTGCACGCAGCGGCAGCAACGCGCCGCCTGCCAGCGGAAAGGCGGGGGCGAGGGCGCTGATGTGGCCGATTTCACGCATGATCCGGTTAACGATGCCTCGGGCGGGCCGACCGCTGAACAGATTTGTCAGTGCTGTCTCGCTATCAGTCGCATTCAGCAACGCCTGGCGATGAAGGGCGCTGACGCTGGCCTCCGGGCAGAACAGATACGCCGTTCCGACCTGAGCCGCCGATGCCCCCAGCGTGAACGCCGCTGCCACACCTCGACCGTCTGCAATACCGCCTGCCGCAATGACCGGGACACTCACTGCATCGACGACTTGCGGCACCAGTGCAAAGGTACCGACCTGCGTGTGCAGTTGATCGCTGAGAAACAGCCCGCGATGGCCGCCCGCTTCGTAGCCCATGGCAATCACCGCATCACAGCCTTGCCGTTCCAGCCATACGGCTTCTTCGACCGTGGTCGCTGACGAGATGACAGTGGCGCCGGTGGCCTTTACCCGGTCAAGCAGCGTGGGTTCGGGAAGGCCGAAGTGAAAACTCACCACCGAGGGTTTCAGGCGCTCGACCAGCGCACAGGTATCGCTGTCGAAAGGCGTGCGGTTGGAGGTCGGCGTTGGCGCGTCGTAGTCGGCTCCCAATTCCTCGTAATAAGGTTTGAGCGTCTGCTTCCAGCGTTCAGCCCGCGCGGCGTCAGCGGCAGGAGGCACGTGGCAGAAAAAGTTGAGATTCAGCGGAGCGCGGTTATGGTGCCGACGGAAAAGCTGCATCTCTTCTTCGATTCTATCGAGTGACAGCATCGCGCAGGGCAGCGCGCCCAAACCGCCTGCTGCCGCCACAGCGATTGCCATTGACGAGCCACTGGCCCCGGCCATCGGCGCCTGCAGGATAGGCAAGGTGATGCCGAACAGTTCAAGAACACGGGTATCTGGCCAGTGAGGCATCTGTTTCTCCGGTTATCAGGCATCGCAGCAGTGAATTTTTCATTGAGCGCGAGGCTGCTCCGAATGGCAACCGCCATTTATGGCCCGTTTATGCGAACTTTACCGATGGTTGACTTGTGAGACGATCGGTCTAGTATTCGGGGATGACTCAGATTCCGCTCACCACCAGACGCCCAGGACGCCCGCCCAACGTCAACCGGGACAACCTCGAAACCCGCGAGTTGCTGCTGCGGCGCGGCCTTGAAGTGCTCACCGAGCAAAGCTTTTCAGCAACCGGGCTGGACTACATTCTGAAGGAAGTGGGGGTCCCGAAGGGGTCGTTCTATCACTACTTCCCCAGCAAGGAAGCGTTTGGCCGCGCGGTGCTGGATGAATACGCCCGATACTTTGCGCAACGCCTGGACCGCTGGCTGCTGGATGAATCATTTTCGCCACTGGAGCGGCTGGTAGGTTTCGTGCAAAGCGCCAAAAGCGGCATGGCGCGGCATGATTATCGACGCGGCTGCATGGTCGGCAATCTCGGGCAGGAAGTCGGCCTGCTGCCGGAGGGGTTTCGCGACACGCTGGAACAGATTCTGCTCGATTGGCAAGCGAAACTGGCAGTCTGCCTGAGAGACGCGCAGGTCAGCGGTGAATTGTCCGCAGACGCAGACTGCAACGAACTGGCAGCGTTTTTCTGGATCGGCTGGGAGGGCGCTGTGCTTCGTGCCCGGCTGGTCAAAAGTGATATTCCATTGAACACCTTTATTGCCGGTTACCTTCGCGGGTTGCCGCAATAATTTCTCGAGTCTATTTAAAGACGATCGGTCTAAAATTGGAGGCGTACATGTTCAAGGGCATTTTGATCGACAAGGACGAGGCAGGGTATCGCGTCAATCTGACGGATATAGATGAAGCAAAACTGCCGGCCGGTGACGTGACCGTACGCGTGTCGCACAGCACGCTCAACTATAAGGATGCATTGGCAATCACTGGCCAGAGCCCAATTGTGCGCAGCTTTCCGATGGTGCCGGGCATTGATCTGGCGGGTGTCGTCGAAGCCAGCGATGCGAGCGAATTCAAAGTGGGCGACAGGGTGCTGCTCAATGGCTGGGGGGTAGGCGAGGGGCATTGGGGCGGTCTGGCGCAAAAAGCGCGTTTGAAAAGCGAATGGCTGATCGCTTTGCCGCAGGCCTTCACCCCGGCGCAGGCAATGGCCGTCGGAACCGCCGGCTATACGGCCATGCTCAGTGTGATTGCACTGGAGAAACACGGCTTGACGCCTGACCACGGCGATGTGCTGGTGACCGGCGCCAATGGCGGTGTGGGAAGCTTTGCCATCGCTATTCTCGCCAGGCTGGGTTACCGAGTCATTGCGTCTACCGGGCGGATGGCGGAGCGCGAGTATCTGCAAACGCTCGGCGCAGCGGCGGTCATTGACCGTGAAACGCTTTCACAGCCGGGCCGCCCGCTCGGCAAGGAGCAATGGGCGGCAGCAATTGACTCCGTGGGCAGCCACACGCTGGCAAATGTATGTGCCGGGATTCGTTATCGCGGTGTGGTCGCGGCCTGTGGCCTGGCGCAAGGCATGGAGTTCCCTGGCTCTGTGGCACCGTTCATCCTGCGTGGCGTCACGCTCGCAGGGATCGACAGCGTGACGCGCCCCCGCGCTGACCGGCTGGAAGCATGGTCGAGGCTGGCGACCGACCTGGACTTGTCCCTGCTACCGCTTATCAGCCGTGAAGTCGGTTTGAGCGAGGTGATCGATATCGCACCGCAATTGATTGCAGGTCAGGTTCGCGGGCGAGTGGTCGTGGACACCGGGCGCTGAAGGGCATCAAGAAAGATTGCCGGGCGCTGCTCAAGCGTTTTCACGTCCAGTTCAGCCAGTGCCCGATGCGCCTGAGCAGCACCGATTCCGGTTTCACACAATTGCAGCGGCGTGCGGTCGCCATGAGCCTTGTCTGGAGTGATCATCCATCGACCGGCACGCTCGGGAGTTTTGAATATGTGCAGGGCATGGCTGGCAAGCATTGCAACCCTGTCCAGACGCTCTGAGGCCACAGGGTCCAGTGACCGCTGCTGACGCTGGCGGCGCTCCAGGGTGGAAACAGAGGCATTGAACAATGCTTCCAGCTGCTGTGGCCCCAAATGGAAGGCGTGGCGCATCGCGTCTATCCAGCATGGGCCGAATCCGGCCTGAATACTTGCCAGCCGTTCGGCTTCGCTGCGCTGGCTTAGCTGGTGGGCCAGCAACCAGAAACGGGTGGCCGCCTCGCGACGGTGTGGTGATCGGGCAGCAAGGTACACCATCAGATTGCCTCGGCGATGACTTAGAAACACGCGCAAAGGCTAACCCGGACCAGCGTTGATTCAAGCCCCGGGATGTTACCGGGGATTGCCCGGTCGAGCATGTTAAAGTCGGGCGCTTGAACATGGCCGAATTGAACCTGAATCAGAAGTGCATGAGCCGTTCGCTCGCACTTGCATTTGCACCAGAGAAGGCGTTGCTCCACATGCCGCAAGACCCTCATACCGACCAGGCCGCACGCAACGTCAGCCCGCCCGCGCTACCGGATGTCAATAAACCGCTGCGCCTCTACCTGGATCGTCTTGCGCCTTCCAGCCGCCTGACCATGACTTATGTGCTGCAGGATGCAGCCGACCGGCTGGGCATGGCCGATGTGGATATTCACGACATTCCCTGGCACACATTGCAGCCAGGTCATGTCACCGCTTTGGTCGCCACGTTGCGCGAGGATGATTACGCACCCAACACTACTTCGCTGTATGTGAATGCCATTCGCGGGGTGATGAATGAAGCCTGGCGGCATGACCTGATCAGCCATGACCAACTGTTGAAAATCCGCTCGATAAAACCGGTCAGCGGCACTCGCCTGGTCAAGGGGCGCAACATCCGGCGTACGCTGATTCGTGAGCTGATGGAGGCTTGCGCTGCCGACCCGAGGCCTCAAGGGCGCCGCGATGCTGCAATCATCGCGATTTTGTACGGTTCCGGCATGCGCAAGTCAGAGTCGGTCAATCTGGATCTTTCTCAGGTTGATTTCGCCGAGCGCAGCCTTAGGGTCATGGGCAAAGGCAACAAACAGTTGATCAAGTACGCCCCGCAATGGGCCTTCAAGGCGCTGGGTGACTGGCTGGAACTGCGCCGCTCATGCCTTCAGCCGGGGCAGAGCGACGACGTGTTTCTGTTCAACCGGATACGCCGCGGCAGCCATATCACCCGCGACCGCATCACCAAGCATGCCATTTATTTCATTGCCAAGCAGCGTGGGCGCCAAGTGGGAGTGAACATCATGCCCCACGATTTCCGTCGCTCGTTCATCACTCGGGTAATCGAAGAGTACGACTTGTCGATTGCGCAGAAACTGGCGCACCACACGCACATATCGACTACCGCCAGCTACGACATGCGTAACGAAAACGAACGTCGCAATGTGGTGGATGGCTTTGATCTCTAGCGGGGGCAAGGCAAAAAAAAGCCACCTCACGCAATGTGAGGTGGCTTAAAGATCTAACCAAAGGAGCGATGAAGCAGAGCAGTAATTTACTGACCTTGTGACGCGGATTCGCAAGGTCGGCAGACGTGTTCGTTCATCGCCGCCAACGGTAACACCACCGCCCTCGATTCAATTATCAGCGTTATCGATACCAGTCATTGTCAGAAAAGATAGGACAGCCAATGTCTTGCAGGAGCAGCGATCAAAAAAATCGATAACTCGCCTCTGAGCTATCCGGCAATCGGATAGCCAACGATTGGCAACAATTTCATGCTTTGCCGCACTTGAAACGTACGGGACTGAGCATGGAAAAGTTCGATATACACCGTAAAACCGCCTTCGATTCCCTGGTACATGAGTACGGGCTCGACGGCAGTCGACTGTTGCCCTGGGAGGGCTACCCGATGCCCTTCGCGGGCGGCTGGTGCGTGGTCCGCCCAGGCACTTGCAGTGAAGCGCACACGCAGATCGATCAGGAAATATTCATTGCCATCAAGGGCAGCGCCCAGCTTGTGGTGGGCGAAAAGCAGATGCCCTTCAATGTCGGTGACATCGCCGCGATTCCGAAACACACCAACCACTATGTCATCAATGATTCCGCCGAAGACTTCCACTTTTATGTGGTCTGGTGGGACATGAATCACGTGAATGCCTTCGTCGCGCAGCACACAGAGACCACGGGGTGCATCGATGGCTAAGTACATCGTCACCATTACACCGCCAACCCCCAATGGCGACTTGCACATTGGTCATATAGCCGGCCCGTTTCTGGCCGCAGACGTATTCACCCGGGTTCAGCGCCAGCGCGGTCACGACTGCGTGCTGGTGTCCTATTCCGATGACTACCAGTCCTACATGCTGCGCAAGGGGATGGAACTCGGCGTCGATCCGGTAGCGCTTGCCAACAGCAACTCCGATCGTATCGAAGCGTCGTTGGCGGCAATCGGCATCGAGCCCGATAACTGGATGCGTCCCTACGACAATCCCTGGTTTGCCGGAGCGGTAGGTGAAGTGTTCAGCGCTTTGCAGGCGGCGGGCTTGATCGATTTTCGTGATTCCAGCGAGCCCTATTGCCCGGCGTGCGACGTCTGGGGCTACGAGGCGTTCGCTCGAGGTCACTGCAATTACTGCGGTGCCGAATCCGATGCCAGCCAGTGCGAAAACTGTGCTCAGGCGCCGGATGCCGGGCTGATGACCGGGTTGCACTGCAAGCTGTGCAAGCAGCCTTCGCAATGGCAGATCGCGCACCGTGCGTTTCTGAAACTGGCTGATTTCAAACCGCAACTGCGCGACCGCCTGCTAGGGCAGCAATGGCGTGTGCCGCTGGACAACTGGCTGCGAGACACGCTGGAGCACTTGCATGACTGGGGCGTGACCCGGCCCGGAGATGGCGGGCTCGACCTGCAAGTCGACGGTTCATGTCGGGTCCACACGTGGTTTATGGGGCTGGCCGGTTACATGGCTGCGTTTCGTGAATACGCCCATAACGTCGGCCGCCCGGAGCTGTTTCGCCAGTACTGGCAGTCGGGGCAGGGCACGCTGGTGCATTTTCTCGGTTTTGACTGCGTGTTCAGCCACGCCATCGTCTACCCGGCGCAGTTGTCGGCGTTACCGGACATCAAGGTCCGCCAGCGCTTTGTGCCCAATCAGTTTCTCAAGCTGGATGGTGTGAACCTGTCGACCAGCCGCAACCATGCCATCTGGGTCAGCGACCTGACGCGCCAGGCCTGCGCTGACAGCGCACGTCTGTACTTGGCCAGCATTGCACCAGAGGACAACGAGGGCGATTTCCGTCTGGCGGATTTCCTGGCATGGCGGGACGCGCTGTTCAACCAGTTTTTTCCGGCCTTGCTGGAAACCGGGAAACAACCTGGGGACAGCGGCTGGAATGGCCTGCGTGGTGCCGATGCCGGGCTGCTGGAGGCTTTTCGCCTGCAATGGTTGAAGGCCGCCGAGCCTGCGCAGTTCTCCATGAAAGGTCTTGCTCAGGTACTGCTGGATGTCATCGCCATTACCCGCCTGCGCCTGGCCGAAGGTCGCCCGGTCGGTCATCTGGCTGCGTTCATCGCGGTGACCGGCAAGGCGCTGATCCCGCAAATATCAGCGCAACTGATCACGGCTTACCGGCTGCCCGAAGCCCGCCTTACTGCCACGCTCATGAACGGTTCGGCCGCTGAATATTCCATCTGAACGGACGCACCTTCACATGTTCATCGACTATGAAATAGCGGTCATTGGCGCCGGGATCACGGGGGCGAGCATTGCCGCCAAGCTGTGCAGCTCCGGGGTATCAGTTGCCTTGATCGACAGGGCCACGGCCGGCAGCACAGGCGCAAGCGGTTATTCCGGCGGCCTGGTGCGCCTGTATGACGGCGACCCGACGCTGATGGCGCTGGCAGCGTACTCGATTACCCAGATGGACGATGCCCTCTTTGCCGCCACCTATGCCCGTGCGTTACGACGCACCGGCGTTATCTATCGAGGGGCGAGCGACCAGGAAGACAAGCTGCGCCGAGCCATCGAGCGATATGGCAGCGAGCGCTACCCAATGCGGATGGTGCCGAATCATCAACTCGATGGCCGTCGCTACCCGCATTGTCTGGCGCAAGATCGTGCCAACCTGTTCGAACCTCACGCGAGCGTCGGCAATGTGCGTCAAGCCGTTGCCGAGCTGTGTCAGGTGGTGCGCCAGCAGGGGCTGCTGCTGGAGCACTGCAAGATCAAGGCCATCGATTGCCGCGCTGCCGACCTTGTATTCATCGAGCTGGGCGATGCGACGCTACGCTGCCGGAGCGTAGTGGTCGCCGCGGGAGCCTGGAGCCAGCATCTGCTGCCCTGTGTGGGGCTTGAAGTGCGTTCGATCCCTCTGGCCAGGGTGTTGACTGACAGCGACTGGTCGATGCCGGTCATCGATGCTGTCACCCAGAGCTACGCCATCCCGCTGACCCGCAACATCGTGCAGACCGGCTGCGGCCTTCGCGACAGTGCATTACGGCCGGAGCACCTGGTACAGCCTGATGAACGTCATGCGCAGGATGCCCGCCAGCGCATCGCCCAGTTGAGTGGCTCTGACAAGAACGTCCGCGTGCTGGACGTGCTGCCAGGTTTCGACAGTTACAGCGTCGACGGTCGCCCGCTGGTGGGGTTTTGCGATAAGCAAAGCCCGGTTTACCTGGCTGCCGGCCTTTCAGGGTTGGGCTTCAAGTTAGCGCCAGGGATCGCCCGGATCGCTTTCGAGCAACTGCGTGGTCATCTGGCCGGGAAAGACCGTTCTTGCCCTGACTGGTCAGCCCTGTCGCCGCAGCGACTGATGCCGGGCCGTCACCCGGCGAGCGTGCAGCCATGAAGCCGGTTGTCACACACGCAGCGCCTTTGCGAGTCGGCGTCAGTGCGCTGTTCGACCCCGATGACACGCCCCATGCGCGGACCTTCATGCGGGCGCTGGCGATCGGGCGAAACTGCCTGCCCGGGCTGGCTCAGGTGCAGTGGCATTTTCTCGATGACGGTGCGCACGCCATTCGCGGCGCTGAAGTTGCGCGGCACATGATCGACTGGAAAGCGGATGTCGTCGCAGGTCATTTTTCGTCGGATGCGGCCCTTGGTGCTGCACCGCTCTACGAGCAGGCCGGTATCGCGCTACTGACCCCGGCAGCGACGATCGATCGCCTGACGACGGAGCATCACAACGTGTTTCGTTTCTGCCCCTCAGACCGGCAACTGGCTGGCGATCTGGCCGACTGGCTGGCGTCCCGCGGATGGCAGCGCGTACAGATTCAGGCCGATGACAGTGCGCACGGTCAGGCGCTGGCCGCCACCCTCGGCAATGCGCTGGCTCGCGCCGGGCTGCAACGTTGCCACGCCCGTGCTGATGTGGAGGTGTTTGCCGGTCGCCTCAAGGCCAGCCGCGAGCACTGGCGCGCGCGACGAAACGCTGGCAGCACTCGACCTCTGGTGCTCACCGACGACGCAGCCTCGCCTCATCTGGGCTGCGCGCCAGAACAGGACCGCAATACCTTCGTCATCGGCTTCGGGGTTCCCGACAGCGCCGCAAGCGTCTGTCAGGCCGCCGCGCTGCACCGGGCTTTGTTCGCCAGCGAGCCGCACACCTATTTCCGCGAAAGCCTGCTGATGCTTCACGTGCTGGCCGGGTTGTCCGGGTTGTCCGGCCAACGGCGCGCGCGACCACTGTCGGCGACGTTGCATGACAGCGTTTTCGCCACCCCGATGGGCGCCGTCAGCTTTGACCGGGGGGAGTACCAAAGCGCGCAGAGCTGCATCTGGACCCTTGGTCCGACAGGGCTGACTCCCGCAACTCGTTGACCGGAAACACCAAGAACAGCGCTTTACGCCAACTCTAAGGACAGGAATTTCATGGGTAACTCGATACCTCACTCTTTTCATTCGGACGCCGTTTGTATCGGTTTCGGCCCCGCCGGCATTGCGCTGGCCTGCGCTGTGGAGGACGCAAGGGAGGCCAATGAGCCTCTGGGCAGTCTTTCCATCCGCTACCTGGAAGCTGCGCCGGACACTCAATGGCACCGCGAACTGCTGCTCGCCGGCACCGACATCAACCATCACGTGTTTCGTGATCTGGTGACGCCACGCAACCCGCGCAGCCGTTTTTCGTTCGCCATGTACCTCAAGGACCAAGGGCGGATGTTCGATTTCGGGCTGCTGGGGCGCCCGGCCAGTCGCCATGAATGGTCGGATTACCTCGCCTGGGTTTCCAGGCAGGTGGACGCCCGCACGCTGTTCGATACGCCAGTCACCGAGATTGACCCGGTGATCCGCAACGGCCGCTTGCAGGAGGTCAGAGTCCATACGCTGCAGGCCAGCTTCATCACGCGCAATATCGTGCTGTCCAGCGGCAGTGCACCGCGGGTTCCGCCTGCGTTCGAGGCGTTGCTTGGCCCGACGCTGTTTCACACGTCGCAGTTTCTGACCCGGCTGCAAGCCTTTGGCGAGCACCTGCCCAAACGCTGGCTGGTGCTGGGCTCGGGACAGAGTGCCAGTGAGTCGGTGATGGAACTGCTCAGTCGCGACTCATCAATCGAGGTGCATTCGGTGCATCGTTCCGCCGGGTTCAAACTGACCCAACTGGGCCAGTTCCCCAACCGGGTGTTCGCCCCGGACCACGTGGATTATTTCCACAGCCTGGACCCGACGGCGCGGCATCGCTTTCTCGACTGCAGCCGCTCGGCCAACTATGCCGGGATCGACCCGGATGAAAGCCAGAAGCTGTTTTCGCTGATCTACGAGGATGCCATCGCAGGCCGCAAGCGCCTGCAAACCTGGGGCTACAGCGCAATTACCGCCATCGAGCCAAAAGGGGATGGCTATCGGGTTGTGCTGACCGACACCTTCAGTCAGCGCAGGCAGGTGCTGGAAGTCGATGCCGTGGTGCTGGGCACCGGTTATCAGCAACACCTGATACCGCCATTGTTGAGTGGGCTGCAGCCTTGGCTCAAGTCGGATGCGGACGGTGGTCTGGCCATCGATCGCGATTACCGCGTCGCAATGCAGGGCCATTGCAACGTGAACATCTGGGTCAACGGTCTCTCCGAACGTAGCCACGGTGTCAGCGACAGCCAGTCGTTTTCGCTGATGGCGTTGCGCGCCGGGAGGATTGGCGCAGGGCTGGAGCAGGCCCGGGAACCGAGCGTCGATGCAGCCTTGCTGGCGCAACGGACATGACCTTCATGCACAGGACAGCTGAATACCACAGCCTCGGCGACATCGTTCACGATCAGACCTTCCTGAAAGTGATGGGCATCGGTCAGGACTTTTTCCTGAAGATGGAGTCGCTCAATCCCGCCGGGTCGATCAAGCTCAAGACCGCTGTCGGGCTGGTAAACGACGTTCAGGCACGCGGCCTGCTGGGGCCGGAGACAATTCTGATCGAGTCATCGTCAGGTAACCTTGGCGTGGCGCTGGCGATGATCTGCGCCGAGCGCGGGATTGCGTTCACCTGCGTGGTTGACCCCATCAGCTCCAGCCATAACATTCGCATGATGCGCAGCTACGGTGCCGAGGTCATTAAGGTCGACACGCCTGATGCCAACGGCGGGTTCCTGGGGACGCGCATTGCGCTGATTCGCGAAAAGGTGGCCAGTGATCCGCGTCATGTCTGGCTCAATCAATACGAGAATGCCGCCAACCCACGCGCTCATGCCCGAACGACGGCGCATTCGATCAGCCAGCATTTTGGTCATGTGGACTATCTGTTTGTCGGTGCCGGAACCACTGGCACGCTGATGGGCTGCCTTCAGCATTTTCACCGGCACCATCCGACCACACGCATCATCGCCGTCGACAGCGTGGGCTCGGTGACGTTCGGCACGCCTGCCAGCCGACGTTTCATTCCGGGTCTGGGCACCAGCCAGCGTCCGCCGATCTTTGATGCCGAGGGTATTCATGCGCTGGAAATGATCCCGGAAGCGCGCACCGTTGCCATGTGCCGCATTCTGGCGCGCAGCAAGGGCATGCTGGTCGGCGGTTCTACCGCGACGGTAATCGCAGCCGTACACGCCTGGCGCGGGCGCATCGAGCCCGGTTCGGTAGTGGTCGCGTTATCGCCGGACTGGGGCGAGCGTTATCTGGACACACTTTACGATGATCATTGGGTCGAACAACGTTTTGGCCGTGGCGTGCTGGGCATGACCCTGGCGGATCTCGAATCGCCAGAGTCGAGCGTTGAGCACCCGTTCCGCAAAAGCTTCTGCGGGAGCGAACGTGCTCGCCAAAGTGGTGATTTCGCCATGACGCCTTCGCGAGCAAGCTCACTCGCGCAGACTGTCGACTCAACCCTCTTGCAACAGGCGCCATTTCACGTGATTGACGGGGAGGTGGTTGCGCGTTTGCTGGCAGCTGACCCTCTGGCCTGCATTGATGACGTTCAGGCAGCTTACCTGGCCCATGAGGCGGGGCAGACGATCAATCCTGACAGCTATTTTCTGCGTTTTCCCGAGGCGCCGGCCAATCGCATTATTGCCTTGCCTGCCAGCCTTAACGGCGCAAAGCCGGTCAGTGGCATCAAGTGGATCTCCAGTTTTCCGGGCAATCTCGACAGCGGGCTGCAACGCGCCTCGGCGGTGCTGATCCTCAATGACCCTGCGACCGGCTATGCCTTTGCCTGCCTGGAAGCCTCACGGATCAGTGCCATGCGCACGGCAGCATCGGCAGTGCTCGGCGCGCGCTGGATGAATGGCCATAGGCGCCATGTGCAACGAATGGCGTTTGTCGGTGCAGGTCTCATCGCCAGAACCCTTCTCGACATGTTTGTCAGTGACGGCTGGACGATGGGCTCGGTGAGCGTTTTCGATGAGCATGAGGCGTCGGCGCAGGCGCTGGTCCGGCATGCTACCGATCGGTATCAGCTGGAAAGTGCGCAAACCGACCTGCCAGTCAGCCTGCAGGCTGATGTGGTGGTGTTCGCCACGACGGCGCCCAGCCCTTACGTGCTGGACCCGGTGTTTCGGCCTGGCCAACTGGTGCTGAACATTTCGCTGCGCGATCTGGGTCATGAGGTTATTGCCCGGGCCAATAACATCCTGGATGACATTGACCATTGCCTCAAGGCGCAGACGTCTCCCGACCTTGCGGTGCGCCACTATCAGGATCGCTTGTTCATTACCGGCACCCTGGCGCAATTGATGACCGGGCAGATTGAATTGAGCCCGGATCGGGCATCGATCTTTTCGCCATTCGGGCTTGGCGTGCTTGACCTTGCGGTAGGCCAGCGCATTTATCGCCAGGCACTTGCGCAGGGTCTCGCGCTGCCGGTGCCGCAGTTCTTCTTTGAACCGAAGCGCTGGTGATGGCCATGAAGACACAGATCATCGCCATCATCGGCATGGGCTCGCGTGGTCTCAGCGTGCTGGAGCAACTTATCGGCCTGAGCCGGCACGCTGATCGGCAACCGCTGCAGATCGAAGTGTTCGACCCACAGCCTCCGGGCAGCGGATTGCACCACGCGCAACAGCCGGATTACCTGATGCTGAATACAATGGCTGGGCAGTTATCGGCGTTTTCAGCTGCGTTTCCGGCCTGCGAGCCGCCGGGCCGGACCTTTTTGCAATGGTGCCACGCCGAGGATGTCCGGCTTGACGAACGCGGTCATGTCAGCCGCGATGGACAGGGCAGGCCGGTGACGTTTGGGGATTTCTTGCCGCGGGCCTTGCTGGGGCGCTATTTACAGCACAGTTACCGCTTTCTTCTGACGCAATGTCCGGCGCATGTGCAGGTTCGTTATCACGCCGAACAAGTATTCAGCTGCCGGCCACAGCCCGACGCGGCGGGTTTCACGCTGCGCAGCCTGAACATTGCAAGGGATGTCGACGCCGTGTTCCTCACCAGCGGGCACGCCTCAGACGCATTCGGGCCGCAAGAAGTCGGCGACGTCGTGGCAATCGAAGGCTTGGGACTGACTGCGATGGACCGGTTGGCGAGCCTGACCGAGGGGCGCGGAGGGCGTTATGTGCGCGACGCAGGGTTTGCTGGCTGGCGTTATCTGGCGTCAGGGCGCGAGCCCAGGGTGTTTATCTACTCGCGCAGTGGGCAACCGTTCCGTGCCCGACCGCATTGGCATTCATCAAGCGCCGCAGCGTTTCCCAGGCTGTTTTTTACCGCTGCCACCATTGCCCGTTTGCGTGAGCAGAAGCCGGGCGGGCAGCTCGACTTTACCGCCGATGTACTGCCGCTGATCAAGGACGAGATGCGCGCAGTGTTTTACCAGGCCAAAGTCCGGCTCGATGCGCCACGACAGTTGGCGTCAGTCCAGCGGATGCTCGGCGAAACCGATTCCAGGCAGGCGTTGTTTGCTTGGCTGGCCGATCAGTGGGGCGAATTTGACCCTGGGCAATGGCTGATCCTCCGGCCTTGGTCAGGCGCAATGGACGCCTACGAAGCATGGTTGGTGGCGTGGATCAAGCAAGACCTGGCGTTGAGCCGTCTGGGCACAGCGCATAGCCCGATCTGCCAGGCGCTGGAGGTGTGGCGTGACTATCGCGACCTGTTGCGCAGCGTCGTGGATCGCAACGGCCTGACCGAGTCTTCGACGCTGGAGTTTTACCGCCTGTGGGCCGGGCTTTCCAACCGACTCGTCGGTGGGCCGCAAAAAGAGCGCCACGAGGACCTGCTGGCGCTGATCGAAGCCGGCGTGGTGACGGTTCTTGCGCCGACAGGTGACGCGCAACGTAAAGACATCCCGTTGGGCAGTGTCATCTGCGCCAGGGTCAGTAGCAGCGGTTTATCAGGCGCCAGCCGGTCCGCTAAGGGCGTTGAGCTGATCAACGATCTGCTTGCGCAGGGCCTGATTCGGCCAGCGCACGCATGGCCCGCCGACGGCATCGAGACTGACCCGTTGGGGCGCGTCATCAGCCGCGAGGGTCAGGCTAATGCGCGGCTCTGGGCGCTGGGGCCTTCGGTAGAAGGTTGCACGTTCTACAACCACTACGTCCCGACTCCTGACCCGACCTGCCGAGCGCTCACCGAAGCGCATGAAGCGGTGAAGTCCTGCCTGGAAAAACTGGCAAACCTCTCTTCAAGTTGCATCACATTTCAATTTAATAAAGCTGTTTAACTGTTTGATTAAAAGGTAATTAATTTATGAGTGAAATAACTCTGCTGATGGCGTTGGCTGGCGCGTTCATCGTTTTGATCATCAGCCCCGGTCCGAACTTTCTGGTCATCACTCAACTGTCGCTCAGCCAGTCCCGAACGCAGGGAGTATGCGCAGGGCTGGGCGTTGCCTCGGGCAGCATCCTATGGGCCTTGCTGGCAGCCACCGGGCTGGGGCTCATCTTCCAGCAAGTGCCTTGGCTGCAACCAGCCTTGCAACTGCTCGGAGGCACTTACCTTGCCTGGCTTGGCGTCAAAAGCCTGCGCAATGCGGGTGGCTCGCCAAAACCCAGGGACATCGCTGCGTTGGGCATCGGCGGCCCTGGACGCGCCTACCGTTTTGGCTTGCTGACCAACCTGACCAATCCCAAGGCGCTGGCGTTTTACACCAGCGTATTCACCACTGTTACCACGCCGGGCATGCCTGTGTGGGTGCGCGTTGCAGGGGTGGGGATCATCGCCGTGCTGGCGATCTCCTGGTTCGTGCTGTTGGCCACGCTGTTTTCGATCCCTGCCGTGCAAGCCCGCTATCAGCGAATGAAGAGGGTGATAGACATCGTAACCGGCCTTTTCATGATCGCGTTCGGCTTGCGCCTGCTGGTCGGTTTGCTGCCCGCAAGCGTCTTTAATTGAAACGCTCATCTCATTGATATTCAAGGAATAGAACGATGAACAGCAACAACTGGCATTACCCGACTTCAATTCGCGCCGGTGCCGGACGCGTCAATGAGCTGGCCGACGCCTGTAGGGTGACAGGCATCAAGCGACCGCTGTTGATCACCGACAGCTTTCTTGGCGGTACTGACATGATCGCCAGTGCCGTGGAGGATTGCCGCCTGCAACTGGGCCACTGCGGTGTGTTCGACCGGGTCAAGGGCAACCCGACCGGCAGCAATGTCGCCGAGGGGCTCGAGGTTTATCGAAGCGGCCGTTACGACGGCGTCATTGCGTTTGGCGGCGGTTCGGCGCTGGACGCCGCCAAGGCAGTTGCCCTGATGTCCGGCCAGAACCGCCCGTTGTGGGACTTCGAAGACATAGGGCATAACCATTTGCGTGCCGATCCCGAGGGTATTGCCCCGGTCATCGCATTGCCGACCACCGCCGGGACTGGCTCTGAGGTGGGCAGGGCGTCTGTGATTACCGACGAGCAGGCGCGGGTCAAACGCACGATCTTGCACAGTCGCATGATGCCTCGCATCGCCATTCTCGATGCCACATTGACGCTGGGCTTGCCAAAGCACCTGACCGCTGCCACGGGAGCTGATGCGCTGACTCATTGCATGGAAGCCTGGTGTTCACCGGTCTGGCACCCGATGGCTGAAGCGGTAGCGGTCAAGGGGATGCAGATGATCAAAATGTTCTTGCCCAGGGTGGTCGCCGACGGGCAGGACCTGGAGGCGCGTCAGCAGATGCTGGTGGCGTCCAGCCTGGGGGCTGCGGCGTTTCAACGTGGTCTGGGCGGTGTGCATGCCATCGCCCAAAGCCTGGGCGCCCTTTATGACCACCATCACGGTTTGTTGAATGCGATCCTGCTGCCCTACGTGCTGGAGGCCAATCGCCCGGCGCTGTCCACACAAATGGATGATCTGGCGGTTTACCTGCGCCTGCCGAGTCCGAGCTTCGACGGGGTGATGGAGTGGGTGTTGAGCCTGCGCGACCAGATCGGCATTCCATCTACGTTGAGTGCCATCGGCATTGATGAGCGTGACGCCGAATTGGTCGGGCGCATGGCGTTTGCCGATGGCTGCTCGCACACCAACCCGATTCGTCATTCTGCTGAAGTCTATGCACAGGTATTCAGCCGTGCAGTAAAGGGGCATTGAGGCATGGCGCAGCTGGATGACCTGACCGTGCAGCGCGTGGATGAGGTCTGGAGCCGCTTTGTCGATCAGGGCCGGATAGTCGGCGGAGTGTTGCTGCTGGCCCAGCAGGGCCAACTGCGCTATGCCAGCGCACGAGGCTGGGCGGATCGCGAACAGCAGCTTGCGGTCAGTCGTGCGACGCGCTTTCGCCTGGCCTCACTGACCAAGCTGCTGACCTCGGTGACTGTACTGCGGCTTTGCGAACTGGGCGTGTTGAGCCTGTCCGCCGCAGTAACCGACTGGCTACCGGCATTTCGGCCATGCATGACGGATGGCCGTGAGCCGGTCATCACCTTGCAGCAATTGCTGTCGCACACCGCAGGCCTGAGCTACGGTTTCGACCAGCCCGTCAATAACGCTTACCTGCGGGGCGGCGTGTCCGACGGGCTGGACTGCGTTTCGTTCGATCTGCGGGAGAACCTGAGCCGGCTGGCGAGGTTGCCACTGCTGTTCGAACCTGGCAGCGGCTGGGGGTATTCGCTGGCAACCGATGTTCTCGGCGCGGTGGTCGAGCAGGCCACCGGGCAGCGATTGACCGAGGCTATCGCCCGCTGGGTCACCGGCCCGCTGCGCATGCAGGCCACGTCATTCCGTCACGAACCGCATCAATCGCTCTCGTGTGCCTACAGGCATGACGGTCCGGGCGCGGAGCTCATTGGCAATGACGATGTTCTGCTGCTCGACAGCGGTCAGGCGTGGTTGTGTTCGGCCCGTGCCCATGACGCGCAGGCCTATGAGTCGGGTGGCGCAGGGATGCTGGGCAGCGCCGATGACTATTTGCGGTTGCTGGAGTGCCTGCGGCTCGGCGGCGCGCCTTTGTTGAGTCCGTCCAGTACCCGGAGTCTGCTGGGCAATGCGATCGGTGCCACGCCTGTCGCTCATCGTGGCCCGGGCTGGAAATTCGGGCTGGGGCCGATGATTCTCGCCGATCCCTCGGCTGCCAGACAGCGGCAGGGCGCAGGCACCTGGTCGTGGTGCGGCCTGTATGGCAGCCATTATTGGGTCGACCCGATGTGTGGAATAAGCCTGGTCGCCATGACCAATACCGCTATCGTCGGCGCTTGGGGGGAGCTCGCCGAATCAATTGTCGACGCGGTGTACGTCAGGTCCGGGCGAACTGCTTGCGGTAGCTGCTCGGGCTGATCCCTACCAGATTGCGAAAGTGTCGACGGAAGGACTCTTCCGAGCCAAAACCGGCCCTGTCCACCACTTCATTCAGACGCAGTTTCGAGGATTCCAGCAGTTCTTTGGCGTACGCCACACGTTCGCCAAGCAGCCAGTCATACGGGGTCAGACCTGTGCTTTCCATAAAACTGCGGTGCAGGGTGCGGGTGCTGAGCGACGCCCGCGACGCCATCTCCTTGATGGTGTGCGGGCGTTGCAGATCACCGCGAATCCAGTCCATGAGGTTGGAAATCGGCCCGTCACTGGCCGCCACCAGTTGCCGTGAGGCGTACTGCGATTGTCCGCCTTCGCGATGCGGCGGGATGACCATGCGCTGCGCGACCATATTGGCCACCCGAGAACCATGATCGTTGCGCACCAGGTGCAGCATCATGTCCAGCCCGGCCGCGGAGCCGGCAGCAGTCACGATGTTGCCTTGGTCGACATACAGCTCGTTGGGCTGAATGGTCAGCCCCGGGTACATGGTCGCCAGCAAATCGGTATAGCGCCAGTGGGTGGTGACCTTATGCCCGTCGAGCAGCCCGGCCGCTGCCAGCACGAAAGCCCCGGTGCAGATCGAGCAGATTCGCGTGCCGCGTGCATGAGCGGCCTGAAGCTGCTCGATCAGGCGCAGAGGGACTTTGGATTCCACGCCGCGCCAGCCCGGAACGATGATGGTATCGGCGTTTTCCAGCAGCACTTCGCCAGGCGTCGGAACAATGGTGATACCCCCGGCTGCGGTGATCGGGCCGTCATCTACCGGGAAGGTGGCGAACTCATACCAAGTCACCCCCAGTTCGGGTCTTTTAAGGGCAAATACCTCGACCGTGCAACCGAATTCGAAGGTGCAGAGCTGGTTGTAGATGAGGGCGACAACGAGATGATTTTTCATGGCGCGATGTTACCGGATATTGGCATTTCAGCCAGTAGTTTGTAGCGGCGTCACTGCGTAATCTGCCCCGGTGAAACCTTAACATGCAAGCGGTCTGGCAAGCAGACCCAGGAGCCAATTCGTGCCACTCAATATCGGTATCTACGTTTATGACGACGTCGAGGTTCTCGATTTCGCCGGCCCCTACGAAGTGTTCACTACCGCAACACGCATGCATGCTCGCAACACCCGTGATGACCGCCAGTTGTTCAACGTATTCACCATTGGCCGCAGCACCGCATCGGTGCGTGCCCGCGCCGGTTTGAAGGTCGATCCTGACTTTTCGATCAGCGACCATCCACCTGTCGATTGCCTGATCGTTCCAGGAGGGGTGATCACTGCCGAACTGGAAAAGTCTGACGTGATTCGCTGGATCAGTGAGCAGTCGCAGCCCGGTCGTGTAATCGCCGCAGTGTGTACCGGGGCGTTCTTGCTGGCCAAGACCGGCAAGCTGGCCGGCAAGCAGGTGACCACGCACTGGGAAGACATCAACGACCTCAAGGAAATGTTTCCTTCAGTGGACGTGCTTAGCACCCTGCGTTGGGTCGATGAAGGCTCATTCGTGACATCGGCCGGCATTTCAGCCGGCATCGATATGAGCCTTCATCTGGTGGAGCGTCTGCACAGCCGGGAGCTGGCCGAGCGTACTGCGCTGCAAATGGATTTTGACTGGACCGAAAACGACTGAGTCATCCCCGGTAGCCAAGCCATTAGCAAGGTCGCTGCCGGCAAACCAGACGCGTCAGAGCGCACTGCTGACGATCAATGCGACGTAACCATATCCGCCGTTACCCGGGATATCCAGCCTGCGGATACCACGCATCACGCTGTGCGCCCGAAACCTGCATAGCGAACGTTCCACGGACAGCCAGCAGTCGCTTTGCCACGCTTGAGACATCTCTTTGAATTGCCGACAGGCCGGGCAGTCCGGTGTATCGGCGGGGGTTTCTGCATTCCCGATTTTTCAGTTCAGCAGCCTTCAGCCCTGCGGCTGGCCCGCGCCCACCCCTAGCAAAACAGAGTTCAGGACATGAAAACCCACTTCTTCAAAGTCGTTCAAACCGTTGCACAGCACGGTTCGTTCTCGGAGGCCGCGGCCATTCTCGGGTGCAGCCAGTCCAACATCAGCTATGCCATCAAGGAGGTCGAAGACTTCTTCGAAAAGCGGCTGTTTATCCGCAGTCGGACCGGCTGCAAGCTTACCCCTGATGGCAAGGTCATTACCCAGACACTGGGGACCGTCATGGCTACCCTCGAGCAATTAAAAAAAATGGGGTGAGTGGCAGCGTAACCATCCATTACCACACCCATATTCGCGAGACGAGCCTGTCCGCTTCACTGGATTTTCTCGCCCGTCATTACCCCGATATCCACTTGAATGTACTGTACCCGGGCGAGCAGAACCCTTCATTGAATGCATTGATCAAGGACGCGGCCGACATTCTCATCCTGCCCGGTACGCTGCTGAGCGAGCACTACATGGAGCACCATCAGTGGTCTGACCATTATGTACTGGTCGCCGCGCGCGCCAGGCGGACGCTACCGCAGAGTTTTGTCGAGCTGTCCCAGGTGTCACGTTATGTGGCGTGGCGGCATCCCGGCGTGGAGCGCCTGCATCAGCAACTGGCATCGGCTCAGGTCAGGCTCAGCCAACGCGGAGAACTCACCTGTCTGGAAACGCTTATGGATCTGGTCGCCAAGCGCCATTGCATCTCTATCGTGCCCAGCATGTTGTTGCGCGACGGCTTCCGTGAGCTGGAGCAGATTGCGCTGCCTGTGATGGTCATGCGCCAGATCAGTGTGGTGGCTCGTCCGGCCTCATTGCTGTCAACTGCGGCCAATGCCGTGATTCAAGCGCTGAAAAAGCCGGCGCCCCCTGCGGCGCTGCATTATTGAGTCGGAAAAAACTGTCGCAGGGCTGTCGGCGGCAATCGGGTCCGCACATCAATGCAACGATTCAGGTCTGTTGGGCTCATATCCCTAGGTAATACATTCAGGGCGTTCCGCACAAGGATCGCCTCAGGTCGCCGATTCGAGAGGAAGACAGGACGCTATGACGATACCGGACAAGCAGTACGTGGACTGGCTGGTCGAGCAATCGATGCTCAATGCCGCAAGACAGCGCGCCAAGACCTATTCGGGGCAAGGCAGGCTCTGGCAGCGTCCATTTGCGCTGGCGCGTCCCAGAGATGCGTCCGCTATCGCTTCGGTGTGGTTCACCGCCTATCCGGCATCGATCGTCACCCGTGAAGGCGGCTCGGTACTTGAAGCGCTGGGCGACGAAACGCTGTGGCATGCCCTGTCCGAAATCGGCATTCAGGGTATTCACAACGGGCCGCTCAAGCTCTCTGGCGGACTGCAAGGCCGTGAACGTACGCCAAGTATCGATGGTAATTTCGACCGCATCAGCTTCGGCATCGACCCGGACCTGGGCACCGAAGCACAATTGTTGAGCCTGACGCGCATTGCTGCGGCGCACAATGCGGTGATCATCGACGACATCATCCCGTCGCACACTGGCAAGGGCGCAGACTTCCGCCTCGCCGAGATGGCGTATGAGGATTATCCAGGCCTGTTTCATATGGTCGAGATCCGTGAAGAAGACTGGTCGCTGCTGCCCGACGTCGCGGCTGGCCGTGACGCGGTCAATCTGATGCCGGACGTGGTCGATCAGTTGCGCGACAAGCACTACATCGTCGGTCAGTTGCAGCGAGTCATCTTCTTCGAGCCGGGTGTAAAGGAAACAGACTGGAGCGCGACCGACGTGGTGCAAGGCGTCGATGGCAAGGCGCGGCGCTGGGTTTACCTGCATTATTTCAAGGACGGCCAGCCTTCGTTGAACTGGCTGGACCCAAGCTTTGCAGCGCAGCAGATGATCATCGGTGATGCGTTGCACGCCATCGATGTCATGGGTGCCCGCGTATTGCGCTTGGACGCCAACGGTTTTCTCGGCGTTGAACGTCGTGCCGAGGGCACGGCGTGGTCGGAAAGCCATCCGCTGTCGATCACCGGCAACCAACTGCTGGCCGGGGCGATCCGCAAAGCGGGGGGCTTCAGCTTTCAGGAACTGAACCTGACCATCGATGACATCGCGTCCATGGGGCAGGGCGGCGCTGACCTGTCCTACGACTTCATCACGCGGCCCGCCTACCAGCACGCGCTGCTGACCGGCACCACTGAGTTCCTGCGCCTGATGCTGCGTCAGGTGCATGCTTATGGCATCGACCCGGCGTCGCTGATTCATGCGCTGCAGAACCACGATGAGCTGACGCTGGAACTGGTGCATTTCTGGACGCTGCACGCCCACGATACTTTCCATTACCAGGGCCAGACATTCCCCGGCAACATCCTGCGCGAGCATATTCGCGAAGAGATGTACGAGAAACTGTCCGGCGAGCATGCGCCTTACAACCTCAAGTTCGTCACCAACGGGGTGTCGTGTACCACTGCGAGCATCATCACGGCCGCCTTGGGCATTCGCGATCTGGACGCGATCACCGATGCCGATATTCAGCAGATTCAGCACATCCACCTGTTGCTGGCGATGTACAACGCCATGCAGCCCGGTGTGTTTGCCTTGTCTGGCTGGGACCTGGTCGGCGCGCTGACCTTGCCCGCCGAGCAGGTTGACCATCTGATGCAGGATGGTGACACGCGCTGGATTCACCGGGGCGCCTATGATCTGGCCGATCTGGACCCGGAAGCCGAGTTTTCGGCAGGTGACATGCCGCGCCCAAGGACGCTGTATGGCAGCCTGGTCAGTCAACTGAAACGGCCGGACTCTTTTGCCTCGCAGCTCAAGAAGATTCTCGCTGTGCGTCGTGCTTACGATATCGCCGCCAGCCGCCAGATTCTGATCCCGGACGTCGAACACCCGGGCCTGCTGGTCATGGTTCATGAGTTGCCAGCTGGCAAGGGCACGCAGATTACCGCCCTCAACTTCAGTGCCGAGACCATCGTCGAGACGCTGAACCTGCCAGGCATCGCGTCTGGCCCGGTGGTCGACATCATCAACGAACGCGTGGAAGGCGATCTGACCGAGCAGGGCGAGTTCACCATCACGCTGGATGCTTATGAAGGTCTGGCGTTGAGGGTGGTCAGCACACTGCCTTTGTGATGTCGGCATGAAACGCGGCCTTGAGCCGCGCTTCAGTCGCTTTCCGGGTTTGCAGTGCTCAAACGGCCTTGGGTGGGCATTTCTTGAGACGGTAGGCGAACTGGGCGCGGCTCAAGCCCAGCAAACGCGAGGCTGCCGACAGGTTGCCGTGGCTTTTATCCAGTGCTTCACGGATCAGACGCTGTTCGAGATCGTCAATCGAAAAGGCCTGGTCGTTCTGCGCCAGCGAATCCAGCAGTCCCGCCTCAGGGACTGTTTCCCCCGCTACCGAAGTGGCTCGCGCCAATACGCCATCGTGATTCAGCGAGTAAGAACCCGCTGGTAGCGACTCGTTGCGAAAGATATGCACCAGATCAATGGCCTGGCCTTCATCGCTGGCGATCAGCCCGCGTTCGATCAGGTTCTGCAATTCACGCACATTGCCGGCGAAGTCGTAACGCAACAGGGTTTTCAATGCTCGCATTGTCAATCCCGCAGGCGTCCTGCCGTATTCCTGACAGAACCGCTTCAAAAACGCATTGATAAGAAGCGGAATGTCATCGCGGCGCTCGCGCAACGGGGGCAGGGCAATCGGATAAACGTTGAGCCTGTAGAACAGGTCTTCGCGAAAATCACCGCTGGTCACGGCCTTGCGCAGGTCGACGTTGGTTGCCGCCACCACTCGCACATGGACCTTGATGCCATGCCCGCCGCCCACACGTTCTATCTCGCGCTCCTGCAACGCGCGCAGCAATTTGCTTTGCCCGGCCAGGCTCAGTGATGTGATTTCATCCAGAAACAGCGTACCGCCATTGGCTCGTTCGAAGCGTCCGGGCCTGGAGTGCGTCGCGCCGGTGTAGGCCCCGCGTTCCACACCGAACAATTCCGCCTCTATCAGGTTGTCTGGAATGGCGGCACAGTTGAGCGCCACGAACGGGCCGTCCCTGTGTCGGCTGAGCTGGTGCAGTTGACGAGCGAACATCTCTTTGCCGACGCCTGACTCGCCGCTGATCAGTACCGTCGCCGGAGTCATAGCCACTCTTTGCAACGCTTGTGTGGCGCTGTTGAACGCCGCGCTGGCCCCGATCAGCGGTTGATCGGTCCCGGCAGGCGGCGCTTGATCATGGCTGGGTGCGAATGGCGTCTGGTGCGCAGGCCCTGGCGAGCTCAACACACTCAGGTAACTCAGATCGCGTTCGACATCGCCCCATTGTTCGGCGGTCTTGCCAATGACCCGGCAGTGGGCATGACCCATTCCACGGCATTCCACTTCCCGGAAAATCACCATTTGGCCAAACAGGCCGCTGACAAAGCCAATGGCATAACCGACCTCGGTCCAGCACACCGGATCCTGGCCGACGCCATAGGCCGCGACATGCTCGTCGGCTTCGCAGGAGTTATGCCAGAGAAACTCGCCTTCGTAAAAACCCGATTCTGCATCGAACTTGAAGTGCAACGGTTCGACCTTGGTCATGCCTTCCAGCGTATGCAGGTGCGTACCGGCGCGGAATGCCGAGGTGGCGTCTGCCAACGGCCAGCGCTCGCGGATCAGCCGGGCATCCCGGGCTCCGGACAGATAACCGGCACGGGTGAACATGCCGCGAGCCTGTTCCTGGCCAAGTCGCTCGATGATTTCATGGCGCAACGTGCCAAACGATGAGCTGTGCAGCAACAGCATGCGCTGGTCATTGAGCCAGATACGCCCATCGTCAGGTGAAAAGAACAGGCAGCTTGTCAGCTCTTCAGCGGTCGGAGAGTCGCCGACATCAAAATGCGTGCTGTCGCCGCGAGGCGAGGCGCGCTCAATGCTGGCGCTATGATCGGGGAAGTGGCTGTGAGGGTTGTTCATTCTTGTGCCTCGGCCTGTATGATCGAAATGATCAATCTGTCAGTTAGTTAGTAAACATAACTTGATTAAATGAACAAGCCTCGTAGGCGACATTGCTACGTGCGTTGCTCTCTGAAAAAAGCATCAGAGCTGGAAAGCCACGCGATAGAGCGGTTGACCCGATATATGACCTTATGATGGCAATCCCGGCACAGGCTTTGCTCTGGAGTGATTACGGCGCGTGTTACCCATTCGATGGGTACAGGCGATTACAACCATAAAAGCCGGAGTCCTGAAATGTCTGCGTCCAACGACACCTCCCTTCTGCAACCTGCGATTGAGGCCGAGTGCATCTTCAATGGTGACTGGATTCCTTCTTCGGCACGGCTGCAAGCCGTCATCGAGCCTGCCACCGGCGAATTGCTGATGAACACAGCCATGGCCAACCCGGCGGACATCGCCGTCGCTTGCCGAGAAGCCGCGTTGGCGCAGCCTGCCTGGGCTGCGCTGGGGCCTCGAGAAAAAGCAGAAGTATTTCTTCTGGCCGCTGATCACGCGGTCTGTGCTTTCGATGAGCTGGCGCTTTATGTTGCCCGCGAGACCGGTGGCAGCCTGCAAAAGGGCCAGCATGAAGTTAACGAAACCATCGTGCTGCTACGCCAGGCCGCAGGCATGCTGTCGCAGGCCCACGGGCACGGTTTGATACTGCCAAGCGCGGCCGGTCGCCTGTCGTATGCACGGCGTGTCCCACACGGGGTGGTGGGGGTCATATCGCCGTTCAATTTCCCGCTGGTGCTTTCCCTGCGTTCGGTAGCTCCGGCGCTGGCTGCCGGCAATGCCGTGGTCCTCAAGCCCGATCCACAGACGCCGATAAGCGGCGGTTTCCTGATTGCCCGGCTGTTTGAGGAAGCAGGTCTGCCCAAGGGCCTGTTGCACGTGCTACCCGGTGCGGCAGATGCAGGCGAAGCGTTATGCCGCGACACCAATGTGCAGATGATCACTTTCACCGGTTCGACCGTGGCCGGACGTAAAGTCGCCGAAGCCGCCGGGCGAAACCTCAAGAAGGTCTCCCTGGAGTTGGGCGGCAAGAATCCGCTGATCATTCTTGAAGACGCCGACCTTGATCTGGCCGCAAGCAATGCAGCCTTTGGTGCGTGGCTGCATCAAGGACAGATCTGCATGGCAACGGGGCTGATTCTGGTTCACGAGTCCGTCGCTGCCAGCCTGACCCGTAAGCTGGCTGAAAAGGCCCGGGCCCTGACGGTGGGCAATGCCGCACGGGGAGAGTCTGCACTGGGTCCGCTGATCAATGAACGGCAATTGCAGCACGTGCATCAAGTGGTTACTGACACCCTGCAAGCCGGCGCGCAGCTGGAAACCGGCGGCGAATATGAAGGCTTGTTCTATCGCCCGACCGTGCTCAGCGGCGTCAAGCCTGGGATGCGCGCGTTTGAGGAGGAAATATTTGGTCCGGTGGCGGTTGTGGCCAGTTTTTCCACCGACGAAGAAGCCATCTTGCTGGCCAATCGTTCCGAATACGGCCTGGCTGCGGCGGTCATCTCTCCCGACGTAGGGCGCGCCACAGCGCTTGGCGACCGGCTCAGGTGCGGCATGCTGCACATCAACGATCAGACAGTGGCCGACGAATGCATCAACGCATTTGGTGGGCGTGGTGCGTCTGGCAACGGCAGCAGCGCAGGCAGCCCCTCTGACTGGGATGAATACAGCCAATGGCAGTGGGTTACCGTGAAAAACCAGCCCCCGGCTTATCCTTTCTGAGATTTACGCAAGTCGCTTCAGCTTTTCAGACATCAATGACGTGATCCCATAACAATAAGAGTACGTGAGCATGAACCTGACTAACAAAACACTGATCGTCACAGGCGTTTCGTCCGGCATCGGCGCCGAGGTCGCGCGTCTGGCGCGCTTTCACGGCGCGCGAGTCATCGGTATCGATCGCCATGAACCGCAACTCACCGTGGACGGGTTCTTTCAGGCCGACCTGGGTGACCCTGAGAGCATCAATGCGCTGGTTGAGCGCTTGCCAGCGCAGATCGACGCCCTGTGCAACATTGCCGGAGTGCCCGGCACGGCGCCGGTCCAGGCCGTGGCGCAAGTCAACTATCTGGGGCTGCGACACCTGACACAGTGCCTGCTGCCACGCATGACGCCGGGCAGCAGCATTGTCAACGTGTCGTCGGTGCTGGGTTCGCAATGGGCCGAGCGGCTGGAACTGCACAAGGCGCTGGCTGCCACCGATAGCTACAGCGATGGCCAGCAGTGGCTGGCGGCCAATCCGGTGGCGCAGGACACCTGTTACCAGTACTTCAAAGAGGCGCTGATCGTTTGGAGCTTTCAGCAGGCGCAAGCGTGGTTTCGCGATCATTCGGTGCGCGTCAACTGCGTCGCGCCAGGGCCGGTGTTCACGCCGATCCTTGGCGATTTCGTGAGTATGGTCGGTGAAGCGCGAGTGGCACGCGACAGTTTGCATATGAAACGCCCCGCGCTGGCCGACGAGGTAGCTGACGTGATCGGGTTTCTCTGTTCGGACGCGTCACGCTGGATCAACGGCGTCAACCTCCCGGTGGATGGCGGACTTGCGGCCTCGTACGTCTGAAGATGTAAAGCGTTCCCCCCCGGCGACACGGTCGTGAAACCGGGGTTATAAAAAATAACAACAATAAGTACAGGAATCCCAAGATGCCCAAGTCTATCTTGCGTACCGTTGCGTCCACTTCTCTGGTTTTTCTTTCATCGGCGGCACTGGCTTACGATCTACCAGGCCTCAACCTGGGCAATACCAGCTTCTACGACGGCTCGCCAGCGCCTGCCGGGCCGGGCTGGTACCTGGAGGAATACCTCAACTATTCCAAAGCCAGCCGTTTCAATGACGCCAATGGCGACAAACTGCAGCTGCCCAGGCAAGACGTTGATGCACTGGCAGTTACCACACAGATAATCTACGTCGGCCAGCCTCTGGCCAACGGTGCAATGCCGGGCATTACCGTAATCAACACTTCGCTGGCGCATGTTGGCGTGGACGATGGTCTTGATAACAGCGCACTGAGTTCGCGCGCCGGTTTCGGCGACGTGGTTATCGGTCCTTATCTGCAACTGCCGACCCTGACTCGGGCCGATGGCAGCCCGCTACTGACCCAGCGGGTCGAAGCCGATGTGTCTGTTCCGGTGGGCGCCTACAACCGCAACCGCTCAATCAACCCCGGCAGCAACTTCTGGTCGTTCAACCCGTACTACGCGGCCACTTACTGGTTTTCGCCTAAGTGGTCGGCCAGCGGGCGTTTCATGTACTTGTGGAATGGCAAGAACGATGACCCGCAAGCCGGTTTTGGCAGTGTTTCCGACACACAGGCAGGCCAGGCATTGCACGCCAACCTGACCCTGCAATATGCAGTGACCGAACAGCTCTCGGTGGGACTCAACGGTTACTGGCTCAAGCAATTCACCGACACTCAGGTGGGCGGCCACGACGTGAGCGGTCGCAAGGAAAAAGTCTGGGCGATCGGGCCGGGCGTTCTGTACAGCTTCAACAAAGAGAACGTTCTGACGGTCAACAGTTACTTCGAACAGGGCGCGGAAAACCGTACTGAAGGCAACAAGCTGGTGCTTAACTTCCTGCATAAGTTGTAACGCTTGCAGTAAGCCCAAGTGTAGCGCTCATCGCTGTGTGGCGATGAGCGCCGATGTTGTTATCGCTCAACTCGCTGTCTTGAGCTCGCGCTTGCCAAATGCCGAGGCGCGCGATAGTACAGTGATCGCCGCCAATGCGGCGATCACCAGGCCTGGCGAGGTCGCCAGCAGTACGCCAGCGGTTCCCGCACCGGCGCCCAACAATTGCCCGGCAGCCAAGGGGCCGGCGACCGAACCAAGACGACCGATTGCAACGGCAGCCCCAACGCCGGTAGCGCGCACCGAGGTGGGGTAGGCGGGCGGCGCCAATGCGTACAACACCAGTTGTGCCGCCATGACGAACACCCCGGCAGCAAACCCGGCCATCGCCATCGGCACGATACCGACCGACACGCCCACACCAGCCAGTGCCGCCAGCAGGCCTGCATAGACAAACAGTACGACCTTCATGCCGTTGCAGCGATCCAGCAACAGCCCGCCCAGCAAAGAACCCAAAGCGCCGCCAATGTTGAACAGCATCTGCACCATGCCCGCCTGTGGCTTGCTGAAACCCTGCGCGATCAATAGCGACGGTAGCCAGTTGAGCAACATGTACATGACTGTGAGGGTAAAGAAATAGCCGACCCACAGAGCCAGTGTGGTACGCGTCCGGCCTTCGCCAAATAACGCGCTGGCGGCTGAATGCTTAATAGCACTCGCAGAAGTCTGCTGTTTGAAGGCGCTGGACTCCGGCAGCAGAAGGATCATCAAAGGTGCCGCCAGCAAAGGTGCCAGACCGCCGATGATGAACGTAGTCTGCCAGTGCTCGCTGGTGAACATCGCCACCACCGCAGCCAGCGCGCCGCCCAATGGAACGCCCGCATACATGACGCTGATCGCAAGCCCGCGATGGCGTTCGCTTACGGCTTCCGCACACAGCGCAATCAGATTGGGTAACGCTGCTCCCAGACCCAGCCCGGTCAGAAAGCGCACTAGCAACAGGCCGGAAAAAGACTGCACATAAGCGGTGCTCAGCGAGAAAACCCCAAACAGCAGCACGGCGACCACGAGAATCTTCTTGCGACCAATGCGATCAGCAATCCAGCCTCCGAAAAATGCGCCTGGAAGCAGGCCGATGATTCCGGCACTGAACACCCAGCCCATCATTTTGGGATCAAGCGAGAAGGTCTGCCGCAATCCGGCTGCGGCGGTGCCGGCAGCCTGCAGATCGAACCCTTCGATAAGCGCGACGATGAAACACAAAAAGATGGTCAGCGTCGAGCGACGCAACGGACTGTTCATGGCAAGCCTCATTGTTGTTTTTGTTGTCTGCAAAGTCGGCTCCTGAACCCTGTAGAAGGTTCGAAACCCGCGCGAATCAAGGTAACAAAAATAACTAAAAAAAGAATCTGCGCCTGTCTATCGAGAAGTCGGACGTTTATTCGTTTATAAACATAGGCTTAGGATTGTATGATAAGGATTATCTTAAAGTGGTTAATAATATTAATGTTCGATTATCGATCATTGTGGATTGACGCCAGCGCTTAATCTTTCAATTCTCTACTGACAGCCTGCCATCAAGCGCGGGCCCGAACCCCAAAAACAACAACAATAATTGGAAATCGAATATGCCGATGCACACTCGTGATGCAGTCAGCGCCGTTGCAGTCTGTTTTTTTCGTGGACAAACCTGCCGCTTCGCATTCGGCCTGCTGGGTATCAGCGTGTTGGCTGATACTGCGCAGGCCCAAGGGTTTCTGGAGGACAGCCACGGCACCCTGACGCTGCGCAATTACTATATGGACCGCGATTACAAGGATGACGGTGCCAAGACGGCCACCCGGGAGTGGGCGCAGGGCTTCATCATGAATGCCGAGTCGGGTTTTACCGAGGGACCGGTCGGCTTTGGTCTTGATGCACGGGCTCTGGTCGGCATGAAGCTGGACTCATCTCCGGACCGCAGCGGCACCGAGTTGTTGCCAGTTTCCGCCAGCGACGGACGCGCGGCCGACGAATATTCGCGGTTGGCATTGACCGGCAAGCTGAAATTCAGCGAGACCACGATCAAGACCGGCGATGTGTCGATTTTCCTGCCGTTTGCCTTTGCCAGCCCCTCGCGTCTGCTGCCGCAGACCTTTCGTGGCACGACGCTGACCTCAAAGGAGATCGACGGTCTGACCATGAATGCCGGCTATATCGACCGGGTCAACAAGCGTGACTCCAGCAACTATCAGGCAATCAGCATTGCAGCGCCGAACCGCCGTTTCAACGGCGCGGCTACGTCATCGCACATGGCCTACGCCGGGGCTGATTACCAGGCCAGCAAAGCTCTGAGCGTGCGTGCCTATCATGCCGAAGTGGCCGACCTTTATACCCAGAACACCCTGGCGCTGCTGCACAAGCTGGACATCGGCGACGGTGTACTGAGCACCGATCTGCGCAGTTTCTTCAGCAGCGACACCGGCAGCGCGAAGGCCGGAGAGGTCGATAACCAGAATCTCTCGGCGCTGCTGGGCTACAAGTGGGGAGGGCACAGCGTCAGCCTGGGTTACATGCATTCCAGCGGCGACACAGCGACGCCTTATGTGTCGGGCACTGAATTGATGGGGTTGAGCGAAATGACCATGAGCTCGGATTTTCTCAATGCCAAAGAGCGCACCTGGCAGGCCATTTACGACTATGACTTCACTGCGGTAGGCCTTGTCGGTCTGCGCAGTCGTCTGCGCTATGTGCGCGGCGACAACATAGAGCTGGCTGCCTTTAATGCCGACGATCGAAAAGAGCGAGAGTTTCAGATGGAGCTAGGCTATGTCGTCCAGAGCGGTCCATTGAAGAACGTTGCCCTGTTGGCACGCAAGTCGATCTATCGAAATGACTTCCCGGCGGGAGCAGCTTTTCGTGATGAAAACCAGACGCGTTTTATCGTCCAGTACAGCTTGCCGCTCTGGTGATCAGGCACTGGAAATCGGTCGGTCACCAGCGGCGAAGCGCCGCTGATGACGATTTCAAGCCTGGTAGACTTTTTTCAGCAGCCTGAGCAGGTCCTGACGTTCCTGTTGGTTCAGTGCTGCGGTGGCATCAAGATCGCTGTCCACGGCAATCTGCTTCAGTTGACGGAGCAGCGTTTCGCCGGTCTTGCTGAGAAATATGCCATACGAGCGTTTGTCCGGTTTGCAGCGAACACGTACCGCAAGTGCGCGCTCTTCCAGTTTGTTCAGCAACGGCACAACCTGAGGCGGCTCGATCGCCAGTGCTTTGGCCAGATCAGCCTGCATGAGGCCAGGGTTCTGTTCGATGATCGCGAGTGCCGAAAACTGCGCCGGCCGCAGGTCATGAGCGGAAAGACGGCCGATCAGGTTCTGGAACAGTTTGAGCTGTGCCCGGCGCATGGCATAACCGATCAGATCATCCAGCGCGGACTCGGTGGGCAGAGCTACCTCGGCAGTCTGTACCGGCGACTGGATAACATCAGCGATGTCGGATGGCTTGGCCATTGAAAATGCGGTCCTTTTGATGGTTGGGGTCGATCAGCCGATCAGTTTGCCGAGGTTGGCGACCGATAGCTATGGGGCAGTCATGACTAAGACCAGCCTGTTTTGCCGGAGTGCCAAAATAGTGATTAATTGCATTAATGGTTAATTGACATAACTATATTTGCGGTTTAGCTTTGAGTCATCTACTGATCCAGAACAAGAGAGCACGCCATGAGCAAGTACGAAGGTCGCTGGACAACCGTCAAGGTCGAGATGGAGCAGGGCATCGCCTGGGTCATCCTCAACCGCCCTGAAAAGCGCAACGCCATGAGCCCGACCCTGAATCGGGAAATGATTGATGTGCTGGAGACGCTCGAACAGGATCCTGAAGCAGGCGTGTTGGTGCTGACCGGCGCTGGCGAGGCCTGGACTGCAGGCATGGACCTTAAGGAGTATTTCCGCGAGGTAGATGCGGGGCCGGAAATTCTTCAGGAAAAGATTCGTCGCGAAGCGTCCCAGTGGCAATGGAAAATGCTGCGCATGTACGCCAAGCCCACCATTGCGATGGTCAATGGCTGGTGTTTCGGCGGCGGTTTCAGCCCGCTGGTGGCCTGCGACCTGGCAATCTGTGCCGACGAGGCAACCTTCGGGCTGTCGGAAATCAACTGGGGCATACCGCCAGGCAATCTGGTCAGCAAGGCTATGGCTGACACCGTGGGCCATCGGCAATCGCTGTATTACATCATGACCGGCAAGACCTTCGACGGTAAGAAAGCCGCTGAAATGGGCCTGGTAAACGAAAGCGTGCCATTGGCGCAATTGCGCCAGGTGACGATTGATCTGGCCCTCAATCTGCTGGAAAAGAACCCGGTGGTATTGCGCGCCGCGAAACATGGCTTCAAGCGCTGCCGCGAACTGACCTGGGAGCAGAACGAAGACTATCTGTATGCGAAGCTCGATCAGTCCCGCCTGCTGGACAAGGAAGGCGGGCGCGAGCAGGGTATGAAGCAATTCCTCGACGACAAAAGCATCAAGCCGGGGCTTGAAGCCTATAAGCGTTAACTGCTGGCCTCTCGCTGCCAGGCTTTGGGCTTGCAGCTCAAAGCCTGAAGCTGCACTTCAACAATAATAAAGAGGAATCACCATGCTGGACGTGCCCCTGCTGATCGGCGGCCAGTCGTGCCCCGCCCGTGAAGGTCGTACTTTTGAACGCTGCAACCCGGTGACAGGCGAAGTGGTTTCGCGAGTCGCCGCAGCGACGCTGGAAGACGCGGACGCAGCCGTTGCTGCTGCCCAGGCCGCGTTTCCTGGCTGGGCGGCGCTGGCGCCCAGTGAACGGCGTGCGCGCCTGCTCAAGGCTGCCGAGCAAATGCAGGCCCGCAGCGAAGAATTCATCGCCGCTGCGGGAGAAACCGGGGCGATGGCCAACTGGTACGGCTTCAACGTTCAACTGGCCGCCAACATGCTGCGCGAAGCCGCATCGATGACCACGCAGATCACCGGCGATGTCATCCCCTCCAATATTCCCGGCAGCTTTGCAATGGCCTTGCGCCAACCCTGCGGCGTGGTGCTGGGCATTGCGCCGTGGAATGCTCCGGTGATTCTGGCTACACGTGCCATCGCCATGCCGCTTGCCTGCGGCAATACCGTGGTGCTCAAGGCGTCTGAACTCAGCCCGGCGGTGCATCGCCTGATCGGCCAGGTGTTGCAGGACGCCGGGCTGGGTGACGGTGTGGTCAACGTGATCAGCAATGCACCTGCGGATGCTCCGGCGATTGTCGAGCGCCTGATTGCCAATCCTGCAGTGCGCCGGGTCAATTTCACCGGCTCGACCCACGTTGGGCGCATCGTCGGTGAACTTTCGGCCCGGCACCTGAAGCCCGCATTGCTGGAGCTGGGTGGCAAGGCGCCGTTTCTGGTGCTGGACGACGCTGACCTGGACGCTGCGGTGGAAGCGGCAGCTTTTGGTGCCTATTTCAATCAGGGGCAAATCTGCATGTCCACCGAGCGGTTGATTGTCGATCAGAAAGTGGCTGACAGCTTTGTGGCGAAGCTGACGGCCAAGATCGAAACCTTACGCGCGGGTCATCCGGATGACAGTCAGTCGGTACTTGGGTCGCTGGTGGACGTCAGCGCCGGGACGCGCATCAAGGCGCTGATCGACGATGCGGTCAATCTGGGGGCAACGCTGCTGATTGGTGGCCAGTTGCATGGCAGCATTCTGCAGCCGACGCTGCTCGACGGCGTGACGGACGCCATGCGCCTGTATCGCGAAGAGTCCTTCGGTCCGGTGGCGGTAGTGGTTCGCGGGGAGGGTGACGAGGCGTTGTTGCAATTGGCCAATGATTCCGAGTTCGGCCTGTCTGCGGCCATCTTCAGCCGTGATACCGGCCGCGCCCTGGCGCTGGCGCAACGTGTCGAGTCCGGCATGTGCCATATCAATGGGCCCACCGTGCATGACGAGGCACAAATGCCCTTCGGCGGGGTGAAGTCCAGTGGTTACGGCAGCTTCGGCGGCAAGGCATCGATCGAGCACTTTACCCAGTTGCGCTGGGTGACCTTGCAAAACGGGCCTCGGCATTACCCGATCTGAATCCTTGCGCACTGACGACGGCCTGCCGGACAGCCGTTTCGCCAGTAAGCCGGGTACAACAATAACAAGGCTGCAGCCCGACGCTGCCACGCTCGACCCGAACCGCTGCTGGCCGTTTGGCGTCTGTGTGCCTTGATGGAGAGAACGCACGTGAGTTCCGATATCAGATCATCGTTGTTGCAGAGTGAAGCCGGTTCGCCGCGCTATCGTCAGGTCTCCATCGGTCACCCGCCCATCGAGGTGCGGGAAGAACAGGGCATCTTGCACATGCGCGCCCTCGAACCCCTGGCCCAATTGCCCGACCGGCTGCTTGACCGGCTGGTGCATTGGGCCAGCGTCAGGCCGCAGCAGACCTTTATCGCTGCCCGCGACAGCCGGGGTGGCTGGCGTAAGGTCAGTTATGCCGACATGCTGGCTGATGTCCGCGCCATTGCCCAAAGCCTGCTGGCTTTCGGTCTGTCTGCGGAACGCCCGCTGACGTTGCTGTCAGGCAACGATATCGAACATCTGCAGATCGCCCTCGGGGCCATGTACGCCGGGATTCCGTATTGCCCGGTGTCGCCGGCCTATTCAATCATGTCTCAGGATTTCGCCAAGTTGCGCCATGTCTGCGATGTGTTGCAGCCAGGCCTGGTATTTGTAAGCGACGCAGCGCCATTCCAGCGCGCTATCGATGCGATTATTCCGGCGCAGACGCCGATCATCACGGTGCGTGGGCAACTCAGTGGCAGACCCGCGCTGAGCTTTGCCAGCCTGCTCGAAAAGCCAGGCGGCAGCGAAGCCGAAGCTGCATTCATGGCCAGCGGGCCGGACAGCATCGCCAAGTTTCTTTTCACCTCAGGCTCGACCAAGTTGCCCAAGGCGGTGGTCACCACCCAGCGCATGCTGTGCGCCAATCAACAGATGCTGCTGCAGACCTTCCCGGTGTTCGGCGAAGAGCCTCCGGTGCTGGTGGACTGGTTGCCTTGGAATCACACGTTTGGCGGCAGTCATAACATCGGTATCGTCCTGTACAACGGTGGCACGTTCTATCTGGACAATGGAAAACCGACCGCTCAGGGTTTTGCCGAAACGTTGCGCAACCTCAAGGAAATCTCGCCCACGGCCTACCTGACCGTACCCAAAGGCTGGGAAGAGCTGGTAAATGCTCTGGAGCAGGACGCTGACCTGCGTGAGCGCTTCTTTTCGCGCATGAAGCTGTTCTTCTTCGCTGCGGCCGGGCTGTCGCAGAGCATCTGGGACCGTCTTGACCGAATTTCCGAGCATCATTGTGGCGAACGAATTCGCATGATGGCCGGGCTCGGCATGACCGAGGCCGCGCCGTCCTGTACGTTTACCACCGGGCCGTTGGCAATGGCCGGTTACATCGGGCTGCCTGCACCGGGTTGCGAAGTGTGTCTGGTGCCGGTAGACGGCAAGCTCGAGGGACGTTTTCGCGGCCCCCATATCATGCCGGGCTACTGGCGCTCGCCGCAGCAGACTGCCGAGGTGTTCGACGAGAACGGCTTCTACTGCTCCGGCGATGCGATCAAACTGGCCGATCCTTCGGCGCCCGAGTTGGGGCTGATGTTTGACGGGCGTCTGGCCGAAGACTTCAAGCTGTCCTCGGGCGTGTTTGTCAGCGTCGGCCCGATGCGTAATCGCGCGGTGCTGGAAGGCTCGCCGTACGTTCAGGATGTCGTCATTACCGCGCCGGATCGCGAATGCCTGGGCGCGCTGGTGTTCCCGCGCCTGCACGAGTGTCGGCAACTGGCCGGCCTGGGCGCACAGGCAACTGATGCCGAAGTGCTGACCAGCGCCGCAGTACGAGAGTGGTTTGCAGGCTGGCTGGCTCGCTTGAACCAGGGCGCCAACGGCAACGCCAGTCGGCTGGAATGGATTGCATTGCTCGATGAGCCTGCGTCTATCGATCGCGGCGAGATTACCGACAAGGGGTCGATCAACCAGCGCGCGGTCCTGCAGTGGCGAGCAGACCGAGTCGAAGCGCTGTATCGCGGCCAAGACCCCGACAGGCTTGATGCAGGTCCCAAGGGGTGAGCGGTGGCGGTCAGTATTCTGCGTTCAGCGATGTCGCGATCGTTGAGGCTGTGCGCACTCCGTGGGTGGATTTGGGCGGAGCGCTGGCGAAGATTTCGCCCATCGATCTGGGCATCAAGGTGGCCCGCGAGGTGCTGGCGCGCGCCGCAGTCTCGCCAGCCTCGGTCGACACGGTATTGGCCGGCTCGATGGCACAGGCCAGTTTTGATGCGTACCTGCTGCCCAGGCACATCGGTTTGTACAGCGGTGTGCCACAGAGCGTTCCGGCGCTAGGCGTACAACTAATCTGCGCCACGGGCCTTGAGTTGTTGCGCCAGGCGGCCCTGCACGTGGGTGGAGGCGGACAAATGGCGCTGTGCGTCGCTGCCGAGTCTATGTCGCGCAATCCTATTGCTGCGTATACCCACCGGGACGGATTCGCATTGGGCGGCGAAGTGCAGTTCAAGGATTTTCTTTGGGAAGCGCTTTACGATCCGGCACCGGCCATGGACATGATCGCCACGGCCGACAACCTGGCCCGGCGCCACGTGTTGAGTCGCGAAACAGTGGATGAATACGCCTTGCTCAGCCATCAGCGAGCCATGCAATCACAGGTCGACGGTCATTGGCTTTCGGAAATTGTCCCGATCAGCAATGAATGCTTTGAACTGGCGCTGTTTCAACCGCGCTGCATAGAGCTGCCGCGCGGGGTCGAGAGCGTCACTCAGGACAGTCACCCGCGCGCAACCAGCCCTGAAGCGTTGTCGCGTTTACGTGCCATTCATGGCGATGGGGTTCAGACCGCAGGCAATAGCTGTGCGGTGGTCGACGGCGCGGCCGCGGCGCTCGTCGCTCACCTGTCGCAGACAGACAGGCCGGTCATGGCGCATTTGCTGGCCAGCGCGGTGGTCGGCGTCGCTCCGGAGTTCATGGGCATCGGCCCTGTGCTGGCCATTCAATTGTTGTTGCAGCGCAGTGGGCTGGCGCTCGACGATATCGACCGACTGGAAATCAACGAGGCACAGGCCGCTCAGGTGCTGGCCGTGGCGCAGACACTGGAACTGGACATTGAAAGGCTCAATTGTCAGGGCGGCTCACTGGGTATCGGCCATCCGCTGGCTGCCACCGGGCTGCGGCTGGTCATGACCCTGGCCCGTCAGTTGCGCGAAGAAAACCTGCGTTACGGTATTGCTGCTGCCTGTGTGGGCGGAGGGCAGGGCATGGCGCTGCTGATCGAGAACCCTCTGTATCGAGCCTTCCCGGAACGCGACCGATTGTCCGCGTAAACCTGTTTATACCTCCATAAACACTGCGCATGATGCATGTCATCTTTTACCGCTTGACCGAATCATGATGAAGGGCGACTCTCGCGCCTTTGGAACACCACGGAACCTGTCTATGCGTGCCCTCGCTGAGCTATCTTTCGATTTCGTCTGGCATTTGATGTTCACGGATGCTGATCAGCTCGACCAGGATCTGGCAGTGCGCTCGCTGGAAGGTCTGTCCGACTACTTTTCAGCAATGTCCGACGAAGAGAAAAGGGCGTTCATCGCCGTGGCGCATGAGCGCAAGGCACGATTGCTGACGGTGCCTGATACCGTTGGCTACGCTCCAGTGAAACGGGTCACCGAAGACCAGGCGCAGTTTCTAGATCACGTTGTTTCGGGGCAGTTCTTTCAGCAGTTCGAAGAGCCTTTGGTGGTTGATCCGGGCGACTGCGTGGTACCGATCCGCAGCCGCTGAAGGGCTCAAGCAGCGGTTTATTGCGCCGCAGATCCCGGCAGCCTGACGATGACCTTGATTTCGAAGTCAAAACCGTAAAGCCAGGTAACTTGAGATTCGGCACATCGTATTGTCGGGTATCTGTGGGCGCGAACCGGCAAGGCGCTGCCCTATGCCATGCACCGCAGTGGCGAACAGGTCCATATTCAGGGCCGCTACACGCTGGCCGTGGATGACGGCAACGCCTATATCGCTGCCGGACTTGCCGGGATGGGCATTCTCTGGCTACCCGATTACATGGCTCGACGGCATCTGGCGCGAGGCGATCTTGTCCGGTTGTTCGAGGATTGGCAGCTGGACAGCATGCCGATGTATGTGGCCTTTCCCCCCAATCGGCATGTCAGCATCAAGGTGCGGGTGTTTATCGACTGGGTGAGCGAAGTGATGGCTCAGCACGGACCGCTTGGCAAGCGTTCCAAGGCCGATCAGGCATAGCGCGATGCGTTCAACGCCGCGCCGAGAGTTGTTGAGGAGCCAGAAACGCGTCGTGGAAATAGTTGCGGAAGGCCTGCATCGCCGGGCTCAATTCGCGCCCGCGGTGCCAGGCCAGCCCAACGCTCATGGGCGTTACCTGGTCGGTCACGGTCAACGTTTCGATTCGCTTGCCCTCCAGCGACCATGGGCGATGCACCAGGTCCGAGAGAATCGCCACGCCGCTGCCGTTGGCAACCATACTGCGCACGGCCTCCACCGAACTGGTGCGCACACGAACGTTTGGTTGTTGGCCAGCCAGCTCCCAGTAGCGCATGGCGCTCTGCTCGGCTTCGTCAACGGTCAACAGGATGTAGGGCTCGTTTGCCACGTCGGCCAGGCTGACAGAGGCACGCTGGCACAGCGGGTGGTGGCTGGACAGCCATAAGCGGCGTTCCGAGTTGAACAGTGTTTCCGAGATGATATCCGGGTGAGTGATGTTGGCGGTAAGCACCACAGCCATATCGAATCGGCCTTCCAGCAAGCCTTGCTCAATCGATTGGCGCTCCTGCTCATGCACTTTGATGGCGACGTCCGGGTGCCAGTGCTCGAGCCGTTGCAAATGGTGCGGCAGAAAGTAACCGATCACGGTATAGCTCGCGGCCAGGCGCAGTACGCCGCTGGCGCGAACATCGGGCAAAGGGCTGTTCAGTGCATCATCAACGCTGCGCAGAATCACATAAGCACGGTTGAGAAAGTGTCGTCCGGCCTCGGTCAGGCTCATGCCTTGTGCCGAGCGCTGGAAAAGCAGTGAACCCAGCATGCTCTCCAGTTCCTTGATCGCCGTGGTGACGGCTGACTGGGAAATATTGAGATGGATGGCGGCCTGCGATATCTGCCCGATCTCGGCGGTGGCGACGAAATAACGAACCTGGCGCAAGGTCAGGGACATAAGTACTCCAGTCTGAGAGGTATCTGTTTTTGAGAAGATAACGTATCTGATAATAGATCTACCCAAGGGGGTAGTGAAAATTTAACGTGGTTTGCATCCCGCTACCTAGCCTCAGGAGCAAATACCATGCAGGTGGATTTCAACTCGGACATGGGTGAAAGCTTCGGCGCCTGGACCATCGGTGACGGTGTCGACACCGAGCTGATGGCCTTTATCAGTTCAGCCAACATCGCTACCGGCTTCCATGCCGGTGACCCAGGCACCATGCGTCGAACCATTGAGCAGGCCAAACGCCTGGGCGTCGCCATCGGCGCACACCCAGGTTTCCGTGATCTGGTGGGCTTCGGGCGCCGGCATATCAACGCGCCAGCGCAGGAACTGGTCGATGACATGCTTTACCAACTTGGCGCACTGCGCGAACTGGCCAGGGTTCAGGGCGTCGCCCTTCAGCATTTCAAACCTCACGGCGCGCTGTACATGCACCTCGCTCGCGATGAAGAGGCCGCCAGGCTGCTGGTGCAAAACCTGCAGCGTCTCGAGCCTGATTTGCTGCTTTACTGCATGCCCGGTTCGGTGATCTGCAAGGTGGCTCAGGAACTGGGTCAGCCGGTGGTCCGCGAGTTCTATGCCGATCGTGCTTACGACCTCAGCGGTTCTATCGTCTTTACCCGCAACGTACGCACCCATGAGCCGGCTGAAGTCGCGGCACGTGTGGTTCGCGCCTGTCAGCAAGGGCGGGTGCTTACGGTCGAAGGCGAGGATCTGGCCATCGAATTCGATTCAATCTGTTTGCACAGCGACACTCCGGGCGCCCTGGCCCTCGCACAGGCAACCCGTGAAGCGCTGGATAATGCTGGGATAGACGTGCGTAAGCCGCGTTAGCCAGCATGCGGCACCGGGAACAAAGATTCCCGGGCCGCCATTACGATCTTTGCCTGCCTTTCTACAACGATTCCAAAAAGGAACAGACATGGCCGATCCGATCCGCTACAGCTTTGGCGCCGATGAACATCTTTTTGCCGAGGTCAGTGACAGCATGTCGCTGGAAGCCTTCTTCAAGGGCCTGGCCGTAACCCGTGCGGTCGAGCGCCTGGCGCTGGATGGCGTACTCGATGTTTGCCTGGCGAATGCCTCGTTCCAGATCCGTTTCGATCCCGACCGCATCGCACCACATGCGCTGCTGAATGCGGTAAGGGAGGCCGAAGCCGGCGCGGTCGCCGAGCGCACTTTACAGACCCGTATCATCGAGATTCCTGTGCTCTACAACGATCCCTGGACCCACGAAACCCTGATGCGTTTTCGTGACCGCCATCAGGACCCGAGCGCCACAGACCTTGAATACGCTGCGCGCATCAACAATCTGGCCGACGTGGATGCGTTCATCGCCGCACACAGCGGCGCGCCGTGGTTTGTGTCAATGGTGGGATTCGTGGCTGGCCTGCCGTTCATGTTTCAGATGGTCGAACGTGAACGGCAGTTGCAGGTGCCCAAGTACCTGCGCCCGCGCACCGACACGCCGAAGCTGACTCTGGGGCATGGCGGTTGCTTTGGCTGTATCTATTCGGTGCGTGGTGCAGGTGGTTATCAGATGTTCGGCGTCACCCCGGCGCCGATCTACGACCCGCAACAGGGGCTGGCGTACCTGAAAGAACACATGGTGTTTTTCCGGCCGGGCGACATTGTGCAGTTCAGATCGGTGGACCGGGAAACCTATGATCACGCCGTTGCCGAAGTGGAGGCCGGGCGTTTCGACCTGCGGATTCGTCCCGTCGAGTTTTCACTGGATGCGTTTCTGGCCGATCCTGCAGGCTATCCGAAATCGTTGCAGGAGGTGCTGGCATGATCAAGGTACTCAAACCCGGTCTGGCCACCTCGGTTCAGGACCTTGGTCGCGAAGGTTATTACCATTTGGGCATTCCGCCCTCAGGTGCTCTGGACCAGTACGCACTGAGCGCCGCCAACCAACTGGTCGGCAATCCGCCCGGTGCCGCCGGACTTGAATGCACCCTGGTCGGTCCGGAGCTGGAGTTCCAGTGCGACGCTCTGGTTGCGGTGTGTGGGGCACATATGGCTCCGCGCCTGGACGGCGTTGAAATGCACCATGACACTGCTTTTTCTGTAACCGCCGGGCAGGTGTTGCGTTTTGATTTTCCCAAAGATGGTGCCCGCACTTATCTGGCTGTCGCGGGCGGGATCGATGTGCCGCTGGTGTTGGGCAGTCGTTCGACCTACACGCTGGGTGCGCTTGGCGGTTTTCAGGGGCGCAGGCTGGCGACAGACGATCTGTTGCCGATGGGCACCGCCAGCGGCAAGGGCCGTGCAGGCGCGAGTCTGCCGATGGCGCTGCGCCAGTCGCTGGGCGGCGAAGTCTATCTGCGTGTGGTGCCGGGGTTGTATTACGAGCGCCTGACCGAGTTTGCGGCAACCAGCTTTTTCTCCGAGTCCTGGACCGTCGGCTCGGAGGCGGACCGCATCGGCTATCGCTTCAAGGGCGGCAGGGCGCTGACGTTCCAGCCACGGGAACAACCGTTCGGCGCCGGCTCCGACCCTTCGAACATCGTCGACAGTTGCTATCCGATCGGCTCTATTCAGGTCCCGGCAGGGCTGGAACCTATCGTTTTGCACCGTGACGCAGTGTCTGGAGGCGGCTACGCGATGATCGGCACCGTGATCAGCGCCGACCTTGACCTGATCGGTCAGATGCAACCCAACCAGAAGGCCCGCTTTGTTGCCGTAACGCTGGAGGAGGCCTTGCTGGCGCGCAAGTCGTACAAGAAGAAGCTGGCGTGTTTGAGCAAGTTGTTTGCTTCCTGAAATGATCGGCGGGCAGGGCGGTCCCGCCCTGCTTGCTCATCACAGCGCTGGAAACCCTTCAACCGGCCTGTGCGGGCGTCACTTGAGCCAGCATTTTCGCGCGACATACCTCGAGTATTTCATCGGCCAGCGGTGAATCGTCCGGGCAGCTGCGCGACAGCAGCAGAGCACCGATCGCGTGGGCAAACATATCAATGGTCTGGGCCCTGGACTGCTGCAGCGTGTCGCCATCAGTGCGTTCGTCCGAAGTCTGCATTGCGGCGAGTATGCTTTCGATACCTTTGGCAAATGTCGCTTTGACTTCGTCCGACTGACGCGCGGCATCACCCCCGAGCGCCGCCATTGTGCAGCCGGTGCCGGGGTTGTCCCGGTGGTTTCGGGACAGGTAGTAGTCGATGAATTGCGCAGGCTCAATGTCCTTCGATTTTTCCACCGTCTGCTGGATAGAGCAGGCGGCCGACTCTGCCATCAGGTCAGACTTCGAGCCAAAGTGCTTGTAGAACCCGCCGTGGGTAAAGCCTGCGGCTGCCATCAAGTCAGCTATTCCCACACCGTCAAAGCCACGCTCACGAAACTGTACGGATGCGGTCTCTACAATGTGAGCGCGGTTGGCCTGCGCCTGCGCCTTGGTGACCTTCATGTATTTTCCTCGTTGTCTGGCCGTTCGACAGGAGGAGAATATAGCATTGATGTTGACCGTCATTAAAGGGCCGGGCAATTTGCAACGGTCATGAAAGAGGCTTTGATCATCAGGCGACCAACCACCGGGTACAGTGCGAAACGTCTTGGCGCCTTGCTGACCGATAGCGCGCGAGTCTGAAGATGGATGACGCGACGCGTTCCGATGGGGGCTGATCTTCGTCGTTGCGTTGAAAGTGTTTACGTATTCGCGGCATTTCTCTTTGTAACAGGAAAGGCCAGAATACTTGCCATCCTGTAGCCCACCCCAGCTGGCGACACGTTGCGCTAAGCACGTGCGCCGAGCCGAAATACCGATGAGCAGCTCTGGCTGGCTCATCAGGAGAGCCCATGCATCGAACAGCCATTTCTTTAGCAATTGCTATGATTTCCGCAGCCACGCTCACTACTTCACTGGCTTATGGCATGAGCACCACCGAATTGCCTGCGAGTGCGCCTGCCGATAAACCCGTCGGCAAGCTCGAACAGGTCCATGCGTTTTATGACGCGATGCCGACTGGCGTGACAGTCACCGAAACCGGGCGAATCTTCGTCAACTTCCCTCGCTGGGGTGACAAGGTGCCATTCACGGTGGGCGAGATTCGTGACGGCAAGGTGGTCGCCTACCCGGATTCGGCGGTCAACCAGGAGAACCCGAAAGACCCGGCCGACGGCCTGATCAGCGTGCAGAGCGTGGTCGCTGATGGCAAAGGGCGCGTTTGGATGCTGGATACTGCGGCGCCAGGGTTCGCAGCACCACGTCCGCACGGTGCCAAACTGGTTGCGGTAGACCTGGCCACCAATAAAATCGTCAAGCGACTGGTCTTTCCGGATAACGTGATTTTGCCCAGCACTTATGTCAACGACATGCGCTTCGACTTCCGCAAGGGGTCGCAGGGGACTGTCTATGTCACTGACTCGTCGGTAAGCGGGCCGGGCGCAATCATTGTCATGGACATCGCCAGCGGCAAGGCTGTGCGGCGCTTGAGCGGGGCAAAGGCAACCTCCGCAGACCCTGCGTTCGTACCTGTCGTCGAGGGCATGCCCGTACTTGGCGATGGCCCCGATGGCACGCGCAAACCAGTGACCGTTGCTGCAGACGGGATAGCACTGTCGGCAGATGGCAAGACGCTGTATTTCTCGCCGTTGTCCAGCCGCCACCTGTACTCCGTCGCTACCGACCTGTTGAACGACAGCGGTGTAACCGAGCAACAACTGGTAGCTGCTGTTCAGGACCTCGGCGAAAAAGGCGCCTCCGACGGGCTGGAGTCCGATGCAGAGGGCGCTGTGTACGCAGGTGACTATGAGCACAATGCGATTCGCAAACGCCTGTCGAACGGCGCATGGCAGACTGTGGCACATGATCCTCGCATGCTATGGCCCGATACCTTGTCGATCGGCCCTGACGGTTACCTGTATTTCATCGTCAACCAGTTACACCGTCAGGCAGGTTTCAATTCAGGCCACGACAAACGTGAAAAACCTTATAGCTTGCTGCGCGTGAAAGTCGGCGCTGCGCCTGCGCCGACGCATTAACCGGACCGAATTGAACCGAACAATGGAGAGCTGGACATGAATACGCAGGTAAAACCCATCGTCTTGATCGCAGTCCTGAAAGCCAGGCCGGGCAAGGAGGCTGCATTGAAAGAAGCATTACTTGCACTGGTGGAACCCTCCAGATCAGAACCGGGAAACATCGAATACGTGCTGTTCGAGAAGTCCGATGAGGCCGGGACGTTTTACATGCGTGAGTGCTTTGAACACCAGGCAGCGCTGGATGCGCATGTTGCCACGGCACACTATCAGCAGTTCTCGGCGGCAGCCGGCGAATTGCTCGCCACGCCACCTCAGTTAATATTTCTTGATCAGGTATCGCACTGAGTCGGGACAGGTCGTTGCAATGTTTCAGGCTGTGATCAGAGAGCCTGAAGTCCATCAACTGTCGGGCGTGCCGCCCATTGTGGCGTAAGGTATTAGCCCCGCAGGATCAACCGGGCGTCGACCAGACGGCCCATTCTGCTCAAAGCACGGACTGAGCCGGATCGGGGGTTCTCAATACCTCGGTTTGACCGCCTTCCATTCCGGTTTGTACTTCTGCATCTGTTTTACATCATCGCGCTGACGAATCCCGCAGCTGTGGTACTGGTCGTTGAGCCTGCCGAGCTGGTCGTAATCCAGCTCCAGCCCGAGGCCGGGTGCCCGGGTGATGCTGACGCAGCCGTCGACAATCGGCAGCTTTCCGCCCTTGATGACTTCTTCGTCCGGCTCCTGCCACGGGTAGTGGGTGTCACAGGCGTAATCCAGGTTGGGCACCGACGCGGCCACGTGGGCCATCGCCATGAGGCTGATGCCCAGATGCGAGTTTGAGTGCATCGACACGCCGAGGCCAAAGGTGTCGCACATCTTCGCCAGCGTCTGAGTGTCGCGCAGGCCGCCCCAGTAATGGTGGTCGGCGAGCACGATCTGCACGCTGTCGAGGGCCACGCTGCGGCGGAACTCGTCGAAATCGGTCACAACCATGTTGGTCGCCAGCGGCAGGCCGGTGCGTTTGTGCAGTTCGGACATACCGTCCAGGCCCGGCGTAGGGTCTTCGTAGTATTGAAGGTCATCACCCAGCAATTCGGCCATGCGGATCGAAGTTTCCAGCGACCAGTTGCCATTGGGGTCGATGCGCAACGGGTAGCCGGGGAAGGCTTTTTTCAACGCCTTGATGCAGGACACTTCATGTTCTGGGTCCAGCGCGCCGGCCTTGAGTTTGATGCTTTTGAAACCATAGGCTTTGATCATGCGTCTGGCCTGCGCGACGATCTGTTCCTCGTTCAGTGCTTCACCCCAGCTGTCTGGCGCGTAAGGCGCATCGGCATGCTGCGCATACTTGAAGAACAGGTAGGCGCTGAAGGGAATCCGGTCGCGAATCGCGCCACCAAGCAGGTCTACCAGAGGCAGGTTCATGGAGCGTGCCTGCACGTCCAAAAAGGCCACCTCGAACGCGGAATAGGCGTTGCTGACTGCTTTGCTGGCGTGTGAGCCCGGCGCCAGCTCGGCACCTGCCAGACTGACGGGCTTGTGTGCGGCAACGGTCGCCTGAACGATACTGCGCAATAGATTGAGATTGAACGGGTCGACACCGATCAGCTGCTTCTGCACCTGTTGTTGAATTGCCAGCGCCGGAGCATCGCCGTAGCTTTCGCCAAGGCCTATGTAGCCGTTGTCGGTTTCGACCTCGATGATCGAACGCAGCGCGAAAGGCTCGTGGATGCCGCTGGCGTTAAGCAGCGGCGGGTCACGAAAGGCGATAGGGGTCACGGTCACACGTGTGATTTTCAAAGGACTGTCTCCCGAGGGTTCAGGGTTTTAGGCTGGAAGGGGTGCCAAGCGTGCCCTTGCGATGCAGCGGGGCGTGCTCGACGTCGGATGGGCGTCTGTCACCGCGCGGAGTGGTGCGGGCGAAGAAAATCACGATGGCGGCCAGCAGCGATGTGGCAGCAAGGCCGTACAAACCACCCTGTATGGAACCAGTGGTCTGCTCGAGGAAGCCGAATGTGGTGGGTGCCACGAAGCCGCCAAGGTTACCGATGGAGTTGATCAGTGCGATCACCGCTGCAGCGATGCGTGCATCGAGGTATCCCTGAGGAATTGGCCAGAACAGTGCCGACGCAGCTTTGAAGCCGATGGCTGCGAAACAGATGGCGACGAAAGCGAAAACCGGACCGCCAATGGTCGACATGAACATGCCGACAGAAGCGATGACCAGCGTCACGGCGACCCACGCCTGCTGATGTTTGAAACGCGCGGCAAGGGCGGCAAAACCGTACATGGCGACAATCGAGATGATCCAAGGCACCGAGTTGAACAGCCCTACCTCGAAGTCGCTGAAGCTGCCCATCTTACGGATCATGCTAGGTAGCCAGAATGTCGCGCCGTAGATGGTCAGCGCTACCGAAAAGTAGATAAAGCAAAACAACAGAATCTGCCGGTCGGCCAGCAAGCGGAATACCGAAGGCTTTACCGTCTGTGCGGCTTCGCGAAGCCGCTGTTCTTCGGCAATGGCGTTGACCAGCGCAGTTTTTTCTTCAGCGCTGAGCCAGGTTGCCTGGTGCGGATGCGACTGTAACCAGAACCACACGAAGCCACACAGGGCGATGGATGCAAAGCCCTCGATCAGGAACATCCATTGCCAGCCGTGCAGGTTCAACCCTTCTACGCTCAGCAACGCTCCGGATACCGGACCGGAGATCACCGAAGCAATCGCCGAGCCACTGAGAAACAGCGCCATTGCCTTGCCACGATCGCTTGAAGGTAGCCACTGAGTGAAGTAATAAATGATGCCTGGAAAGAAGCCCGCTTCAGCCGCGCCAAGGATAAAGCGCAGCACATAGAAGCTGGTTTCGCCCTGCACGAATGCCATGGCCATCGCCGCCGCGCCCCAGGTGAACATGATGCGCGTCAGCCAGGCGCGGGCGCCGTAGCGCTGCAGCAACAGGTTGGAAGGCACTTCGAACAGCGCATAACCAACAAAGAACAAACCGGCACCCAACCCGTACGCTGCGGCGCCTATACCCAGATCGGTTTCCAGATGGCTGCGCACAAAGCCGATGTTGACCCGGTCGATGTAGTTGACGATGAACATCACCACAAACAGTGGCAATACATGGCGTTTCACCTTGGAAGCGGCACGCGCGAGCACCGTGACATCCGTGGTGTGAGGGGTGGTATTCAAGCGATGACTCCCATTCATTGTTTTTTTGAGGGATGAGTCAATCATGGACGTGCGGATTATTCCCGTCTAATCTAGTTATTGACTTGATTGATACCTGGATTGGATCAATGTTCGAGCTTTCGCAATTGCGCTGTTTCACCACCGTGGCGACAGAGCTGAATTTTCGGCGCGCCGCCGAACGACTCAACATGACCCAACCACCGCTGAGTCGACAGATCCAGTTGCTGGAACACAATCTTGGTGTCGAGCTGTTCACCCGCAGTACCCGTAGCGTGGCACTCACCGCCGCAGGTCGGGCTTTTTTCATAGAGGCTCAGACGCTGCTGGAGAGGGCGCAGCAAGCGGCCATTGCCGCTCGACGTTTCGCGGAAGGTGACATCGGGTCGGTGACCATCAGTTTCGTGGGGAGCGCGGTGTATGAGTTTCTGCCCAAGGTGATTGCAGAGGCTCGGTTAAACCAGCCGCAGGTGAAGATTTCCCTGACTGAAATGAACACCTGTCAGCAGCATGAAGCACTGAGGGCTCGGCGCATTGATCTGGGTATCGTTCGGGCGCCGCTGTTCCAGCCTGGTTACGAGAGCGAATGCCTGGTGCGCGAGCCTTTTGTGCTTGCGGTGCCGGGCAAGCATCCGCTGGCTAGCGAGGACAACGTAGGTGTGGCTGACCTCGATGGCGTTCCTTTTCTGATGTACTCGCACTCTGCTTACCCGCCATTCAACGAACTGCTGACCGGCATGTTTCGTTCGGCGCAGGTGGCGCCGGAGTATGTCCAGTGGCTTGGATCATCACTGACCATTCTGGCGCTGGTCAATGCCGGCATGGGGCTGGCGCTGGTGCCGCGATGCGCGACCAACGTGGTGTTCAAGGACGTTGTGTTTCGTGACATCGACCTGGGTGAGGGGGTGCAGAGCGAGTTGCATCTGGTCTGGCGTTCAGACAACGACAACCCGGCTTGCAGAATGCTGCTTGAAGCGATCCGCACCGCAGTAAGGTCTTATTAAAAACATGCCTGAAACAAGGTGCAGCTGGCCGGCGTCGACTATCATTTGTTCAGTCGATAGTCATCATCAAGCAAGGCAAGTTCTGTTTTTCCGGCAAAGGAGGAGGATGGCGTCATAGCCACTTGCTCCAAGGGAGACGACGCGATGAGAATGTTCAATCTGTTGACGCTTGCTGCTGTGTTGACAACCGCTAGCGTATTTTCGGCACCCGCCAGCGCTGCCGTCTCGTCCGCCACTCCAGCCTCCGAACAGTCCTGCCACTTCGCGCCCGTCGCCGACAGCGCCGCCAGTCTTCGGCACACACAGACAGTGGGTGTGCTGTACAGCGAAAACACCCTCACCAACCTGCAGTATCTGAACAACTACCATTCGATCGCGCTCGGGAGCGGGAAAAACCAGGCGCTCGATTCACGTATCCGCAATGCATTTATCAGCAGTTCAGACCCCAAGCTGGCGACAGACTGGCTGGTGGGGTCTCTGAGCAAAGAGTTCGCTTCCGTAACGGTCTACGACAACCTTGACGCACTGATGCTGGCGCGCCCGGACGTCGTAGTGATGCTCGACACCTATAACCGGCTGGTAAGCAAACGCAACAGTCAGGTCGAAGCGCGTTTCATGGCCCGGTTTTACGACAACAACCTGCAGTACATTGGCAAGGCAGAAGGCGAGGTGGTGAAGGACATCACATCAGTCTGGGTGCAGGGCAAGGCTGCGCCCGAGATTGCTGCACAGATCAAGCAGCAGCGTGAACTTCAGGTCAGTGCATTGAAGCAGTTCGATGTGTCGCTGAAGTCGCTGGTGATGCAGGCTGATCGTGCCCAGGTGGCGGCGAACTGAGCGTGACTTGAAGATTCATCACAAAGCGTCTGCAGGATGTCTTGTCGCGGTGGCTGGCGCACTGTGGCCTGTCTGTTTCACTCAAACCGATGCGCGGTTCGGTTTTACTGTAAAGAATTAATCACCGCTGCCGAGAGCATTACAGGTGAGCAGGTTACAACCCTGCTCGCATGATGAGCAGCAAGCCACGTGCGCTTTGACTGTAGTGACAGAGAAGCCTTGCGATGCTGAAAAAACTACCGGGTGCCTTGCGTACCCTGATGTCCGTGCCTTCCGATAATCCCCGGCTTTTGCAAGCCCAATACGTCGCTTTGTCCCGACAACTGCCGCTGATGTACTTCGTGCTGTTGGTCAATACCTGGGCGCTTGCCTTTACCCATTGGGCGACTGCTCCGATTTGGCTGACGTTGCTGGTGCCGACAGTCCTCACCATCGGGTGCGGCATTCGCGCGCGCAAGTGGCTGCTTTCGGTAAACAAGCCGCCGCCAGCTTCAAGCACGATTCTGGCGACGTTGCGCGGTACCAATGGGCTGGCAGGTATCATCGCCGCCGCCTTCGCGGGATGGTCCTTGGCGCTGTACCCCTATGGCGACTCCTATACCCAGGCGCACGTGGCGTTTTTCATGGGTATTACCGTGATTGTGTGCATTTTCTGCATGATGCATTTGCAATCTGCAGCCTTGACCACCGCGGTGATCGTCAATACAGCGTTCGTTATTTTCTTTGCTTCGACGCACAACATCACGTTTATCGCCACTGCGGCGAATATCGTGCTGGTGTCTATCGGTATGCTGATCATTCTTCGCTATCAGTACCGCGACTTCACCAGCCTGGTGAACGTCCAGGTCAGGACTGAACAGCTGAGCAACGAGAACCTGTTGCTGGCCAATCAGGATAGCCTGACCGGCTTGCCCAATCGTCGGCAGTTTTTCCAGACACTGGATACGGCGATGAACGAGGCACTGCTGCAGCGCAGCGGGCTTGCGGTGGGTGTGCTGGATCTGGACGGGTTCAAGCCGGTCAACGACCTGTATGGCCATCGTATCGGTGATCGGCTGCTGATGCTGGTCGCCGAACGGCTGAGCAGCGCTGCCAGCGATACAGTGCATGTGTCGCGGCTGGGCGGTGACGAATTCGCGCTAGTCATCAAGGGCGACATCAGTAACGAGGCGTTGCTGATGTTCGGCAAGCACCTTTGCACATTGATGCATGAAAGCTTCGAGCTGTCGGAAATCCCGATCCAGATCGGCGCGACCCTCGGTTTCGCGACGTTTCCAGCCACCGCCGACAATGCCACCCAGCTGTTTGAATATGCCGATTACGCCCTTTACCAAGGCAAGAACCACAACCCCGGGTCCACTTGCCTTTTTTCGGCCGGTCACCGTAAACAGCTGCATACCGATGGCGTAACCGAGCAGGCATTGCGGCGGGCGAATCTGGAGACGGAGTTTCACGTCCTGTTTCAGCCGATCATTGAAAGTTGCACACGTGAAACAGTGGCTTTCGAAGCGCTGGCACGCTGGAACAGTCCTGAACTCGGCGCAGTATCTCCTGCGCATTTCATTCCGATTGCCGAGCGGATCGGCATGATCAACAAGCTGACCGTACCTTTGCTGACGCATGCACTGCAGCGAGCATTGTCCTGGCCATCGCCGATCAAGCTGTCGTTCAATCTGTCGGCCCATGACTGCGCGACCTGGGAAAGCGTCAATAAAATTGTCGAGATCATTGAAAACAGCGGTTTTGACGCGTCGCGCCTTGATCTGGAAATCACTGAAACGGCCGTCATGCAGGACATTAACCAGGTTCAACAAGCGATTGCCCGGTTTCGCCAGTTGGGGTGCGGGATCTCCCTTGACGACTTTGGCACCGGTTACTCCAGTCTTAGCCAGCTGCACGCCCTGGCGCTGACCAAACTGAAGATTGATCGCAGTTTTGTGACCGGCGTGCATGACAATCCGGCCAGTTATAAGATCGTCAAGTCGCTGGTAGCCCTGAGCCTGGACATGTCACTGGGTTGCGTGATCGAGGGGGTCGAGACGCAGGACGAGCTGAACGCGCTGACGAGCCTGGGCTGCACGATGGTACAAGGCTATTTCTACAGCCCGCCGATAACGTTCGCCGAGACACTGGTGTGGATTGAAACGCCGGATGACGAGCGCACATTTGGTTACGCAGCTTCGTGCCCCATCTGATCTATTGCGCCTGAGCCATTCAGCATCGCGCGAGTGGGGTAATATGCATTTTTCTATGCCCACGGAATGCTGTTCATGAGTAAACCCGGACAGACTGTTCTCGTTGCACTGCGCAAAATGATTGCATCAGGCGAACTGGCGGCCGGTGAGCGCTTGATGGAAGTGCCGACTGCGCAACTGTTCGGTGTTTCACGCATGCCGGTGCGCATGGCCTTTCGTACGCTGGAACAGGAGGGCTTGCTGGTGCCCTTTGGCGGGCGGGGCTTTCAGGTACGTTCGATCAGCCCACAGGAAATCGCCGGCGCGGTAGATGTGCGTGGAGTGCTTGAAGGGCTGGCGGCTCGGCAACTGGCCGAGCGTGGGTTGACCCCGCAAGCCCGTGACGAGCTTCAGGCGTGCCTGGATCTAGGCGATTCGCTGTTCGAGAAAGGCCACGTCACCGAAGATGACCTTGAGGTTTATCATGACCTGAACATGCGTCTGCATCGGGTGATTGTGGAAGGTAGTGGCAACCGGGCTATTGCCGATGCGCTGGCGCGTAACGATCATCTGCCTTTTGCGTCGGTCACGGCACTGGCAGTTGATCGCAATAACCTGATTCGCGAGTACCGACGCTTCAATTTCGCCCACATGCAGCATCATGCTGTGGTCGATGCGCTTATCAACGGCCAAAGTGCCCGCGCTGAGGCGATCATGCGTGAGCACGCCAATGCGACCTTGCGCTATGCCGAGATTTTCGGTACCTGCGTGCCCGAGCGCATGAAGGTCATTCAACCCTCCGACTGATCAGAGGTCGATGACCAGCAGAGGCGTCCTGGAGCGCGAGCAGCAGGGCGTGAACTGGTCGTTGAGCGCTTGCTCGTCCTCGGTCAGAAACAGGTCCCGATGGTCGGGGATGCCTTTCAATACCCGCGTCAGGCAAGTCCCGCAAACGCCTTGCTCGCAGGACAGCGGAATATCGATGCCGTGGCTTTCAAGCACCTGAGCCACAGTCTTGTTGGCCGGAATAGCGATGACTTGACCGGTGCTGGCGATCTCGATCGAGAAGCTGTCGTCGTTGCTGGTGTCTACCGGCTCGGCGGAAAAATACTCGCGATGCAAATTGTCCTCGGACCACCCCGCACTGCGCGCGCTGTCGAGGATGTGCTGCATGAACCCACCCGGTCCGCAGACGTACAGATGACAGTCGGGTTTTGGGGTAGCCAGCACTTGGGCTGCGTTCAGTGCAGTGCCCGGTTGCTCATCGAGGTGCAGCGTTACCCGGTCGGCGAAACGCGACTGCTTCAGACGCTCGATAAAAGCCCCTCGTTCGGCAGAACGCACGCAATAGTGCAGCTCAAAGTCGGCGCCGTCCAGGTCCAGTTGTTCCGCCATGCAGAGGATCGGCGTGATACCGATGCCGCCACCAAACAGCAGGCTACGACGGCTGTTCTCGGCCAGGGGGAAGAGGTTGCGCGGTTCGCTGATGCGTAACTGCGCGCCTGCCTGGATCTGCTGATGCAGGCTGCGCGAACCACCGCGTGAGGCCGGGTCGTTGAGCACGCCGATCAGGTATCGATGGCGCTCGTTCGGGGCGTTGCACAGCGAATATTGCCTGATCAGACCATCAGGCAGGTGGACGTCGATGTGCGCGCCGGCCGTGAAGGGCGGTAGTGGCTGCCCATCGGTACGCACCAGTTCAAAGCTGCAGATATCCAGCGCTTCGTCATTGCGTGATGACACCGTCACGTCGATCATGATGTTTCCTCGGGTGACCGCTGCAGGGTCACTTCTGATTGTTCTCAAAGCGTCTGGCTGGGGTTTTGAACGTCACTTCGTGGCCATGACCGGGATCTGTTCGCCAGGGCTGGCCCGCTCGGCGGCGATCAGGCGTTCCAGAATTTTGCGTGACTGCACGCCACCGGCATCAATGTTGAGCTTGAGCAGGTTGCGATGGGGGTGCTGCAGCAGGTTCTGTTGCTGGCGCTCGAGCATTTCCAGGTCTTCGCTGAAAATCTTGCGCTGACCTTCGCGGATGGTGGCTGTCAGCGACTCATCAGCTGGATTGAAATTGCGCGCCATCCCCCAGAAATACCAGATGGATGTGTCGGTTTCGGGCGTGATGAAGTCGACGACGATGCTCGACGCCTTGAATTCCTGGGGTGCTTCATAGCCACCCTTGCCAGCATGGGCGACGCCGACTTCGATCAATACATGGCTGGGCGGGGTGAAGCGACAGATCTGCCAGCGATCTACCGGCACGTCATCCGCAAGATTATTACCGCGCAAGGCCATTTGCCAGAATGGCGGCGGCATGATGTTTTCCATATGGCGCGCAGTGACGACTTCTTCGCCTTCGACGGTGGTGACGGGCGGCGCTTCGTCGATCTCCTTCTGGCCGATGCTTGAGGCATGCACGTAGGTTTCGTGCGTAAGGTCCATCAGGTTGTCGATCATCAGGCGGTAGTCGCACTGGATGTGAAACAGACCGCCGCCATAGACCCATTCATCACTGACCGCCCATTCCAGATGATGGATCAGTGCAGGGTCCGCTTTTTCCCTGTCACCCGGCCATACCCATATGAAACCGTAGCGCTCGACGGCTGCAAAAGTCTTGTTACAAGGAAAACCCCGAACCCGCTGGCTTGGCATCGACACCGTCTTGCCATCGCTGCCCATCACCAGGCCGTGGTAACCACACACCAGTTGACCGTTCTCGACATACCCCAGCGAGAGCGGAGCGCCACGGTGCGGGCAGAAATCTTCGACGGCAACGATCTGCTGATTCTGATCGCGGTAGAACGCCATCTTCTCGTTGCATATCTGCCGGCCCAGCGGCTTGTCGGTGACTTCATCGGCAGTACAGGCGACATACCAGGCATTTTTTGGGTGCATGACGGTTCTCCACGGTTTGCTTATAGGTCTTATGGATCCACAGAATTGCGCACTTGTTTTCCTCAGGATCATTAATGCCACAGGACAGGCATTAATCCAATGATTAATTTAGTTAACTATTATTTAATGGATCCACAGAGCGCCTGTCAGACGGTTTTGTCGATCGTCAATGCCGCTCGCAGTAAAGGCGCCAACGCCTCCAGCAGGGTCTGGACAGAGCGCAGTGCCCGACAGTCGGGACGTGTCAGCAGCCACAGGTCGGTGCTGCAGCCCGCCAGCGGTTCGCTGAGGCGCTCCACACCCGTCAGGCCTCTGACTGTGAAATCCGTCAAGGCTGCTACTCCCAGCCCCGCAGTGACCAACTGGGATACGGCCGACATGCTACTACAGCGGTAGCGCGGTATCACCGCAGGGAATGCCTGTTTACGCCAGATCACTGAGGTGTGGTCCGGCATTGAATCGTCCGGGCTGATCCAGGGCACCGAGGCCGGGTTCTGCTCCTGTGCCTCACGGTAGTCAGGACGACCGCAAACGACGTATTCGGCACGTCCCAGGCAGCGCCCGATCAGATGCTCGGGTGGCGTGTTGGTCAGGCGAAGCGCAATGTCGGCATCCCGGCGACTGAGGTTGGCGAAGGCATTGGACGTCGCCAGCTCCAGGGTGAGTGCAGGGTACTGCGGCATGAACGTCGCAAGCGCTGGCAGCAGCAGACTGTGCAGTACGGCATCGGTACAGGTCAGGCGCACGGTGCCGCTGACCACGTGTTCGCCTTGCTGTAAGGCCACCCGAGCTGCGCTGAGAGCCATCTCGGCCTGCTCTGCCTGCTCGGCCATGGCCTGAGCGGTGTCGGTCGGAATGTAGCCTCGCCGATTCTTTTCAAAAAGGGCTGCACCGAGAGCCGTCTCGAGACGGCGGATTGAGCGAAATACCGTGGAGATATCAACGTGCAGGAGCTCTGCAGCGCGTGCCAGCGTACGGCCACGAACCAGCGCCAGCACCAGTGAAAGGTCTGCATGATTAATTTCATATTGCATGGCTGCAATGTTTCCTTGCCAGAATGCCCATGTCTGTTGCACAAGTGACTATCCTAGACTGCTTCCATATTTTCCGGATAGCTGTATCGGTGCTGTCTGCTCCCTGCTTTTGCCAAGGATTCAACCATGTCACGACTTCCTTTGATCGGTGTCACCGCTTGCCGCCAGCAGTTGGGCAAGTACTCGTCTCATACCGCAGGCGATAAATATGTCGAGGCTGCCGCTTTCGCGGGTATCCCGGTCATCCTCCCTGCGCTGGACGAGCCCACGGAGCCTGCACAACTTCTGGCTTCGCTCGACGGATTGCTGTTTACCGGATCACCTTCAAATGTCGAACCTCACCATTATCAGGGCGCTCCGAGCCTGGAAGGCACTGCACACGATGTGTTTCGGGATCGGATGACGTTGCCGCTGCTCAGGGCTGCCATTGCTCGAGGCGTACCAGTGTTGTGCATCTGCCGGGGTTTTCAGGAGTTGAACGTCGCCCTGGGTGGCAGCCTGCATCAGCGAGTGCAGGACTTGCCTGACTATCTTGATCACCGCGAGCCGCAGAGCGAGTTGCTGTCAGTCCAGTACGCACCGCAGCACCCGGTGCAGGTGCAGAAGGGCGGCCTGCTGGAGTCGCTCGGTCTGGCACCGGGGTTCGAGGTCAACAGTCTGCACAGTCAGGGCATTGACCATCTCGCATCGGACTTGCGCGCGGAAGCGCTGGCACCTGACGGGCTGGTAGAAGCGGTTTCACTGCCCGATGCGCCGGGTTTTGTACTCGGTGTGCAGTGGCACCCGGAATGGGAGTTCAGGGAAAACCCAGTATCGATGAGGCTGTTCACCGCGTTTCGCGAGGCCTGTCAGGCTTATGCCCGGCGTCGTGATGACGCGATCAGCGGCTGAGTGTTGCCGGCAAACGTGATTTAATATCCGGCTTTGCCGCCTCGCGAAATGGAAGATCCGTTGCGTCGGGGCTTTGCTTTATTCATCGGATATCTTTCGCATAAGGCCACTATGGATACGGGAGCACGACTCAAGCTGGTGCGTGAAAGCTACAAGCTGTCGCAACGCGAACTCGCCAGACGCAGTGGTGTGACCAATGCGACGATTTCCCTGATTGAGCAAAACCGCGTCAGCCCCTCGATCAGCTCATTGAAGAAGCTGCTCGAAGGGATCCCTATGACTCTGGCGGATTTCTTCACCTTTGATCAGCCTCCGGGGCAGGATCAGTATGTCTTCCGGGCAGGTGATCAGCCTGATCTGGGCCGTAACGGTGTGCGGCTGCTGCTCGTCGGCGCAACGTTGCCGAGCCGTCAGATGCGTTTTCTGCGCGAGCAGTACGCGCCCGGTGCAGACTCCGGCGAAGAGCCCATCGTGCATAGCGAAGGCGAGGAGTGCGGGCTGGTCACGCGAGGCACTGTGGAGCTGACCATCAATGGTCAGGTCAACATCCTCGGTCCTGGAGACGGCTATTACTTCCCGACCACGCTCCCGCATCGCTTCCGCAACATCGGTCAGGACGAAGCCGAGATCGTCAGCGCCAATACGCCCGCCAATTTCTAGGCGTTCATCTGCATCAGGGCGCAACTCAGCCTCGGTAACTATCGCTGCGCTGAGCCGGTCAACCGACTAGTCGACACGTCAGCCAACGGCCGGTTTTGGCGTTTCTTACCAGTCAAATGACCATAATATGATTTTTATCAGTTGTTCGAGAACCCTTTTGAAGGGCGACCAGTCCTAGCTGTAGAGAATATATCTCTCCTCTTATCAATAGCCTTGGAGTTTCTGGCGTGTCGGAAAATAAAGCCCGTGTCGACAATGATGCAACGGGAGACATCCAGCATCAGGGAAGGGATATTTTTTTCGCAGCGGTTGAAACAACCCGCATGCCCATGATCGTGACGGACCCCAACCGTCCCGACAATCCCATCATTTTTTCCAATCGTGCGTTTTTGGACATGACCGGTTATTCGGCCAGCGAGATCATTGGCACCAACTGCCGGTTTCTGCAGGGGCCGGATACAGATCGGGCGGTGGTGCAATCCATTCGCAATGCGATTCAGGATCGCGTCGATATTTCTACCGAGATCCTTAACTACCGCAAAGACGGTTCTACGTTCTGGAATGCGCTGTTCATTTCACCTGTCTACAACGACGCCGGTGACTTGATCTATTTCTTTGCATCGCAATTGGATATCAGCCGTCGCAAGGACGCGGAAGAAGCCTTGCGCCAAGCGCAGAAAATGGAAGCACTGGGGCAACTCACCGGCGGTATTGCCCATGACTTCAATAACCTGTTGCAAGTCATGGGCGGCTATATCGATCTGATCGGCACGGCGGCGGAAAAATCCGAAATTGATTTGCAGCGTGTTCGACGCAGCGTCCACCATGCCAAGTCTGCTGTTGAGCGTGCCAGCACATTGACCAAACAACTGCTGGCGTTTGCCCGTAAACAAAAGTTGCAAGGCCGGGTGTTGAACCTGAACGGACTGGTTTCCACCACCGATTCGCTTCTGGAGCGTACGTTCGGGCCGGAAGTGATAATCGAAACCGATCTTGAACCAACCCTCAAGAACTGTCGTATCGATCCGACCCAGGCGGAAGTAGCGCTGCTCAACATCTTTATCAACGCGCGGGATGCGTTGATTGGCAGGCCCAACCCCAAAGTGTTCATCGAGACACGCAATCTGGTGGTCGACGAGTTGGCAAACGTTTCCTATGACGGCCTGCTGCCGGGACGCTATGTCAGTATCGCTGTCACCGATAACGGTATTGGCATGCCTGCCAGTATTCGTGACAGGGTGATGGACCCGTTCTTTACTACCAAGGAGGAGGGCAAGGGCTCCGGGCTGGGCCTTTCGATGGTTTATGGGTTTGCCAAACAGTCGGGTGGTGCGGCGCGTATTTATACCGAAGAAGGCATTGGTACAACACTAAGGCTATATTTCCCGGTGGACGAAGCCGGGCTGACGAAAATCGAATCGCCCCAGACAACAGAGAAACGTCTTGGCAGCAGCGAACGTATTCTGATTGTGGAAGATCGTCCGGACGTAGCCGAATTGGCGAAGATGGTGCTGGACGACTACGGCTATGTTTCCGACATTGTCCTGAATGCGCGCGAAGCGTTGAAAAAGTTTGAATCCGGGTGCATGTATGAGTTGCTGTTTACTGACCTCATCATGCCAGGTGGCATGAACGGGGTTATGTTGGCACGTGAGGTCAAACGTCGTTACCCGAACGTGAAGGTGTTGTTGACGACCGGCTATGCCGAAAGCTCTATCGAGCGAACGGATATCGGAGGCTCGGAGTTTGAGGTGGTTTCCAAACCCTGCATGCCTCATGACCTGGCGAGAAAGATCAGGCAGGTACTGGACGGTCCAAACGGAATAGCCTGAACCCATGAACAGTGAGCCGGACAGGATGTGCGGCTCATTCGAACTCCTCCAGTCTTCGCCCACTGCACTTTTAATTCTGCTACCGGCTGCTGCTGATTCTCGCCGTGCCCGCGTGACGTCTTTATCTAATATGCTGCTTGCTTAACTGACAACAGACAACGGGCTGTCCATGCCCACTGTTTATAAACGCAATGCCGAGTGCGCAACTGCAAAGTATTGACACGTCTGAAACAGGGCTGAGACATCTCGCTTCCTCGGTAGACAGTATTTTTAACTGCGCAAAAAAAGGGATGAAAAGTTTTAAACTTCTGCCGTGCCGATCAGGTCATTAAATTGGAACGCAGGTATTTCTGTGTTTTCTGCCAATGACATAAAGGACTACGACTATGATTCGCGACGATCGCATCGCCCCAGGCGCCCCTGTGTATCAGGAAACTCACGCAATGGCCCCGCTGCTTAAACGTATATCCTGGAGTGCGATTCTGGCCGGTGTTGTATTGGCCATGGTTGTATCGCTTTTGCTGAACCTGTTGGGTACTGCTATTGGCTCCGCCAGTATTGATCCCATGCAGGAAGCCGATCCGCTTTCCGGCATCGGTACTGGAGCAGGTATCTGGGTGGTCGTCAGTTCGGTGATCTCGCTGTTCGTGGGTGGCTGGGCCGCAGGGCGTCTGGCTCAGCGTGAAGGGGCTTTCCACGGCCTGCTGGTGTGGGCATCGGTGTCTTTGATCACTGTGTATCTGGTCTCCAGCGCTGTGACGGGCGTGGTTCGTGGCGGCCTCAATCTCGCAGGCAGCGGTATGTCTGCTCTGGGCAGCGGCATTGCTCAGGTAGCGCCGGCACTGGGCAGCAAGATCCAGGACCAATTGCGTGAGCAAGGCATCGACTTCAATCTGGACGATATCCAGGGCGAGATCGAAACGGCAATGCGCCAGACAGGCAAGCCTGAATTGAACCCGGACAATGTCAAGCAAGAGGCTCAGGCCACTCAGCAGGATGCGCAGAACACTGCCAGACAGAGCGCCCAGAATCCTCAGCAGGCCGACGAGCAGTTGGGTGGTTTGATGGACCGTATCAAAGCCAAGGGTGATCAGGCATGGGATGCTGCCGATCGTCAGGCGCTGGTCAACCTGATCAAGGCGCGTGGTAACAAGACCGACGCTGAGGCGAATCAGATCGTCGATCAGGCCCAGGCCAGCTATCGTCAGGCCTATGCCAAGTATCAGGAGCTGAAAGCTCAGGCAGAACAGAAAGCGCGCGAAGCGGCTGAAGTGACAGCCAAGCGGGTTTCGCAAGGTGCCTGGATTTTGCTGATCACGCTGGTGATCTCGGGCCTGGTTGCTGCAGGCGCAGGCGTACTGGGTCGTCGCACTCAGCCACCTGCCAAGGTTGTTGCTGCGATCTGATGCCAGGGTATCGCTCGTAAACTGAATTAAAAGAATGGGGAGCATTATGGCTCCCCATTCTTTTTGCGATCATCGGAATGATGACGCCGATATGCCTCGCGATTAACAATTCCTCAACAATCGCCCGCTTATACTCCCGACAGCTTGATCTCCCTCCTGATCTGACCTTTTTAAATTCGGTACGCGCCTTGATCACTTCCCGTGTTCTCTCGTTGATGCTGTTGAGTGCTGCACTGTTCTTCTTCGCGCTGGGCAATCACCAACTGCAAAACTCTACGGAGCCTCGAGTAGCGGGCATCGCCATGGAAATGCAGCTGAGCGGTAATTGGGTGACACCGACACTGAACCGCCAGCCTTTTCTGGAAAAGCCGCCGCTGAGTGTGTGGCTGGATGCGACGGCTATCCGCCTGTTTGGTGCGACTCCTTGGTCGGTGAGGCTTGCGTCTGCATTTGCGGGGCTGTTGGGCGTTTTGCTGCTTTACACGATGTTGCGTCGTTTTGGCCGCCCAGCCCCTGTCGCCTGGATGGCGGCATTTATTCTTGCGACCCAGGCCAGTTTCTGGAGCAATGCTCGGCAAGTGGGCGAAGACGCCTTGCTGGCATTGGGCGTGAGCACGGCGCTGCTGGCTTTTTTCCACGTCAGCCATCACTCGCGTAACCACCGCCGGGCACTGGGCATGTGGTTGCTGTTCGCTGTGGGCGTTGCTGTGGCGACTATGAGTAAAGGCGTACTGGGGCTTGCCATGCCCGGCGTGGTGATTTTCGCCTGGCTGGTGTGTGAATCCGTGCAGCGAAGACGTGTCGTGCCTGCGCGTTGGCTATTGCCAGCAACATTCACTGCGCTGGCTCTGGTGCCACTGTTGGTATGGTTGTATTTCCTGTACGGACAGGGCGGGGTGCCGTTGTTGAAAGAGGTGCTTTGGACCAACAGTGTGGGTCGCTTCAGCGGCTCGTTCGAAGAAGCCGGTCATTACGAGCCTTTCTATTACTACCTGACCAAGCTCCCCGAAGCATTTTTGCCCTGGAATATTCTTGTGTATCTGGGCCTGTGGCACTTTCGCAAGCAACTTCTGGCCAACCGTTATCTGCTGTTTTTCAGCCTGTGGCTGGCGGCGCAATTCCTGCTGCTGACGCTGGCGTCCAGTAAACGCATGGTCTACCTGATGTCACTGGCACCTGCAGCTGCCGTGATCGCCGCTGAATATGCCTTTGTGTTGGGCGAGAGGTTACAGAGACGGTCTGCGAATTCGGCGTTTGCAGCGTTCATCGTGAGCAACCGCAAGGCCATGACGACAGCGTGCGTGGCGCTGATTGTGGCGGGTTATTTGAGTGCAGCTATCTGGCTGGCGCCTCGGGCGGATCGACATTTGTCGTTCCTGCCGCTGACCGACAAGGTCCATGCGCTGCAGGTTCAGGGACATCACGTCGCATTGTTTCAACCCAGCGAACGGCTGGCAGGCGCCAGTGTGTTCTACAGCCAGAGTCTGCTGGGCACGCTCACGACTGATGCTCAGCTGAGTGCCTTTCTGAAAAGTCCCGGCGACAATATCGCTGTTATGGAAAGCCTGTCACCTCCGCAGCCACCGCTGCGGATCGTGGACAGTGTCAAAGTCGGAGAGCGGATTTACTATTTTGTCAGTCAGGCCCCCGTGGCGGCAGGCGAATGACAAGTCGCTATACGACCTGGCTGCTGACCTGCGGGCTGTAAGGCACCCACTGCTTCTGCGGGATCGGCAGCTCGCACGATTCGCCACGGCCGATGGGGAAATAATGAAAGCCGTGCTTTGCCAGTCGGTCGGTGTCGTACAGATTACGCCCATCGAAAATGACCGGTGCGGCCAGTCGCTGCTGGATCAACTCGAAATCCGGAGCCTTGAACTGCTGCCATTCGGTGCAGATGATCAGTGCATCGGCATCGTTCAGTGTGGATTCTGGCGTGCCCATCAAGACCAAGTCCTTGCGATGGCCGTAAATACGCTGGGTTTCCTGCATGGCTTCAGGGTCGAATGCCCGAACGCTGGCGCCAGCTGCCCACAACGCTTCCATCAGTACCCGGCTGGGCGCGTCGCGCATGTCGTCGGTGTTGGGTTTGAACGCCAGGCCCCACAGTGCGAAGGTCTTGCCGCGCAGGTCGCCTTGATAAAAGGCGTTGACCCGCTCGAACAGTTTGCTTTTCTGTCGCTCATTGATGGCCTCGACCACCGACAGCAGGTCATTGTTGCAGTGGGCCTCTTTGGCACTGTGGATCAGCGCGCGAATATCTTTGCCGAAGCATGAACCACCATAACCGCAGCCGGGGTAGATGAAGTCGTAGCCAATGCGTGAGTCGGCGCCGATGCCCAGACGCACGGATTCGATATCAGCGCCCAGGTGTTCTGCCAGCTCGGCGATCTGATTGATGAAGCTGATCTTGGTTGCCAGCATGCAGTTGGCTGCGTACTTGGTCAGTTCGGCGCTGCGCAGGTCCATGAACATTATCCGGTCGTGGTTGCGGTTGAACGGAGCGTACAGCTCGCGCATGACTTTGCGCACCGCGTCATTTTCGCAACCGATGACGATCCGGTCCGGACGGCGGCAGTCATTGACCGCAGAGCCTTCCTTGAGGAATTCAGGGTTGGACACCACGTCGAATTGCAGCAGCCGGCCGGCCTGGCGCAGGGCCTTGTCGATATGGGTGCGCAACGCGTCGCCGCTGCCGACCGGTACTGTCGATTTCTCGACGATGATCAACGGTTCGCGCCGATGCCGCGCAATCGCGTCGCCCACCGCGAAAAAACCGCTCAGGTCAGCGGAGCCGTCGTCTCGTGAAGGTGTGCCGACCGCGATGAACAAAACCTCTGCATGTTCGACCGCCAGTTGCTCGTCGGTGGTGAAGTGCAGACGCTTATGATCCAGGTTTTCGCGGACTAGATTGGCCAGCCCAGGCTCGAAGATATGCACCTGGCCCTGACGTAACTGATCTATTTTGGCCTGATCGATGTCCATGCAGACCACATCGTGGCCAACTTCGGCCAGCACGGTTGCCTGTACAAGGCCGACATATCCGCTACCGAAAACGCTTATTTTCATGGGGAATATCCTGAGGTTGTGGGCTGGGGATGCGCCGGAGGTTGATGGTCAAGACACCTGCAACGATCAGCGTGACACCCACAGTTTTCGATACTGTGAATGCCTCATGGAAAAATGGCAGAACGGCGGCCAGGGTATAAACCAGTGCGTAGCTGATGCTCAGCAGCGAATAGGCGCGGCTCAGGGGCAAACCCCGAAGTGCCACAAGCCAGAAAAGCATGGAGAGTGCGTAGGCGATGATCGACGCGATAATCACGCCGACGGCATAGAGCTGGATATGTGTATAGGCTTGCAGGTCTGGCAAGTGCAGAAGTGATGGCAAGCGGCTCATGCCCCAGCGCATACCCAGTTGGGCGCTGCTGACCAGCGCCACACTGGCTATGGCGCACAATGTCGCGCCGTGGCGGGTCATGCCTGACTTCCCAGCAAGACCACGCCGCACACAATCAATGCGACGCCCAGCCAGTGCTGCAGGTCTACCGGCTCCTTGAAAACGTAGCGACCCACCAGGGTGATCAAGACGAAGTTGACGCCGAGCATGGGGTAGGCGACGCCGACCTCCATGCGCTGCAACACCATCAACCAGGTCAGCAGGCCGAGGCCCAGGCAGGTGATCGCCAGCCAGAGCCATCCTGATCGCAACGCAAGCAGCAGGCCGGGTAATACGCCGCGCCAGCTTTCTACCGCTTTCTTTTGCGCAATCTGGCCCAGACACGTCAGCAGGCAGGCGGTCATAAGCATCAGCGCAGTCATGACGCAGACTGCCCGTAGATGAGAATGATCAGGTTACCCTCGTCGTAGCGCGTGGCGCCCTCTGGCAGCGACTCAAGCTCACGCAGCTCTTCGTCGCTCTTGCCGCGCATGATGACGCCGACCTGACCTTCACGGCGGGCCTTGGTCATCCAGGCATCTATATCATGCAGATGGACCTCGCGGCCCTGTGCATCCGGATACCCAAGACCGTATTCGAGTTCGCCCCAGGTATTGAACAGCGTGATGTCCGGCCTACCCAGTCGCCACGACAGGGCCGATGCGGCGCCCAGGTCGTTGCTCAATAACGACGTGCTGGCGGCCAGCTCCGTTTGGTGCCTGGAGACGAACTGGTCAGGTGTCTTGTTGTACACCACATCATCGGGCAAGCCTGCTGGCAGCATGGCCACGAGCAACCAGCTACCGACCGCCGGCATGATCCAGAAAGTCTGCGGGCGAATGCTGTGGAGCGCATTGCTCAACGTCCAGCCGACGAGCACGACGATCGCCAACAGCAAGTGTGAAGGTTCGTTCTCATACACCGGTTGTTTCAGTTGCAGGTACAGCAGCACCACAAGGCCAATGACGCCTGACGCTGTATTGAAAAGCCCGTTGGTACGCAGCGCCGTGCTGCGGTCTTGCCTGAGGCGATCAACCAAGGTATCAGCCATCAACAAGGCCAGAGGCAGCAGGCAAGGCAGCAGATAAGTCGGCAATTTGCCCTTGCTCAAGCTCAGAAACACCAACGGCACCCACAACCACAGAGACAGGAAGGCGATATTAGTCTGCTGCCGTCGTTGCCACGCCTGTTTCAACGTTACGGGCAGCAACAAGCTCCACGGCAGGCAGGCGACGATCAGCAGCGGCAGGTAGAACCACCACGGCTCTGCGTGCTGTGCATTGTTCCCGACAAAGCGCCGGATGTGCTCGTGCCAGAAAAAGTAGCGCCAGTAGTCGGGTTCTTGCTGATGCACTGCCAAAACCCAAGGCAGGCTTATCGTGACAGCGATCAGCACCGCAACGGGACCGAACCTGAACAGCTCGGCAAGGCGCTTCTGCCACAGCATGTAAGGCACGACGACTATCACCGGCAGAGCCCAGGCCAGAAAGCCCTTGGTCATGAAGCCAATGCCGCATGCCACGCCGATCAGCGCCCAGGCCAGCAGACGTGATCGACCGGTACTGTGGGCGGCATACCAGAACGACACGAGCGTGAGGTTGGCCCAGAACGTGAATTGAGGATCAAGGTTGCTGTAGCCAGCCTGGCCCGCAATGAATCCGAAGCTCATGAACAGCAGCGCGCTGGCAAAGCTTTTACGCCGGTCGCTCCACATCCTGGCGGCCAGCAGATAGGCGAGGGCGACGCTGAGGCCGCTGCTCAGCGCCGAAGTGATCCGCACACCGAACAGGTTCTCACCGAAAACTGCCTGCCCGAGGGCCATCCACCAGTAACCCGCAACGGGTTTTTCGAAGTAGCGCAGGCCCATGAAGTGTGGGGCCACCCAGTTTCCGCTGTGCAGCATCTCCTGGCTGATCTGGGCGTAACGCGTTTCATCCGGAATCCACAGACCGTGGAAGCCCAGCGGCAGTAGGTACGCCAGCGCGAACAACAGTACAAGCAGCGAAATGTCGCGTGTTCTGCGATCAATCATTGCTGCACCCCTAACCAGCCATCACGGCCCGCGAGCGTCCCCCGTACCACCTGGCCGGCGGGCAGTTGCTCGATAGAGGCGGGCAGCAGCTCGCCTAAAGGGGTGAAGCGGATACCCTGGGCGTGCGCCTGCGCCAACAGCTGCCTGAAACCGTTGGCCATGACAATGCCTTCCACCTCAGCGTGAAGCGTATAGACGTTTAGCGCCGGCTCGGCAAAGCGTCGCAGAATGTAGTCGTTGAATGCATCGGCCTGCAGATGTGGGCCGACCACCTCATCGAACGTTGGCAGGTCCACAGGTATTTGCGGCGTGCCGAGGCTGCCGTCGGCCAACAACGGGCGAAACAGCGTGGTGCCGCGACAGTCACTGTTGTAGCGGAAGCCGAAAGGCTGTTTGGCTTGCACGATGCGTTGGTCGGCACGCCAGCCGGCGGCTGCGGAGCAGGTCACCGGGTGGCCCAGAATGTCGCTCAGGCAATCCACGCCACGGTGTATCTGCGCCGTCAGCTGCGTATCGTTCCAGAGCCCGGCATTGGCCTGCCAGCCGTGATGGTCCCAGGCATGCAGTCCGACTTCATGGCCTGCATCCAGAGCGCGGCGCATCAGCGGACCAAGGTCACGGCCGATCTGTTTGCCCGGCCAGGCAGTGCCTGCCAGCAGAATATCCCAGCCATACAGGCTTGCCGCCCGGGAACGAAGCATTTTCCAGAAGAACTGCGGCCGGACCAGACGCCAGAGATGGCGCCCCATGTTGTCAGGGCCGACGCTGAAAAAGAACGTCGCCTTTACCTGTGCTTCGTCGAGCAGGTCCAGCAGCCTGGGTACACCTTCTCGCGTGCCACGATAGGTGTCGACATCAATTCTCAGGCCTGCCTGCATCAGCGCTGATCCGCTTTTTCGATCATGGCTTCCCGAAGAAAGAAATCCAGGGTCTTGCCGATGGTTGTGCTCAGTTCGATGCCAGGCGTCCAGCCTATTAACTGCCGAGCGTTGGCGATGCTCGGTTTGCGATGGCTGACGTCCTGATAGCCCTTGCCATAGAAAGACTGGCTTTCGACATCGCGAAAGCCTGCGAACGGCGGAAAGTTGTCGCGCAGCGGGTGTGCTTCAAACTGTCGTAGCAGTTCTTCACCCAGTTGACGAATGCTGGCTTCGTTATCCGGGTTGCCGATATTGATAATCTGCCCGTTACAACGCCCGTCGCGGTTCTCGATAATTCGCGCCAGCGCTTCAATCCCGTCGGCGACATCGGTAAAGCAGCGTTTCTGGGCACCACCATCCACCAGCCGGATCGGCGTACCCTCCACCAGGTGCAAAATCAGTTGGGTAATGGCCCGAGAACTGCCGATGCGCGCCGAATCCAGTCGATCCAGACGGGGGCCCATCCAGTTGAAGGGCCTGAACAGCGTGAACTGCAGACCTTTCTGACCGTAAGCCCAGATAACGCGATCCAGCAGTTGTTTCGATACCGAATATATCCAGCGCTGTTTGTTGATCGGGCCGACGACAAGATTTGAAGTGTCCTCGTTGAAACTTTCATCCTGGCACATGCCATAGACTTCGGAGGTCGACGGGAAAATCACGCGCTTGTTGTACTTCACGCAATAGCGGACGATTTTAAGGTTCTCTTCGAAATCCAGTTCGAACACCCTTAGCGGGTTACGGGTGTATTCGATCGGTGTGGCGATGGCCACCAGAGGCAATACCACGTCGCACTTTTTGATGTGGTATTCGATCCATTCAGTGTGGATGCTGATATCACCTTCGATGAAGTGAAAGTTCGGTTGGATGCGCAGGCGTTCTATGGCGTCCGAACCGATGTCCATGCCGTAGATTTCATAACGGTCATCCTGCAGCAGGCGCTCTGACAGATGGTTCCCGATGAAGCCGTTGACGCCAAGGATCAACACGCGGGTGCGACGAACAGGGCGGCGTTTCTGCGTATCCAGTAGCTGTGATCCTTCTACCAGCCCGAACTCGCGAGCCAGCTGCGCGCCGCTGAGGTACAGGCCTGCGTCACCACGCTGGCCGGCAAGAATCGCCAGTGATCCCTCGCCGCATGCAATGCGCAAGGGATCATGACTGATGACCGTCCCCGGTGCTTCGCCGTCATTGCGCAGTTCCAGGTCGGCTGCCCATATGATCAGTTTGTTGTCGCCCACCGTGCAAAATGCGCCGGGATAGGGCTGCGTGACGGCGCGTATCAGGTCATACAGGCGCGCAGCCGGAAGCGACCAGTCGATCAGACCATCAGCCGGAGTGCGCTTGCCGAAACAAGTTGCCCGGGATTCATCCTGGGGGGTGCCGGACAGCCTGTCCTGTGCGAGCAACGGCAATGTTTCGGAAAGCAGGTCCGTTGCGGCTTCACGCAGCTTGCCATGCAGTGTCAGGGCTGTATCAGTGGCGCTGATAGGGACCCGCTGTTGTGCAAACACAGGGCCTGCGTCGGCACGCTTGACCATCTGGTGCAGGGTGACGCCGGTTTCTGTTTCGCCATTGACCAGTACCCAGTTTGCCGGCGCCCGCCCGCGGTAGCGGGGTAACAGCGAGCCGTGGAGATTGAAGGCTCCTTTTTTGGCGCAGGCCAGTAATGGCTCACCTAATAGCTGCCGGTAATAGAAGGAGAATATGAAGTCCGGCGCCAGTTTGGCGACACGCTCCACCCACAAGGGATGATTCGGGTCTTCAGGTGCATGCACGGTTATGCCGTGCCGTGCGCAAAGCCTGGCCACCGAGCCGAAGAACGTGTTTTCGTCGGGATCGTCGGCATGCGTATATACCGCAGCAATCTCATAACCCGCGTCCAGCAATGCTTGCAAACCGGCACAGCCAATATCGTGATAAGCAAAGACGACCGCTTTAGAGCTCATGGCGCAACCTTGTTAAGAAGGGGGGTGGCGGAAGAATCAACGTGTTCGGTCGCAGTTGCGGATGAACTGCGCACCACTTTTTCGATAAAGAAGCGCGGCCTTGCACGGACATCGCTGTACATCCGGCCCAGGTATTCACCCAGCAGGCCCATGCCGATGAATTGGCCGCCGGTAAATACAAACAACACCGCAAACAGTACGAAGGTGCCGCCGCCGGCCCACGTCGCGCCGAATATCAGACGCAGGACGATTAACAACACCGCGAACAACCCGCCGAGAAACGCCATGCTGAAACCGATGATGCTGAGCAGGCGAAGGGGCGTGGTGGTCATGCAGGTAATCAGGTCGAACATCAGGTTGACCAGCCGCATCGGGCTGTATTTGGAATCGCCGTGTTCACGTTCGGCGTGGTCAACCAGCACTTCGGTGGTGTGCCGCGCGAAACTGTTGGCCAGAATAGGGATAAAGGTGCTGCGCTCCCGGCAGGCCAGCATTGCGTCGACAATCGTGCGGCGGTACGCCCTCAGCATGCAGCCGTAATCGCTCATGGCAACGCCGGTCGAACGTTGTACCGCCAGGTTGATGAGCCTGGACGGCCAGCGCCGCCATGCTGAGTCCTGACGATTGTTGCGCACTGTGCCGACAACGTCGTAACCCTGTTCGGCTAGGTTGACCAGCCGGGGAATTTCCTCGGGAGGGTTCTGCAGATCGGCGTCGAGGGTGATCACCACGTCACCTTTGCAGTGTTCGAATCCCGCCATGATCGCCGCATGCTGGCCGTAGTTCCGGTTCAGTATCACCGCTACAAAAGGGCTGCCATCGCGCTCGGCGGCCTGCTGAAGGAGGTCCGCCGAGTCATCGCGGCTGCCATCGTCCACCAGCACGATTTCGAACGGGTGATTCAGCTGCCGACATGCTGACTCGGTCCGGCGCAGCAGTTCCGGCAGGCTTTGCCGCTCGTTGTAGACCGGGATGACGATCGACACGAATGTGATGGGATACGGTTTCACAGGCTGGATTCCACGGTCGATTCAATGGCCCTGACAACCCGATCGACATCGTCGAGCGTCATGTCGGGAAACAGGGGGATGGAACACAGCCTGGAAGAATTCCATTCGGTATCAGGCAGACGAACATCCGGGAAGCGCTGGCGGTAGTAGCTGTGCAGATGAGTGGCGATAAAGTGGATGCCGGTGCCAATGTTCCGGGCCTGCAAGGCTTGCATGAAGGCATCGCGATCAAGCCCGCAACATTCGGGATCGATACGCAGGATGAAAAGATGCCAGGCGTGCTGTTGCGCATATTCCGGCAAGCCCAGGGGAAGCACGGGGCTTGCCGCCAGGCGTTCCAGGTAATGACTGGCGAGCACTTGGCGCTTGGCATTGATGGCGTCCAGACGCTGCAACTGCACCAACGCAATACTGGCATTGATGTCTGCCAGGTTGTATTTGAAGCCCGGCTCGATCACCTCAGCCTGAGGTTTTCGACCCAGCGTCAGGCGGTCATAGGCGTCGACACCCAAGCCATGAAATTTGAGCTGACGCACATGATCCGCCAGCAGTGCATCGTCGGTCACGAACATCGCGCCTTCGGCACAGGTCATGTTCTTGATCGCATGAAAGGAAAAGATGGCAGTGCCTTGACGTCCGACAGGCCGACCTTTGTAAGCGGTGCCCACAGCATGTGCGGCATCTTCGATCACCGCTATGCCGTGCCGTTTGGCCAGCGTGTAAAGCGGGTCAAGGTCAAACGCTGCGCCTGCATAGTGGACAGGCACGATCGCTTTGGTGCGGGGGGTAATGGCCTTCTCGATCAGCGCAGCGCTGGTCATGAGCGTGTCCCGGTCTACATCCACAAAGACCGGTGTGGCCCCCAGCAGGCAGATCATGTTTGCTGTCGAAACCCACGTTTGCGACGGGGTAACCACCTCATCACCTGGCCCCACACCCAGCGCCAACAGCGCCACATGCATTGCCCCGGTGGCTGACGAAAGCGCGACAGCGTGCCGTGCGCCAACCCGTTCGGCGAATTGCTCTTCGAGCTTCTGACATTCCGGCCCCGTGGTAATCCATCCGGAACGCAGCACGCGCGTCATCGCAGCAATTTCTTCATCGCCCACGGACGGTCTCGAAAAGGCAAGAAAGGCCTGACGCATTTATTTCTTCCTCATGTACACGAGATGACAAGTAAATGAATATTTGCAGAGCATGGCGTGAATATAATGTGTTCGTTTTCGGCAGCCGCATATTGCCAACGTCGAGGCCATGAAAGTTAATGGCCGTGTTGTAAAAATAACGGTGAAACGGTGTTGGTTTTTTGCAGTGTCGCACTATTCAATATTTGTAGAGTAGGGCGGATTTTGTAGAGATGGCAATGCGGTACTGGCTCTGTGTAAAAATATTAATGTGCTGTTAATATTTAATATAACTACTGTGGCATGGACAGCTAAAGTTCAGGTTGCTCGTGCTAATTCTGATCAGTTGCAAGTTTAATAAAGTGGTGTTTGTAGAGAAGTCTGCAGCTGCCGCTGACAAGCGCTGAGGGCAGGGTCCCAGGTCGTTTGGTCGGCATAGTTTGCCGGGAGAGGCGCGTCAAACAGTGGTTTGTGCCAAGGCGACCCTGCGTTTAAATCTTTTTGTGTCGCGTCATGGTGGTGTAATAAACCCATGATGCGCATCGCATGAGCATCGCGTATCGTCCCCCCCGACTATCAACGGATAAAGACTATGCCAGCACCCTTGACGCTTGTAGAAACCTCTCCCGACCTTCCTGCGGACGCTGATGTCGTGGTGATCGGCGGCGGTATCATCGGAGCGTTTACTGCTTATTACCTCGCCAAACGAGGCATGAAGGTCGCTTTGGTCGAAAAAGGTCGTATCGGAGCTGAACAGTCGAGCCGTAACTGGGGCTGGTGCAGGCAGCAAAATCGGGACGCGCGCGAGCTTCCGATGGCGACCAAAAGCCTTGATCTGTGGGAGCAGTTCGCAGCGGATACGGGTGAGCAGACAGGATTCACGCGTTGCGGCCTGCTGTACCTCAGCAATAACGAGGCTGAGCTCGCCGGGTGGGCACGCTGGGGCGAGTTTGCCCGCACGGTTAACGTCGAGACTTACATGCTGAACGCACAGCAGGCGGCCGAACGCGCAAAAGTCACCAGCAAACAGTGGAAAGGAGGAGTGTTTTCACCCTCTGACGGCGTCGCCGACCCTTCACGTGCAGCCCCGGCAGTCGCTCGCGCCATCATGGCTCTGGGCAGTACCGTGCATCAGGGCTGCGCCGTCCGTGGGATCGAGACCGAAGCCGGTCGACTTTCTGCCGTCGTTACTGAAAAAGGTACTATTCGCACCCGCGTTGCAGTCCTGGCTGCTGGCGCGTGGGCCTCTTCGTTTTGCCGGCAATACGGCATTCGTTTCCCGCAGGCCACTATTCGTCAGACCGTGCTTTCGGTTTCTCCTCCAAGCCATGAAATACCCAGCGCGCTGCACACGGCCGGTGTTTCCATGACGCGCCGATTCGATGGGAGTTATACCTTGGCAATCAGCGGGAGAGGGCGTGTCGACCTCACTCCGCAGTTGCTGGGGTTCGCGATGAATTTCCTGCCCATGTTTCAACGCAGGTGGCGAAACCTGGCGCCAGGGGGGCTCGAAGGGTTGCGTGCTGGCCACGAAAGCTGGAAGCGCTGGCGCCTGGACGAGCCAACTCCTATGGAGAAGATGCGCATTCTCGATCCCAAGCCGGATGCTACTGCTGTGGAATTGACCTACAAGCGTGCGGTGGAGCTGATTCCGTTACTGAAACAGTCTGCGGTCACAGCGGCCTGGGCAGGTTACGTGGACAGCACGCCGGATGGCGTGCCGGGCATTGGCGAGATGACCAGCCTGCCTGGCCTGGTGCTGGCTGCAGGGTTCAGCGGGCATGGCTTTGGTATCGGGCCAGGCGCGGGCCATTTGATCGCCGACATCGTCAGCGGCGTCAAACCCATCGTCGACCCAACCCCGTACCATCCTGATCGCTTCAAAGCGTCGGCCTGGGGCAAGGTTGCGGATTTCTGACATTCGCTTTGGCAGGGCACTTGCAGTGTGCCCTGACCACAGTCAGGCCTGCTGAATGACGTTAACGCCTTCTCTCGAAATTCGCCCGTAAAAGCTTCGAACTCAAGTCCTCCCAGTGCTCGACAAAGGCTGCTCGAGCCGTCTCGAAATCCCGGCTGCGCAAGCACTCTATCAAGTGCTCATGGTCAGCGACGATATCCTTCGGGTCTTCATAGCAGGGTTGTTGAAGCACCAGAAGCAATTCGATCTCGCTCTCCAGCATGGCGTAGCTTCGTTGTAATCGAGGGCTGCCACTGGCACGGATAATTGCCCGGTGAAAGTCCCCATCGGCGGTGACGATATCTGAGCGAGGTGAGTCGGCCGGGGCGTTACGCAGCTTTTCCACCGCGCTGAGTGCGTCCTCTGGAATCACCCCGTTTAAAATAATCATGCGCACCGCTTCAGTTTCCAGCACGCCTCGCAACCTGGCGATATCCACAATTTCGTTCGGACCAAATTCGGGGATGCAGAACCCGCGATTAGGTACCTTCAGCAAAAGTCCGAATGAAACAAGCAATTGAGCGGCGCTTCGGAACGTGTTGCGTGCGACTTCGTATTCCTCTGCCATTTTAAAATCCCGCAGAAACTCTCCGGGTTCGAAATCACCGTTCAGGATTCTGGCTTTGAGCTTACTCGCCAGCACCTCGACGGCTGATAGGCCCGCTGCGCGAGATTCGATGTTGCTGCTGAGAAAAGTCATTTTATACATGGCCGGATCGAGGCTGCGTTGAGAGGCGATTCTAATCCGTGTGGGTCATATTCCGCCAGAGAACTCGTAAGGCATGATATTTATTGTCCTACAATTCAAATTATGCGCTTAAATTATTTTCTCTTTAAAAACAATAAATTATCCGTTTTCCTTCTGATTTTGAAGGGGATTTCAAAAGTTGAGGAGTTATTTTTCTTTCAAAAAAATAAATTGTAGCACAATATCTAATGCATCAGATGCGAGCGGCAAGTGACCAAAAGGTCTGGAGTTCAGCGATGCCCGAGATGACCGAGATGCGAAAAGATGAGATGAGCTGTGGACTTGCTGCCTTGCAGGGTGATCTGGCCGCGCCTTTCACCCCGGTTTCCCTTGAGGAGGGCAGGCGGGTTCTGTTGGACCAGTTCGGGGTGGATGCTGAATTGGTGCGCTTTGCGACGGAGAAAGACGATACCTTTCGGTGCGACAGCGTGTGCGGCAAAACTTACGTTCTTAAAGTCGCCAACCCTCAGGAAGCGCCGGTTGAGCTTTCTCTGCAAATTGAAGTCATGCGGCACATCGGGCATACAGCACCAGCGCTGCCAATCCCCAGGGTTTATCAGTCACTGGAAGGCGATTACCTGACGCCCATTTCGACTTCCAGTGGCGACCCCAGGCAGGTACGACTGATGAGTTTCCTGCCAGGAGTGCCCTTGGATAAAACCACTGTTAACGCAGACGGTCGCGAACGTATTGGCGAGTTGCTCGCGCGCCTCAGGCTGGCTACCGCCAACTTTTCCCACCCGGGCGAGTCTCGCAAAGTATGTTGGGATGTTCAGAACCTGAGTACTCTGGAGCCCTTGATAAGCTTCGTGTCAGAGCCCGCGCATCGACAATTGCTGAAAAAGGCTTTTGATCGATTTTTCCAGGTTGAAAGTTTGATTGCCGGTTGTCGCCAACAGGTGCTGCACAACGACTTCAATACCTCGAACATTGTGGTGGATGCGCGCAATCCGCAATGCATCAGCGGCATTATCGATTTCGGTGACACCGTAAAAACAGCCATTGCCATTGATGTATCCACGGCAATGATGAACCAGTTAGGCGTGGTTGGATCAGGCAACGACGTCGATATCTTCGCTCCGGCAAAAGATGTATTGAGGGGGTATTTGCGCGTTGCTGACCTGACCGCCGACGAGCTTTCCCTTATCCCGCATCTCGCCATGGCACGCTTGCTGACTCGCGCGTTGATAACCACCTGGCGATCGCAGATGTTTCCGCAAAACAGTGCATACATCTTGAGGAATGCGGCCCCGGGATGGTCTCAGCTCGACTGGATAGTCAGTCGATCACCTTCACACATGTCAGAGCTTCTGATGTCCTTCGCCGATTGATTCATCTTTGTGAGTGGAGATTTAAATGAACACTTCAAAAATCGAGGCTGTCCGTGGTGATATGCCTAACGGCTTTAACCCTGCCAATGCCGATCGACTGGATGCCTCGGCGCGCGAGCATATTCAGCGCCGCATCAACCTTCTTGGCCCAGGCTACAGATTGTTTTATAACGAGCCGGTCGGTGTCGTCCGCGGCAAAGGTGCATATCTCTACGACAAGGACGGCAACGAGTACCTGGATGCCTACAATAATGTGGTGTCGGTGGGCCATTGTCATGATCGCGTGGTGGCCGCGATAACCGAGCAAATGACTACGTTGTGCAGCCATACCCGTTACATGCAGGAAGGGATTCTTGACTATACCGAACAACTGCGTGCCACCGCGGATGGCGATATGGCGGCTGACGGGCAGATGATGTTCACCTGCAGCGGTTCGGAGGCCAATGACCTGGCCATCCGTATCGCACGTCATCACACAGGTAATACCGGCGTTATCGTTACTGCCGAGGCCTACCACGGCAATTCGGCAACCGTGGCCGCTTTTTCTCCCTCGCTGGGCGCCAATGCCAAGCTTGATCCCTATGTTCGTCGCGTGCCCGCTCCGGACTCTTACCGCATTCCGCGTGAGTCACTGGGGCGCTATATGGCAGACCAGGTCGCTGCACAGATTCAGGATATTCAGCGTCACGGCGGCGGTGTCGCTGCATTCATTGCTGACTGTCTGTTTTCGTCCGATGGACTGTTCTGCGATCCGGTGGACGTGTTCAAGCCTATAGCCGAAGTGGTGCGCAAAGCCGGCGGCTTGTTTATCGCCGATGAGGTTCAGTCAGGATTTGGTCGCAGCGGCACGCATTTCTGGGGGCATCAGCGTCATGGGGTAGCACCGGACATTATCACCATGGGCAAACCGATGGGTAACGGCTATCCCGTTGCCGGCTTGATGGTGCGCCCGGAAGTGGTTGCGAGCTTCGGGCGTGACATGCGTTATTTCAATACCTTTGGTGGCAACAGCGTTGCGATTGCTGCAGCCCAGGCAACCCTGAATGTGATTCAGGAAGAGCAGCTCATGCTCAATGCCACGCGCGTCGGCGGGCTTGTAATGGCAGGCCTTAAAGACTTGGCCAAGCGTTATGAGCAAGTTGGTGATGTGCGTGGCACCGGCATGTACTTTGCCGTTGAGCTAGTCACTGACAGGGCGATGAAAACCCCTGACATGAAAACTGCGCTACGAATAGTTAACCACTTGCGTGAACAGCGCGTGCTTATTTCCGCAACAGGACCGGATGCGAGCATTCTGAAAATTCGTCCACCCTTGATCTGGACTGAGAGGGAAGTAGGGCGGTTGCTTGACGCACTGGAAAGTGCTTTTGCTGCGCTATAAAAACAACGCTTGCCTTGGGCTGTGAAGTCTACCAGGGCCTGCCTCACCGAGTACTTGCTTGACCCTTTGTGAACCATATACTGATCAGGACTACAATCATGAGCTTTCTTCGCCCCAAGTACATTACCTTCGACTGCTATGGCACATTGACCAACTTCAAGACTGCCGCTTTGACGCGCGAGTTCTTCGCGGACAGGGTTCCTGCCGAGCGCATGGATCAGTTCATCAAGGATTTCTCGGCGTACCGTCTGGATCAGGTAATGGGCGATTGGAGACCGTATGACGAGATACTCAAGACAGCATTGGCGCGTACCTGCAAACGCTGGGGTATTGAATACCGAGAAGAAGGCCAGCTGTACTACGACGCAGTACCCACTTGGGGCCCGCACCCTGATGTACCTGCTGGGCTGGCAAAAATTGCCGACAAGATACCCTTGGTAATTTTCTCCAACGCCATGGACGAGCAGATCATGTCAAACGTCGAGAAGCTCGGCGCGCCGTTTCACAAAGTGTTCACCGCTCAGCAGGCGCAGGCCTACAAGCCTCGTCTGGCGGCCTTCGAGTTCATGCTCGATAATCTGGGCTGCGGCCCGGAAGATGTTCTGCACGTATCCTCAAGCTTCCGTTACGATCTGATGTCAGCCCACGACATGAACATCAAGCACAAAGCATTTGTTGCCCGAGGACATGAACAGCCGGCGAATGCTGCGTTTGGTTATCATCAGATTCCCGATATCGGCGGGCTGCCCGGTCTGGTTGGGCTTTAGCTCTATTGTTGCAGTTTGTCGTTCGAATTGCCCTTGAAACGAGTAGGAGGGCGATAGCCCAGGAAGGCTATCCGTTTAACTCAACTAAATGACGGTTTAGTTGAGTTGGATATTGTCGCGTGCATTCCATTCAATGCCGGGCGAGGGTGAGCGTGCAGCCTTTCCTGAAGTAATCAACAACCGTCTGGACCTGAGGCCCATACCTGCATACTTTTAGCGCTGCCACCACCATTGTGTATTGGTATGCGTTAAACAGTATCAGACACAGCAATCTTCGTCCTGCAGGTCGAGTCGTCAGCCACACACCTCATGTCGCCGCCAACGATGAGCCTTGTTCGCCAGGCAGTCAATACTATGGAAATACTGCTAGATATGGAAATACTGCCAGATAGTGCCGTTGATGCGAGCTTGTGGTAGATGCAAGCTGGTGAATGGGATAAATCCGGCTGGACCGACGGTGACCAAAATGGGTACGCCAGTATTGAGCATACACAGCGTTTCAGATGTAGAACTGCGTAATTCCACCCAATGCTTAGCTATGGCCCTCGAAGGCATGGATACCCGCATCAATGTAATTCTACGAGCAGATCTTGTCCTCGAAATGGAATTGGATTTGGTAACAACAGCTCAGTCCGATTCCATTGCCATGTTGATTGCGTGGTCAGGACCTGTGACACACATGGACAGGACAGGAGGCATCGCGAGTGTTGAACGTGGTTCGTGTGGAGAAGAGGTTTCGTCTGCGCAGATCTGACGGGTACTGCGGTTTGTGACGCAATACCATATTACGCATAATGTATATTATGTTAAATTGTGTTTGTTTGCTTACACCTCTTGATCTTGTCCAATGTCACTAACCTCCGTTCACGTTTGCACAAAACCCCGTTTCTCGAAAAATCAGCTATTTGAAAGCTCATCCTCATCCCCTGTCTCATGTTCGCTTCTCGCTGCCGTTTCACTAATCGCCGGTTAGCATCGCGTGTCACGATCAGACTGGCCGTACCTCAATCTCTCTGCTACACGTATAGGTACCACCCAAAGATTCTAGGTTGCTGGTTCCACTATGACGCGGCCGTTCATCCCATTTCCGATTTTCCCATCGTACGACCATTGGCAGCCCAACCAAGTAAAACGGTTCCCGGTCAACGCTCACGTCTCAGCTCGCCTGAACGAAGTTGACGACTCCTGCCTTCCGTTCATGAGCGCCTGGTACGCCGATCGGTACTTGAACTGGATTGCTCATAGTTGGAGTCCACAGACGCCACACCTTCAGTACTACAAGACCATCAACGGTCTGGAAAAGATGCTCAACTGGAGTTTCGCAAACAACCTCTCGTTGCTGGACTGGACGGACGCCGACTTCAAAGACTATGTGGCCTTTGTCCAAACCCCTGACAGTGGCTGGGCCAGTCCTAGCATTCAGCCGCGGTTCTTGGTTAGCTCCGGCAAGGACTACCGCGATTACCCGATAAATCCTGAGTGGAAACTGTTCCATACCGCTCGCACCGCGAACTCGAGCGACGCCATAGATAAGAATGTTTGGAAGCGTGAGATCAGGAGCGTCACGCAGTTCATGGATTTCTACTTGAAGGACGTCTCTGCCACTAGGCCAAACGTAGCCGCTGCCAAGCTGGACTGGCTGTCCTTTAAGGAACCACAGGCTCGAGGCTCCATTTCGGATGCAGTGATGAAGTGGATTTTGAAGACGCTACCGAACCTGCTTAGTCCCCATAACTCACACCTGATCGAAATGTACCTCACGATCGCCAGGTATACGGTCAGACCGATGTGGCAAGTGCTTGGTACGGCTTCTAGCCCTGGGCGTATCGACCAGTTCATGCGTAACGAGCGTGGCGACTGGCTGGAAAGCCATCCCAAGAATGGCTCAATGGTTCCCTTGCCACGGGCATTTTCCCGGACTTTCGACCGATACCTGGTTTACCTGAATATTGATTCTAGCCAGCCGTTGCCAGCGGTGAGCCTGTTTCCGAGGGAGGATTCGCTGGGTGTGCACGATCTCAAAGGTCTATGGCTCATCACGTGCTCGATCAGGCACAACCTCGCGGATATGGCGTTGGCGTCGGATAATCCGGATATTGTCGAGGCTGCTGGTGAGATCAGGCGTTTGACGACAGCCCTTGTCTCGAATCGGCCTGCCTCCGAAACCTAGGCTGGGCGAGGATTTTGGGTGCCCTTTCCTAATGCCGCCTGCTGGGATTGAGGGCGTGGCTCTCCGAGCTCGGCTGTCGTAAACCAAGCCGCCCGCTAAGCGAGCGCCTCGGCCCTGCGGGCGTCCATCCTCACGCCTGCGCGCTCCGCTTGCTTGGACGCGCAGGGTGCTGGATCAACTGGGGGACTTCTAAAGGGGGCGCGGATACATCACTACCCTCCTCCTATGCCTTGATTCCAGCTCAGCAATGCAAGTCACTCAGGCGGAGTAATTGGCTTCCGCCTTCCATGCACCGACGGGTTGGCTATGAAGCTTCCAGAAATGCTCCGCGACCGCGTCAGCCTCCTTAGAATCCGGTGCAACGTTCGCGGCAACAGTCACCGTACCGATGTGGACGCCTTGAGCTTTTGCCGATTCAAACAAGCCTAACACCAGTGCTCGGATGCCGGCCTTACCGATGCTCAACGACAGAAAGTCAGGACTTGGGTACAGCGCGAAACCGCCACCTGTATGAAGAATGGTGCCTGCAGTTCGCTTGGCCATTGCAGGCAAGATTGCTTGAGTCGCCGCCAGCGCGCCGCCGATGTTCACTGCAAGGTCTGGCACGAAGGTATCGGTTGGCTGTGCTGCGATGTCTGACTTGCGTAGGTTAGCAGCGTTGTAATGCAGAACATCGATAGGGCCGTAATGCTTTTCAACCTCGGCAACTAGTTTCGCCACTGCGGCAGTATTGCTAGCGTCTACGACTAATGCTTCAGCATCAAACCCTTCGGCCTTCAGGCCATCGGCTAACGCTTGGACGCGGCCTTCATTGCGGGCGGATAGGATCACCCGAAAGCCTTCTTGTGCGAAACGTCGTGCTGTTGCGATACCCATTCCTGGGCCGGTGCCGATACTCAGAAAAATGCTCATAGATGTGGGCGCTCGTGATGAATGATGGCTCGAGTGTAATCCTGCATAATTGAAGGATAATCAGCCACGGTTGCATTTCACACATGCATAGTCTGCACGAATTACTGACCCGTTTTAACCTTGAGGACTTGGTGACCTTCGTGGCGGTCGCCGAACATTCATCGTTCAGCGATGCTGCAAACGCCATAGGTCGAGACCCCACCATCGTGTCGCGACGTGTGACCCGTCTGGAAAAAAACCTTGGCGTGCGATTGCTTTCGCGTACGACTCGCAAAGTCGCATTGACTGAGGCTGGGTCACAATACTACCGACGTGTGCGTGGGGTGCTGGACGAATTGGATAATGCCGGCACCGAGGCCAGCAACCTGGCGACAACTCCACAAGGGCTGCTTCGGGTGTCTCTGCCCATTACATTCGGCAGGCAGTGGATAGCCCCCCTACTCCCTGCGTTTCTTTCCCAACACCCACAGATCCGAATCGATGCGGTCTTCAGTGACCGTTACGTGGATTTGGTGGCGGAGGGCTTTGATGTGGCAATCAGAGTCGGGCCACAGCGTGACAGTACGCTCACCGCTAAATACATCGCCCCTTTCAAAAGCGCGCTCTTCGCGTCGCCTGGCTACCTTGCAAATCACGGTATCCCGCAAACCCCGTCTGACCTCGGTGACCACTCCTGCCTAGGCTTCACAAGCCATAAGAGCTGGCCAGAGTGGGTACTGACAAAAGATGGGGAGCGTGCAGCCTTGAAGCCGTCCGGGCCGCTTATCACTGATAACTCTGAGGCGCTGTTGTTCGCGGCTACTCAGGGGCTTGGAATCATCATGAGCCCTGACTGGTTAGCCGGGCCGGACGTCAAGGCGGGTAACCTGGTCGAAGTTTTACCAGGATGGGAGGGATCGGGTACCGGAGGGGTATACGCGATCATGCCGCCGGGCCGGCTTGTGCCGACCAAAACGCGCATCTTTGTGGACGAGGTCAACACCAAGATCCGGGCTGCCTGGGCCTACTAGGGACGACCGGCGAAAGCCCATCAAGGGAGTATGGAGTGTTGCAATCAGATCATTGATCTCGGCGTTCTGGGCTCGTCTTCACGAAGAAAAATCCCGAACCAAGATCATGATTCATTTTTTCCAGCTCTATCATAGGGCGAGAGTTTGACCTTGATGTGGCTCTCACCCCGTATCACCACAAGATAGTCCGGGGCTGAGGGATCGAACTCAACCTGCACACACTCGCCTCTAAGTGGTATAAGTGCACTGGAATAATACAGCCTGTTTTTGAACATTACTCCTTGCGCACGAACCCTGACCATCCGGCTTTCTCTGTGAGTACACATTGAATTCGTCCTATTGATGTCGCTGCGCGAAAAAACGAATCTAGCGCGCCATAGGGCTCACCCCGTTACGCCCACACGTTTTGAGGTAGCGCGTTATCTCGTCTCATGGTAGCGCTTTATCTGTAAAGTAATTAACAGACTAAGATCTTCCAACGTGTACACCGCGCTTGGCATATGTCGGCCAGGACTTGGTGGGATCATGGGTGCATATTCGTTGAGCCGGCGGAACATTCGTTCAGCAATGCCGCCTACATATCTCTTAGATTTGCTCAGCGATTTGTACGAAATGCCCAAATTACCCACGAGTTCCTGAATCCGGGCGCTATCGAACTTGTGATCTGCTTCGAGCACATATCGGTTCGGATTCCCATGCCGGATCATATCCAAAGATTTTGAAGTTCCAGCCTCGATGAAGGCTTCTTTTATAGCTTTTTCCATTACTTCGCTACAGTCATCAGAAACAGATATTGCGCTTGCGAGTACAGCGTTGCTATTGAGATCAAAAATTACGGCCACAATCGGGCGCTTCTGCGACCAATCTTTTGTGTCCACTACAAAAACGTCAGGCTTGAATGTCGTGAGGAGTGCCACTTGCTTCGAGGTACTCTGGAAGTCTGATTGGAAGCCCTCGAATACCAAGCCTGCCCGCCCTGCTTTCCTGTACGTCAGAACGCCTTTAACTGCGCAAGGGGGGTGATCATGTCGAATCCAGTTGCCATTGCCACAGATCGTCCAGCGAGCGCGATCAGACCATAGGGTTTCCTCCGATTCAGGGTCGATCGTTTGATCAAGCTCAGGAAATCCATCGCTCGTCCATTCAGCCCCACCCTCATCCACAAGGCGTTGCAGAATGACTTCCCTGGCATGACGTGCATAGAAATCCTGTACGCCCCGAAACACGCTTATCCTCGAGCCCTCGGTCAGTCCTGCCTTACAATCAAAAGGCACGGATGCCGAACTATCTTCCCGTAAGCCCGATCTGCGCCACTCATGCTCAATGCCAGCCAAGCATGCCGTCAAATGGGGTTCGGCAGCACCCAGACACTGAACTGCTCGGGCGGCACCCAAATGCAGATTCAATACAAGCACCTGAGCATCCTTCAGATGGAGTGAGGTGTCTGTACTTCCCTCCTCCCTCAGCGACTCAAAAGACTTGTGGCCTAAGCAGCCAGCGACGACTTCCAGCAATTTGGGGTGCGAAACACTTACACCTTGTAGCGCCAAGAGCGTGGCTGCGTAATCGGTTGCATCATTGATTAATTCAGTCATGTTGTCTCCGTGCTTAATCTCAGGATCGCCTACGCCCCCTATTTAACTCCGCTAAAGCTAAAGACTATACGAGGGGGTATGGTGTTTCGCTGCTGTGTTAAGTTTGAGGAGGAACGGAGGCAGGTTCAGGTCGGGATTGTTTTTGTTGTTTGGTTTGGATTTAGGAAGCATTACCCTGAGCTGTATAATGCAGCCGGTGATGCGGTCGACAATGTAGGTCAGGTGTGGCTGAACTATTAAGGGATTCTCAGTGTAGATTACCTCGACAGCAGAATCATGTGACCCATCTTGCTTATCCATGTATGTCTCCCTCTTGCACTGGGTTTGATATAGCGTAGTGATGTATGGCTTTAGTAAGGTAAGTCATGAGCGTAGATCTAGGTTCTCATCTGTCAAGGGCGGATTCTGATGGGCGCAACAACTCAGCGGATACCAATGGCCAGCCGCCACTGGTTCTATCAATGATCGGCGCAGCCATCTTCAACTCCGAACCGGATAAAATTTTATAAGTACACTTGGCATACTATTATCGCACTTCTACAAAAGACGTCGGACAATCAGCTAGTTACGATTTTGTTGTTCGATACTGATTAAAGTACACTAAGTATACTAATCAAAGAGAAAAGCTACACGGACTCCGACCTCCCCCGACGCAGCAATCCACACCAGTTACCTCTCTGAAGCACATGAGATTTGCCCGATGCTTTCCACCAAGCGCCCTCGCTGAACGTCAAAAAAGCGTATGCGAACGCTCCGACGGCGTGGGCCGACGTCAAGGGGGTAGAGATCACGTTCCTCTGCTCGGGCCGCAATGCAATGAATCCCTGAATTGATGATGAACCCTTACACTTTGCCCGATGGTAGGATATGGCACACTGCCAGCGGAGCTGGTCGGGACAATAATGAAGTGAAGGGATGTCGGTATGATCAGAAGGTTCCGGCTGGATCAAAAGTCTCATTATGAGAGGCTGGTGATTGCTCAGCGCCTGTCGGAAATGCTCACGAAGTTCCTGGATGGCCAGCTAGCTCCGCTGGCTATTGGTGCCGAGCAAGGCAGCATCGAGGAATGGGACGATGTGGTCATCTACCACAAAAAAGATGTGCTGGAGCATTTACAGGTCAAACGCCAGGCCAGTGATTTCTGTACGAAAGACCCTGACAAGGCGAAATTCCTAGCAAAACAAGCGAAGAACGGATCATCCAAAGGACAGGTGCAGCCGATACCAGGCCCTAACCCGCCTCCTTCGAATGTGCCTTTCAAAGCAAAAAAACCACCGCAGGTAAACTCTGTTCTCGATTCAGCATTCGCGAGCCTTGCGAAGCATTCCGGCAAAGGGACTTTCGATACCTTGCCCGAACGTCAGTTTCAGTTGACGCTGGTAGGCGCCTCTCTGAAGGTGAAAGCCGACCTGACCGTCGACCATGTCGATGCGCTGTGCAAGCTGTGTCGCAAGGAAGGGCTGGATCTAACTGAGCTGGCCAACAGCACTGACGGGCCGACACAAAGGGCATATACGTGGCTCACCACCTGGTGTGGCTTTCAGGATTGGGCCCAGATCAGAGACACACTTCGCCGAGTCACCATAGTGTGCGTGGGTAATGACGCCTATCTTGAACAGCGCTGCGTCGCAGCACTAGCCAGGCATTTCACCGACCCACTGCGCGCCCTTCACCAACTGGTGATGTACATCACTTGGGAGACATCCCACGTTTCAACGCTTGGATGTCATGCAGTCCTGCGGGCGCTTCGGGCGGAGCTTCGCCCTGACATCGAAACATGGGCTCAGTATGAGCTGGCCGATACTGTCCTACCTGCCGGGCAATCTTGGTCATTAGCAGGCACCCACGACCTTGGTGCCTTGGTACCCAGGTCTGCCCAGGGCGTTGTTGAGCATATATGGAGCAACGCGCCGGGAATCCGAAAGCTGCGGATATATGCTCAATACAAGGCCCCCATCGGAGCAAATCTGACTCTCCCTGCAGCGTTGTTGCGAATGGCTTTGCATCTGCCCGCTGGTACTCACGGTTTGATGCGGGACGAGCCGGTATGGCGAGGCAGCGTTGGCCATGAGGTCGGGCACACGCTGGGTGTCGGTGAGAGCGATCTGAATCACCTTGCGTGGGTAGGTAACAGCGAGCGGCTCGCATGCTCGACCGATCATGTATTCACATCACGAAGCGATATCCACTCCGAGGCACAAGCACTCGCTGACGCCATGGACGGACTGGTTTGGGAGCGTGTCAGCCAAGGCGTCTTTGAGAAGATCACGCTCATTTCCGATCCGGCCCTCGCCGACGCGATGGAAGCGATGTGGATCGAATGGTTGGCAGGCTTTGCTGCAAATCCAGGTAGCCGTCGAGAATTTCTGGAACAACTTCTGTACCCAGAAACTGAAGGGAAGAATGCTAAACACGCGCTGCGGCTTGGCCCTCGCACCCATGACTTGCTGGTGGCTGCAATTCAGACACTTCTGCTCGTTGCAGTAGGAGTCGGCGGCACTGGTAACGAGTGGGGTTACTTTCCACAGTGCGGCAAGGTATTGAGCATCGCCCTTCAATACTGGTCTGGCCCGGCCGGCCCCGCTCCTGAGGTTCGAGAGCTATCTGAGGGCCCTTTGATCGACGTCATTGGCCCATCACCCGCCCCGGTCGTCATCCTGGCCGGAGTTAGCTCCTCCCCCACAGAATTGTTGAATATCGGTATGGCTGACGACGCAGAGACCGCCACCAGCATGGCGGCCGAGCGGCGGCCGCACCTTCTCGTCACTCGTTCTGGTTTGCGTCAACACCTGCGCAACGGAACGCTGATAACCGTGCGGCAACACTTCAACAATCAATTGAAAGATCGCCTGCTCGCCCGCGAGTCAGCCATCAAGACGAATGTGAAAGGATTCTGACATGCTAACAATCGACGAGGTGGTCGCTGCCATCTTGAGCCGTGCCGAAGACCGCTACGAGGTCTATTTTCCTAGCGCGGCAGAAGTGGCCGCGCCTTGGACTGACATCAACTCAATTGCGATACAGCTCAAACGGGTCAATCGGGAAGGTGCCGGGTGGCGAACTGTTTTGATCACCGCGTTCTCTTACGACGTGGCCAAAGTCCAGGGGGCTTTTCGGTGGGCGGCGGATGTTCGGGACAACCTGGCGGAACCGCAAACAGCTGACCTGTATATGTTCATGCTGATCGAGGGCGTCACGTCCGAAGATGCCGCACGCCTGGAAACCGATGACCGCTTTTGCCGGAAGGTGGTGGTCAGAGAGGGAGAAATTGCGGGCTCCTTCCTCGACCGTAGTTTTCTGGCGACCCTATCCCCCTCTGGTAGCTTGGAAAGCATTAGCGACCCACTGCTAGCGTCCATGGGCACGTTAGGCCTAACACATTCATGGGTGCTACCTCACCTCGAAGCGTGGCGGGAGTTGTTGCTGTCGGGGCAATCGGGGACTGATGTTGCGGATGCCTTGAAGGCTGTTGCGTTCGGCGAAGAGGACTCACAATGAAACAGTTGAAGTCCATCACCCTTTCCAACATCCGCAGGTTTAGCGCTGACACAACGATTGAGCTTAGCCAAGGCGCAACAATCTTGCTGGCCCCCAACGGCACCGGAAAGACGGCATTTTTCGAAGCCATTGAGCTCGGCCTCACTGGGAAGATCCTACGTCTGGGCGATAATCTTTTGCCCATCATCCGGGACACCCAGAGCACGGCTCGCGTGCGCCTCGATTTCGGTGATGTGCAAGCCGCTGTGGAGGTGAACAGTATTGGCGACGTTGAAAGAACGGGCGATCTAAGCCCGCTGTTTCCGGACACCAATCCTGACGACATCCCGTTTCTGCTAAGGCTCACTCACCTGCTGGATCAGCGTGAAGGAGAATGGCTGGTACAAGCAGACCCAAAGGTCGCGGGCTCCCAGTTGGCTCGCTTGCCAATCGGCAAGGATGGCACGCAGGTCAGCTCTGCCCTAGGCAGTATTCGCCGCGCGCTCACTGACAAATTGAAACAAGCCAAGAGCTCACTTGAAGTTCTTGAAACAGAGTTTAATGAATGGCAAAGCCTCGCCCTGGAGCGAGATCTTGCAGCTTCTCAGTCTCAAGGCGCACTGCGCAGCAGAGAAAACATTGCTGAATCCATTTCAGATATTGCGCGCCAGGCGAAGAGCTACGATCAACTGCCCGCAGGTCTACTGGTGCCTCCGCTGGGTCAAGATGGTTTGGAAACGGTGCATGACGCGCTGGAGCAATTGGTACAAACCAAGCTGGATCGCCTTCGCGATCAGATCACGGCTTTAACTGAAGTTGACGGGCTCATCGGTCGGTTCGTTTCTGAGCAAGCACGTTCAGAGCAACTGGGTAGTGATCTGGTTGTGGCAAAGCAGGTACTTGCACAGCGAGTACAAGATCGTGCGGCAGTTGCTACTCGCCATGAGCAGTTTCAGCAGGAGTTGGTCACTGCACAAGATGAGCGTGATGCCATTGTTCAACAGCTCAACCGGCACATGAATGAGATCAACGCTAAAGAAACCGTAGAGCAGCGCAAACAGGCACTGGAGACCGCCGACAAGACTCTGGCCACCGCAGAAACTCTGGCCTCCACACTGCGCACCGAGCATGAAGGCAATCAACAGCTCGGCGTCCAGCATGACCTGATCAATAGGCAACGCGCTGCGTTGCTGCAGATAGATGCAGACCTCTTGGCTGCCCGTGAGCTTGTTGTGCGGTGGGAGCAAGCGATTGAGCACGTGGCGCAGGTCGCGGGTGCCATCAGTGATCAGGAGGTAAAGGAGGATCGCCTTCAAGAACAACTCCGCACCGCCGTTTCATCAAGAACAGCCGCTGAAACTGAGGAGCTGGCAGCAAGGAGTCAGCACGAGACTTTGACGTCGGCCGCCGACTCTATCCGGCAAGCCGTTGCGTCCATCGCCGCTCATTTGCCTGCCGATCGTGGCGACTGCCCGCTTTGTGGCGAAGAGCACGGGGCGGAAATTCTTCATAAGCGTGTTGCCAAGGCTTTGGAAGCAATTGATCCCAATGTCGTGGATGCGGAACGACGGGTCAAGAAATCCGCTGATGCGCTCCGCGAATGTACCGACGCGGTTGCTCTCGCCGAGGCCGAGCTGAAAGCTTGTAAAGGCACGATCATTGAGCTGGAACACCAGCAAGCGGGTCTGCTGGCAGACATTGATGATCTCAAATCCAGCGTTTTGCTCGGCGGAGACACGGTACCGCTTGCCAAGGAGTCGATCAGGCTTCGGGAAGATGCAAATGCATCTGCCAAGCTCCAGCTCGACGAGAAACAGAGCAATCTTGCGCCTGCGCTCGAAGCTCAAGTCATTGATAGGGCGAAAGATGCTTACGATTCAGCTGCGCGAGCATTGGAAACGGCCCGGCAGGAGCGGTCAGAGGCCAGTAGCAGGCTTGGGCAAGCAACTGCTGCTTTAGCGGCAATCACTTCGGACGCGCCCCCCGCCCAAACGCTGGAAGAGTTGTCACTGGCGCAAAACCAAAACGCCAACCAAATTGTTGATCTCAGCGCCAAGGTGGCGGCCGAAAAGTTATCGCTGGATCGGCATCAAGCACAACTCAGTGACATGACAAGCAGCGTATCCGGGCTAGAAACTCAGCTCTCAGATACCCAAGCTCGCCTCGCTACCGTCCGAGCAGCCTGGCGCCAACTATCGCTTGCAGGTGATCCCAATGCAGAGGTTGCGAGCGGTCATGAGGCCCAGCTGCAATCATCCGCCGCCGAGCTGGATCGTCACTCAGAAACGCTGCAAACGATCAAAATAGAGATCGGTGCATGGAGCAAGCTGGAACAGACGCGCCTAACTCAAGGGCTTTTGGATCGTCGACGCGGCGAGCTTTCAGAAGATGCGTTTACTGCGGATCTACGTCAGCGAGTGGAACATAGGCAGTTGGAGCACAAGCGGCTGTCGCAGCTATCTGATGCCATGGACACACTCAACCAGCACCTCTCGACCGAAATCGCTAATGTTCAAAAACACGTGCTTGCCGTCGTACCGCGGTGGCAGGCGCTTTTGAAACGAGTGGTTAGGGAGCAAAGGTTTACGGGGACGAACCTCGATTTCCGCAGCCTCTACAGAAAAGAGCGAGCTGAAGTGTCGGTGCAGGTTAATGGCGAACAGTTTCCGGTGCCCGTGATAGCGAGCGAAGCTCAGCTGACTGATTTACAGCTGACTTTCCTGCTATCGATGGCGTTGGATCATCAGTGGTCTTCCTGGCGCGGGCTGCTTCTAGACGACCCGACCCAGCACCATGATCTGGTGCATGCTGCATCGGTATTCGATGTGCTTCGTGATTACATCGTGGATCATGGTTTTCAGGTGGTGATTGCAACGCACGACGCTCTACAGGCGCGTTACTTTATGCGAAAGCTGCAGAACGACGGTATCGAAGCGCGTATATGGTCACTCGCCCCTACGCCTGATGGGGTTACAGCGTTAGAAACCCCTTGGCCCGCGGCGAACCATTTCACGGTTATCGACCAGCCAAACCCAAGCTCCGAGAATGAGTAGTTCTTGGTGACGTAGCTGATCTGATCGTGCCAGGTTTTTGACCTGGCGCGATCGGATACTGCGTGCGCTGGCGGAAACATTCAGTTCGGCGTGAAAATACCAGGGGTGCACTCTCAACTCAGCAGCGTTCTTAGGAGCTTGCGCTCGCTAGCCCCGCCCTGCCACATCACCCGCTTTAAAACTTGCACTGCTTTTTGCTCCATCGGCATCATGGAATAAAACAACAATAAAGAGAAAGCCCCATGTCCCAGCCGATGGTCACACTTCTAATATTCTCAAACCCAACGCCGGATTCTGGTCGTGCTGTGCAATTGGATCAGAAGCAGGACAGCCAGATGCTATCAGTTTTCCAGGCTGTAGGAATTTCCTATCAGGTGCTGGATGCGATGATCGAGCGTGATAATCGGCTCACCGATTTCGCTATAGAGTACTTTGTGAAAAACTTGATTGCGGATGGATGGGAGAAATACATCGCGACTCAACTGGTAATGGAAAAATGCTGGCAGCGCCGCATGCACGGGATTTGGTACAGAATGACTGCCGAAGAAAAGACGTCTGCTGTTGCGATTGACTACGAAATCTACCAGAACTATTGGCCTAATCTAGATTTTATGGAGCCAAGTTTTGGCGCTGACATATAGCGCAGGCATCGTGATACCAGATTCTAGTATGACTTCCCACTGACGCATCACAGTTCGATGCATTCGGGACTGAGAGGCAGCATTTCAATGCTTGTGTTGCCTATTGCTCCATAGGCAATCTGTAGAACCAATAACAATAATAAGGATCGCACTTCATGTCTCAGATAATATCCACCGCTCGCAAAACTAAATCACCCCAAGGGGACAGTGAGGTCGCCAGCCCCATCGAAAAAAGGGAAAGTAGGCTTCTCAGTAAATTTCAGTCGCTTGGCTATCTCTTGTCCTGGGTAGATGACATGGCCAAGGATGAGTCTGACATCGGAGGATCAATCACTGCCCTGTTTTCCTTCGATGCTGAGGTCGCTGCATTAGGTTTTGACCGGTACGACCCGGTGCACATATTGACGGCTCCCAGCTGGAAGATACGTATGTACGCAGCCTGGTGTGTGCTGGGTGGCGTAGAACGCACCATTGCTGCGCAACTCGATTACACGGAGGTTCACAACTACTGGCCTAATGCTGATTTCTGTGACCCTGCGTGGGATGAGGAAGTGAGGCAGTGGGCGGCCACCGTCACGAGCTACGATGAGCCTTCTGAATTCAAAATCGGTGAGATAGCCGGATACCCTCCCCGACCGAAACTGATATTCAAGATCTGAGGAAGACCAGCGGCGGCTGATTCAGCCGCAACCGGCTACGGTTAGCAGCCCCCAGGCGCGACAGGCAATCCATCGTCCAGACTGCTACATGTTTGGAGCATGGTTCTCGGCGCTGTTCGCCTTCCCATTTTTTTGGCTCGTCAATACAGGTACTACGTGGGGTGTGATGGTTGCCATGACACTTGGCATCGGTGTCGGGGTGGCTGCCATGCTCGGGGCGCGAGGAGCGTTTTTCTCCGAAGTGTTTCCTTCCAAGGTGCGCTTTAGCGGGCTGGCTTTGGGACGAGAAATCAGTGCTGTTCTGGCCGGCGGACTTGCTCCACTGACTGCAGTGAGTCTATCAACGAGGGCGGGCGGAGCATCGTGGTTTGTATCTTGTCTTGCGATTGGTATGAGTCTGTTAACCTTCATCGCCGTCTATTGGGCTCCGGAAACAAGCAAGCGCGCCCTGGGAGAATTCCGATCCGCTGCTGACGAGGCACCAGTGGAAAACATCCACACGGCCCGCCGTGAAGTGCCCTCAGGTACTACGGCTCAAAACTAAGCTTGGATAGAGCCCTATGAGACATTGCGATTCCAGCCTCTAAGCACGTAGCTGGAATCGCTACCGCCACTACCTGTCTTGTAAGTGAGTTACGGGGGCGGGGCTAAACTGCCTTGATAGGGTGTACGCGCCCTACCCCTAGCCGGTTTCCGACTTGGTAACTGATGGTCGTCAGGAAAGTTTAATTGGTGTCCTAAGGTCTTCAAAAAATGGTTTCTTGAACTGCACTTCTGCTAGCGCGCTGACCAATCCACCCTTGGCGGGTTTGGCAGGTTCAACAAACCAATAGCAATGTTGTTTGGCGCGTGTGATGGCCACATAGGCCAAGCGCAATGTCTCTTGACCCTGGGCCGTATCGTAGGGCTCAGGATCACCTGGGTTACCCAGATTAGCTTGCTCATATGCCATGTTCCGATGAGGCGATGTGGACATCTGAGCACAGTCCCCGACGAGGAATACTGCATCCGCCTCCAAGCCCTTGGAGCCATGGTAGGTCAGCAGCTTGATGCTGCTCGCGCGCTTAAGTTTCTTCGCCCTTGCCAGAATCGACTTGAGCTTGATACGAACCTCCTTTTTGGTGTCATTTTTGCGGTACAACACCAGTACGGTCTGTCCCCTGTCGAAATGCTGCTCAACGAAGTCTGCAAGCACACTGTCATCTCGATCCAGAACTTGGACAGGAAAAGCAAGATCCTTGACCTTGGGATGTGCTGCAATTCCGTGCTTGTCTTTGTTGGTGGTGATCTTTTGCACCAGGCTTTCGGCAGCGTCGATCACCATTTGCTGGGAGCGGTAGTTTTCCTTCATGAGCACGTGAGTCGTGCTTGGTGATGGGAAGTAGGACTCGAATTCGTCAAAGAATTTTGGCGAGCTACCCCTCCAGCCATAGATGCTCTGCCAATCATCCCCTACCGCCATAAGGGATGAAGGGTAAACCGCGCTATCGGTGGTAACGCTGAGCCCCCTCACCCGTGCTTCACGGAACACCGCGCGCAGCCATGAGATGGTATTGGCGCCACAGTCCTGAAACTCGTCTACCAGAAGGTGCAGCATGGGCATGAAAACATCGTCGGGGAGCTGCTCGAGGTTGGCCGCCCCTCGCTCACCAAACATTTCAAACATTTTGTTGAAGGTGAAAATTGGTGGCGACTGGTTGGCCAAGTAATCATTAAAGGCCGGCCAGAAAATGGCGAGCGCATGGAAGAAAAGTGCATCTTTATCGTTGGGCGCGAAGCTCATATTTTGTACGGCTTCGGTCACGTCGAGCCCGAGGTTTTCCAGGAATGAAGCGGCCGAATGGAACGCTACCATCACCGGAGCCTCACCTAGCTCACCCTTGATCTCATACTCAAATTTCGGAGACTTTCTGACGTACCCTCGAAGCACATCAAGCGTCGCAAGTCCTTCAGCGTAGTTATCCAAAAACAAGATGCCCTTGTCGCAATAGATCTGAAACAAGGTTTTTTTCATAGTCGTAGCCCCCGTCAGCTTCATCGAGGGCATGGATTGCAAACACAGCTTTCGATCGTTGCTACCCACTCCAAGAATGACGTAGGCCTTGAGCTCCTCACAGTAGCCGTTGGCGAAGAACGGCAATCCCTTCAACGTGACGGGAAAAGGGCCGGCTTCGATCCCTTCTATCGGCCAGGCGCCTTCTGCACGCCATAGGCGCTCCACAGCGTCGGTCAGCTCTTCATCACGTTTGGAACAATCAAGTATGCGGCCGATGCGCCTTCTCGCCTCGGTGGAGTTAGCACTCAAGGGCAGTAGCTTAGCTGACGAGCGTACCAGTTCGGCTATGAGGCCCTGAAATGTCTCGTTGGTCTCATATACGTGTTGATACGCCGCATTCATCAGGTCTAGCTGTTCATTGGTGAGACGGATATCAAGTGCGTTTTCGACGTCTTCGCCCTCTTCGTCTTCGGCGTCGTTGAGCGAGAAAAACTCGAACGCTTTAACTTTCGCATGGGGTTGGCTCCAGCGTATGAAGTCGAGGATCCGAGAGTGGAACGTTCGCACGATTCGGCCTGTGACCTCCTCCGTCAGAGTGACGCCCCAAAGCGCGAAGACTTCAGCCAACTTGTGCCTGAAGTCTTTCCGGGATTCGCGGGTGAAGGTGACTACTGCGATTTTCTCTTTGGGAATGCCCAGGTACTTATGCAATACCAGAAGACGCAGCACCATCGTGGTGGATTTTCCACTGCCAGCCCCGGCCACGATGCAGGTTGAGGGATCCTTGGAGAAGATCATTTCCCACTGATCATCCGTAGGTTCCTGTCCCTTCAGGTGCTCGGCGACCTTATCTCTGACCTCCTGTTCAACCTCAGAGGTGATGCGGAATCGCCATTTCGCGAAGAGGTTGTAATCAACCTGGGGGCCTAGAGCTTGTACAGCGCGGCCTGGACGCAGCTCGATGATGCGCTTTCCAGCTTCAATACCTTCGGCCAACCCTAACTGGTGGCCCACTAGCGCGCCGGCTTCTTGCCCTTGCCCGAGGCCGCTCTCAAGGCCGAGGGAATAACCGGCATGCTTGCCTTTCTTCCACCCATCCTCGTAGCCACGCCGGGAACCATGCTGCCACGAGTCCTTGTCATGGGCACGCTGAGAGCGAAGGACAGCAGATGCCAATGCCGACAAAATGCGGGCTCCAATTCCCTTCGGTAACAATATGTCACCCGCCCGTTCCTCTTCCCGTCCTTGTTCTGCAGATCCCACACTACGCCCCTTCACATGATCGATATTCCGGCGAAGACCGAGGCGACCATTGTTGGCCACAACCGCTCTAAACCGGTGGTTGAGGGGATGGTAATCGCGGAAACAAAATTTTACGAACGTGGAGTCCTCGATCTGCTGAACAAAGTAGGTTTCGGTTAGAGTATCGGCCCTTTCCCTCTGCATTGGCTCACGGATCCGTCAAATGCTCGGCATCGAACTCAACAACAGCGCCCAAGCAACCTACAACCCGCTCACTCAGACCATCATGCTTAGAAGAGCCGAAGAGCCTGATCTGGTGAAACTTGTTAATGCGGTCTATAACCCCGATTGGAATGCGGGGTTGCTGCTGGTCGACGGCGCCGAGAACGTGCTTGCTCCTTTGGTGCACGAGATGCGGCATTGGGTGGACATGAACTGTTCCATCAGGGGCCTGACGACACTCCAGGACATCTTCCAGCTGATGGCCGACCCCAGCGACACGAACGTAGCCGTCAAGCCCCTAAAGCGGGATTTAGCGCTGAGTCATTTCATCGAGCGGTACGAGCATGCTGATCCTGCTGCGCGGTATCCCTGGCAAGTTGACTTCAGCCTGAGCCAACCGAACGTCCACGAACCGATCGAGCACATCTCGCTGTGTTTCTTCGCTAACAATGACCTTGACCGTCGGCGCGTACTCTTTAAATCACCTGTTTATCTGGGCAGCATGCTCGAGACCTGTGCGATTTATCAGGAGCAGCGAGACGTCTTTCCGCTTTTTCTCCAGCCGAACTTGCCCAGGGACGCTCGGGAGAATGCGGAGGCCGCGGCGATGAGGCTTCTCCAGGATCCGACAGCACCCGAGTACCATTCTATCAGTCACGCGATTTCGATCGCGGCAAGACAGCACGAGGGGGCTCACGGTGTATCACTCGCTGCGGGACTCTGCACGCTGCTGTTGAACATGCCTCCTGAGATGCTGAAGGAGAGCTGCCGTCGGGTGGAAGCCCGCATGAAAAACCGCAGGTACGGCGATGGGGCAGTGTCGGCTGGTCGCCAGATGCGAGCAATGAGTGCCGTAAGCCCTGAAGCTGCTCTGATTCACAATGCGGTAACCGAGCTTTCCCGGCGTTCCAACAATTCGGGGCCGCTTCCTTATAGTGATGACCTGATATTCGACCTGGTGCCTTACTGGAAAAAGCGCCAAGCAGAGTTCTTCGAGCGTAGCCATCTGCACTTTGTGGCTAAGATCAATGCCATGCAAGGGCCGGACTATTTCCATGCGGCCATCCCCGCATTGATTGAGAACAACAAATGGATCATGGAGCAAGAAACCTTGCGATTGACACTCAATAGACTCCCTAAGCGCCCGCCGATATTTTTTGGTGACGGTTTCGTGCTGCAGGGGGCTCCAGAGTTCTGCGGGGTGGAGCCGCACTACCTGGAGGCAGATATATCCTTGGCTGTTTCGGCGCTCAAAATACGTGCACTTTCACCGGTGCCAGCATAGAACCGGCCTGAGCCGTAGGTTGGCAGCATGCATCAGCTATGAGGGCCTGCGATGCAGTTCTCGATCATCAGGATCTTTGAAAGGGAGTTCCCCGGGCATGACCGCGAAAAACACTGGCATGCACCAACCGCTCTGCGTTAATGGGTGGGCATATCATCCCAATCGCCGCCTCGGCCGTGGCGGCAATGGTGATGTTTACCGGGCGGAAAAGGATGGCGTTCAGGGTGCGTTAAAACTGCTCAAGCCGGGATCCCGTGGTACACGTACAGATCGCTTCCGCGACGAAATCGAGGCGCTCAAAAAATGCTCCGATAGGTGGGCAGTGACCGCATAGATTAGTCTCGGATGAGATGTTTCGTGCCCTCCCCTTAACCGTGAAGCGATCAATGGAGATCGGCTCCGATCATCGGTTCAGTAAATTCGAAGGGCCGCGGCAGATGGCATCATTTCGAAATGGACTCTACTGAGACGAGCTCCAGATATTTGTATTTTTTCTTCTTCGCCGCGGCCTTGGCCTCTTGCTCAGCGACCAGCTTGCTGAGGCTATTTGAGTCGTGCACAAACACATCAATATCGCCCTCGTACACCTTGGACACGTGTAAGGTCACCCGCAGCTTCGACGTATGGTAACCACTCGCTTTCTTCGCTAGAGGCGTCGGGTTTGCAGCTGGCTGGGGTCTGGGTACCGCAGGCGTTGACGATGGCGCGGGAGGTGTCACGGGATCCGTAGTGGCTCCGAAGAGTGCTTTACGCATTTCCTCTTCACTTAATTCAATTGCCATAGATCTACCTTCGGGCGGTCAGAAGTGCACAGTTGTGCCGGTATAATGGGTTTGCCTATTGAGCTGCAGGCATGCCGGCGAGGCTATCCGCATGGTTTCGAGAGAGCAGCATATTCAGACGTCCTGCGACGACCAATTGATAAATCCGTTCGTGCGCCCGCTGGAGCTGATGGTTTTTATTGAGCGACCGTGGCGCAGTGCTAGGTACAGTTGTCATGACTGTCTCCCTGGTTGCTTTGAATGAGTTCCTTTTGGAGCCGGGGTACCCTGGAGCTCTGAGGCCGGGTGCTCAATCTGAGGAGATGACTCTTTATCCAGCTTGGGCTGGGCGTCCGCGCGTTGCTCAAGTTGAATTTTTAGATCCTCTACAAGCTTAGCCAAGTCTGCCTCACGAGCGGCAGCCTGCGCCGCAGAGGTGCGGAGGGCTTTGAGCTCATCGTTCAACTCACTGGCGGTGCTTTTTTGAAGCTCCATGATCGCCCCTGCCCTAGCTTCCGCTAGCACAAGCGCATGTACCTGGGCAGTAAGGGCCTGTATCTGATCGCCCTGGGAATTCAAGGTCTTCAACTGTTGGCGTGACTCTCCCAGTAGACGCTCATTGTCGCGGTTGAGACGTGTGGACTCATCCTGTTTGACCGCTAGCGATTCCCGCAGCTTTCGCTGCTCGACCTGCGATTCATGAAGCTGGGATTCATGCCTACGTTGATCCTGTTCGCGCTGTTCCTTCACCGACTCCCGGTAGTGTTCAAGCGCCCCGCGCGCGTGAACGTGCTTTTCCTCAAGGGATTGGATCTGTTTATTCCTATCACTTACCTGGGCATCCAGATCACTACAGCGTTGGCTTAGGCCGGCATTACGTGTCAGCTCTGCCTGGAGAGAAGACTGCGTGGTTTGGAGGTCAGCAGTTTGAGCTTCAATGGCCGCTTGCTGGGCCTCTAACTGCCTCCGTGCAGAGGTCAGTTCTGACTGTAGATTGGCGATTTGAGACTCGAGCGCTACGCGCTGTAAATCGAAGGCTGATCGAGCCTTTTCGATCGACTCATTACCCTCCTCCATCAACCGATCCAGAAGGCTTGCGACCATCGCGGAAAGCTCTTCCCCCAAGCTGTCTCGCGAGGATGGCGGGCGTGGATCAAAGGATTCGATCTCTTTTAGGTACCGGGCAATAGTAGTTTTCGAGCCCGTATTACCCAGCTCGACACGCACGGCGTCAATGCTTGGGTACGTGCCTTTGGCCAGCAAGGCTTGCCTCGCTTTTTGTACTAAAGCTTTGTTTACACCGCCGCGGGCCATTAGACCTCCTACGATTTCGTGTCGTGATACATGTCATGTAATTACGTGTCACGTTATCATCAAAATCACGAGTTTGTAATGAGGTTTCTAGAAAGCCATAATAGAAGTTTATGGCTTCTTGATGATTCACTAGAGCTCCAAGTAGCACCGGAGCCCTGTAATCACGGGCGAGCGCAAGATTTCGAGGTTGGGTATGGCGAATAAGGCTGATCGGTATCTAACCGCGGGTACCCGCGAAAACACGCGAAAAAGCTATCGCATTGCGATCGAGCACTTCGAGGTGACCTGGGGCGGTTACCTGCCTACGACCGGCGAGGGAGTCGTGCGCTACCTAGCCGAGTACGCCGACAAGCATGCGATCAGCACGTTAAAGCAGCGTCTGGCAGCGTTGGCGCAGTGGCATATCACCCAAGGATTCCCTGATCCCACCAAGACGCCGCACGTTCGGCAGATGATCAAGGGCATCCGAGTCGTTCATCCTGCACAGGTGAAGCAAGCCGCTCCCCTTCTCCTGAGACACCTAGGGCAGGCTGTTAATTGGTTAGAGGCTGAAGCCGCTGCAGCGCTGGAACGAGGTGATTACAAGACCGTGCTTCGCCACAAGCGCTCGCTCGCATTGGTGCTGATTGGGTTCTGGCGGGGATTCCGCGGAGATGAGTTGGCCCGACTAACCGTGGAGAACACCCAAGCCAATAGTGGTGAAGGGATTACCTTCTTCTTGCCATATACCAAAGGCGACCGTCAGTACGAAGGCACAATCTTCCAAACGCCAGCGCTGACAATGCTTTGCCCCGTTGACGCCTACATCAACTGGATCACAGTTGCCGGACTCGCAAAAGGGCCCGTGTTTAGACGCCTGGATCGCTGGGGAAATTTGTCGGATAGACCCATCCAATCGCATAGTCTGATTCCGATGCTACGCCGAATCTTCAAGGAAGCTGGCCTACCTGAAGCGCTTTACAGCGCTCATTCGATGCGGCGGGGCTTTGCTACCTGGGCGTCGTCCAATGGATGGGACATAAAAGGTCTGATGAGCTATGTAGGTTGGAAAGACATGAAGTCAGCTCTGCGATACGTAGACTCAAATGTATCTTTCGGGGGGCTGGCAGTACGAGCAGACACGCTCGGAATTGATAAAACGTGATATGTGCGCTGCCTCAGTCAGGTGTGGATATGAACCACGCCCCTGCTTAGCGGATCATCCTGCTTTGCCTGCAAACACAGTTCGACGCTGAGGACATCCACTGATGGACAAGCATGGAGGCTCGAAAATGCCAGAATCAGTCGTGCCGACGAAGGTGCCTCGTCGATTGCTATTTGCCATCCCCCCCCTCAAAATGACTGAGCTTGAGCGTTCAAGGACGACGAAGCCCAAAAATGTGAAGGGTTTAGGGTTAGCTTTACTGCGCAACTGGTACCACGCAGAACTCAACGATGACACGCCTCGAGGCATTTCCTCGGCCGTCCTTGAGGTCTAACCCTCTCCGATCTCTCCGTCTATCCCTGGGCACAATGCCGTAAACGCTGCAACACCACTTTACGCCAAGTTCATGTGTGAAAAGATTCGTGGTCTTTAGCCGCTAGCGATCATCACATTCACCCGGCAAGGTTCAGGAATACAGTCCTGGCGCGGTTGCATATGCAGCGCAGCCGCAGATCATCTACCTCGTTGCTAACACCAGAGGTCGGTGTGCAGCCGCAGCCAGGAGGGCTCTTTGCAGGCTATAGGGACATCGCATGCCAACTGATCAGCACACTCAAAGCCTGTTCCTTCTCCAGGACGAATCGGCATCGACCGATGAGTCGGACGTCGCAACACCAGGCGAACCTGACGAGCGTCTGCCTGAAGCGCTCTACAGGCTGCTAAACATCCACCTTGTCGACTCATTATCCAAAGGCCGCGTCCAGACAATGGCCGTCGATGGTGGCGTGGCATTGACTGGACGCAATGGCCAAGGGAAAACATCGTTGCTTGCCCTGGCACTGATGTTTTCTGGCGTCGAGCCAACGGACGTGGTGTCCAAGGGCAAGGACTCCTTCATCGACTACTATCTACCTAATCAGACCTCATACATCGTCTATGAGTATGAAGTACCGGATGGTAGTCGTCGCCTCGTCGTAGCCTACAGCAACAGCACGGCAGATCGGGTGCGCTATCGATTCGTCAAAAGCGAGTTCCGACGAGACATGTTCGTGTCGGATGACAATCAGTTCATCTTGAACAGAGATTTTCGCAGGAGACTTGCCGAACTCAGGATTTCATGTGCTGACCGGCAAATTGATACCTACCTTGATTACCGCTGCATCATCCAGGGTTGGCAGCCTCACCATGCTGATAGCAATCAGCGTCGATACCTAGCCGGCATGTCTGCAGAGTATGGATTCACTTCATACAATCGCCCCCTGCGGCATCTGGAAAAGCTCACGAAAGGCATGTTCTCTCGTCAGGCCAACTTTGATGACCTCCAGCAGGTCGTAGCGGATTGGGTTTTCGAGGGAAAGCCCTCGGTAGGTATCCACACCGATCGGACACGTGTGGAAAACTGGCCCCGAGATTACAACGCTTATCGGCAGATCATGACGATCGAGCATGAAGTGGTTGGCGCTGTGACTGTGCGTGAAGCTCTTAACGCTGCCCATGAGCGAGTTCGAGAACTCAAGGAGAAATTCCTGATCTTGCGTGATCACCTTGAGTTCAGTCAGGCGGCCAAGGACAACGAGCGGACGAGTCTTGAGAAATTCCTTAGTGAACGTAAAAACGAGCACGAGGCCGCTGCTGGAGACCTGATTCGCCAGATTGCCGAGGCGCACCACCAAGTGGGACAGTGCGAAAAAGACCTTCACCGTATTGAGCGTGAGCGTCAGGCATTTGCTGATGCCCAGGTCGAGGACAAAAGAAGCCGTGCTGCCCAACGGGAGTTGCTCATCGACGAGGCCCGGCGCATCGATGAGCAGTACAGGCTTGCTCTAGGTGCAGCATCTGATATCCAGACCCAGTATGACGCGGCGATTAACGAGGAAGCTCGTCGGCACCAGATTTACCATGCGGCCGCTCTCACCAAGATTACCGAGCTCAACAGTGCACACCGGGTAGAACTCGATGCAGCTGCCGAGTGCGCGGATAAAGATAGACGTCTTTACGATTCGTCCTGCGAAGCTGAACGTAACCGCATCCAGGAACAAATTGATGTTTTGAGGGGCCAGGTTGGCCGGGATGAGGAGCGGGTTAACAATCCCCCAACAGATCCGTTGCTGATCAATGCTATAGAACTGAAGCAGGACTCCCTGCAGCAGGCTGCAGCGGTGCTCCGAGTCGCGGAAAAAACCGTCAGCGCCAAAGACCAGGCTGTCGACAGGCTCCAGGCTGAATCCGCAACGCTAGACCTCCAGATTCAGCTACATACTAAAGGCCTGTCGACCCAGTCTGAGAAAATTCAAGGAATCCAGCGCTCTCACGCTCCCGATCCGGACAGTTTGCTGCACTTCCTCAGATCCACGCGCTCCGACTGGGGTGTGCACATTGCCAAGGTGATCAATCCCGAACTGCTTCACCGAACCGATTTGCACCCGCAGACAGTGGACACTAGTCAAAGCTTGTATGGGATCACACTCGAGCTAGATTTTGTCGCTCCAGTTGATGAAGCGGACGATACGTTGCTCCAAGAAATGCTAGCTGAAGCCGTCGCTGAGCGAGAGGCGTTGCAGATTCAGCTGGATTTGGCCGTCGCTCAGCAGAAAGCGTTGCGCGAGGCGATAAAGGCTGCAGTTACCGAGTTGACTCTTGCGCGTGCAGCCTTGGGTCGCGCCCAAAACGATCATGCTGCCCTAGATACGGAAATTCGTGACGTCCGCAAGGAGCTCCAGCGCAAGCGGGATACTGCAGTCTCGGATGCTGTGACTGCTCTCAGCGCAAGACGAGCGCAGCTTGAGTCTGCAATAGGCGTGCAAAGGGAATTCAATGATCGCCATCAGCAAAGACATATTGAATTGGCTAGCTTGGCTACCGCTAAGCGTGAGGCGATCGACAAACGCTTCGGGCTTTCTGCCGGGCAGATTAACACCGCGATCGCTGACCACGAAACCTCTACGCAAAACGCGATCAAGACCCTGAGAAAACAGCAAGATGCTGCTTTGTCCGAACGAGGGGCAGATGTCGAGATTTTGAACGCGCTGAAAAATCACAGCCAGCAGCTCAGAGATGATCTGGAAGAAATTAATGGTTGGACTGACCTCCTTAATCAGTGGCACCACTGGCTGACTGTCGTCGAGCCAGAAATTCCGGCAATTCAGGAGAAACTAGATCAGCAGCAGGCTTTACATGAGCAATTGACACTCCAGCTCAGTGCGGTTGAGGAGACATGGACTCGCACAAAGCGGGAGGTCGAGAGGCAGATCAGCGAATGCAATACTGCTGCCTCTATCTTCTACAAGGACTTCTTAGCCGTAGAGTCCACGTTGAGGGATCAGCTACAGGAATACACGCCGACCGACCGTCATGAAAAGTATGATGTGGCTTGGCAAGCGACCGCGCTGCGCACAGCGCTAGGGGCCTGTTTCCAGGAACTGCATGACGCGGACGGTGCCTTGCGAGCGAAGATCAAGGGAATGCGCGGGGCATTCTCTGCCATTGCACTCTCTCCGCCCGCCACCTATTTCAGCGACCGTTTGAGCAACCTCAAAGACGAGCTGCCGCGTGAAATCACTCCTAGCGACGTGCTTGGCGTCGTGGAAGATTGGTTCACCCACCAGCACGAGCAAAGCCGTCGGCTGCTGATCGCGGATGCTCGTACGATTTTTGGAGAGATCCAGGGGCTGCACCGAGAGCTTAAAAAGTTTTGCGATCGACTGGCACGCTTCAATACGGCGATGCAGAGTCATCTTTCCCGCAGCTCGAAGGTGTTCGACAGCCTGACTGACCTGCAGATATCAATCGTCTCAGCTGTCGAAGATTTGAATTACTGGTCAATCATCAAGAAAATCACCGACGACCGTGATCAGTGGATCAAGGATGGCGATCTTCCAGACGAATACGCTGTCGACCACCTGCGTGCCCTCCTGAACCTGTGGGACATCAAGAACGGTATCAATGCCAATTTCAAATCACTGGTCAGCATCCGCGGTGCTGTCAGGGAGAACGGAAACCTGAGGCAGTTCCGCAACCGTGCCGAACTGGAAAATATCTCATCCAATGGCTTGAGCTACTTGGTGATGATCATCCTGTTTCTTGGGTTCATCTCTAAGGTTCGAGGAAACGCTCCGGTGCAACTGACTTGGTGCGTAGATGAGCTCAGGGCGATCGACGCGCAAAACGTTGTGTCGCTGTGCAACTACCTTGGGGAAAATCACATCACGCTATGTACCGCATTCCCTGACCCAGACGCAGAAACGCTCATACTGTTTGCCAACAAATACAAACTCGATTCAGAACGCCGGCTGGTGCATTGCGAGCTAGTCATCGAGGGTGATCCTGAACTGGATGAACCTCTGGAAATCGAAGTGGAGGACGTCTAATGAGCCCTTTCGCCCGCATTGTGACCGACCTTCTCAAGGGCGGGTTCATCTGCCAGGTAACTGACTATGAAGGCTATCAATTCCTCAGCAGCCCGCAAGCGTCAGGTAGCCGTACTAACCAGGATGACGTTGATGACTACCTGCGCCGTATCAACATCCGACTGACGCAGACCCGCAGTGGCAGCGCCTTCTTCGCTGCAGCATCAGAGATTGACAGCGAAGGCAAAAAGATTGCGAGAAGGCGCTTTGGGGAGCTTAAGAACAGTCTCCGGCCAATGGTTTCCTTCTTGGAAATGGTAATGCGGCTGGAAGGTGATGACGACGCAGTATCTCCTGGCCAAAAGCTCGACCTCAATCGCACCATGGCCAAAATTGCAGCGAACGCCGGCATCGGTGAGCAGTTGAGGCAAATCGCATCAGATACCAATATCTCGACCCGCGATGGTTCAGACAGAGAGCGCCTAAACAAGATCGTGAAGAGATTTCGCGATGATGGCTACCTGCAGTTGGTTAACCCGGAATCAGAGATCTACGTGTTCACCGGTCGGATTGAGTGGTTGATGGAGGCTATCGAGTATCTGATGCTCCACGACCAGATCTCAGACGATGACAAGGAATTCGATAAGAGAACGGCCTCATGAGCACCCTGGTAGATGCAGTGGTCGGTCATTTGGAACTCTTGCACTCTCAGCGCAAGCTGATCGCACAGATGTACGTAAGTGGTCACGTTGTACGGGACGAACAAAATGCTAAAGCGCTGAGCCAGCTTCAGCAGATCCGTGCCGTCCGTTTGAACGAAACGCTCAAAGACTCCTATAGACTTTCTCCTACCGTGAGCCGGCTGCTCAACGAGGCGAGTTACCGATCTCGAAACTATGGGGTTTCTGCAGATTTTGGGAAACAGCTAAGTCGGCTGGATAAGCTACTGGAGGACTTTTCCGAAGCATATTTCGACGGTCGTGGGGAGGACGTCATGCTATTGCAGGACGAGATCGACCTCACGCTCTTCGAAATTTCCGAAGAGATGAAAGACTTCCTACTCCACGTCCGAACTGCAGCCGAAAACAATTTTGGCAACGTACGCACTTATCGGGAGAAAGAAAAACAGAATTTGCATTACCTAGAACAGCTCGAGCGGATAGTCGAGGCATTGTCGCAATTCGATGACGCTGCCTTGCTCGAAAGCCTTGGTTCAAGTGAGCGCGAAGCTTTGGAAGCCCTGTATCAAGGCTATATTCTGGACAGATTGTCGAGCTGGCGATCCACGACGGCGGATATTACCCGAGTGTTGAAGCTGTATCTTCATAAGCTACGGGTGGTAGAGCCTCGAGCAAGGAGATTGCGAGCTTTGCAAATGTACCTGCTCCGACATCCTGAGTATGAGGTACGTGATCCTTATGAGTATCCGGAAATCCCGGATTGGGCCTATCAGTACGAGCCGATGAAGCTACGATTGGATCTCGACTTCGGCAGGCAAGAAATCAGAGACAGCCTGGCCGATGTGGCTAAAAACATCGACCGCTCAGTGGCTGTACCCACCAAAGAACGACGACCAGGAACGCCCGTCACGGAAGCGCCACCCAAGGCTGCATTGATCAAAGGCTCTCCCCTGGTGGTCGTGAGCCAACGCCTGCTCAACGAAGCCGCCCACAGCCCCGCCCCAATGTCTGCTGCTCGATATTTCGCGCTCGCTCCTGAGACCCAAGTGCTGGATCAGGAATCTTGCATGATGTGCTTTCTAGCCTTGCTTGATAAGCAGGTGAAGGCAAATGCGCAAATCGTACGACGCTTACAAATCGAGCTCGTCTCCATCAACGACGACGATAGGCTCAGTGGAAACGTCATTATTGCGGATGTCACCGTATGCAAGCGTTAGGAAGTCTGAAAAAACTGCTGGCTATCTACCAGTCGGAAAAAGAGCTTTTCAAGCGTTCCCGTCAGTTGGACGGTTTGTGCGACGAGTACGGAATCGGTCAAGCAGTAGGAGCCATGTGGCAATTCACCCTGGCCGACAAGCTACAAATCGCAGTGATCATTCAGAGCAACTGGAACGTCGACCCCATGATGTCACTCGACGGGTGGGACGACCTTTCTCGCAACGAGGCGGTTCAGTTGGGTGGTGATGAGAAATTCACCAAAAAACGGCTAAGAGGTCAGCGGGTTGCCATTAAGTCCCTACCTGATCGACCTCTGATGCTTGGGAGCGCGCCTTACACCCTTCCGCCAGGGATCAATCTGGATGTCGATCGCCAGTGGGTTGTGGAGCGCTGCCAGCATGATGCAGTACTGCTGATTGAAAATTGGGAGAACTTTGAACTGACCGATCGGACACCGATACTGAAATCAGTACCGGGCAATCCGCTTGTGGTTTTCCGCGGGGCGCCGGGCGGTTACAAGGTCGACAGTGCTTACCGCTTGCTTGATGATTTGGGCCTGCCAGTGATTGCGTTTACCGACTACGACCCTGAAGGGCTTGCGATCGCAGCCACGCTGCCATATTTCAGTCGGTACCTCGCTCCAGGAGCGCGATGCTTGGAGAAACTATGCAGTAAGCTGAGCACCCAGCGCAGATACCGCGAGCAGATCGTTCAAAAGCGCTCGATGCTTGAGGCGCTCCATGATCCCGAGCTGGTGCGCGTATTCGAGATCATTAAAGCTGCGGGCAAAGCGTTACCTCAGGAAAGGCTGATCGGATTGGTGAATTGGCAAGATTAGGCCTCAAGATCACCGTCGTCGCAGAAAGCCTTTCGAACATCACCCCTTTACATGTCTACGTGCTGGACATGGCGCCTCCTCAGTGCGGTGCCACGGAGGCCATGCAGACAGTTTCAAACATAGATCCCTGACTGACTCATTGAGATGACAGAACATTCCGATTCAGCCTTTTCAGAAAAGCTGAAAAGCAAAAAAACTGGAGGAGGTTCAGCCTTTGGTGGCGGTGCCAATTTTCAATCCTCGCTGACAGCCATTGTCGCGAGCCATATTTTGCATGGCAGCCCTTTGGGCTGGCTTGATGGTGTCTGCATTGATATTCCCTCTGCTGTTTGGGCTGAGAGCGAGGGAGCCGGTGACGATCTGCGGATTGAGCTTACAGACGGCAGCGCAATCGAGGTGCAAGCCAAAAAAGGTCTGAAACACCGTGACAAGCTCTGGTCAGCACTCATGGATCTGGCACAAGCCATTCATGACGGGTCACTCGCCTACGGTATCTTGGCGGTAGCCTCAGATACCAGCGCCGTCATTAGAGAAGACCTCGCAAACGATATCGAGCGAATGGGGCAAGGCCGCGCAGATAGGCTGACTGCTATTGGGAACGAATTTCACAACCTCCTGCTAACCAATAATCTATCAGTGGAGATTGTGTGCCGATCCCTGCAGATCCGTGTCATCGATACTCTTATCTCAAAAAACGGGGACATCAGTGCCGCAAAAAATGTCCTCCGATTAATTTGTGTGGATGAAACTGATGCTTGCGCAGCGTTCGATATCCTAGGCTACCGGGCATTAAGATTGATTGAGAATCGCGGGCGATGGACGCTGCGAGATCTGGTGCAATTGCTTCGAACAAGAGGCATCAAGCTACGCAACGATGGCAGCCCTGCCGCTTTGCTTGACCGTTATGGCCAGTGGGTCAGTAATACCCACAATGACTATGCAATCATCGGCGCCGGGCCCCGCATCCCAATCGAATACCTGCTCCCCATGAAGCTTGAGCATCGAGAGTTTGAGCTGGCGGAAACAGCAGACGCATTATCCGCTTTGCAGCGTTACCAAAAAATCCATGAGCGAGAGCATAGAGGTGACACCTTTGATTCCCTGTGGACTGCACGCTTTAGAAGGAAGGCGGTAGTCGTTGCAGGGCCAGGTTTAGGCAAGTCAACTATGCTACGGGCACTCGCTTACCAGTACTCTGTGGATGGCTTTATGGTTTTGAGCGCGCCTCTCAAATCGATCGTTGCGGGTATCCACGCGGGTAAAACTTTTACCGAATCGCTAGTCAACACGTCCTTTGATGGCTCTGGGATACCGGTTGGAGATGCTATCAACGACAGACGTTATAATTGGGTCATCCTGCTGGATGCATTGGATGAGTGCGGTAAGGATCACCGTCTAATTGCTGAGCATATTCGACGCTTCGCATCGGGCTATCCCGCGACAAGGATCGTGGTTACCACAAGACCAATCGGATATGCCACTAACGCTCTAAAAGACTGGGCTCATTACACGCTCCTGCCTCCTAAAGCTGAGGACGGAGCTGAAAATGTGGAAAAACTGCTCAAGCTTATCGCGCCGCAGGATCTCCCGAGTGCCGCTCTTCACCTGCCCACTAGCTATGGACGGCGAAACTCAGCAAGCAACGGCTTTGCTATCAGTCCACAGCTATTAGGAATGTCTGCAGTACTCATTCTGCGCAAGCGTGCACTGCCCACCTCGCGAGTGAAGCTTTACCGGGAGCTCATTAGGCTTTTTGAGGGCGCTGAGAATCAGCCTCGAGCATCGGATGGTGGAGAGCTAATCGATATCGCAATCCAAGTCCTTGACTTGACCGGATGGCACTTGATTCAGAACCCGCTGCTGCCGCTGGATCAGCTAATTGCGGAGGTAGCTGCGGATTTGGCGCAGCTACTTGAGAGATCACTGTTGCTGTCCAAGGGCTTCGTCAGGGAAGCGTTGAGCCATTGGGAACGCATGGGATTGGTGGAAACTTTCTTCCATAGCGACATCCGAATGATCGCGTTCATCCACAAGTCGTTCTGCGAATTTGTGGCGGGACGCCATTTAAATCAACAAACACTGCAGATTATTGATCAAGCAGCTGATCGCCAGGATATGCATGAGGTCGTCAATTTTGGTTTAGGTCTGGGCCTGGCTGATAAGCTAATTGATATATGTCTTGCCCGACACGCCGAAGGCGATGCCAGCCAATTAAATCGCGCCCTTGCGTTGCTCAGCAAGCCAGAAGTTGTAGTGGCTGAGCACCGAATAAGCAGGCTCATAGCCTTGTCATTCAAAGCGATGGATGATGATGACACGCACATATTTACAATAGGTGTAGCTCTCTCAGACATCGTAGGCCAGCCGGCTGATTTGGTGATCCCTGAAGCATCCAAGCGCCTCTATGTATCGAGCCCGGCAGTCAGGCTAGTGGCATGGGCGTTATTCTCTCGATCAATGAACGATAGTGTCCAGGGTGCTACCTTACTTCAGGAACTATCACTTACCGTGCCTGCGCCCATCTCTGGACGGCTTTTACAAAAACCGGAGCAAGAGACACACGACCTGGAGCTACTGCGGCGTCTAGCGTCAAATTGTCTGAAGGCTTGTCCAGACTCCGAGGCGCGAGATTTTGCGTTGACACTGCCGGATCAGGTGTTTAGCAACCTTGGGTTTATCATCTACATCAACGAACATTTGGAATCGCGTCAAATCGCGCCAGTACCCACCGCCTGGGATCGATCAGGCTCATCAACCAATTCGGTGTCGCTACCGCTCATAGATCCAGGCTTTCGCGATGTCGGGATGAGCGCAACCCTCGCAGTCGCAAAGGCGTTCATACCGGATGATCATCGTTTCGAAATTATCTCAGAGGGGCGGCATTCACTCCCCCAGTTGGCGGGATTCCTGAGGGCATCTGGGTTCATGAATAGCCCTGCAAGCGACGTATACAGCTGGGGTACGCCCTATGAGGCAGCATCTGCTAAGAGCACGCTGAGATATATTGCTTCGCTTCTTCCGCTGGATCACGCTTCACTTCAGCAAGAGTGCAGCAAGCTCCTTAACCTTTATCTGGGAGGCGTAAGCTCGATCTCTGACGTCCTGCCGGATGTGGATATTCAAGAGCTCACTCCAGTTGATAGCGCAAGGCCTCCGTATGATTTGGTTTTGGTCAAGCAAGCCCTCCTGCATCCATCAGAGTGGCTATGTAGGCTAGCCGCAAGGATTTGTTCGTCATTCCCCGTGACGAAGTCAGAGCTTGAAATACTGCTCCCCGCCTCGAGTGGGGCTTCACTCAGCGCTGTGCTGCGCCTAGTGGCCGTTCACCATCCAAACCAGTTGACCGACATGGCTCGGCGACGGCTGACTGGTGAATCAACGGGTGACTTGAGTGCCGCCTTTCATGTCTTGCGATCCTCAAATATGCAACCTTGCCCTGAAGTGATTGAGATCGCGCTGAGCCTTCTTTGCTCAGAATGTAAAAACACAAGCGCGTCAGCGGCCGAACTGTTGAGTTGCTGGCTGAATCAGGCCGTTGTGATTGATACAGATAAGGTCGACAAGGCCATCGAGCACTGGGGCGGCTCCCAAACAGCCAAGCCTCTTTGGCGTCTCCACACCCCGCTTCACTCAATTATCGAATTGTCGGATAAAATTCGTGCTACCAACATGGCCGCCGAGAAATAGGGGGCGTCCTCCCAGGTGGTCACCGCATCGGCGGCGGGTCAATTCATTGCTAGATGGTTTGAGCGTCAAAATTACTGAGGAATGTATGGGGGATATTGGTACTGGCGGTGAGCTTCACTTTATGTCGTTCTGCACAGATGGCGGGGTCACAGCGAACAAAAGCCAGACCGATAGGCATGGGTGGGATGTACTGATCGAGCTCGAGCAAGATGCAGCGTATTTCAGCCAGTCGACACTTCATGAGCCAATCATCACCGGCACCGTGCAGGTCAAGTCAACTCGATCTAAGAAGCTGACGGTTGACGTCACTTTGTCCAACCTCAGGAAAATGGCGACGAACCCGTTGCCTGCTTTCTATGTCCTTGTCGACTACTCGAGTGGCCCACTACCTCATAGAGCGTTTATCCGCCATGTTGACGAGATGCTCATTGGGCAGATCTTAGAACGGGTCAATGTGCACATCGTTGAGGGTAACGGCAATGTTCTGCATAGAAAGAAACTGCGGATCGATTTTGACCTAGGCCTGGAGATCAGTCTGGTAGAGCCGGCTTCATTCAAATCGGCTCTCGTCAAATTTGTAGGTCGTTCGCCTTCACGGTACACCGAGCGCAAGCTGCGATTTCTGCAAACCGTCGGCTACGACAGTCATAGCCAGACGATGACTTTTGAGCTTACAGACCTCGAGTATTTGGTTGCCCTGGCCGATGCGACGATGGGCATGGGAGGGATCGTCGAACTTGCGAAATTAAACTTCCATCCCAAACGCTTTGGCCTGGCAGACCCGTTGCACCTGCATAAGGGTTTGACGGGGACTCTGGAGGTGCACCCATCCGGGCCCGCGGCTGAGGGGTCAGTGACGTTCCGCGACGGTTCCAGTGGGGTGCGTGCCGAGATGCCAGCATCCTTATACGTCAGTGCAATGCACAATTCGCTTCCCCCGCATTTAAGGAGGATTCGCGTCGACGGAGGAAACTTCGAGCTGCTCATGAGCGAAGATGGATCGAACAGCAATTTTAAAGTGACGATTGATGATGACACACCCGTCGAGCTTGAACAGCTCTGCGCCCTCTTCCAGATCATTTGCATGCTTCATGACCCAAAGGCAGTTTCAGTTGAGCTGAAATTCAACGGAAAGCTCGCGGTAATGCCCCTAACAGCCGCGACGAGCCTCAGAGATTATAGCGTGCCACTGCGTCTTGCAGAAACCTTGCTTGAGCTGAAGGCACTCTTCAGAGATCGAGGAAGCCTGTGTGTTTCTCCGACTGACCTCGTAACACATCTCCAAGCAATCGGGGGCACTGCATCTTTTTTGCGCGGTGATATAGATGCTACCGTGACACTGAGTCTTTCAGGGGTCTTCGAGCCGTTCGAGGCCGTGTGTTTGGTTCCACTGAGCCTCGTCATCGGAGGTAAAGCATACGTAGCTGTTGTCGCCGTTACGGGAGCGATGACCCCGACACGCGAGGGTAAATTTGCCTTGCGCTCCAAAATGGTGGAGTCGCTGTACAAGACAGTAATCCGTGAGGACGATTTGGATGAAGAGCGCATCCTGGCCGAGATAGAGCCTGTGCTCGACAGGTACACCAACAATCTGCCTGTTCTTAACCTCGTCCCCGCGATGCTCCGCTTTGGTTCATAGTCGATCATATTCTAGATTCCGAAGCTTCACGCGCCGGCATCATCACCTGGAGAAAATTACTTGAGCAGTGTGGCGTTGTTGGAGTGGAGTTACCTTCCGACCAACCTGATCGGCAGCGCGCAAAAATTCGAAGCGCTAGGCGCCTCATTCGTTATCCAGAATGGGAGTGCGCGGGCTCAGATGGATGAGTCTACCTTTCGGTTGGCGCCAGATATGAAGCAGAAGCTGCTGGCCGTGATAAAAGCACGAGTAGCACCTTTCGAGCATTTGGCATCAGCGTCTCTTGATTTTAGAGATCGGCCTGCACTGACGATTACTCATGATGATGGACGACCGACCGAAATTCATTTGGAAGCCCATGCGGGGATACGTATAGCCGACTATTTGCATTTCCAAGTCATCGACAAAAATGGGGTCGTGACCTTTGACTCAGAGCTTGACCAGCTCGCAAGTGCAGAGGCAAACGCCGAGCTCCTTGCAAGGCATGCAACGGATGATGTCCTCTCTCGCCTACTTCTTAGCCTTGCTCAGTCCCGAAAAGATCGAGACAACGAGTTCACGCACCTCTATGAAATTCTGGAAGCCCTAGCCACCCGGTTTGGGAGCAACCACAACATTTGCGGGGCGCTTGGCATTAACCTACCCCACGTCAGGGATTTCCATCGGATCTGCAACACCCCGTCAACCGTAAGCAGGCATCGCGGATTAGCGAAATCCCCTTTGGCGGAGCCTGATCCAGCACAATATTCATTCGCTCGATCCTTTGCTTGGGAACTGGTTATGGCCTATGGGAGTTGGCTTGAGGGCCCGAGGTAAGCTGGTCTCACAAGATATGGGCTCAAATTGTTTTTTAGCAAGGTATTCCTCGCCCACAGCGTTTTGCTTTGTATTGAATCAGGGAAGTGTCTAAATGTCCGAAAGCATGCTCGTACGTGCCAGCCGAGACGGCGATCAGTTTCACTACCTTTGGGCCGCGCGCCGTGCACTGCAGCTTCTGAGGCCTCAATCTGGCCTAGTCGCGGTCACAATTGAAGGAGCCGCAACCAGCGAGTTTCCCGGTGCCGAGCAAGTTGAGGTCGGTGATCAACTCATCGATATCGCTGAATATTACGGCGACACTGATCTAGAACACGCAACACTGGTTCGCTACATGCAACTCAAGCACTCTACGCTACGGGTTGATGAGGTGTGGCAACCGAGCGGTCTGGAAAAGACGATTCATGGGTTTGCTGAGCGGTATGCGGAGCTTCAACGAAGGCTCCCTGGCGTCCCTCTACGGGAAAGACTTGAGTTTTGGTTCGTCACGAACCGCACTATCAGCGCCGAGTTTCTTGAGGCGATTGAGGATGCGGCTGCGCAAAGGACTGCTCGGCATCCGGGCAACCTAAGAAAGCTTGAAGCATTCACATCGCTAAACGGTGACGGGCTAGCAGCATTCTGTCAGATGCTCCGATTGGACGGATCGCACGATAATTACTGGACTCAAAGGAACATCCTTTTTCAAGATGTCAGTGGCTACCTACCAGATATGGATGTTGACGCCCCTATTCGTCTCAAAGAGCTGGTCAACCGTAAGGCGTTGTCTGAAAGTGCGGATAATCCATCCATCACTAAAATGGACATGTTCCGGGAGTTGCGCACGGATGAGGCTCAACTGTTCCCAGCCCCATGCCTGATCAACAAAATCGACCAAGTGATCCCTCGCCAACATGAAGATATGATCGTCAGATCCATCATTGAGGCAGCTGGTGTACCTGTGGTCGTACATGCTGATGCTGGTATCGGCAAGTCAGTCTTCGCAACGAATATTGGCAGCAACCTACCTGAAGGCTCGGTAAGCTTGCTATACGATTGCTTCGGTAATGGTCAGTACCGCAGCGTAACAGGCTACCGTCACGGCCATCGGATAGCCTTGGTTCAACTCGCTAACGAGCTCTCTGCACTCGGGCTATGTCACCTCCTGATTCCAACGGTAAATGCAGATATCTCCGCCTACATGCGCGCGTTTATGCACCGTGTAAGACAGGCTGTCTCAATGCTCCGGGCAAAGAATGCAGACGCACTGCTTTGCATCATCGTAGACGCTGCGGATAACGCGCAGATGGCTGCTGAAGAGATTGGCGAGCCCCGATCGTTTGTTCGCGATCTGCTACGCGAACCTCTGCCTGAAGGTGTTCGACTAGTCGCCTTGTGTCGGCCTCACCGGGAGTCTCTGCTCGACCCTCCTCCCCAGGCACTGTCGCTTGGTCTGAGTGCATTCACTGTCGAGGAAACGGCTGCACATTTGCATCAAAAATTCCCGGATGCTTCCGAACACGATGTCGAAGAATTTCACCGGTTAAGCTCACACAACCCACGAGTCCAGGCACTGACGCTATCTCGAGAGCTAACACTTCCAGAAATGCTACGCCTGCTTGGGCCGAATCCGACGACCGTGGACAGTGTCATTGATACGATTCTGGAAGCGTCCATCGCCAAGCTACGCGACACGGCCGGTACCCTCGAGCGAACCCAGATCGATTTGATTTGTGCTGGACTTGCATCGTTACGTCCGTTGGTACCGATAACTGTTCTAGCCGAGATATCAGGTGTGCAGCCCTCGTTGGTTAGGAGCTTTGCTCTCGATCTTGGCCGGCCGCTCATCGTCAATGGAAATACAATCCAATTTTTTGATGAGCCTGCAGAAACCTGGTTCCGTGAACGATTTCGGCCCGGCGCATCTCAGCTGAAGGACTTCATTAATGATCTGGCTAAGCTGAGCTCAACCAGCACATATGTCGCGGGTGTAATGCCGCAACTGATGCTGGAAGCTGGTCAATTCTCTGAGCTTGTGGATCTGGCACTGACGTCTAATGGACTTCCCGACTCTGGCCCGGTTGAGCGTCGTGACATCGAACTCCAGCGCCTCCAATTTGCGTTGAAGGCAAGTTTGCGTATCCAGCGGTATCCTGAGGCGGCCAAGCTAGCTCTGAAGGCTGGAGGCGAAAGTGCTGGCGATGAACGACAACGCGCGCTCTTGCAGGAGAATACAGACCTGGTCTCTGCCTTTATGGACAGTAACAGCGTGCAGGAGATTGTTTCGCGCCGTACCTTCGGATCCGGATGGGTTGGCTCTCATCACGTGTACGAGGCGGCAATTCTTTCCGGTTATGAGGAACTAAGGGGAGAAGCTCGTAGCCGCCTTCGTATGGCTGAGGAGTGGCTGAGTAACTGGGCCAGGCTATCCCCCGAAGCACGGAAAAGTGAGCCTGTGACGGACGAGGATCGAGCCATGATGGCAATTGCTCAACTCAATATCAACGGTGCAGACCAAGCCGCTTTGAACCTGCGGAGATGGAGCCCGCGCTCGATATCCTATACCGCAGGACGCGTTGTAGCGCAGCGCCTACTAGATCATGGACGATATCTACAGCTTGATGAGCTTGCGGTTGCGGCTGGGAATAATATGCCGCTAGTGCTCGCACTGGCGGAGGAAACCAGGAAGCAAAACCGTTTGCTATCCGTAGAGCCGACTCAGCGGATATACAAGCTTTTGGCCCGTCAGCAGATCCGAGCAAATAACAGTGACTCGGATCGTGCACCTCCGTTGCAAGCGATCGTAGCCCTGGTTGAGACTGCGTATTGCCACAAGATTTGCGATTCCCTTGAGGCTCGCGACCTACTAGAGCGTTATCTGCCACTGCAACCGCCAACTCATCTCTCATCACGCCTGGGCGGCAGTCCGACTCCCTATCTACGCGCCTGTGCCTTACACGCAGCTCTATCGGAGAAGCCTCTAGAGTTGATCGAGGTGGCGTCGCCTGAGCTTAGAAAGGAGATGCAAGCTGTCAAATCTCACAGCAAATCGCAGGAGCTTCGGGAATTTGAAGCAGACATTGGCCCACTGCTTCCGTGGGTTAAATTATGGGCGCATTCGTTTACACACCCTGTAGACGAGTCACAGCTTAACGAGGCCATCGTCCAAGCCAAATCGACATCTGCCCAGTTGCAGGTCAATCGATATCGCGAATACCCGCACACAGCTAACGACATCGTGATCTTATGGTTAGACATCCTCCTTACCTCTGGACTGGCTCGGCAGGAAACCATAGCCGAGCTGGTTGCCTGGACGACGACCCTAAGCCGTCCGCTGTTCACCCCGACCCTCAACCGGCTCACACGTCTATTCGCTACTGTTGCTGGAGCTGAAAACCTAGCATTTGAAATGGCTGAGAAGGCAGCGTCAATTCATCGTACTGAGCGTTCTGATGCACGACACTTGGTCGAAGGGCTTGTTGACGTCGCCCGCTCACTGCTCCCAATCAGTACTGTCGATGCCGAGGCTTATTTCAACGAGGCCGTCGAGGTCGCAAGCAAAATTGGTGACGAAAATTTCGCTCGCTGGGAGGCTCTGATTCAGCTGGCTGAACGCGCGGCAAATGGGGCGCGCCCGGCACCAGAAGTAGCTTACAACTTCTCTCGTTGCGCGGAAGTGACTCGAGATTACGTAGACAGAGATAAACATTTCGCGTGGAACGCCACGATAGACGCTCTGACAGGCTTGTGCCCCTCTTCTACATTGGCCATCGCGAGTCGTTGGCGTGACCGTAGGTTTGGGGATGAAAGCAGAATTTTGGAGGTTGCAACCCGCAGGCTCTTGGCTAATAAGCAAATTGAGCCTTTGGACGCCCTCCCCCTGACTGTCTTTCGGGCGGATTGGGACGAAATCGCAATTCTCTTATCGGTACTTGAGGGAGGCGCTGATAGCCAGGTCAAGGTAATAGCTGTTGAGCGTGCTTATCGCTATATGACGCTCAAAACACAGACCGCAGCGAAATGGCAGGCGTTAGAGTCCATCTCGCAATCTCTGGGCGTGACACTTCCGGGTTTAAGCCAGCGCCTGACCAGGACAATCCAGGCTGAGGCATCTGGTGTCCACAGCCCATCCAGCAGTGTTGGCACTCAAACGGGGCGTTCTCGGGATCAAAATGAATGGGACGCTGTGTTTGTAGGTTGTGACCTATCGACATCAACCGGAATATCGGCCGCTCATCAAACATACAGGGCGGGTGAGCCGCCGTTTCACATGGAGTTTTTTTTCAGCGAATGCGTTCAACGCATCTCGGTCGGGCAGCAGCCGTCCTTCATTGAGGCCTTCGCGCATGTTGCGGAATTTCGATTGTGGGATTTACGCAGCTTTCTGGAAACGCTTCCAACCCAATGGACGGCGCGTCCGGCGATTCGCAACGCGCTGGTTAGGATGCTGAAGACTGTGTGCCGACGTCTCTGCATGGAAATCAGGCGTGACCGGTATTACCAGGTTATGCCGTTCGATCTCGCGTATCAGAAATCCGGTATCGGCGAGTTTGAGTTACTGGACGTGATCTTAAGTGCAATCGCTGAGTCGACCGAGCTCGCTGGTTCGGAACGCCTCTTCAGCCTCGTAGGCCTGCTCGCTCCCAAGCTATCCAATGACGAGGCATTGGACGCTTTATCCTACGGCCTCAAATTATTCGACGCAGTTCTGGAGGAAGGCGATGGAGACGGGCCTTGGAATCAGCAACTGTTTCCAGCCGCTTCAATTGAGGGGGCACTGGCTGGCTACATTTGGGCGGGACTGGCCTCGCCGGTAGCAGCCACGCGGTGGGAAGCCGCTCACGCGGTGGTTGGGGTTTGTGCGTTGAACCGACATCAGATCCTTAGCGAGCTGTTCGCCCATGCGGTCAGTGACACAAAGATGCCGTACGGAGACGCTCGATTCGAGTTCTATAGTCTTCATGCTCAACAGTGGTTGTTGGTAGCTGCTTCACGCGCTGCGCTGGAATACCCAGCTGCATTCATCCCGCATCTAGACTGTTTGCTGGTACAGGCTGATCCGAACCAGCAACACGTACTGATTCGACTGTTTGCCGCCCGCTCAGTCATGGCTTTGATCGAGCACAAACTCGTCACTCTCCCCTCGGAACTTGAGCAGCAGTTGGTGAAGATATGCGCAGGTGAAAGCGCCAGCCAGGGCGCTGCTCAGACGCAAAACTCCCTCTCGCAAAGCAATGCTTCCAATAATGACGATCGCAATTTCTCGGGAAGGGACTTCGATCAGTATTGGCTAGCGCCACTTGGTCGCTGCTTTGGCCTGAAACAATCTCAGGTGTGCCGCGAGACGCAGAAGAGTTTGCGCAGCGAATTAGGTTACACAGGCGCACATCGCTGGGATGCCGACCTTAGAAACAAAGCAGAGCTATACCGCTATGAGGATACAAATAGCAGCCACGGTACCTACCCGCGCGTTGATGACCTGAGTTTTTACCACTCCTATCACGCGATGATGATCACTGCCGGCCGTCTATTGTCGACACAGCCAGTAGTCGGAGGTCATGATGAGTCGAATGAAAATAAGTTTGTAGAATGGCTTTCTCGACACGATATTGCGCGCACAGATGGAAGATGGCTTGCCGATAGACGAGACCCGGAACCTGCTATCCGATATGACTGGCCGCAGCGGGATGAGGCTGATGCTTGGCTAAAATCTATATCAGCCCAGGACTTTGAGCGTGGCCTCTATCCCACCCCAGGCATGCTCACGATTTGGGGCCAGTGGTCTGGGGCCGACGTCAATCATTCGGAGGCAATCTCGGTGCATTCAGCACTGGTATCACCAAGCACATCAGCGTCTCTGCTGCGTGCGATTCAAACCGTAGAACACCCGCACGACTTTCGAATCCCTGGCGTCGACGACGAATTGGAGTTCGCCACTCCACCCTATGTGCTCAAAGGGTGGATACAGAGTCGGCACCATGAATCGGGGCTGGACAGAAGCGATCCTTGGGCCGGCAATATTGGCTTTCCAGCTCCCGAACCGGCGGCGTATGTTGTTGAACTCATGAACATGTCGACTGACCTTGATCGCAGGATATGGTTGACGACCTCATCCTCAGTGCCTGTCATGCGCTCTCAGACGTGGGGGTATTCCCCAGACGATGAAGGTTCTGATCAAGCACAAGGTGTTCGGCTAGAGGCGTCCATGTCCTATGTTATTGAATTTTTAACAGCAGTTGGCAAAGACTTGGTCGTAGAGGTTGAAGTCGAAAGAACTGCTCGCCACCAAAATTACCGAGATCCAGTCGCAGATGAACTCCAATACATCTTACCCAGCAACCGAATTTACATCTTCAGAAGTGATGGAACCGTCCGAACGCTCTAGGGCTATCTTGGCGCTCGGAAAAAAACTGGTGGCAGAGCAAGGACTTGAGGACTCTGTTGACACGCTAGGTCGCTGGATGGCCCACCACATTGCCGAGCTCATTCAAGAGGCTGAATCAGCCAGCGATGACCACCGCCCCACCAAAATGGCAAACGCTCGTGAAGCCGTATTAGCATTTTGGGCTCACCGGCACGCGCTACCATCGGGACGCAGCCCTTTTGCAGGGATGGAGCCGATCCTTGATGTTTTAGAAGGCCTAGATCCTGACGGGTCGAACTATCGATATTTCTCTCCATCCCATGCTCCGAGCGAGGGTGACAAAGAGTCGGAGGAGGTTTATGCCAACGTAGCAATGGCGAAGATCGTTGACCGGGCATCAAGAATAGCCATCGACTTTTACCTAGCCGAGGCGGCGCGAGGGGCTCTCGACACATCAAAGGAGTGGGTTCAGTTGGCGACCGAGGCGGGAGCGGACGACGGGCTGGATATCACTTTAATAAGAATGCTCACTGACAGAGAAGATTTGACCAATGGATCGAATCCCAATGGTGAGCGCCGGCGTCTCCTCAATGACCGAAAACTCAACATGGAGGCCTTGCTCGCTGGAGCTTCGGATGCTCTGGCCGGCATCAATGCACAACTTGCCGAGTTGCCCGCTGATGATCAAGACGCTCAAGATGACTCCGAAATCAGCCTGCCAACAGGCGGAGATTGACGTCAGCATCTGGCGACCTCAATCCTGTACTCGCGCTCAAAACCGACGCTGGACGCTAACGAATTACGTTAGAAAGCATAACGTCTGTAGCGCTAGCTGAGGCAAATCGCGTGCATTAAACGACCAATCATCGCGTTTGCTGGCGGTGAGCGAAAATCCCTGCGATCCTGGCAGCTTTGCGCGGTCGCTGGATTTCCGGGCTTGTTACTGACCAACAAACGGCAATGCAGCTGGCCACCTTGTAACCGAGGCTTCTCTGCTAGATGTTACGGGAGGCCATTGACCATTTCGTCTGATGTTTTAGGTGGCTCTGATCCTCCCTCATACAGAGCAGCAAATAGTTCTCGAAACGCTGGGAGGTCACTGGTGATTTATAGATCCAGCATGGCAAGATGGCGGTCAGCTACCGCCGTTCAGTTTCGAGCACGCCATACCGGCATCAGCGGTAAATATGGATCGCAATCATGGATGATCTCCTGTTCGACTTCGGCAATGCCGTGCCTTGGTTTCCGCACAGCCAAGAAGATCCCTACGTTCTAGTTCGGATGAGTGCCGCGCATGTCGCGCTCCTGCAAGCGACGCTTGCCGAGCCATTGCGTCGTTGCTACATCACTGATGACCTACTCCACCGTTCCGCCGCGCGCACCGGACTGTCGCTTGCTGAAGTTCTCTCCAGCAAGCTTCCGGATGCAGGATCAACCATGGCTGGCGATTTTGGTGAGGTGCTAGGTTATTTCTATCAGTCAGCCAAGGAGCATCCGGCCGAAGCGATAGGCCCCAAGAAATGGCGGCTCAAACAGGATAGGACTAAACCGGCCCCCAAATCGGATGTCATCCATTTCCTGATGCCCGATCACCCCAATGCGAGCGCGAACGATGTCATCCTGTGCTCCGAGGTTAAGCTCAAATCCACTTCTGCTCCGTCAAATCCCATAGCCACCGCAATCAAGGACTGTGAAACGGATCGGGTAAGCCGGCTTGCCAAGACCTTGGTTTGGCTGCGCGAACGATCCATTACTGAAGATCTTGGTGATGTGAATATTCCGCTGTTGAACCGCTTTATCAATGCGGTTGACGCTCCATCTGCGACCAAGCGCTACCGCGCCGTTGCCGTCATCTGTGAAAGCTTGCTCACCGCAGAACTCGCGACTGCACCCACTACAGCAAGTGACGATTTCACCCTAGTCGTTATCTCCGTTCCAGACCTACACGCCACCTATAACGCCGCGTTCCAAGCTGCACGCGCTTCGGTGATTTGACTATGCGAGCCGCACTTCAAACGTGGATCAATAACGCAGACATGGCTCGTCATCTTGGTCATTTCTCGATAACACAGATGCCGATGGAGCTCGCACGCATCAGCAATCGGCTTGAGGATTACTACATATCTCTGGTTGGTGAACTTTTCGAGGCGGCTCGCGGAACAGACACTTCTAGCGCTGACTGGGCTCAGCTAGGAAATGCTTTCCTTCAGTTCTCAAAAGAATTGCCATCGGTGCAATTGGTACAGCTGGGAATCGCCCAAGACGAGGCAGCCCTGTTCGCAGCTGCAGCATTCTATTTCGGAGATTTCCCGGCTTCCGCCTACCTCGCCATGCGCCAATCGGCCATCCCTGACTCACCTCAGAGCTTGAGAGCTGCTTGCTACGACTTTTTGGCACGTCCACTGCAGCTGCGATCTGCGGCAGCACATGCACTGCAGGAACACTTGAGAACCGGTAATTTGGTGGCCCTCGCCAGTGATGTCGAGGCGGCCGTTCAGGTCGAAAAAGATGCTCTGCTGGAAGGGCCAGACGCTTGGGTTGCCGCTGCATTGCTCAGTAAGCTCCTTACTCGATTCCATGCATCAAATGTCCGTGCGGTGTTACCCCAAGGCGCGAATCCATTCTGGACACCACTGGTCAACTCCTTCCTTGATCGCAAGCCATCGACTTGGGAGTTTTTCCCTTCGCAGATACAAGCCATCCAGGGTGGATTGCTCGAAAACAACCAAAGCTATGCTTTGCAGATGCCCACCGGCGCGGGCAAAACAACGCTGTGCGAAACCTTGCTTTACTGGCACCTCAACTTGAATCCGCAGCATGTCGCAATCATGGTTGTGCCTTATCGCTCGCTGGCATCTGAGCTAAGAAGCTCACTTGTACGCAGACTCAACGCAATGGGTTTACCGTCTCGCTGCGCTTATGGTGGCACCGTCCCTTCGCGGGACGAGATGCACGGGTTGGAGCAAATACGCGCATTGGTCGCCACTCCCGAATCATTGTCCGGAGTTCTCAGCGCTGACCCATCGTTCGCCCAACGTGTATCGCTGGTGATCTGTGATGAAGGGCATCTTCTGGATAGCTCAGGTCGTGGCATTGGGCTCGAATTACTTCTCGCACGAATGAAAGCACGCGTCATCAATCCGATCCGCTTCGTGTTCATGTCAGCGATCGTTCCCAACATCGAAGAAATCAACGCGTGGCTGGGGGGGAACGAACAGACGGTTATCAGAAGCACCTATCGACCCGCCATTGCCGAATTTGCAGTGTTGCGCTCTAAGGGGGCGGGCGCGTCAAAATCAGTTCGTCTCGACATGCACCCTCATGAGCCCGATCAGCGCCAATATGGTATTTACGGTTTTCTGGATCGAAGCCATTTTCAGTACATAAACCCCGCCACAGGCCGGAACAAAACCTACACGTTCACCTCAGTTAAGACGCTTGCGATTGCAGCGGCCCGCAAGGTCTTAACGATGGGAACCACTGCGGTTTTTGCAGCGAATAAAAGAGGAAATCAAGGGGCGATAGGATTAGCTGAGGAGCTAATCGCCCAGTTATCTTTTCCGCTTTCACTGCCCAACCCGATCGCTTTTGCAAACCTGGAAAAACTGGAAAGTCGAATCAATTATTTGGAGGCTGAATTTGGCTCGTCTTGGATTGGGGCACGATCAGTAAGAAATGGAGCAGTCCTTCACCATGGGGACATTCCCCAGGAGACCCGCGAGGTGCTCGAGGAGTTGCTGCGCGAGCGCCATATCCACCTCGTTATTTGCACAAGTACGCTTGCTGAAGGTGTGAACCTACCTATCCGATCCTTGGTGCTGTATTCGGTGCAGCGGCGTCAAGGCAAGGGCAAACCGGTAGATATGCTCGCAAGGGATATCAAAAACCTTGTAGGGCGCGCTGGACGCGCAGGTGCCAACACCAAAGGGCTGGTCATCTGCGCCAATGCCGACCAATGGAGTCTAGTTGAGCCGGTGGCGACAGCCGGCCCCGGCGAGACTCTGAGGGGCGCATTGCGCACACTGATCCGGAATCTGGAAAATCACTTATCAATCCACAATATTGTCCTTACCAATGAGTTCTTAGAGGCCAATGCCGTTATTCATCCTCTTGTGGACGGAGTGGATTCGACGCTGTTGGAGCTAATTGGGGAAGAGCTTGGGGACAACGATTTCGTCAGGCTGGCCACGGATCTGGCCTCACACACATTCGCGGCGCATCAGCAGCCACCCGGATCTGCCGGCACCTTGAGATCTGTGTTCGAACTCCGAGCTGTACGTCTGCTGTCTTTACGTGCGCAGGGCAAGCTCGCGTGGATCAAAGAGACGGGTACCAAGGTTCGGCTGCTCGCATCTGTAGAACAACTATTGCTTCCAGCCCTGGCGGATTGGTCAGCGCCAATGGATCCCTCCTCAGATGATCTTCGAACCACGATTCTTGAATGGGCATGGCAGGATCAAGAGCTGCAGAGTGATGTGAAGTCCGCGTTCCGGCTTGATGAAAATCAGCACCCCGTGACGGTAAAACCTAAGTTTTTTGAAATCGTGCGTCTGTGGATGGCGGGGGCATCGTTTTACGGAATCGCTGAATCAACGCAGTTGAAAGTCGATGACCTGTTGGCGGTTCACTCGCGCGCGACATCATATTCGCTGGAGAGCATCGTAGAACAAGGCATCACCCTCCTCTCTCGTATTTTGCTGGAGCGTGGAATCGTCATTCATGAAGGGGTGACGGCATTTACCGAACACCTTAAGTTTGGTGTGCCTTCCCGTGAGGGGAAGCTTTTCGCGACCGCGGGTGTAAGACACCGCAGAGCCTACGTCATGTTAGGTGATGTCCATAAGCGTGATGGCACCGTCGTTGATCCGTCAAACGCCAAAGCAACAGCCCTCAGAGCCATGAACGCTTTTCCAGAGCAGTGGCATGCCGTGTTGGGCGACCTGGTCTACAACAACACACTCGTCGACCTCGGCAATCTGTGAGCGTTGGGCCCTGATATGTGATGGGCCATTTTTTGTAATTGCTAACGCTACTCGAGTCTGACGAGCTCAGGCCAAGAGCACAGCTTTCAACCATCATCTCAATGGCAGGACATGGATATTTATGGACATTGGCTTCGTCGATTTGGACATCTTAGTAACCCAAATTCGCAATTCAGCTTCAAAACGGTACTTCCTAGATGCCGTAAAAGCCTACAAGGCCGGCGCACTTCGAGGGTCTCTCACCTCGTTATGGGTGGCACTTGCCTACGATCTGATAGCTAAATATCGCGAAATCAGCGCTGAAGGCGACGCAGCAGCTACCGAGTTCATCAGGCAATGGGATGCCGCGACGGTGGCAGACAATATCCCAAAGTTGCTCAGCCTAGAGGCTGAAATACTTGATCACGCCGCGGATACGACCCAGGTCATTGATGGGATTGCCAAGCGGCATCTGGGGCGTCTACGGCAAGATCGACACCTGTGCGCACATCCGGCGTTCTCGGCCGAGGCAGCGCTTTTTGAGCCATCACCAGAACTGGTTAGACTTCACCTGGTAAACGTCATTGATTGCGTTCTGTCTCGTGAGCCTCGCCAAGGCAAAGCGATTTACGAAATCTTCAGCCTGGATGTCCAGTCCGCAGGATTTCCGGCAGACCCAGACCGTGTCCACAACTACGTAGATCAGCGCTATTTGAAGCGAATCAAGATACAGAATGTGCAGAACTTCGGCACGGTATTAGCCAAATCACTATTGAAGGGCGTCCCACCAGAATGGGAGGCTCACCAGGCAAAGATTTGCCATTCCTTGATAGCCTTACGTGACCGAGCGCCTGATGCATGGCCTGATCTGTCTACGACGATTTCACGGTTGATTGATAACTCCGAGCCGCTGACTCGCCCGCGGTCAATAGCATTTCTAGCAGCGTTACCTGCTTTCTGGAATCAATTGCAGCCGGCCACACAAACCGCACTGCAAGAAACCGCGGCAAATTTTGATCCGGCCAATGCGCCTGATTTTCGAATATTGGCCGGCGTTTCAGTCCCCGCCTTTCGGCAGGCGCTGCTGGACGCAATCGACAATATGGATGAAGACCAACTGGTGCTAGCGATCGCTATATCGCCAGTATCTGAACTATGGGTTCCGGCCGTCAAATCCTATGGAGAATCGGGTAGCTTTCGTGGGTCAGAAGGAAGGTTCAGAAGGCTGCTAGCTCCATTTTCTGGACACCTAAGTAGCGGGCAGCTCGATATGCTGCTGGATAAGCTCATGACCAACTCCCAATGCTGGGATGCTGGCGCGACACCCGGATTTTTGCTCGGTTTGCTCCGGGATGCAGGGGTTCGGAATCTTCCCACTGACGATGCGAAAAATCGCTTCTACCAGCAAGTTCGTCGTAGAAGGGCGGAAGCCCAGTATGTTGATGTTTTAGAGCTTTTCGCTACCCACGGGTGGGTGCGCCCTGCCCCAGAAAACGTAGATGAAGACGATTGAGGCAATTGGACTGATGAATCGACCGATATCGATCGGTTCAGCTCCTAAAGAGACGCCTACTTAGGGCAAGCGCTTTGATAGCAGAGTGGTCTTCGACCTCCTGCTGTCAAACATCGACACCTGCAATGTGCTCGTCCGGCAAAGTCATCTCTTCGACATTGGAGGTTAAGTACAAGGTAGGCACCAGTCAGGAACTTTCCCGGCGAGGCAATGCAAAAGGATAGCTAGCGTCAGCGCCAGACCGCAGCTCGGTGGCACGGTTACCCCCACCCTCCGTGTCATCCAAGCAGCGAGTAACGTCTGAATAGCGCGCGGTAGAAGTCGATGAGCATTTGGTCGGCATCAGGTCGTCCGAGTTCCTCCGCACCAAAACGATAAACCTCGCAACCGACCAGCCTGAGTGCTCGATCCGCTGCCATCATTTCTGCATAGAGCTTTGGACTCGCCTTTCCGTTTTCCGAATAGTGGTGCTGGCCATCGACCTCTATGACTATTCGCACACCACCAGGAAGCAGGATGAGAAAATCCATCCGGCATCTGAGCAGCGCCTCTTTCCCGCGGTATTTAAATGTCTGCGGATCCCAGTGAAACCAGACCTCAGGGACGAGCGCAGGCAAATTCGGGATGTCTTTCTGAAACGCACGGAAAAAACATGTGAACGCTAGGGCTTGCGGCGGTGAGTTTTCGGGCAAGCTAGCCTCTAGCCGGCGGTATAGCGCTACTTTGGCATCCTCTACGGCGAGCCCACGGGTGTGCGCATACCAAGCTTGCAGATCCCTCCAAAGAAGCCCCTCCGATCCGATAGGGCGATCGTACATGAGGACATCTTCTGCTCCTTGAACGATCTCGATGTCGTTGTCCAGCGCATTTCCTAAGCGCAAGTCTGGCTTTTTTCGGGAACCGAAAATAAGGTTTTTCGGGGAGGCCTGTGTTGCTCCACCGATAGCGACCAAAGTAGACGTGAGGTAGCCGTCCGCGCCATTGGACGTATAGAAATGAATGCCGCACGGCTTCAAGGCGGCGTCCACAGCTCCAATGAAAACCCGCTGCTGAGACTCATCGGGCCTGACCGTCGAGGAAGCAAGTGCCTCCACGAATCGACAGAATCGAGCATCAGTGCATTTGTATGCACCGAGCCTGTCGAAAAGGGCCACAGCGTCCCAGTCTGGGTTGTCGATGTAATGACGAATAATCTCGTCACGCAGGGTTGGCGTCTTGTTCGCGAAGTCTAGAAAAGGCCGGTCATCAATCTGCCAGAATGTACTCAGCACCTCCTCAAACCCTGCCCGATCCAAAGCCAAGTCAACTTGCTCGAGGCTTTTTGCCAGATCTCGTCGGTATCGCGCAGGAATGGTTGGGCTAGTCCCGTCATCCCACAACAGTTCTTGAAGGACATCCCGTTCACGTTCCGGTAATCCAATGCTCTGCAAAACACGTTGCACGGCTTCGATCCGCTGATCGTCGGTGGCTTTTAACACCGCACCTGCTAAATGCTGTCGCTTGCTGGGACTGCCGGGGTTGTCTGGCAGGCCAAGTTTGGCCAAGAGATCCGGGATCTTGGCATCACTCTGATCATCTTTCCGATCACCTAGGATAGCGGCGAAAGACGTGCGAAGGGTTGCGAGATTTTGCTGCGTCCGAGCCATAGTCAGCATTTCGAAAGATGTGGGATGAGGATGCTACCACTGGGGAGAAATGGTTGAGTATCGCCATTGAGAGGCCCACCTGAGCAGGCTATGGGCCCTCCTCCAAGACAGCTCTCGATCCATCTGCCGTGTTTGATCGATGCGTGAACAGATATACCCTTGGGGCACCTAAGTGTTGGTGACAGTTACTATAGGGCACGTGAACTGCCACAACGCCCACCAGCGAGTAGGTCGAACCTAATCCAGATCAAGGGGAAGAGCGCTAATGAAGTACGTCAAACTGGGCACAACTGGACTGGACGTTTCCAAGCTGTGTCTCGGGTGTATGACTTTTGGCGATCCGGATGCCGGTACTCATCCATGGACGCTTGGAGAAGACCAGAGCCGGCCCATCATCAAGCATGCGGTTGAGCAAGGCATCAATTTCTTCGACACCGCCAACAGCTATTCCGCTGGCACCTCAGAGAGCATTGTAGGCAAGCTTCTCAAAGAGTTTACCCGCCGGGACGAAGTCGTCATCGCAACGAAAGTCTTCTACCCAGCAAACATGTGGGAAGGCTCTACAAGGCCCAACGAAAAGGGGTTGTCCCGAAAAGCCATCATGGCCAATATCGACGCCAGCCTGAAACGGCTAGGGACAGATTACGTAGACCTTTTCCAGATCCACCGATGGGATTACGACACTCCGATCGAGGAAACCATGGAGGCCCTGCACGACATCGTGAGGGCCGGTAAAGCTCGTTACATTGGCGCGTCATCCATGTACGCCTGGCAGTTCTCCAAAGCCCAACACACCGCTCAAGTGCACGGCTGGAGCAAGTTCGTGTCGATGCAAAACTTCGTCAATCTGCTCTACCGCGAAGAAGAGCGAGAGATGATTCCGCTGTGCCTTGATCAAGGGGTAGGCCTGATGCCGTGGAGCCCACTGGCGCGAGGCCGCCTTACGCGACCTCATGGTCAGCAAACCGAACGCACTAAAACCGACATTTCCGGCCAGTCATTCTTCCAAGCAACCGAGATTGAGGACGGTCGGGTTATCTCAGTTGTAGAGCAGATCGCTAAAGAGAGAGGCGTGCCCATGGCTCAGGTAGCGCTGGCCTGGGTGCTCGGGAAGAAAGGAGTATCGGCACCCATCGTTGGCGCGTCGAAGCCTGCGCAACTGGACGATGCCATTGCGGCACTCGATCTCGTGCTAAGCGAGGAAGAGATCGCCCGCTTGGAGCAGCCCTACGTCCCTCACGCAGTAACTGGGTTTTCCTGAGCACACTTGCCCCATTCATCACGGTCTTACCTACCCTGATGAATGGGCTCATTTGCAACACCAATCAGGCGAAGCTTGCAGGTTCAAGTGAGTTGATCCAGTGGATCGCAGCCCGCTTGGATAATCAGTTCGAATAACCTCCCATAGTGAAGCCGCCCTTCGATCGTCAATCGGCTCCGGGTTTACCCTTCACGCGCTTTGATGAGATAAGCGCGTCGAAGGCTTCTTGAGTCGAATATCCCTCACGCAGTTTCCCCGCCAAAAACTCCGCATCCAGCCCTGCTGGGTCAAACGCTTCGCGAGCATGTCTGACCAAGGCCAACCATAGCTCCCAAGGAAGGGCCGCATGCTGAGCGTTACGGCAGCGATAGCTCGGGCGCGTCAACAACGCCGGCTCACGCTCAACGAGCGTATCGCACAGGCGTCGTAGCACCTGGAACACTGAGTCGCTTATGCCGATGATACTGGGATGCACCTGGACAGAGATTGCCTGAATCGTTGCTTCAGGGTTGAGAGCATGAAGCCCCGCCAAGCGAAGAACCTCAGCTTCGAACGCCTCAATACCGACAGAGTCGGCTAACCGCTCTATGACCTCAAGCTCCGCCAGATTCTGGCGCTCCAGTCCTATGACGTGCTTTTCCATAATCGACTTACGCCCTTGCAGCTGATGCATCATCCACGCCCCTGCCCGGTCGAACTCCTCCATCATCTCAGAGAATTCGGCGTCGTTCAGTGGTACCAGCTGCTCTGTATTGCCGGGCATCATGTCCCTCTAAGTGACTGAACCTTTGAACGCTAGGTATGCCAACTATCTGCAGATCTAAGCTCCCGAACAGGTTACCACCAAACACTCACCCGTCGGCAGCGCCCCCTCAGGGGCCCTGCCTCGTTGATCTTTGAGATCAGGTACGAATGGGGTTGAGGGGCGGGCCGTCTGGCTGAGCGCCCCGTTTATGCGCCGTGGCACTTCTTGAATTTAAGCCCCGATCCGCAAGGGCACCGTTCATTGCGTGCTACCCCAACCATTGTTTGCCTAGCTGCCACACGTTTAGCTTCGCTGATGATACCGGCGATTAGGGCAGTTTGACCCTCGAGTTCATGCCTTTGAACCACGTCCAACCCTTCTAGGTAAGGCTCCAAGCGGTGCATTTCAGCAATAGCCCCTCGGTGATCGCCACACCACGCCAGGATCACCGCATACTGACTACTGACCTGCACCATCCGCGCAATCAGGCCTGCTCGGGCAACAACTGGCAGAACATGCTGCTCCATGACTTCTCTGGCGCCCTGGAAGTCTTTCACACCGACAAACTCATCAGCCAGATCCTGTCCCACCCGAACGATCGACTCATACCCCTCTACCATCCCGTAGAATTTCATAGCATGGATACGTTGCAGAGGGGCATGCAACCCCTGAGCCTCTCGGGCTTTGGCGTAGACCTCCAGAGTATCGGCAAGATGCTTGATGTGCTCATGGACGTCAGCCGGTTGTTTGATGACCGTCCAAAGGACATCCGAATTCTTGCCCATGACGGCGTTAGGCGTCAGCCCCAGAATTTCAAAATACTCATCAGCTACTTTTTTACACAATGCCTCAGCTTGCTTGTTTTTCTTGAGCTTCCACAGGGCAACAGCATGGTTGTAGTCAAATACCCGTTGGTGATCTGCATCAGGTATTTTTGGTGCGGCGTACGCCACGGCCCGCGTCACCTCATCTTCATGACCTTGGTCTGAAGCAAACAGGATTTTCCTCATTGCCCATGCGATCTGCTCGCGAAATCCGAATCCGTGCACATCGAGCAGTTGCTCCATTGCGGACAACGGATCGCTGACTTCGTCGAAGCGCCCTTCGCGCATGAATGAAAACACAAGGCCATCGAGCGCCCAGAAAGCCTGATGAGGATTCAGACCACCATCCTCAAGCGCCTGCTTTAAGCTGGAGGTGATATCGACCGATACCCCCATCTCGTAGAACAGCTCCTCGCCTGCCAGCCCAATGAGCGTCATCACGTCGTTGAGTCTGATGAACACCCGCGTAAGAAGTGAAAACCGCGAAGTATCACGGTGCCTTTCTAGGCTCTGGATCAGCAGCTCCTTCAGCGCCAACAACCCAGCGGTGATCACACCTTCCCCCATGAGCTCCAAGTGTCGTAGACCTAGTGCACGGATGGCATCATGGACTTTGAGTGTCTTGGCGCCAAAGACCTCAACTGTCCCTGTCGCCTGGATTTTTCTGATGGCCGCAGCTGCCCCGCCCTGTGACAACTTAAGCGTGGCCGATAGCAGGCGAACGACCTCGTCATGCGTGAGCCCCGTATCTGCAAGGCTAACGACAGCTAGGGCGTTCTGGGTCACCTGGTCATAACCATCGTAAACACGAGCCAAGATAACTTCTTGAGCCGTTTCCACCACGTTCGCTTGCTGAGCTAGATCAGCGCAAAGCGCCTCGATGTCTCCTCCGTATTCTGATAAGGCAACCGTAATGGCGCTATCGACGTATAGGGGCAGTCCGCCTGAATAGATCCGTAGTTGTTCGAATGCTTGGGCACTACCGAACGCGCCCGCTGTACTAGCCACCCGAGCTACTGTGTCGATATCCCACCCCGGCAGCGTCTCACGCCGCAATGCCATGACCGCTTCGAGCTCGCGTATATTTTCATGTGGCTGACAGAGAAGAATGAAGCGGATATGGCGAGTCGCGTTCAGAAGATCTCGCAGATTTGCGACGGGAATGCGATGGGCATTGTCGATTACGACGACCAAAGGAGCGCCAGATTGCTCCATAAATCGATCAAACGTTGTAATCGCCTCGTAACCGCTAGCGCCTGGTAACAGGATTTGCCGGATGCCTTCCGGGTCTCGCTTGGAATACTTTGAAGCTAATTCCCGGACGAGTGAGCTTGCAATAGCGGGCCCAGGTAGATCACCGACGTCGTAGTAGGCACATGGTTCTGGGCTCAGCAGTGCAGCATGGGCTGCCCACGTAGTTTTCCCCGCGCCCGACAAGCCGCAAATGATGCGAACCCGCTCATCCGATATGAACGTAGGCTCGTTCTGCTGTGGCCTGTATGAGGCGAGCGGCGTGGGAAAATCTTGCAGTTGCACAATCAACTGCTCAAAAAGGCTCGGAAGCTCCGAGCTACGGAACACGTGTCTGATGTTTCCGTCCCCGGCGGCAGATGCCAACATCACCAAGCCAGCCATTTTCCAAGTCAGAGCAGAAGGCGAAAGGAGTGAGAAATTAAGTTTTTCAGCCTGGGTCACGCACCATTGCGCGGCCTCTTCTAAAGTCGACCACGCAGGTGGAAGGTAATCTGGGCGCGCGGCTTTCGACTCTGGGTAAAGGTAAATCATGTCCGAGGAGGTCTTGTCCTCATCCACTTCGTTCTGCAGGGTTTCTCCGAGCGGTTGGTTAGCAACGATCACGAAGAATGGTTTCCCTGCGCGCAGCCCTGGCCCGTCCTCCTGCCGGATCAGCTCGAACCGCTCCAATGCGCCTGCGGCGTCGCCAGGCATCAGGGGGCGGGAACGTGTCTTAACCTGGACGTACACCCGGCCGGCATCAGTGCTGAGCTCCACGTCCTCATCCAACTCGACCAGAACCTCCTTCACTCCAGAGGCTTGAGCCAGAAAGAGGCAGCCGACAGCGTACAGATGCTGATAGAGAAACCCCCGATGTACGGATTCGATCCGCTTAAGTTGCGCGGGATCAAGCACGAGATCGGGATGTGTCTGGTCATTCGATTTCATAGGATATCCATTCCAGGATTCAGTAGAAAATGTTCGTTATGCGGGTGTTCAGAGCGCCGCTTTCTCCGCACCATTTCAGGGGCATTCCGCTAAGCACTAGGCGATTCAAGAGCCCTCAATCAACAATGCCAAGGTTGCAACTATTCCGGAGCCTCGGCTCTACGGAGCTCAATAAGCATGCCTATATTTGGGCATGCTCATCGTAAAGTGCAGCTCTGACAAAGACAGAACCTCGCTTATGATTGCCATATGCCACCAGCCAAATCAGAATACGTCAAAAGGAGATTTGGCTAGGTGATGTCCATCATGGAAAGAATGCTGTTACGCGCGTTAAACCTCGATGCGACCATCGCCCTGCGCAGATTCGTCGTGGGTCGCCGCCATTCTTGGCGTAGAAGGCTCCGAATGATCGACCTTGGAGCATGGGCTAAATAATGAGTTCTTTCGCAGGCAACGACCCCGCTGACCAAAAAACTAGTGATCCCTACAGCGCCAGAGAGCAAGGACTGGGTTACATTTTCCAGCCTCGCTTTGCTCTGTATCAGGCATTAGAGCTTCCCGAGGACATCGCAATCCTCATCGAAAAGGAAGACGACCTCGATTTTTTGGAGTCCTCCGGTAAGAAGACACTGAGCTCGCTCAAACATAAGGCTGCTGGAGCGCGGCTGACTGACCTGTCTGTGGATTTCTGGAAGTCGGTCAATATCTGGCTAACTCGTTACATCGCCAATGGACGGGTTGAGTCTGACTATCAGTTTTTCCTTTTCACCACCTCGTCCGTCGCGCCGGACTCATTCTTGAATTTCTTCCTTTACGGAGCGGACACCACCAAGGCTCATCCAAGCCTCTGGCAACTGACAGAGGACACGCTTGCCATCAGCAACGCAAAATCGTTCGCCAAGATCAAAGACTTGCTCTCGCAGCTGACTACGATGGAGAAAGAGGACTTCGTATCGAGAATCGTGATTATTGATAACTCCCCTCGGATCGACGATCTACCGGCACTTATCAAGACTCAAAAAATGCGAGCCATTCGCCTCGAACACAGGGACGCTGTTTTCGAACGACTTGAGGGATGGTGGAATGATCTGACCATCCAAATGCTCTGTGACCCGCAGAGCGAACCGGTCTATGCCCGGGACGTTTCAGAGAAACTGTTCGCCTTCAGCGAAGAGTACAAGGATGACAATCTGCCCATCACATTTGAGGACGCGACACCCGCGTCCCCCGTCGATGCGAGCACCGATAACCGGCTGTTCGTGAGTCAACTCCGTGATCTGAAATTGAGCCCCAGCCGCATCCGCAATGCGATCCTGGACTACTACAGGGCATTTGAGCAACGCTCCGTCTGGGCAAGACAGCGCCTGGTGGGCTCCGAAGAAATCATCCGCTACGAAAAGCGCCTGACGGATGAGTGGGAGCGCGCCAAGGACGCTCTGTTCGATGATGCGCTCGACGCACCGATTGAGGAATGCTCTGATCCAGAACTGGTTGCGGTAGGCAAGAAGCTGTACACCTGGGCTGAAACAGAAGCCCAGAAGCTTGCTCACCTGAAAATACGGGCGCGCGTGACTGAGCCCTATGTCCTACGCGGCAGCTTTCAGATTCTCGCCAACAAGCGCCCTTACCCCACCGTTTACTGGCATCCACAGCTTCTGGATCGCCTGTCGAAGGCCGCTGGAGATACCGAATGATTCGCTGGGATCAGCGTCCTTTTGAGACCAAAAACCTGTTCAATCCAGCCTTCTGCGCGGTAGTGCTGCTGCGGTCGCTCAAAGCTTATGCAGTGATAGATCCCAAGGGCATGCCCTTTTCGATGTCACTGCTTGTGTTGCCATTGAGTCTCCACCACGAATCTCGAAGCGCGCTGCTCAAACACTACAAGGGCTACCTGCTCAAGACAGTGGAGACGTACCCCCAGATGCAAATCGGCCTGGCTGAGAGGGTAACGGAAATGCTGCCGTTCACTTTCGAGGCATTTGCGTTGGCGCACCACACCGATTGCTTCGAAGTCACTCCACAGGGTCGACTCCTTCCAAAAGCTAGGAGGGTTAAGGCTGACATCGATGGCACCGAGGAGTCAGTGGCGTGCCAGCGCGCAGCGGCTTTGCTGGGGCGAGAGTTCGCCAAAATTGCAGACAGGGTTACGGTTTACACCGCTTTTGGAATTCGACCATGAAAATCAGCTCCATCCATGTATACAGCCACGATGGCCAGCGCCGCGATGTCAACTTCGAGGTCGACGGTCTCAATATCATTACGGGCCGCTCATCGACAGGTAAATCAGCCCTTTCGGATATCATCGAATACTGCATGGGCCAATCGAATTTCAACGTTTCGGATGGCGTGATCCAGGACAAGGTGTCGTGGTTCGCAGTGATCTTTCAATTTCCGGACGTGCAGGTCATGGTGGCAAAGCCGACCCCGCGATCAGGCGGCGCGAGCTGCAGCCTTGCTATGACACGTACCGGGGAATTTGTGCAGCCCCCTGAGTTTTCCGAGCTTGTGGTCAACACGGATGACATCGCTGTCACCTCGTTGCTGTCACGTCAACTTGGCATTCCGGAAAACCGCACAGAGGTGGCGCAAGAACACACGCGTAACAGCTACGAAGCCTCCATCAAGCACTCGTACTATTACCTTTTTCAAAGACAAGGCTTAGTCACTAACAAGGATCAGCTCTTCTATCGCCAGAACGAGCCGTTTCAACCCCAGGCGATCAAGGATACGCTGCCTATCCTGCTGGGCGCGTCAACCAATGAGCGCTACGAGCTGCAGACCAGACTCCGGACAGCCCAGCGAGACCTGAGAGCCCAGACAAAGCTGCTGGAGCAGGCAAAGCAAGCCGTCGGCAACAACCGAAACCTGGCCATCGTACTGCTGACGGAAGCCAAGGCCGTAGGGATAATTCCTCAAGACTCCTCCATTGCAGAGGTCGAGGAAATCATTACTGCCCTCAAAGCAGCTGCGCAGTGGACTCCCGCCAAACCGCATGCCCAGCCTGAGGACAAGGTACCCAAGCTGGAGGCTGAGCTGTCCAGGCTGCGCAAGACCAGGCGCGAAATCAAATCCAAAGTTGAGGCGGGTCAGCTGTTCGAACGGCGTGCCGGCGGCTTCCAGAGCGAGGCATCGGAACATATCGACCGCCTCTTATCCATCAAGTCGCTTCCAAAGAATGCTACGACGGGCGAATGGCAGTGGCCTTTTGCGGAAAAGAATCTGGCCATGGACACCCCCATTGCTCAAGCGCTCATCAGCGAACTGGCGTCTTTGGAGGCAGAAATGCAGACAGTGATGGGCCAACGACCGCAGATTCAGGGCTATCTCGCGGAGGAAAACCAACGCCTTCAAAACACATCCAATTCGATTGTCGAGAAGGAAGCAGAGCTGACAGCCGCCATCGCCGCCAATACCTTGCTGGCGAACGCACAGAAGCAAAGCGACGCTGCCAAGCATGTCGTGGGGCGCATCAGTTTCTTCCTTGAAGGGTTTGTTCCTGACAATTCGCTGAAACAGCAAGAGGCCGACTATCGCCGTCGGGAAATGCGCGTGCAGGAGCTTGAGAAGGCACTGGCAGACGTCGATGCAGACGACCGCCTTGCGTCGATCCTGAATAGCATCTCGGCGCAATTCAATCTCTACAACAAGCGGTTCGAATCTGAGTTCAGTGCCTACCCTGCCCGATTCGACCTGAAGAAGCTGACCATCATATTCGACCGCCCAGAGCGCTCTGTGCCTATGTCACGAACAGGCGGCGGAGAGAATTACTTGGCCTACCATCTTTCTGCACTGCTCGCCCTGCATTGGTACTGCGCCAAGAGCAATCAACCTATGCCGCGCTTCTTGGTGATCGACCAGCCAACCCAAGTGTATTTCCCCTCAGAGGAATCCTACAAAGCGGTCGACGGTACGGTAACGAATACTGAGCAATCCGATGCTGACATGGATTCGGTACGTAAGCTGTTTAATCTGCTGTACCAGTTCACGGTCGAGGACGTTCCAGGCTTCCAGATCATCATCACCGAGCATGCCAATCTCCGCGATGATTGGTTTCAAAAGTCGCTGGTGGAAGCTCCTTGGAGCAAACCTCCTGCATTGGTGCCGGAAGGCTGGCCTCTCAAAAATGAGGTAACACGCTAACGGGTATTGCAATACACCGCCCTATCGAGCGCTTAAGGAGTGACGCACGGCATGCTCACTCCTTTGTGCAAGTGTTCTGGGCAAAGCACACAGCCGTAGCTTGGTAATCCAAATTGGAAATGAGCACTGGCTGAGAGATAGGCACAAGGATCGCCAGACTGGAAACCAACATCAGCTCATGATTCCACAGCGCCCGCCTGAAGGTATTTCATCAATCGCCGTCGGGGTCATCAGCTGTAGCCCAAAAAACAGCACTTGAGATATGCCTTGATTAGTTTCATCTGCGGGCGATTGGCTCCAGGCTGGCTCCTCAGTACTCCAACCAAAGTTATCCCTCCAAACGGACGCTGCGCTCCGATAGGCCTTCGACAACAACCTAGCCAGGGCTTTGCAGCTATGGTCACTGAGTCCTGCACCCTACGTTCCAAGCGGCGGTACTTTTCTTACAAGATCTAGTCGTTCTTTTCTTCCTGTGGACTCTGCTAGTTTGATACTGTATTTAAGAAGGTCGTGATTATCCCACTTCTCAATCTCATACCCGGCTTCTGATAATTCCTTTTTTTGCTCTGGGCTCAAAATTAGCGTATCGGGCCCCACCCAAGCAAAAATTTTGCGCGGGTGGAAATGCATGTATTTTAACTCAAACCTGTCATTTTTGGCGCGACGCATTACAAGCTTTGTTCTTTCAACTTGGAAGTAGTCGATAAGCTGGTCATAGGTAAATATATCAATCTCGGTCTCGACTTCTTTTCGATGCAGGGCCTGCTTCCGTTCGTAATTCTTATTCTTGTTGGCTGAGCGCCCAATGACTAGCTGATACTTAAACTCCACCGGGCTTTTAGGGTTATCTAACATCGCCATGAGAGGATAAAAACGTGCAGTTACGCATGATTTTGACTCCTCAATAAAGTTTTTCCAGCTCTGCACTTGAGATATAGCTTCGTGAAACTTTGAAGAAAACACAGGGCTCTCTTCATTTTTATTGAAGATAGGCTTGTCTGGGGATTCCAATTCAACAAGCGTGATTCGCCAACGCCCCGAACTCCTGGTGATATAGCAGTAGTCGGATATGTGGTCGGTGCCTAGTGCGAACTTCGTGAGTATGGTTTCAAAGTGCAGTTGGTGATTTAGCAGATTAGGGGTTGGAATGAATCGGGTATGCAGTTCTAGGAAATCTTGAACGACTTGCTCTTTTTGTCGACCAGCCGGAGGTTTGTCATCTAAAAGTCGACGGTAACATTCTATCAATTCATCATCGGAATCTGCCAACTTGAATGCTCCTTCTGTATTTGTTGCGTGTAATGGCAGTTGATGAGCTCTGTCGCCGCCCATAAGCTCCGGCGTCCCCTCGAGGGCCAGAAAACCTAAACCGTACACCGACAATCTATGGTTAATGCCGCGTGATTGAATCACCCCAACCAGCCGGATTCAAGTAGCAAGGCCGGTTGAGGAGCCAAGCTGTGTTTAGGATAGGAGCAATGCTCATAATTTCTTCATCACCCATCCTTCGCTAACCTGAGGCTCCAGACCAATCAGGTAAGTGCAGCGATGAACGACAAGCAGCGCAAACAGCTCAGAAAGCTTCGCAAAAAAGCCAATATTTCGGTCAAACACGCTGCTCGGTGGGCACACGTAGATCCGCGTACTTGGCGCTCATGGGAAACATTGAATGACAAGGGATCGACCCGATCTCCCTCTCCGGCTGCACTTTGGAGCTTCTTCGCCAGGGCAGGCCTTAACATGCCTAAAGAGTTGAAGCCGCTGCTAGCACCAGCACCACTAGGACGAGCGCTATCCATTTCTTCGTACAAGGGCGGGGTTGGGAAATCGCCTCTAACGGTAAACGTTGCGGCCTGCTTGGTTGACCTTTCTTACCGGGTTGCAATTGTTACCGACGATGGGGTCTATCGCCGAATGCGCGGTGCTGGAAGGTCTCCCCAACCTGCTAGTTTGGTAAGTAAAATCGATTTCTACGATGAGCGTGAGTTGATCACCTTCCCTGCGGCGATCAAGCGGATGAAGAAAGAAATCCGGGACAATGTGACCCTCGCTCCTCCGCAAGATCGTGAGGATGCCAAATTCCTGTACGGCCACATTATTGAGACTGTCGAACACAAGGAGAAGGCTACCGAAAAGCTGTCCGAGCTTATCACACGGTACGACTACGTTCTGATCGACGTAAACGTAGACATTGAGCTGATCCGTCGATACGCGGATCTCGTTGCGATCGTTCTCGACAGCCACTGCTTCATGTCTATCCAAAGCGCAGACGCGTTTGCGGCTGCATTGCGACGCATCAGGTGCCGGGAAACATCGCCCGTATATTTTGGCCTGATTACGAACAACGATGTAGGTGCGGTCAGTCCAGAGCTGGAAGAGTACGTCGGCGATCTGCCGACCTTGGATGACTCGCTACGAGCGCAGCTTGAAGATGCTCGGCATGCGTATACTCGGCGTCGAGAGACCATCCTTAAGGCTATCGAAGAACTGGAGCTGCCCACCCTTACAACAGAGCTGACGGCAGCCCACAGGGTCGCAATCGAGATTTTTAACAAGGATAAGGCGTTCATGGAAGGCTATGGCTATTTCCACTCTTTGGCCGACATTGCCCCCGATTCCCATGCAGCCCGGGAGATGCGTCGCCTCACGGATGAGCTCATCAGCTTCAGAATGTGAAATGTACGTTCGATTCCGACGGCGCCATGCTTGACGATAGGATCAGTGGTAGCACACGGAATATAAGCCGTTTGGGGCGCGTCGACGCAACCAGGCTCGTCTCCCTCTCCGCTCACATGGGCTGGCTAAGCATGATCCACCGCTGGACGTCCTCCCGCGGGTATTGAGCGTTCTGAGCGACCAGGCAGTTGATTTTAGCTCACTTGGTTTCTATGCAATTGCACGCGATTTGGCCGCTCAGCGTGAGTTTGTTTTGGCCTTACCACCTGATCCACGTGCCTCGAACAAGCACACTCAAAAATAAAGTTCTGTGTGAAAAGTGACATCGGAGCGCTGAGAATCCACAGGGCATCGCAGGTTGCAGAGTAACTCAACTATCACGCTAGGCAGACATCAATTACCGACCGTGACATTTCTTGTATTTTGAACCTGATTGACATGGACAAGGGTCATTACGGCCAATGACCGATGACTTGTACTTGTCTCGCTCAGAATCGACGCTGGCCAGAAGTGACAGCCCCACCATCTGAAGATGTCGCTGAAAGGTATCGTCAACAACGAGATTGAGGTATGCGGCAGCGCGCTTCACACCCTGATGGGCAGCCTCGGTAAGCAGCTGGCGGGCACGAGCTTTGTCTTGAGCCGCTAATTCCCCATCATGAAGAGCGACTCCAAGCTGAAACTTGCAATCTGGGTCGTCGCGGGACACTCCCTTTTCAAGAATGTCGATAGCCTTCTCCGGAGAGTAGCAAGGTGATTCCGCTGTGCTGTAGAGAAAGAACAAGCCCAGGTAGGCCTGTGACTGCTCAGAAGTTGCACCGAAAGTCAGCATCTCCTCCGCCTCACCAAACTCCCCAACCTGCCGCAGATAGTCTCCGTAATACACGCAAGCTTGAGGGTGTCTGCGGTGTGCAGCCTCCTTGATCGCAGCCACTGCAAGCCGTTCCATATCAGTAACAGGTTCAGCGGTGTAGGCCAGGCTTCCGAAACGAAAGAGAGCCTCGGTATCTGACTGTCGCAACCACAAGGCTTCAAACCCACCCTCCATGGTGATGGAGACCATAGACATCGAGTCCAAGCGAGCACTGACCTCACAGGCACAGCGATACATCTCAATGGCCATAGCCTTAAGAGACTTGGCATGCTCGGCACTAACGCGGGTGGAGATCAGCCCTCCTCGGCCGCAAGCGTTCATCCACTCAGCTTCCAGCACAAGACCGGCTTGCATCTTCACGTCAAAGGAGTTCTCCTCGGCGATCGCCTTCCCGATGACTTGGCCCGGTACCAGGTCTGGAACCTCAGCAGGCACGATGAGCATTCTTGAAGACTTGCTGACTAACAGCCTGTGAAATTCGTCCAACACGGCGATGAATACCTGCCGGGCTTTTTTGCCCGTTTCAACGTCCCCAACCTGGGCTTTTGAAGACTCATGAGGCTCCTTCGCGCCCGCCACCTGTGAGGGGGCATGGACGGCTTGATTGCCCCACAGCCGGATTCTGTGACAATAGTCTTTTGCCGCGTAGCTTATGAGCTGGCATTCGTGAAGGTGGTTGATTTGGCTGCAAAGATCCTGGTTACCGAAGTTCAACTGATGCTTTGCTCCCACCATGCCGACCATCAATTCCAACAGCTTGCGAAAGGTGGACAATGCGTAGTCGGGATAAAGCGTAAGCACTTCAAGCGCGGTGGAGTACATACCTCTGCATTCCGCAGAAATTTGGGTCATGACATCCAGGTCGGTGATACGTCTGGCTACATCCATGTTGAACTCCTTGTTTTCGAATCGCCGCCAACGGATAGCTGGGATCTGCGCTGGGGCTTCAACCTTTCATTGTTCGTTGGGATCGAAGGCGTCTTGCGAGGGGCTTTAGCTCCAGCAGGGGCAGCTTCGTTCAATGTCGCAGGATACCTAATTGTCTCGCAGCTGTATTAGCCCTGCCTGCTCTATCTCGACCAAGATTCAGCGGTTTGCTGATATCGCATGCGGGCTATCCGGGATGAGCCCAGCGAGTGCTAGGGCCGCTCGGTGCGATCGTCTACTGAGATGGCTTCAAGCGCGTCGACAAGCTCAGAAATTTTTGAGTAGACCGCCGTCCCACAAGGCTTTGCAAGCGGCGCGATGATTGACGCCATGTACTTGTCTGCTCTGAACATCGAAACGTAAGGCACATACATGGCGTGAACGGCATCTACGAAGTCGCTGTTCATGAGCTTTCGGGGATTATCGCCCGTTGAGCGACGCAGTGATTCGTAGAAAGTGCGTATACCTATCGTCAGCCCCGGGCAGTACTTTTCCACCTGACGTACATCGTTACAGACCCCAGCAGCGGGCAGGATCTCACCCAGAAGTCGGTTGGCAGTCGCAAGCAGATTTTCGTCAACCGTGCGCGCCCACTTGGTTCCATTGAAGAACCGCAACGCATCACGCCTGTTCTCATCGTCAAGACCGGCTAGGCGCGTATACCATTCGGCTAATGTGGCCTGTAGCGTATTGATGAGTTTTTGGGCCGGATCACGCACCCAGGCACCGACCGCACCTAGCTTTGCATGATGGTTGATGAACCATCGAGCCATGAAGCTTGGGTCGCGCAGGCTTTCCAGGAATGCAGTATTGGCCTGAGCCCGAGTGGCAGAACCCACAACATACTGCATCAGAATCCGGGCATCTGCGTCCCGCATTGGGAATTGCTCCAGCGCCTGAGCAATATCGTCCTGCTGCAGCATCTGATCCAGCGTGCTGCGAGGGCTACCGTTCTTGTTGATCATCTGGCGTTTCAGGACGCGCCGAGCTTGACGATTGAGGTTCGAATCCTGCCCTGCTTTATTCACGATACCAGCGATATCCAAAGCATCGACTGGAGTTATCAGAGAGCCGAAATCGGGAAACCACTCACCGTTCGTATCTATGGCCTGAACGGGTTCTGATCCTTTTGACACAAGATTGGTCAGTTCCGCTTTGATCAACCTGTCGAACGAGATCATTGCGTTCCGCCCGCATAGGTCTACCAAGAGTGACGTCCGGCGAACGCCTGCTTCAGCATACTGATCCTGGACAGGCGCCATCTCAGAAATGTGCGCGGCCGAAAAAGCGAATGTGACATCTGGTAAAGACCGCAGTGCTTTCAGCCTCGACCTCAATCCCTCTAAACGTTCGTCGAGTGCGGACTCGCTCAAGGTCGAGTAGTCGTTGCTATCCAGGTATACGATTGTGGATATGGGCACGGAGGTCTCGCCATAGACTGCATAGGGTTAGCGCATCATCCACTGGACGCCCACCAGTTAAAACCCCCTCGCACACTTGATCTTCCTTCACCACCGGATAGGGCTGGTAAGGGGGGCGGTCACACCGCCAATTCCAGGCACCTCGATGTGGAAATACGCGACCGCCATCCTGCCAAACCTCAAGGGGAGGCTTTGAGCTCGATCGCGATACAACATTCCAGATGCGCCTGCAGACTTCTGCCGAGTACATAGCATCTACCCTGTAATAAGCCGGGGGGGGAAACATAAGATCGCAACCTGAAGCCTCGCAACATGACGAATGCAACGAATATCCGCTTACTGCTGATCGGCAGCGAGCTGTACCCCGCGGTCGAGCAAGTCGGCTAGCAACTCATCTCGCGATTTACCCGACTCGCGTCCTAGCTCCACTAGAGCCCAGGCAGCTTTCGCCGCAACTCTTCGTGCTTGCACACGTTGAACAGTGGAGATCTTTTCCAGCCTGCCCCGCCCATGAATGAACGCACTTCTGAGGTCGAAGAGGTGTTCATAAATCTTCGCCGCACCTGGATCATTCAAGGCCGCGGATAGGCGCAGTGCTACTCGCTCCGTAGGCCCCTTGCCCGCATGATTCAACCGTTCCTTGCGCCGGTAGTCGCTCTTAAGTCCCAGCGCCGCCTCAACGACGGTAAGGTGGGCCATGAACTCATCGATACCGTTAGCCAAGAACGCCCGCACCAGGAAGTGAATAACTGGCGTATCGAACAAGCTGGTGTTGAGCGCGGCTTGGAATTCAGACCAATGCTCTTGGTTTCGCCCCAACAGCAGCTGACTGGCTTCATCAGCCAGCCTCAACTCCACCGGCCCCTCAACTTCTTCGACTTGTCCTAAATCGTCTTGGAAAAATTTGGGCTCCCATGACAGGGAATCCGGGCTTCGGGGCTCAGAAGGCGCCACAAACAAGTCGTCATCCAGTTGGTAAATCCACGGTACTCGAAACCCACGCCAATCCACCTCTGTCATGGTTGACCATTCTTCCCACGGAGCCAGAAGTAGGAAAAAAAGCGCATGCTCAACCGCCCGGGGATATCTACTTTCGTGAGGGTCGATCTCGCCCAAATCACGAGTCATCATCATCGAGAAGCTGGGCATAGAACGGCCGCCAGTGCTATCGGCCACAGCCTCGTCCTGCTCCACGATCAACCAATGAAATTGTGAGAAGCGTTTTGAGTCTAACGACAGATTGGGGTAGTACCTCGCCAACCGCGGTTTATCAAAGAGCTCATCCAACTGAGCAGCCGTGAAATGCCCGACTTTTGCATCGCCAAACTCAAGCGTTGGAATGATTTCGGCCAAATCAAGGGGGCATATGTAACGACGGCGGGTTGTCTTGCGTGTGAAAGCCGCGTGTAGCTGCGTATAGGCTTGGGCTGAATCAAGCGCGCCAGTGTGAGTACCTTTCTTGGCCAGGCACGGAAGGCCTAGAGATTTGAGCGCATGATCCAGCGCGAATGTCAGGCCAAAAGTGTCTTTGCCGTGCTCATATCTTTCGCCGCAGGCTTTTTTCAGTTGAATAAACTCAGGTGCTTTCCAGAGTCCGCCTCCTGGCAGTGTGCCAAGTGACCAGATGGCGCTTACAGCCTCCCGGACTAGAGCGTCCACATCCATGTCCAATTCATTCTCCCCTGGCGTCAGGCGTCGATTCGATAGATGTGCGGTTCGCATCAGGTTACGAACAGCAGCAATGGCCAATGCCAATGGATTACCAGCGCCTAGTCCTACAGGATAGCGATGTTGGATCGCAACTCAACCGTTCAGGGCCTCTCCGTCTGAAGTCATTGGATGCCTGAGTCGTAGGCGCCCGACCCACTACGTTACGTGAATCAGGCCGGCACGGGCTGACGCGGTAGCATTTGCCTGATCTCACTGGCCCGCCGCGTCACTACATCTTCGAGATACCAGAACGCAGATACCAATTGAAGAGCAGCGGGCCACCGCTTAACCCACCTACTTAGAAAGCGCCATTTTCGCTAGCTGTCCAACTCGAGGATTTTTGATCACTGTCATACCCCGCTCCATCGGCCCCTCGATCTCCGACATCAGTTCCCGAGCACGATTCGCAACCTGTGCAATTCCCACGGCTTCGGATGCGATAGCGATGTGCTTGAGCCTTACCCACACACCATTGATGAGATTTTGATAGAGCTTGAGGTGCTCCATCACGTAGTTCAGCCCAGTCGAGAGGTAGTTCTGGATGCTGTTATCAATGTTCTGCGAATGGCGCTGAGCCAAGCTGTATTCTTTCTGGAGCTCTGTCTCGATGAAGCGAACTGGGTCGTCGGCACCCCGTACCATCAACGTCATCAAGTCCGGGTTGTACCGGTATGTGTTCACTTTCACGTCATGGTTGTAGTAAGTGAGGTAGTCATTTTCGTGCAGAAAGCCGACCACGATTTCATCGAGCTCAGGCCGCTTAACGAGAAGTTCATCGACATCATTTACTGTCTGGATGTCGAACGCGGCATTAAGCTCTGGATTGGATTTGACCAGCGCTCTGACCTTAGCCAACCACTCGAAGGTATCATCCGCGTTCTTCTTATTGGGGTCGTGTTTTTTCGCAAACTCGACCTCACCGGGCAGGGCTTCACGAATTATCCCTGGCACCACCTCAAAAGCCTTCGTTCTTGCGAGTTTGCCCGGTGTGCAGTAGTGAGGGGAGCTCAGATTGATGAAGTCGTATCCGATCTGTGCATAGGCTAAGGCAACCAACCGTGAACAAAACTGTTTTTTGGTTGACTCGAGCTTCATCAAGCGCCGTGGAAGAGCGAGGGTCGCCTCATCCAAAGCGTACAAAGAGCCAATCTGGGTGTGTGCATAGCGACAGATCTGATCGAGCTCCTCCTCTGCCAGAGGCTTTCGGCTCCGAAGCACCACACAGTGACTCTGCTTATCCAGCATGATTCTCTGCGGGTTCTTAGAGAAGACACCAGCTTGCACCGCCTCGATCAGCGTCCCTCCGACCCAAATCGATGCATGCGAGTATCGCGATGCGGTACCCACTCGCACGCCCTTGCTGATTAACGTGTTCTCTGCAGTCAGGATGATGTCGCCTCGTTTGAGGAGCGAACGCTCAATCGTATATTTCTGTTCCATCGGTTTACGCCTCATGAGGTTGGAGATGGCAGCGCCATGGACGTAATCGGTCAGAGTGACCCGCCATGCCGGCAGAGGCTCACTACATTCTTCAATACGGAACAAGGCCGCGCACATCAGCAAAATGAGGGCGAAACGCCATTACTCAAGCTGCCATAAGTCGGTAACTTGACTACAAAATGTTTCAACAGATGCGATGTATGATACGGATCGGTGTTTAACCCTAAGCATTTGGCCGGCCGTTGTTTTGATGGTGCATGCATCCGTCGCAATGAAGTAGCGTCGAGGCAATCTCACCACCAGTAGTCAAGGATGGAGCGCATGAATGACTGATCGATGCGTTTGAGCTGTTGATCGGGGGTGACAATCGCGAGCTTGGGCATCTCCGACATCCGCACAACCTTATGACCTTGCGCTACCGATCTTCCCTCCGCCAGGTGGCGACTGGCTCCATGAGCCAAGCCCGCAAATACCCCTCTGTTGTCATACTGGCCATGACCTAGGCGCAATCGCGTCCAGCACCTCGATAGACGCTGACCTCCGATAGCCATCGCCCATGAGTATGAAGACGGTGGATTCGGTTTCGAAGATACCTCGACCATCGAACGAGACAGCGTACCCAGTTTTGATGCGCTCACCCTGCTGATATTCACCGGTGCTGTGCAATAAAACGCTGTGATTGAACATCACGACTGGATGCTTCCCTGATGCGATGATCGGTGCTGAGTTGGTGTCAATGACATCGATGATCACCCAGGCCGTTACGGCGCAGGCGGCCTTCCCGGTTTCTTTCACCAGGTTCTGGATAATCTCAATTTCAGAGGGAGAAGCACCGGATAAGGGCTCACCGTCCAGGGCTATAGCTTCGGCAATAGGTAGCAGGCGCATCAACCCTCCGATCCTTCGGGTGCTTCATGGATGAACAGTTTCTTCAGCTTCTCGTCCCAGTTATCAATGGGTCGCACAAGCACATAGCAGCTGTCCGAAAACGTATAGGCAAGCGCGTAACCATGCTCCCACCTCAACTCCATGATGGCTGAGGTCTGGATCATGCCACCCTCTTCAAAGCGGCCGCTCAAGTCGCCATATAGCTCTCCCGCCAGGCTCCAGCCCCGGGGAAATGGCTGCCACAGGAAACCTGTAATTCGAGTGCTGAACTTCAGCTCAGCAGCTTTAAGAACTTCACTGGGAATCCTAAGGCTGGTGCTCATCGCTGGTCACCGGTGCGCTGCTCGCTCACAATCACAAAGTGGTCGCTGCTGCTCGGACAACGCATCAGTTTGAATCCAGACTTGGTTTCGACCAATTCCAAGGGTGGGGTGGCCACTGTCATTCCGTCAGCGCTTACGCCGGACATGTCACTGAACACCCGGGCGGCATACCGCTGCCCGACCCTGGCCGCGCCAAGCAGGTATGCGTCTACTGTGACGCCCCAATCAATGGCCTTTGCCTGGACAACTTCTAGAGGTATTTCTGGATTACAGGTCACGGGATTTCCAAGGTTGCCGGATTCGCGTTTCCGAGTGGACGCAGACATCAAATATCGATCTCAAGATGAGGATTGAATCCTGTGTTTTCATTGGGGTATCCCCGCGGGTTTGAGATCACTCGACACCCGCCCAGCTCGACGTCCACCGCTTGATGCGTGTGCCCGAAGATCCAGAGATCCGCCTGCTCGATCATCCTGGGCCAGTCATTTGTGTACGCCGCATTGAGATGGCCATCATGCTTGGTACCGACCACCAAGGGCGATGGGGAATGGTGTGTGACGACGATGGTTTTGCCTGCAAAAGGCTGGGCAAGCTGCTCGGCCAGCCAGGCCTTGGCAGCATGGTTGCGAGTGACGAGGTCATCGGGTCTCAGGCGTCGATATCCCGCATCAGCGCGGATGTAGTTGAAGTCATTCACCCACTGCCAAGCCATCCTGCTCGCGGCCAGTTGGTCGCCCGTTGAGGAAAAATCCGTCCACGCTGCGGTGCCCAAGATGCGGATGCCATTGATGATGAGTGAATCATTTTCTAGGACATGCACGTGGCTCTCTGCGGCATCCCTCATCTTGCGCAGTGTCCTGTCGATATGGCCGTCGTAGTACTCGTGGTTGCCGCATATATAAGCGACCTTGCACTGGAATGTTTCATTTGCCCATCTCACGCCGCGGGCTTTTTTGTCTATGTCGCCAGCGAGGATGACCAAGTCGACGTCGGGATCGACGGTCGGCGGATCGAAGCGGTGAAATTCGTTATGCAGGTCTGAGTAAATTCGTAGCTTCATCAGTCGGTCACTTGGGAATTTGCTGTGTTTCGATGTGATTTACAGGTTGTACGGCTTTAGCGTTTCCACACCTGTCTGACCTTCGCACGGGCACCGTTATGAGCTGCTGGTTTCGAGTGCATTGATAATCCATGGGGTCATAACAGCTTCACCTGTGTGGATCCGTATGCCGGATGGCTAGTGGCGTACGCCAGAAAAGCGTGGGCTAAATCCATCCGGCGCCCATTCGCAAACGACATATGCACTGCCATTGCTCGTTTCGAAGACATGATATCCGTGGCTCTCAAACCGTCGACGAAGCGAGGACGTCCGAACGGTTGCGCCATCTCGAAAACGCCCGCGTTGTTCTTGGTAAACCACACCTACTAGGCAGTTGATTTCGTGATCTACCCTCGCACAGCACATGTATGCGGTGGCCGGAAATTCGAACCGCACACCCATAGCACGCTCGACGCTTGCGGGGATTGAGGTTGGCTTGACCTCCGCGGCGGTCTGCAAGCTGTTCAAAGATTCATAGTCTGTAGACATGGCAGTTCACTCGATCCGTACCAGCATGACGTCCAGTATTCAATGCAGCTCGAAAAATGGGCTGATGCCACTGTTACCGAAGTAATTGATGGGCATCCACGAAGCCCGCCCGTGTACTCCTATACCACCAGGTAACCGTTGCGGTGAAACCGCCTCAGTAATGGCGACGTATGGGCTGGTAAACGCGGGGTCAATCCCATCACGTCATCTTCAGGTAGGGCAGCCTTCGCCTTTTGGATGACCGTCGGCATCCTGTTGAAGGGGAGGTCAATCATCGTCGCCCCGACAGTCTTGATCGTGAATGCCGGAGGATCTGGGGATGCTGTGTTGCTCACTAGTGGTTCCTCGCACAAATCCAGGCCTCTCGGCAAACGACGCAGCTCCGTTGCTGCACACTGACTGCGGGAGCCTAGCGCTACCGACTTCACGCTCTGAACTCCTATTCAAGATCCCGCCTCTGCAGCAATTGCCCTGACCCGGACGTAACCCCTGCTGACCTGGGCTCTGCAGTCTGCCCAGAGCTAGAGGATAAAAATCGCAATCGACGGTTTAGGGCTAAATTGATATCTGGTAGAGAGATGTCGCCCTGAACCGCTGCCCTCACCCGCCTGCCTGACCCTCCCTGAGGTAGGTCGAGTCACGCGCCTACGACGTAACGATACGACTACTATATACGGTAGAGTGTTACGGCACAACATGGCTACATCCTCGCTTTTGAGGAATACCTGTGTCGATGAAGGTGCCTTTCGCCGCGATACTTCGCGCGCTGCGATCTCAGAAAGGGTTGACCCAGGAGTCAATTCCCGAAGGGAGCAATCGTCAGTACCTGAGTCAACTCGAACATGGAAAGTCCAGCCCAACGTTAGACAAGCTGCAGGATTTGTCGGAGGCGTTCGGCGTCAGTACCCTCGCCCTCATTGGAGCGGTCACTGCGGTTAAAGAAGACCTGACAGTCGATGATCTGATAGCAAAATTTGCCGCACAGATGAAGGCCTTAGAGGCCGAAGGCATCTTGGCTGCTGCCCGCGCTGAATTGAGCGGTGCCGAGCTGCTCACCCGCCCCGCCGGCCGCGTGATCGACCGGGCCTTGAGGGCGTCGATTCAGGAATGCAAAGCTCAGGGGCTGAGTCAGGCACAGACATCCCAAAATCTGGGTGTGAACAAAATGACAGTAAGCAGGTATTGGCGCGATCCTGACTGACGTCGTCAGCGCGCAGAGGGTGCTGATGATTGGAGGGTTAGAGTGCATCCGCCAGCCAGGTGCATTTTTGGCTTTCGGTCAATGAGGCCGCGGGATGTGACAGGACTCAGGTGAAGTCAGCATTGCCGCGGCTTTGCAATGGCCGAGGCTGCGACGCTTGGGGTTCGCAGGCTGGACTCACTGGCGAACGGCACGCTTGCCACGCTTTTGCGTCTTGGCTAGTTTGAATCTAGAGTCACCAAGTTGCAGTGCACGGCCAGGATCTATCAGCGCCATTATTTCAAGTGAGCTGAAATCATATTCCCCGGCCAATTTATCTAGCTCCGCCAAAAAACGTGCAACCTTAACAACTTCAGGATCACGCAGAAGCGGCGCAATCGCCTCATACTCCATTGTTATTCTATTGCTAAGCTCGATAAACTCTTCCACACTAGTCATGAGACTTTTCTCCGACCTTAGATTCATTATCTTCCACATCAGTCGCCAGATTGAGATCATGCTCAGTACTGCGACCGTTAAGGGAAGAAGACCCACTCTCCTGAGTCGGATTTCGATCTGACTTCGAATACACCTCAGAGTTATGTTTTGATTCGGCGGAACATCCAGTTGTAGACTTATCTGGCCTGCAATCTACGTCTTCTAACAATGAATCACGTCTTGGCTCCAGACGCTGCATCATTTCCAGAAGTGCAGTGTTGGTTCTCGCGTTCAGCTCCCCGGCGGCGCCACTCGCTTGCGCAGCTGACCCCTCATACCGTGACATCAACAAATCAAACACCTGTGTCATGCTGTATCCATGCCGCTCGGTCAGGTCTTCAAGCTTATGGTAAAACTCTACGTCCAGCTTGTAATCGAGCTCTTCCTGCTGCTTTTTGAGGTTGCGCAAGGCCTGCTCAAGCTCAAACTCCTTGAGCCTGTACTCGACAAGCGTGTGCGTTCTGACCATCAATGACTCCGGCTTCGCGAGAGGATTCGAAAGACGACATACCCAGTATAATAGCCTTCGACCCTGAGAAAAACATTTATCGAAAGGCTACAAATTACGATGCAATATTGTTGTTTTTCAGGTAGTTATGAGTCAAATGACCTGTCTGCATTACCTTCTGTCGGAATGGCAGACCATAAGGCCTAGACCTCATTTCAGGGAACATGAGTTTTCTTCAAGACAGATTCACCACCGTTCCGACTATTACTCAGGAGGAAACAATCCGCCGCCCCCTGACTCAAAAGGTGGCGCTAGCGCCTTCGCACCAGCCATTTATCAATAGATTGATAAATAGCACATATCACGCTACCTGGGACGGCTGGATTGATCTGACAACATTGCCGCTTGCTCTGCCCGTTAGCAGCCGATACATGGATAGCGTGGCACAGTGCTGGGCAGCGATGGCTGGGGAGTACCAGGGAGATCAGCGTCTTGCAGCCTGCTTGGCATGTCGATTGTAGTCGAAGTCAAACGTGAGCAAGCCGAACCTGGCGCAGGATGGGGACGTCCAACACTCTCAATATCACGCTAAAACGACGTCATCCTTGGTCTCGGGGCGTGCGCTGGAAACCTGCTGCGAGGTTCACGATCGCGGCATGCTCGTCGGTCTGTGAGAGCAGCCCTCTCACTGTGCCAGGTTCGCAGCGGGCGCCTGGCACAGTGCCAAGGCGACTCAGTGTCAGATGAACCGTGATCGCTTCAGTGATTTCAGAGGTAGCGCGATTGGCTTCGCGATCGAGGTGGTCAAAGAATTAATCGAAGTCGGTCTGGGCTGACGCCACATCTCATAACTTTACAGTTGATGATCTTCAAGTTGAGTTCGCACGCCATGGCCTACGCTTTAATACCTGCGCTTGCGCCGAGGTTTAATTTTAAGGGCCCAAACGACACTCTCAAACTCTTGCTCGCTAAGCTTAGTTTCTGCCAAGGCCAGGTAACACTTCTTCTGCCTTTTATTAAGTGCAAGCAAACCTAACAAACCTACCTCATCGCGGGAAACCGGGAAAGGAATGGAGTATGGCCTAGTAGTATCTCTTATAAAATCCGCGTCGACTGAGTCAATTACATTGAATGCTATTCCCAGCATCCAGTAGGCAACCGCGACATCACGAGGCCGCGATGAGTCTGGCATAAGTTGAGCTGACAATTTACCTTGCTGACGCTTTGTCGCGGAAATGGGCTTTGATGTATGGGAGAAAAAGTATGAACGTGCAAACCCTTGAGCCCCAGTCTCGCTCGAGTCTTGGAGCCAGCATGCGAGCAAGAACTCTGCGGCATCTGCGGAAGGCGAAGTCGTAGCCGATAGCCCTTTAAACCAACATTGGACTTTGGCCGTCAATGCAACAAGACGATCGCTGTCCTTCTCCGCCTGATTGGAGGATGAGTGCTGAAGGGGAAATTTGGTCGTGAGCCTGGAGGCCGGGCTGTCGATGTACTCCGCGAAAGCCCGCCAGGCCTTGTCCAAGAGCGTGAAGCCCGACGTACCGAGTCTCTCGAGCATCACGGGCGCATCGTGCCGCAAACATACACACCGTCGCGCCTGTCGCCACTCAAGGCGCCAAGCCGGGCTCACACCCGCTGCGAGATCGGATGTGAAGCACCCTGGACAGTAATTTAGAGCCTGCCGGTAGGGGATCATCTCAGCCACGGCTGTTCTGAACTGCTCGGATAGGTAGAGTCGATCTGCCACGCTCAGCGATCGCAGCAGCTCAAGATTGCCGAATTGCATGTCAGGGTCGGCGCCGCCCTTACTGCAGAATTCAATGAGCTCTTCAACCAGCATGTACTCAGAGCTGTGCGTCACCACCGCGCTGAGTCTCGCTACCCAGGAGGAGAAAGACTCGTTGTCGATGGCCGGAAAGGAATGCCGCAGATCCGTCAAAAATGGCTTCGATGCGATGACAGGTGCCTGCTTACCGCTTCCTGTATGACCTACTGCGTTACCATGATCGCGGGAAACCGATTCATCTTCCTCATAGGCCTCGACCCACGTGGGGTAAGTTTCAGACGCAATCTCGGCTACGTACTGATGTTGGCGCCCTACGTGGTGATTGGTTGATGTCCCGGTTGAGAGATCAACGATCTGCTCCATCAGTGTCGTTACTGAATGTCCTACCTTCCCTTTCGACGTCGCATGCACTGCAGCAACATCTATCTCATCTATACGTTCTACTGGGCACGGCGGCTGGAGACGTAAAGCCAGACTCGTGATGAAGTGACCGAACCGCGCGTCAGCGGGCATCGGCAGCAGGTGCAACGTTCTGCTTTCGATGTTGGCATCTCTCAACGCAACCTTCATCCATTCAGCCGTATCGGGAACACCCATGAGCACGAATCTGGCCTCGGGGCTACCTCGAATAAGCTCGACAATAGCCGCCGCATTGGTCAGCTGATCAACCTCATCGCTCCCGTAATTCTCAAGGTCGTGAACAATGAAGGTGTCGTAATGCCGGGCTTCCAATACAGCGCGCTGCAAGCGATGCAGGCTGGCCGAGGTAGACCCAGCCTTTTTGCTAATTTCGTGAATCTGAAGCGAGACGTCCAGATTGGATTTGAAGCGGCCAGGATCAAGGACAGAGACCTTGTTCATCAGTAGAACCCGTTGCCCCCGTTCCCCCAGTCGGAAGTTGAGCTGCCTAGCAAAGGCGGTGGCTCCGCAACCAGGCTCTGCAAGGATCATCAGCACTTCTCGTCGACCAAGAACCCCCAGCTCACGCTGGTAGGTTAAGAGCTCAAGGCAGTCATTCAGCGCTTCTTGGTTGCCAGAGTCATCAGACCAAAATTCAAGGGTGTCGTGCCTGACCAAAAATTGAGTCCTCGTGAAGCTTGTTCTGGCTCTTGTTGAGGCTGTATGAGCCCACCGAACCCGCTGACTGGTAAATTCGGTCGCGAGCAGAAGTCCTGCTGAATCTGCTCGGGGCATCTGGATGACAGCGCTGATGTGGGTTCATATTAGGGGGCGGGAATAACCCCCTGCGCCGGGACTTCTCGGACTTCCAGTTTTTTCAGAGCATCGGTCTTGCCCTGCATGCTGTTCCAGGCGTGAAGAATGCTGTCGGCATTGATGTATTCCTGCCCACTCTCCACCGCCATACGGCAAGCCTCCGCCAAGATATCTCTCAGAGCGCGGCGGGAGCAGTACGTGATGTACGCTCCATCGACCAAGGCCGTTGTCGTGGCGTTCTTTTTCAGATTGGCCAGGAGAGTGTTATTCACGACTGATGGCTGCATCAGGGGCATGTAGTACAAATAGCCTCGAATGAACGACTCGCCCTCATAATCGTTGTCCCATGGTGAGAGCGTGGCCACCCTGAGGTTGAATCGGGACTTCAACGTGTCGTCCTCCCCATAGACCTTATTCAGCCCTTTAGGTGTCCCGCTCAGGATCACATTTAGCTGCCAGTCGGCCCCAGCAAAGCCTTTGATAGCGCCGTACTCTCGGTTCATCCGCTTCTCCGACAACGTCTGTTCTACCAGAGGGATCTCATCGATGAACACGCCGCGCACGTTGTTTTCCCTGATCAGCCTCTGCGCTATCCCTGCGTCCCGATACGACTGGTTAAGGATTCTTTTATAGAATTTGGTACCAATCTCGGCCAGGAAGAGCTTCATGATGTTGAGGTTTGCAATGTTCTTGACGAGATCGATGTAGATTACTTTTCCCGCCCACTTGGATTCCGGCATGGAGCTTTGCGTTTGCCACCGTTGACCCAATGAAGATTTTCCGAGACCAGGAAGCGCGACCAAGGACATGCCGGGATTAGAGGTGGTACGAGGCAAAGACAACAACCGTTGGACACTCTGTTCAGCCGCCATCGCCGTAGGGTGCAGCAGGAAAATCTCGCGCATGCAGGCCAGCGCCCTCTCCTCGCGAGGCAATTCCAACAGTTGCTGAGTCCTTTCATTGAGGTGATTCATAGATCATCATCTCCCATCATCGGAGGGGCTGGGCCGCGCTGCCGTTGAGCGCTATCCTCAGGTTTTTTGTCGCCGGCACCTTTTGTAGCGTTGTCGAGGCCTGTAGGGAGCAACGTAGACGCCACACGCTCCTGCAGAGCAGCTGATTCTTCGAGCCTTCTCCGCTCGCTATCAGTAACCAGGCTTTTCATCAGATCTCGTTGATCATTAATCATGTGCAGTCCAGCATCGGTCACCTCGCCCCGGGGCAGGCCAGACTTTCGCTTGATATTCCACTCCCACATCGTTTTTGGAACATAGAGTGGATGACTCTTGTCGATACCCTCGTTATTCTTCAGTTCTATTACATGCCATTTATCTTCAAACTCAACCCAGGCACGCCTTAGGTTGTTATGGTCAAGTTTGACCCGGACACGCGCGCCAACTTTATTTCTGTATGGCCCAACTTTATAAAGCAGACCTAAAGTTAATATCCCTTCACGCCGAACTCTTACATAGCGCTCATGCATGGCATCTATTCTAAACTGAAGAGGATCCTTCACAGTCCTTGGAGCTTTTATCACCCCATCCTGGATTCCAAAACTTTTTATCCACAGTTGGTTTGGAGTAAAGCCATCTCCGGGAGTCTCATGCCAAATACAAATCTGAGTTATGATTAGTATGAATAAGTCAGTAACGCTATACGTCGCCGTAGACTGGGGATCTTCGCCACGTGCAATCTTTCGATTGGAGGCTATCGCACCTTTTAATCTTTGCATAAATAAAGGATTTATCTTGCCGAATCCTCGCTCGACCTCTCCTCCACTCTGGGGGCGCATTCGATTGTCAGGCTCTATACCGTGTTTAGCTAGCGCTGCTAAAACAGTTTTTGCATTCAAATCCCCGCCGCCATCGACACGATAGAGCTCTCCGGCGCCGTACTGTATCCAGAAATACGATCCCGAAAGTCCAAATTCTACAAGCAGGTCGGCCTTAGGCGTTACGGCCATCAACATAGCATCAGCAAGAGTATTTCTGGATGGGTATCGATACGAAAGCGAAAACCCTAGGAATGACCGAGTATGATCATCCACAATTATCGTCAGGTTGGGTCTACCGAGCCATTCTCCAGTTTCAGGATCCACGGCGTGACAGTCTAGCGGGCTGTTGTCTGCATGGACAATCTGCAGAGCGTGAGTGGTCAAGACTCCACTGTCGAATGTATCAAACTTATCTCGCGCAGCTTTCACTCCTTTGTTGCTAGCAAGAGCCTGGCGAGCTGAAATCTGGGCGTATCGTCTCCGGATGGTCGCATCTGCCGGGGCTTTCTGATTACGTTGCAAACAGCGAGCACGAACTCCATTTATGACAGCCTTTACTGTCCCACCTGGGCCAGTATGATCCTCGACGATAGCAGTAGCTATGATGTCTTCGATATCCTTATCAAAACGGGTATCGCCTTTGCGTCGCCCTGGTTTGCCAGGAATAAGCGATTCCCAACTGGGCCACTGCCGATATTTCGCTAAGAGCTCATTGAGAATTGTTAACTTAACGTCTAGCGTCGTCATTGCGTGCAGCTTATCTTCTTTCGTTACCTCGTCAGCTTCATGCAACGGCTTGATGACTCGCTCTCTCGCCTTAGCTACCAAGATCTGCTCAGGTGTGTAACGGGATGCTGGTTTGGGTTCGCTGTCCTCTTTCGCTCGCTGCTCGGCATCAGCCAGCGTTTGAACTCGTATACGATCTGTAGCCTCTGAATTAATTTTCTCCAGACTACCCCGTGGAGCGAGGAAAGGCGGTGTCAGCCTGTCTGAGGCCTGGACGATATAGCTGTCCGATGCAACGTCGTATTCAGTAACCGTGAAAAGGCCACTGCGATCTTTGCTGAACACGGGCTCGCCGACGTTGAATTCCATCGGTCACTGCTGCCGTAGCTTGACTTTAGTGCTGTATTTATCGCCTTTCAACTGCCCCAGTTGAGCCCGAAACAGATGGTCGCGGTAGACCCCCAATCGCGATCGCACAAAACCGAGCGTTGGGCGCGGAAGGCCCAATAGGTCGCACCGTGCGCAGATATGTCTCCAGCAATTGGCGACGGAATATTCAGGATGGGAAAACATCTTATATTCATGCTGGATGATGTACGTAGTTACGGCAGGAAGCCGATAGCTGGCGTCAGCCAAGGACGTGATTTCGAGGTACTCATACATAGAATGCCCCCCACTCTGAGGCGCTTCTGGAGCAACCAGAGAGCTGAAGAGCTTCCGAGCCTTTTTGATTTCAACAGCCATGTGCTCTTCAAACGCACCGGTACCGTCAGGAATGACACGCACGCGCGAAGGGGGCAGCGTAAGCCGGAGACCATCGGAAAGCCTGCAGAGGCGAACTGCCTCGCGAGGTGGCTTGTGGATGCTGGTGACGATCAGCAGATCTGGGTGGATGTCCGAATTGGCGAAAGCCCCTACGTAGGTCATTGCTCGACTCCAAGGTAGCGACCGGTATGGTCGGAAAGCTATTGGAGGAAAGAATAGACGCAGGTGGCCAGCGGTGTAGACCGCTTGTCCAAATTACCGGAGATATGTAACCTATTGATTTATATAGACTACGTTTCACTTATCACCGTTTTTTTGGTTAAAATTGTCGGAGTTTAGTGAAAGCTAATTTTTTAGTTTCGGGATTTCAATGGGTTACGGAACGGCCGGAGATAAGTGAAATTGGACAGATCTGTGGCCGCCTTCACCAACCTAATGTGAGCGCTGGTAAAAAATGGAATGCAGCGCTTTCAGCTCCTGAGTTTTCTGCTGCTCGGGCGTCCTCGGGCGTCAGGGCTTTGCTCTGAGGCGTTACTCCGCTGCGCTCCTGCTGGAGCTGGCTCACCCAACTCCGAAATCGTTACACCACTACACTTAGTCACAGAGAGGCCCTGAGCAAATGAACCGCCGATAACTGTTTTTCTGCTTCGCAAGCTGTAAGAGTTCTTTCACAGTATTCTCGACTCAGAAAAACGATTGTGTCATTACCGTCAGGATTGTCGGAATAACCAGGGTGTTTTGAAATTTCTGTGAGCAAGTCTTCGGAGACTGGAGCGACATGAAAATGCGCGTTGAAACCGAGAGAAAATCCCAATTTGTAAAACATTACTTTGTACGGGGAATAAACCTTTGCCAGCAGACGTTCCGAGGTTTTCATCACTAAACCTAGAGATGACATGGCTTCGTCGCTCAAATCGCTGAGACCTGAAGCCGTCTCTTCAGACGAAATTATCAAATACCCGTCATAACGTGAATCTCGCCGATGAGTCACTATCCAGTGGGGGTGGCTGAAACTCTTAGCTCGTCCATGTGGCTCCTGCTAAACGACGTGTTTTATGACCGTTAGGCCGACTGGTACAACCTAAATTTTTTGCCCAATGATATGCAACCAAGTTACCGCTGACCACTGATGAGTAGATTATGAATGACCGATGCTCAAGATGTCTGGAGCGAGCATGGCCTGGCCAGTCGCCTCATCCGCGCCTACCCTACCCCGCGCGATAAATCCCCAAGAAGCCTGATATTCATGAGCAAGCATCAGAACCGTCAGCAACTCCTCCCGGTGTATGCATTAGGCCCTAGAGTTGGGGCTTACTGCTATAACACCCTTCATTTGTATGCGTCCGGTGCTGCTTTACTTGCGGCTGGAATGATATGGTCAACCCCTGAATTAGGCGCGATAGGTGCTCTATGGCTGGCGCACGCTGGTTTTGATCGAATGCTCGGCTATGGCCTGAAGTTACCACAAGGCTTCACTTATACCCACCTAGGTAAAATCGGTCGTTGATAAGTAGGCAGCCTTTCCATGGTTCGCTCCTAAGCGCACGAGCACCGCGCCCGGGCAGCAAAAAATTCAGGAGTTCGAAGCACGGATCGCCCGTCTTGAGCGGGAGAAATCCATTGCCTGCAACACCGCTGGAACGACGGGGGTGTGACCTGGAGACACCTCACGATTGGTGGACACGTTGGGTTATTCAATACTGGTCAATACCCCGCTTTTTGATCCGCTCAGCAAAGGTGATAAAAATGTTTGACTTCGGCATTCTCATGAAAAGCCACTGCACTCCCCCAGGACCTCTGTGCCTGCTAATGGCTTTGACACTGTGTGCGCCTTTCTCAATAGCCCATGCAGCAAACCCGCACCCCAACTCGACAGGTATAAACGCGACAAAAAGCGGCACCCAAATGAACGACATTCCCCCACGCCTTCAATGGGAAGCAAACTATGGTTATTGCGGTGAAACGGCGCTCATCAGTGCCAGCCTTTACTATGGCCAATACGTTTCACAGTTCGATGCCCGCGCAATCGCAAGCCCGAACATCAGGCAATCCAAGCGTGGAAGTCAGTTACTGTTGGGGGTGAACGATGCGGCTGCTGCCGCTAAAATGCGCCTGAAAGCTGTTGAGTGGAACAGCCCTATTATGGCGAATGCAAACGAATTCCTGGCATGGGTCAAGGGCAATGTGTTGGTCGGTTACCCGGTCATCATCGGCGTTTACGAGAATTTTTCTCAGTTCGAAAATGAAAATGGGAGCCAAGGCGATGGTGAATACGACCATATCGTTCCCGTCATTGGAGTATCGTCTAGCAAACCCGCTACCCAACCTGCTGCCTATTACGCTGATGACGCCATTACATTCAGCGATAACGGTCTTTGGTCGCCCGATAGAAAGCCGGCCTATCTTTACCGCTTTAACTTCGGAGCATTTCAGGCGAATCGAGAAGAAGCCAATGACGAGAATCGACCGGTGTATTCATTATCCAGCGGCGGAAAAAACTATGGCGTGGCCATCACCGGGATTATCGACCGGGACGGCAAGACGCTTCCGGTTCGCCTCACCACCGATGTGAATGAAGAAAAACCGGCGATGGATGAAAACTCCAATAGCCGTCCTGATTCCGCGAATCTGAACTTGAACGTCACTGTCTCGGGGCTCAAGCCAGGCGTGGCGTACAACCTGTATCGATACAACAGCTTCGACAACGTGCCTGAGTCAGGTTTTAACGCAAAAGCATCGAAAGCGAACAAACACTGGGAGATCAACATCAAAGAGGGGGCGACTTACGTACTGAAAGAAACTGTACGTTCAGATCAGGTCGCCGTATACCGAGCCGTTCCAGGGACGGCTCCATAAGCCAGCCAGTGCGGGCACATGAGCGGCGCGCAGTGGCAGCAGGACTTTCATTAGCTATGCGATTGCTGCGATGTTCAGGTGAAGAGAAGATGGTCGAGAGAAGAGAATTCAGCCGTACAACATTGCGCAAAAATTTCCGCTATCTGGACAATGACGAAAGAGAAATACCGTCCCAGGCCAGCATTGGTTTCTTGCTGCTTCAGAACTTCTCACTGCCCGCCTTCACCCAGGCCCTGGATACCGTGGTCACCGCGAACCTGCTAAGGCCTAATCTTTTCACATCCAGAACGTTCGGGTTGACCGAGCATGAAATTCAGAGCGATCTGGGGCTGATCATCCGTCCCGATGCTGTTCTAAATGTCAGCGAACTCAAGGAGCTTGATCTTCTCGTCGTCTGCGGCGGCTATAGGACTGAGCTCAAAATCGATCCATCTCTTACGGCCCTGCTTCGCACGGCTTCGGAATGCGATGTGATTCTGGCCGGCTTATGGAATGGCGCATGGTTCCTGGGCGCTGCCGGGCTTCTTGATGGATACCGATGTGCCATTCACCCCGAACACCGATCTGCGCTGGCCGAGATATCCAGAATCACCCATGTGACCAGTGAGGCCTATGTGCTGGATCGAAACCGAATGACTGCTTCGAGCCCGGTCGGCGCATTTCAGATGGTGTTGGAGTGGATCAAGGGCCTGCATGATAAGGAGCTGGTTGAGGGCATCGAGGACATTCTGTCTTTCGAAGCCTCTCGTTATCGCAGGATCAAACCGTCAAGGCATCTGTCCGTCAGTGCTCCATTGAGGGAGGTCGTCAAACTGATGGACTCAAACCTTGAGGAACCTCTGGAACTGGAACAATTGGCCGTTTATGCGGGACGGTCCCGGCGTCAGATCGAGAGGCTGTTCAAGGAGCAACTCGGCACCACGCCGCAGCGCTATTATCTAGAGTTACGTATAACCGAGGCCCGTCGCCTTATTCAGCACACCGATCTCTCTCTCACAGAGGTCGCAGTCGCCTGTGGTTTCGTCTCACCGAGCCACTTCAGCACGTGTTACAGCTCTTACTTCGGCTACCGACCTTCCAAGGAAAGTCGGCACGCCATTTAACGCATCTCCTCAACCAGCACAAATTGCTACATCGCTCCAGGCTGGATCCGCTTTGAAATCCGGCTATCCCCGGCTTCGCGCCTGATTGATGTTGAACCCGCGAAGAGGTGAGGCATCAGAGACATTGTCGACCACAGGAGTTTGCAACATGCAGAAAACCCCAAAAACGCTGTTTCTAATCCTATCCGTGACTGTAGCCTTGTCGGGGTGCTTTGATAATTCTGACAGTGAGCAGGGGACGAAAAATAATCCCGATAACGGCTCATCGGTACAAATGGAGAAGCGCTAGGCGAGCGTCGCTCGCAGAAGCCGTACCAGATCGTTCCACCACATCGCTATCGCTCAGGATGACACATGACCTTCTATATCTTTCTTCTAGCCTGCTGCGCCGCAGCAGCAACCGGCATCATCTTCAAACCAGGCGCATGGTACGAGTCCCTTAAGAAACCTGCTTTCACTCCGCCGAACTGGGCATTTCCAGTGGCATGGACCACGATCTATCTGCTCCTCGCCTGGGCAGGCTATCGCTTGACCCTGATCCCCGGCAGCGAGACCGTGCTGGCGCTGTGGGCTGCCCAGATTGCGCTGAATACGTTGTGGACGCCGGTGTTTTTTGGCGCAAACCGCCTTGTAGCTGCAATGGTGATTCTGGTCTTGCTATGGATTGTTGTCGCCACAATGATCGTAATGGCGTTGCAGCTGGATATCGTTACAGGGCTGATTTTATTCCCGTATCTGGTGTGGCTCTCGGTAGCTGCGGCGCTGAACTTTTCCATTCTGCGCCACAATCGATAATTGCCATTCCGTTTGAACGAGGGATAAAGCGCTATAGCGCATAGCGCCGGCAATGTTCCAGGTAGCCCTGCTCATGACTACCGACCAGTTGAACCACGCTTGACCATAACCAGGAGGGAGCGTCGAGGGTCTGGGATCGATTTGTTTGCAGATCCCGGATCCACGCGGTGCGCGTCGCCAGGTCCATCTGCCTGGCGTGCGCCATGCCTACCACTTTCGCGAGGTATGCGGCTGCCTGCATAGCCTCCTGCTGGGTAAGTTCATCAAGTTCCAGCTTCATATCCTGAGGAAGCAGTTCACGTATGAAGAACGAGTGATCCAGCATTCTTACAGCCACCATCCGACTTCCCAAGCCGGGCGAAAGATGCCTGGCACCCTCCACTACTCTTTTGCCATTGTCTCTGGGCATAGGCGCTCTTGCAGTACGCGGAGCAGCGGCGGCGACCGCTTCCTTGATATCCAGCAGACAGAACTCCTGATCATCTTCATCACCCACGCCCATTAATACCGCGTAGCGAAGCAGGCCAAGAGAGCTACAGCCTTTTACCCAATACGCAGAGTCAAGTAATTGCACTCGGTCGTCCTGAGACCTGCCCTTTAGCGATGTCACCAGCGCATGAATTTCCGCCGTCGAACAGAGCGCTTTAATGGCATCGCGCTCTGCACGCGACAGTGCCCAGAAATGCTTGCCCAGCGGAATGCTGGGTTGAGTATCTTCAAAGCGTTCCTTGGCAAGGTGCTTCCACGTACGCTGCACCGCGCTGCGCATCCCGGCTTTTACCTGTACCGGGCGATCAGGCTCTTCATCGCCGTCGCCCAAAAAGGCTTCTTCGTAGCCTTGCATCATCTCTTCCAACATCCGAGCGGTCGTGACCCCAGGCAGGTCCGAGCCGCGCGCAGCTGTCGCCAACGACAGTCCCAGCCTCACAAGGTCGTGAGCAGGATTGCCGATCACAGCCTGATCAAGGTCGCGTATGTGCATATCGATGCGCCCTTTTGAATCTCCCGTTGGCCCCAGATTACCGGCATGGCAATCGCCGCAAATCCAGACCGGCGGGCCGCTGGGCAAACGTCTGCCTGACTGGCTGTGGAGCCACTCGTAAAACTGAGCGGTGTTGCCTCGCACGAACGCATGTGCAGAGCGGGCCATCTTGAGATTGCGCAGATCGGTCAGGGGTTTATGGCGTGCGTTGGGGCGAGGCGTTTTCATCGGAAAACCTTGAAGAGAGTTATTTCATTGACTCGCGAGGCCAGTGGAATGTTTCAAGATATTTCAAATTTATTGCACTGTGCGCCAAGCACGGCGGGAGATGCTGCCCTGACAAAGAGTCAGCGGATGAGAATGCAGTTGTACCGAGATGTCTGGGGCCTTGTGAGTCTGGTCTTTGTATGGCGTGATTGCCCCTGTTTATCTATGAGTGGAATGACAAATGCACCACAGACAACGTGTTCGAGACGCGAGACAAAAACTCTCGGAAGCCGGATTGGCGACTAAGCAAACACTGATGATCAGGGAACCGAGTTGATGTTTCACGTTATGTTCAGCCTGCCTTGCCTGTACGTTATCCTGCGTTATTTATTGCCGATGCCTTGGGCACTGTCGTCGCGAATAGCCGTCGGCACGCTGCTTGTTCTCGCCTCGCAATATCACCTGTATTGTCGGTTCTCCTCCGGCAGCGTGTTCTCGCCGGAATTTCCGCGCTATGTGGTTATGCTCTTCAACTGGGCATTTGGCGCGATCCTGTTACTTGCCGTGCTGCAAATCATTGTCGACCTCGGCACAGTGCTGACAATGCTGATTCGGCGCCAACGGCTGGCTGTTCCAGCAAAAGTGCGTTACAGCATCGGGGTCGCAGCACTGCTGCTCGCTGCAATCGGTGTCCAGCAGGCAGTGCGCGTGCCGCCCATCAAGGATATCGATATCGCAGTCAGAAACCTTCCCCCGCAATTTGAGGGCTATAAGGTATTGCAACTGACTGACATGCACATCAGTCGCCTGTTTGATGCGCCGTGGACACAAGCGGTGGTGAAAGAATCGAACGCCTTGGGTGTCGATCTTATTGTCATCACGGGAGATCTTATCGACGGCTCGCTCAGCAACAGGAAGCTGGATATCGATGCATTGCGTGATCTGCGTGCGCCGGATGGCGTTTATGTCATACCCGGTAACCACGAGTATTTCTTCGACAACAAAGCATGGATGCAGCACTTCGTTTCGTTGGGGATGATACCGCTGGCGAACAGTCACACATTCATTGAGCATGACGGTGCCCGAATTGCACTGGCTGGCGTCACGGATTTAACTGCACCTAAAACAGGGTTTCCCGCCCCCGACGTTCAAAAAGCCATAGCTGGAATAGCGAAGGATACGCCGATCATTTTGCTCGACCATCAACCAAGGAACGCGCGCGCGGCTTCAGTTCAAGGCGTGGCTGTGCAGCTGTCCGGACATACCCACGGCGGGATGATTTTTGGTATTCATCGACTTTTGGCAATGGCAAACGGCGGCTTTGTATCAGGGCTTTATGACGTTGCCGGAATGCAACTGTACGTCAACAACGGCACTGCGCTCTGGCCGGGGTTTGCCATCCGCCTCGGCAAACCGTCGGAGCTGACACGCATCACCCTTCGACGAGCGCCGGACGCTTAGTCAGAGGGATAGACTAATAAACTGAAGCAGTATACGACCGGGCCAGGGTACAAACTAATGACGCGGTACAGAGCGGATAGACCAAGGCATTCAAGCCTTCGCCCTGTATCGAGCTTTTTGCGCCCTGCCCTCAACTTCGGTCGAAATCGATCAACACTTTTCCTACGTGGTTCGCCGCTGCGAAATAGGCATAGGCCGCAGGTGCATCATCGAACGTGAAGGTCTTGGCGACCACGGTTTCGATACGGTTCGCTTCGACTGCGCGAATGAGGTCGACGAACATCTTGCGGCTACCGTTAGCGATGCCTCGGATTGTCACGTTCTTGATGATAAGGGACAGGTAGTCGGGAATCGGAGAGTGCTGGCCGGGCGTCACACCTATAACTGCAATCCGTCCGTTGACGGCGGCAGCGGCAAGCGACTGGCCCAAAGTGTCCTGACCTCCTGTTTCTACAACGATGTCGGCTCCGGCGTTATCGCTCAGGGCCATGACCTGCGCAGCCCAGTCAGGGTGTTTGCGGTAATTGATAGTGATGTCCGCGCCCAACTGGCGGGCAATGTCCAGTTTCTCGTCACTTGACGATGTGATCGCCACCCGGGCACCGTGAAGCTTGGCAAGCTTCAGCGCGGCCAGAGCCACCCCGCCAGTACCCAGACAAAGAACAAGCTCGCCCGGTTTAAGCTTGCAAACCTCTATCAGAGCGTTCCAGGCGGTCAGACCGGCAGAGGCAAGCGCGGCGACATCCTTGTCTGCCAACGAGCCCGGCACTCGAATCAGTGCAGCTGCGGGTAGTACGAGCTTTTCAGCTAGCCAGCCGTCATGCGTCACGCCGACATCATGAGCAAAAACGCTAGTCCGGAATTCGCCCTCCAGCCAATCAGGGAAGTGACCGCAGATGACTCGGTCGCCAGGTTTGACCTGGTTGACGCCCTCGCCCACAGCAATGACCTCACCTACACCTTCGGACATGGGAATGCGCTCGGGAGACTGTATGGGACCGTATACACCTCGAAGAATTTGAACGTCCCGGCTGATCAGGCTCACCATGCGAGGCGCCACAACGGCTTCTCCAGGCCCGGCAATCGGCTCGGGGCGAGTAGTAGGGGTCAGAGAAGCCAGGCCTTGTTGAAGCCCGATCTGAAAAGCTTTCATTAGAATAATCCTTGTACCATCAGCGCAAAACCAGACGTGTATCGCGCCTCGTAAATGTCATTACAGCTTGGCTGAAGGCTGCGCGGCTTCAGCTTTACTGCCTACACCATACCTGCTCTTGGCTTGGTCGCAAGTACAGCAAGCAGCTTGTGACGCATGCCTGCGCCATTAAACAAGGGCTCGTAGAGCGTTTTTGGAGAGTGGCATTCATTGTTCGCCGGGACTGTGCGTTACCACAAAATGACAGGGAATATGTCGCTTGGTGTATTGATCACATACGACTCCAGTCCATTGTTCTCGGGAAAGATTTTAAGGATCATTCCCCGGTTGAATGCAACAGTCAAAATGGCAAATTCGTCAATTGAAATGCGTTCTACATCGACATTGAGGAAATCAAAAAACAAAGGGCTGGTGGCCACATCTTCTCCATGCCCCCACCTGCCCACGCCATTGATTTCGCAAAAAAACGAGCACTGAATCATTACGCTGGCGACGTCGCCAAAAAGCAGTACCTGAGCGCCCACCCCGACAGTGACACCCGTGAGTGCTGAAGGAAGCATTTCGGCCAAGTCCGAGTTATTGATCATCATGCTGCGTGCCCGTTCTAAAGATGATGGTGTCCGGGCCTTCCTGTGCCCGGTTACCGGATGACCCATTCTGGCTGGCGAGTCGAAACAACGCGCAGGCTATTGAGCCTTTAGCGGAATATGCCTACACCATTTGAGCGACAAGACCGCCTGCTCGTCAGGTATCTGGGCATAGCGAAAGAAATATACCCGTCTCATCATTTTGGACGAGTCTTCGGTTCAAGACTGAATAACTACACGGCACTTGCCCTGACCGGCCTGGCTGGCACACTCATCGCCAGCAGCGCTTTCACCTGAGCCAAGGGTAGCGGCTTTCCAAACAGGTAGCCTTGGGCAAAGTCGCATTTATTGATGGCCAGCCAGTCCGCCAACTGCTCATGCTCTACTCCCTCGGCGGTAATTTTCATGCGCAAGCTCTTACCCAAGGCAAGGATGGCTTTGACCATTTCATTCTGGTTATCCAGAGACGTATCAAAGAAAGACCTGTCGATCTTGATTTTGTCGATGGCCAGCTTGGTCAAGTGATAAAGCCCTGAATAACCCGTCCCGAAATCGTCCAGTGCAACGCTCACTCCCATTGCGCGTAAACGTTCCAGGTTCAAGCGGGCGCTGTTCATGTTGGCCACCAGAGCGTTTTCCGTCACTTCCACTTCCAGACGACTCAACGGAAATCTGCCTTCGCTGGCCAGTTGCTCGAGCCATTCGGGAAAGTCGAGGTTTTCGATCATCAGCGAAGTGACATTGATTGACAGTGTGAAGTCGCTAGGCCAGTCAAGCGCATGATCGAAGGCCTGCACTAACAGACTCTCGGTAAGTTGCTTGATCAGCCCCAGCTGTTCCGCCACGGGTATGAAGTCCATTGGCATGATGATGCCCCGCTCGGGGTGCAGCCATCGTGCCAGCAGCTCGAACCCCGAGAGGCGTTGTTCGGGAAGACTGACGATAGGCTGATAAAACGGCTGAATATGTTTCTCTTCAATCGCATGCCTCAGTTCCTGCGCGAATAGCTCCTGCAGGCGTTGTTCGCGCTCAAAACTGACCTCGTAGAAGTGAAACGAGGCTCGGCCGCCGCTCTTGCCTCGATACATCGCGCTGTCGGCACGCTGCAGCAGGATGTCTGCATCTGAACCGTCCAGTGGCGAAACGGCAACGCCCAAAGAAGCACTGAGGGCCACACGTGACACACTTGTCCTGGACGCTGCAATTTTTGACAGAACGCTTTCAGCGAGTGTCGCCAGTTCCACCTGGCTGAAATTACCGCTTACCGCCAGACCGAACTCGTCCCCTCCCAGCCGCGCCACGGAAGCCTGTAACCCTGCAGTTGCCTCGCGCAGACTTTCTGCAACGGCACAAATAGCGGCGTCTCCCACGGCATGCCCGTGGGTATCGTTTATTAACTTGAATTTATCCAGATCGATCAGGAAGACGGCGGTCTGCATAGATGTTTCCTGTAAGCGCGCGACCAGTTGCTCATGAAACACCCGACGATTAAGCAGACCGGATAACGGGTCGTGACGGGCCAGCGAATCGCTGAGTGTCTGCGAGGCCAGCAAGTCGTTGTAGCTGCCCTGCAATCGTTGCATCAGACGTTTCAGCAGTATGAACGGAACGACCATCGACAACAGCGCAAACCCGGTCGACGTCAATACAAAGCGCCAACGTTCGGCGTTTTCGAAGTCTGAATCGTAAGGCAGGTTCATGGTGTACATGGCCAGGGCTTCAAGTTTGAACTCCCACACCACTGCCAACAGGAATAGAGAAAACAAGTAAAGCCACAACACGGTGTACAGGTATTTACGAACCGTTCGCGGATCGCGGGTAAATGACATAAGGGCTACGCTCGAGGGACTGCGGGTGCTACGGCTATAAACAAGTTATCGCTAGTCAAGCGTCAGGTTTGAAGACAAACGGTCCCACGCCGAGCGCTGACCAGGCATGGCCCCAGGGAGTACGATTAACGTGGCCCCCGGAGCCGATCAGTCAGCGTGCAATTAATTCGAGCGCTGACTGACAAAACGACTGACTGCCCTTACTACAGTATTGGCGCCCTGCTGGATCTCCTGAATGACACGGTCGGCGTCGTTGGCCAATACCAGTGCTTCGGAAGCCTGCTCAGTGCTGCGCACGATCACGCTGACCGCTTCTGAAGCCAGGCTTTGGTTGGTCTTAACCACATTTACAATTTCTTCCGCCGCCTTTGTGGTGCGCGAGGCCAACTGCCGCACTTCGTCAGCGACGACTGCGAACCCCCTACCCTGTTCGCCTGCGCGGGCGGCCTCGATGGCGGCGTTCAACGCGAGCAAGTTGGTTTGCTCGGCGATCCCGCTGATGGTTTTTATGATCGTCCCGATCACCTGACTTTGAGAGTCAAGTGCCTCGATGCCCCGCGTGGCCTCTTCCATCGAAATCGTCAGCTGGCCGAGCATTTGAAGCGTGTCGTTGATGACTTTTCGACCTTGCTGTGCGCTTGTGTCAGTGTCGATAGATGTCTGATAGGCCATCTCCGACGCTTCGGCGACGGCTTTCTCACGTTCAACCTGTTCAGTAATAACTGTCGCAAACTTGGCGATCTTATAGAGTTTGCCGTTTGCGTCGGTGATAGGGTTATAAGATGCTTCAAGCCATACATCGCGGCCAGACTTGTCGACCCGGCGAAAACGGTTGACGATGAATTCACCGCGCCGCAGTCTTTCCCAGAACTGGGTATAAGCATCAGAACTGGACTCTTCAGGCAGACAAAAAATCTTGTGATGCTTGCCTTTTATCTGATTAAGCTCGTAGCCCATCGCTTTCAGAAAGTTGTTATTGGCGCCAATGACAATTCCATCAAGGGTGAAGTCGATCACGGCGGTAGAGCGCTGCAAGGCATTGACGAGGGCCTCGTTTTCACGCGATGCCTCGATCGTCCGCGTTAGAACGCTCGAGTACAACGTGATCTGTTCGATGCCGCCTGTTTCATTTTTGAAGGGTACGACCACTGTCCTCAGCCAGACCCTGGCACCTGTCTTACTGATCAGCCGCAAGGTGCCACTGAAGTGCTTGCCTTCCCGAATCGCAGTCAAGGCGCGCTTCTGATGAACATCACCGCTTAGCTCTGGCGGGCTCAGTTCAGAAAGGTTGCGCCCGACAATCTCGCTTTGTGAGTAGCTCATTTCCGTTTCAAACAGACCGTTGACGTTCTGCACCTTGCCCGAGGCATCCAGAACGACGGCAACAGTCTCCAGATTGAGGATTTGCCCGGCTTGTTCAAGCATGGCGAGGCGGCGCTCCAATGCCTTGTTGGTGTTTTTCAAATGCGTGTTGAACATTGCGACTATCCGGGACAGTTTGGGTTGTAATCTTGATCGGTCATGAAACCGAAACCTTTAGCGCGCTTAACAAACTAATATCGAAAAAGACAGATAGAACTTCCAAGGCTTAGTTTGGGATCCAAATTGTCTTTTATTCGTATGGCAAAGTTTTCTTTATGACGAACCGTGTATCTGCTGATGAATCAAGTTACCGGTCAGTGGTCGACCCTTTTTGCCAGTCTGAACAATAGCTGAAGAGAAGATTGACATCGTTTGCATATTGCTGAACGGTAAGATAGAGGCTTTTACGCATGCCAGAACCTCACATCCGTCCCCTTGCACTTTGCATCTTCCACCGTCGCGGAAAAATATTGGTCAACCAATTCTACGACGCCGTCGAAAAGCGAACCCTTTTCCGTCCGATTGGCGGTGGCATCGAGTTTGGTGAACGAAGCATCGATGCCATCGTCCGAGAAGTGCATGAAGAGTTGGGTCTTTCGATCAGCAACGTTCGATTGATTGGCACGTTGGAAAGCATTTTTACCTACGCGGGCATGCGAGGACATGAGATCGTCCAGGTCTATGATGCAAGGTTTGAAGATGCAGCAGTTTACGAGAAGCCCTGGCTGGAGGGCCTTGAAAGCGATGGTTCACCTTTCAAGGCGACATGGCATCCGGTTTCCAGCTTCACCGCTACATCTGCGCTGGTGCCTGAAGGCCTGTCCGAACTGCTCAGAAAATCTTGCCTGCTGGACTGAGTGTCCAGACGAAAGGCAGCGTTTCCTGGCTGGCCCCTAGCGCATATATTGGCGCTGGATAGGTGCTTTGTACGGAAGTCTGCGCTCTACCTGATGTTGTTGCTGACGCTAAGTTGCAATGAGTTAGGGATACAGAAGTGCCAGTTTCAATTCTCACGATTTTCTACACCCCCTCATTCAACCGCCGCAAAAACTCTTCCCGCCGTTCTCTGTCAGCGCCCTCCTTCGCCAACAACTCAGGCAACAACTCAGTCGCCTGTTGTGGGCTCAAGATAAACACCCCGTCGTCATCGCCAATCGCGATATCGCCCGGGTTCACAATCACTTCACCTATATTGATCGGCCCATTGAGTTCGCCGTTTTCCCCGAGGCTTCGGGTCGTGACGGCGCTGACGCTTCGGCTGAACACCGGCAGGCGATGTTCGCGCAGGGCGGCGACGTCAGTGACTGCACCGGACACCACCACGCCGGCCACACCTTTGATAAGGCCGGCCAAGGTGCGCAGTTCGCCCCAGCAGGCGCAATGCTCGTCGCCGACGCATTCGATCACCAGCACGTCGCCGGGAAGGCTGTTGAGCAGTGCGTCGCGAAGGATGCTGCCGTCGGGCAGTTGGACTTTTACGGTAACCACGTTGCCGACCAGTCGAGCACCGTCGAACAAGGGGCTGATCCCGCGTAGATAACCGCTGTCGGTAAGATGGCCGATGGTGGAGGCAGAGATGCCCTGAAATTGGGCTATGACCGCGTCACTGAGCTGTTGCTGACGGTGTGAAATCTGTTTGTTCATCGACATTTCTTTGGCCTCAACAACGGGCAGGTAGAGCAATATTCGACCGGGTTGCTGGCGTCGTAATAGAAGCAGCAGGTGCGCCGGAAACGGACAACCTTGCCTTCGGGTTCGAGCAATGTAGGGGGGCGTCTGAAGTGTTTCAGCGGGTTATAAGTCAGCCCGAACATTGCAGGGTCGGCCTGATTCAGCAGCCAGTCGAAATCGGCTTCGTAACGCTGGCGAATAATCGGGTCTTCAACCTTTTCCATGCGTTTGTCGTACAGCGAATAGACGCGTACGGCGGTGTTCTCCCAGAGAATGCGTCGAGAAATACCGCTGACCCGGTTGAAGGTTTCCCACAGCGGCTGGAGCATGTCGCGAAACAGCGTACTGGCGATCATTTCACGCCACGCTTCGCGCGTACCCGGTTGATAGCCAACAGGCGCAACGTCGAGCAGCGGCATCGAAGAGGTCCACAGGCCGTCATCGTGCGCGTATTCGATCAGGCTATTGTCCAGAGACAGGATCAAGCCTTTGTCGTAGATCGACATGGCGTACAGGCAGGCACCCGTGCTCAGGAAAGAAAAGCGCTTGGCCAGTAACGATGCTGTGATCGCCAGCGTCGGCGAGCCGATGATGGGGCCCAGTGTGGTCAGCAACTGCTCACAGGCCTCTTCGTCCAGCAATGCCCTTGCGGGCAGTGAGCGAGGGTCGCGCTCATCCGCCTGTTTTAGTCGCAGCCCGCCGGACAACAGCGCCCATTCTGCTTCGCTGAAGGCGTGTGCCAGAATCATTGCGGCAGTTCCCGGCCAAACGGAATGCACAACGGCGTACCGAAGAATGGGTCGGCGATGATCCGGCAGTTGAGGCCAAATACCTGCTTGACCAGCGCTTCGCTCAGGATATCGGCTGGGCGTCCTTGAGCAAATGCTGTGCGTTCGTGAACGGCGACCATGTGATCGGCATAGCGGCAGGCCAGGTTCAGATCATGCAGGACCATAACGATGGTCTTGCCCTCTTGGCGATTCAGGTCGCGCAACAGGTCCAGCACTTCGATCTGATGAGCGAGGTCCAGAAAGGTTGTCGGCTCGTCCAGCAGCACGATGTCGGTGTCCTGCGCCAGGGTCATGGCGATCCAGGCGCGTTGACGCTGGCCCCCAGACAATGCATCCACTGGGCGCTCGGCCAAGGCCTGCATGCCGGTCTGCAACAGGGCGCGTTCTACCATCGCTTCATCCTGTTCGGACCATTGCTGCATCCAGTTTTGATACGGGTAACGCCCCAGCGCAACCAACTGACGTACGCTGATGCCCTCAGGGGCACTGGGCATCTGCGGCAGAATCGCCAGTTCGCGGGCAACCGTGGCGGTGGATTTCTGATGGATATCCGCGCCATTGAGCACAACGGTGCCCTGCTGTGGCTTGAGCAACCGCGCCAGCGACTTGAGCAAGGTACTTTTCCCGCAGCCGTTGCTGCCGATCAGCACGGTGACCTTGTTCTCGGGCAATTGCAGATTGAGGCTGTCGATGATCACCTGGCGCTGGTAACTCAGGGTCAGGTCGTGGGTTGCGATTGACGCCATCCGTAATTCCTTAGTGCCGCTGGTTGATCAATAGGTAGAGAAAAAACGGTGTGCCCAGCACCGCGACAAAAATTCCTGCAGGCAGGTCCAGCGGCAGGAACAGCGTGCGTCCGGCCAGATCGGCGAGCATCAACAGATTGGCACCGATCAGGGCGGCCATCAGTGCCTGACCGGTAAACCCCGGTGGCATCAGGCGTTTGGCAATGTGCGGCGCAATCAGCCCGACAAAGGCAATTGCTCCGCCCCAAGCGACCGCGAGACCCGCCAGCGCCACGCTTACCAGTAACAAGCCGGCACGCAGCCATTGCACGCGCACGCCAATGCCTTGGGCAAGGTCGTCATCCAGTTGCTGCATGCGCACCTGACGAGCAAGCAGCACCAGCAGCGGCAGGGTCAGCAACAGCCAGCCGGCCAGGGCACGCGGCTCCGGCCAACTGGCACCATACACGCTCCCGGTCAGCCAGACGTAGGCCGACAAGGTGGTGGTCAGCGGGCTGAACACAAGAATGAAGGTGGTCACCGCCGCCAGCAGCGCCGACACCCCTACCCCGATCAACACCATGCGCAAGGGCGAAGCGCCCTGATTCCAGGCCAGCAGGTAGATGACCAGCGCCGCAAGGCCTGCGCCGGAAACAGCTGCAAGCGGCAGAAATTGCGCACCCAGGGCAGCCGAGAAAAATGACAGATACAACACCGCCGCCGCGCTGGCACCGCTGGTGATGCCCAGCAAGTCCGGTGAGGCCAGCGGGTTGCGAATGATGCTTTGCAGGATCAGCCCGGACACCGCAAGTGCGGCCCCCACCAGCGCGGCGAGCGCCAGACGCGGCATGCGCAGTTGCTCGACGATGAACACCAGGCTTGCGTCGGCATGGCCGGAAAACACACCCAGCAGAGTGGTTGGCGACAGATTGATCTTGCCCACGGCCAGCGACCCCATCGCCACCAGCGCCGTCAGCGCCACGGCAATGGTCAGGCGCCTGATTACGATCAGGTTGAACTGCCTGGAGAAGCCGCGATAACGCAGCGTCAGGTGCTTATCCATAACGTGCGCCTCGACGAACCAGTGCAATGAAAAATGGCGCGCCGAACAATGCGGTCATGACGCCCACCGGGACTTCCTGAGGCAATATAACGACCCGTGCCAGCGTATCGGCAAGCAGCAACAGCGTGGCACCCAGCAGCGCGCAGCCGGGCAGCAGCCAGCGATGATCGATGGACAGCGTCTTGCGTACCATGTGCGGCACCAGCAGCCCAATGAAACCGATGCTGCCTGCCAAGGCAACGGCACTACCGGCCAGAACGATGATCACCAGGCTCATCAGCAGTCGAATCAAACCGGTGCGCTGGCCCAGTGCGGTGGCGATGGCTTCGCCGGTGTTGAGCACATTGACCTGCCCGGCGAGTATCCATGCCCCGGCCAAAGCAAGCACGACGCAACCCAGCAGCGGTGCAGCGGTGGCCAGATCCCGTTCCGACAACGAGCCGGCCAGCCAGAACAGCACGGTGTCCAGACCGTCCTGATTGACTACCAGCAGTGCCTGACTGAAAGCGGTGAACAGCGCGGTGATCGCAGCACCCGCCAGCACGATACGTAACGGGTTGAGACTGCCCTGCCCCCGGTTGCCGATCACCCAGACAAGGGTCCCTGCCACTGCCGCCCCTGTAAACGCGCACCACAGCCATTGGCTCATCGAGGTCAGAGCAAACAGTGACGAACAGGCGATGATCGAGAACGTGGCCCCTGCATTGATGCCGAACAGCCCCGGCGAGGCCAAAGGGTTACGCGTCAGCGCCTGCATCAGCGCACCGGCAACCGCCAGGCTGGAGCCCACAGCAACGGCCATAAAGGTGCGCGTCAGTCGAGTGTCTAGCAAGACGTGCTGAACAGGGCTCAACACGTCTGGATGCCACAGGCTTGCAACGATCGCTGATGGTGAAATCCATATCGCCCCGGTCGCCAGACTTAACCCCATACACGCGACCAGCATCAACAGTCCCAGGCCCATCTTCATCACTGCCGTCATGAGGCGCTTTCCGCCATTGCCACTCGAGTTATTTCATCGAGCATGCGGTTGGCGCCGAGAATGCCTCCTGACAGGCTCCAGGCAACCGCATCGACGCGCCATACCTGTTTATCCTGCGCGGCGCGTAATTGCTGCCAGAACGGGTGCTGGACCAATTTGTCGTAATTTTGCTGCGCGGCCTTGCTGTCCGCACGCTGGAAGATAAAGAAAAGGTCGGCATCGACCACAGGGAGACTCTCTTTGCTGCTGAGTTTAAGGGAGACGCCGCTGGCCTGGCGGGCAGCGGGTGTCCAGTCAAAGCCCAGCTCGGTGAGCACCGAGCCGGCAAAACTGGCAGGCAGATAACTGCGGATATGGTCCTCGCGAATATCGAGCACCGACACAGTGATCGGCCAGCGACTGGCGAATTTTGCCTGTAGCTGGCCGCGTAACGTGGTTATACGTCGTTGCCATTCACCGAGCAGTTGCATGGCCTGCTGCTGGCGATTCATCGCCGCGCCCATCATTGCCAGCGTGCGCTTGAATTCGAACACTTCTTCCAGCATCAGGACCGGGCAGATCTGCTCCAGCAGCGGTGCGATGCGCTGATGGCGAAAGCGTGAAGCGACGATCAGGTCGGGCTTGAGCAGCACGATGTCTTCCAGGCTCGGCTGGGTTTCCAGGCCCACGTGCGGCACCGCTGCCAGCGCCGGGCGCAAGTAGCGGTACATCGGTTTTTCGCTCCAGGAGTCGACCACACCGCACGGCGTCACTCCCAGTGCCACGGCGCTGTCGGAGGCTCCCTGAAACAGAGTGACAATTCGCAAAGGCTCTGTGCGCAACGACGCTGCCCGGACAATGCCGGGCAGCGCCAGTACCCCCAGCAACAGGCGCAACACCGCGCGCCGCGAGGGGTGCAGGGTTCGGTCAGGTGTCACGGCGCAACCTGTGGAAGGGGTTGACCACCTGGCCTTTGCCGAACGGCATGCTGCCCGGTCCGCCAGCGCGCTCGATCATCGGTGTGAGCAGCAGTTTTTGTGGCCAGTTCGGTGCTTCGAACAGTTGATGCCTGATCATGGCACGTGCCTCGTCGTCGAATTCGATGGTGGTGATGAGATTATCCAGAACATCGCGCAGTACAGTCCACAACGCAGTTACCGGCAGCTCGTAAACCTGGGCAAGTGTATCCATGATTGCCCGCACGTTGACCTGAATACCCAAGGTCTGCAGCCAGAACAACAGGTCTTCGGGGCGGTCATGATAAAGGGTATTGGCATGACCTTTCTTGATTCGATATTCCGGGTCGTGCATGCCATTGCGCTCCAGCCAGGGCATGAAGATACGCAATGAGTCGTGGTCACGCAGCAACAGCCCCTGTGCCTGACCTGCTTTCCAGACCATCACCGCATTCTGGCCATGCACCTCGCCGAGCATACCAAGACGGAACATGCGCAGGTTGATGTCGAAGAAGCTGTGGCTCAGCTCACGAAACAGGGTCAGCACCGACGCCTGATTGCGTGGCAGGTCGCGGTAATCCATCCATTCATCGAAGAAGTGCCGATTACTGCCGGGCAATGGCGTGCCCAGCGCGGCCATTGGCAGCAGGCGGCAGTCCGGATCATCCAGCAAGGCCGGCGGGTAGCCGCGGACCATCGCCGACAGGTGCCGTGGCGCCTCGTCAAAAAGTGTGGCCTGCTGCGGCATGAACGCCCACCATTTACGTTCGTCGCACAGGTGCAGCGAGCGGCTCAGGGTTTCGTCCTTGTCTACCACCTCGCGCAGCAGTTTCTCGCTCAACTCGCCGTTGATCATCTTGACCGCAGGCAGGTACCGGGACGCTCCCAGGGAATAAATCGCCATCGGCAGCTTGAGGTAGTCGGCGCTGTCGAAGCACGGCGTCATCGAGCGCAGCGATGAGGTGGCATACACCGTTGCCGCGCTGAACGTCAGGCGCTGACACTCGCCTCTGGCAAATACTTCGCCCAATTGTGTCTCCAGAACATGCTCGAACTGCCAAGGATGGACCGGCAGCGCTACGTGACTGTGCGCGATACCACGTTGTTGCAGCTCCTGGTCGAGATCGGCTTGCAGGTTTTTCGGCAGCAGATAATGCGCCGGGAACGATGTGTTCACATCCCCTACTCCGCCCCCGCATTGCAGCAGGGCCTTGTCGACGGCAACCCAGTTCAGCGCGACCGGCTTGGCGAACTCTGCCTGATACTGTTGGTATTCCTGCTCGTTCAGGCCCTGTTTGGCCTTGGCCAGCGGGTGATAAGGTCGATCACGCAGCGACGCCCACTGTTCCATGGTGCGGAAAAACGTCGCACCGTCCTGGGCCATCAGGTTTTCGTGATCTACCTCATGATTCAGTGACAACGCGGTCTGCCAGACGCTGATGCGCAGAACATCTAGAAACAGTGCGATACCTTTTTCGTTTTCCTGACGCTCGCTGTCCTGCAGCTGGGTAGCCTTGCCGGCAAACACCCACTTGAGGAAGTCCTCCGGAGACAACTGCGTCCAGCGCTCATCCTGGCGGCCCAGTACCGGAGTGCCGGGCACCTTTTCCCATTGTTGAGTGATGCCGGGGCGCAACGCGATACTGATGAAGCGTTGCTCCGACGCATCGCAGCACCATTCCCAGACCTGTTGAGCCGGGCTTTGCTCTGCCAGTTGCGGCGGAGCCTCTGGGTGACGCGATTGCCAGTGAGCGGTGTCCTGCAGGCTCAATGGCTCGCGGCCAAAGAAGTCTTCAGCCAGCAGGCAATCGACCAGATCCTGCATGACCATGTCAGCGGCGAGTGAAGTGACATTCATCGGGTTATTTTCCTTCTGCTGAAATTTGGGTCAGGCGGGCATGCAGCGCACGAAAAGCGATGCCGCGCTCATCCCCGAGAACAAAAGCCTTGACCCCGCGGGCTAGCCAGCGGGCGGCATCGCCGGGTTGCCGGGGAATGGTGCAATAGGCAACGCCTGCTGCCTGGGCGGCCTGCCAGGTATCGGACAAGGCTTGTTGCACATCGGGCTGATCGATCTGCCAGGGCATGCCCAGTGACTGCGACAGATCGGCCGCACCTTCGAGAATCATGTCCAGCCCCGGCACAGCGGCGATCTCGGCAGCGCGGCGCACGCCTTCAGCGCTTTCGATCATCGCCACAACCATGATTTGCTGGTTGGCGGCTTCGACGTACTGCGCCAGGCTGTGTTTGCCGAACGAGCCGGGACGCCCGGCATTCAGGCTACGGCGGCCCAGCGGGTGGTACTTGCAGGCTGTGATGGCGTCCGCCAGTTGCTCCGGGCTCTCGATCATCGGCAAAACAATGCCCTGCGCGCCGCCATCGAGCAGGCGCAGCAGGGTTTTGGGATTAAGATCGGCGACCCGTACCAGCGGCGTAAGGCCGTAGCTTTCTGCCACACGGATCATGTTTTCCACGGTTTCCGGGTTGATCAGCACGTGCTCCATGTCGATGATCACGAAGTCGAAACCGGCCTCGGCGATCAGTTCGATGGCTGCCGGCACTGGAATCGAACTGATCAGTCCGTACACGGGTTGGCCGTTGCCGAGTTTGCTCTTGAGCGTATTGGTCCTCAGCATCATTGTGGCCTGTGCGCATGCAGCGGGTTGGGCACCGAGCGGAAACGCCGCTCGCCATCGCCCAGCAGGCGGCGCTTGGTCAGCTCTTCCACTTCATAGGTGGGCGCAAACACGTCGAACAGCGCAAAACGCTCACGGTGTTGCGGGTGCGCCTGCTGGTACTCGATGATCGCATCAGCGGTCATCTGCCAGAACACGGACTCGTCCAGCTGATATTGCTGGCGCAGGAAAATCGCCATTTCTGCCAGGCAGATGAAGAAGAAACAGTCGCAGGAAAAATCACGCACTGCATTCACGTCATCGGTGATGATGAACGAGTTGCGATTGAGCTTCGCGTGGCTTTCAGGCAACGGAACCAGTTCGGGACACAGTTCAGGGCGCCCCAGATGAGCCGGCGAATAACGTACGCCGTCATGGAAGTCCTTGAGGGCGATACGCTGCGGCCAGCCCTGCTTGACGATCAGCACGATGTTCTGGCCGTGGGACTCCATGCCGATGCCTTCGGCATAAAGCATGTGAATGATCGGTGGCACGGTAACTTGCAACAGTTGACGGGTCCATTCCTTGAGGCCGTACTGGCTGATCCAGGCATCAATGAAAGGTGCCTGCTCGCCGACGCCATAGCGGTTTTCCACATGGCTCAGGCCATTGAACGGTACCGCCTGTTCATCGTCCTTGAGGTACTGGTGCAGGCTTTCGCGCCATATCGCGCCCAGCGTGCCGTAAGTCTGCGCCGAACGTGACTCCGGCAGGTGGCGATAGTCGTAACTGACACCCGCTACTTCGCCAAGAATCACGAAGTCCAGCGCTTTTGCAGTGTTGTCAGTGGCGATCAAGTGGTGCAGCCAGTCAGTGATGATCGGCCCGTTCAGCACTGTGTGCCGCGCCAGGATCCGTGTGCTGGAGGTGTTGGTCATGCTCATCGCCAGCTTGACGTAGGGCCGCTTTGGCTGGCTGGCGTTGGCCAGCGTGCGGATCGATTGCTGCGCTTTGTAGAGGTCGGCCGAAGTGCCCAGATAAATCAGCTCGTCGCTGGCCAGTTCCGGGAAGAAGGTCGACACCGTCGTGTTGTCCCACTGCCACGGGTGGACCGGCATCAACTGATAGTCATCGATCGATTTGCCCCGCGCAGACAGTTCATTGGCAAACTCCTGCCATTGCTTCGCCCCCAGCTCGTCGCGAATAAACGCCTGCAAATCCATACGTCGCGAATGCCCAACCGAAGCGCTCGACCTGGCAACTGCCAGCCATACCACGGCGAAAGGTGTAGCAAATTCAGGCCCGTAATTGCGGTTGTCGGCCAGGGAAAATCCGATTCGCGACTTGTAGCACGGGTGGTAGCTATGGGCGTCCATGAAATGCTGTTCCAGCGCATCCACGTCCAGCTCATGGGCGGGTCTGTCGGGGTGATAACCCTGATTGCGCGCTTGCAAGTCCTTGAGCTGGGTCTGTTCTATTTCCTGAATGAAGCGCGCCAGATGCGGGCTGCCCTTGAACGGCGCGAGCAACTCGCTTAGGGCCAGGTGCAGGTCCGGTGTCGAGCGCTGGCCTGCACTGTCGAAGCGCTCAAGACTGGCGTGATCCAGACGGATCAGTTCGAAACTGGTGCTGAGCAGGCCTTTGCAGCGGTATTCCACGCCATCATCAAGCGGGACGACGAAGCGATGTTGATGCTCGCCCAGCGGCTCGCAACGGTAAGGCAGCGCTGCTTCGTACAGCAGGGTTTGCAGCAGTTGCCCGATAACCCGGCGCTGTACTTTTTCGTAACGCGCGGTGTCGATATCGGCCAGCCAGGCGCCGGTGGCCTTCGTAGTCGGTGCGGTGTGACGTTGCAGCGGTAATGGGGTCGCCATGTTCATACCTCGAACGGAAAATTATCGGGGTTCAAGCGCGTCGGGCCTGGCCTCGATGCGCTCGTCGTTAAGGGGGAAACGCCAGGCACAGGGCAGTGCCAGCAGGATCAGTACGCCGGTGACAATGAACACTTCACTGATGGCCGACGGCGTGGCGCTCGGCCCTGCCGAATTGAGGCGAAATTCCAGCCAGAGAGAGGCAATGACAATTGCCAGCGATGCAACAAGGCGGCGAGAGATGTTGTTCATCGCGGCGCCCTGAGTGACCATCGGTTCTGGCAATGCATTCAGCCCCGCAGTCGTCACCGGCATGTAGGAAAGCCCGAGGCCTGCGCCACGCACCATCATCAGCATGAACACTATGCCAATCGATGCATCGGCATTGAGCATGCCCAGCGCCAGAGTCGCCAAACCGGTGAGCAGCAGACCGATCGCGACCACCGCGCGCGGGCCGTGCCGGTCCAGCGCCTTGCCGCCCCACTGCCCGAACAGGCTGGCGAACGCAGCGGTGCACAGCAGAGCCAGGCCGGTCCAGATCGGGTTGTAACCGAGTACGCTCTGGACCAGCAGTGGCAGCAGCACCAGACACTCGAACATGCCCACCGATTGCACCACAGCAACGATCACGCTCAACCGGTAGCCGCGCAGGTTGAACAGACGCAGATTGAGCAGCGGCGCTTCACGACGCAGTTCCAAGCGGACAAAAGCAATCAGGCAGCCCACGGCGACCAGCGCCATGCCCTGATTGAGTGGGTCAAGCAGCGCTTCGGCGTGGTGCATGCGGCTGATGGCGATCATCAACAGGCCAATACCCGACGCAATCAGCAGGTAACCGATCAAATCAAACGGCTTGCGTTCGGCTGGCTCCGAGTCAGGCAGCACGCCGACGCCCATCAGCAATGCAAGCAGGCCGATGGGCACATTCATCAGGAACAGCGAGCGCCAGCTAAACCATTCCAGCAACAGGCTGCCGCACAGCGGACCGAGCGCAGGCGCAAGCATCACCGCTGCGCTCCACAGCCCGGTCACTCTGCCCCGTTCGTGCTTTTCGTAGACCGAGAAAATGATCGCCAGCGACAAGGGAATCAGCAGCCCGCTGGCTACACCCTGCACCACCCGAGCAGTGATCACCAACGCGATGGAGCTCGCCAGCGCACCCAGCAAAGAGCCACCAACGAACAGCGCCACACCCCAGAGGTAAAGGCGTTTGCGCCCGATGCGCTGACTGAGAAAGCTGGTCAGCGGCATGGTCATGCCCATACTGGTCATGAACCCGGCGACGATCCAGGTGGCCAGCAACGGGCCGATCTGAAACGCCTCCATAAAGGTTGGCAGCGCCGGGTTGAGCGAGCTGTTGCTAAGGCTGACCGTCAGGGTACCGAACAGTACGTTGATCACCACCCAGCTGCGGGGGACGTTCAGACTCATTTGCTGACCCGTTGGCCGTTACGCACGAAGTGCTGTAGCGGTCGTGGATGGCAGAGAAAGTCGGCGTGCGAGATGTTGTAGCCATAGGCACCCGCCATCGGCAGGACCAGCAGGTCGCCGATATTCACGTTCTTGAGGGGCTGGCGTCTGCTGAGCACATCCTTTGGCGTACACAACTGGCCGACGACGGTGTACGCCTGTTCGGACGGCGCCGCTGTCGGTGGTACGCTCGGTAAATGAATGACTGGATGATCGTGGCCTTGCGCGACCGGCAGACGAAACTGGTGAGTACCGCCCCGGCATACCAGAAAATGCTCGCCGTGGCTGGTTTTGCTGTCCAGCACCTCAATAACGTAGTAGCCGCAGTAGGCGCTGATGAAGCGTCCCGGCTCGAAACGCAGGATCGGCGCGTCGCTGTGCTCGGCCAGACGTTTTTCCAGGTAGCGACACAGGCGCTGCCAGTCGAACTGCTGACTGTTCAGGTAATCGACGCCAATGCCGCCACCGACGTTGAAATGGGTCAACTGATCAGGGTAGCGGGCCAGAGCTTTCCAGGCCTGCCAGCGCTGCAGGTAGAAGTCCAGCAACTGCTCGTGGCGTTCGACCGACATCTGATGTGACATTGCGTGTACATGAAAGCCTTTGAGCGTCAGGTGCGAGGCACTGTCCACAAGGCTTACGGCCTGGGCCAGGTCCGCCTCGTCGATACCGAACGGGGTTGCTGTACCGGCCATCGCCAGCTTGCTCGATTGCTCTGCCGGCAGGTGTGGATTGATACGGATGAACACCGGCTGCACGCGACCTGTCTCTTCAGCCAGATGTTGCAGACGCTGGATTTCGTTGAGGCTTTCAAGGTGAACGGCTTCAACCTTGTTGAGCAGCGCCGAACGCAGGTCCGAATCGAGTTTGCCAGGGCCGGAAAACACGTAGGGCTTGCGCGTCGGGCAAGCCATGACCCGCTCGATCTCGCCTCCTGAGGAAATCTCGAAACCGCTGACCAGCGGCGCCAGGGTTTCCAGCATCAACGCTTCGCTGTTGGCTTTGATCGCGTAATACAACTCCACGCCAGCGGGTAACGCCGCCATGACCTCGCGGACATGCTGCTGCAGCGCGTCCAGATCGTAAATGAACGTGGCCAATGGGTCGCTTTCGAGCCCTCGGACTTCGTGAATGGCGGCCAGCACGGTTTCCGGCAATTTATGCATAGCTAGCCTCCTTGTCCTTGCCCCACGGTGACGCAAGGCGCACGTAATTGGCCTCGCGATCAGCCTTGGCGGCCAGACGGACCTTGAGGTTGGTCTTGCAGGCAATCGACTGCCCCGCGATCAGTGCGTCCAGCTCTGGCGCAGGCAGCACCAACTCGTCACGGATGCTTTGTAACTGCTGTTCGACTTTGTGCCACATCAGCGGCGCCAGATGTGGTCGCTCCCAGCTCAGGGCCAGTACGGCTTCCGACAGGTTGTTGATCAGCAGGCAATACGTGATGCGGTTCCAGCCTTGTTCGCGGGTATAGAGCAACGACTGGCGAATGCGTGGGTGCAGGCCGACCTGAATCGCCTTGATGCCCAGTTCGTCGGTCAGCTTGACGCCTTCGAAGTCACGCAACAGCAACTGCTGCGGCTGGCCGTTATCGTGAATCAGTACTGCGTTCTGCAGATGCGGCTCCATTACCACGCCATGATTGAAGAACAACGCCATGACCGGGCGCAGCAACAGCGCCTGATAGGCGTCGAACCAGTTCAGCAGATGCTCGTCCTCAAGTTCGCCGCCGTTGAACGTCTGGAGAAAGTCATGCACCAGCGGGCGTGAGCGCAAATCGCGCGCAAACAGCGTGCCTGCCATGACGCTGCAATCAGCTCCGGAGCGACGGCAGAAATTCTCCCGCAGGATCGCGCCGGTCTGCTCTCGAAACCAGTGGCCGTCAGTCTCGCTAACCCCTTTTGGCGCCCAGCTCATCGAACCGGGTTCGGCGACGGTAGACAGTCCGCCCAGCGTATCCGGGCAGGTCTGCTGCAGGCGCTGAAACAAATCGTCGATGATCAGCGTGCTTTCCAGCTCGTACCAAGCGTTCTTCCTGACACAGTTGGTAATGCGCACATTCAGCGACCCCTTGATGAAGTAGTCGTGGCCCTCGATGTACCAGGTGCGCATGGATGCGGTCGGGCTGGCCAGCAAGCCGCTGGCGCCGAGATCCGAGATATCTCCCAGTTCGAGCAAACGCTGCACGCGACGGTCCTGCATGAACAGCTGCGCCTGCACCGGATGCATGCAGATCAACGCATGGCCGGGCCGGGCCCGTGACTGATCGGCAAAGCCTGCCATGACCTGCGCTTCACTCAGGCCATTGGCGGTGATCCGCAGCCCCTCCAGCGGGACTTCAAACAGGTGCAGCGCGGTCTGCGCCTGGAATTCCGGCGCGTAGGTTTCCTGTGCCAGGTGTGCAGGCCAGAGCCTGGCCTTGGGCGCCGGATGGTTAGGGTGGCCGAACCACAAGCCCTGCTCGCTGGCCAGATAGCCGCTCAATGGCGCCGGGTGCTGCCCCGTCATGTTGTGCGCCACGATGGCAGCGGTCAGGTGCTGGCTTTGCAGGACCTGGTCCAGCAGCTCATCATTGCTGGCCCGGGTCATGTGCTCGCACGCGCTGAGCAATTGCTGGACGAATTCGGCAAAAGCCAGGCAGCGCCAAGTGCTGTTGCCGTTCCGGGCGTAGACGTCGGAAAGGTAGCGATGACTGCCCAGACGGTCGCGGCGGTCAACCAGCACGAAGAACTGCTGTTGGTTGGGCAGGCTGATGGTGAGCGGAATGCCTTTCCATTGGCCGCCGTCGACGAAACTGCCTGGGGCAATACCCTGCATGCCCTCGGGCCACGTGTAATGAAGGCAGTTCTCGGGCAGTGCAAACTCCTTGATCAGGCAGTTGAGTAATGCACGAGTGGTTGCCAGCTCGCTCACCATGTTTGATAAAACGGTGCGATCGGTATTAGTCATGTCTGCTCCACAGTTGCTTTGCGCTGACTGTTTAAGTGACCTTGTAACTGGGTTGACGCCGCAACAAGTGACGGGGTGTCGATAACCGGACACTCGGACAACTTGTCGATAGAGACTGGCAGGTCGGCATGGCGACCATTGCGAGTCAATGAAGTAAGCACGATGAGTTTCCGCGGCCGAAAGTTGTCTTTATTTACGCAACTGAGACAGTGCAGCCTTCAGGGCTTCTTCAAAGCGCTGGATCACCAGTTGGCATTGCTCTTCGGTAATAATCAGCGGCGGCAATAACCGGATTACATTGCCATTCCGACCTCCGCGTTCAAGCAGCAACCCCTGTTTGAAACAGTGCTGCTGGATGACCACCGCCAATTCCGGGTCCATCGGGAAACTGCCGAGACGATCGGCCGGTTTCCGCTCGTCGACAATTTCGATGCCCAACATCAGCCCGCGTCCCCGCACCTGCCCCATGGCCGGGTAGCGTTGCTGCAAAATACCCAGTTGCTCCTTGAGCCATTGACCGCGCTTTGCGGCCTGAGCCGGCAGGTTTTGCCGTTGCAGCACCTCAAGTGTGGCAAGGCCGGTGGCCATCGCCATCTGATTGCCACGGAAGGTGCCTGCATGATTGCCCGGTGCCCAGGCATCGAACTCGCGTTTGAAACCGAGAACTGCCAGCGGCAAACCACCACCGACCGCCTTGGACATGACGATGACGTCGGGTTCGATTCCCGCGTGCTCGAAGGCAAACATCTTGCCGGTGCGACCAAAGCCTGCCTGTACTTCATCGAGAATCAGCAGAATGCCGTGCTTGCGGGTCACCTCGCGAATCTGTTGCAGCCACGCGGCTGGGGCTGGATTGACACCGCCCTCGCCCTGCACGGCCTCAAGAATCACGGCTGCAGGCAGCGACACGCCGCTCTCGACGTCTTCGATGAATTGCGTGAAGTAATAACTCAGTGCCTCCGCACCTGCCTCCCCGCCAATGCCCAGCGGGCAACGGTATTCATGCGGGTACGGCAGGAACTGCACGCCAGGCATCAGGTTGGCGACCGCATTTTTCGGCGCTGTGTTACCCGTCAGCGCCAAGGCACCGTGGGTCATGCCGTGGTATGCGCCGGAAAAGCTGATGATGTTGTGCCGCCCGGTGGCGGTTTTGGCCAGTTTGATGGCCGCTTCGACAGCATCGGCACCGGACGGTCCACAGAATTGCAGGCAGTAATCGCGACCTTGCCCCGGCAACAGGCCCAGCAGGGTTTCACTGAAGGCGTCCTTGACTGCTGTGGTCAGGTCCAGTGTGTGCATCGGCATGCCCGAGGTCAGGAAGCTGTCGAGACTGGCCATTATCGCTTCATGGTTGTGACCCAGCGCCAGTGTTCCCGCGCCAGCCAGGCAGTCGAGATAGGTGGTACCTTCTACATCCGTGACCCATACGCCATGTGCCTTGGCGATCGCCAGCGGCAACTTTCGCGGGTAACTTCTTACATTGGATTCAAACTTGCTTTGCCTGTCCAGATAATTGGCATTGGTTTTCTGCGACGAAGTAGAGTGCAATAAGCCATCATTCAACATCTGTTAACCCTCGCTAAATTCTGGATGCAAATTATTATCATTTCCGAAAAAGTGCAACCCGTTGTTTCGAAAAAAGATGAAATTTAAATGAACATGGCAACGTCTTTTTAACAAATAGCCGGGCACGCAAATACACCGATATTCATGTCGGTATAATTCAAAATGCCAGCATCAAAACAGCTGTTTTTTATAAGGCATTTATCTATTAAAAGAAGCCAATGGAATAACAGCAACGCTGTAAGGTTTTATTAATTGATCCTGTCACCCGGCCAGTCTAGTGTTTGTCCGGTACGGCCCTTCCCTGGGCCATTTGCTGAAATCAGAAGCCGATGGTCGCCGAGAGCAAGTAGGTTCTCGGCGTCGACAGCGTGAGGCCCGGCTCGCTGTCATCCGACGCTCCGGCCGAACTCCAGTAGTATTTGTTCATTACGTTCTCGACGTTGGCCCGCAGCGTGATGTCCTTCTGATCGACTTTGAAGGCATACCGTGCGCCTACGTCGAAACGTTCGGAAGAATCGATGCTTTTGCTGTTGGCCTGGTCCAGGTATTGCGAACTGGTGTAGATACCCCGTCCGGTCAGGGTTAGGCCCTGAACGCTCGGCACGTCCCATTCCGCACCCAGATTCACGTTGTACTCCGGGGTGGCCGGCGCACGGTTGCCATCAAACGTGCCGTTGACGGTGTTGGTCAGCTCGCTGTCGATGTACATCACGCCGCCCAGCAGGCGGAAGCCCTTGAGTGGTTCGCCGAACATGGTTAGCTCGACACCGTCGTTGCGGCGCTTGCCATTCGGGCCAAAGACCCTGGAAGCAGTGTTGGTTTCGTACGCTGGCTGCTTGATACGGAACACCGCAGCGGTGAAGGCGAACGACCCCAGGTCATACTTGGCCCCGACTTCGACCTGACGGCTGACGAATGGCGGGAATATCTGGTCTTCATTAATAGAGGTCGAAGGAGCGATCTTGCCCTGGCTCAGGCCTTCCATGTAGTTGGCGTACACCGACAGGTCGTCGGTGACCTTGTACAGAATGCCGCCGGATGGCGAGACCTTTTCCTCGTCGTAAGCAGTGTCACCTTTCACGCCGTTGGTCCAGTCGTCGACCTTGACGCGCTGCCAGCGCGCTCCGAGGGTCAGCAAGAGTCGGTCCTCAAAAAAGCCCAGCGTATCGGTCAATGCCACACCGCTGAACCGGTTTTCGGTATAGACCTTATCGTCCAGGCGTGTCGGATTGGCGGGCGTCGGGGTGTCGACCGGGTCATACAGATTGCTGGGTGAGGCTGCATAACGGGCGCCACCATTTTCGAAGTCCATATAGAAATAGCTGGCCGCCAGGTTCACTTCGTGACTTACCGGCCCGGTATTGAACCAGTTGCGCACTCCGGCGTTAGCCGTGCGTACGTTTTCGTCACGGGTGAAGTCGCGCGGCTGGACGCTGAAATCGCCCGCATCATTGGTAACCGATACTGCATGGCGAAGAAACTCGTGGTTACTTTTTCGAGCCCCTACGCCGCCATACAGCATGACCGAATCGCTGACATCATATTCGGCATTGATCGCGCCAAAAGTATCCCTGGTACGTGCCTTGCTCCATGACTGCGCGTAGTTGTCGCGTACGTCATTAGCATTGGGCACCTTGGCGTTGGCGCCGACCTGCACACGCTCCTGCGGGGCATCGGTATCGCGCTCGGTGTGACCGATGTCCGTTGACAGTCGCAACCGCTCGCCACGGAAGTCCAGACCCAGCACAGCCATGTCGCGATCGACGCTCTGGTGATCCCATTCCGTATCGCCAGACTGCTTCACGCCATTGAAACGAATCCCGAACTTGTCGTCTTCACCGAAGCGCCGGGCCACGTCCACAGCTGCACCCGCCTGCCCTTTGGAAGCATAACTGGTGGTAATTTCGGTAATGGGCTTGTCCGTCGCGCGCTTGGGAACCACGTTGATACCGCCACCAACACTGCCACGCGGAGAGATGCCATTGATCATCTGGCTAGGCCCCTTGAGGATGTCTACCCGGTCAGCCATTTCCATGTCGATGGTGTAGGTCGGCAGGATGCCGTACAGCCCGTTGTAGGAAACGTCACTGTTGAACAGGCTGAAGCCGCGAATGGTGAACTGTTCGTAACGCCCGCCTGCCGGGTTGGTGGAACGCACCGACGGGTCGCTGGCGATGAGGTCGCCCAGGGTACGGGCCTGCTGGTTTTTCACCGCCTCCCTGGTGTAGGTGGTCATGCTGAACGGCGTTTCCATGAAGTCCCTGGAACCGAGCATCCCTTGCGAGCCTTTGCGCGCAACCTGGCCGCCGGCATAGTCCTGACCGTCCGTGGAGCCGGTATCGCCCACAATCGAAGTGGGTGCGAGCTGCAGACCAGCACCCTGCGGCGCCGGAATCAGCGTGTATGCCTGATCGCCGACCGGCACCAGTTGCAGGCCGGAACCTTGCAGCAGGCGCGCAAAACCTTCTTCAACGGCGAAGTCGCCGCTCAAACCTGCACTGTTGCGGCCGTTCACCAGTGCAGGGTCTACCGACAGATTGACCCCGGCCTGACCGGCGAAACGGGTCAGCGCGGCACTCAGGCTACCTGCAGGGACTTCATAGGCGCGCTTGCCGGACGACTCCGCCCAACTTGCCGAAATGAACAATGGGCTGGAACTCAATGTCAGCAACAGGCTGAAATGCAACAGCGGACGCAAACGGTAGGGAGAAACTGCGGACATGGAAGGAAGCTCTCATATTTGTTCACTTACCTGAAATGACAGGCGAGACGAAAAAAAGGGACAGGCTTCACGCATTATTTTTTATAGGAATGTTTTTTCGAGGCACCAGCGTGACCCAATAGCGGGTCCGCATCTGGACGTCCACCGGCAAGCTGGCGGCAAGCAGTGAAAGTATCCGGTCAGTGTCGTCAACCCTGAAACTGCCGGTCACTCGCAAGGTTTCAAGCGCCGGTTCCCAGCGCAGCAAGCCGGGCCGATAACGACCAAGCTCAAGCAGGAAGTCGCCCAACGACTGATTTTGAGCGCTCAGTACACCGTCGCGCCAGCCAGGCAACATGGCATCGAAAGCACTGACAGGCCCTGCTCCGTTTTGCTGCAGGTTCAGCTGTTGCCGGGCGCGCAAAGTCAGTGAAGGCCCCTGTGCGGGATGTATCTGTACAGCACCGCTGACAACTGACACCTGGCAGTCGTTCTCGTTGAGCCGTATGCAGACTTCGCTCTGACTGACAACGATACGCCCGTAAGGCCCCTCGACAGTCAATGCTGCCCTGCCCGGCACCGTGAGTGACATTTCTCCACGCACTAGCTTGATTTGCCGGCCAGTCAGATCGACATTTACTGCGCTGTCAGTGTTCAGCTGCAACATACTGCCGTCAGCCAGCGATATGCGTTTGTGCTCACCAATCGAGGTTTGCAGGTCGGCGCGCCATACATCCAGCGGCAACTGTCGCCCCAGCAACCAGACCGCCGGAACCAGCGTGACGGCGCCCAGCGCTCTTTTCAGGGCTGCTCGCCGCGCCTTGTCAGGCCGATCGAGCGTCGCCATGGCCACATGGCTGGGCAGCCCCGAAAAACGTTGCCTGAGCTGTTGCGCCTTTTGCCAGGCGCGTTCGTTGCTGGTCGAGCTGTCGCGCCAGTGCTGCAACATGGCGTGATCTGCTTCGTTGGCACCGCCGGACTCCAGCAGGGCCAGCCATTGGGCTGCCCGGCGTACGACCTCGCGTTCTTCGTTCGAAGGCGCGGAGCGAATCACCAGTCCACCAGCAGACAGTGCTCGTAGGCTTGCGCCATGTAGCGTTTGACAGTGCGTTCGGACACCTGCAGGCGCTCGGCAATTTCGCGGTACCCCAGGCCTTCGAGCTGACTCCAGAGAAATGCACGACGTACCACGGCCGGCAGGCCATCGAGCAGCTCGTCCAGCGCCTGAAGGGTTTCGAGCAGCAGCCAGCGCTGCTCGGGAGACGGCACGCTTTCTTCAGGCAATTGCGCCAGAGCCTCCAGGTACGCCTGCTCAAGACTGCGTCGGGTGTAGAAGTTGCTTAGCAGGCGTTTGCCCACGGTCAGCAAATAAGCGCGCGGCTCCTGCATGTCGGCGATCTGCTGCGAGCTGGACAGCACGCGCAGGAACGTATCCTGACTCAGGTCCGCAGCATCCCAGGCATTGCCCATGCGTTTACGCAGCCAGCTTTCGAGCCAGCCATGATGGTCGCGGTACAGAGAATGCAGGGTTTGCGGAGACAGGGTCGCTGTGTCAATCATGACAAGAGCCTTGAGCGGTGAGTGCGCCAAATGAGACTGATTCTAATTAGTGTTATATCCCGAGTCCATGCTCTTTTTTGCAGAATGCCCATTGCCGTTGCGGAAAACAGGCGTCATTGGACCGCAAGGCGTTGATTCGCGGCGTGTAAGAGCGATCTTTTGAGCCAAAGAAAGATATGCCGCAGGCCCCTGCCGAGCTGCTTGATCTACGCTGAGGCCTGCGCAAAGCTTTGCTCGGCGGCATTGAACTCGGTCAGCAAATGCCTGCGCTCTTCGGCGTAAAGAATCGACAGGTTGTTCAGCGTCAGTGGCCAGTTCTGCTCAAGCGTGTGTACAAGGTGTTCAAGGGTGGTTTGCATCCAGCCCGCAACACTTCGAATACAGCGATGATCCGGCCTTTTACAGGCAACTGGCCCGCCTGGTGTCCTGCACCGGCTGTGCGACCTTCGCCGGTCAGATGCATGAACTGGCCAATGCTCAGGTTCTGATCCATGGAATCGACCTCAGCGAATGGACGCTGGACCTGCATGAAAACGACGTCATCGACATCAAGGTGCTCGTGACTGCCGGACTGCAAAAGGAGCTTCCAGCTGCCCTGAATAATCTATTGCTGCCGAGCATCCTGCACATGCAGGACCTGCGTCTGATACAGCTCAAGAGCCCTCCAAGCAAGCAGCACCCGCAGCGCAGCACTCATCAGTGCAACCTCGTTTCCAGTAGCGCAGACCGCCGCCGAGTGATCTGCTTTCATCGGCTGATGACCGAGCGTGCGTTTTCGCTGGCAGAGCTTTCAGTGCTCAAGAGCCTTTCCGGCATGCTGCCGCTGCTCGGGCAACATGCGCAGAGCCTTGCGCAGCAGGCAAGCCTGCAATACACCGGGAGCGAGACCGAGGCAGGTTCTCTGGATCCGGTTTTCAGCATCAAGCTGGCGCAGGAAGCCGTGACACTTTCGGCACGGGAACAGGAGGTTTGCATAGGGTTGCTGACAGGCGGCACAGTGTCCCAGATGGCTCAGCGACTGAAGGTCAAGAACAGCTCGGTGGAGACCTACCTAAAGCGCGCCACCGCCAAACTGGGTGTCAGCGGCAGGCACGGCCTTGCCCGGTGGATAGCTGAACGTTTAAAGGTACGCCAAGGGTCCAGGGAGGCCCGCAAAGGCCTCTCTCACCGAGCTGATTCAGTTTTCAGTCCAAGCGAAACGCAATCACGCTGTCGCCCAGTGTCGTGCCCAGCGAACCGTGCCCGCCAGCGGCGATAATCACATATTGCTTGCCGTCGCTCCCTCGGTAGGTCGACGGCGTGGCTTGACCGCCGGCCGGCAATTCGTGCTCCCACAGCAATTCGCCGGTATTGACGTCGTAGGCACGAATGAAGTCATCCGCAGTTGCCCCGTGAAATATCACCCCTCCTGCCGTGAGCAATGGTCCGCCATGCGCAACCATGCCCATCGGAAAGCCGATGGGGAAACGCTCCTGCATAAAAGTAGTCTTGAGGTTTTTGGTGGTGCCCACCCGGCGTATCCACTCGGTCTTGCCAGTGCTCAGGTCCACACCGGCCATGCTTCCCCACGGTGGCGCGTTACAGGGGATGCCAAGCCCGGACGCAAGCCGGGAAATACGAACGGCGTAGTCACCCTCGAAATTTTCGTTCCAGTACGGCTTGCCTTCTTGAGTGAACAGACGTTTTTCTCCCGCATCCCCGGGGCGCTTGATCAGGTTATAGACGTACGCCAGATGCACCGGCGCGGCCACCAGCAGCTGGCGGTCAGGGTCGACGGCAACCGCCCCCCAGTTGAACACCCCAATGTTGCCGGGGTATATCAATGAGCCCGACTCGGTGGCTGGCGTCCACGGATTGCCGTCATAGCGAAGCTTGTTATAGGTGATCCGGCAGGCCATCTGGTCAAAAGGCGTCACCCCCCACATGGACTTCTCGGTCAGTGCGGGTGGAATGAAATTGAGTCGGGAAACCGGCTGGGTCGCTGCGAAGCGCTCGCCCGCCACGCCCCCGCCAGTGCCGACCCGCACCTCATCGACAGGCACAATCGGTATGCCTGTCAGTCGATTGAGCACGAAGATGTTGCCGACTTTGGTGGGCAATACCACTGCCGGTTGCCTGCTGTCTTCGGGACCCAGCTCCAGGAGCGAAGGCTGCGATGGGTTATCGCGGTCCCAGAGGTCATTGTGCGAGGTCTGGAATTTCCAGCGAAATGCGCCTGTGTGCAGGTCCAGCGCAACCAGCGCGTCCCGGTATTTCTCGGTATTGCTGCCCGGGTCCCTGCGGGTGCCGGTTTCATCCGGCGAAGCATTGCCAAACGGCACGTACACCAGGCCATTCTTGACATCGGCACTCAGGGTCGCCCAAGCGACCGGCGTGTCCTGGGGATATTGGCGATCAGTTGCCAACGGTCGGGTGTCGTCCGGATTCTGCGGGTCGAAGTTCCAGACCAATTGGCCCGTCAACACGTTAAAGGCGCGAATTACTCCGGACGGATTGCCGGAATCGTAACCGTTGTCCATGACCGAGCTGCCAATCACGATCAGGTCGCCTGCAATCAATGGCGCGGAGGTCTGCATCAGTGCGTGCGGGCGAAGGGTGCCCATGCTGACGCCGAGATCGATGACTCCATCGGCGCCGAAATCGCTGCAACGTTGGCCGGTGTCCGCATCAAGAGCCACCAGCTTCGCGTCGGCGGTGGCCGTGATAATGCGCTTTCCGCACTGAGTCGGCTGATTCGAGCTGCTAGCGGAATAATAGCTGACGCCGCGGCAGGTCTGGTGTTGCTGCAGGTAAGAGCGGGTCTTCTCTGGCACATACTTCCATGCCAACGCTCCGGTCTGCGGGTTCAGCGCATGCACCTCGTTATGCGCGGTACACACGTATACCCGGTCATTGACCTTCAGCGGGGTGGCCTCAAAGGTGTACTCGCCCGCATCCTTGTCCGCATCGCGCAGGTCGCCGGTGTGATACTCCCAGGCAACAGACAGCTTGCCGACTGTCTGAGCGGTTATCTGATCAAGACCAGAGAATCGTTGTCCGGCATTGGTGCCGCCATAAGCTACCCAATCATCCCCTGCCGTTTCAGTACTGCGTGCCGCTGCTGTCGTATTGATCTGGCCCTTGAACGGGTACGGATCATAGATCATAAGTACAACGACGATAATGAACATGACGCCCAGCGTGCCGCCCAGAAACGGATGAAAACGACGGTTATCGAGGGCTGTTTGGGCTTTATAGAGAGGGCGGACCACCCAAGGCATTGCCAGCCACAACCCGATCAGTGCAAACAGGTCGCCGCGGGGAATCCACTGCCATTTGTCGAAGCCGACTTCGTAGACGATCCAGACCAGAACCCCCCACATGAGCGACGCATACAGGGTGAGCGCCGATTTTCTTTTGCAGAACAGCAGAACAGCTGTCGCCAGCAGCCCCAGAGCAATGATCGAGTAGGCCGGGGAGCCTCCAACGGCCACTAGCTGGGCGCCCATGTAGAGAAGAATCAAGCTCAGTATCGCCAGTGCGACACCTGTCACTTTCAGAATCATTGCCGTCGCCCTGTCTTGTTATGAAGTCCCTATTTGCAGTGCTTGCGACAGCCCGTAATTGTGAATGGTTCATCACCCTTTGCGCGTTGCGTCATCCAGCGCAAGGATGGTATGCGCATTGGTGACCGTCGTGGCCAGTGTGTTGATCACTCCCGAGCGCAGTGCCCCCAGCGTGGCGGCAGCCTTGGTATTTTCACTGGCAATGGCCACAACATCCGGAATGCGTAACAGCTCCTGAACGGTCAGCCCTATCACCCTGCCCTGTATAGCGTTGACCGCAGGCTGCCCGTGAATATCAATAAAGTCATAACCCATCATGTCTCCCACGGTGCCGGATAACCTGGCCTGGGCGATTTCCTGCGGCGAGAACCAGCCCATGCGCACCATGTTGCTGTTTTCGCTCATGTCACCGATACCGATCAGGGCCATATCGGCCCGGCGCGCCCGATCGAGGGTCGAGCGCACCGTATCGTTGCTGATCAGCACGCTGCGCAACTCCGGGTTGGCGACCAGCGCCGGGGCGTAAAGGCTTTCACTTTCGCCGCCGAAACGCAGCGCCAGGCGACGGCAGATGTGGTCCGGGTTCATGTATTCGCCTGCTTTGAGCGAACCGCCAATGGCGCAGACAAATGTGCAATTGCGCGTCACCGGCAAAAACACGTTGTCTGCCACTGCGCCCACGTTGCGGCCCATTCCTACCGCGACAATCATGCCGTCGCTCAGGGTTTTGTTGAGGTAATTGGCCACCAGGCTGGCCACCGCCGAGCGCTGGGTATCCGGATCGCTGTGATCAACCGCGATCAGCGCACGATCAAGCTCGAAGCGCTCCACCAGCGCCTGTTCAAGTTCGTTATTCATGGCTGGATGCTGCAGCACCCGCACCTCGACAATACCTTCATCGCGTGCACGCTTGAGCAGACGGCTGACTTTCGCGCGTGACAGGTCGAAACGTTTGGCGATGGCTTCCTGAGTGACGTTCTCAAGGTAGTAAAGCATTGCGACTTCGGTCATCAGATCGATATCGCTGGCCATGCGCTGGGTACTGTCACTCATGTGGAGAGGCTTCCGTTTCGGCATCAAAGGCGCATTCTCCCTACTCCCGCCCTGTCTCGTCCACTACTGATGGCCGTCACGCTCGATGGCATTGATGCGCTCGACCTTGGCTCCGGAGCGTGCAGCCTCGAACTCCGATTCCAGAAATGATTTGACGATGCTTTTCGCCAGCTCCGCACCGATCACCCGCGCACCGACCGAGAGAATTTGCGCATCGTTGCTTTTGCGCGCGCGCTCGGCCGAATAGGTGTCATGGGCCTGAGCGGCACGAATGCCGAACACCTTGTTGGCGGATATGGCCATACCTATTCCGGTACCGCAAACCAGTACACCGAGCCTTTGCTGGCCGGCATTGATGGCCGTTGCGACTGCCAGGGCGATGTCCGGATAAAGCACCGGCGCGGTTGAGTGGGTGCCGAAATCGGTTACCGGGTAACCCAGTGACTCGATATGGCGTTTCAACAGTTCTTTGAGTTCGTAACCCGCTTCGTCACATCCGATAGCCACCGGGAAAGGTGTGTTCATGGCGTCTGGCTCCGCTGCCGTGGTCGCTCAAGCTCGACCAAATGTTCATTCGGTGAAATTCCGATCAGTTATTTCTCGGGCATTACGGTCAGCCTGTCAAGCGAGATTTGCGTGAATACAGCGCTATAGTCGCAAAGACAAGTCAATCGCGGACTTTTCACACGCTATGAAACTTTTAAGTGAAAGAGATTGACTGATCAGAATTTCATTTGATACACATATGCTCACTGAGCAACACTTCAGTTCATCTAATAAGAAATTCACAGCACGAGGACACGCCGATGGCCAAGCCATTACTGCTCCAGGCTGAACAGGTCACTAAGGCCTATGCCGGCATACCTGCCCTGCGTGACGGCCGTCTTTCGCTGCGCGCTGGCAGCGTGCATGCCCTGTGCGGCGGGAATGGCGCGGGCAAATCGACCTTCCTCAGCATCCTCATGGGCATCACTCAGCGCGACTCAGGCACCATCCTGCTCAACGGCGAACCGGTGCAGTTCAATCGCCCCGGCGAGGCTCTCGCTGCAGGCGTCGCGATGATCACCCAAGAGCTTGAACCCATCCCCTTCATGACCGTCGCGGAAAACATCTGGCTGGGCCGCGAACCTCGCAGGGCGGGTTGCATCGTCGATAGCAAGGCGCTTAATCGACGCACCCGCGAGCTGCTGGAAGAACTCGAATTCGACGTCGACGCCACCAGCCCCATGTACCGCCTGAGTGTGGCGCAGATACAGCTGGTGGAAATCGCCAAGGCATTCAGCCATGACTGTCAGGTGATGATCATGGACGAGCCCACCTCGGCCATCGGCGAGCGCGAGGCGCAAACCCTGTTCAAGGCTATCCGCCGACTGACCGCACGGGGCGCGGGGATTATCTATGTATCCCACCGCCTCAGCGAACTGGCGCAAATCGCCGATGATTACAGCATCTTTCGCGACGGAGCCTTTGTCGAAAGCGGGCGCATGGCCGATATCGATCGCGCACACCTGGTGCGAGGCATTGTCGGCCAGGAGCTGCAGCGTATCGATCACAAGGCAGGGCGGGACTGCGCCGCCGAATGCTGCCTGGACGTAGACAGCCTGAGCCGGAACGGCGAATTCCAGGACATCAGCCTGCAACTGCGTCACGGCGAGATTCTGGGCATCTACGGCCTGATGGGCTCCGGACGCAGCGAATTCCTCAATTGCATCTACGGCCTGACCACGCCTGACGCAGGTCGCGTGACCCTGCAGGGCAAACCCATGCCGATCGGCCTGCCCAAAGCGACTATTCGGGCCGGCATGTCTCTGGTTACTGAGGACCGCAAAGACAGCGGCCTGGTACTCAGCGGCAGCATCCTCTCGAATATCGCGCTGTCGGCTTACCGGCAACTGTCGAGCTGGTCGCTGATCAATGCGCGCAAGGAACAGCAGCTGGCAGAAGACATGGTCAAGCGCCTGCAGATCAAGACAACCTCGCTGGACCTGCCCGTCTCATCCATGAGCGGAGGCAACCAGCAGAAAGTGGTGCTAGCCAAATGCCTCTCCACGCAGCCGGTATGCCTGCTCTGTGACGAACCGACCCGAGGCATCGACGAAGGCGCCAAACAGGAGATCTATCACCTGCTGGACCAGTTCGTGCGCGCGGGCGGGGCCGCCATTGTGGTGTCTTCAGAGGCCCCGGAGCTGTTGCGCCTGAGTGACCGTATCGCCGTATTCAAAGGTGGCAGGCTGGTGACCATCAGCAGCGATGCCGATCTTTCCCAGGAAGCCCTGCTGAGTCTCGCCTCATGAATAGCAAAACCATCATTGCGCCCGCCACTGCCGAACCGCGCAGCCTGCTGCGTCTGTCCCTGGACCGTTTCGGACTGCCACTGGTGTTCATCCTGCTCTGCCTGGTGATGACCTTTGCCAGCGAGTACTTCATGACCTGGCGAAACTGGATGGACATCCTGCGCCAGACGTCGATCAACGGCATTCTCGCGGTCGGCATGACCTACGTGATCCTGACCAAGGGCATTGACCTGTCAGTGGGCTCGATTCTGGCCTTCGCCGGGTTGTGCAGCGCACTGGTGGCCACCCAGGGCTATGGCCTGCTGGCGGCGGTCAGCGCCGGGATGTTCGCTGGTGCGATGCTGGGAGTGGTCAACGGCTTTATGGTCGCCAACCTCTCGATCCCGCCATTCGTGGCCACGCTGGGCATGCTCAGCATTGCGCGCGGCATGACGTTCATTCTCAACGACGGCAGCCCGGTCACCGACCTGCCTGAAGAGTATCTGGCGCTGGGCATCGGCAAGCTTGGCCCGATCGGTGTGCCGATCATCATCTTCGCTGTGGTTGCGCTGATCTTCTGGATGGTGCTGCGCTACACCACCTACGGTCGCTATGTGTATGCCGTTGGCGGCAACGAAAAGAGCGCGCGCACCTCCGGGATCGGCGTGCGCAAGGTGATGTTTTCAGTCTACGTGGTGTCCGGGCTGCTGGCGGGGCTGGCAGGTGTGGTGTTGTCGGCACGGACCACGTCCGCCCTGCCCCAGGCCGGCATGTCCTACGAACTGGACGCCATTGCAGCGGTGGTCATCGGCGGCACCAGCCTGTCCGGGGGCACTGGCAGCATCGTCGGCACGCTGTTCGGCGCCCTGCTGATCGGCGTCATCAACAACGGCCTCAACCTGCTGGGTGTGTCTTCCTATTACCAACAGGTAGCCAAGGGCCTGATCATCGTGTTCGCAGTACTGATCGACGTGTGGCGCAAGAAAAAACGCTAGCTGCTTTTCCTCTGAATGACCGACTGACTAAAACAATAACGAGGTGCTCATCATGAAATTCGGTAAATCCCTCGCCGCTGTCGCGGCGCTCTCCCTGCTTGCCAGCAGTATCACCCTGGCCGCCGATGGCAAGACCTACAAGATCGGTGCGGCGGTTTATGGCCTCAAGGGGCAGTTCATGCAGAACTGGGTCCGCGAGCTCAAGCAGCATCCGGCGGTCAAGGACGGCACCGTGCAGATCACCGTATTCGATGGCAACTACGATGCGCTGACCCAGAACAACCAGATCGAAACCATGATCACTCAGCATTACGACGCGATCATTTTCGTACCCATCGACACCAAGGCAGGAATCGGCACCGTGACCCGGGCGATGGAGAGCGACATCCCGGTCATCGCCTCGAATACACGTGTCGCCAGCGCCAAGGTGCCTTACGTCGGTAACGACGATGTCGAGGGCGGGCGGCTTCAGGCGCAGGCAATGGTCGACAAGCTCAAGGGCAAAGGCAACGTGGTGATCATCCAGGGGCCGATTGGGCAGTCGGCACAGATCGACCGCGAAAAGGGCGAGATGGAGGTACTCAAGCAACACCCTGACATCAAGATCATCGAGATGAAAACCGCAAACTGGTCGCGCGCCGAAGCCTTGGCACTGACTGAAGACTGGCTCAACGCTCACCCGAACGGCGGCATCTCGGGGATTATTTCGCAGAACGACGACATGGCGCTCGGCGCCCTGCAGGCGGTCAAGTCCCGCAACCTGAAGCCTGAAGACGTGCCTATCACCTCCATCGACGGCATGCCTGATGCGATTCAGGCGGCTAAAAAGAACGAAATCACCACATTCCTGCAGGACGCCCAAGCCCAGTCCCAGGGCGCGCTTGACGTCGCCCTTCGTGCATTGGCCGGCAAGGACTACAGGCCGAAGTCGGTGATCTGGGATCGCTACGCCAAGGACGTGAAATGGGGTGACGGAACCGACAAGAACTACATCCTGCCCTGGGTGCCGGTCACCGATGCCAACGCCGATGCGCTGTACAAACAGGTCAGTGGCGGCAAGTAACTCAAGCGTCCTGGCGCAGATCTGTGACGCAGAGCGTCACGAAAGGCATTCCCACGCGCCAGCGTGAGAGCGCAGTTCTGGATGCTCTGCGTCCGATCTTGAGTGTGCGGTAAAGCATGGATTTGTGACGCAGAGCGTCCCGAATCATCAATCAACCAGTGCTAAAGGAGTAATTTTCATGTCCGAGTTCTGGAACAAGGCGTTCGATCTCAAGGGGCGCTGTGCTGTCATCACCGGCGGAGCCGCCGGCATCGGTCTGGCCTGCGCGCGCCTGTTGGTCGAGCATGGCGCTCGTGTGGCGCTGCTGGACCGTGACCCTGCGGTGGCTGAAGTGGCTGCCAACCTCGGCAGCGGCCACATCGGTATCGCAGTCGATCTGCGCCAGCTCGATCAGGTCAACAGCACTATCGACACTGTATTCGAGCATTTCAAACGTCTCGATTATCTGGTCAACAGCGCTGGCGTCGCGCTGCTCGACAAGGCTGTCGATGTTACCGAAGACGCCTGGGACACCACCCTCGACATCAACCTCAAGGCCAGCTTCTTCGTTGCTCAGGCGTGCGCCCGACACATGCTGGTCCAAGGCAACGGACGTATTGTCAACCTCGCCTCCCAGGCCGCCGTCATTGGTCTTGACCGACATGTCGCCTACTGCGCAAGCAAGGCTGCGGTGGTCGGCATGACCAAGGTTCTGGCGATGGAGTGGGCACCGCATATCAACGTCAACGCGATCTCCCCCACCATCGTCGAAACCGCGCTGGGCAAGAAAGCCTGGGCCGGTGAAGTCGGCGAGCGCGCCAAAACACAGATCCCGGCGGGACGCTTCGCTCAACCAGAAGAAATAGCCGGGCTGGCACTGTACCTGCTCAGCGACGCGGCCAGCATGATCACCGGTGAAAACGTAGTGATCGACGGCGGCTACAGCATCCAGTAACTCACTTTTCTGTTGCGAGGTTTCTCGTCATGTCCACTGTTACCGAACGCACTGCCGAACAGCTTTCCCCCGTCATACCGACCACCATGCAGGCGGTGGTCTGCTATGGACCGGAAGATTACCGACTGGAAACCGTCGACGTGCCGACGCCTGGCCCTGATGAAATCCTCACCAAGGTCGAGCTATGCGGGATTTGCATGGGCGACATCAAGACCTATCGCGGTGCGCCATCGTTCTGGGGCGATGCCGAGCAGCCGCGCTACGTCAAACCACCGATGATTCCGGGCCATGAGTTCGTCTGCCGAGTGGTTGCACTCGGACCGGGAGCGGAAAAGCGTGGTGTGCAGGTCGGTGACCGGGTTATTTCCGAACAGATTGTGCCGTGCTGGGGCTGCCGCTTCTGCAACCACGGTCAGTACTGGATGTGTCAGAAGCACGACCTCTACGGCTTCCAGAACAACGTACAGGGCGCAATGGCGCAGTACATGATTTTCACCAAAGAGGGCATCGTCCACAAAGTCCCGGACTCTATTGCCCCGGACGAAGCCATTCTGATCGAACCCCTCGCCTGCTCCCTGCACGCAGCCGAACGGGCCGACGTCGATTTCGATGACATCGTGGTCGTAGCCGGGGCTGGTACGCTGGGGCTCGGGATCATCGGGGCGGTTCGCATGCGCAATCCGAAAAAACTCATCGTGCTCGACATGAAACCGGAACGCGCCGCCCTGGCGTTACGCATGGGTGCTGACGAAGTGTGGAACCCGGCCGAAGTCGACGTGCTGGCGAAAATCCGCGAAATCACCGACGGCTACGGCTGCGATATCTATATAGAAGCCACGGGGCACCACAAGGCCGTCAATCAGGGCCTGGCGATGCTGCGCAAACTGGGACGTTTCGTCGAGTTCAGTGTGTTCAACGACGAAGCCACGGTGGACTGGTCGATCATCGGCGACCGAAAGGAGCTGGACGTGCTGGGCTCGCATCTGGGGCCTTACATGTACCCGCGGGCCATCGATTTTATCGGCAACCGCAAGATCGACATGCGCGACGTGGTCACGCACAAGTTCGCCCTGGCGGACTTCAAGGAAGCCTTTGCTGTCATGGAGCGCGGCGACAAGTCATTAAAAGTGGTACTGGAGCCCTGATCCGCATGCGTCTCATAAAAACAACACAGGAAAACGCGTTATGAATCGAGTGATCAATGATCCGGACCAAGTGGTCGAGGACATGCTGCGCGGTATTCTGGTGGCACATCCTGAACTGTCCCAATGCGACAACAACCCGCGTGTCATCGGTAAAGCCGTGCCCTCCCCGCAGGGCCACGTCGGTATTGTGACCGGAGGCGGTTCTGGCCACGAACCGGCTTTTCTGGGCTACGTCGGCCCCGGTCTGGTTGATGCCGTCGCGGTCGGCGAGATTTTCTCCTCACCCACCGCAAAAAGCTTCTTCGACGCTTTTCGGGCTGCAGATCACGGCGCGGGTATAGCCTGCCTGTATGGCAACTATGCTGGCGACAACATGAACGTCAAGCTGGCGATGAAAATGGCCGCCAGCAAAGACCTGCAAGTTCGTACCGTGGTTGCCAACGACGACGTGGCGTCGGCGCCGAAAGCCGAGATTGCCAAGCGCCGCGGCGTGGCCGGGGAAATCTTCATGTGGAAGGTCGGCGGAGCTGCCGCCGCAAAAGGCTACGACCTGAGTGGTGTTATCCGCGTCGCCCAGAAGGCCGTCGACCAGTGTCGTTCAATCGGCATCGGCCTGACGCCCTGCACCATCGCAGCTGTCGGCAAGCCGAACTTCCAGATTCCGGACGGCAAGATGGAACTGGGCATCGGGCACCACGGCGAGCCGGGCATAGAAGTCATTTCCATCGAGTCGGCCGCTGCGATGGCCGAGCGCATGCTGGCGCCCATCCTCGCCGACCGCGACTTCAGCGCCGATGAGGCTGTTGTGGTGCTGGTCTCCGGGCTGGGCGCAACGCCGGTCATGGAGCTGTACATCTTTTATGCCGAAGTGGAAAGCCAGTTGAAAGCCAAGGGCCTGAAGATTCATCGCTGCTACGTCGGCAACTACTTCACCTCGCTGGAGATGATGGGCGTGACCCTCACCCTGCTGGGCCTGGACGATGAACTGAAAACCCTGATCGATCATCCCTGCCGCTCCATCGGCATGACCCAGGCGGAGTAGACCATGAGCCAGCATTTCTCCACACACGAAGGTACGGCGATTGTTGCAGACCTGGTGAGCGTGATCGTCGCCAACCGCGAATACCTGAGCGAAGTCGACGGTGCTATCGGCGATGGTGATCACGGGATCAACATGGCCAAAGGCTTTGCCCATTGCGGCCGAACCCTCGAAGGACGTCAACTGACCTTCGCCGAAGCGCTGGACGAACTGACCCTCAGCCTGATGGAAGGCATCGGCGGCTCGATGGGGCCGCTGTATGGCAGCCTGTTTATCGGCATGGCCGATCAGGTGCGCAACTGCGAGCAAATCGATGCAGCCACCTTTGCCCGACTGCTGCGCGGCGGGCTCACTTCATTGCAGGACATTACCGAAGCCGGAGTCGGCGACAAATGCCTGATGGACAGCTTGATTCCGGCAGTAGAAGCCTTCGAACAGGCTCACGCCTCGCACGCCTCATTCAACGAAGCCCTGGACGACATGAAACGCGCTGCAACGCAGGGGCGCGACTCGACAAAGGACCTGGTGGCAAAAATCGGGCGAGCGAGCCGGCTCGGCGAACGTTCTGTCGGTGTGCTGGATGCCGGGGCGGTGTCTTGCTGCCTGATACTGACGCAACTGGCAGACTCCGTGCAGCCAAGGCTGAAAGACAGTTGAAATACTTGGCCTTCAAAGCTCGAATCGAATCCGTCACTCGCGCCGCTGCGCTTCCGGCAACGCCTCGCCGCGTCTGACTGCGGCGAGCAGTTGCTCGACGCCAACGGGAATGGCATCGGCGGGCACGTTGCAGGCTTTGAAGTTAGCCACATTGTCGAGACCTTCTCGATGCGACCGAATGATATTCACATCCTGCTGAATCACGATGTGCGTATACAGGTGGATAACCGGACGCAGCATTCGCAGCACCCACCTTGGCAGCGGAAAACGATAGGCGATGTACGTGTATACACGCGATTGGCGTTCACTGATCGGGGTGATCTGGCTAACGATCAAGAAGCCTGAACGCGCCCCCCACAGGTAGTCACAAAAAGTCACATTGGGGGCTACAAAACGATCCGTGTGTACCAGCGGCTCGGCATCCGTATTGGTCAGCCACTGCATCATCCCGATCTTATCGCCTTCGTCGTGATAGGCCACTTCGATACTCTGCGCCTTGCAGGCAAGCGCCGCCTCCATTGCACGGCCGCTGCTTGAGCTGTCCTCTGCACGTTCATTCATGAGCTGACTTCATGACACTGTTCATCAGTCAGGCGAAGGTAAAAGGCCCTTCGAAATTGCCAATCGGCACCCAGTGGGTAATCAGTCCTATATCACTTTTCCAGTGATGCAGCAACAGTGCAGGCGGCTCTATGTATGAGGCGTCGCAAGCGTCCGGGTGAAGTTGCAAGGCGATGGCCGTGGTCGTGCTGGGCGCGGTACACATCAGCGTTCCGCCAAAACGAAGCTGCATGAAGCGGTGAATATGCCCGCAGACAATTCGCTCGACCGCAGGGTATCGCGCCACGATCTCGGCCAGCCTTTCGCCGCGCTCACAGCGGTAGGCATCGATGCAGGTGATACCGCTTGAGAACGGTGGCTGGTGCATCATGATCAATGTCGGTTTGTCGGACTCCAGCGAAACACGCTGGCGGAGGTTGCCTTGAGTTGTAGGCTCATCCGGCAACCATAACCCGATTTCTACCCTGCTGTTTACCGCTGTAAAGCGAAGTGTCTGCACGATTGAGCGCGACCTCGAAGGTTTCTCCCATCGCTATTGCGGCTACCGCCAGAGTTGCGGTGACTGCAATAGCACGATCTTCTACATGACCGGCTTCTTCGCAGATGCGCTGCCAGATACGCTCCGCCACCCTTAGCGCATCAGCGGGCGAGGTGTCGGGCATGAGCACCAGAAATTCCTCGCCTCCCCAGCGGGCGGCCATATCGCTGTTGCGCACGCTCGAACTGATGATGTCCGCAACCCGCCGCAAAACCACGTCGCCGGTCTCGTGACCGTGATGATCATTGATCTGTTTGAAGTGATCAATGTCCAGCAGGATCAACGAAGCCGAAAGCCCTCTGCGTCTTGCCTCAAGCTCGCGCACGCGGTGCAGCACTCTCCTGCGGGTAAACAGGTTGGTAAGGCTGTCACGATTGGCGATATGAAACAGGCTCAGTTGCATGGAAGAGGTGAAACGCACTGACAATGCGGTGGCATAAATCGACAGTATGGTCGCGACCAGCACATTGACGATACCGAACGCATCGAGCATGTTCGGCGTCAGGCCAGTCCCCTGCCCCATGTAGCGGCGAAAGGTAAAGCACCCCACCAGCGACAGCAGGATCGCCAGGCTATAGGCAATGCGCCTGACGGCGGCCAGTTGAAAGGTGAAGGCAATCACCGGGATCACGCAAAACATATAGAAGCTGAAATTGCTTTCCCATCCCAGCTCCCACGTCGCGAGCAGCGCATGACCAATTATCTCCAGGCACATCAATTGCCCGGCCTGGCGATAGCGCTGCCTTTTGATCAGGTAAAGGCAATTGACGTAGATCAGTGTGCTGACGATGTTCGCCACCCACAGAACCTTCATGCCCAGCCCCAGAAACACCACGAGCAGAACGCAGTGAATGCCCAGGGCGAAGTATAAGATCGGCGTGATGTGTTTCCAGAACTGGATCGCTGTGTCCTTGAACAGCTGGGTGCGGTCTTCCGCCGGGAGGGTCATCATCACGTTATCTCGAAATGCAGGTGGAATATGACCATGAGCGTAAGGTTGAGATCATGATGTATTGTCGGCCTGAACCGCCGCCGCATGATACAGCGGCTCGATAATATGTTGGGCTGCACGGTAGAAACGCCTCGGGCAGAAACGCCTCGGCATGCCTAAAGTGAGTCGAATGGACACCACTCAGCGCAAGTAGTGCAATCGAATGACTGGCTTTTCCGGTTTGTGGGCAAATTTGCAGTGGCGATTCCGGTTTTCCGGAAATACTATCGGGGCTGGGGATTGTGTTGATCGTGCAATGCTCCTCAGCCCGTGAGCGCGCGGGTCGTCCGGAATGATTCAGAAGGATACGTACCGATGGAACGTCTCACTGCGAAAGATTTTGCACCTGAACTGCTCGAGCTTTACGACTATTACGCGCACGGCAAGATCAACAGGCGCGAGTTTCTTGACCGGGCGGCGCTGTTCTCGCTGGGCGGTCTGACCGCAGGCGCGTTGCTTGCCTCACTCAGCCCTGACTATGCGCTGGCCACACAGATCGAATTTACCGACCCGGACATCATTGCCGAATATGTCTCCTACCCTTCCCCCAAGGGTCATGGACAAGTTCGGGGCTACTTGGTGCGTCCTGCAAAAGCTACCGGCAAAGTACCTGGCGTGGTGGTGGCGCATGAGAATCGCGGTTTGAACCCCTATATAGAAGACGTCGCACGTCGCGTGGCCAAAGCCGGGTTCATCGCCCTGGCACCGGACGGTCTTTCATCGGTTGGTGGCTACCCGGGCAACGATGACAAGGGCCGAGAATTGCAGCAGAAAGTCGATCCCGAAAAGCTCATGAACGACTTTTTTGCCGCCATAGAATGGCTGATGACGCACGACGCGACCACCGGCAAAGTCGGCATCACCGGGTTTTGTTACGGCGGTGGCGTCACCAATGCAGCAGCGGTCGCTTACCCGGAGCTTGGGGCTGCGGTCTCGTTCTACGGACGCCAGCCAAACGCTGAAGACGTGGTGAAGATCAAGGCACCGGTCATGATTCACTATGGCGAGCTGGACACCCGCATCAACGAAGGCTGGCCGCCGTACGAGAAGGCATTGAAGGCGGCAGGCACGACCTACGAAGCGTACATCTATCCAGGCGCCAACCACGGCTTCCACAATGACTCCACCCCCCGCTATGACGAGGCAGCCGCCAAGTTGGCATGGGAGCGGACACTGAGTTGGTTCAACAAGTACCTGGTGTGAGGGCTCATCCTGAACAGGCGGCGCAGCACTGATATGTAACGCAGAGCGTCACGCAAGGCATTCCCACGCTGGAGCGTGCGGAACGATAACCTCAGGTGCGACGCTCTGCGTCAGGGTTACAGTGCCCTCATCCGCTCCAGCATCACTTGCAACGGATGCTGCACCACTTTGCCATCCTGACGTTTGACCTGGCTGCGGCATGAATAGCCGTCGGCGACCAGTCGGCCGTCACCGCCGTGACGCGCCACCAATGGCTGCCAGGACTGGCGGTAGATAGTCTCGCTGGTCCTGGCGTTTCTGGTTTCATGCCCATAGGTGCCCGACATACCACAGCAGCCGCTGGCCAAAACCTCCAGCTTCAGGCCGGCGCGGGCAAAGACTTTCTGCCAGAGGCCGACGCTGCCTGGTTCATTGGTTTTTTCGGTGCAGTGCGGCAGGAAGTAATAAGTCTCGTCCGAGATAGCATCGGCTTGCTCTTCAAGCTCGGTTGCGAGCCATTCCTGCGGCAGCATGACGCTTGGCACGTTCTCGCTGCCCAGAGTCTTGCTGTATTCCTGGCGATAGACCAGGGTCATGGCCGGGTCCAGGCCAATCAGCGGGATGCCGTAGTTCGCCAGCTTGCCCAGCGACTGGCTGTTGAAGCTCGCCGCCTTCTCGAATGCCCCCAGAAAACCCTGCACCTGCAGAGGTTTGCCATTTGGCGCAAACGGGGCAAGATAAACCTGATAACCCAGCCGCGAAATCAGCTCGAGCCAGTCAGCGGCCAGCGGCGTTTCGAAATAACGGGTAAACGCATCCTGCACCAGCACCACCGTACGTTTGCGCTCTTGATCGGTCAGCGCGGCCAGCCGCTGGGGCGTGGCTATGCCGACGTTCCAGCGCGCGCAGGCGGCGCGGAAGTCCATCAGGCTCAGCAATGGACTGTCGACCATACCGGCAACGTGCTCAAGCAGGTAGCGCACGGGCCTTGCACGCATGATGGCGTTGTACAACTTCGGAAAGCGCGCCAGATGCGGGATGCTGAATTCCAGCGAGCCAATCAGGTAATCCTTGATCGGTCGCAGATAGCGGCTGTGGTAAAGCTCCAGAAAACGCGAACGGAATTCCGGCACATTGACCTTTACCGGGCATTGCCCCGCGCAGGACTTGCAGGCCAGGCAACCGGCCATTGCGTCATAGACTTCGTGGGAAAAATCCTTCTGCCCCGCGACTCTGGCTACGCTATTGACGGTCCGCTCGGCCAGACTTTTCAGCACATTGGCAGTACGCGCCCTGGCGCTGGCGGTCAAGACGTCTACATCCTGCTCGCCTTGCAGACGCAACCACTCCCTGACGAGTGAAGCACGGCCCTTGGGTGAGTGAACGCGGTCACGAGTGGCCTTCCACGACGGGCACATGGCGTCGTCGGTGTCATAGTTGTAACAGGCGCCATTGCCGTTGCAATGCAGCGCGCTGTCGTAGCTCTTCCAGACCCGCTCGTCGATCCTGCGATCCAGGTCACCGCGCAACGTCACTTCGTCCACCAGCGTCAACCGTGCATCAGGAACCGTTGCAGGCGTGGCGATTTTTCCGGGATTAAGCTGGTTATGGGGGTCGCAAGCCGCCTTGAGCGCCTGCAGCGAGGGGTATAGCTCGCCGAAATATTCCGGCACGTATTGTGAGCGCAGGCCCTTGCCGTGCTCGCCCCACAACAGACCGCCGTAGCGCTTGGTCAAGGCGGCAACAGCGTCGGAGATCGGCCGAATCAACGCAGCCTGCGCCGGGTCTTTCATGTCCAGAATCGGCCGCACGTGCAGTACTCCCGCATCCACATGGCCAAACATGCCGTATTGCAGGTCATGACTGTCCAGCAATGCGCGAAACTCCTGAATGTAGTCGGCCAGATTTTCCGGTGGCACGGCGGTGTCTTCCACAAACGGCTGCGGCCGTGCTTCACCTTTGACGTTGCCGAGCAACCCCACGGAGCGCTTGCGCATGGCATAGACCCGATTCACCGCAGCACTGCCGATGGCCAGCGTATGGCCCAGGCGCACTACCGAAGTATCTGCCTGCAAGTGTTCGACGAAGGCATGGACACGCTGTTCCACTTCGCTCGATTCGTCGCCACTGAACTCGATCAGGTTGATGCCCAGTGTGGGCGTTGCAGGGTCCTGAGGAAAATACTCAGCCACGCCGTGCCAGACGATGTCCTGCATCGCCAGCATCAGCACCTTGGAGTCCACCGTTTCAATGGACAGCGGCTTGTGCGCCATCAAGGCTTTGGCGTCGCGCAAAGCGTCCATGAAGCCTGCGTAACGCACGTTGACCAGAATCGAGTGCCTGGGGATCGGCAGCACGTTGAGCCGAGCCTCGACAATGAACCCCAACGAACCTTCGGACCCACACAACACGCTGTTCAGGTTGAAGCGCCCGTCGCCTTCGCGCAGGTGCGCCAGGTCGTAACCGGTCAGGCAACGGTTAAGCGGTGGGAACACATCTTTGATCAACTGCGCCTGGGTATCGGCGATCTGCTGCGCGCAACGATACACATCACCGGCCCGGTCCGTGCGCGCCTGCTCACTGGCCAATTGTTCGGCATCGATTGCCTGGCTGTGAACGTACGATCCGCCGAGCAACACGGTGGTCAACTCCAGCACATGGTCACGGGTTTTGCCGTAGGTGCAACTGCCCTGCCCGCTGGCATCGGTATTGATCATGCCGCCCAGCGTGGCCCGGTTGGAAGTCGACAGTTCAGGGGCGAAAAACAACCCGTGCGGTTTGAGCGCCGCATTCAACTGATCCTTGACTACGCCGGTCTGCACCCGCACCCAGCGCTCCTCGACGTTTATTTCGAGGATGTTGTTCATGTGCCGCGACAGATCGACCACCACGCCGTCGGTAAGCGACTGGCCATTGGTGCCGGTGCCACCGCCACGCGGGGTCAGCACCACCTGTTTGTGCTCGGGCCGCGCTGCCAGCCGGGCGACGATCGCCACGTCATGACTGTCCATCGGGAACACTGCCGCCTGCGGCAGGCGCTGATAGATGGAGTTATCGGTAGCCAGCACCGTGCGCGATCCATGATCCCTGGCGATTTCGCCGCGAAAGCCCCCCTCGGTCAGGGCATCGAGAAAACGGTCGTAGGCACCGCCCTGTGCGGAGGTCGGTTTCAACAGCGCAATCATGGTGGTCTTCCTGCTGGCTAGGCGTTTTATATGCAAAGCACGTATGCTTCCAAACGCTCGAATACGTGGCGTCATCAACGGTTACCGGGATTCTCCCGCCTGTCATCCTCCAGCGCAAACGTAAAACCTGCCGCTTTTTCATGAGTGTTATGAATGAACACCCGAAGACTGACACCCTCCATGTCACTCCTGCTCGCTTTCGAGGCCGCCGCTAGGCATGGCAGCTTTACCAAGGCCGCAGACGAACTTTCACTGACCCAAAGCGCAGTCAGCCGCCAGGTACAGGCGCTGGAAGCGCAACTGGATGTCGAGCTGTTCAAGCGTGACGGCAGGCGTATCGAGCTGACCACCGCAGGCGCTTTGTATCAGCACGAATTAGCCGCAGCGCTGGGCCGCATCCGCAGCGCGACCTTACAGACCATCGCCCACAAATCCGAGGGCGGTACGCTGCACTTGGCCGTGCTGCCGACATTCGGCTCCAAATGGCTGCTGCCACGGATGAATGATTTCTATACTCGCCACCCGGGTTACGTGGTGCATATCCACTCGCGGATCGTCAACGCCGACCTGACACCGGTGGCCAGTGAAATGAACGCGATCATCTGCGCGGGCCATGGCAACTGGCCGGGTTACATTGCCCATATGCTGGTCAGCGAAAAGCTGGTGGTCATCGCCAGCCCGAAGGCACTGCCCGGCTACCGGTCCATGAGTACGGCCGAGGTAGCCCTGCAGTCGTTGCTGAGCGTCGTTTCCCGGCCCAATGCCTGGTCGGACTGGTTCGACAGCAACCAACTGGCTCACCACGTCATGCGTCCCGGCCCGAGCTTCGAGCTGACCTCGCACCTGATTCAAGCCGTGACAGCGGGGATCGGCATCGCGCTGGTGCCACGCATTCTGGTGCAGGACGAGATCAGCAGCGGTGAGCTGGTCACGCTGTTCGAGCCGCTGGACAGTGGGCGCAATTATTACCTTGCGTACGCCACGCGCTTTCAGAACCTGCCGTCGCTGTGCGTGTTCAGAGACTGGCTGCTGTCGACGCCCTTTCCAGACACGTTGTTTCAGGATGGTCGGGCGCGCAAGAACACTCTTTCTTGAGCGGTCTTCAGTGAGCGTTGCGGTCCCAGATCCAGTTCCATACGCCGGGTAAGCGCACAGGCTGATCGGCGTTCTTTACGGTGCGAGCCAAGGCAGCGCGCTGCAATTGGGTGCTGTCATCGTAAAACGGCTTGGCGGCCAGTCGAACGCCAGTCTGTGCGGCGCTGTCGACCAGTATCTGCAAATATTCTCGCGCATGCCTCGCGGTATAGCGGTTCAGGTCATGAAAGGTCACCACCACGGGAATTACGCCGTCTACCGCGGGCAATTCTCCGGCAGCAATACGCTCGCGAACCTGGGAAAGCTGGCTGACCAGGTTCGAACGACGCCGCAGGCTGAAGTTGTAACCCCAGATTTTGCCGTCGTTGGCGCTCAGGTCGGTCAGCAACACATGCAGGTCATGCCGCTGATAAGCGCTGAAAGTGCGCTTGTCGTAGTTCCAGAACGGCGGCCGCAGCAAGACAGTCGGTGCGCCGGTGATAGAGGCCATGATGGCGCAGCCCTTGGTCAGGGATTGCTCCAGTTCGTCATCGCTCAACGAACGATGATTGGTGTGGTGCGGCGTGGCGGTATGGAAACCCAGCAGATGCCCTTGCTCATGCTCGCGCTGCATGATCGCCCGGCCCTGATCGCTGTTGCCCGCACCGGTGGCGCCGGTCTGCACGAAAAATATGGCCTTGATGCCCGGTTGCACAGGGTTGTCGGCCAGGCTGTCGAGCACGGTGATACTCGGGTTGTAAAATGTCGAAGCACTCGGGCCGTCGTCGAAGGTCAGCAAAAACCGCACAGGAGGCTGCTGACGCAACTTCTCGGCAGTGCCTGCCGTCAGCGGGACCGGCGCACTGATGCAGGCAGACAGACTCACAGCGATGCCGAAGATCCACAGGGTTCTGAAAAGCGGTTTCATCGGGGGGCTGGGTCCTTTGAGTGGGCTGCTGAAGCCTTGTGTAACGCAGGCGAATGATCATCCACAGGCGGCGCAAATACAATCACTGCAGCCCTGAGTTTGTCGGCCCCGAAACAACTCATACGGTTGAAGTCGGCATGACTGACCGGCATATGCTGGCAGTCGATTGCCTGACGATGCAGGCTGTGATCGATATCGGGGTCATGCAGGTAGACAAAGTCGCTGTCGCAATCGGTGACCATTACCCAATGCGGGGCCTTGGAGCGCGTCAGGCGATAGCTGCTGATCAGCACCAACGGCTTGCCGCCGCCTGCAAGCACCCCCGGCAAATTCAGCGAGCGGTTGGGCAACGACTGCACACCTGCCGCGTCAAGCTCGCGACAAAACTGTTCGTGAACCAGGCGGATCACCTGCTTCTTGTTATCACTGCGCACCCCGGCCAGAAACAACGGGCCCGACATAGACACCAGCAGCTTCACTGCAAAGCCGCGCCGCCATGCAGCCAGCGCAAGCCCCTGTGGGCTGCAGCCGCCATGCCCAGAGGTCATGAACACCGTGGTAGCCTCGCGCCAGATCTGCAACTCTTCAGCGCGCCCCATCAAGCGCGCTGGCTGCAAGGCTTTCATGGCCATCAACAGACAGGCCGGGCCACAGGTGAAATCCAGCGTTTGCTGGTAGTAAGGCACCGAGCGACTGTCGTGCCTGACGTGTTCGACGATGCGCTTCTCGTAACGCAACGCCGGAGCATGATCCTGATAGTAGTCGTCCACCTGAGCGAAGCGCCGGTACCCGCTGCGCTCGTACAGTGCGATGGCTGCGGCGTTGTCAGGTCGCACTTCGAGGCGCAAATAGGCGCAATCGCGCTCGACGGCCTGTTGCTCGGCGCGCTGCAATAACTGCTTGCCCAGACCCTGCCCTCTCGCAGAGTCGGCAATCGCCAGTGAATAAAGACGCCCCAGCGAAGTGCCGCGATGGAACAGCACCAGCGCGTAACCGGCAAGTTGCCCGGCGTGCTCTGCGACGATCAGGCACGCGTTCGCTCGGCGGATCATCCACTGAAAGCTGCGTGCCGTCAGTCGATCGCCTTCAAAGCAGCTGTCCTCCAGAACCAGCAGCGCATCGACATCACCTGCCACTGCACCACGAAATATAAAGTCCATCTGCACCGCCGTAAAAGTTGTGTAACGAAACGGGACATTTCAAAAAGCACATGCTTAATAGAAAGGACTTGTTTCCCATCGGACCTATTACACATGTCAGCGGCACAGGTGAAGATGAACGAAGTATCGACCCAACTTGCACATTCAGCAACATCCAACCGTGCATTTCCAATAACTTCCTTTGCAGCGCAGAGGCCACTGTTGATTATTGTCGAACGGCTTGAAGACTGGGCATCCTACTTCCCCAGCGAGGATCTGATCAGCGCGCAGGACTACTTTGAAAAACCGCTCGAGTCCACCGCAGGCAAGCGCGTGCAGGTCATAAACCTGTGCCGGAGCTACAAGTACCTCGGCCACGGTTATTACTGTTCGCTGCTGGCCGAGGCTCGGCAGCACCATGTTATTCCGTCGGTCAAAACCATCAGTGAACTGACCCGCAAATCCGTCTACGGCCTGGCACTCGATAACTTGGACAAGTGCCTGGAAACAGCACTTCTGGATCACCCCTATAACGACACGGACGGGTTTACCCTGACACTGTATTTCGGTCAGACCACACTTGAACCATTGAAAGACCTGGCCCGCCAAGTGTTTGAAGCCTTTCCCTGTCCAATCCTGATGGTCGAGTTTCGCAAACGCGACACGTGGCACATTGCAGGCATCAAAGCCGGCGCCCTGCCGCGTTTGCGTGATGATCAGCAGGATGAGTTTGCCGCTGCACTGGACGGCTTCAGCCGCAAGATCTGGCGGCAACCCAGCTCGCGCCGCCTGGCGCGCTATGACCTGGCCATTCTCCACGACCCGCATGAGCAGTTGCCTCCCTCTAACGCGCTGGCGCTGTCCAACTTCATTCGCGTCGGTCAGCGCCTGGGCATTGACGTCGAGCTGATCGAAAAGAAGGACTACGCCCGCCTGGCCGAGTACGACGCCCTGCTGATCCGTGAAACCACCAGCGTCGACAACCACACCTACCGGTTTGCCAAAAAGGCCGAAAGCGAGGGCCTGGTGGTCATGGATGATTCCACGTCAATTCTGCGCTGCACCAACAAGGTGTACCTGACAGACCTGCTCAAAAGCCATGACCTGGGGATGCCAAGAACCGAAATTCTCTACAAGGACCGCCCCGAAGAGCTGCCACATGTCGCGACACGGCTGGGTTTTCCGCTGGTGCTGAAGATCCCTGACGGCTGTTTCTCCAGAGGCGTCATCAAGGTCAGTACGCCCGAAGAAATGCACACCGCGACGGCCCAGCTGTTCGAACACTCGGTGTTGCTGCTGGCTCAGGAGTTTTTCTACACCGAATACGACTGGCGCATCGGCATTCTCAATCGCAAGCCGATTTTTGCCTGCCAATACTTCATGTCCAAGGGGCACTGGCAGATCTATAACCACAAGGCAGTGGGCGCCGAGGTCAATGGTGAGTGCCGCACGCTGGCTGTACACGAAGCGCCAAGTGCTGTGGTCGAACTGGCGCTCAAGACCGCCAACCTGATTGGCGACGGGCTTTACGGTGTTGATTTGAAGCAATCCGGTGAGCAGGTAGTGGTTATCGAAGTCAACGACAATCCGAATCTGGATGCCGGTATCGAAGACGCTTACCTGCAAGACGATCTGTACAGCCTGGTGCTGGAAGAATTCATTCGTCGCCTTGAACTCAAACGCCTCGGTCAGACATGGTGAGACGATGATTCAAGGTCTGGAACTCAATGACGGTCGGTTGCAAGCGTGCAATCCGCAAAAGGCTCAGGTGCTGTGGTTCAGCAAACCCGATGCCGGGGAATGCAGGCTGTTGCTGGAGCAATTCCACCTTGATGAGCATGCGGTCGCTTCGGCGCTCGATCCGGATGAAATATCACGCATCGAGTTCCACCCCGATGCGCTGTTTCTGATCTGGAAACGCCCCGAGAACTATTCGGGCAAGGACAGCTTTTCGTTCGATGTGTCCTCATTCGGCGTACTGCTCAGTCAGGATCAGCTGGTGCTGATCTGCGATGACGATCAGCCATTTGACGCGCTGGGGTTTCATCGTCCGTTGCGCCAGCCGCTGGATATCCTTCTGGAAATGCTGTTCAACAACATCCATCACTACCTCGGGCATCTGAAGGTCATCAAGATGGTCGCCCGGGAATTGCAGCAGAAATTCAACTCATCGCTGGAAAACCGCCACCTGGTGCAGATGTTCAACCTCAGCGAGAGCCTGGTCTATTACATCAACGCCATCCACAGCAACGGCGCGGTGCTCACTCGCTTGCGCAATCATGCGCAGGGCAAGCAATACGCGACTGCAAGCCTGGCGCTGATCGACGACATGATCATCGAGAACGACCAGTGCTACAAACAGGCCGAGATCTATTCCACTGTGTTCGCCGGGTTGATGGACGCTCGGGGCAATCTGGTCAACAACAGCACCAACAACCTGTTACGCAAACTGACATTGATCAACGTGGTGTTCCTGCCGCTGAACCTGATTGCCGGAATCGGCGGCATGTCCGAATTCAGCATGATGACCGCCCCGCTGCACTGGTGGGTGTCTTACCCGGCCTTGTTGCTGGCAATGCTCGGGCTTGGGGCATTGATGGTTCTTGGACTGCGCAAAATGGCCCGCTCGACCTGACCCGTCATTGCTCCCACTCAGCCTTGGCCGCCTGCAGACCATGCAGGCCTTTATAGGCGGCACGCTCGGGAGACTGCCAGCCCTTCAGCAGCGAAGCGTCGAGGTCATAGATCTCGACGCCCAAGGGCCGACATACGCCTAGCGGGTCCTGCGCTTCCGCCCCCACATTGGCAGTGACAGGTCACTACGCAGCAATTACTGCCTGATACAAAAAACTCAAAGTTTCTGGATTGTAGTTGAATTATTACGACAAAAATTACAAATCGACAGACAAGGCGGCCAAATCATCGCCGAAGGGAACTGTGACATAAATGGTGCCATCTTCCATAAGCCAAGGACATATCTGGAAAGTCCATAAAATGCGTTCAACATGCCTACTAAGTGAAAAAATATTTTTAGTCGTGAACTGGCCCTCAGTATCATACAGTTTTCGAAGATCGCGCCCAAAGAGCTCTAGCCAAAGATTTAACTCAAGGACTTCTAAATCATCCAATAATTTCGACCCAGGAAAAAACTCAGACTCCGACAGACCGTCTCTGTGGCCCAACCACTAAGCCGCATGAGTCAAAAAAATGACAATTGAGGTAATGCTGTATTCAGTAACACTTCAATGTTATCGCTTACTCGATAATCCATCCTTGCTGAACAAATTTTTTCTTTAGCAGATGCATAGCTATCCTTGACTAAAGCCGCATAACTTTCACCAGCATTCATATCGAAAAACGCACTTTTTCTCGCGCAAAAAAATAACTAATCGGCGCATGCGATACGCTGGAAAACAACATTTTACTTATTCCATCTATTTCTGCATTGCGGTCACTTTCAAGAAGAGGCTCGTAGAAGCTTGCATGCAGCACTTCAGAAAGCTGGGCAAGTAACAGATGAATTGAATATGACACATCTTCTTTATTAGAAAGTAAAAGATAAGCAATTAAGGCATCAACAACTAAATGAACTTTTACTTTTCCTTCACGAATCACTCTTACAGACTTGGCTACCGGCCGGCCATAATCTCTTGGCTGGCTTTTACTTACGAATGCACCCCCCCTATCAATTTCTAGAATTGCAGCTGGGTAATCTTGCGAAAAAGTAACACCATCAAGCGCTGAAATCGGTATATCTTGACCCAGCTCCCCGATAACAGCTTGTAAAATATTGCCTATCCCCTTAACCATCTCAGCATCGCCAAAATCTTTGAATGTCAATGAGAAAGAACTTGAAGAATCACTTGCCGCTTGAATGGATTTAGAGGGCAGAGAATTGTCATTATTCTTTTCATGCTCAGCTAGCCGAAAGCTAAAAACAGCCTCTTTAACAGCAGCATCAATTGTATTGGCAGATTTTTGCCCTATATACTGGGAAAGTCCCTCTCCATCTTCATTTCGATGAGAAATAAAAAAGCTGTCACTACAAGTTGCGCTTGCAACATTAACAGTTTTTATATCTATAGCATTATGATTATCAGCCCGACCTATAAGCAACCGATTATGACTTATAGGAAAAATCACAAGATCAATATTTTTCGCGCCATTAAAAATTAGAGGTAAAAGCTCCTTACCTACTACGCGGGCAAGCGCAACACAATCAGGAAGTATAGCCCCGACTACCTCTTGAACACGCCAAGACAACTTTGACAGCTCATCCTCCCAAACAGTTTGCTTTGATGCTTCCAGTATTTTGTTGTGCGCATCTCGAATCTGGTCTTGCACAGGCAACAGAATATCTTTCAAAACCTGAATAATAGTTGAATTTTTTTCTTCAAAAAAACTTTCGAAGTTTTCACGAACTCTAAACTCAACTATGCGACACACCAACGGCACTGGCATGGAAAGCTCTTCACCGCTCAGTGCACAAAGAGCCTGATCAATCATTTTTTTTAGCTCTACCCTCCCGCCCGAATCATCTAGATTAATATGCCTGCGAATTATATCCGAATCAGAAAAAATAGGTATAGCCGCGTCAAAAGCCTTCACTGCACCTTGCTCAAACAGAGATCGCAAGTGAGCGGTTCTAAGCACTAAATGCACCGTAAGGCGAGCAGCCGCTTTTGAGTCTACAGCTTCGCCTTCCCGAGCATTCTTAAAAGCAGAGAACTCATGTAAAATATCCACCTCAATTTCAGTAATAATATCATCCAGAGTTTTCGCACCATCACTTCTAATCTTTGAATAAAAATTTTCACTTACTCCGATGCTTTTGGTCGCCACTAGCAGAGCCGACATATTGCGCCGATGCAACCAAGTTCGCTTGGCCTTGTGGTACGGATCATCTAAAAAGCCAGACTGCAAAAATCGTGGAATATAGTGCTGACGTTTTCCGGCCATGGATTTACTCCTTTTTTATTAGAAAACAACTCTAGCATGACACTAAAGTGACGATACTTACGAGATATTTCTGAGAAATAAAAAGCTAAATATCACTACTATTAAACGAACTCATATTTAGCACCAGTCGCCAGGCATGGGTTACACGACTATCGTGCAGTGCTGAAAATTTTTCCGCAAAGCACCCAAGGCCATATGCCAATGCCAATGCCAATGCCAATGCCAATGCCAATGCCAATGCCAAACATTGGCACGTAGTGAGTTGGACTTGTATGTACAACAATAATTTTTGGAGCTTGGGACGGCGCAAAATGCACCCGTTCGGCCTGAGCACTTACTTTTCCCACTCAGCCTTGGCCGC